>CAWJAU010000020.1:0-351384 GCA_963840945.1 uncultured beta proteobacterium | reverse complement strand
CGGACGTGGTCGGGCAAGGCGAACATTACGATGAAAGCAATAATGCCGATCTCCGGCCAACAATTAAGAGTACCTGAAACAAAGATCCGGAGCATGTCAGCCCGCCTATGGGCCGCACAGGCCATCAATACGCATTATTCGTTTGTGACGCCCGGGGAGGAATTCGCCAACCGCGACAATGTGATGAAGTTGCTATAGGGCGCTGAACATCAAGGCCTGAACGGCATCGTAACCAGCCAGCAATTCCTCCCGTAGCGCACCATCGATATGCCTCCGCCGGAAGCCGATTATCGCGTCGGAGGCATAGATGTACCCCGCCTCCGGGATCGTGCCCCGTAGTGCGTTCTTGCGCGTCCGCAGTAGCATCGCAGGATGTCCGATGACAACGATCCTCTCCTCGACGATCCAAATTCCGTTTCCTTCGCGAAGTACGTCCTGTCGTGCGCCCGCTTGGGCGTTACGCCGGTCAGCATGGAGCGTGCCGCCGAGCTGATTCGGCAATTACGGACGACTGAATCGAAACGCAGATCCGCCAGCAACGCCGAGTAGCCACCAGCCGCCAGAAACGGGCCCCGAAGGTTCGCTACTGCGGGCCGCGCGGCAATCTGACGCGATCGGCTTGCAGTCTGCCGCGGGTGCAGCGGTCGCAGCGGGTACGGGCGCCTGACCCTCGGCAGGCGTAATCTGTTTACCCGGCTCTCCGGCATACTCTCAGGGGGGATTGATCTATGTCAAACGAATCTTGCTTGCTTACGACGGCTCGGATTCCGGACAGAAGGCACTGCTCAACTGCCGCGACATCGCGCAATGGAGCCGCTCGGACCTGTTTCTCATCGCAATCATGCCTCCTGTCATCACGTTGCAGTTGATGGCGCCTGCTACGACGGCACATTGGACGCGGAATCGGAAAGACAAACGTATCAGGAAATCCTTGCCGACGGCCTGAAGCAACTTCCGACGTGGGGCATGCTCCTACCGGCGAGGTGCTGGTCGGGGATTCTGTCGAGCAAATCACCATTATGCGCACCAGATTAGCGCCGACCTGATTGTGGTCGGCCATCGGCACCTCGACGGTTGGGCGGCGCGGTGGTGGCGTGGTTCGAGCACGGGTTCGCTCATCGAGCACGCGCCCTGCAGCGTGCTCGTTGTTATCATGCACTGATTTTCGATTCCCGCTTGCATTCAATGCTCCGTTCGGCACTGTCAGTAACTCCATCAGCGCATCGAGCAGCGCGAGCACCGCCGGGGAATCCTGCGCGAACGATGACGTGCCCGCCGATTCAGGAACAGCGCGGATGCTGTCGAAGAAGCTGACACGGCAGCCATAGGCCCCTCGACCGCCTCAGACCTATTACCGCAATGACAAGAAGCCCACGATGATCGTGGGCCTTGGAGGATCGCCACATTGCTGTGGCTTCGTTTCGTTGCGTCACCGCAACGTGTGCCGGGTGTTGGTCACCGGCATTGGGGTAGTCCAGTAGTAAATGTCATCGATAAGGCATCCCCCTCGTTAGTTGCTACATTGGAGCCACCTCGCGGACGCGAACTCGGGGAATCCGGTTGCGGGACGACCTACCCGGAAAAACCAACACCCACGACTGCCGCGATTTCCGCGAGAACCGATCCACCACTTGGATCATCTACCAGTTCAGACTACGCCGAGCCGGAAAGAGTTTGAAAGATTGGCCACGCGGGGGCTTTTCGTTCGCCTACCGGCGCAGACGGGAATCGTTTTTGATCGGATGCCGGCGGGCGTAAACTAATAATGGCAACGGGGCCGCCCACGAAAGTGTCCGCCGATGTGAGACGTTCCTGTTGCTGTTGTGGTCTGCGCCATCGCATTGGTGGACAGCGCACGGCGTCGATGAACGACGCTTTGCATAAAGCGTCCTCACAGTCCAAAAAAATAGACCGGCAGCAGCGATCGAAACCATCTGTGCCGAGGGTGACGTGGTCGCTCCGGCATTTCCGTGCGTGTGTGTTCAGTCCCCCAAAGGGCTTCTCGGAAACCGAGGTGCCCTGGGTCTGCTACACGCGCTTCTTGGCGATGAGTCCCCAGACAAAGAGAACGACAATGGCGCCGACGACGCACCGATAAGCCCCGCACCCTCGCCGGCCGCATACCATCCAAGCGCTTGACCGAGAAAGCTCGCAACCATCGCACCCACGATGCCAAGGATCGTCGTCAACACGAAACCGGAGGGCTCGTTGCTTCCCGGCATGATGAACTTAGCGAGCACTCCGGCGATAAACCCAATGACGATCGTCCAGACGATACCCATGGCATCTCCTTTGAGGGCTCGGTGACATCCGAGCTACCGCATGATGATACCGGATCGATCGCAACCCCTGGCGGCAGTAGCTCGTACTCGTGACCGGCGTGACGGTTCGATTCCCAATCGCAGGCGCCCTGATCCACGCGAGCAAGCCATACGCGACGGGCGGTACGCCGTTTGTGGCGGCGATCAGCGCGTGAAGCTCGGCGTTGGTGAGATCGGCCAGCGCTGCCTTGACGGCTCGCAGCTCGGTGTCCATTGGCCCATCGTGCGCGTCCGCGAGTTCACGCTGATAGCGATTGCCGCTCGGTCTCCTCCTAGGCGTCTATGCGGTCGGCTCCTACGGCAGGAGCAAAGCGCCGATGCGCCTGACGATGGTGCAGGAGTAATATCGATGCCGACAGGAGGGAACGGTGCCTGTCGGCGGGTTGCCAAGCGTATCGCGGCCCGCCTCTCTTGTCAGTGCTTCGTGCTTCGCATAGCGGGCGCCTCGCCCGCCAGTGAGACCCTCACCATGAGCAACCCCTGCATCTCTTCCACGAAGGTCGCGGGAACCACGGTTCTTCAATGCAAACGGCGACAAGCTCGGCTCGATCGACGACCTAATCATCGACAAGCTCTTGGGTCAGGTGCGCTATGCGGCCCTTGAGTTCGGTGGCTTTCTGGCGTAGGCACCGATCATACCCGCTCCGTGGAGCATGCTGAAGTACGACACCCGCCTTGAAGGCTACGTCTATCGCTACAGAAGGAGCAGCTCCAAAGCGCTATGCACAGACTAGCATACCCAGTACACCGACGAATACGGGCGCTAGGTCTACGACTACTATGGCGTCCTTGGCGATAGCCGACCCGAAACGACCTTCGCTCCTCGCTTATCCGATGGCTGAACGCGGACATGCCGCGCATGTACAGGCCCCGCTCCGGCGGGGTTGTCGTTTGTGGGTCTGGTCAACGGTAAGTGCCCAGCGCCCACGTGTTCCCGGCCTTGACTCATTGGGTGCTCCATCGCAGCGGCGGTACCATGGCGTTCCCGTCCGGCTAAATGCAGGTTGCCGAGTATCAAAATGGCAACTCCCTATCAGTCTTATTGCTGATCCGAGATAGGAGGTCAGGGACTGCCGAGTCTGTGTGAAAGCCCTAACTGCGTTCTTGGCGCTCATGGGGAGATCTCCCTTACGATGGACGCAGGCCGACGCGTACCTCCTTATAGGTATCTGTACGCCGCCTTTACCGCTCGTATGTGTACGCCTATCGTGAACACGGGCAAGCCCTTTCAGCAAGGGCTTCTCGGTCTGCGCGAGAGACGCAATCGCGGTCCAACTGGACGCAACGCACGTTACCCGACCCCCGAGCATGCTTCGGCGCAATAGTTTGCGGCGGTCCGAACGGAGGCCTACCGGAAACTTGAGCGGCGACGCTGTCCGGCTGGTTGTGGCCGACTGCCGCCGGTATCTTACGGTTTTTGAATGGCAGCTCTTATTCCGATGTGCCGATCGCGGCGCTAGTACGCGGCCGGTGGCGCCAAGCGTGGCAGATACGCTGCGACGAATGGGGCGGCGCGGTTGTTCGCGGAAGTCCGAGCGTCCGCGGCATAGAACAACAAGCCCCGCCGCGAGCGGGGCTGTGTTGGCGCGGAAACAGTTGTCAGGTAGCGGCGGGCGATCCACGCATGACTCCGCCTTGCCGGCGCCGCGCGATCGCGACCAACCCCAACAAGCCGAAACCGAACAGCCACACGGCGGGCGGGATCGGCACGGGGACGTTAGCGCCAGGCTGTGTCCCGAACGAGAAGACGACGTTGGAGATAACGGTGCCGGCGGTGGCGCCGGCGAACGCGAGCGTCCATGTCGCCGATGTGTTGATGAACGGGTTGTGCGGATTATTATCTCTGATCGACCATTTGCGTTCGTGTACGGTCCCGGTCCGCTAATCAACGTGGCGGGGCCGGTAGCGGGGCCGGCCAGCGCATCCAAGTGATAATTATTCCCGGAGGTGTTGGTCAACAACCACTGCGGATTGCCGACAAGAGGCGAACTGTCGTCGCCTATCGTGACCAGATTAGCAGTCGGTGTCTTGAGACCGCCCCCACCCGTGACCCGCTCGCCGTGAAGAAAATGTCGCTGATAGCCTGAATGATGCTCCTGGGATTTGAAATATTATTGGTCAACGCAAGCGTAATCGTGCCGGGGGCGGTCGTGAACTGGGCTGTTGCACTCACCGGTAAGCCATCCAACGTTGCCCCGGGGAGGCTAGTGAACGAGTAGACATTTGCGAGCGCCGCCGTCGAAAGACTGAAAAGCGATGCCGTTACCACCGACAGAATTTTGGAACGTTTCATGGAGTCGTCCTTCCGAAAGGCGTCCAGTTTTACGCGGGCTGTCGAAGACCGCGCAGATTTGCTCTGCCCCGCCGGCATCTATCGGGTCGCAATAGCGTATTTCGGCGCAGCAACTAGCATTTATGACGAAAGCATAATGCGAGCCATCGCTGAAACTCGCTGATTGGGATAGTGTCTTTTCCGATCGCCATCGGGCGTGGTGCATAAGTTGTGAGAATCTCCGACGGAAAGCGCCCCCCGACCTTGCGGCCAGGGGCGCGCGTGCTGCAGCACCACTCGATCGGTAGAGCGCTCTCCGAGCGCGCGGACGATCATCGATCGCGTTTGCGGGCGCCGCACATCAACCCCGACACGCCGCGTGGCCGATAAGAAGTAGGCCGAACGCTTTCCCTCCCCAACATGTGCACCATGACCGCGACGGCAGCAACTTCGTCGCGGACGGCGAGCGCCCATGCCAGGGGTCGTAGCCGGCGCCTCGGGATCGCGCCTGTAATCGCGGTTCCTTAGCGGTCACTGTCGGCGCCCTTCGCCGCTGAGTAGCGCCACCAGCGCGTGAAACAACGCAAACACGCCGCCGGGCGCTTCCGATTCGCCACGCGTGCACAGCGCCCGCAGCGCAATCGCCGCATCGATGCTGACGGCATCCTCTTCCGGCGGGATCGCGGCCTCGGGCGCCTGCAGCTCGAGCGGCATGGCGCCATGAGCCCCGCGGGCCGCGCACTAGCCCGCGATCAGCACGTCGGACGTGCGAGGCTAGCCGGCACCTCCGGATCCGCTAGAGTTTAATTTCTCCTGTATCGCTCGCAAAAATCGCTGGTGGGGGTCGATTCACAGAGGGTCACGATTTGATGCGGCGTGTATTCCCCGATTTTCACGACGATCACACCCTTGACGACGTCGACGGAACCATCGGCTGGCCATTCGGGCATGAATGCAGCCCGTTCGGCAACGCTGAGCATTTCTGCGTGGGAGGCTGGCCGGAAATCGAAATGGCGCATGCTGCGCCACAGGCTGACCATCCGGCTTGTGCTTCCCCCGTTCGTGTAATAAAACGACGAGCCGATGAGATCGCGACGGATGTAAAGCGGCGTTTCGCGGTGGCGCAACAAGCCCACCAGGTTGACTGGATACGGCGGACTCCGGTCGGGGAGCTTCTGCAATACCGAATGAACCCGCTGCAGGACGAGCAGAGAAAGATCCTGGTCGGCTTTCCAGCTAAGCTCGTTGGCCAATGCATAGCGGCTATTGACGACGGCAAACTTGAAGAAACATCCCAACACCAGGAGGCCGAGCAGCATCTGGAGCGTCTTGTGGTTGTTGGAGGAAGCGGAAAAGACGAGGCCGGCCAAGACATAGGGCACACCCAGTACCGTGCGGGGGGGCATGTAGCCGGCATTGAGCAGGTGCATCAGCAACGGCGCGCACAGGCTAGCGGTCAGCGCAAGCAAGCCAATGATTTTCACGGCCACCGATTGCGGTGCTGCCAGCAGTTGCACGACCGTGACGATCAGCACAATCCAGAAGAGCACGGCGACGATGCGGAGCTCGTACAAATAGTAATTCTCGTGGCCCGTGTAATAGGACTTTGCGCTCTTCAGAGTCCTGCCTATCGTCGTCCACCAATACGAGGGGTCGGTCGTCCATTTCAGGTAGCCTTCCAGGTAGTCCTTCGCGTAGGGGACGCTGTAGGCGTGCAAGGTCGCTGTCTTGATCAATTCATATAACCCGTAAGCCACGAGCACGACGGCGCAAAACACGCCAAGCCGACGCAATAACCACCCCACGCTCACGTGGGGAACCGCGATGACCTGAAGGACCAAGTAGATGCCGAACGACCCGAGCATCAGCAAGATGGTCGACTGATAAATACCGATAGCGATTGCGAAACAGGCAATCGACCACGCCGCAGAGCTCCATCGCCAGCGCGTCAGCGCATAGAGGCCCACACCTGCCAGAGCAAGTGCGATACCCAGGCCGTAATTCAGCGTTGTGAAGTAGAAGCCAAACGCCAGCAGAGGGCAGCCGATAACGAGCGGCGCCGCAAGATAGTCGGATGACGTGCGTTGCTCGGAAAGGGACAGGAGGAAGAAGAGGACGCCGCACGCTAGTCCAATGAGACCGGTCAGTACGGGCAGGAAAGGCATGACGGGATCGGGCAATAGCCACGCGCTCAGGTAATACATCGCCCACCTGCCCTGCGTAATCCACTCCATCTTGGCCCCGGCATCCAAGGCGTGGAATTCGGAGTCCATCTTCAGGGAGAAGGTGAACAAGTCATACCCGAATGCCGCTACGGCCGTCGCGGCCAGATAGACCATCAGGCTTTTGTTCGCGACCACGAAAGCATGGAACATTCCTAGACGATGCGAGAATGCTTCATCCAGGAATTTCAGGCGGCTAGTCAGAACTGACATTGAGGCCCCGCAGCGCACTGGTTTCAGAGAGTGCAAACGGAGTTTAGCGCGCGCCGGCCCTATCTCGCTCGAATGGGAAAAGCATGCTCGGTAACGCGGCGACCGCCAGGATGCGCATCACGCGTTTCAGGTTATAGGCCAGGCCGTGCCCGAAAACAGCGTTTCCTTGGGGCCTCGCAGTGCTGATAGCATTGGAGAACTCAAATGAACCGCATTCTGTCCTTCCTCTTGGTCGCCGTCGCGGTGGTCGGCACGGGCTGCGCCACGCTGGCCCCTCCAAAGGATCGCCTCGAGACCGCCGCCCTCACTGACACGGCGGCTACGCGGCTCGGCCGCGCGATTGCGCCCGGCGTCGCTGCGAATCCTGCCAAGACGGGCATCCATGCGCTGCCCGACCCCCGCGATGCGTTCGCCGCGCGCGTGCTGCTCGCCAACGCCGCCGAAAAGTCGCTCGACGCACAATACTTCATCTGGAATGGCGACCACGTCGGCTACCTGCTATTCCAGGCGCTCTGGGAGGCGGCCGAGCGAGGGGTGCGCGTGCGCCTGCTGCTCGACGACCTGAACACGAAGGGGCTCGATTCCACCATCGCCGCGCTTGACGCGCATCCGAACATCGAAGTGCGCCTCTACAACCCGGTCGTCATTCGCGACAACCGCATGCTCAACTTCGTGACCGATTTCACTCGCGTGAACCGGCGCATGCACAACAAGTCGTTCACTGCCGACAACCAGGCAACGGTCGTAGGCGGACGCAACATCGCTGACGAGTATTTCGGCGCCGGGACCGGCCTCACGTTCGCCGACCTCGACGTGCTCGCGGTGGGACCGGCGGTGCCCGAGGTGTCCAAGGAATTCGACATCTACTGGAACAGCGCGTCCGCCTACCCCGCGTCGGGTTTCGTTGGTCCGTCAATGCCGGATGGCACCACTAATCTCGAGGCCAAATTCGTGGCGAACCGCGCCGACCCCGAATCGATCGCGTATCTTGAGGCGATGCGCGCGACGCCGCTGGTGCGCGAGCTGCTGGACCGGAAACTCGCCACCGAGTGGGCGACCGCCGAGGTCGTGTACGACGACCCGGCCAAGACGCTCGACACCACGGAGCGGACGGACGTGCTGCTCTTTCCGGAGCTCGTGCGCAAGATGGGCCGGCCCGAAAAGATGCTCGACATCGTCTCGCCATATTTCGTGCCCGGCGACGGCGGCACCGAGCTGCTGGCGGCGCTGGCTAAGCGCGGCGTGACCGTGCGCATCCTCACCAACTCGCTCGCGGCGTCCGACGAGAAGTCGGTGCATTCGGGCTACGGGAAGCGCCGCCGCGCCCTGCTCCAGGCCGGTGTCCGGCTCTACGAGATCAAGACCGCGACGAAAGAAGCGAACGAATCCCGCAACCGTTTCGGATCAGGCTCGTCCTCCGGCTTGCATGCCAAGACGCTCGCCGTCGACAGCAGCCGGATCTTCGTCGGCTCGTTCAATTTCGACCAGCGCTCGGCGCGGCTCAACACCGAAATGGGTCTGGTGCTCAGCAATCCGGCGCTCGCGCAGCGTCTGACCCGATTCTTCGATGTCGAGGTGCCGATGCTGGCGTATGAGGTACGGCTGGCCGCGGACGGCAACAGCCTGGCGTGGATCGAGCGAACTGCATCCGGCGAGAAGCACTACGACACCGAGCCCGAGACGGACTGGTCCACGCGCATGGGCGTCGAGCTGCTGTCGATCCTCCCCATCGAATGGCTGCTGTAGGCGGCACCATCGCATCTCGGGCATCGGAAGGAGCGGAACCTGTGAGCCGATTGCTGCTTTCGTTGCTGACCTATGGCGTTATCAATGCTTGACCGCCACTTGTCTACGTTGGAAATGAGATCGGGATGCCTTTTGAGGAGCTGGCCAGCTCAACATGAAGGTCAGTGCAGACTTCGTCCGCCACGCTAGGTAGCCGGGCAGCTACTCGCTCCCGTGCCTTGGGCACGCGCTTCCAGAGCACCACTATGTACTTCGCGAGAGCCAAGCGCTCTTCAGTCGAGAGACGTTCCCGCGCTCGGAGCTTGGAGATTGCTGGCTTCGCTGGATCTTCCACCTGCGTTGCCAAGTGGGACTCCAACTCGTCGGAGTACATAGAAGTCTCGTTGGCGATGGACTTCACTTGTGTTGGGAAGCTCCGCCCGGTCTGCTTGCAGGTCGGGGGCTTCGAACGCTACTATTTCATCTCACGCCCCCAGTAGTCAAAATCTGCTCTCCCGCAAATTAGTTTCGTTTTAACCAGAAAGCTCCACCAACAGCAGCTATCCCGTTCAATTCCGGGTGTCCGAGAATCGGACTAAGAACTTCAAGCAATTCTGGCGACTGCTCGATGAAATGGACCGGGGCAACGATTTGATCCCCCGCCGCGCCGCCCAGCAAATAGGCCATGAGCAGATACTGCTCGTTGTAGTAGCGGGATAACCATGCCAACGGATAATCGTTGGGAAGAAATATATCGTGGATGCCATAGTGGCAGCCACTTTTCAGACGGGGCAATATTTCAGTGAAGAAAACCGTGACGTCTGAATTCTGAAAGCTCCGATGACTGTTATCGATGAACAAGACATCCTCTTCGCCGAGATTGGAGAACAATTCAAGATCGCAGTCTTCCAGTTTTTCGCGAATTACCTCGTCGCAGATGGTGTCGATCTCCGCTCTCGGATGCGGATCTATGGAGATGATCTTAGTCCGCAATCCGTGGTCCGAAATAGCTCGCCGAATGTATTTTGTTGAATTGCCGGAACCGACTTCGACATACCTTTTGGGATTGAGCTTGGTTACAAGCCCGCTGAGGCATATCGCGTCCAAGCTTGGTAACCAAAGATTGCTCCAATACGGTTGCCGCTCATCGATTGGTTCTGCGGCCGAAATGGCATTGAATTTATCCTTGTATTCCAGCAACGAGGCCAAAAACTCTCTGTAGCCGTCGAATCCCGACGCGATAAGCGCGCTGTAGAAATTATTCGCTGCTCCTTTTGTCCAAGTCCTGACTTTGGGAAGATAAGGATAGTCGAAATCTACAGTAAAGCCTGAGGCCCGCCGCTGGATCTCGGACTCGTGGGCTGCAGTTAACTCCGATTCTCGGGCGGACAGCCGACGCTCAAGATCGGCGGCCGTTTCTTTGGCTGCAGTTAACTCCGATTCTCGGGCGGACAGCCGACGCTCAAGATCGGCGGCCGTTTCTTTGGCTGCAGTTAACTCCGATTCTCGGGCGGACAGCCGACGCTCAAGATCGGCGGCCGTTTGGATGAGTAAGTTTCTATGATCATGGAGTCGGGCGAGGGGTGGAAGGGCCCGGCCAGCTGTAACGATAAGATCATGCCACATTTTCGGAGTCCCTAACTGTCATCAGTAATAGCGCGGCGAGCGCATCGCTTTAGCGGCCGGTGCGGATCCTTCCGACAGTCCGCCGGTCGTAGTGCTGCCGGTCGTCGTCTCGTGGCTGATAACCTTGTCTTTGGAATCGTAATTCGTCGTCGTGCCCCTGCTGTCGGTGGCCGACCGGCCGACGACCTTGCCGCTCGCGTCGTAGAATGTTCGCGACTGCGCCTGAGCTGCGCCTGTCAGAACAGCGGGCGCGAGAGCGGCGATGATGGCTTTGGTCATTGGATTCATCCGGTGATCGACGCTCCAACATGCCAGTTTAGAAGCGCCTTCTTAACCCGGAACTATTCGGATACCGAATAAGAACCGCTCGCGGGGACACGAATGTGGACACATGCGAGCGTTGTCGTTGATTTGATTTATCCTTTCACGCGGCAGAGGCTCCGCGATAGAGCGATGAACCCGGCCAGCGGCGATCATCAGCAGAAAAGGTAACAACGGTGGCGCCGAACCCATGCCGACATTCTACCGCCCCGTCGTTCGCATTTTTGGACAGAACGGGCACCGAGTCAGTACCGCCCGCGCTTTCTTTTGCGGTGGCCTGATCCAAGTTCAAGCAGCTGCCTCCTCGGGAAGCGGATTGAGCAATGTTTCCATCGCGAGATAACGCCGCTTGCCCCACTTCGTACTCGCGATGTGTCGCAATCGCGCCGCGACCAACATCAACGCCGAGTGACCGTCAGGAAATGCTCCGACCACGCGCGTGCGCCGACGGATCTCGCGGATGATCCGTTCGAGCGGGTTGTTCGTTTTGATCTGTCGCCAGTGATTGCTCGGAAATGTAAAGTCGGTCAACGTCTCGTGCGCTTTCGCCTCCACGAGCTCGGCCGCCTTCGTTAGACGCATCGCGCGCAGCTTCACAATCACTTCGCGTATCTTGTCCTCGGCTGAGCGGCGATCTTCCTGGGCGTGGATCGCCTTCAGCATTCGTGCGACGTCGGCGATCTTGCCCTTCGGTACGTTGATGAACCCGTTTATCTAAAAATGGACCGAAGCAGCGCTGCCATTGCGGTAGTGGAAGTAGCTCGGCCAAGGCCTCGACAAACGATGCAGCCGTCGGAGACAATGAGTTGTACGCCAGCCAGCCGGCGCTCCTTCAGATGCCGGAGGAAGCCGCGCCAGCCCTCGAGATCCTCTTTCTGTCCTTCGGCAACGCCGAGCATCTGCCGCTGATCGTGGGCACCAACGCAAGCGCCACCAGCAACGATACTTGCGCACCTCACCCGCCCAACTCCGCTTCAGCACGACACCATCGAGGAACAAGTACGGGAACTCGCCCTCGATCTTGCGGTTGCGCCAGGCCTCGATGTGGCGATAAATCTTCTGATTCAGCCGCGATACCGTGCCCGAACTCACCCGGGTTCCCCACAGCGCCTCGGTGATGTCCTCGACCCGCCGCACGCTCACTCCCGCCAGATACATTTCGACCAATGCTTCCTCGACCGACGACTCGCGCCGTCGATAGCGCTCGATGATCGCCGTCTCGAACGGCAGCGAACGCAGCTTCGGTACCTTGAGCGTAACTACGCCCGCCTTCGTTTCCAGCTTCCGCTCGTAGCTCCCGGCGCGCGTATCCACTCGCTCCGGCGAGCGCTCGTAGCGCGTCGCCCCGCAGATCCCGTCGGCCTCCGCCTGCAGTAGCGCATTCAGTGTCTCCTCTACGCTCGAACGTACTACCGCATCGACGTGCCCGCGTAGCTCCGTTGTGTCGACTCGAATCGTGTCCTTCAATCCTTCCGCTGTATGCTCTGCCATGGTGGCCTCTCTGTGGTCTGGATCATTGATTGCCTCGCAGCTACCATTGAACCAGATCGAGGCCACCGCCTCGAATGTGCGAAATTTATGTTACGTCATCTTGGTCTCTCTCGATTCGGCCCGGGTACTAGACGACCGGTGGATCACCGCGTGCCACGAGATGGCTATGCCGGCGGTGGGTCACGGTTGCCCGTAGAATGGGTGAATTATTTTAAGCAGTCAGAGCAAGCGCGAGGCTCGGCAGCGCCAGGGCTCGCCACGCGCTTGTTACGGATCTGGCGTGCCCACTGCTTCTTCACTGCTCTCAGTGATCGGTTTTACGCGGCAGCAGGGGGAGTCGCGTTGCACTTCGGCAAGCGCTCACCCATTGCGGTACAACGGTCAACCCCAGCTGCGAATCTCCCTGAGATCCTCTCCCAATTTCTTTAGCGTCGCCACAGATGCTGACGTTGACTCCAATCGTTGCACCAGTTGCAGGACGAATACGCGAGGCGTGGGTGCAATGCGGCTCACCGCTTTGATGGCCCTTGAAAGGGCCAAGCAGCTCGCAATGTGTTGCGCGCATGCGAGTTCATTCACCACGCACTGGATTGAATTGTACAGCTGGCCATCGCCTATCAACGCTCGCAATTGGTCACATTGCTCGTTCGATTGATGAACCTGATCTCGCAGCATATGGTTCTGCCGCTGCAAGTCCAACACGCGCGCCCGCTCCTCAACGAGTGCCCGTCCCAGGGCCTTTCGCTCCTCCGATTCCTGACGCTGAGGATCCAGTCTCTCCAGATGCCCCTGAATGACCTCTCGGAATCCTTCAGTTCTTGCCAGAAGCTGCTCGATGTCGGCGTGAAAGGTGGCCCCCAGGTTGCTCAACATGTCGGGCATTCGGTCGATGCATTCGCCAAACCTTTGCGTTTGCGTCGCGATCTGCTCGATGTCGGCGTGAAGGGCGGCCCCCAGGTTGCCCAACATGTCGGGCATTCGGTCGATGCATTCGCCAAACCTTTGCGTTTGCGTCG
Source organism: uncultured beta proteobacterium (assembly GCA_963840945.1). Taxonomy (GTDB): domain Bacteria; phylum Pseudomonadota; class Gammaproteobacteria; order Burkholderiales; family Casimicrobiaceae; genus CAIWHR01. The sequence goes on along the minus strand of CAWJAU010000020.1, from coordinate 338,177 downwards.
CGATCTGCTCGATGTCGGCGCGCACAGCGGCCTTGAACAATCGCAACTCTTCGATAGCGCGGTCGCCGAGTTCACGCTCGGCGCTACGAATAACGGATTGCATCTCGTTCAATAGTGAAGGACTGAGATCCCGATGGAGTTGTTCGATCATGCTCGCGATGAGCGCCGTGCCCTCGGAACCGAGGTTGCTCGGAGCTGTGAGTTCCCCATCATTGAGTTGGCTCTCGTTCATTTCGATCGTCCTCCAATAGTCCCAATTGCCCCCGCAAATTAGGTCGCAATGCCTCAGCTCGTCTGTCATGGTTTTGCTTAAAATGCAGACTCCACGAACAGCTCCCGATTCCTGGTTCGAAGGGAGCTTCGGAAAATAAAACGTGAAGCCGCGATCCTTAAGAAACGCAACGAGTTCCAACGAGATCCGCTGGTCAGCGCCATAGTCGTCGTAGGCATAGCCCCGCGTCGCCCGGGACCCGGAAGTCATCCACCGCGATGACAGCGTTCACCTCATGCTCGACAATGATGCGCAGCTCCTCGGCGAGTGGAAGATCGTTGTGCCAATGAGCATCTAGGTAGAATAGTACTTTGCTACGTGGCGGCAAGGCGCCGAGCTGCTCTCGTAAGAATTCGCGCGAGTCCTTAAGGTGCACCTTCACGTGCGCGTACCCGCTGAGTCGGTGCTGGGCCTGGAGGATATAGAGTCGGTCCTGGTCGCAACTGGCGATCGAACCGGAGAAGTTTTCCGCAAACCACTGGGTGGTAATGCCTCGAAACGTGCCTGTTTCAAGAATGACGTCGAATTCGATGGCGCCAAGCAGTTGCCTGAAAATGGCCTGTCGCCCAACTTGGCCATTCAAAGGGCCGCCCCAGCACTGTTGCACTTCGTCAGAGAGCAACTCTAGGGACGCAGCAAGCTCCACCAACCGGTTCGCCTTGTCTCCTTGCCCGTGCGCATTGCGCGCCAACTCCATTATTCGCACAGAGATTTCATTGATGGCGTCGGCCTCATTCATATTCGGTCCTTACGCCGTCCGTATTGAATCGCGCGCACTTGACGAAACTCAAGGTCGACAAAAACACGCCAAGATTACGAGTGTCCGTTGTGCCGATTTCCTTGCTGGGATTGAAAACCGTATCGCAATAAACGCGAACGAATAGGCTATCCGTTGCGGGCATGAACTGCAATCTTCTCTCGACCGTTGCCCATGTCCAAGGGCGGACGGCGCCTGCAAAGAAGGGCTGTCCGTTGAGCGTCATGCGCACGATCTTCTCTCGTTGGCCAGCGACTTGGAACTTGATCCGGACGCGAATATCCGTGACGATTTCGGAAAACCAAACACGAAGCGTAGCGTCGGTCGACAAGGACCAAACGCCACTGGGTTCAGTCGCGTTGAAGTTGCGTTGTCGGTTGGCCAACACGACATCGCCCGTCAGTATCTTTTCGACACCTGGTGGGATCGGTGCGGCCTGGAACGGCCACCAACGAGCGGCATAATTTCCGTCGCCATGAAGCGCCAGTGCTCGTAACGAACCCAGGGTCATTCCGTCATAAAACACCTCCTGTTCCAATCTGTCGTACACTCGGTGTCCATCACGGGACCATATCTCGCGATCCACCGCCAACATTGAGTTGTCATTTCTGGTTGATCGCCAGTGCCAGAAGGCGGTTGGATAGGGGCACATGCGAAATGGCTTGCGCCGCGCCAGCATGTAAAGTAGGTACACGTCGTCGCTGACGGCGAGATGTGGATCCTCCAGTGTTCGTTCGTCCAGACAGATCGATCTTGCGAGATACGCATTCGAGCAAATGAAATTGTCCCCAGCGATCAGACGCGAGAGACTAAAGGGCTCAAGAAATACCAGTTCCCTGCGTTCCGCTACTTCAATCTCCAACGGACCGCCGAAGTTCGGCGCGTAGACATAGTTGCCCGCTTCTTCCACGCGCACGGCCCCGCTGTAGTACAGGTCGTGCTCCGGATGCTCCAGCGCCACTTTCAGCAGGCTCGCGAAATGGTGTGGCGATAGCGTGTCGTCGTCGTCAAGGTTCGCGAAGAAGGGCGCGGTGACATTGCGCAACCCCGTCCACAGTGCCGTACTCCTCGCGCCCGTGTCCAAGCAGGAGAAATACTCCACGCGAATACGATTCGAACGGAACTCCTTTGCAAATGCACGAATATCAGCCCTGTTCTTGTAGTCGACGAGCAGGATGCGGTACTGCCCTTCGGTCTGTCCTTCAACGCTCGCCACCGCCCGTTTCAGCAACGCTGTACTACGCCCGCCTGTTCGAACGATGACATCGACAATCGGTCGAATGGGCGCCTCGTCTGGCGCGCGGAAGGTTGCGGCGTGCGCACGAAGCGCATGTCGTTGCTCGGCAGCGATGTGCTCCTTCACCCTTCCCACAAAGGCACAGCACTTATTCACGAGGACATCCAAGGCGAACTGTTGTGATAGCAGGCGATGGCTTTCGCGGCGCATGGCGTTAGCCGCTTGCGGATGTGCATTGGCCCACCGCACAATCTGGCCAATTTTCTGCGCGTTCGCCTCCGGCTCACGGCGGAGGTCTATGTGAAACGCGCTGTTGCCCAGGACCTGCCGAGCAAAAGGGATCTCGTCTACAATTAGCAGGCATCCCGCAGCGGCCGCTTCGAAGAGCCGCATCGAGGGAGTGTTGGCTTGGCGATGCTCCTCTCTGTGTAAGCAAAGCGCGATTCCGTGCCGCCTGAGAGTGGTTTGCACAGCTTGACCGTCAAAAGGCAATGGCCCTCGATATTGACGTGCGTAGTCCGACCAAGCGGCTGGCGGTCCGTAGACGTTGAGCAAGCCGGCCTTTCCAAGCAATCGCAGCAATGGGGCGTGCCGGGCTCCGTCCCAGTGCACTCCGATGTAGCACAGGCTCAAGAGAACCGCTCGATGCGACGGCTCGAACGGCGTGGCTAAAGCGCCCGGCAGAAAAGTAAAGTCTGCGCGGGGCTTGCGCACTCCAGTCGAAAACTCGAGATCGTCGAGGAAGCGATGGACGTCCTCTGACCCCAGTAGGTAGGCGTCATAACTCAGGATGGCGCGGACCCTCACACGCTCCTTGTAGAAGACGGGAGGACTCCAAAGCGCACCCAAGGTCAAGTACGACGTCAACTTCGGCGAAAACTCGCTCGTCGCCAACACAAAGTCAGGTTGGCAATCCTCGATGTCGTCCGACGTCACCACCTCGAACGCCCGATGACCTTGGCGTTGCGCCGCAATGATGAACCGTTTAATGAATTCGACTTCTGCCGTGGCAACAAGTCGAGGATACCCGTTGAGAAGTGCGATGTGCATGAATCCATCACCGGAGGACGTCATGAGTTGCATGCAGATATCGAATGCTACGTGTTCGGTGGCTATCGACTCAGGTGTCAGGGGTGATTGCAGCCAGCGCCTGAAACCTGAATCGACGCCTTCTGGCGGAGGTCCGACTGCGGAACGTCGCACCATCTCACGGACGTTCTCCGGGATCGAGGTAGTGCCGAAGCGCCTTCGGCAAAACCTGAAAATCCTCTTGGCTCAGGGGAATTCGGTGCCAGTTGAGCCACATGTGGCCGGCCGCAAAGATCGTCCCATCGAACCCCTGACAGATCTGCGTATCCATGAATGGCGCATGCATCGCATCGATGGAATTGTCTTCGATCCCTAATTTTGGAAAGTCTTCGGCCTGGACAAAGAACGCGTTGCCACAGGTCGTTGCCACTAGTTCGTAGCCTTTTCGTTTCGCCAGGTCAATCAGGGCGAGCAACGATGCCCCTTGATTGAGAGCAGGATCGGCATCCTGGACGAAATAGAGTTCGTTGCCGGCGCTTTCGTTGAACTCGATCACGACGAGCCGAGGCCGGTAATTCTTCAGCGCGTTCCAGACGTGCCAGTCATTGCCGTCGATGTCGATCGAGAGGACGTCAAAGTTGTTCGGAATCGGCGTTCGCCCCAGGACATTGTCCAAGCTGGATTCGCCCTCCCAAGACACTTTGGCGCACTCGACAAATATCTCGGCAACCCGACCGCTGTGCAATTTCGCCAGCGCTGCGCAGCGCTGCTCATCACTTTCGATCAGAACACCCGACCATCTTCTGTTGTTGATGAGGTCCCAGGTGTTCGACAAGTACTTGCCGTCCCACGCACCAAATTCGACACACCAATGATGGGCGCGGCCAATAAGATCGAGAATCTTGTCAATGACCCCATCCTCTCCGTACTGTGAGGTGACGCTCTTCGCATAGTGCCTCAAGTAAGTGCTCTCCGGCTTTGTTCGGTTTATGCGCCTAAGCTCAATCGTCGGCATGTTGTCTGGCCCTCAATTCGCATAACATGTGCAGACACGCGATCAAATGCCTGAACCCGCCGCGCCCACCAGTTTTGCAATGTCCCGGGAACGTCGAGGCGCGACATCGGCGTACGGCATGTCCCTCGCGTGTCGTGCATCCACGCTGCTGTTCTTGACGAGCCCGTCACCAGGTCGTCCAACCCGAAATGCTGGTGTCGGCCCGGCTCGACGGAAAGACGACTTTCGAACTGGTCCGAGGCTGCCGCGCCAGCATGTCACGCGTGAAGTCGGACAGCGGCACCTCGTGCGCGGAGCCGCTCTTCGTGTGCTGCGCCTCAAGCACGTCTTGGCGCCGCGGCGCGGGCCCGAGGCCGTTACCCCGTCATCCCACAAGAGGATTTGCGACTTGTCGGCGGGGACAACCGCATCTCGGCACATCGCTTCGGTCACCTTCCGCTTCGGCGGTTTGCCCATCGCCCCGATTCTTGACGGCACCCTGACAGCACGTAAGCCGTTTTGGCAGCACCCTGACAGCACCAAATCGTGTCACATTTTAATTGATATGACCACAAAATGTGGTGCTTTCACGGGACGTGACCGGACGTTACGAGGCCCCTACTCAAACTTGGGAAGAGGGGACTTATCAACCGGCGTCGGATTGCAAACTCCAGGAGACACGCATGATGCGAGGTCTGCACTAGTTTTGGGAACACTGATGGCGGCAACCATGAGGGCCGCGCTAACCGAAGTTGCCTGCGCTCAGGACTTTCCCTCGAAACCGATCCACCTCATCAGCGGCTTCCTACCGGGCGGCTCGAACGACATCGTGGACAGCACGTTGGCTAAAGTGATTACATCAGGGACGAGGCCGACTGCGCTGGAGACATGGTTCGGTGCGCTTCGCCGAAGCCACGCGAGTGCCGTATGCTGCTGTGCCAGATTCCTCTGACTCTCTTGGTCATTCACGAGACCCGTTGCCGATGCTGCGATCACATAGGATCAGGCTACGGTGAGGTCGGCGCCCTGCCGAGCTGAGTAGGTAGCCAGCACTTCCTCAATGGCGCCGATGGCTGCGACGTGTCCGTGCTCGAGGAGGATTCCCTTGTTGCAGGCCTTGCGCAGCAGCTCCGGCGAGTGAGACGCGAACACGAGAATTCCCGCTCTGGAGACGAACTCGTTGATGCGGCGGTTGGCTTTCTCGACAAAGAGCGCGTCGCCGACGCCGATCCATTCGTCCATAAGGACGATTTCGGCATCAACGGCGGTTGCCACACTGAATGAAATGCGCATCATCATCCCGCTTGAGTAGGTGCGCAGGGGCATGGAGAGGTAGTCACCCAGCTCGCTGAACTCAGCTATTTCTTCCTTCTTACGCTCTATCTCGGCGTTCGACATGCCGAAGAGAACGCCCTGCACGCGGATGTTCTCGTAGCCGGTGGATTCTAGGTCCATGCCCAGCGAGATACTCAGCATCGAGGCCACTCGACCATGGACTGTCACGGCGCCTCCGACGGGTTCATAGGTGCCCGCGAGTACGCGGAGAAGCGTGGACTTGCCCGAGCCATTGTGGCCGACAAGCGCTACCCGGTCGCCGTCCCTGAAGTCGAAGCTCACGCGGTCGAGTGCGCGGACCACAATGCGCTCCCCAGTGCCGCGCGCAAGCGTTCCGCCGGTCGCCGCGCGCATCAATGTGGTCTTCAGCGACCGACTACGACCACCGTAGATCGGGAAATCGACGACGAGGTTGTCGGCCTTGACGAATGTCATGCCTAGACCCAGTAGGCCACGCGCGCGCGGAAGCGTGCGAAAAAAAGCAGCGTAAGCGTGGATCCGGCAAGCGACACGCTGGCGACGAAGATCCACGATTGCATGCTCGCCGAAGCGCCGAGCAGCGGCTGCCGCACAACCTCGAGAAAATGAAAGTAGGGGTTGTACTCGGCAGCCCAGATGTTTGGGCCGAGCATGTCCGCCTTCCAGAACACGGGCGTCAGAAAGAACGCCATCTGCACCAAGCTGCCGACGATCTGCGGAATGTCGCGAAACCGCGCGCTCACCATCCCGAGGAGGAGGCTCAGCCAAACGGCGTTGAACGCAATGAGCGTTATTCCGATCGGTAGCTCGATGAGATGCCAGCTGAGCGGCGGGGCCACCGCCACGTAGAAGATCACCGCGATTATGAAGGTGTGCGCAAAGATGATCAGATTGCGCCAGATCACGCGGACGACGTGTACCGTGAGCGGCAGTTTTAGATTTCTAATGTAACCCTCCGAGGCGATAAAGACCTGACAAGCGTCCGAAGTCAGGCTCGCGAGAAGCATCCACAGCACTAAGCTGATCGCGAGATAAGGAAAGTAGGCTGACAAATCCTGGTTCAGGAGCCTTCCGTAGAGCAGCCCCACCCCGGCGATCATGGCGCCGGTACTGATGGTGAGCCAAAAGGGGCCGAGAATCGAGCGGCGATAATTCTGACGCACCTCTTGCCAACCCAGGAGCGACCAGACTCGGACCATGGCGATTCCTTGCCACAAGTCCTGAAGAGCGAGTAGCAGATTTTTCTTCCACATCGCTGGCGATCGATTAGCTTTGCATTCACCCCAAAATAACTTTTACTTTTCTCCTCGCGGCGAGGAGGTGTAGTTCCAGTCGGGGTAGGTGGCGTGTGGTGTTAGATTGAGACATCCAGCCGGTCGAGGATGCTTTCATTCGACGTTCTACCGCTAAGGGTTTTTTATGCGCTTGTTTAATCCTTTTCGGTGCGTTCCGTCAAGCCCGAGTACCGAAAGCGCCGCCGCGTGGTTGAAGGAGATCACCACATCACCAGCACTACTTCAACACAGAGTAACTGGTCAAGTCTGAATGCGATCAGTTTGACCGTCGACGGTCGCGGTTTGATCTTACCCAGGAAACGGTGGACACCTTAGCAGGCGATTTCATCAAATGCTGGCCAGCCCCGATCAATAGCTGTCGATGACGGACCCTGATGAGCGCAACGTCACGTCGCACGTCGCCGTATGCGCTCAGAGCACTCCGTGACGCGGGGCTACGGCGTGCCAAATTCGGGAGGGGTTTTCGGTATGGGCGGAAGCGCCAACGTCCGGAATCGATACCTTACTGCCGTTGAGCTTCCCGCTACAAACGGCTGCAATTGCCGAGAAACCGGCCGCTCAATCCCGCCTCAGCAATGGGCGCGTTCGGCCATGAGCGGTCCAACTGGCGGCTGGCCGAAAGCAGACCTCCAATATGCCGTGCGGAACGCATCCGGTTCAGGCATTCGCAGCAACGGACACTGGCAGGGCTGCGAGCAGATCCGACGGGCTGCAGTGTCGTGTACAACAGTGTCATGTACAATACGCCGCGCAGCAGTTCGTCATCATGACCACAAGGAATCTAGATGCACGCTCAACGCAACGTACTTCGACCTCTTGTCGCTGCTCTCATCGCCACCGCCATAGCTGTGCCTGCGTTCGCGCAGTCGCAGGGTTTGTCGCCAACCGGTCCCGGCACTGCGGCGGCAGCCCGCGTGACGACCGTCACCGCGACCGTGACGAACATCGACCTGACCATACGTCAAGTGACGCTGCGGCGCCCGGACGGCAGCACGTTCCTCGTCATCGCGGGCGAACAGGTGCGCAACCTGCCGCAACTGCGCGTCGGCGACACTGTAACGCTCGAGTTCTACGACACGCTAGCGCTTGAACTCAAGAAGGGTGGCACCGGCGTGCCGTCGAGCCGCACCGACAGCCTGAGCGAATCGCGCGCTGCGCTCGGCCAGCGGCCCGGCGGCAGCACGACTCGCGAGACCGTGATCGTTGCCGACGTCATCGCTACCGACGCGCCGACCCAGACCATTTCTCTACGTGGCCCGGGAGGCCGGACGGTAATTCTGCCACTCAGGGATCCGGAGCAATTCAAGCGGATCGCCGTGGGCGATCAAGTGGAGGCTACGTACGTGGAAGCCGTCGCGCTTTCCATCACACCGGCGTCAACGGTAATGGCGCCCACCGCCACTCCGTGGCGCAGGTGGATGATCGGCGCGCGCGCGGTCGGCGTCTATCCGGACGCCAGTTCCTCGGTCTCGGGCTTCGATGTCAAGAGTCAATGGACCGGTGAGCTCGACAGCACGTACTTCTTCACGCCGAATATCGCGGTCGAGGGCAGCATTACCTGGGCCAAGCAGGACGTCACCTTCAACGGCACGGGCGTCGGCGCTCTCAAGATGATGCCGGTGATGTTCACGCTGCAATACCATTTCACCGACCTCGGCAAGTGGAAGCCGTACGTCGGCGGCGGATTCAACTACACGTACTTCTACGGGAACGATCTCGGCAACAATGTCGGGGCATCCGTCAATCGTGACAGCTGGGGCGGCGCGCTGCAGGCGGGCCTCGACTACCAAATGGAGCGGAACTGGTACGTCAACTTCGACGTCAAGTACCTGTGGATCGACAACGACGTGCGCTTGAACAACGTCAACAGCGGGAACATCAGCTCGCTCGACATCAACCCGTGGCTGTTTGGCATCGGCATCCGTTATCGCTTCTGATCCGGCGCTCCTCGTGAGGGGCTTGTAACTCGTCCGATACGGTCGGTTCGGCTTAACCAATTCTACCGTTACCCACGGCAGCCACGGGTCTTCCAACACTGGCGACAGCAACACCGGTTCCTCGCAGGGCAAATGAACCGGAGCCACTTCGACCTGGTGACCTCCGAAGGACGCGCGGTCGATCCGGAGACCGGGCTTGATGCCAACCGCAACGTTTGGCGTCAAGAAGGGACGAGTCGGCCTTCTCGGAAAAGCGACTACGAGGACTTTCACCCTCACAGCAGAACGCCAGATCGCCGCGCCCGTGTTCATCGACCTGCATTCTTTGGGCCGCTTGCACCGAGGCCATAGACCGAGACCCGGCCCTTCCATCGAGAGGACGTGTCTCGGCAAGCCGGGCGACCGTCTTTCATACCACAAGATGGATGCAATGCTGTGCGTCCGCTTTCAGCGGAGCCCAATGACCGAGAAGGGTCGGGTCCAGCCGGTCGCCAATTCGGCAATTACCTCGGGCGCGTCGGCAGGGTCAAACATCGGCGCGATGTACGCCGGGCTGCGTAGATCAACGCATGCGAGGCGATCGGCACATCGGATAGGCAAGGGTAGCTTGGCCCTGCCGATCGTCGCAGCAGTCGCGCGCCTGTGCGTGATAATGCCGCTACGCAAACCTCCGCGGATCGGGCCTCTATCTGCTGAACACGCCGCTGACCTCCTAGAGCAACCTGTGCTACCCTTCAGCCATGCCCATGTTGCGATGAGTACATGGGACGTATTTATCAGCCATGCGTCTGAAGACAAGAAAGCGTTCGTGCAGCCGCTCGCCGACGCGCTTCGAGACGCTGGTCTTAAAGTGTGGTTCGATTCCGCCACTTTGCGTGTCGGCGAGAGCTTACGGGAGGCAATTGATCGCGGCCTAAGTCAGTCCCGCTATGGTGTCGTGGTAATCAGCCCTGCCTTCCTGGTAAGGAGTGGCCGCAACGAGAGCTGAACGGCCTCGTGGCACGAGAGAGCCGAGGTCACAAGCTGCTTCTGCCGGTGTGGCAGCCGAGCGGATTCGCCGACGACTTAATAGCGGCAGCTCAGAACTTCGTTGTACCGCGGGTGGCGCAAGAACCTTTCTAGTAATCCCCGCCCATTCCGAGAGCCGCCTGCTTTGGATCGTTGCGCAGGTTGGCTCTCACGCTAGCGGTCCCGTCGATCCGATTGATCTCGTAGATCCACTCAGAGTCGGCGCCTTTGGCGAGCCCCTCGGTGATGCTGACAGACTCTAGCGGGCGGCGATTCACACCGTCAACGAAGTGCATGGTTTGTGTCTGCTGGTCAAAGTCGAAGTCGAACGTGATGGTTCCGGCGCCCACGATCCGGCCGGTTACAGGATGCATGGATTTCCCGTTGCAGGTAATGCTGACCGCGTGAGCGTCTACGACGACGAATAGGATCGCGACGGCCGCCCAAGGTCTCATGACTTTGATACCTTCCGTCATGAGGTATGTCGGCGCCGTCACACGCGCGACGGGTTTGCGCTCGCGACTGAAACATTCTTCCTGTCGCGCGTGCGATCAAAATCCACTTTGGTCTTTGCATCCACGGGCAGAGCAATCGGGACCTTGAACTTGATTCGGCTGGTCGACTCGCTCGATGCCCCACTCTTGCTCCCGCCTTGCGCGGAAAACACTGACGCGACCGAAAGCTTGGCACTGCCACCGGCTTGGATTGCCTCGCTTGCTGTAACAGCGACGTCGAAGTCGACAAGAAAGACGTGCTGTCCCGACTCCATCGCCCCGAAGTGCGAATCGATATTCGCTCTCGCGTACATGCTGGGATTGACGAACCCGCCGGCGTTTCGGACGGATTCCTGGGCGTCCTGAACGGCTGTGGAAATCTGAATCAGCGCGGCCCTGACGAACTCCTGCAATTCCATGACCTCACTCCTAGAGTCCGCGCCCTCGGAAGCGCATGGGACAAAATTTGGACAACGCGACCAAAAAAGGCCGCAACAGCCAACAGCGTACAGCACCTAAACCATTGACACCGTTAGCGCCCAATGCTTGCCAACACCCAGGCAACCCGACTCAAAATCCGCCGGTGGTGACACCGTGGGGATTCGACTTCCCCTCCCGGCACCATAACGATATCAATACGTTAGGTTTAGAGTCCCTCGCCGGCAGGTTGTCCGAGGCACTCTTCTACACGGGAACGCTGTTCCGCGCGACGGGATCCGCGTTCAGCGCGGTGCCATTCCTGCCCGCCAATGTGGGCCTGACTCCAGTGGGAGTGCTGACGTTGAGCTTCGCCAATGGCAATAGCGCGAAATTTGCCTATACGGTCGATGGGGTTGCGCAGACGAAATCGATCGTGCGGCAAATCTTCCGCACGCCGGGAACCGTGTGCCAGTAGGCGAGCCTCTGCCAATCACATCGCGATGATCACCGGCGCTACCTGAAGCGGCCGCACCAAGCCTCGAAAAAAAGAACCCCCGTACAGCATGGGGGTTCAAAGTTTTGCCAGAGAGGTTACAGGAACTCGTTCGCACGAGCAGTCCTACAAGACCAGACTCGGGCGACGACCGCACATGGCGCGACTGGCAGCCGAAACTCGTGGCCTCCCCACTGGTGTTGATCGACCCCCAACACCTCTGCATTGTCGCGTCATCGTCTATGCTCGCAAGTTCCATGCTAGAGTGAATTAGCCTCCTTGAATCAGAAGCTTGCGATTGAAGTACACAGCTCGCGGGCCCCGCTTGTAAATTCCGTCGACGCGGAAGCAGCGCCGGACCTACCTGTGTGCCAGCGTCGCGTACGCACGCGAACGGCGCCGCACGAAGGCTCGATCCTCACGATGGCCGGACATACGCTTCGCGATTTCGATTACGCACTTCCGCCGGAGCTCATCGCGCAGAGCCCTGCGGCGGCACGCACCGGCAGCCGCCTCTTGCATGTGGACGCAACGGCGCTTGCCGATCTCGCGTTCGCGCATTTTCCGCGGCTCGTGGCGCGGAACGATCTATTGGTCTTCAACGACACGAAGGTGATCAAGGCGCGACTCTTCGCGTGGCGGCCGACCGGAGGGCGGGTGGAGCTCTTGCTCGAGCGCGAGGTGGCGACGGACGAGGCGGTGTTCCAGCTTCGCGCGAGCCATCCGCCGAAACCCGGAGGAAAACTGCTGCTGCCGGGCGACGCGCACGCGACGGTCGTCGAGCGCGAGGGACGGTTCTTCCGTCTGCGGCTCGAGGGCGCCGGGCCGCTCTTCGATTATCTCGAACGTCACGGCGACGTGCCGCTGCCGCCGTACATCGCGCGTGCCGCCGACGCCGCCGACGCATCGCGCTACCAGACGGTTTATGCACGCCATCCGGGCGCGGCAGCGGCGCCGACGGCCGGCTTGCACTTCGACGAGGCGATGCTCGGTGAGCTCGCGCTCGCCGGCATCGCGACGGCGTTCGTCACGCTCCATGTCGGCGCCGGGACGTTCCAGCCGGTCGAGACCGAAGACCTTGCGGCCCACCAGATGCACGCCGAGCGGTATCGTATTCCGGCCGAGACCGTTGCCGCCATCGATGCGGCGCGCGCCCGGGGCGGGCGGATCGTCGCCATCGGCACGACGAGCCTGCGCGCGCTCGAAGCCGCGGCGGACGAGTCCGGCCGCGTGCGCGCCGGCGAAGGCGAAACGCGCCTCTTCATCACGCCGGGCTACCGGTTTCGCGTCGTCGAACGGCTCTGCACGAACTTCCATCTCCCGAGATCGACACTGTTGATGCTCGTCTCGGCGTTCGCCGGCTACGGCAACATTCGCGCCGCCTATGCCCATGCCATCGCGAATCGATACCGCTTCTTCAGCTACGGCGATGCGATGCTGCTCGAACGCGCGCCGCCGGCCGGCTAACCGCGCAAACCGCCATGAGCGCGCCGGGCCGTCCCAAGCGCGAATTGCTCCCCCTTGGTGGGAAGGCGCGCAGCGCCCAAGGGGGCGCCAACTCGCGCCGGGCCGTCCCAAGCGCGAATTGCTCCCCCTTGGGGGGAAGGCGCGCAGCGCCAAGGGGGCGCCAACTCGCGCCGGGCCGTCCCAAGCGCGAATTGCTCCCCCTTGGGGGGAAGGCGCGCAGCGCCAAGGGGGCGCCAACCGGCGCTACAATCGCCGCGATGCAATTCACCCTGCAGGCGACGTCCGGCCGCGCGCGGCGCGGCCGGCTCGAAACTGCGCACGGCGCCGTCGACACGCCCGTCTTCATGCCGGTCGGCACGTATGGGACCGTCAAGGCGATGGCGCCAAACGAGCTCGAGACGCTCGGCGCGCAGATCGTGCTTGGCAACACGTTCCATCTGTGGCTGCGGCCGGGGATCGAAGTGATCGCCGCGCATCGGGGCCTGCATCGCTTCATGGGCTGGCAGCGCTCGCTCCTTACCGACTCCGGTGGATTCCAGGTCTGGAGCCTCGGAGCTCTGCGCAAGGTGCGCGAGGACGGCGTCACGTTCGCCTCGCCGGTCAACGGCGACCGGCTCCTGCTCACGCCCGAGATCTCGATGCAGGTCCAGCACGCGCTCGACTCCGATATCGCCATGGTGTTCGACGAGTGCACGCCGTACCCCGCGACGCGCGACGAAGCGGCGGCATCGATGGAGCTGTCGCTGCGCTGGGCGCGGCGCTCGCGCGCCGAATTCGACGCCCTCGCCAATCCGAACGCCCTGTTCGGGATCGTGCAGGGCGGCATGTTCGACGACTTGCGCGACGCGTCGCTCGCGGGACTCGCCGACATCGGCTTCGACGGCTACGCCATCGGCGGCATGTCGGTCGGCGAGCCCAAGGAAGAAATGCTCGCCGTACTGAGCCACACGGCGCCACGCCTGCCGGCCGACCGGCCGCGCTACCTGATGGGGGTGGGCACGCCGGAGGACATCGTGGCCGGCGTCGCGGCGGGCGTCGACATGTTCGACTGCGTGCTGCCGACGCGCAACGCAAGGAACGGCCATCTCTTCACGCGCTATGGCGACATCAGGATCCGCAACGCGAAACATCGCGCCGACACGCGTCCGCTCGATGCGACCTGCGCCTGCTACACCTGCGGGCATTTCACCCGCGCCTACCTGCACCATCTGCAACGCGTGAACGAAATCCTGGGGGCACGCCTCAACACGATTCACAATCTCCATTTCTACCTGTGGCTAGCGGGAGAGATGCGCGCGGCCATCGCGGCGGACGGCTTCGACGCGTGGGCCGAAACGTTCCGGCAGGATCGGTTCCGCATGATAGAATGATGGGCTAACCGAACCCCTTTCCGGTTCCCGCCCGGGGCGGCCTTGCGCCGCCCACGCCGCCGGAACCCGTCTCTCGGAGGACCCGAACGTGCTGATCGACCTGGTGATCGCCCCTGCGTACGCCCAAAGCGCGCCTGCGGCCCCTTTCGGCAGCGACCTCGTTTCCTTTCTGCCGATGGTCGCCATCTTCGTCGTTTTCTACTTCCTGCTCATCCGCCCGCAACAGAAGAAAGCCAAGGAGGCAAGGGCGATGCTGGAGGCGCTCCAGAAAGGCGATGAGATCGTCACCGCGGGGGGTGTCCTCGGCCGTATATCGAAGCTCGGCGACCAGTATCTGACGATCGAAATCGCCCCGGGGACCGAAGTCATGGTGCAGCGGGGCGCAATCGCGCAACTTCTCCCCAAGGGCACCTACAAGGCGCTGTGACCACTCCAAAACCGGCCGCGGCGCTCGCAAGACTCGTCTCGACGCGCCACGCGCCGACCGTGCGTGATCCCGGCCCCCGCCCCGACCCGTCCGTTCTCCGGATTCCAACGGCGCCATGAATCGATACCCTCTCTGGAAGTACCTGATCATCGCCGTCGCGCTCGTGGCCGGCGTCATCTTCACCATTCCGAATTTCTTCCCGGAAGTGCCGGCGGTTCAGGTGTCGTCGTCGAAGGCGACGGTGAAGATCGACAATGCGCTTCTCGGCACGGTCGAGGATGCCCTAAAGGCCGCGGCCATTCCCTACCGCGGCGCCTCGCTCGACGCCACGGGCGTCAAGCTGCGCTTTGACGATCCCGACACGCAGCTCAAAGCCAAGGATGCGTTGCAGGCCAAGCTCGGGGAAAACTACATCGTCGCGTTGAATCTGCTTTCCGCCACGCCACGCTGGCTGACGGCGGTCGGCGCGCTCCCGATGTATCTCGGCCTCGATCTGCGCGGCGGCGTGCATTTCCTGCTGCAGGTCGACATGAAGGCCGCGCTCGACAAGGCCGCGGACCGCTACACCACCGACATCCGCTCGCTGCTGCGTGAAAAGAAGGTACAGTACGCCGGGGTCGCGCGCGAAGGCAACAACGTCGCCGTCCGCTTCCGCGACGATGCGGAGCGCGCCAGGGCGCGCTCCGAAATCGAAAAGGCGTTTCCCGATCTCGCCATGCGCGAGGCCGACGGAACTGGCGGCGAGCTCCGTCTCGTCGGCACGCTGAAGCCCGAGGCGCAGAAGCGCATCCAGGACGGCGCCGTGCAGCAGAACATCACCATCCTGCGGAACCGCGTCAACGAGCTTGGCGTCGCCGAGCCGATCGTCCAGCAGCAGGGCGCCGACCGCGTGGTGGTGCAGCTGCCGGGCGTGCAGGACACGGCGCGCGCCAAGGACATCCTCGGCCGCACCGCGACGCTCGAGATCCGGATGGTCAACGACGAGACCGGCGCGATCGAAGCGGCGCTCGCGGGCCAGCCGCCGCTCGGCAGCGACATCTACACGGAGCGCTCCGGCGGGCCGCTTCTCGTCCGGCGCCAGGTCGTGCTGACCGGCGATCGCATCAACGACGCCCAGCCCGGGTTCGATTCGCGCAACAACGAGCCCGCCGTGCACGTGAGCCTCGACGGCACGGGCGCCCGGATCTTCAAGGAAGTGACGCGCGAGAACGTCGGCAAGCGCATGGCGATCGTCCTCGTCGAGAAAGGCAAGGCGGAGGTCATCACCGCGCCGGTGATCCGCGAGGAGATCGGCGGGGGGCGCGTCCAGATCAGCGGCCGGATGAACACCCGCGAGGCGAACGACATCGCGCTCCTGATGCGCGCCGGCGCGCTGGCGGCGCCGATGGAGATCGTCGAGGAGCGCACCGTCGGACCGTCGCTCGGCAAGGAGAACATCGACAAGGGCTTCAACTCGGTCTTCTACGGCTTCATCGTGCTGTCGATCTTCATGTGCGTCTATTACGCGCTGATGGGCGTCATCTCGACGATCGCGCTGTCGGTCAACCTGTTGCTGCTGGTGGCGCTCCTGTCGATGCTCCAGGCGACGCTGACGCTGCCCGGCATCGCGGCCATCGCGCTCACGCTCGGCATGGCGATCGACTCCAACGTGCTGATCAACGAGCGCATCCGCGAGGAGCTGCGCTGGGGCGCCACACCCCATGCGGCGCTGACGGCGGGCTACGAGCGCGCGTTTGGCACGATCCTCGACTCGAACGTCACGACGCTGATCGCCGGCATCGCCCTCCTGATCTTCGGCACCGGCCCGGTGCGCGGCTTCGCCGTCGTCCACTGCCTCGGCATCATGACGTCGATGTTCTCTGCCGTGTTCGTCTCGCGCGGGATCGTCAACCTCATCTACGGCGGCCGCAAGCACCTCACCAAGATTTCCATCGGCCAGGTCTGGCATCCCGCAGGCGCCGCGGGCTTGCCGGTCAAATAGCCGGCTCAAGGCCACTCCTCAAGCCCCAGAGAGATCGAACCATGGAATTTTTCCGAATCCGGCGCGACATCCCGTTCATGCGGTACGCGCTCACGTTCAACGTGATCTCGCTCGTGACGTTCGTATTCGCCGTCATCTTCCTCGCGGTGCGCGGCCTCAATCTCGGGGTCGATTTTCGCGGTGGCACCGTCATCGAGATCGTCTACGACCATGCCGTCGATTTCAACCGCGTGCGCGCTGCCATCGACACGCTCGGTCTCGGCGACTATGCGGCGCAGAGCTTCGGCCGTTCCGATACCGCGCTCGTTCGCCTTCCGCTCAAGGAGGGCGTGTCGAGCGCGCAACTGTCCGAGCGCGTCATGGGAGCGCTGCGCGCCGACGACCCTTCCGCGCGGCAGCAGCGCGTCGAATTCGTCGGCCCCCAGGTCGGCAAGGAGCTCTACGAGAACGGCGCGCTTGCGCTCCTGCTGGTTTCGCTCGGCATCATCGGGTACCTATGGATGCGCTTCGAATGGCGCTTCGCGATCGCGGCGATCATCGCCAATCTGCACGACGTCATCATCATCCTGGGCTTCTTCGCGTTCTTCCAGTGGGAATTCTCGCTGCCCGTGCTGGCCGCCGTGCTGGCCGTGCTGGGCTATTCGGTAAACGAATCGGTCGTGATCGCCGACCGGATCCGCGAGAACTTCCGCAAGATGCGCAAAGCCACGGTGACGCACGTCATCGACAACGCGATCACCAGCACGATCTCGCGCACGATCATCACGCACGGCCTCACGCTGATGATGGTACTGTCGATCCTGTTCTTCGGCGGCGAAACGCTGCACCACTTCGCGCTGGCGCTCACGATCGGCATCTGCTTCGGCATCTACTCCTCTGTGCTGGTCATGGCGCCGCTCGTGATGTGGATGGGCGTCTCACGCGAGGATCTCGTGAAGCCGGAACGCAAGAGCAGCGGTCCCGAGGGCGAGAAGATCCTTCCATAGGATTCCCGGGCGGGCCGCGGGCGTTCGTGACGGAGCGACGGCTTCCGGTCATCGGGACCCTGCGCCGCGACCGGACGAACCGCTCCGCGCCTGACGCCACGTATCCCATGCTGACGACGCTTCTCTATTCGCTGCTCGCGCTGGACCAGACCCTCGCTGAGTTCGCCGGCCAATACGGACCTTGGCTGTATCTGCTCCTGTTCCTGATCATATTCGCCGAGACCGGGCTCGTGGTGCTGCCGTTCCTCCCGGGGGATTCGATACTCTTCATCTCCGGAACGGTCGTGGCGACCGCCGGACTCAACGTGCACGTGCTGGTGATCGTGCTGATCGTCGCCGCGATTCTCGGCGACACGGTGAACTACTCGGTCGGTCACTACATCGGACCTCGCGTCTTCGACCGACCCGACTCGCGCTGGCTCAAGCAGGAGCACCTCCGCCGCACGCAGGCGTTCTACGACCGCTACGGCGGAGTCACCATCATCATCGGCCGCTTCGTGCCGATCATCCGGACGTTCGCGCCGTTTCTCGCGGGCGTCGCGGGGATGACGTACCGCCGATTCCTTTCGTACAACGTGATCGGCGGCATCGCATGGATCACGTCGCTCGTCTACGCGGGATACCTGTTCGGCAACATCCCCTGGGTCAAGGACAATCTGACGTTCATCGTCATCGCGATCGTCGTCGTCTCCCTTATCCCCGCCGTGAGCACGTTCATCAGCGAGCGCCGCTCGCGCAAGCCGACGAAATAGGGAACGGACCACGTTTTCCCGGGGAGCGCGCGGTGGTCTGTCCCCTATTTCAGATGCGACCCGCGAGCTCCGCCGCCCTGCCGATGTACGTCGCCGGGGTGAGCGCTTTCAGTCGCATCTTGGCATCCGGCCGGGATCGCGAGCCCGTCGATGAAGGCGTGCAAGGTTTCGCGCGTCATCCCTTTCACCCCGCGCGTCAGCTCCTTCAACTGCTCGTACGGCTTCGGCACCCCATAACGGCGCATCACCGTCTGAATCGGCTCGGCGAGAACCTCCCAATTGGCATCGAGATCCGCGGCAATGCGCTGCTTGTCCACGGCAAGCCGGACCAGTCCATGCTTCAAGGAAAGCCAGCCCAGCAGCGCGTGACCGAGCGCCACGCCCATGTTGCGCAGTACCGTCGAGTCGGTCAGGTCGCGCTGCCAGCGGGAGATCGGCAGCTTTTCGGCCAGGTGCCGGAGCAGCGCGTTCGCGAGCCCGAGGTTCCCTTCGGAATTCTCGAAGTCGATCGGATTGACCTTGTGCGGCATCGTCGACGAACCGACCTCTCCCGCCGTCACCTTCTGCCGGAAGTAGCCGAGCGACACATAGCCCCAGATGTCGCGATCGAGATCGATCAGCACGGTATTCGCCCGCGCGACGGCATCGAACAGCTCGGCCAGGCAGTCGTGCGGTTCGATCTGCGTCGAGTACGGGTTGAATTCAAGACCCAGTCCGGCCACCACCTTGGCAGCAAGGCGTTCCCAGTCGACCTCCGGGTAGGCGACGACGTGCGCATTGTAGTTGCCCACTGCGCCGTTCGCCTTGCCCTTGAGCGGCACGCGCTCGATCGTGGCGATCTGGCGCTCGAGCCGCGCGTAGACGTTCGCCATCTCCTTGCCGAGCGTGGTCGGCGTCGCGGGCTGGCCGTGCGTGCGCGACAACATCGGCACCGCCGCATTGGCGTGGGCAAGCGATTTCAACGCCGCGGCGATCTCGCGCAGCGCCGGCAACAGCACGACAGTCCGCGCTTCCGCGAGCATGAGACCATGCGCCAGGTTGTTGATGTCCTCCGACGTGCAGGCGAAATGGATGAACTCGCCGACTTGCGCCACCTCGGGCGTGCCCGCGAAGCGCTCCTTCAGCCAATACTCGACCGCCTTGACGTCGTGGTTGGTCGTGCGCTCGATCGCCTTGACCCGCGCGGCGTCGATAGGAGCGAACGAACTGCCCGCGGCTTCCAGCGCGCGCCTCGCTTCCGCGCTGAACGGAGGGATCTCCGCGATCCGTGGTTCTTCGGACAAGGCGACGAGCCAGGCGATTTCGACCCGCACGCGCGCGCGCATGAGGCCACCTTCGCTGAATATCCGGGCGAGCGGCGCGACCTTCGCTTTATACCTCCCGTCGAGGGGCGACAGGGCGGTGAGGGCGGATGGAATGTCGGGCATCGCGGTTGTGCCGAGCCCGGAGGCGACGGGCCGGTGAGGCCAGTGGAGTCTAGCACGGCCGCCTCCACGAATCCGCGGCGCGACCGGCGATCCGTCACCGTCGTGCGCCGCTCGCGCGCAACCGGTCCGCACGGCCGGTTGACAGTGGCGTGTGCTCCCCCGTACCTTTGGCCCAACCCGACGTTTGCCGTCGCCGGAACCCGCCCGTCGGAAAGGAGACGCCCATGGACGAATCAGAAAAATGGGGACCGCGCCTGATCGCGCTGTGCATGCTGGGCTGCCTGCTCTTCAATTACCCCATCCTCGCCCTTTTCAATGTGCAAGGCTGGGTCCAGGGAATCCCGATCCTCTACGCGTACATCTTCAGCGTCTGGGCGCTGCTCATTGCGCTGATCGCGCTGGCGGTCAGGCGCGGCGCTTAGCAGCTCGGGCCGGAGCGGACACACGCCATGCTGCAGGGCTGGGTGATCGCCGTCACGGCGTTCGCGTATCTCGGACTGCTGTTCGCGATCGCCTACTACGCCGATCAGCGCGCCGACGCCGGGCG
The DNA here is from genome assembly GCA_963840945.1 of uncultured beta proteobacterium. Lineage (GTDB taxonomy): Bacteria > Pseudomonadota > Gammaproteobacteria > Burkholderiales > Casimicrobiaceae > CAIWHR01. Next base: position 317,971 of record CAWJAU010000020.1, on the reverse strand, counting down.
CTCGGTCATCGCCAACCCGTATATCTACAGCCTTTCGCTCGCCGTCTACGCGACCGCGTGGACGTTTTACGGGAGCGTGGGGCGCGCCGCGGGCGATGGCGTCGGATTCCTGCCGATCTACATCGGCCCGACGTTGATGATCGCGCTGTGGTGGGTCGTCCTGCGCAAGATCCTCCGCATCTCGAAGCAGAACCGCATCACGTCGCTCGCCGACTTCGTCGCCTCGCGCTACGGCAAGAGCGCTCTGCTCGGCGGCGCCGTCACCATCATCGCGGTGATCGGCATCGTCCCCTACATTTCGCTGCAACTGAAGGCGGTCTCCAGCAGCTTCACGATCCTCGTCCAGTATCCCGAGATCGTCATGCCCGCCAAGATCGGCGCCGTGCCCGTTCTCCAGGACACCGCGCTCTGGGTGGCGCTGATCCTGGCACTGTTCACAATCGCATTCGGGACCCGTCATCTCGACGCGGCCGAGCATCACGAGGGCATGGTGGCGGCGATCGCCTTCGAGTCGCTGGTGAAGCTGCTCGCGTTCCTCGCCGTCGGCGCCTTCGTGACCTTCGGGATCTACAACGGTTTCGGCGATGTCTTCGCGCGCGCCGCCGCGACGCCGGAGCTGTCGTCGCTCCTCACGCCGATCGAGGGCGTCGCCGGCAGCTACGCGAACTGGGTGTGGCTGACGATCCTGTCGATGCTCGCCATCATGTTCCTGCCACGCCAGTTCCAGGTCGCCGTGATCGAGAACGTCGACGAAAAGCACCTGAAGAAGGCAATCTGGCTCTTCCCCCTCTACATGCTCGCGATCAACATCTTCGTGCTGCCGATCGCGTTCGGCGGCCGATTGCACTTCCCCGACGGGGGCGTCGACGCGGACACGTTCGTCTTGACGCTTCCGATGGCCGAGAAGCAGGAACTGCTGGCGCTGCTCGTGTTCATCGGCGGGTTGTCGGCCGCAACCGGCATGGTCATCGTCGAAACCATCGCCTTGTCGACGATGGTCTGCAACGACCTCGTGATGCCGGTGCTGCTGCGCCTGCCGCGCCTCAAGCTGACTGCACGCAGGGACCTCACGGGGCTTCTGCTCGGGATCCGGCGCGGCGCCATCGTGCTCGTGCTGCTGCTCGGATACCTTTACTTCCGGATTGCGGGCGAGGCCTATGCGCTGGTGTCGATCGGCTTGATCTCGTTCGCGGCCGTGGCGCAGTTTGCCCCGGCCGTATTCGGCGGCATCTTCTGGAAGGGCGGTACGCGCCGTGGGGCGCTGGGGGGCCTGATCGCCGGCTTTGCGATCTGGTTCTACACGCTGATGCTGCCGGCGATCGCACGCTCGGGCTGGCTGCCGACCGCTCTGCTCGACCAGGGGCCGCTCGGGATCGCCCTGCTGAAACCGCTAGCGCTCTTCGGGCTCGCGGGACTCGACCAGATCACGCACGCGATGATCTGGAGCATGATCGCCAATGTGGGCGTCTACGTGGCGGTATCGCTCTCCGGCTCGCAAACGGCCGACGAGCATCGCCAGGCTAGCGTATTCGTCGACGTTTTCCGGCGCGAGGCCGGAGGGGCGCGGTTCTGGCGGGGCACCGCTTCGGTGGCGGATCTCCATAGCGTGCTCGCGCGCTTCCTCGGCGTCGGCGCCGCCGACACGGCGTTCGCCGAATACGCGCGCGCCCGCGGTCTCTCCTGGCCGGACGACGAAATCGTCGCCGACGCCGAGTTCGTTCACTTCGTCGAGACGCAACTCGCCGGCGCGATCGGCGGGGCCTCCGCACGCGTCATGGTAGCCTCGGCCGTCACCGAGGAGGCGCTGACGTTGGACGAGGTGCGCGAGATCCTCAACGAGGCGTCGCAAGTCGTCGTCTACAGCCACAAGCTCGAACAGAAGTCGCGTGAGCTCGAGGCCGCCACGGCCGAGCTCCGCGCCGCCAATGAGCGCCTGACGGAGCTCGATCGGCTCAAGGACGACTTCATTTCGACGGTGACGCACGAGCTGCGCACGCCGCTCACGTCGATCCGCGCCTTTTCCGAGATCCTGCTCGCCGACCCGGATGTCGGGCTCGCTGAGCGCATGAAATTCCTCGGCATCATCACCCGGGAAACCGAGCGGCTGACCCGGCTCATCAACCAGGTGCTCGACCTCGCGAAAATCGAGTCCGGGCGTGCCGAGTGGCAGATCGCCAGCGTCGATATGAGAGACGCGATTGCGGTGACGCTCGCGGACATGAGCCAGGTATTCAAGGAGAAAAACGTGCGCCTGGACACCCGCCTGCCCGAAAGGGTGTCACCTGTCAGCGCCGACATCGACCGCCTGATCCAGGTGCTGCTCAACCTGCTCTCGAACGCGCTGAAGTTCTGCGCCGAGGGAACCGGACGCGTCGAAGTTGCACTGTCCGAGAAGAGCGGCGTCGTGCGCGTCGACGTGCGCGACAATGGCCCCGGGATCGAGTCGAAGGATCAGAAGCTGATCTTCGACAAGTTCCGGCAGGCGGGCGACACGCTGACGGCCAAGCCGGCCGGCACCGGGCTTGGATTGCACATCAGCCGTCAGATCATCGAGCATTTCGGCGGACGAATGTGGGTAGAGAGCCGGCCGGGCCAAGGCGCCTGCTTCTCCTTCACCCTGCCGGTCGCGCCGGCACCGGCCGCCGCGCGGGCGGCCTGACACAGGAGGTCGCGTGGCCGATTCGAAGCGCAAGGTACTGATCGCCGACGACGAGCCGAACATCGTGACCGCGCTCGAATTCCTGCTCCGGCGCCGCGGCTACGACGTCCGGGTGGCGACCAACGGCGAGGAAGCGCTCGCGCAGGTCGAGAGCTACGTCCCGGACGTCGTTCTCCTCGACATCATGATGCCGGGCAAGAGCGGCTACGAGGTCTGCCAGCGGATGCGCGAGCGACCCGAGTGGAATCACATCAAGATCGTGATGCTCTCCGCGAAGGGTCGCGAGGCCGAGGTGAACAAGGGCGTTTCGCTCGGCGCCGATCTCTACATTACGAAGCCGTTCTCGACGCAGGAGCTCATCGAGAAGGTCGAGGGGTTTTTCGATGGGAGCGTGAAACCGGACGGTGCATGAGGGCGGCGCGCCGATACTGGGTATGGCTGGCGGTTTCCTACGCCGGTATGCTCGCGATCGTGGCCACGTTCGTGCTCCTGCCCGGTATCGGTATCGACGAGGCGCGGCGTGCCGAATATTTCGCGACGCTCGCGGACGCGACACCCGCACTCGTCTACGCCGCGGGCCTCCTGCTGTTCGTGTGCGCGAGCGCCCTCTCTCTGGTCTTTCGCCGCTACCCGCGGGCCGCGCACCAGCTCTCCGACCAAACGCGGGTTCTGCTCGCCGCGAACCCCGCGCACACGGTCGTGACCACCGGCGGACCCGAGATGGGCGAGCTCGCGGGAGCCATCAACCAGCTCGCGGAAAGCCATCGCCGGCTCGAGCGCGACCTCGAGGCAAGGAGCAGCGATGCCCGCGCCCGGGTCGAGGAAGAACGCAATCGCTTCGCGGCGCTGATGTCCGAGCTCGCCGAGGGTGTCCTGGTGTGCAACGCCGACGGCCGGATCCTGCTGTACAACGCGCGCGCGGCGCAACTCCTCGGCCGGGCGGCATCCGGGCCCGTGCGCGGCGATCACATGCCGCTCGGGCTCGGCCGTTCGGTGTTCGGGCTCCTCGATCGCGATCAGGTGGCGCACGCACTCGACAAAGTCCAGCAGCAACTGGAGCGCAACGTCGAGCGCCCGCACACGCGCTCCGTCACCGCGGCCGCCAACGGAGCACTGCTTCGTGTGCAGGTGGCGCCGTTCCTGTCCGCCGACCGGCGCGTGGCCGGGATGGTGTTCACGCTGGACGACGTGAGCGGCCTCCTCGGGCGGGAAGGGCAGCGCCTGAAGCTCCTGCAGGCGCTCGCGACGGGCGTGCGCGCGCCGGTGGCAAACCTGCGCGCCGCCGCCGAGAGCCTGGTCGCGTTCCCCGACATGGAGTCCGCGCCGCGTACACGGTTCGTCGATATCGTCGCGGCCGAGTCGCGCGTCGTGACGGAACGGCTCAACACGGCATTGAGCGAGTACGCCGACGCGCTGAAGGACAGCCTGACGCTCGAGGACATGCGCGTGGTCGACCTCCTGACCGTCGTGCAGCGGCGGATGGCCGACGCGGTCGGCACGCCGGCGACCATCGAAAGCGTGGACGAGGATCTCTGGGTGCGCGTCGACAGCTTCGCCTTCGTGCAGGCGCTCGCGTCCGTCGCCGCACGGTTGCGCGACGAATACGCGATCCGCGATTTCCGGCTGCGTGCCGGAGGGAGCGGCCATTTCGCGGAGATCGATCTCGTCTGGACGGGGGCGATCGTCGGCGGTGACGCGCTCACCCTCTGGGAAACGGAGCCGATGAAGGTCGGCGCCGATGAGACCCCGCTCAGTTTGAAGGATGTGCTCGAACGCCACGGCGGCGAGGTCTGGAGCCAGGCCGACCGGCCGCGCCAGACGGCCTGGCTCCGCTTCCTGGTGCCGCTCGGCGAGCCCGTCGCGACCGTGGCGGCGCGCTCGGCCTCGGCCGACAACCGCCCCGAATACTACGACTTCGATCTATTCGAACGCATCGAAACGACCGGCGCGCTGGCCGAGCGCCGCCTCGGCGAGCTTTCGTACACGGTGTTCGACACCGAGACCACCGGCCTTGAGCCCTCCGCGGGCGACGAGATCATCTCGATCGGCGCGGTGCGCATCGTCAACGGGCGGCTGCTCAAGAATGAGGTATTCGAGCAACTTGTCAATCCGCTCCGGCCGATTGCGCGCGAAGCGACGCGCATCCACGGCATCGACCGCCGCACGCTGGTGAACGAGCCCCCGATCGGGCAGGCGCTGCCCGCCTTTCACCGTTTCTGCGAAGATACGGTGCTGGTCGCGCACAACGCGGCCTTCGACATGCGCTTTCTCGAGCTCAAGGAGGCGACCACCGGCGTGCGTTTTGCTCAGCCCGTGCTCGACACGCTGCTCCTGTCGGCCGTCGTGCACCCGAGTTTCGAGGACCACGATCTCGACGCCATGGCGGAGCGGCTCGGCGTGCGTGTGATCGGGCGCCACACCGCGTTGGGCGACGCGCTGGTGACCGGCGAAGTGTTCCTGAAGCTCCTGCCGCTGCTCGCCGACCGCGGCATCGTCACGCTCGGGCAGGCGCTCGAAGCCTCGCGCGACACGTACCATGCGCGGCTGCAGTATTGACCGGAGAGGAGCGACGATGGCCGAGTCCGACAACCTGCTCGAGCGCCGCCTGGCGGGCGAGCATCGGACGCTCGCCCGCCCCTTGCGCGCGCTCATCCGCCGCGCGCCCGTGGTCTGCGACCAGCGCAGCACCGTGCGCGATGCGCTGAAGGTGATGCAGGCGGAAGGGATCGGCGCCATCGTGGTGGTCGACGCGCGCGTGCGTCCGGTCGGGATCTTCACCGAGCGCGACCTCCTGGGCGTCGCGCTCGAGGCGCGCTTCGACCGGCCGATCGCCGAAGCGATGACGCGCGAGCCACTCAGGCTTCCCGGCCATACGCCAGCCTACGACGCGGCGCTCGCGATGATCGACCATCGGATCCGCCATGTCCTCGTTACCGAGTCTGACGCGCTCGTCGGGGTCGTGTCGGAGCGCGATCTCTTCTCGCTGCAGCGGCTCGGGCTCGGCGAGATCACGCTGGAGATCCGCCTCGGGCGCGACGTGGACGCGCTCGCGCGCCTTGCCACGCGCGTGCGGCGGCTCGCCCGGCACTTGGTCGAACAGGGCGTCGCGGCTGAGCACCTGACGACTGTTCGTCTCGGTCCTGAACGACCGGATCTGCCAGCGCATCATCGAGCTCGTGCGCAACCGTCACAGCTGGGAGCGCATCGGCTGGTGCTGGCTCGCCTTCGGAAGCGAAGGCCGGCTCGAGCAGACGTTCGCCACGGACCAGGACAACGGCCTCATCTTCGAGTCCCACGACGCGGCCGGGCCATCCGAGGTTCGCGCGCGTCTCGTTCCATTCGCGCGCGAGGTGAACGAGGCGCTCGATGCTTGCGGCTACCCGCTGTGCAAGGGCAACGTGATGGCGTCCAATCCCGAGTTGTGCCTGTCGGTTGCCGAGTGGAAAGTCAAGATGGAGGGATGGCTGCACAACTCGGACCCCAAGGCACTGCTCGACGCTTCGATCTGCTTCGATTTCCGTGGCTTGCACGGCGACGGCAGGCTCGTGGCCGAGTTGCGGGACTGGTTTCTCGGCGTCACGCGCGCGCGCCCCAACTTCCTGCGCCTGATGGCCGAGAATGCCCTGCAGACGCGACCCCCGCTAGGCACATGGGGGGGCTTCGTGACCGAGGATGGATCCAGCGCGCCTAAGACGATCAATATCAAGCTCTATGGAGTGCGCCCGTTCGTCGACACGGCGCGCATCATGGCGCTTGCGCGCGGCCTGCCACAAACGCCGACGGCCGAGCGGCTGCGTGCCGCCAGCGCAGCCGGCGCGATGCCCGGGGACGAGGCAGATGCGGCAGTGGCCTCGTTCTTCTTCATCCAGAGCATTCGGCTGCGGCACCAAGCCGCGCTCCAGACTTTGAGCGACGACTCGGCGAACCGCATCGAGCCGGAACGACTCAACGAACTCGACCGCCGGACGCTGAAGGAAGCGTTCAGGATCGCCGGCGAGCTGCAATCGCGGCTGGCGCTCGATTACCACCTCTGACGGGAGTTCCGCGTCGCCCCGGGGACCGAGTACTACACTGTCGGCCTGTATACTGGACCCCCTTGGGAGTGCTGCGCCGCATTGTCTGCCTGATCTTTCGTCCCGCGGCGGAATGGGACCGGATCGCCGACGAAAAGGCGTCGGTGGACGGGCTGCTGCGGTGTTACATCCTGCCGCTCGCGCTGCTGGCGCCTGTCGCGACAGTGATCGGAATGAAGACGTTCGACCGCGACTGGGACCCGGTCCATGGGTACCTCGTTGCTCCGGCGCAGATTCTCGGGGCGGGCGCGGCGACATATTTCGCGATCATCGGCTCGATTCTCGCGCTCGCAGCGATCTTCACGCTCATCGCGCCGATGTTCGGCGGCACCCGCGATTATGTTGCCGCGCTGAAGGTCGCGACCTACGGATCGATTCCCGTGATGGTCGCCGGCGCGACCCTGATTGTTCCGGTGATGGCAATCGTCGCGATGGTCGGCGTCTGCCACACGTTGTTCGTCCTCTGCATCGGCGTACACCGGATAATGAACGTGCCGCTCGGGTCCCAAGCCGAGTTCGTGGGCATCTCGATCGTGTTGCTTACCTTCCTCTCCGTTCTCGTCGGCGCTGCGTGCAGCGCCATTGGACTGTTCTGAATGGCTTGAGCCACGCTGCCGAGCTCGTGGGTCGCACCACCAATCGGGTAGGGGACCGGGTCACCCCGGTCGCCCTCCCACACCACCGTACATGCGGTTCCGCATACGGCGGTTCATGAAACACGCTGGAGGCGCTGCACCGTATCGAGCAGCGACACCAGCCCCAAATGGTCGAACCAAGACTTCGGGAAGGCCGCGTGCATGTGAGACGCGTCCGCATTCCACCAGGGGCCGCGCCCGTTGGTGGCCGAGCGCCAGGCCCGCTCTTCCGTCAGTCCCCGTTGCCGCAAGTTGCGAGCACGCGCATACGGTCGCTTCCAATGCCGCCACAGGACACAGCGCAACTTGTGCCGTATCCATCCATCGCAGTCCTCCAGCGCCCGTTTGGTTTCGGCCAACTTGAAATAGGCCGCCCACCCCCGCAGCACCGGATTCAGCGTCTGGATCGTCGCGGCCAGGCTGCGGCCTCGCGCACCCCGCAACAGCGCCTTCAGCTTCTGCGTCAGCTTCTGCAGACTCGGCTTGGCAATGCGCAGCTTCGGCTTCACGTGCCACGTCAAACTGTAGCCCAGAAACTTCCGCTGCCATGGCCGTGCCACCGCGCTCTTGGCGTGATTCACCTTGAGCTTGAGCCGCTGTTCCAGAAATCCGGTCAGACTGTGCAGCAATCCCACCCCCGCACGTTCGCTGCCGACGTAGATGTTGCAGTCGTCGGCGTAACGGCAGAAGGCGTGACCCCGTCGTTCCAGTTCCCGGTCCAGCGCAGTGAGCAGGATGTTGGACAGCAGCGGCGACAGCGGCCCGCCTTGCGGCGCGCCCTCCGTCCGCGGCATTACCAACCCGTCCGCCATCATGCCCGCCTCCAGATACCGCCGGATCAGCTTGAGCACTCGTGCATCGCCAATCTCCGTTGCCAGCCGCCGCATCAGCAGGTCGTGGTTGACCCGGTCGAAGAACTTCTCGAGGTCAATGTCCACCACCCAGCGCTTGCCCTGCGCCACGTAGTGGCGCGCCTGGCGTAGCGCCTGATGCGCATTGCGCCCCGGACGAAAGCCGTAGCTCGCCTCCGAGAAGCTCGGCTCGAAGATCGGTTGCAACACTTGATGCAACGCCTGCTGGATCAGCCGATCCACCACCGTCGGTATGCCCAGTGTCCGGACTCCGCCTTGCGGCTTCGGTATGTCCACCCGGCGCACCGGTTGCGGTTGATAGTCGCCCGCCAGCAGTCTGGTCCGTATCGTCGGCCAGTGGCGTTTCAGATGGTCTTTGAGCTCGGACACCGCGAGTTGATCTACTCCCGCCGCGCCCTTGTTCTCGATCACCCGCTGATACGCGAGCTTCAGGTTGCCGCGTTCCACTACGGCTTCCATCAGGCTCGTTGTCGCTACCTCCGCTTTCGTCCACGCACGGCTCGCCATGTCCGCCTCGGCGCGAGCCGCAGCACCCACCGAATTCCGTCCGGTGTCCTCCGCACCCGCCTGATCTGCCCGATCAGCTTCTGCCTTCATCGGCTTCCTTGAGATGCCCGCCGCCTACTCGCGGCACTTCACGTTCGGCCCTTCGGCTCGTGCTGACACCTACTATGGCCTCTGCTGACTTCTGGCTATCCATCCCGACACCTCTCGATGTCAGTAGCACAAGGCAGATCGCCAGATCTCCCCGGGTATTGCGCACGCACCTTCACGCTTATGCCTGTCGGATTTACGACGCAGCGTTCCGTGCAAGTATCGGGCTTCGCATGTATGGGCCTGCTCACCCCGCTGCGCCGCCTCTATCCGCTTCCTCTTCGTCAGGCCAGCGCTTTGCCTTCGGCTTCCTTCAGATTCGCAGTCACCCGCGACACCCTTGCCGTTCGGCTAACACTTCCCCTTGCCGGGTGTGTAGAGGACTTCCACCTCCAAGTACGTGCGCCCTGCCGGGCGCACCCACAGAAAAAGGCCCGCATCGCTGCGGGCCTTTTCGATGCCGTGAGCGCCGTCGTTCAGGTGCCGATCGTGACCATCGTGTCGCCCGTGAGGTTCGGGTAACGGACGTGCTCGACGAGCTCCTGCGTTTCCTTGTCGGGCGCCGGCGTGATGCAGGCTTACGATGATGATGACGACGAATCCCAGCGGAACGCCCCACAGCCCCGCCGAGATGGCCTGGATGCCCCACCAGGTGTTGTCGGCGATCGAGCCCGTGACGCCGAACACGCCGCGCAGCCACGGCTGGGTCGTCGCCATGTAGTAGAACGTGATGCCGAGGCCCGCGATCATGCCGAGCGTCGCGCCCCACTTGTTCGCGCGCTTCCAGAAGATGCCGAGCGTCAGCGCCGGGAAGAACGCGGCCGCCGCGAGCGAGAACGCCGCGGACACCAGGAACAGGATGTCCGCCGGCTTCTGCGCCGCCACCGACGCCGCGATCAACGCCACCACCAGGAGCAGGATCTTCGAGATCGTCACGCGGCGCGCCGTCGACGCGTTCGGGATCCAGCATCTTGTAGTAGAAGTCGTGCGACAGCGCGTTGGCGATCGTCAGCAGCAGGCCGTCCGCGGTCGACAGCGCCGCGGCGAGGCCGCCCGCCGCGACGAGGCCGGAAATCACGTACGGCAAGCCCGCGATCTCGGGTGTGGCGAGCACGATGATGTCGCCGCCGATCGAGATTTCCGCGAGCTGCACGATGCCGTCCTTGTTGATGTCGACGATCGACAGCAGCGATCGGATCCACCGCCTGCCAGGCGGCCACCCACTGCGGCAATTTCGCGAACTCGGAGCCGACGAGGAACGTGTAGACGTCGAACTTCGCCAGCACGCCCAAGCGCGGGCGCCGTGAAGTACAGCAGGAAGATGAAGAACAGCGACCAGAACACCGACTCGCGCGCCTGCCGCACCGACGGCGTCGTGTAGTAGCGCATCAGGATGTGCGGCAGCGCGGCGGTGCCGACCATCAGGCAGAACACGAGCGCCAGGAAGTTGCGGCGCGAGACGTCGCGCGCGGCGTCGTCCTTGCCCGGGAACGCCTCGGCGTGCCGCAGCGGCGGCGCCGCGCGGGCCGCGAGGCCGGCATCCTTGGTCCATTGCGCCTTGGCGGCGGCGGCATCCTTCGGATAGGCGGCGAGCGCCTTTTCGGCGGCGCCATGCTGTTCGGGCGAGGCGTTTTCCGCCTTCAGCCTTTCGACATCGGCGGTGAGCTTCGCCTTGCCGGCGTCGTAGGACGCCGGCAACGCCCTTCAGCTTGGCGCTCGCCTCGTCGGCGCGCGGCCTTGAAGATGCCGCGGACCTCGAGCTCCTTCGGATCCTTGATGAACTTCTCCTCCAGCGCGGTGACCTTCTCGAGCTGCTTGCCGTACACGATCTGCGGAATCGGGATGCCGGTCTGCTTCACCGACAGCCAGATCACCGGGATCATGTAGGCGATGATCAGGATGATGTACTGCGCGACCTGCGTCCACGTCACCGCGCGCATGCCGCCCAGGAACGAGCAGACCAGGATGCCGCCGAGACCCAGGAAAATGCCGAGCTCGAAGGGCACGCCGGTCAGGCGCGTAGTGATGAGGCCGACGCCGTAGATCTGCGCCACCACGTAGGTGAACGAGCAGAGGATCGCGGCGAAGATGCCGACCGTCGCGCGGGATGTTGCCGCCGTAGCGCGCGCCGAGAAAGTCCGGGATCGTGAACTGGCCGAACTTGCGCAGGTACGGCGCCAGGAACAGCGCGACGAGGCAGTAGCCGCCGGTCCAGCCCATGACGAACGCGAGTCCGCCGAAGCCGGTGAGGTACAGCGTGCCGGCCATGCCGATGAACGACGCGGCGCTCATCCAGTCGGCGCCGGTCGCCATGCCGTTGAACAGCGCCGGCACACGCCGGCCCGCAACGTAGTACTCCGCGGCGTCCGACGTGCGGCTCATGATGCCGATGCCGGCGTAGAGGCCGACCGTGGCCAGCAGGAAGATGTAGCCGATCCAATTGCGCGGCAGGCCCATCTGCTCGGCGATCGCGAGCAGGATCACGAAAACGATGAAGCCGCCCGTGTAGAACGTATAGACCTTCTTCAGCTGCGACTTGAACCCCTTGTGCGAGCTCGCCGAGAAGACGCCCCCCGTCCGCGCCGCTTGCTGGTATGCCGGCCATTATTCGTCCTCCCCTTCATGCACGTCGTATTCGCGATCGAGGTTGTTCATGTACCGCGCGTAGTACCAGATGATGACCACGTAGATGATCAGCGAGCCCTGCGCAGCCATGTAGAATGCGAACGGCCAGCCGAAGAAATTGAAGGAAAGCTCACGGGCGTAGTAGCCCATGACGAACGTCACCACGAACCAGATGAACAGCAGGATGCCGGTGATGCTGAGATTCTTGCTCCAGTACTCGTGTTGTTTCTCGGTCAACTGCATGGCAGGCCTCCTCCTTAGTGTCGATCCCCGACCTCCCGCCGGGGATCCGTCGAACTCAACGGGAGTATAGCTCACCTTTTTCATGCCGCAGACAGTCCGGCGGCGGCTTGCGCAGTATACCGCCGGTTTCGCGCGCAATAGTCCGGGAGCGTCTGCGCGCCCGCGCGGCTATCGTCGCGCGGTTCATGACAACGTCTTGCGCGCAGCCCGGTTTCTCGTTCCAGCTGCCGTGCGACCTTCGGCTCGAAGCGGGCGAGGTGATCGAGCACCTTCTGCGTCTCCGCGGTGCGGCCCAGATCGTGCTGTACCCGCGCAAGCTGATACCAGCCATAGGGGCTCATGGGCTGCAGCTTCGTGTTCTTCCTGCAGCGGCGCCAGCGCCTCTTCCAGACGGCGCGTCGCGATGAGCGACAGCGCCAGCCCGTAGATGCGCCCGATCGTGGTCCGGATTGAGCGCGATCGCGCGCTCGAAGGCCGCCATCGCAGCCGCGTGATCGTTGAACTCCTGCAGCAGGAAGCCGCGGTTGAAGTGCGCTTCGGCGTCGTCCGGCGCCAGCTGCAGCAGACGGTCGAACGTCGCCAGCGCTTCGACGCTTTCTGCCAAGTTGCGCGGTCTGGAAGGCGATCGAGGCCAGCGCCAGCGTGTCGTCGGGATCGAGCGCGAGCATCTCTCGCGTAGTATTCGAGCGCCACGTCCCGCCGCCGGAACAGCACGCACCAGGCGGCCATCTGATCGAAGTACCAGCGCTTGAGCCGGTTCGGCATTCTCGCGCTCACCGGCCCTGCAGGCACTGGCTCACGGCGAGACCCGCGCCGACGCAGGCGTTCGCGATCGCGAGCATCGTCCAGACGTAGCCGACGACGAGAAGCGAGAGCGCCACCAGCGGCAGGTGCCGTTCGGCGATGAACCTGGGCGTGATGCAGCGGCACGCCCGCGTGAACGGCGAGGCGACGGTTTCGAGCAGCGGTAAAAGAAATTGGCCTTCGGGTCCTGCCCGAACGAGGCGCGTCAGCACGTGGACCATGCCCTGCCCCGCGAGCGCCAGCAGCGGTATCGCGAGCAGGAGCTGTACGAGACGCAGCCAGAACAGAGTCGTTTGCAGGTCTTGCACCGGGCTCGCCTCCGGGAACACGGAATCGGGGTGCGCCCGAAGCGGGCGCCCCCGTAGTCTACCGAATCGACGATCCCCGACCGGATGGCCCGGTCAGAGCGCTTGCTTCAGCTGCTCCAGAATCGCCGGATTCTCGAGCGTCGAGATGTCCTGCGTGATCTCCTCGCCTTTCGCGATCGAGCGCAGCAGCCGGCGCATGATCTTGCCGGAACGGGTCTTCGGCAGGTTGTCGCCGAAGCGGATGTCCTTGGGCTTCGCGATGGGCCGATCTCCTTGCCGACCCAGTCGCGCAGCTCCTTCGCGATCTTCTCGCCTCGGTCGCCGGACGGCCGCGCCTGCTTTCAGCACGACGAACGCGCAGACGGCCTCGCCGGTCATGTCGTCGGGCCGGCCGACCACGGCAGCTTCCGCCACCATCGGATTCGCCACCAGCGCCGACTCGATCTCCATCGTACCCAGCCGATGCCCCGAAACGTTGAGCACGTCGTCGATGCGACCCATGATCATGAAGTTGGTCGTCGTCTTGTCGCGCACCGCCCCGTCGCCGGCGAGATAGAGCTTGCCGCCGAGCTCTTCGGGGTAATACGACTTCTTGTACCGCTCCGGGTCGCCCCAGATCGTGCGGATCATCGCCGGCCACGGCCGCTTGATGACGAGGATGCCGCCGTGGCCGTTCTCGACGTCGTGTCCGGTCTCGTCGACGATCGCGGCGATGATGCCGGGAAGCGGCAGCGTGCACGAGCCCGGAACCGTCGGCGTCACGCCGGGCAGCGGCGTGATCATGTGGCCGCCCGTCTCCGTCTGCCACCACGTGTCGACGATCGGGCAGCGGCCGCCGCCGACCTTCTCGTGGTACCACATCCAGGCTTCCGGATTGATCGGCTCGCCGACCGTGCCGAGGAGGCGCAGGCTCGACAGGTCGTAATTCGTCGGACGCGGTCGACGGCGTCACGCCGGAGGCCTTGACCAGCGCCCGGATCGCCGTCGGCGCCGTGTAGAAGATCGATGACCTTGTGCTTCGCGATCGTCTGCCAGAAGCGGCCCGCGTCGGGATAGGTCGGAATCCCCTCGAAGACGACTTCGGTCGCGCCGACGGCGAGCGGTCCATACGCGATGTACGTATGGCCGGTGACCCAGCCGATGTCGGCGGTGCACCAGAAGATATCCGCCGGCTTGATGTCGAACGTCCAGCGCATCGTCAGCATCGCCCACAGCAGGTAGCCGCCGGAGCTGTGCTGTACACCCTTCGGCTTGCCGGTGGACCCCGACGTGTACAGGATGAACAACGGATGCTCGGCCCCGACCCATTCGGGCTCGCAGGTGTCCGCCTGCTTCGCGACCAAGCTCGTGCAGCCACAGGTCGCGCGGCGCCGTGAACGCGACGTTCCCGCCGGTGCGCCGGTACACGATCACGTTGCGGATGCCGTCGCACCCGCCCATGCCCAGCGCCTCGTCGACGATCGCCTTGAGCGGCAGGTGCTTGCCGCCGCGCGCCTGCTCGTCCGCGGTGATCACCGCGACGGCGCCGGCATCGATGATGCGTTCCTGCAGCGATTTCGCCGAAAAGCCGCCGAACACGACCGAATGCGTCGCGCCGATGCGCGCGCAGGCCTGCATCGCGACCACGCCCTCGATCGACATCGGCATGTAGATCAGCACGCGGTCGCCCTTCCTGATGCCGAGCGACTTGAGGCCGTTCGCGAGGCGGCAGACCCGGTGGAGCAGCTCCTGATAGGTGACCTTCGTCACCGCTCCGTCGTCGGCCTCGAAGATGATCGCGACCTTGTCGGCGTTGCCGTTGGCGACGTTGCGGTCGAGGCAGTTGTAGGAGACATTGAGCTCCCCGTCCTCGAACCATTTGTAGAACGGCGCGCCCGACTCGTCGAGCGATCGCGTGAAGGGCTTGTGCCACAGCACCTCGTCGCGCGCGAGCTTCGCCCAGAAGCCGGCGAAATCCCCGGCGGCGGCGGCGTTGAGCGCGTCGAAATCGGCCTTCTTCACATTCGCCTGCGCGACGAAATCGCGCGGCGGTTCGAAAATCCGGCGTTCGTGCGATACCGATTCGATCGTTGACATGCTCATCTCCTCCAGGGGGACCTGCCGCGACCTGGGACCGGTAACGTGCCTTGGCAACCGGTCGCAGTCTAACCAAACGCGCGCGTTATCCGCAATGATAAACTTGCATTTTCCTTCAATGCCTTAGTGGCCTCCTCCATGCCCCAGTCGCAACTCGGCCCAATCGCCAACATCCTGTTCTTCAGCCGCTGGCTGCAGCTGCCCCTCTATCTCGGACTGATCGTCGCGCAGGCGGTCTATGTCTGGTACTTCATGGTCGAGCTCACGCATCTGGTCGAGGCTGCGTTCGGCAGCAAGGACGCGTTGGAGATGATACTCAGGAACGTCACGCCGGCTGGCGCCGAAACGGTCAAGGCGCCGCCCGAGACGCTCGTGATGCTCGTCGTCCTCGGCCTGATCGACGTCGTGATGATCTCGAACCTTCTGATCATGGTGATCGTCGGCGGCTACGAGACGTTTGTGTCCCGGATGCGGCTCGAGGGCCATCCCGACCAGCCGGAGTGGCTGTCGCACGTCAACGCGAGCGTGCTCAAAGTCAAGCTCGCGACCGCGATCATCGGCATCTCGTCGATCCATTTGCTGAAGACATTCATCAATGCGAATTCGTACGACGCCAAGGTGCTGATCGCGCAGACGACGATCCACGTCACGTTCCTGCTGTCCGCCCTGGCCGTGGCGGCCGTCGATCGCATCATGCCGCAGGGCCGCGTGCATCCGGGGAAGGTCGCCGCGGCCGGCGATCAAGGCGACCACTGACCTCCGGGAGCGGAGCATGGCCACGATCCGGCAGGAAGACTTCATCGCGAGCGTCGCCGACGCGCTGCAGTTCATTTCGTACTACCACCCGCAGGACTACATCGAGGCGCTGGGCGAGGCGTACCGCGCCGAGGAGTCGCCGGCCGCCAAGGACGCGATCGCGCAGATCCTCACCAATTCGCGGATGTGCGCCGAGGGCCACCGCCCGATCTGCCAGGACACCGGCATCGTCGTGGCCTTCGTCAAAGTCGGAATGAGCGTACGGTGGGACGGTCTGACGATGTCGATCGCGGACATGGTCGACGCCGGAGTGCGCCGCGCCTATCTCGACCCCGACAACACGCTGCGCGCTTCGATCGTCGCGGACCCTGCCGGCGCGCGGAAGAACACGCGCGACAACACGCCGGCGGTCGTCCACTTCGATCTCGTGCCCGGCGACACCGTGGAGGTGAAAATCGCGGCCAAAGGCGGCGGATCGGAGAACAAGGCGAAGTTCGTCATGCTGAATCCGTCGGACTCGATCGTCGACTGGGTGCTGAAGACCGTGCCGACGATGGGCGCCGGCTGGTGCCCGCCGGGCATGCTCGGCATCGGCATCGGCGGCACGGCAGAAAAGGCGATGGTGCTGGCGAAAGAAGCGCTGATGGAGCGCATCGACATCCACGAGCTTCGGCAACGCGGACCGGCCAACGCGACGGAGGAGCTGCGGCTCGAGCTGTACGACAAGGTCAATGCGCTCGGCATCGGCGCCCAGGGCCTCGGCGGGCTCTCGACGGTGCTCGACGTCAAGATCCTCGACTATCCGACGCACGCGGCCTCGAAGCCTGTCGGCATGATTCCGAACTGCGCGGCCACGCGCCATGCGCATTTCACGCTGGATGGCTCGGGTGCCGCGAAGCTTGCCGCCGCCCGACCTCGCGCGCTGGCCCGACGTGCGCTGGACGCCGTCCCCGACCGCGAGGCGCGTCGATCTCGACACGCTGACGCCAGCGGAGGTCGCGCAGTGGAAGCCCGGCGAAACCCTCCTCCTGTCGGGAAAGCTGCTGACCGGACGCGACGCCGCGCACAAGCGCATCGCCGACTTGTTCGCGAAGAACGAAGGATTGCCGCCGGGCGTCGACTTCACGAACCGGGTGATCTATTACGTCGGTCCCGGTCGATCCGGTACGTGACGAGATCGTCGGCCCGGCCGGGCCGACCACGGCGACGCGCATGGACAAGTTCACTGAGATGATGCTCGCGAAGACGGGACTCGTCGCGATGATCGGCAAGGCGGAGCGCGGCCCCGTGGCGATCGAGGCGATCCGGAAGCATCGGGCCGCCTACCTGATGGCGGTCGGCGGCGCCGCCTATCTCGTGTCGAAAGCGATCAGGAACTCCCGTGTCGTCGCCTTCGGCGATCTCGGCATGGAGGCGATCTACGAGTTCGAAGTGCGGGACATGCCGGTCACCGTCGCGGTCGACGCCAGCGGCACATCGGTGCATGAGACCGGTCCTCGCGAGTGGCGACAGCGCATCGGCAAGATTC
Organism: uncultured beta proteobacterium; assembly: GCA_963840945.1. GTDB lineage: Bacteria > Pseudomonadota > Gammaproteobacteria > Burkholderiales > Casimicrobiaceae > CAIWHR01. The sequence goes on along the minus strand of CAWJAU010000020.1, from coordinate 300,798 downwards.
CGGTGACGGTCGCGTGAGCTGCGCCAATGGTGCACCACTAGTCCGGTCGATGAGACGTCGCAAGAAGGGCGCATGAATTTGTTCCGCCGGCGAGCGACTCCCCTCGCGTCGGACTCAACAGCGTCGCTCACTCTGCCGCGCGTGCGGATGGGGCTCCTGACGAAGCTCAACCTGCTGACCATCGGACTCATCTTCCTCACCGCGATCGGCACTACGGGGTACTACGTGTGGCAGCAGTGGCACGACGAAACGAACGATGTCCGGGAGCGCGGCGCGACGGCCCTCGCCATGCTGGCCGAATTGTCGGAGTTCGGGCTCCATACCAGCAACCGGGAGTACCTCGACGCGATCCTCGAGAGCCTTTCCGCGGAAGGCGACGTCGCGTATGCGGTCATTGTCGATCGCAAGGGCGACGTCGTCGCGGGACGGCGCATCTCTGACGCGCTGGGGAAGGAAGGGCCGCCGGCCACCCCCGCCGACGCGGTGCTGCCTCCGGCGGGCGCGACGTCCACGACGGACGTGACGATCCGGGGCCGACGCTACGTCGAGCTGATCGCACCGGTCAGCGGCACGAAGATCGCGACCGCGATGGGATTGAATCAGGGTCCACCCGAGCCTCCCGTCGACAACGCCGTCGCCGCTGCGCCCCCGGGACCACGATGGGATTCGTCCGGCTCGGGATCGCGGTCGACCGGCAGCAGCAACGGTTCAGGAAACATCTCATCGGCGCGCTTTCCGTGATCGCGCTTCTCATCGGCCTCACGATCGGCGCGACTTTTCTTCTGACCCGGAGCCTCGTCGCGCCGATGCATCGACTGATGCGGGCGGCGCGCGCAGTGGGCGCCGGCAAGCTCGACGTGTTCGTTCCCGCGCGCTCGTCCGACGAGCTTGGCTTGCTCACCCACACGTTCAACCACATGACGCAACGCCTATCGGAGTCGCAGGCGGAGGTCGAGAATTACCAGCGTACGCTGGAGCAAAAAGTCGCGCAGCGAACGCACGAGCTCGAAATCGCGACGGCGCACGCCTACAAGCTCGCCCAGCACGACATTCTCACCGGGCTGCCGAACCGGGCGCTCCTCAACCAGCGGCTGAAGCAGATTCTCGCGCAGTCGCACCGCAACACGACGCACGTGGCGTGCCTGTTCCTCGATTTCGATCACTTCAAGCGCATCAACGACACGCTCGGTCACGACTCGGGCGACCAGTTGCTGCAGGCGGTGGCCCAGCGCCTCACCACCGCCGTCCGCGAATCCGACACGGTCGCGCGCCTCGGCGGTGACGAGTTCGTGGTGATCCTGCCCGGGCTCGACCCGGCGCACGCGACCTTCGAGACCATGACGGTGCTGGCGCGGATCAGGGAATCGTTCCTGACGCCGTTCCGCCTCGAGGATCAGACGCCCACGTTGACATGCTCGATCGGCGTTTCGATGTTCCCGCTCGACGCCAACGACACTGTCACGCTGATCAAGCAGGCGGACACCGCGATGTACGCGGCCAAGGAGGTCGGCCGCAACGCGTACCGGTTCTACACGGCCGACATGAATGCGCGCGTGCAGGCGCGGTTGCAGCTCGAGACGGACATGCGGCGCGGATTGCTGCAGAACGAATTCTTCCTCGCGTATCAGCCGCAGGTCGACCTGCAGACGGGCCGCACCGGGGCCGTGGAAGCGCTGCTGCGCTGGCGCGATCCGGTGCGCGGCGTGATCCCGCCGACCGAGTTCATCCCGATCGCCGAGGAATCCGGAATGATCCAGGCGCTCGGCGCGCGCGTGCTGCGCGACGCTTGCCGCCAGGTGGTCTCATGGCATCGGCTCGGCATGATGGTGCGCCTGTCGGTCAACCTCTCGGTACAGCAGCTGCAGCACGATAGCTGCCTCGCCGTAGTCGAGGAAGCGCTCCGCGCGAGCGGTCTCGCGCCGCAATACCTCGACCTCGAGATCACGGAAAGCGTGATCATCACCCATCCGGAGAAGGCGGTCGCCACGCTCGCGAAGTTCAAAGAGCGGGGTATTTCCATCACCGTGGACGATTTTGGCACCGGCTACTCGAGCCTGTCCTATCTCGCGCGCCTGCCCATCGAAGCGCTCAAGATCGACCAGCGGTTCGTGCACGGTCTCGAGCACAACAGCAACGACGTGGCGATTACGCAGGCCATCATCGCGCTGTCGCACTCGCTCGGTCTGCGGGTGATTGCCGAAGGGGTGGAGACCCGCGCCCAGTTCGACTTTCTCAAGAATCACGGCTGCGAAGCCGCGCAGGGATTCCTGATCGGGCGCCCGCTCGAGCAGCAGGACTTCCTCGCCTGGTGGAAGGCGCAGGAGCAGGTATCGCGCGCGGTCCAGCTGCAACCCGACATGTGGCAGCCCGAAGGCAGCGGCTAGACAAGGTCCGACGGTCGATCGATGTCGCGCAGCGCGCCGGCGTCGACGACGTCGATTCGAGCGAGCCTGTCGCGGTGCGCCGCAACGATCGACTTCGCACCGTCGTCGCCGGTGAGTGCCGAGAGCGCGGCGAGGCAGGTGGCGCCGAAGCCCACCGGATGCCCGCGCCGCCCGCGATGGAACGGGGCGGCCACCACGGCACCGTCCGCGATCGCCCCGGCGACGCGCGCGATCGTGGACGATTCGATCCACGGCATGTCGCCCAGGGCGACGACCCAGCCGGCGGCGTCCATGGTCGCGAGGACGCCGCACGCGAGGCTCGCTCCCATTCCGGAATCGGCGTTCGCGCAACGAACGACGCGTGCCCCCGCTGCGCCAAGCGCCGCCGCCAACGCCGCATCGTCCGGCCGCACGACCGCCACGATGCGCGGCAGCACTGCGAGCAGGTTCCGGCACGCCATCACGCCGACGCATTCACCCGTGGCCAGCGGGGAACGATCTCCTGTCGGCGCATCGGGGCGCGCGTTCGAGCCGGAACCAACCCTCGCCAGCAACTTGGCGCCGCCAAAACGCTCGCCGCGCCCCGCGGCGAGCAGAATCCCCACGATACCGGCAGTGGAGCCCGCTGTCATTGCGCAGTCGCCTGCACCGTTGCCATCAGACATGCTCCCCGGCGGCGTGACCCGACGACCACGCCCACTGAAAATTGTAGCCGCCCAGCCATCCCGTCACATCGACGACCTCGCCGATGAAGTAGAGCCCGGCGACCTCGGTCGACTCCATCGATCTTCGACGAGAGCTCGCGCGTGTCGACGCCGCCCCGCGTCACCTCGGCCTTGTTGTACCCGAGCGTTCCTCCCGGCTGGACGCTGCCAGGCGTGCAACGCCGATTCGATCGCGGCGAAGCGCCGATCGGAAAGCCGCGCGATCGGCCCCGTTGCGTCATGCGCCGCGCACCAGATCTCCGCGAAGCGCCGCGGCAGTCGTTGCGCGAGCACATTGTCCACGTGCGCGGTCGACGCTCGCTGATCCCGCAACCATGTCGCTGCGTCGCTGCCCGGCAGAAGGTCGATGACAAGCGACGCCTTGCCATCCCAGTACGATGAGATCTGCAGTATCGCCGGGCCCGAGAGTCCGCGGTGCGTGAACAGCAGATTCTCGCGAAAGCGGCCGCCGTTGCACGACACCTCGGCGTCGAGCGCGACCCCGGCAAGGTCGCCATAGTGCGCCAGCCACTCCGGGGCGAGAGCGAGCGGCACGAGCGCGGGACGGGGCGGCACGACGTTCAAACCGAACTGTGCGGCCGTCTTGTAACCGAATGGCGTTGCGCCGATTTTCGGGACGGTGAGGCCACCGGTGGCGATCACCAGCGAAGCCGCGCGGACCGGACCCTCTCCCGTGTTCACGATGAAGGCGCCGCCTGCGGTTTCGATGCCGGTGACAGCGCACGGCATGCGCCACTCGACCCTGCCGCGATCGCATTCGGACTTCATCATGGCGATGATGTCCTGCGCCGCATGGTCGCAGAAGAGCTGGCCCAGCTTCTTCTCGTGATACGCGATCCTGTGGCGCTCGACCAGCGCGACAAAATCGTGGGCCGTGTACCGCGCGAGCGCCGAGCGGCAAAAGTCCGGGTTCTGCGAAAGATAGCCGGACGGGCTCGCGCCGGAATTGGTGAAATTGCAGCGCCCGCCGCCGGAGATGCGGATCTTTTCTCCCAGCTTGTGATAGTGCTCGATGAGGAGCGTGCGGCGGCCGCGCTGCCCCGCCCGCGCCGCGCACATCATGCCGGCGGCACCGGCGCCGATGACGACGACGTCGTAGCCGATGGGCGTCAACGTGCCACTAAGAGTGAGCGCGGAGGCCCATCCTACGACCCGAAGAAATCCCGCACCTTGTCCATGAACGACTTGGCGCGCGGATTGTGTGCGCCGGGATCGTCTTCGTTGATCGCCTCGAATTCGCGCAAGAGCTCCTTCTGCCGGGAGGTGAGCTTCACCGGAGTCTCGATCGCGACATGACAGAAGAGGTCGCCCGTGACCGAACCGCGGACGGGCCGGATGCCCTTGTTGCGCAGGCGGAACACCTGCCCGCTCTGCGTCTCTGCCGGAATCTTGATCTTGGCGTGTCCCTCGAGCGTTGGAATCTCGATATCGCCGCCCTAACGCCGCGATCGCGAAACTGATCGGCATTTCGCAGTGCAGGTCGGCACCCTCGCGCTGGAAGACCGGATGCGGCTTCAGGTTGACGACGACGTACAGATCGCCGGACGGCCCGCCGTTCATGCCGGCCTCGCCCTCGCCGGAGAGCCGGATGCGATCGTCCTGGTCCACGCCCGCGGGAATCTTCACCGAGAGCGTCTTGTGCTTCTTGACGCGCCCCGCGCCGTGACACGCGGCACAGGGATCGGGGACGACCTTGCCGGTCCCGTGACACGTGGGACAGGTCTGCTGGATCGAGAAGAAGCCCTGCGAGACGCGCACTTCGCCGCGCCCGTGACATGACGGGCATTGCTTGGGCTGCGTCCCGGGCTTGGCGCCGCTGCCGTGACAGGTCGCGCATTGCTCCTGCGTCGGGATGCGGATCTTGGCCTCGGTGCCGCGCGCCGCTTCCTCGAGGCCGAGCTCGAGGTTGTAGCGGAGGTCCGCGCCGCGATAGACGCCGTTGCCGCGCCCGCCGCGCTGCGCGCCGAAGATCTCGCCGAAAATGTCGCCGAACGCGTCGGAGAATCCGCCGAAGCCGTCGGGGCCGGCGCCGCGCGCGCCACCTGCGCCGAAGCCCGCCGACGGATCCACCCCGGCGTGCCCGAACTGGTCGTAAGCCGCGCGCTTCTTGGGGTCGGTGAGGATCTCGTAGGCCTCCTTCGCCTCCTTGAATTTGTCCTCTGCGCCCTTTTCATCCGGATTGCGATCGGGGTGGTGCTTCATCGCCAGCTTCCGGTAGGCCTTCTTGATCGCGTCATCCGCAGCGTCGCGATTGATCCCGAGCACCGTGTAGTAGTCGCGCTTTGCCATCGCTCCCTTTCGTGTCACATCCGCTGTTCCCGTTACCTCAACGCAAGCGGCCGGACGCGGGCACACGCCTTTCGGCAGCGCCCGATCCGGCCGGACAATCCGTCACCTGCACCGTGCAGGGCGCGAGCGACGAACCATCACTTCTTGTCGTTGACCTCCGTGTACTCGGCATCGACGACCTTTTCGTCCTTCTTGGCGTCGCCGCCGGCGGCGTCGGCGGGCTGCGCTTTCGCCTGCGATTCGGCGTACATGATCTCGCCCAGCTTCTGCGCGGCCTTACCCAGAGCTTCGGCCTGCGACTCCATCGCCTCCTTGGCGGCATCCTTGTTCTTCAGGAGATCCTCCGCCTCCTTGATCGCGGCCTCGATCTTCGCCTTCTCCTCGGCGCCGATCTTCTCGCCATACTCCGTCACCGACTTCTTCACGCTGTGCACGAGCGCATCGAGCGAATTTCGCGCCTGGACGACCCCGACCTGCTTCCGGTCGTCCTCGGCGTGGGCTTCGGCGTCTTTCATCATCCGCTGGATCTCGTCGTCGGTGAGGCCGGAGCTCGCCTTGATCTTGATCGTGTTCTCCTTGCCGGTCGCCTTGTCTTTCGCCGACACGTGAAGAATGCCGTTGGCGTCGATGTCGAACGCCACCTCGATCTGCGGCATCCCACGCGGCGCGGGCGGGATGCCCTCGAGGTTGAACTGGCCGAGGCTCTTGTTGCCCGAAGCGACGTCGCGCTCCCCCTGCAGCACGTGAATCGTGACCGCATTCTGGTTGTCGTCCGCCGTCGAGAACACCTGCTGCGCCTTCGTCGGGATCGTCGTGTTCTTCTGGATGAGCTTGGTCATCACGCCGCCCAGCGTCTCAATGCCGAGCGACAGCGGCGTCACGTCGAGGAGCAGCACGTCCTTGACCTCGCCCTTCAGCACGCCGCCCTGGATCGCCGCGCCGACCGCGACCGCTTCGTCGGGGTTCACGTCCTTGCGCGGCTCCTTGCCGAAGAATTCCTTCACCGTATCCTGGACCTTCGGCATCCGCGTCATCCCGCCCACGAGGATCACGTCGCTGATGTCGGACAGCTTGACACCGGCGTCCTTGATCGCGATGCGGCAGGGTTCGACGGTCCGCTGGATCAATTCCTCGACCAGCGATTCGAACTTGGCGCGCGTGAGCTTCATCGACAGATGCTTCGGGCCCGACTGGTCGGCCGTGATGTACGGCAGATTGATGTCGGTCTGCTGCGACGACGAGAGCTCGATCTTCGCCTTCTCCGCAGCCTCCTTGAGGCGCTGCAGCGCGAGCACGTCGTTCTTGAGGTCGACGCCGGCTTCCTTCTTGAACTCGGTGACGATGTAGTCGATCACGCGCTGGTCGAAGTCCTCGCCGCCCAGGAACGTGTCGCCGTTCGTCGACAGCACCTCGAACTGGTGCTCCTTGTCGATCTCGGCGATCTCGATGATCGAGATGTCGAACGTGCCGCCGCCCAAGTCGTAGACGGCGATCTTGCGGTCGCCTTCCTTCTTGTCCATCCCGAACGCGAGCGCGGCCGCCGTCGGCTCGTTGATGATGCGCTTGACCTCGAGTCCGGCGATCTTGCCGGCGTCCTTGGTCGCCTGCCGCTGGGAGTCGTTGAAGTACGCCGGCACCGTGATGACGGCTTCCGTCACTTCCTCGCCGAGGTAGTCCTCCGCGGTCTTCTTCATCTTGCGCAGGATTTCGGCCGACACCTGCGAGGGGGCGACCTTCTTGCCGCGCACTTCGACCCACGCGTCGCCGTTGTCGTGCTTGACGATCTTGTACGGCATCAGGCCGATGTCCTTCTGGACTTCCTTTTCCTCGAAGCGCCGGCCGATCAGCCGCTTCACGGCGAATATCGTGTTCTTGGCGTTGGTGATCGCCTGCCGCTTCGCGGACGCACCCACGAGGATCTCGCCGTCTTCCTGGTAGGCGACGACCGACGGCGTCGTGCGCGCGCCTTCGGAGTTCTCGATCACCTTGGGCTGTCCGCCTTCCATGATGGCGACGCAGCTGTTGGTCGTGCCGAGGTCGATGCCGATGATCTTGCCCATGATTCGCTTACCTCCGGTGCAATGGTTGTCTAGGCTGCAAATGGGGGTATCGATCGCCGAATCAAGCCGCGCCTCGGCCGTCCGCGGCGACTAGGAGTCGGCGCCCGCCTTGGGTTTCGCCACGGCGACCATCGCCGGCCGGAGCACGCGGTCGGCCAGCAGATAGCCCTTCTGGAACACCTGCACGACCGTGTTGGCGGGCTCCTCGCTTTCGACCATCGCCATGGCCTGGTGGCGGTGAGGATCGAATTTCCTGCCCTGCGCCTCGATCTCGACGATCTGCGACTTCTCGAATGCGGCCGAGAGTTGTTTCAGCGTGAGCTCGACGCCGGCCCGCAGCGTGGCGAGCGACGCATTTTCGGCAGCGAGCGAGGATTCCAGCGAATCCTTCACGGCGAGAAGCTCGCCGGCGAAGCGCTCGATTCCATACTTGTGTGCGCGGGCAAGGTCGGCCGCCGCCTGCTTGCGTATGTTTTCGATGTCGGCGCGGGAACGGAGCCAGGCATCGCGCAGCTCCGCGGCTTCGGTCTCGAGCTTCTGCAACAAAGCGGCGATATCGGGCGCGGGATCGGCCGCGGCCGCGCCGCCTACGACGTCCGCGGACGCGGCTCCCTCCGCTGCGATCGGGGGAAGCACGTCGGCGGTCGCGGCTTCAGCGGTCGAATTCTCGGGTTTTGGATCGGCGGACATCGAAACTCCGTCATGGCAATTCCCGCGACGTTCCCGGGACGTCCCGACACAGTTGGGCCGCTCCGCCTGTTTTCAAGCCCATTTCTCGGGCCAAGGCAGGTTCGGCGTGCCGCCTTGTTTGGACAGGGAAATCGGCGGATTGCGATCGATCCCGGCGGGGCGAGCGATCGCTCACTGTCGTGCCCCCATCGCCTTCGCCCGCATCAGCGTCGCCTCGCGCGACACCGCATCCGGCGGCACGTCGAGCCAGCCCTGGAGATTCGCCAGCACGAGGTCGACCAGGGCGGCGATCCAGTACGGATGCTCGTTGAGACAGGGAATGGCGTGGAATTCGCGACCGCCGGCCCGGAGAAACGCCTGCTTCACCTCGATGCCGATCTCCTCGAGCGTCTCGAGGCAGTCGGACACGAACCCCGGGCAGACGACGTCCACCCGCCCGACACCATCCTTGGCGAAGCGCACGAGCGTGTCCTGGGTATAGGGCTTGAGCCATTCGCGCGCGGCCGAAGCGCGACTGGAACGTGATGACGAATTGCTCCGGCGACAAGGCCGAGCTCGGTCGCGAGCAACCGCGCCGTCTTGTGGCACTGGCAATGATAGGCGTCCCCGAGATCGAGCGAACGCCGAGGCAAGCCATGGAAGCTCATCACGAGCCGGTCGGGGCGGCCGTGGCGCATCCAGTAGTCGTTGACGTTGCGCGCAAGCGCCCGGATATAGCCGGGGTCGTCGTGGAAGCAGTCGATCGTGCGCAGGCCCGGCAGCCGCCGCATCCGCCGCGCGTGGGCGAACACCGCATCGAGCGCCGCCGCCGTCGCGCTCGCCGAGTGCTGGGGAAAAAGCGGCACCGCGAGAATGCGATCGCAACCCGCCGACCGCAGTCGGCCGAGCGCGTCCGCGATCCCCGGATTGCCGTAGCGCATCGCAAGCTCGACCGGCGCAAAGTCCGAAGGCAGCCCCTGGTCCTTGAGGCGCTGGCCGAGGTAGCCCATCAGCAGCGTCTTCTGCTTCAGGCTGTGTGCGAGCAGCGGGGACCCGTCGCTGCCCCAGATCATCGCGTATTTTCTCGCCGACCGCGCCGGCCGCACCCGCAGGACCACGAGGTGCAGTATCGGCTTCCAGAGGAAGCCCGGGATTTCGACGACGCGGCGATCGGAAAGAAATTCCGCGAGGTAGCGCCGCACGGCCGCGGCGGTGGGCGCGTCCGGCGTGCCGAGGTTGAGCAAGAGGACGCCGACCCGGCGCGGCTGCTCGTGCTTCCACTCGCGGCTCGGCGAGAAACGCGGTCATTGAACCGCCCCCACGCTTGCGGCTCCGCCGCTGCGTGCCCCGCAGGCGAGCAATTCGCGCCTTGGACGGCCCGGCGGCGCTCATTGATTCCGGGTTCGCCAATCGCCGAGCGCCTTCGCCGCCTGGGCGCGCACCGTGCGTTGCACCGGCGGCAGCCAGCCCACCAACGTGCCCTTCACGCCCAGCGCCTGCCGGAGCCAGCGCCAGAGGTCGAACCGGTCGACATGGTGCGCGATCAGCCCGTCGCGAAACGCGAACGCCGCGTCGATGCGATTGTCGACGCGCCGCCCCGTGGCCGAGTAGGTGTAGGTCGCGACCCAGTGCGCGCGACCGGCGGAATCGTCTCGGCCTCGATGTCCGACGCGACGACCGCGAGATCCTTGCCGCGCGCGCACAGCATGCTCCACATCGCCGCCACGCCCGCGGCGTCGAGGGCGCGGAACACGGGATCGGAGAACGTCGCGTCGGGCGCATAACAAGCGATCATCGCCGGGCGTCGCGGCGCCCCAGTGCATTGTAGAAGCGCCCGATCAGATCCGCATTGCGGCATGGCGGCCATCGCGGCCGTCGCCCATCAGTCGTTCATCTGATGCGTGAGCGCGTTGGACAGAAGCTTGGCGGTGACGTCGACGATCGGAATCACGCGCTCGTAGGCCATGCGCGTCGGACCGATGACACCGAGGGTTCCGATGACGCGCCCGTCGAGCTCGTAGGGCGCGGTGATCACACTGCATTCGTCGAGCGGGACGAGTCCCGATTCGCCTCCGATGTAGATCTGGACGCCCTCGGCGCGCTGCGAGACGTCGAGGAGATGCAAGAGCGAGGTCTTCTGCTCGAAGAGCTCGAACAGCCGACGCAGGCGGTCCATGTTCGACGCGAGGTCGGTCGCCGCCAGCAGATTTTTCTCGCCGGTGACGACGAGCGCTTCGGCTTCGTTGAGCGCGGCGCCCCCGACTTCGACCGCGGCCGTCATCAGACCGACGATGTCCTCGCGCAGCGATTTCAACTCTTCGGCGAGGAGCGAGCGGACCGCGTCATACGGCTGGCCGGCGTAGTGCCGGTTGAAGAAGTTGGTGGCTTCCTGGAGCTGCGACTGCGAGTAGGTCCGGTCGGTGTGGAGGATCCGATTCTGGACGTCGCCCTCGGACGTGACGATGATGAGCAGCACGCGCCGGTCGGACAGGCGCAGGAACTCGATATGGCGGAAGGTCGCCTCGCGCCGCTTCGGCGTCATCACGACGCCCGCGAAATGCGTGAGCTGCGACAGGAGCGAGGCTGCCGCGCTCATGAGCTGCTGCGGCCGGTCGGCCGTGAACTCCCCTTCGAGACGATGAATCTCGACCTGCTCCAGCGGCTTCATCACCATGAGGCTGTCGACGAAGAACCGGTACCCCTTGGACGTCGGGATGCGCCCGGCCGAGGTATGTGGGCTCGCGATGTAGCCCAGCTCCTCGAGGTCGGCCATGACGTTGCGGATCGTCGCGGGCGAGAGCTCGAGGCCCGGCTGTTTCGAAAGCACGCGCGAGCCGACAGGCTGCCCTTCGACGATGTACCGCTCGACGAGGGTTTTCAGCAGCGTTTGGGCGCGCGGGTCCAGCATGCGGGCTATTTTACAGCCACCGACGAACCGGGAACGCCCCGGCGACGCCCCGATGTTCGTCAGCGCCGGATCATGCATTGGTCCGCTATGGCCCGAACAGCGCCTGTGCTTTAATCGGGGCGATGGTATCCACCGCCTCCCCGCCGGCGCCCGCCGCCCGTTTCCGCCGGGTGGCGCTGATCGGTCGCCACGTGAGCCCCGACATCGCGGAGCCGCTGTCGCGTCTCGCTGCGTTTCTTGTCGCCACAGGTCACGACGTGGTGGTCGAGGCCGACACGGCACGCTCGACCCGCTTGGCCGATTTCCCGACCGCGCCGGCGGCGGACCTCGGGGCGCATGCCGACGTGGCGATTGTCCTCGGTGGCGACGGCACGATGCTCTCGATCGCGCGGCGCCTGGCGCCGCTCGACGTGCCGCTCATCGGGATCAACCAGGGCCGGCTGGGCTTTCTCACGGACATTCCGATCGCGCGCATGGAGGAAATCCTCGCGGCGATGCTCGAAGGCCGCTACGTCGAGGAGCGCCGCACGCTGCTCGCGGCGGAGGTCGTGCGGTCCGGCGGCATGGAAGTCGCGTTCGCGATGAACGACGTCGTCCTGAACCGCGGCGGCGGCGGCACGATGATCGATTGCGCCGTGGAGATCGACGGCCGCTTCGTCTATGCGATGCGCGCCGACGGGGTCATCGTGACCACCCCCACCGGGTCGACCGCGTATGCGCTGTCGGCCGGCGGCCCGATCCTCGATCCGCAGGTGCCCGCATTCGCGCTCGTGCCGGTCGCGCCGCACGCCCTCACGCACCGGCCGATCGCGGTCGCCGACACCGCGACGCATCGCCCTCACCCTGGAGCGCGGTCGCGATGCCGCGCTGCATTGCGACGGCCAGGCGCATTTCGCGGTCTCCGAAGGCGAACGGGTCACCGTCCGCCGCGCGCCGCATTCGGCGCGCTTCCTGCACCCCGAGGGCTACGACTACTTCGCGATGCTGCGCGAGAAGCTGCACTGGAGCGAAACGGCGGAACGGTTGCGCGGCAAGTAAATCGGGGTCGGATACGTAACATCCGGCGTCGCGATCGGAATTTTGGGAACGACTGCATCGAATGTTACGTATCTGACCCCGAATTCGCGGTCTCGCATGCTTCGCTTGCTGTCCATCCGCAATTTCGTCGTCGTCGAAACGCTCGACCTCGAGCTCGATGCCGGCTTCACGGTCCTGACCGGCGAGACCGGCGCGGGAAAATCGATCCTGCTCGATGCCCTCGACCTGCTGCTCGGCGATCGCTTCGAGTTGCGGCAACTCCGGCCGGGCGCCGAGCGCGCCGAGCTTGCCGCGGTGTTCGAGGTGAGCGAGTGTCCCGGCATCGCGGAATGGCTCGCCGAACACGACCTCGCCTCGGCCGACGGCCCGCTGCTCCTGCGCCGGACGCTCGATGCGCAAGGCAGAAGTCGCGCCTGGATCAACGGCACGCCCGCGACGCTCGCGCAGTTGCAGGACATCGGCGAGCGGCTCGTCGACCTGCATGGCCAGCACGCGCACCAGTCGCTCACCGCGGCCAGCGTGCAGCGCTCGCTCGTCGATGCGTTCGGTGGCTTTACGGCGCTTGGCCGCGCGACCGCGAGCGCGTGGCACGCGTGGAACGCGGCCGTCGCGAAGCGGGAGGCGGCGGCGGAGGCGGCCACGGCGTCGGCCGCGGAACGCGAATCGCTCGAGGCGCGGCGGCGTGAGCTCGTGGCGCTCGACGTCTCCGCCGAGGAATGGGCCGCGCTCACGCAGACGCAATCACGGCTCGCGCATGCGGCGGCGCTGATCGCAGCCGCCGCGGCCGGGGAAGAGGCATTGACCGACGGCGACGACGCGCTATCGTCGCGGCTTCGCGCGCTCATCACGAAGCTCGACGCCCATTCGGCGCATGATCCCGCGCTCTCCGAGATCGTCGCGTTGCTCGAGCCTGCCCGCATCGGAATCGATGAAGCGACCCGGGCATTGCGTGGCTATCGGCAGAAGCTGGACGTCGATCCGGCCGAGCTGGCGCGAATCGAAGAGCGCCTGTCGGCCATTCACGACATCGCCCGGAAGCACCGGGTGCGACCCGAGGCGTTGCCCGGGCTCCTCGCCGAGACGGAGATCCGGCTCGCCGCGCTTGCCGAATCCGCGGATACCGCGAGGCTCGCGCAGCGCGCCGCGGAGGCCGAGGCTTCCTATCGCGCGCTGGCCGGCGATTTGTCCGCGAAGCGCGAGCTCGCGGCGCACGACCTCGAGGCGCGCGTCACCGAGGTCATGCAAGGCCTCGCGATGGCCGGGGGGCGGCTCGAGATCGCCCTGGAGCCGCTCGCGATGCCCGCGCGCTATGGGATGGAGGACGTCGAGTTTCGCGTCGCGAGCCATCCCAAGCAGCCGCTCGGGCCGCTTGCGAAGGTCGCCTCCGGCGGCGAGCTGTCGCGGATCGCATTGTCGGTCCAGGTCGTGACGAGCGAGGTCGGGGAGGTGCCGACGCTGATCTTCGACGAGGTCGACGCCGGGATCGGCGGCGCCGTGGCGGCAACGGTCGGCGAATTGCTGCAGGCGTTGGGGGCGCGGAGGCAGGTGCTCTGCGTGACTCACCTGCCGCAGGTCGCGGCGTTCGCGGACGCGCATTTCCGGGTCACGAAGCAAGGCGACGCCGAAGCCGTGCGCGCGGACGCAGTGGCACTTTCGGGCGCCGACCGGATCGAGGAGCTCGCGCGGATGCTAGCCGGCAGCGCAATCACCGCGAAGACGCGGGCGCACGCGAAGGAGCTCTTTCAGCGGCACCGCCGCGGCGACTGAAGCGTCAGGAGCGCGAGGCGGTCCTTCTCGCCGGGGCCCGGTAGGCAACCGGCTTCGCCTTGCGAGCCTTCGCGGCGGGCTTGGCTTCGGCCGTCGCCGGCAAGGTCTGCCCCGTCTCGAGCCAATGGCGGACGCGTTGGGCGTCGCCCAAGCGAGTGTACTTGCCGGCGGAATCGAGCAGCACGATCACGAACGGCTTCGACGCGATCGTGGCCAGCATCACGAGGCACTTGCCGGCTTCGCGGATATATCCGGTCTTCGACAGCTTGATGTCCCACTCGCCGTTCTTCACCAGCTTGTTGGTATTGTTGTAGCCCAGGATCTGCCCCGTCGGCTGCACCTCGACGTAATGGCTGCCGGTCGTGCTGAAATCGCGGATCTGCGGATACTCCGCCGCCGCCGCCACGAGCAGGGCAAGGTCGTTCGCGGTCGAAACGTTCAGCGCCGACAGACCCGTCGGATCGGCGTATCGCGTATGCGTCATCCCGAGCGCCGCGGCCTTGGCGTTCATCGCGGCGACGAACGCCCTGGTTCCGCCCGGATAGGTCCGCGCGAGACTCGACGCGGCGCGATTTTCGGAGGCCATCAGCGCGAGCCGGAGCATCTCGCGCCGCGGCAACTCGGCTCCCATCCGCAGCCTCGAGTGGCTGCCTTTGAGAAAGTCGAGGTCGTCCATGTCGATGGTGATCGTCTCGTCGGGCGACAAGCCGGCGTCGAGTGTGACCATCGCCGTCATGAGCTTCGTGAGCGATGCGATCGGTGTCACCGCGTCGGCCCCTTTGGCGTAGACGGAGCGATGGGCGGAGGCGTCGACGATCACCGCATTGAGCGACGCCAAGCGGAGCTTGGCGGGGTCGAGTACGAGAGGCGACTGCGCCGTCGAATGGCCGGCGGTGAAGGCCGCAAGTAGCGTCAGAAAAACAAGCGTGAAGCGTGCATTCATCAAGTGGGACCTCAAGATGAGCGGCTTTTATAGCATGCACTTGCGGCTTCGCCAATACCCCAACGAAGAAAGGGACTTGTTTGCTACAGCCCGCTGCGGCGTTTATGAGACAGCCGGCGTAATCGCGTCGGGCGAGTCGACCAAAGGGACGCCGGAATCCGTATCAACGCCGCGGGGCGTCGAAAGTTGACGGATTTCGGCATCGCCCCCGCTCGACTCGGGCGATTCCGTCTGCTGCAGCTGCCACATTCGTGCGTACACGCCGTCTGAGGCAAGAAGCACACCATGCGTCCCGCGCTCGACGATCCGGCCGTGGTCGAGCACCAGAATCTCGTCGGCGTCGACGATCGTGGATAGCCGGTGGGCGATCGTCAGTGTCGTCCGGTTGGTCGCGATCCGCCGCAATTCGGCCTGGATGGCCTTTTCGGATTTCGAGTCGAGCGCGGACGTCGCTTCGTCGAAGATCAGGATGCGCGGCCCCTTGAGCACCGCCCTGGCGATGGCCACGCGCTGTTTCTCGCCGCCGGAAAGCTTGAGGCCGCGCTCGCCGACCGCCGTCGCATAGCCCTCGGGGGTGCTCGCGATGAAATCGTGGATCTGCGCGAGCTGCGCCGCCGCGACGATCTCGTCGTGCGTCGCCCCGGGGCGGCCATAGCCGATGTTGTACTCGATGCTGTCGTTGAAGAGGACCGTGTCCTGCGGCACGATGCCGATCGCCGCGCGCAGGCTGTCCTGGCGCACCGCGCGCACATCCTGCCCATTCACCGTGATGCGCCCGCCGGTCACGTCGTAGAAGCGGAACAGGAGCCGCGACAACGTGCTCTTGCCCGCTCCCGACGGGCCGACCACGGCCACGGTCTTGCCCGCGGGAATGGTGAAGCTCACGTCGAACAGGATCTGCCGGTTCTTCTCGTACCCGAAGTCGACATGCTCGAACCGCACTTCCCCGTCGGCGACGACAAGCGCCGGCGCGCCCGGCGCGTCAGCGACCTCGGTGTGCTCCGCGGTGAGCGCGAACATCCGCTCCATGTCGGTCAGCGCCTGCTTCACCTCCCGATACAGCACGCCGAGAAAATTGAGCGGGATGTAGATCTGGATCATGAACGCGTTGACGAGCACGAGGTCGCCGATCGTCATCGTCCCCGCGACCACGCCGACCGTCGCCCGCCACATGATCAGCGTCACGGCGACGGCGATGATCGCGCTCTGCGTGACATTGAGGAACGACAGCGACGTCTGGCTCCTCACGGCGGCCTTCTCCCAGCGTTGCATGCTCTCGTCGTAGCGCCGCGCCTCATACCCCTCGTTGCCGAAATACTTGACCGTCTCGTAGTTGAGCAGGCTGTCGATGGCGCGCGTGTTCGCCTTCGAATCGAGCTCGTTCATCTGCCGCCGGAAACCGGTGCGCCAGTCGGTGATGAGGATCGTCGCGGCGACGTAGAGCACGAGCGCCGTCAGTGTGATGGCGATGAACGTCCAGTCGTAGCGGACGACGAGAATCGCCGCCACCAGACCGATCTCCACCAGGGTCGGCAGGATCGAGAACAGCGTGAAGCTGATCAGCGTCGAAATGCCGCGCTGGCCCCGTTCGACGTCGCGCGTGAGCCCGCCCGTCTGCCGCGCCAGATGGAACCGCAACGACAGCGCATGCAGATGGCGGAACACTTCGAGCGCGATCGTGCGCACCGCCCGCTGCGTCACCTTGGCGAAGAGGAACTCGCGGAGCTCCGTGAATACAGTCGTCGACAGCCGGAGAAGGCCGTAGGCCGCGAGCAGCGCCAGCGGCACCGCGAGCGCCGCCGTTCGCGCGTCGAGCGTGTCGACGATCGACTTCAGGAGGATCGGCACCCCGACGTTCGCGACCTTGGCCGCCACTAGCGCGACGAGAGCGACGATCACGCGGCCCTTGTAGGCCCAGAGATAGGGCAGCAGCGTGCCGATCACGCGCCAGTCGCCGCCGCGGGTATCAGGCGGAGCCGGCAGTGAGGTTGACGCGTGATGACGCATGAGGGATTCGCGAAGGGGCGGAGTCGTTCGGCGCGCGCCGCGGCGGCGGCAACGTCGTCCCGGCGTGACGCCGACGTTGCGCTGCCAGTCTAGCAAATCTGCAGCAGGCGGGCCGGGCCCGAGTGTTCGGCGGAGTCTTACGTTGGCCGCTTGTCATGGCTTCGTGCGCGCGGGCCGCGAAACCACTCGTTGCCACCGTATCCCAGCAGACCCATGCCGAGGCGGACGACGCCATAGGCCGTCCACACGAGCGCCTTGTAGAGTCGCGGGCGCAGCGTCCAGTGCTGCGGCCGGACGCGCCGCGCGCCTTCGTCGATCATCTTCCGGAGCTCGTCGCGCAATTGGTCGGAGAAGTACGGATCGCGCACGAAGACGTTCGCCTCGCGCGCCATCAGCAGGCTGTACGGATCGATGTTGGACGACCCCACGGTCGCCCAGTTGTCGTCGATCACCGCCACTTTCGCGTGCAGGAAAGCCTGGTGGTATTCCTGGATCTCGATGCCGGACGACAGGAGCTGGCCATACAACGCGCGCGTCGCGAAGTGCAATAGCAGGTACTCGACGCGCCCCTGCAGGAGCAGCGTCACCGCCACGCCGCGCTGCGCGGCCGCGATCAGCGCCCGACGGAACCGGATGCCCGGAAAGAAATACGAACTGGCGATCAGGATCTCCCGTTTCGCGGTGCGGATCGCGGCAAGGTACGCGTGCTCGATGTCGCGGCGATGGCGCAAATTGTCCCGGATCACGAATTTGGCCGTCTGCGCACCCGCCCGCTGCGCTCGCCGCAACGCAGGAAACAGCGGCACCTCGCTCTGCTGGAACTGCACGAGCTCGTTGATCGCCCAGACCCGCTGCATCGTGCGCACGATGGGGACGAGCAGCGGACCCTCGATGCGGAGCGCGAAATCGACGCGCGGCGGCTTCTGCCCCGGCGTGTTCACGTCGTCGATGATGTTGATGCCGCCCACGAAGGCGACCTTGCCGTCCACATGGCAGAGCTTGCGATGCAGGCGCCGCAGCCGGTGGGAGCGGAAGTGCCACGGTCTGACTTCGGGGCGATACTTGAGCAGCCTGACGCCGCCCTCCTTGAACTGGCGTTCGATCGCCGCCGTGAAGTAATGTTTCGCGCCCCATCCGTCCACGAGCACGCGCACGAGGATGCCGCGCTGCACAGCCCGGACGAGCGCGGCCGTGACGATGGCACCGACGTCGTCATCGGCGTAGATGTAGGTTTCGAGCCACACTTCCCGTTCCGCGCCATCGATCGCGGAGACCAGCGAGGGAAAGTACTCGCCCCCGCTCCTCAATAAAGTTATGCGATTGCCCGGCAGGAACCGGTTCATCGTGCCCGGGTTTTCGTGTCGAACGTGGCGGCGAGCGCGGCGTGGTCGGAGATCCGTCCCGACGGGAACGCGTAGTGGACGTGCGCATCGATGATCGAGAGACCGCGCGCGTAGATGCGGTCGAGGCGGAAGACGGGCAACACCGACGGGAAGGTGCGCGCCGGACGCCCCCGCACGGCGGTGAATACTTCGACGACGCCGAGCTCCGCGACGAGCACGCGGTTCGCCTTGTGCCGCCAGTCGTTGAAATCGCCGGCGATGACGAGCGGCGCATCGGCGGGAACGGTCTCGCGGATCCTTTCGCACAAGGCGTGGATCTGCCACTTCCTCCCCCGCTCGAAGAGCCCAAGGTGGACATTGAGACAGTGGAGCTCAGGCTCACCCGCTCCGAGGTCGATCGCGCAGTGGAGCAGGCCCCGGCTTTCGAACGCGTGCGCGGAGATGTCGAGATTGTCGTGCGCCACGATCGGGAAACGCGACAGCACGGCGTTCCCGTGATGGCCATGGTGCGATACGGCATTCTTGCCGTAGGCGACCTCGCGCCAGACCTGGTCGGCGATGAACTCGTGCTGCGGCTTCACCGGCCAGTCGACGTGGCGCGCGGCGTGCCCACGATGCACGCCCACCACCTCCTGCAGCAGCAGAATGTCGGCGGCGAGGCCGTGCAGCCGATCGCGCAGCTCGTGGATCACCATCCGGCGATTGAGCTGTGTGAACCCCTTGTGAATGTTATAGGTCGCGATGGTGAAGCGCATGGCTCGATCGGGCGAGGTAACCTGGCGATGTTAACGGGTTCCGTGCCGCCATGCAGGATCCGCGCCAGCATCGGTGCGCCGTCGGCGCGCGCTTGCATGGCCGATGCCGCTTCGATCACCGGGGCAATCATCGCGATCGACGGCGGCTGGACGGCGCAGCAGGCGCATCCCGGCACGACGCGGACGGCTCCACGCGCGCCAGCGGCAGACTCGAACCCGGCTGGTTGCCCCGAAGCTCGACTGCGAGGATCATACGAAGGCCGTGGGGAGGATGGACGGATGACCGAGCGCTTCGACGCGATCATCATCGGTACCGGGCAGGCCGGTCCCGCGCTCGCCGTGCGGCTCGCCGCGTCCGGCCGCAAGACGGCGATCCTCGAGCGCAAGCGCGTCGGCGGCACTTGTGTCAACACCGGCTGCATCCCGACGAAGACGCTGATCGCGAGCGCCCGGGCCGCCCACGTCGCGCGCCGCGGTCGCGACTTCGGGGTGGTCATCGACGGGCCGATCGCCGTGGACATGGCGCGAGTCAAGGCGCGCAAGGACGAGATCGTCGCGCAGTCGAATCACGGCGTGACGAACTGGCTCCAGAATGCACCCAACGTCACGCTGCTCGAGGGCCATGGCCGTTTCGAGGATCCGCGCACGGTCCGCGTGAACGACCGCCTGCTCGAAGCCCCCGAGATCTTCATCAACACCGGCGGGCGACCGAGCGTGCCGGCCTGGCAGGGACTGTCGAGCGTTCCGTATCTCACGAGCACCGGCATGATGGACATCGACTTCCTGCCCGAGCACCTGATCGTGATCGGCGGCAGCTATGTCGGCCTCGAGTTCGCGCAGATGTACCGCCGCTTCGGCAGCCGCGTCACCGTCGTCGAAATGGCGCCGCGCCTGATCGCGCGCGAAGACGCCGAGATCTGCACCGCGATCCAGACGATCCTCGAAGGCGAAGGAATTGCCTTCCGGCTCAATGCCCAGTGCCTCAACGTGGACCGGCGCGACTCCGGAATCGTCGTCCACGTGAGCTGCGAGGAGGAACCCCGCGACATCGCGGGCTCGCACGTCCTGCTCGCCGTGGGTCGCGAACCCAATACGCACGACCTGGGTCTCGACCGGGCGGGTGTTACGACCAACGCGCGTGGGTACATCGACGTCGACGACGCGCTCCGCACGAGCGCACCCGGCATCTGGGCGTTGGGCGACGTCAATGGCCGCGGCGCCTTCACGCACACCTCGTACAACGACTACGAAATCGTGGCGGCGAATCTTCTCGACAACGAGCGCCGGCGCGTTTCCGACCGCATCACCGTCTACGCTCTCTTCACCGACCCGCCGCTCGCCCGCGTGGGGATGACTGAACGCGAGGTTCGGGCCACCGGCCGCCCGGCCCTTTCCGGCAAGATGATGATGACACGCGTCGGCCGTGCAAGGGAACGCTCCGAAACGCAGGGTTTCATGCAAGTGCTGGTCGACGCCGAGACGAAGAAAATCCTGGGCGCCGCATTGCTCGGCATCGAGGCCGACGAGGCGATCCACTGCATCATCGACGTGATGGCGGCCGGGCAGCCCTACACCGCAATCAGCCGGACCGTCCACATCCATCCGACGGTGGCGGAGCTGATCCCCACCGTCCTTGGCAGCCTCAAGCCATTGCAGTAAGGTTTCCTCCGTTCGGCCGACCATTCCTCCGCCGACGCGTCCGCCATAACGTCCCACCATTCAGGAGATCTCTCGATGAACCATCAATCCACGATTCAAGCGGCGATCGCCGGCGTCGTCGCCCTCGGTTTCGCGGCGTCGACCCTCGCGGCGGCGCCCCCGGCTCCAGTGACACCCAAGGCCGGACAGGAAAAATGCTACGGGATCGCCAAGGCCGGACAGAACGATTGCGGCACCGCGAAGCATGCGTGCGCCGGGCAGGGCGCCAAGGTCGACAAGGACCCGACCGAGTGGAAGTACGTCGACAAAGGCACGTGCGAGAAGATCGGCGGCAAGTCGGCGCCGCCGAAGGCTTGATCGCCGGATTGAGCTTCCCGGCCGCGGCGCAACCGTCCGGCCGGCAATCCTCGCGTCGATGATCCCGCGCCACGGCCTTCCGGTGGCTGCGGGCATCGGCTTGCGGTCGCCCCATCTCGCGCGTGTCCGGGCCGAGCGGCCGCCGGTGGCATGGTTCGAGGTCCACAGCGAGAACTATTTCGCCGAAGGCGGCCCCGCGCTCGTCGCACTAGACCGGATACGCGCCGACTATCCGCTCTCGCTTCATGGTGTCGGGCTGTCGCTCGGCTCGACCGATCCGCTCGCCCGGCCGCACCTCGACAAGCTTGCGAAGCTGATCGCGCGGGTCGAGCCCGCGCTCGTGTCCGAGCATCTTTGCTGGAGCGGTGTCGCAGGCAGGCATTTCAACGACCTGCTGCCGCTTCCGTTCACCGGCGAGGCATTGGCCCACGCGTGCTCGCGCGTCGAAGAGGTCCAGGATTATCTCGGGCGGGAGATCGCCGTCGAAAATGTCTCGGCATACGTCGCCTTCGACGACTCGACCATGCCCGAATGGGAGTTCGTCGCCGCCGTCGTGCGGCGGACCGGCTGCAAGCTGCTCCTCGATGTCAACAATGTCTACGTCAACGCCGTCAACCACGGCTTCGACGCCGACACGTACCTCGCCGCGATGCCGCCGGATGCGATCGCCGAAATCCACCTCGCCGGGTTCGACGCGACCGGTCCCTGTCTCATCGACACGCACGGCGCGCGCGTGGCGCCGGATGTCTGGGCGCTCTATCGCCGGACGATTGCACGGATCGGACCACGCCCCACGCTGATCGAGTGGGACGTCGACATTCCAGAGTTTTCCGTGCTCGAAGCCGAAGCCGCGACGGCGGCCGCCATTCTCGCCGACCGCCATGCCGTCGCTGCGTGAACTGCAAGAGCGCTTCGCCGATGCCGTGCTCGCCCCCGACGGGACGGCGCCGGCGTTTGGACTTGCCGGCGGAGCGACCGGCGTCGAGCGCATCGGCATCTATCGACGCACGATAGCGACGAACTACCGGAACGCGCTCGGTGCGACGTATCCGGTGGTACGGCGCCTCGTCGGCACACCGTCCTTCGATGCCGCGGTCGACGCCTACGTGGAGGCGCATCCTTCGCGCTCCGGCGACCTCAACGAGTATGGCGCGACGTTCGGCGAATTCCTCGGCGGGTACAAACCGGCGTCCGACCTGCCCTATCTGCCCGATGTCGCTCGCCTCGAATGGGCGATCGACGAGGCGAACCGCGCGGCGGATTTTCCCGCTTCGCCGGACGACGTGTTACGCGAACTTGCGGCCGTTCCGGCGGAACAATTGCCGACGCTGCGGGTGCGAATCCACCCATCGTTCCGGCTGATCGCGTCCTCGTTCCCGGTGCTGCGCATCTGGCAGGTGCACCAGCCCGACCACGTCGGCGACCTGCGGGTGGATTTCGATACGAGGCCCGACCGGCTGCGGATTCGGCGCGAGCGGGGAGGGGTCGCGCTCGAGCGTATCGACGCCGGCGAGTTCGCGTGGCTGGCGGCGCTCGCAGGCGGCGCGACGCTGGCCGCGGCGATCGAGCTCACCCAGGACGCCGACGCGGCGTTCGACCTCGGCGCCGCGCTGCACCGCTGCATCGGCGACGGCACGATCACGGGGACCATCGATCCGCCACCGTCGGACGCATCCCGCTAACGTGCCGGCACCGCCCGCACGGGAAATAGCGACATCATGTCCTCATACCCGATTTCGACGAGAAACGTGTCGGCGTCCTCGTGGGTCACGCGATAGCGGACCTCGATTTCGCTTCGCTGCCGCGTATCGGGCGCGGGACCGGGCACGATGACGACCAGCCGGGCCACGCAGGTCAGCCGGCCCGAGATCGCGTCCCATTCGACGAGCCGCATCGCCTGCGGCGTTATGTACGTTGCCTTCGTCAGCTTCGCCCGCTTGGCGGCATCGAACGTCGCCGGATACCCGTCGTCCACGACACGCCGCACGCGGTCGCGCACCATCGACGACACCGTGTCGATCACCGCGCTGCTATTGCATTCGAGCTTGGGTTCACCGCATGCGGCGAGTGCCGCGCAGAGAAAGGCCGCGCAGGGGGCGATCGCGTGGCGCATGGCTAGGGCAATCGGTAGTCCTTGAACATTTCGCGCAGCCGGGTTTTCAGAAGCTTGCCGGTCGCGGTATGCGGCATCTCGCTCACGAATACTACGTCGTCCGGCAGACACCATTTGGCCACTTTGCCCTCGAGATAGCGCAGCATCTCATCGCGCGTGACGTCCCGGCCGGGTTTCCGCACGAGGATCAGCAGAGGGCGCTCCTGCCATTTCGGGTGTACGACGCCGATCACCGCGGCCTCCGCCACCGCGGCATGGCCGATCGCCGCGTTCTCGATTTCGATCGACGAAATCCATTCGCCGCCCGATTTGATGACATCCTTCGACCGGTCCGTGATCTGCATGTAGCCGCCGGGGTCGATAGTCGCGACGTCACCGGTATCGAAAAAGCCGTCGGCGTCGAGAATCGGAGCGCCCTCTTCCCGGAAATAGCCGCGCGTGACCCACGGTCCGCGCACGAGCAGGTGACCGAATGCCGCGCCGTCATGCGGCAGCCGCCGGCCGGTGTCGTCGCTGATCTTCATCTCGACGCCGAACATGGCTCGACCCTGCTTCGCCTGCACGTCGAGTCGGCGGGCGAGGTCGAATCCCCGGTGCTTCGGCAGCAGGTTGCACACGGTGCCGAGCGGCGACATTTCCGTCATGCCCCAGGCGTGGACGACATAGGCGCCGAACACCGTCTCGAACCTCTCGCTCATCGCCCGCGGCGCTGCCGAGCCTCCGATGACCACGCGCCGCAACACGAGGTCGCGCTTCGGATCCACTCCCGTCGCATCGACATGCTGGAACAGCATGAGCCAGACGGTGGGTACGCCCAGCGCGAGCGTCACTTTCTCGTCCTGCATCAGCGCATAGACGCTCTTGCCGTCGAGCGCCGGGCCCGGCAGCACCAGCTTGGCCCCGGACATCGCGCCCGCATAGGGCATGCCCCACGCGTTGACGTGGAACATCGGCACCACGAGCAGCACCGACTCGCCCGACGAGAGCCCCAGGCCGTCGACCATGCACGCCGCGTACGAATGGAGCAATGTGGAGCGATGGGAATAGAGCACGCCCTTCGGGTTGCCGGTTGTGCCGGACGTATAGCAGAGCGAGGACGCCGTGCGTTCGTCGAACACCGGCCAGTCGTAATCGGCGGACTGTACGCCGATCCAATCCTCGTAGCACAGAAGATTTCGCACGCCGAGCGAGGGCATGTGCGCGCGGTCCGTCATCGCGACGAAGGCCTTGACGGACTTCATCTGCGGACCCAGCGATTCGATCAATGGCGCGAACGTGAGGTCGAAGAACAGGTAACTGTCCTCGGCATGGTTCACGATGTAGGCGATCTGCTCAGGAAACAGTCGCGGATTGATCGTGTGCAGCACGGCCCCCGTGCCGGATACGCCGTAGTACAGCTCCATATGCCGGTAGCCGTTCCACGCCAGCGTGGCAATGCGCTCGCCCGGCTTTACGCCAAGCGCCCCTAACGCATTCGCGATCTGTTTCGAGCGCCTATGAATGTCGCCGTATGTGCACCGATGGAGCGGGCCCTCGACCGTCCGCGAGATGATCTCGGCATCCGGGTGCATCGCGGCGGCGTGCTCGATCAGGGCCGAGATGAGGAGCGGCCGCTCTTGCATCAACCCTTGCATCGTGTCTCTCCGGCGCTCCGGCGTCAGCCCGGAAGACTCGCGTCGGCCGGCGGGGCCCCATCGAGCGCGCGGAGCCGGCCCAGCACGCCGGCTTCTTCGGCCGGAGTGAATCCGTACGCGTAGAGGCTTCGCGCCCTCGGCGTGAGCTTGGTGCTCGGGTGGCGATGCAGGTGATGGGCGATGTTCACGAACGATATTCCCATGAGCACGGCAGGCGCCGCCACTCGCGGATTGTGGCGCTCGGCGCCGATCACGTCGAAACCGAGCGAGCGCCGGTAAAAGCCGACATGCCGGGGGTTCACCTCGATCACGACGAAATCGAAGTTGCGAACCCGCCGCGCGAACAGATACACCGTATGGAACAGGCCCGCGAGCACCGGCTGGGAGAGCCGTGTCGTGTCCACCGCGAGACGGGTGAATTCGCACACCCGGCGCCCGTCGCTCCGGATCACGGCGAGCTCTGCCCGGTAGAGCTCGTCGGCGGCAAGGCCCGCCGGCGAGTCGAGGCGCAGGCTGACGGTACCGGCCAGACGGCCTTCGTCGTACGCGGCGAAGGTCCAGATGTCAGGGCGTGGGTCGGCCCCGGCGGTCCGATAGCCCCTTCCCGCATATCGCTGCTGGACGAGGACGCTCGCGGCGCGGCGCGAGTCGTGCGATCCCGCAAGACGGATCTTGAACGTGCCGCCGGGGTCACCGAGCGGCGTCTTGGCCGCCCTGATCGGACGACTCCTGTGGCGCAACGCGACGTCGTGGTGCACCGTCCATCCGGTGCGAAGCCTGGGCAGCGCCGCGCCACGGGTGGCTCCCGCCGCGCGGCCCCAGGGCCAGCGCAGCGCCCGGTGGCCGCGAATTCGTTCAAGCCACTTGCTTAGCCGCTTATTCAATCCACGACACCCGATTCGAACCGCTTGAGCGCTGCGGACGCCGGAGGCATCCGCCCCCAACGCTACGGCGATCGCCGGGCTTTGCGAGCGCGACGCGCAAAATGGTACCCTCCGCCGCATGCGACGATTGTACGGCACAATGAACGCCATGATTTCTCGTGGCGCGACCTCATAGGCTCCCCATTGAAAGCCTTTCGCCCCGTCTTCACCTCATGCCGTAACGTCCTCGGCTTCGGCGCGACGCATGCCGGCCCCGACACGATGACCGATTTCGCGGACACGGTGGCGCCGGAGCTCTCGATGGCGACGGCGTTCGTCGACTCGATCCAACTGCCCCTCGTCGACGGCGAACCGGAGGACGAAAGGATTGTGCGCCCATCGCTCGCGATCCTGTTTCGGATGGCTGTCGGTCCCGGCGCCGACTACTACGCGCCTCGGTTTCTCGAGTACGAACGAGTAGGCCGTAGCTTTCCAAGTTGGAACTGGGCGCCGCTTCTGGCTCCCGCAGTGTGGGCGATTTACCGCCGCCTCTGGCTCGCGGGATTGGCCTTCATCGCCTGGCCGCTCATGGCCATCGCCGTTTTCTGGATCGCCCTGCCCCATCTCGCCGATATCAATGCCATCGGGCTTGTTGCGGCCGCGATTGTCGTCTGGCTGATTCCGAGCGCCGTCGGCGCGCTCATCGGCAATACCCTCGTCTATCGGCGGACGCGACGCCTCGTTCGCAATGCCGAGGCGCGAACCACGCAGACCGACAAGGCCGCGCGATGGCTATCGCGCCGCACGGTGATCGCTCCCGTACAAGCCGCGGCGACGACAGCTTTCATGGTCGTCGCGCTGGGCGCGGTGCTCCCGAACCTGCAATCCGCCTACGCCGACCAGGTAGTTCGAACGCGCATCGTCGAAATGATGGCGGCGATTCAACCGCTGCAGCGGCAGCTCGAGGAATGGTTCCTTTCGCGTTCGCCGACCGATGCACCGACGATCGACATGGCCGACGCGCAGCCCGGCGCCGAGTCGCTGGAGAAGGTGAGCGTCAGCCTGACCAATGGTAGCGTGCGGCTCGCGCTGGGCTCGTCCATCCCGGAGCTGTCCGGGCGCTCTATCCTGCTCGCTCCGGCGATTGACCGCCTGCGGCAAGTCCGCTGGATTTGCATTCCGGTCGACATTCCTGCGCGATACCTGCCGGAGGAGTGCAGGCAGGGCTGACCCACGCAGGGCGCTCACGCAACCATTGCGTGAGTCATGCGCGGCGATTATCGGCGAGGCTTCGCTATCCGATTTTCTGGCACGTCCCCGGCAACCAAACCGAGTGCTCGCGCAAAATTCATTTAACTATTTGAATATACGGTACTAAATAATCGGCCATCCTTGCTTAGCCACGCTCAGGGTATACGGTATCAATGCCAAAAAGGTTATCAAGGTACAGATGATCAAGATAATGGCCGTGCGCGTCGGACGTTGTGCTGTTATCAACAGCGTCACCTAAAGCCCGACTTGTTTGTCGATTCGGAACGCCCGTCTGTAGCGAATCGGGATCAAATTTCGGGTATCCGCATTTCGCATGCACGAATTGCGACCCCTCGGTGGACCCGACGCAGGTGGTGCCCGAACCCGCCACGTTCGTGCTTCTCGGCCTCGGTCCTCGCAGGACTTCGCGTTTCGCGCCGCAAGCAGTACCCGAATTCGGGCCACGGCAAGCCCCGCTCCGGCGGGCGTTTTTCATTGACGGTTTCGAAATATGCTCAACGCCCGACTGACAACCGTCTGGTGCGTCAACCGGTATTCGCTTTTGCTCGTTAAGGAGGGCTATGCGGCCCGCGGGTTCCGTGCCCCTCAGCATCCTCCGCGAGCCCGGCGCAAGCCTCTCCCGCGACGGTCCGGCCGCGTGGCCGCACGTGGCGGAGATTGCGCTGGTCGTCATCGCCGTCGTCCTGCTGCTGCCGTGGTTCGATCGCGTCGCCGTTGACGATGCCGGTCGCGACCGGCGTTTTGCCGAAGCGATCATCGCCGTCCGCGGCTTGCCGAACCCCGTGCTGCGCTCGCTTTGCACGTCGCATGGCGGACTCGCGGAGCCCATCGTGCGCGAGCGGCTATGCCGCCGCGCCGACGGCGAATCCCCCGGCGATCTCTCCCGGATGCCGCCTGCGCTGACCGACGCTCACGCCCGGGCTCGTACCGCGTTTCTCGCGCCGCTCAGGGACGCGCAGGCGCGCCTTGCGGACCTTCGGTTGCAGCAGCGCGAAGGTTTGGGCGATCTGCTCGTCCTGAGCAATGCCGTCGAAGCCACGGAAGCGGAGCTGCAGCCCTTCGTCAATCGGTATGTGCTCGACGGGCCGGACGGCGCGGGGCCGATGCCCATGGAATGCGCCTTCGAAAAGGTCGAGGGCTCGCTCGCGCGCCCGGCGACCTCCGCCGCGACGTCTTACCGGGACCTGGCTCGCGCGAACGCGTTGCTGCTGCTTGCCGCGGCGATCGATGGGCATCCCGCGACGCCGGCTCTGGCCGACAGCGCATTGCTACCGGTCCAATCCGCTCCCGCCAAGGGTCGATGCGGCGCGCTCCGCCTGCCGGATACGCTGGCGCAGACATCGGTGCTCATGGCCGAGGCCCGCCAGGCCCCGGAAGCCGCATCCAAGAACGACGCAATGCGCGGCCTGCTGCATTCGGCGGGCTGGCAGTGGGCCGGCTGGATGTTGGCCGGCTTTGGCTTGATTCACCTCGCCCGCCGATCCATGCCGCCAGCGGTAGGCGTCGCCCTGGCGCTCGCCCTCTGGGCGATTGCCGCGTGGCTCGGTCGCGTTCCGTGGCCGCTGGCCGCCGAACGCGCGTTCGTCCCGGGCCGGGACGGCGCGGGGTGGTCCACGCCGCCGGCGCCGTTCGTGCTGTGGTTGCTCGCCTGCGCCGTAATCGTGCTCCTGCTGTCGGGCTGGCTGGGAAAAAGGCTTCAGGCCGGACCCGAGGCCATGGCGTCGCGGCGTGGCCTATCCCGGTCTCGTGGTGATGACCGGCGTCGGCTGGCTGCTGCTGCTCGATCTGTCGGCCAACGGGCATTTCGGCAATCGCTATCTCGCGCTCTATCACCAAGGGCATCTCTGGCTCGGCATGCTGATCATGAGCGTGCTGGTCTTCCTGCGCCAGCCGCTGGGAAGAATGCTCGGCTGGTGGCTGGCCGTGCTGGAGGGAGTCACGAGCGCGATCGGCTCGCGCATCGCCGCGGGATGGTCGGCGGTCGCACTCATTCTGGCGCTCCTGCTAGTCGTCGGCGGAGTCGGATTCCTGCTCACCAACATCCGCCAGCTGACGTCGGAGATCGGCAGGGTATGGCTGATCGTCGGCGCCGCTTGGTTCTTCTATCTGCGCGGCTCGCCATTCGCCGAACGCCTGGCGCGCGGCGACCGTTCGATCCTTTCGCTCGTCCGGTACGTCTGGCCGCTGCTGTTCGTCGTGCTCGTGCTCGTCGGGACGATGCTGGTCACGCGCGACATGGGGCCGCTCCTGATCGCGGGCTATGGCGCGGGGGCGTTCGTCGCCGCATCGATCGCGATGTGGTGGCATCAGCGCTATCGCGCGACGGGCGCGGCCTTTGCCATTGCGATCGCTCTGTTCGTGCTGTGGATCCTGGCGACGACGCTGGCGCTCTTCGAGCTCGGTTCGATCGACGATGTGACCGCCGCCCGGCTCGAGAATCTCGCCGCACCCATGGCTTCCGCGAACGATCAGCTCGCGCTGGTGAGCTGGTTCCAGAGCGCCTCGCCGCCCACCGGCTTTGGCCTCGGCAACGTTCCCTGGTGCGGGTACGCCAGCACCAAAGGCTGTGCCGGCGTCCCGGCCCAGATCCAGAGTGACTACACGTTCACGGCATTGGTGGGCGCCTTTGGCTGGACGTTCGCCTGGGCGATGACGATCGGTTGCGCGATATGGTTGCATCGGCTCGTCCGGCACCATGGCCGTGTGACGCGGGGAGAGCCGCGCTTCATCCTCGCGCGCGGCCGCGTCGTCAACGACGATCAGGCTTTCCTGAGCTGGCTCGCGGTCGCCTGGGTTGTGCTCGCCTTGTGCCAGCTCGCCGTGACCGTCGCGGGCAATCTCGCCGTGCTTCCGCTCACCGGAGTCACGTTTCCCTTCGTGAGCTTCGGGATGACGTCGCTGCTCGTGAACATGGCGCTGCTCGCGCTATGCCTTCACATCAACGTTCCGGGGCGAGCCCCGCATGCAACCTAAACGCCCGATAACGCTGCTCGAGTTCGCGATCGCGGCCAGCGTCGCCGTGGTTCCGGTGTTGCTGGTCGTGCTGGTCGTCGTGGCCGAGATGCGGCCATCGGATCCCTCCGCGAAGGCGCGACCCAACGGCAATCAGCACGTCAGCCTGCGCGAGGTTGCGGCACTCAAGACCTTCGAGCGCGCCATCGTTCGCCGGGATGCGGTCACGGCCGCGCTGCCCACACCGGAAGCGCTGATCGACGCCATTCCGCAATGCCGCAGCGAATGGGACGGTCGCGGCGGCATGATGCACCGCATTCGAAGGCTCCTCGCCCCATCCCAGCAGGCAACGCTTTCGCCCGCCCAGCGAATGGCCGCCCAATTCGAAGAGCTCGATGCGGCGCTCAAGCGGTTCAGCACGGGCGCCAACCGACGCGTCGGCGACGCCGTGGGATTCGATGCCGGGCGCTGGTACGACGCGCGTGCGCGTCACGCTGCAAGCCCCGGTCGAATCCCCCGAGTACCCCGGACGCCAGTTCATGGTGCTCTGTTCGGACGTCGCCCGGCGCGGTCGCGACGCTCTCGCGCGGAGATGGCCGGATGCTTGCCGCGCTGGCGTGGCGCGGCACGGTCGTCGACCGTGTGCTCGCGCAATGGCGTCCCGAGCAGTATGTCGAAATCTCGGCGAGGCAGGTCGCGCGCGGAAATCCGTGGAGCGGCTTGGCCGGGCTGCATCTACATGGGGTTCTCCGCGCCGGAAGCCGACGTCGCCCTGCCGGAATACTTCGTCGCGGGGGCGCGTGGCGCCGCCACCCGCTTGTGCAATGAGCCCGCGATGATGGGCGTCGCCACCTCGGATCGCAGCGGCACGCCCGGTCGGACTCCCCGACGAAGCGACCGCGGACATGCCCGTCGATGACGAGCGCTGGAGCGTCCCGCCCTCGCTCGCCGTGATGCTGCAGCCGCTGGCTTCGCTGCAACGGCCGACGGGACCCCTGTACCGGTTGTACACCGACTCGCAGCCGACTTCGGGCGCGACGCCGACGAGCTACCGCTACGGCCCGAATCGGATCGACGTCGGCGGAACACCGATCGACGTCGGCTTCTCGATCGATCTCACCATCGAACCGGCAGTACAGGCGCTGGCGCAGCGGACCGCCGCCTGTTACACCGGACGCCAGGACGTCTGCCGGGCGCTGGGACTTTCGCGCAGCGAAGACGCCGCCCATGCGATCGGGCATCGGATGCTCGAGCATGCGGTGGTCCGGATGGCCGCGATCGCGGTGATCGATATCGCGAGCGGCCGCATCGAAGCGCTGGCGGGCGCGCTGTCGCCTTGCACACGGCAGGAGTACGACGGTCCGGGGCGCGCGCGGAGCTGCGACAAGCGCCTGCCGTATCCGATCCGCTACCGACCCGATGCGCTCCTCAACCCCGCCGTCTATCACGACGCCATGCCGGCGTCGGTGATCAAGCCGATCATGGCGGCAGCATTCCTGTCGGATCGGGACGTGGGGGCTCGCTGGCTTGCCGCCGAGCGGGCCGCGCTGCAGCGCCCCGGGGCTCCTGCGCTCGACAGCCTCCGGGGCCAGCTGATGCGTTCGAATTCGGCGCGCTTTCTCGATAGGATGCTGTGTGCCGACCAGGACTTCCAGCGTTGCCGGCGACCCTGGGACGTGCAAGCGATGGCCCTCGCGTTCGGCTGGAACGAGGGCTGCGCCGACACACGACACGACTGTGGCAAACGCGACCTCCTGTTCGGCCGTGCGGTCGATGCGAGTGACGAGTCCGGCACGGTGGCGCCGCTGTCGACGCTCGTCCCCTACGGCCGGGTGCTCGCGGAGCCACTCGGCAACAAGCTGGGCGCGCCATTTCGACTGCGTCGCGCCACACCGCTCGATATTGCAAAGGTGCGCACGTGCGCAGCCGGTGCCGACGGACGACGTGGCGGCAGGGACGATTGGGAGAAATGCAGCGGTGCGGTCGTCGTGGACGTCGTGGCCGAAGGCTGGGGACAGGGACATGCCCGGTCGAGCGCGCTCGGCGTCGCCGGCATGATGGCGGCGCTGGCGGCGTCCGCCAACGGGCAAGCCGAGGTGCGCAAGCCGCATCTCGTGGATGGTCTGCGCGGCGTCGGTCCCGCGAATTCGGCCCAGCTCAAACCCGCGGTGATGCGCTGGGGTCTCGCGGAGCCCGCGCCCAACAAGATCGCGCGCGACGCCGCGGAAGTCATCCTGAGCGGACTCTCCTACAGCCATCGCGAAGGAACGGCCAGGCTCGCCTGCGAGCAGGTGTTCGACGCGAGCACGTGCCGCGCGATGGACTGGCTCGCGGGCAAGACGGGCACGCCGACGTTTCCCAACGACGAACGCTCGCTCGACGAGCTCTTCCGCCTCTGCGCCGGCGGCGCCGCTCAACTCGCGCAGCGATCGCAGCGCGTGCGGACCGCTTCGTCCGTACAAATGGTATGTCGCGGCTTACAAGACGGATCCGAACGATGGCCGCTGGACCAAGGCCATCGGCGTGCTGACCGAACGCAACTGGATTGCGGCCACGGGTCGCATCCACAGCGCGGGCGACCAGGGACCCAATCCCGCCGCGGAGATCGCCATGCAGATCGCCGTGCGCCACGCGGGCCATGCGCCGGGTGACGGCAGATGAAATCCGTACGCTCCAGCAAGGGACAGGCAGCATGGCAACGCTCCCGGCGAGCGCGTCGAAGCACCGCTCATCTGGACGTTCGCCGGACCGTTCGCGACGTGCCTCAGGACATGGAAGACACGTTTCGGCGCGCGATCATCCAGGTCGGGGACGTCTCGAGGATCGCCGTGCAGATCGATCTGTCGCTGCCGGCGCTGAAGCAGCGCGTCGACGCGGGCGAATCGATCCAGCCCGCATGGGGACAATTCGTCGATCGCCTGACGGAGCGCTACGGCCTGCCCGCCGGCCCGCGCGTGCGGCATGTGAAAATAGCGGGACCACTGGCGACGATGGTGATCGCCTACCGGAGATGAGACATGGCACTTAAAGGATGGGTCGCTGCAACAAGGTGAATCGGCTGTTTACGCGCGTCGACCTGCCGCCGCGCGCGACGCCGCTGGGCAAGGCCGTCATGCGACACAAGGGCGAGAAACGCGAACCGGAGCTGCGCACCAACGCCGGCCACGACGTGCTGCCGCGTCCGCAACACCTCGGCGCGTACGCGCCTCTGGTGGCGGCGATGCGCGAGGAGCTCGAGCAATTCGTCGCAAGTCACGTCCGCATGCATCTCGCGATCGCCGAGCATGACCGCTATCTGCTCACGTCGATCGAAGTCGAATGCGTCGCCGGCGACGAACCGCGCGAACTGCTGCAGCGGTTCATCCGGGAGTTCAAGCCCCGCCAGATCAAGGCACTATCTCGCGAAGGAGGTGATCGGCCGGTTGCCGAACGCGAGCGCGATCGACCTCGCGCATTTCGGAGGGCTCAACGTCGCGGCGGACGGCGGCAACGGGGCGGAGGCCGACGAAGCGTATGGCGAATTGCTGGCGGAGCTCCGAAGCTCCGAGCCGCATACGGCGTCCCGTCCGTACCAGGTGACCCTGAAAGGGCGCTGGTCGGAGCAGGACCTGCAGGCTGCCGGCGCGAAGGACGAGGCTCGCGGCTTCGATGTTCCGCGCACGCCGCTCGCCGGTCGAACGCTGGAAGTGGAAATCGACGACGCCAACGGCAGTCGCCATGTCACCCTGCCGTCCGTCGTTCCGGGCCGTCGCTATACCGTGGGCAACGGCGACGGCGCCGACATCATGGTCAACGGCAAGTATGCCAGCCGGCGGCATTGCGAGATCTGGCACGACAAGGGCGCGTGGTGGGTCACCGACAGCGGGTCGACCAATGGCATCCGCGTCGAATCCGCGAACAGTGTGCTTGGACGCAGCGGCGCCAATTCCGGCAATTCCGGAGGGCCGACGGTGATCGAAGTGGTGACCGGCGCACGCATCGTCCTGTCCGCGCTTGCGCGGGGAGAGCCGTCGCAATACCCGCGGCTTCTGCTGCGCACCGCGGTCGAGCTCGCGGCCCCCGCTACGCCGATGGCGCCGCGGGTCGCAAGCGCCCACGACACCCGTGACGCCGATCGTCGCGGCGCACTCCAGGCCGAGCGGAATGATCATCACCGTGCGGATGGCGTCCGGCGAACGCACCGTCGAGCTTCCCGTCGAGCCCCAGCCGTTTCGCATCGGCCGCTCGCGCAACCAGGCGTTGGTGATCGACTGGGCGCACGAGGATGTCTCCGGTCACCATGTCGACATCGTCGAGCTCGACGAGGAGGGGGCAAAGGTCGTCGTGCATGGCGACAACGGAGTGTCGGTTGCCGGCGTTGCGCATGCGCAGGGGTCGCAATTCCGCTGGCAAAGGCGGCGAGAAGATGGTACGTCGGACGCACGACCGGCACGGAGCCGGAATGCACGCTGACCCTGTCCCGGCGGTCATGAGCGCAAGGAAGGCGATGAGCCTTCCGCCGGGCCGCCCCAAGGAAGGCGACGTCCCTCCCGGAGGGACCGCGCGAAGCGCGAGGGAGCCCCAATGAGCCTCGTCACACCGCGCGAGCCGACAGCGCACCGGGAGGGCGCGCACCGCGAACGCGCGACCGTATCGGAGGCGGCGCGACTCAAGGCGCGCGGAGTGCAACTCGAGCTCGCGGTCGCGTCCGGCCGCAGCAAGTGCCATGCCGTGAACGAGGATTCGTTCAGCGCGCTCGACCGGCCGTCTCCGGTCTATGTGGTTGCCGACGGCGTCGGCGGAGGTGCAATGGCGTCATGGGCAAGCCGCGAGCTGGTCCAGAGGCTGCACGCCGCGCTCGACCGGCGCCGCGTCGACGCGAGCTCCATCTGCGAGGCCCTGCTTTGCGCCGATCGCGACGTGGGGCGCGCCATCGCAAGACACACGACGGCCATCCGGTGCGGCCACGGTGGCGTTGTGCGCAGGAGCCGGTCATCTGTTGTCCCGTTGGCTGATCGCGTGGGTCGGCGATTGCCGCATCTATCGCCTGGGCGCGGCGCACGACGAGCCGGCGGAGCTCTTGACGCGCGACGATACCTATCGCCATCTCGGAGAGGATCCGCCGCCGGGCGGTTCGCCCGACGATCCGGCGCGGATGGTAGGCAACGGCGCGATCGCCGATCCGAACGTGGAGGGGGTCCAATTGGGCGACGGCGAGATGCTGGTGCTTTGCAGCGACGGGGTGCACAAGCATGTCGAGCCGGAGGAGATCAATCGGCAATTGCGCGCGGGCGGATCGCTCGTGCGTTGCTGCACACGCTTGGTCGAGCTCGCGCGCGCTCATGGCAGTCTCGATGATGCGACCCTGCTCGCGATCCACAGGCTGGCCCAACCCGAGCAGGCGCAACGATGACCCCCGGGCAGATCGATCGCGTATTCGGGCGCGGACGCCTCAGGATGGTGACGGGCGAGCACGTCGAGGTGTTTCGCGAAGCCGTGGTGCCGGGGGAACGGCGACGCTACACCAAGCGCTTCCTGAATTCGACCGATGGCGACTTCGCGCACTGGACGGAGCGCGAATGGCGCATTCTCGCGCGCCTGATCGGGCACGGCATAAGCTGCGTTCCCGACGTCGTGCAGTTCGATCGCGGCTCGGTCCCAGGCACGCAGCTCGTCCAGACCTACGACGCCGGCGTGACGGTCGATCAATGGGCGACGCTGTTGCCGCTGCATCGCGACGGGCGCGTGTACCGGCATATGTTCGAGGACTGTGCGCACTGGTGGGCGCTCGCCCATCACTGCCTGACCGCATTGAAGGAGATCCACCAATTGCGGCTGGTGCATCTCGACGTCAAGGGCGACAACGTCTGCATCCCTTTCGCGCCCGCGAACTTCGACCCCGACGCGGCGGGCGAGGCGCTTCGGCCATCGTTCAACCAGCTCGCATTGATCGACTTCGCGTTTTCGCTGGTGTCGGGGGAGAACCTCACTGCGCCGCTGCCGATCGGCCGGCAAGTGGAATACGACTATCAGTCTCCACGCCTTCTCGCGGCGCTCGACGCCGGCCACGGCGGCGACCTGCGGCCGACGCGGGAGCTCGACTGGCGGTGCGATATCTACAGTCTTGCGGCGATGCTCGATCGTTACCTGCCCGACGATCGTGTGGAGCATTCAGCCGGAACGGGCGGCAGGATGGACGAGCGAGCGCTACGACGCCGCGAAGGCGCTGATCCTGACTCTTCGCGATCACCATGATCGCGACGCGACACAATGGCTTCCGCACGCGGCGCTCATCGACGTTACCGGCGAGCGACTGCGCGAAAGCGACCTTGCGCGCTCGCTAGCCGCGGGCTGGACGCTCGCGCGTGACGTGAGTCTCGCGTCCGCGGATGCGTCTGCGCCTACGCCGATGACCCGGATCGCGCCTCCGATCCGCGTGGTTCGTAGACCGCGCGGCCAGGCGCCGATGAGCACGCGGTCCGCAGACGCAGCGACGCGCGAGACCGTCCTTCCCCTCATCATCACGAGACGCAATGACGAACCGCGCCCGCGATCGCGCCGCAACGGGGTCGTATACGCCGCCCTGGCGACCGCGTTGGCGATGGCCCTTGGCGGGGCCGTCGCGCTCCAGAAATTTCCCGACGCCCCGGGTACCGTGACGGAAAGTGCGCGGGCCTGGCTCGACCGGATGGTGCCGCGCGACAATCCCCTGCCGTCCGCGGCCGCTACGGACAGTGCGCACAGCGAACCGGTCGCGCCTGAAACTGCGACCGGCCAGGCCCCCGAGCCGCAATCGCCGCCCGCCGACGCCGCACCCGGTCCGGTCGCGAGCACGCAATCCACGGCGCCCGACGAAGGCGTAGCGGATCCAGCCACGGACCGGAATGCGGAGTCCGCCGATACGGTTGCGAGGCTCCCGCGCCCGACGCCGGATCCAGCGCCCCGGCCGCCGATTTCGAGGATGAGTCCGAAAGCAGCGCCGCCATCCAATGAAACCGCGCGGGCGGCGGCCGGCAAGCGTGCGGCAACGAAATCGACGCCGATGTCGACGGCACGTCCGTCCGCACCCGGGGCCACGGCAAAGGCGCCGGCGAGTCGCTACGCAAAGGAAACGCCTCGAACAGCGCCGACGATCATCGGTTTCAATTCGAGCGCCGGGTCGGCACTGCCGTCAGGGGAAGCGCCGCGCGTGGAGCCCACGACCACGCAACTCGTGCCGCTGGCGCCGCCGCCGGGTCATACCGCGCCCGCGGAGTCACCGCGGCCGGCGGCGCAGCCTGCCGAGACCGTTCCGCCGTCAGGTACGGCCGTCAACCAAGGCCAGCAGCCTTCGCCCGCGCCGGACTCGACGCCGGTAGCCACGCCAAAATCTTCCGCTGCGCCGCGCAAGAGCCGTACCCCATCGGCGAGCGACGAATGGCGCGCGGCAACCGGCTTCCTGTCCCAGCTCTTCGGGCTTGCCAAGAAAAAGGCGGCGCCGATCGAGGATCGAACCGTGCAAGACGCGCCAGCGCCCGCCAAGCCTTTGCGCGCGCCCCCCGCGCCATCGCCGCTTCCGGATCCGCCTGTTCCGGTCATTCCCAAAGTCGAAGCGCCGTCGTTGGCATTGTCGGGCATTCCCCCACCCCCTGTCGTGGCGCCTCTGGCCGCGACACCGGAAGCACGTCCCGACTACCGCTGGTCGGTTCGCGCCCGCGAGAACGACTTCGCGATCCAGGCGCGGCGCAACCTCGCGCAGACCGTGCCGCGGATGGCGGTGCAGGTGCAGGCCGAGATCGCGCGCGTGTTGTGGGCCGCCGCGAATGCCCATGATCCCAGGCTGGAGCGCGAGGTCGTCGACTACGCGCAGGCGATCTGGGTCAGCGACGTCGCGACCGGTTATGCCCAGGTCGTCGAGCCTGCGGCGGCGCGCCGGCTCAACGACGAGGCGATGCAGGCGTATCGGATGCGCCGAAACGTCGCCGAGGCGTTCGACCTGTCGCTCAAGGCGTTCGGCGCGAATCCGAACGATCCGGAGATCGCCGGAAACCTGGCTTTTCTGCATTTGAGGCTCATTCCCGCGCAACCGGAGACGGCGCGGCAGCTCGCCTTGCACGCAATCGCCGTTCGCGGCTCGCG
Source organism: uncultured beta proteobacterium (assembly GCA_963840945.1). Taxonomy (GTDB): domain Bacteria; phylum Pseudomonadota; class Gammaproteobacteria; order Burkholderiales; family Casimicrobiaceae; genus CAIWHR01. The sequence goes on along the minus strand of CAWJAU010000020.1, from coordinate 262,963 downwards.
CTTTCGCACCGGTCGCCTCGAGGATTGGAATACCTATGCGCTTGCCAGCGCGTTGACCGGACGCGATGCCGACGCGAGAAACGCGATGTACGTCACCGTGGCTCTCGCGGGAAGCGTGGAGCGAAACTGCAAGGCCGGGCAGAGCGCGATCGCCAACTACGGCGAACGGTTGCGCGAACCAGTCGAGGCGATGCTCTATCGAATCTACACGCAGGGACGCGCGTACGAGTCGCCGTATTGCGCCTGGCCGCCAACCTGGGCGGTCGGCCTGCGTCGTCAATAGCCCGCGCGGCGTCACGTTGCCCGCCGAGGGCTCGCGCGAGCGCCGCCAAAGTGCGTCGGTGCCCGCGCGGAAGTTCTACGTCAAGTGCGAGGCGAGAATCGGTCGGCGAGCCTTCTCAGAGGAACGGATCGGTCCAGCCGTGGGCACCGGTTTCGACATGGCCGGCCAATTGGCGAACGAAGCCGGCGTCGGTGCTCGCCGTGATCAGCAGGTCGTACCACCGATTGCTTGTCTGCAAGCTCCAATTCGAGGGGAAGGTCCCTCCCGGCGCCACAACCTGCTGCGAAGTCGCTCCGGTGTACTGATCCGTGACGGTCACGGTCGTCGGTGCCGCTCCCGCATTCGTCACGATCAAGGATATTCCACCCCCAACCTCGTCGTAGTTGCTCTGGACCGCAAGATTGGCGGCCGACCCACCGATGCTGCCCGTGAATTTGCGGAAGAATCCGTTCGCGCCATACACCGAAAGGTCATAGGCGGCCGACGCACCCTGCGCCGTCCAGGTGTCGGACAGGGCTTTGCCCGCCTCGACCGTATAACCCCACGGCCCGGTCGAGCCACCGGCTACCGAGTTGTTGGCCGTACGCACGTGGAACCACGCGCCGACATCGCCCGTGTTGGTGAACGTAAGTCCGATGGTTCCATTGGCCGGATTGACCTGACCGTCGGCTTGCAGTTCGTACGGGAGCGCACGGGCGCCCTTGTAGCCGGGCTCCTGAGCGCGGCAAGGCGTTGGTCGCCGGGAGGACCAGCGGGAAATCGGGCTTTCGCACGTTGCCGCTGATATCGCTCGCGGGCGGGGCATAGCCAACGGTGCTCGAGATGGGCGATGTCTTCGCGATCGGCTTCGAGAAGTCCAACGCCGAGGTCATATCGCCGCAGACGGCGCGGCGCCACGGCGGGATGTTGGGCTCGGTCACCCCGAAACGGCGCTCGATGAATCGAATCGACGACGTGTGGTCGAAGACCTCGGAGCAGACCCACCCGCCCTTGCTCCACGGCGAGATGACGAGCGCCGGGACGCGGGCGCCCAGCCCGTAGGGACCGGCTGGAAAGTTCGCGCTCGTGGTGCCCGGATAGATCTCGTTGACGGTGGACACCGTCGACTTACCTTGCGCCGCCGACATCGGCGGGGTCGGCGGGACGACGTGGTCGAAGAAGCCGTCGTTCTCGTCGTAACAGATGATGAAGACGGTGCTGGCAAACACCGCGGGGTTGGACGTGAGCGCGGACAGGATGTTCGAAACGTACCACGCGCCGTAGTTCGCCGGATAGTTCGGATGCTCGCAGTAGGCCTCGGGCGCGGGGATCCACGAAACCTGCGGCAGCGTATTGTTCATCACATCGCTGCGCAATTGATCGAACAACGTTCCGTTGTTGTAAGTGCCAGTGCTGCTGTTGTAGATCTGGGTGCCGGTTTGCGAGGCTTGGAACAACGGCGAACCCGGTGCGGCATTTTGATATTGCGTGAAATAGAGGAGCGAATTGCAACCGTAGTTGCCGGTATACGGTCGGGCGTCGGCCCATCCCCATGCGCCGGCGGCATCCAGGCCGACGCCCTTATCCTGGTAGATCTTCCAGGTGATGCCCGCGTTGAGCAGGCGCTCGGGATACGTGCGCCAGTTGTAGCCGACCTCGGCGTTGGTGACGACGGGCCCGAGAGGCGGCACGCCGTTGCCGGTATTGTTGACGAGCGCGATGTTTCCCGGCGTGCTTCCGGAATTGGGGTCGTCCGGGTTGTTGCTTCCGTTCTGGCCGCACCAGCCGGTCCAGTGGTAATAGCGATTCGGGTCGGTCGACATCATCCCCGAAGTGAAATAGGCGTCGCAGATCGTGAAGGCATCCGCCAGCGAGTAGTAGTACGGAATATCGGACCGTTCAGGTACGCCATCGTATTCTTGCTGTTCTTGGCGCGGGTCCACTGGTCGTACCTCCCCCCGTTCCAGCAGTAGTGCGCATCCCTCCAGGCATGAGGCAAATCGCCGATGAACGCCAAACCGAGGTCCTCCGCCACCGGACGGAAGGGAAACAGGGTTGGCGGGGACTGCGTCACACCAGCAGAGTTCTGATTGGGCTGCTCGAATACCGAGTTCCCGGTTCCGTACAACCTCACCGCGCGCGGATCGCTGAAGCCGCGCACTCCGCGGAGCGTGCCGAAATAGTGATCGAACGACCGGTTCTCCTGCATCAGGATGACGATGTGCTGCACGTCCTGGATCGTTCCGGTGACGATGTTGGGAGCAATCGCCAATGCCTGCTTGATGCTTTCAGGAAGCGCAGCAAACGTCCCGGCACCGGCCAACCCTTGGAGAAACGTTCGGCGATCTATTCCAGTCATTTCGGCCATCCTCTCAATGCAATGGTTAAGAATTTGCCGACCCGTACGGGTCTCCCGCTTCAGTCATCCCATGCGCGCCTTTGAGTGAGCGTCTTGTCGATCGATTATCATCGCCCATTCACCCGATGATGTTCTGGTGGCGACTCCGCATTGTCAAAATGCGACTGAGTAGCCGGCAGCGCAAGCGACGCAACGCGTCGAATCCGATTGCGGATCACGCCGATTCGCGTGACCGGAACGCGGGGAAAACGACGTTGATCGCCTCTTGGGGAACTCGCGACCCAGTGGGCGAAAGCGTACTGTACGCGCCCAGAACCTCGGCGGGAAGCTGGCCGACGAGCCGCGTCAGATCCGCGAACCGGATACCTTGACGAACGAGAAACGCCACATAGGTATGCCGGAGACAGTCCGGCGTGACGTCGATCGCATTTTCGATGCCGGCGTCGTGAGCACCGCAAAGGAGTTGCGCGTTTACCGTGTCGCGCGAGGCCGGGCGATCCTGTTGGCCCAAGACGAATTCCGACCGCGCCGCGGCCGTGCGTGCAGCGAAGAGCGCGCGCAGCGAATCGTGCAGGGCAACGTCGCGCGCCGCTCCACCGCCCACGTGGATCCGATTTCCGGCGAGATCGACATCGCTCCAGCGCAATGCGAGCGCTTCGTCCGGGCTGACTCCGCTCAGGAGCAGCAGCACTGCGAGTCGGCTGTCGTCGTCGGATCCCTGGACGAGAGACGCGACCTCGTCCGGGCTGAGCTCGCGCGGAAACGTCGGCGCCTGCTGAAGCAACGCCGGCGCCCGCGCCGCGAGTGGAATCGCGGATGCCTCCTGCCAGCCCAGCGTGTGCTGGGCCGTGGCGCTCGGCAAGCCGCCGGATTGCGCCTGGAGGACGACGACCCCGGGCCGCGGCTCCGAGCGGTTGAAGAGCTCCACCAGCCCCATCGCCAGCAACGCGAGCACGAGTGACGCACCGAGACACACCGCGGTGTCGCGCCAGTAATTCGGACGCCATGGCTGCTGCGGTGTCGACGGGGGGTCCAGCAGTTTGAGCGTCGTCGTGCGCGCGCGTACTGTCGCGTCAAGCTTCGCCAGGCGCCGCGAGGCATCCTGATAGGCCGTGTCGACGGCGTTGAGTTGGTCCTGTTGCGCCTTGTATTCGTTAAGGCGAGCCGTGAACTGTCCCAAATCCTTTTGACCCTTCGCAATCTGGTTCTGAATGCGCATTGCCACGCCTTGGGCACTCGTAAGCTCTTCCCGCGCTTGCGCGAGCGTGTTGCGCTGGCCTGCGTCGCGTTGGGCCGCGATCTGCCGCTCGAGCTCCACAAGGCTCCTCCGAAGTGTAGTGACTCTCGGATCCTTGGCAAGATAGCTCAACGTGAAGTCGCGCTCGAGATCCCGCAACTGTTCGCGCAGCGTCGACGCACGCTGTTCGAGGTTGGCAAGCGTCGGATCGTCCCGCAACGGCGCCACGGTTTTGCCGGCGGCGGCCGCATCGGTGAGCGCGCGCAGCTTCTCTTCCACCTTGGCGACACTCTCGTTGGCATTGGCCAGCGACGCGCTGAGGCTGCGCGTTTGCGCCAGCGTCTGATTTTGCTCCTGTTCCACTGAAGGTATGTTGTGCCGCGTCCGAAAGGCGTCCACTTCGCGCCGCTTGCTCGTCACGTCGTCTTTCAGCTTTTTCACTTCTTCCTCGGCCTGCGCCATCGACTCGGCAGACGAATCGCGGAACGCCTCCGCCAAGTGCTCCCGATACGCGTCGATGATCGCGGTGACGAACGGCGCCAGCACCTCGGGACGCGGTCCCGTGGCTACCAGTTCCACAATGTTCGTATTGGAAAGCGCAATCGCCTCGAGATGCGGCTGCCTGTCCGCGACGGGATCGGAAGCGCCCTCGGCAGGTCGCTGACCCGCGCGCTCGAGTCGCTTCGCGGCCAGCTCCAGCACGGGGCGGCTCGTCAAAATCTGCACCTCGGTGAGGAACGGTCGCACCTCGGGTGCCGGGCTTCCGGCGGGCTCCCCGGGTGCCGAACCTGTCGCCGGGTAGATCTCGAGGTGTGCCGACGCACGGTACTCGGCCGGGCGGAGCCATATGTAGCCGAGACCGATGACCAGCGCCGCCGCCAGCGTTCCCAGAAAGACGTAAAGACGGCGTCGATTCGCCTGATGGGTCGTGGACGGCGGATAGTCGTGCGGCGCCCACGCCCCGCCCTGTTCATTCAATTCGCGAGGAAAACGAAAGGCCACGCTAGGCTGGCTCCCGCATGCGCAACCTGCGGGCGGCCTCCTCGAAGCGCGCGTCGTCGATCTCCTGCATTACACCGTCGAGATCGACGGCCTTTTCGATCCGCTCGAAGCGCCCGGTGAGCGGGGAGTCCGGCTGCAGTGCGCCGGCCTGGTACAGCGCCCAGATCTCTCGTCCATAGTCGGTAGCCAGCAGTTCGGGCGCATAGCGGCCGAAGTAGTTGCGCAGGTTGGCCACATCGCGCCCCAGAATCTTCGGCGCGTGATTGTTGCCCGCCGCATCCATCGCCTGGGGCAAGTCGATGATCACGGGCCCGTCGCTGCCGATCAGGATGTTGTATTCACTGAGGTCGCCGTGCACGACCCCGGCGCACAGCATCCGAACGACCTCCCGGATCAGGCGCTCGTGATACGCGTTCGCGTCCTCCGGAGTGAATTCCAGATCGTTGAGGCGCGGTGCGGGCTCGCCGCGCACATCGGCCACGAGCTCCATCAACAGCACCCCTTCGTGGAAGTGATAGGGTTTCGGCACGCGCACGCCGGCGGCGGCCAAGCGGTAGAGCGCCGCGACCTCTGCGTTCTGCCACGCGTCTTCGGTGGACTTGCGTCCGAATCGGGTGCCTTTCGCCATCGCGCGTGCCTGGCGGGTGTTCTTCGTCTTGCGGTTCTCCGTGTAGTCGACTGCCTGGCGAAAGCTCCGCTTGTCCGCTTCCTTGTAGACCTTCGCGCATCGGGTCTCGTCTCCACAGCGCACGACGAAGACCATCGCCTCCTTGCCGCTCATCAGTTGGCGCACGACGCCATCGATCAGGCCGTCTTCGAGCAGAGGTCGAAGTCGCTTCGGTATTTTCATCGCCACGATTGTAGCGCGAAGTCCCTGATGCACCCGGGTATTCCATCCACGCCTTGGGCGGCGCGACCGCGGGCGTCTGTGCGATAACGCACCGAACTCGGTCCCGGCGCCGCGCTAGATTTCCACTTGGCGCCCGGGCATCGACCGCTACGCGAGTGCGCACGGAGCTACTATGGCTTGGCGCCATGAGTGTTCCGCGCCGAGACGCGGAAGGCGCCTGTCCAAAGCATCGCCAGGTGCCTGCCGTCACCAGCAGGTCGATTGAAGTTCATCTATCCAACAGGAGGATGCAATGATCCGCAAAGCAAGGTTCCCCTCTCGAATCCAAAACCTCGTCGCGGCCATGCTGCTCGCCGGACTGGGTGTCGGTTCCGCGCTCGGCGCAGACGTAAAGTTGACGCTGTCCGGCGCCAACGAAGTGCCGCCGGTCAAGACCTCCGCCAGCGGCAGTGGAACCATTACGGTCGGGGACGACGGAGCGGTCTCGGGCAGCGTCAGCGCGACGGGCGTCGCAGGGACCGCCGCGCACATCCACGAGGGCGCCGCAGGCGCGAACGGACCGGTGATCGTTCCGCTGACGAAGGACGGCGATAGCTACAAGGTACCCGCCGGGGCCAAGCTCACCCCGGCACAACTGGCGAGCTTCAAGGCCGGAAACCTGTACGTCAATGTGCACAGCGCCGCCAATCCCAACGGCGAGATTCGCGGGCAGATGAAATAGGCGCTTCTCCCGCCGCGGCCATGACCGCCCCGGCGGGATAGCATGTACCCGGGTGGCTTTGAGCGCGCCACACGAAGTGCTTAGCACTCAGCACCCAGTCCTGAGCCCTCAGAACGACGCACTGGGATTCAGTAGTCACAGCCCATCCCCCCGCAGCGCTACGCGCTCCTACGAGGCTCTGGGCGCCTTGGGCGACCCTTTGGCCCGGGAGCGTATATTGAGCGCGTCTGCTGGCGGCTACATCGCCGGAGCGCTGATCTGAGGAGGTCTCCGACATGATTCGTATGTTCGTGAAGCACAAAGTGCGTGACTACATCGCATGGCGCAAGGTCTACGACGAGTTCGACTCGGAAAGATCCCGGGCGGGGTGCGGGGACATGCCGTGTACTGCGACGTCGATGATCCCAACGACGTCACGGCCTGGCACGACTTCGACGACATCGAGGCGGCCCGGGCATTGGCCGGCTCGAAGGAACTGAGGTCCGCTATGAAGAGTGCGGGCGTTGTCGGGGCGCCTACGATCTGGTTTGTCCGCCCCGCTACTGCCTCACTGTGAGTCAGTGTTGAGACATCGTCTTAAGAGCGAAGGATCTACGATTTGCGCTTCGTACGCCGCGCGTAAACGAGCCAGGCGCGAGTCTGGCTTCGTCATCGCACGAAGTACTTCGTACGAAGTTCTAGCATCAGGCACGAAGCACTTGGTACTTCGTACTGAGTGCTACGTACGTCGATCCGGCTGCGGTTGTGACCGGCCGCAAACCCTACTGCATCACGTCGTCCGCGCGCAACAACAGCGACTCGTGGAATCGTCAGTCCGATGGACTTCGCGGCCCCGAGATTGATCACGAACTCAAACTTCGTCGGCTGCTCGACAGGCAGGTCGGCGGGTTTGGCGCCCTTGAGGATCTTGTCGACGAAGACGGCGGCACGCCGCCAGATATCGGTGAGATCCGCGCTATAGGAGACCAGCCTGCCGGTCGCGGCCAATTCGGCGATACGCTGGCGAACCTTCGCAATTGGCACGCCGGTCTCCTCGGCGAGTTCCGAGTCGAGTCGTTGGCCGTGTTTCTTGAGGCAATGCAGGATCTGAGTCAAGGCGAGCACCAGTTGGAAAGGGCACGCGCTGTACCAGACCCCCGGACCCCTCCTCGGCCAGCGTGATCCAATCGTCCTTAACGACGCTGCGGCGGATAATCTAGTTCCGCATCTATCCACGGTTCCTTGAGGTCGCGCTGCAGGAGTTTCAGATTGCGGCGGTGTGCACGAAAGAAGATGTCGGCCACGTCACCTGCGACGGGCACGGCGCCAATCGCAGCGTCGAGCAGCAGGTTGCCCACCATACGTGCTTGTAACCAACGCGAGGCGCCGAGCTCTCGCGCCTGAATCACAGAATAGAGACCGATCAGCGCCGACACGGCATCGCCGGCGACGGGCACAAGTCCGAGTAGCGCATCGAGGCCGACCCCGCGACGGAGGCCGGGCACCTCGATCGCGGAGTCCATCAGGCGGGCAAGGGCGATCAGGCGGTCACGGGCGCGCCGTTTGCGTTCTACGGAGGATTTGTGAAACGCGTCATTCCAAGTGGTTGCCATCGATGCTCTGATTCGCGTGCCATTGGAAAGTTGCAGACAGAAGCCTGACATTATCCGCGTCACACGTTCGCCACGTGGATCATAGAGAAACGGCGGCGACCGCTACAAGCTGAATGGATCTCGGCGCCTGGAAGTCGCACGCGATGCTCGACCGCTACGCGAAGATGACGACGGCGCAGCTCGTCGATACGTCGAACATCATCGACGGTGTGATGCCGGCGGCGCCGAAGAAGCTCAAGCTGGTGGTGAATCAGTAACCCCCAACTGTAGACGAAAAAAGAGAGGCGGGCCGGGTTGCCCCGACCGCCTCACGCTCTACGTCCTGCCAAACCACAAGTCGGCCTGTGGACAACCGTGGCACAATTCTGTCACACGACTACCGGATTACTTTGTCACAGTGGACTCAACCTACTGATTTATTGGGGTGGCTGATGGGACTCGAACCCACGACAACCGGAATCACAATCCGGGACTCTACCAGCTGAGCTACAGCCACCGTAGAACCACCATTGTACCAGCCAGAGTTTGGCACGCCCGACAGGATTCGAACCTGTTACCACCGGCTTAGAAGGCCGGTGCTCTATCCAAATGAGCTACGGGCGCTCGGTCGGTTCGGACGACCCCGCAATGGCAGCTTTTGGCGCTCATCTTAGTCGAAACCTGCCAACCATGCACTTCGTCCCTAGGTACTGTTGAATCACGGCGAGATCGGTCGAATCGGTGAGGCCGTCGAGGTTGAAGTCGTACCAGCTCGATCCTCCCTGCGCGAACGTCCGCAAAGCGTTGTAGTCGGCGAGATCGTGGCCGTTGACGGCACCATCGATGTTGCCATCACCCGGACACGGCGGCTGCGAATCGAGGATGGCGGTCAGATGCTTCGCGAGCTCCTTGTAGTTCTTCTCTTCCTCGTGCGTGAGCATCGGCTGCAGCAGCAGGTTCTCGTTATCTCGGTCGAGATTGGCGCTGGCACCGCTTCGTCGATCTTGTAGAACTCGTTGGTCGTCGTCGGCGCGCAGGCGTCGGCGGCGGCGTCGTAGTCCTGCGTAGAGTTCCTCACGACCTTGTATTGGACGTTGCGGTCGCCGTCGACGTCATCGGCTGGATTGAGTAGAGAAGCGGCGATTGCTCAGGCTTTGCATTCTGCGTAAGCCAGACGTTCACGCTGCAGCAATACGGGAGGCCCTGCCAGGGAATACCTGCAGTGATCGGCGCCGTGGCGCCCGCGCCCTACCACGTTCCGGCGTTGTCCTCGCAGACACTCTTGGTCACCGGTATCTGCGAACACGTGCTGCTGAAAGTGCATGGCCCGTTGAATGTTCCGTCGGCCTGCAGGCATCGCCGTTGTCTACTCAGGGGAAAACGCGACTCAATTCCGCGCGGCGGCCCGCCCAACTGGTGTTACGTCGCCGTCGCCGCGCCAACAGCGCGACGTCCGACAAAACAGGAGCAGGCCGCGTGCCAAGCGGCGCGACTCAACACCAAGGCGGCAGACTCTGGCCAATATCGTCTTAGCCGGAGCTCGAATGAGCTCACGCATTGCACGTGACTGAATTGCCGCGAGAAGTTGGTCGGGGTGGAGAGATTCGAACTCCCGACATCTTGCTCCCAAAGCAAGCGCGCTACCGGACTGCGCTACACCCCGAGGGATGGGATTATGCCATCCCGGAGGGCGCGGGGGCAAACGCCGGGTGCCGAGGCGGAAAGGCGCCACGACGAGCGAATGTAGAATGCCACGGACTGACCGCCATGAAATCGCTGTCGCACCTCTTCGAGAACAATCGCGCCTGGTCGGAGCGTCTGCGCCGGAACGATCCGGAATTCTTCCCCGCACTTTCGCGGCAGCAGCGGCCGCGGTACCTTTGGATCGGCTGCGCGGACAGCCGCGTGCCCGCCAACGAGATCGTGGGCCTGCTTCCCGGCGAGCTCTTCGTGCATCGCAACCTCGCCAACGTCGTCGTGCACAGCGACCTCAACTGCCTTTCGGTGATGCAGTTCGCCGTGGACGTGCTGGAGATCGAGCACATCATCGTCTGCGGGCACTACGGCTGCAGCGGCGTCTCGGCGGCGCTGAGGGACCAGCGCGTCGGCCTCGCGGACAACTGGCTGCGCCATGTCCAGGACGTGCATGCCAAGCACGACGTCCGGGTCGATGCGATCGACGACTTGCCGCAGCGCGTCGATCGCCTGTGCGAGCTCAACGTGATCGAACAGGTAGCCAACGTCGGCCAGACCACGATCGTGCAGGATGCGTGGAAGCGCGGGCAGGAGCTTGCCGTTCACGGCTGGATATACGGCCTGAACGATGGACTCGTTCGCGATTTGCGCACGACCGTCACGCGCGCGGCGGAAGCCGCCGCGGCCTACGACATGGCATTGGCGGCGCTGTAGCGTCAGCGCGTGCTCGCCCCGAAACCCGCGGCCTCGATTGCGGCGACGATGGCGGGGGGTGCGACGACGGCATCGTCATACTGGACGGTCGCGGCGCTTTTTTCGAGCGATACCTCGACCGCCTGGACGCCCGGCAACTGCGAAACGGCGCGAGTCACGCTGTTGACGCAACCTCCGCAGTGCATTCCGCGCACCTCGAACTCGTGTTTGACACTGGCGCTCATGATCTTTCCTCCTTGATGACGGCGGTGGTCGCAGGCGTTGGCCATCCGCGGGCGGGCGGCGACGACGCCTGCGGGGCCCGCCAGCGCTTGAGCAGCAGCGCATTGCTCACCACCGAGCCGGAACTCGCGGCCATCGCGGCACCGGCGATGACCGGCGACAGGAGCCCAAAAGCCGCCAGCGGGATCCCAAGCACGTTGAACACGAACGCAAAGAACAGATTCTGGCGGATCTTCGAGAGTGTCGCACGCGAAAGATCCACCGCCGCCGCCACGGCCGCGAGATCGTTGCGCAGCAAGGTCACGTCCGCCGCCGACAGCGCGCTGCCGGCGCCGGCGCCCATCGCGAAGGAAACGTCGGCCTGCGCAAGTGCGGGGGCGTCGTTGACGCCATCGCCGACCATGCCGACGATGCGACCTTGTCCTTGCAACGCGACGATCGCGTCGCGCTTGTCCTGCGGCGACTGCCCGGCGCGCCATTCGTCGATCCCCGCGCTTCGCGCGATCGCGGCCGCCGGTGTCGCATGGTCGCCGGTCAGCATCGTCACGCGCACCCCCACTCCCCGGAGCGCGCCGACCGCGGCGGCCGCGCCCGGGCGCAACGCATCGACGAGGGTCAACCAACCCATGACACGCGCACCTGCAGCAACGCCGACGATCGTGTGCCCGGCAGACTCGACCCGCGCCAACTCCCCGGGATCGATCGCCACTCCGGACTCGGCGAGAAACGCGGGAGAACCCAGTCGAACGGTCTCGGTGCCGTTCTCGCCGCTGACACCGCGTCCCGCGTGCACACGGACGTTGCGAATCGGCAGCGGTTTCAGGGCGAGCGCCTCCGCCCGCTTGACGATGGCGAGCGCGAGCGGATGGGCCGCGCCCTGCTCGAGGCTCATCGCGAGCTCGAGCAACTCGCGCTCCGTCACTCCGCTGGCCGGATGTACTCCGGCGAGGCTGGGCGCGCCGACCGTCAGCGTGCCCGTCTTGTCGACGACCAGCGTGTCGATCCGCTCGGCGCGCTCGAGTGCCGCGGCATTCTTGATCAGGATGCCCGCTTTGCGCGCCCAACCCCACGCCGACCATCAGCGCCGTCGGCGTCGCGAGACCCAGTGCGCATGGACAGGCGATCACCAGCACCGCGGTCGCGCGCATCAGGGCCGCCGCCCAGTCGCCGGAAAGCAAACCGTTCGCGACGAGGGTCACCGCGGCTATGACGAGCACCGCCGGCACGAATCGCGCCGACACGCGGTCGACGAGCCGCTGGACCGGCGCCTTCGAGCCTTGTGCCGCGGCCACTTGCCGGACGATCGCCGCCAGCAGCGTCGACGCCCCCACCGCAGTGGCCCGGCAGCGCAGCGGACCGGCTTCGTTGACGGTCCCGGCCAGCACGATGTCGCCGGGCGCTTTCGCGACCGGCTCGCTCTCGCCCGTCAGCATCGCCTCGTTCACCGCCGATTCGCCTTCGAGCACCTGGCCATCCACCGCGACGCTGTCGCCGGCGCGAACGATGAACAGGTCGCCAACGCGCACCGCCGCCAGCGGAACTTCCTGTAGTTCGCCGCCGCGCTCCCGTCGCACCGTCGCCGGCTGCAGCTTGAGGAGGTCGCGAATGGCGTAGGCCGTCCGGGCGCGCGCGCGCCCTTCGAGGAGCTTGCCGAGCAGAACGAGGGTGATCACGACGGCGCTCGCCTCGAAATACACGTGCTGGCCCGGCAGCGGCACGAGCCAGACGGCGAGGCTCAACAGAAATGCTGCCGTAGTGCCCAGCGCAATCAGCACGTCCATGTTGGCGGCGCCGCCGCGCAAGGCTTTCCACGATCCCGTGTAGAACCGGGCGCCCGCCCAGAACTGGACCGGCGCAGCGAGGCAAAACTGCAGCCAGATCGGCAATTCGAGCTCGTGCCCGCCCGTCGCCATGGCGGCCATCTGCGCCAGGAGCGGTGCCGTGAGCAGCGCGGCGATCACGAAAACCGTTAGTTCGCGACGATAACGCCGCGCCTCGGCCTGTGCGTCGCGGTCGGGCGCGGTGAACGGGTCGACGGCCGGCGTCGCATCGTAGCCGGCCTTGCGCACGGCTTCGATCAGCGACTCCTGCGTCGCCTTGGTTGGATCGAACACGACGTGCGCGGACTCCGTGGCGAAATTGACCGCCGCTTCGACGCCGTCCGCGCGATTCAACACCTTCTCGATCCGGGCCGCGCAGGCGGCGCAGGTCATCCCGGTGAGCTGGAGGTCGACGGCGCGCGCTTCCATCCCGTCTAAATGCGCTCGATCGTCACGGTTTGCAAGGCCCGGCGCCTTGCGGGCGATCAAGGCCGTCGAGGCGACGCGTCGGCACGGCCAACTCTGCCGTCAGCCCCGCTTCGCGAAGAACCGGTCGACGCAGGCGATCGCGGTATCGACATCCGTGCGCGCGACGTCGAGGTGCGTGCACCAGCGCTGCCGGGTCGTGCCGTAGGGTCGAACGCCCTCCGCCGCGAGGTGGGCCGCAAACGACGCGGCGATGTTCTCCGGGACGACGACGAACACCATGTTCGTCACCGCGGGCGCCACCTTGAGCTCGGCGTGCTTCGCGAGGCCCGCGGCAAGCCGCGCCGCGTTCTCGTGATCCTCGGCGAGCCGGGCAATGTTGTTCGCGAGCGCGTAGCGACCGGCCGCGGCGATGATTCCGGCCTGCCGCATGCCGCCGCCCAGCATCTTGCGCCAGCGCCGCGCGGCCTTGATGAAATCGCGGCCGCCGCAGAGCACCGAACCGACGGGCGCCCCGAGACCCTTGGACAGGCACACGGAGACCGAATCGAAGTCCTGCGCGATCGCCCGCGGCGGCACGCCCCGCTTCACCGCAGCGTTCCACAGGCGCGCGCCGTCGAGGTGCATGGCGAGGTGGTGGGCGTCGGCGAGCTCGCGCGCCGCGGCCGCGTAACCGGCAGGCAGCACGCGGCCGCCGATCGTGTTTTCGAGCGCGATGAGACGCGTCCGCGCGAAATGGGAATCGTCCGGCTTGATCGCGGCCTCGATGTCCGGGAGCGGGATGGTGCCGTCCGCCGCGTTGTTGAGCGGTTGCGGCTGGACGCTGCCCAGCACCGCGGCGCCGCCCGCCTCGTAGCGGTACGTGTGCGCTTCCTGCCCGACGATGTACTCCTCGCCGCGCGCGCAGTGCGTCATCACGCCGACCAGATTGGATTGCGTCCCCGACGGCAGGAAGACGGCGGCCTCGAAGCCGAGCAGCTCCGCCACCTCGGCTTCGAGCGCGATGACCGTCGGATCGTCGCCCAGCACGTCGTCGCCGACCTCGGCGGCCGCCATGGCGGCGCGCATCCCGGGCGTCGGACGCGTCACGGTGTCGCTGCGAAAATCGGTCGCCATGGGCCTCCTCGCCTCAGACCAAAGTCACGGGCAGCCAAGTGCCCGCACGGCCGCCCGAAGGGCACTTTGCGCCCCCGCGGGGGCAGCGAACGTAGTGAGCGTGGGGGCCGTCATCCCTCAGCTCTCGGGCTTCAGTTGCGGAAACAGGATCACGTCGCGGATCGACGGCGAATCGGTCAACAGCATCACCAGGCGGTCGATGCCGATGCCCTCGCCCGCCGTCGGCGGCAGGCCGTACTCCATCGCGCGGATGTAGTCGGCGTCGTAGATACATCGCCTCCTCGTCGCCCGCCTCGCGCGCGTCGACCTGCGCCCGGAAGCGCGCCGCCTGGTCCTCCGGATCGTTCAGCTCCGAGAACCCGTTGGCGATCTCGCGCCCGGTGATGAACAGCTCGAAGCGATCGGTCACCGCCGGGTTCGCGTCGTTGGCGCGCGCCAGCGGCGACACGTCGGTCGGGTGCGCGACGATGAACGTCGGCTGCACGAGCTTGTCCTCGGTCGTCGCCTCGAACAGCTTCAACTGCAGCAGGCCGACGCCATCGGTGCGCGAACACCTCGACGTCGAGCGGCGCGAGCGCGACCTTGCAGATACTCCGGCTTGCGCGAGCTCGGCCAGCGAATAGCGCGGGGTTGTACTTGTGGATCGCCTGCGCCATCGTCAGCCGGTCGAACGGCTTGCCGAGATCGATCGCGACGCCCTGGTAGGTGATCGCCGTCGTGCCGAGCGACCTTCTGCGCCACCTCGCGAAACAGCGTCTCGGTGAGATCCATCAGGTAGTGGTAGTCGCTGGTAGGCCTCGTAGAACTCGAGCATCGTGAACTCGGGGTTGTGCCGGGTCGAGATGCCCTCGTTGCGGAAGTTGCGGTTGATCTCGAACACCTTCTCCATGCCGCCGACGACGAGCCGCTTGAGGTAGAGCTCAGGCGCGATGCGCAGGAAGAGCTGCATGTCGAGCGCGTTGTGGTGCGTGACGAACGGCCGCGCCGCGGCGCCGCCGGGGATCGAGTGCATCATCGGCGTCTCGACCTCGAGATAGCCGCGCGCGACGAAGAACTCGCGGATCGCCTGCACGATCTGCGAGCGCTTGACGAACACGTCGCGCGACTGCCGGGTTCGTGATGAGGTCGACGTAGCGCTGCCGATAGCGCTGCTCCTGGTCGGACAGGCCGTGGAATTTCTCGGGCAGCGGCCGCAGCGCCTTGGCGAGAAGCCGCAGCTGCGTCGACCTTGAGCGAAAGCTCGCCGGTGCGGGTCTTGAACACGTGGCCGCACGGCGCCGACGACATCGCCCAGATCCCAGTGCTTGAACGCATCGTGCATTTCCGCGCCGAGCGCGTCCGACGTGACGTAGAGCTGGATGCGGCCCGACATGTCCTGGATCGTCGCGAAGCTCGCCTTGCCCATCACGCGCTTCAACAGCATCCGGCCGGCGACCGCGACCTCGACGCCGAGAAGCTCGAGCTCCTCGTTCGTTTTCGCATCGAATCGCGCGTGCAGGTCGCCCGCGAGCGCATCGCGGCGAAAATCGTTCGGAAAGGCTTGACCCTGCGCACGCAGCGCCGCGAGCTTCGCGCGGCGCTCGGCGATGATCTGGTTCTCGTCGACGGCCGGCGCCGGCGCCTCTTTGGGGTTGTTCATGACCTGGGCTTCAATCGGCAGGATGCTCAGGCGAGAAGATGCGCCGCGAGGGCCCGCGCGTCCAGTGTCGTGAAGTCCCGCGCCCGCGCGATGACGTGCGCGGCCGCGCCCAGTTCGTCGGCGGGGACCGTCGACGCGATGGCCACGGCGCGCATGCCCGCGCGGCGCGCCGCTTCGATGCCGAGCGGAGCGTCCTCGAACACCAGGCACTCCGCCGGCAGGGCGCCCATGCGCTTCGCGGCGAGCAGGAAAAGGTCGGGCGCCGGCTTGCCTCGCACGACGTCGTGCGCGCCGACGGCGGCGTCGAAGAAGTCGGCCATCGCGAGCCCGCCAAGGGCGAACGCGATGTTGTCGGGGTCGCCCGCCGTCGCGCAGGCGAGGCGCACGCCAGCCGCGCGAGCCTCCCGCGCGAACGCCGTGAAACCGGCGATCTCGCGGAATTGCGGTCGGAACAGATCGCGATAGATTTCCTCCTTCTCGCGCACCAACGCATGCGCGTCGGCCTCGGACAGCGAGTCGAACAGCTCGCGCATCACCTCGACGCCGGTGCGCCCGGCGGTGCGGCGGAAGAAGTCCTCGCCGACCGTCGGCACGCCGCGGCGCGTGAGGAACACATCCCAGGATCGCTCGTGAAAGCGCATCGAGTCGATGATCGTCCCGTCGATGTCGAAGATGAACGCGGTCACGGCCGGATCCAGTGCGCGTGGGGGCGTCCATCTAAACGCCCTGCTTCAGGCTCGCCGCGATGAAGTCGTCGAGATCGCCGTCGAGGATGGCCTGCGTGTTGCCGACTTCGTAGTTCGTGCGCAGATCCTTGATCCGCGACTGGTCGAGCACGTACGAGCGGATCTGATGGCCCCAGCCGATGTCGGTCTTCGAATCCTCGAGCTTCTGCTGCGCTTCGCGCCGCTTCCGAAGCTCGAGCTCGTAGAGCTTCGACTTCAGCATCGCCATCGCCTCCGCGCGGTTCCGGTGCTGCGAGCGGTCGTTCTGGCACTGGACGACGATATTGGTCGGCAAATGGGTGATGCGCACGGCGGAATCGGTCTTGTTGATGTGCTGGCCGCCGGCCCCCGACGCGCGAAAGGTGTCGATGCGCAGGTCCGCCGGGTTGATCTCCACCTCGATGGAATCGTCCACTTCCGGATACACGAAGACGCTCGCGAACGACGTGTGCCGCCGCGCATTCGAATCGAACGGGCTCTTGCGGACGAGCCGGTGGACGCCGACCTCGGTGCGCAGATACCCGTACGCGTAGTCGCCGCTCACCTTGATCGAGGCGCTCTTGATGCCCGCGACTTCGCCCGCGGATTCCTCGAGCACCTCGGTGCGATAACCCTTGCGCTCGCAGTAACGGAGGTACATGCGCTCGAGCATCGCCGCCCAGTCCTGCGCCTCGGTGCCGCCGGATCCCGCCTGGATGTCGATGAAGCACGACGCCGGGTCCATCGGGTGGCTGAACATCCGGCGAAACTCCATGTCGCCGACGGTCTTTTCCATCGCGGCGGCGTCCTGCGCAACGGCATCGAGCGTGGCGTCGTCGCCGTCGGCTCGGGCAAGGCCGAAGAGCTCCGCGGTGTCCCTGAGGTTGGCGTCGAGCGCCGTCAGCACGTGGACGACGTCCTCCAGGGTCTTCTTCTCCTTGCCGAGCTCCTGGGCGCGCTTGGGATCGTCCCAGATCTTCGGGTCTTCGAGTTCGCGGGCGACTTCGGTGAGCCGCACCGCCTTCACATCGAAGTCAAAGATACCTCCGCAGGTCGGCGGCGCGCGTGCGCAGACCCTCGAGGGAGGCGGCGATCTGATTCTGCTGTTCGGCTTCCATGGACGGACGATCCTTCCCGGCAAACGAAAATTATAGCCGATCGCGATGCCCGGCCCTTTGACCTATCATGGCGGCGTCGCTACGGCGTCACGACCGCGCCAGCGCGAACGCGAGCCGCTCCATGCACACGCCCGAAGGCTTCACGCCGAGTCACGCCCGGCCATGCCCGCTGCCGGCGAACACGCTCGCGTTCGCCTTTCGCGACGACAAGATCCTGGTCTGCGGGCACCGACGATGCGCCTTGCGTGCCCGATTCGTCGTCGCTGGAAGGGCTCGGCATCGGCGGCGACCCCCATTACCTCGGCGATCTCGCCGGGGTCGCCTGTGTCGCGGTTCCCCTTCCCCACGGACGCTCCGGAGCCCGCCGGGTGGCGATATGCCGGCCTGCGCTCGCTGTTCTTCCGGTTGCCGGAGCCACTGCTCGCGATCGCCGCCCGCGCCTTTCAGGTCGTGGAATGGGACCGCACCCATCGTTACTGCGGCCGATGCGGGACGCCGACGCGAGACAAGGAGGGCGAGCGCGCCAAGGAATGCCCGGCGTGCGGCTATGTCGCCTACCCGCGCGTCACGCCGGCGATGATGGTGCTCGTCACGCGCGGCCGCGAGCTGCTCCTCGCGCGCGCGCCGCGGTTTCCGCCCGGGATGTACAGCGCGCTCGCGGGCTTCGTCGAGCCCGGAGAGACGATCGAGGATTGCATCCACCGCGAGGTGCGCGAGGAAGTGGGCATCGAGGTCGGCGACATCCGCTACTTCGCCAGCCAATCGTGGGCGTTCCCGCATTCGCTGATGATCGCGTACACCGCCGAATACGCCGGCGGCGAGCTGCAGCCGGACGCCACCGAAATCGCCGAAGCGAAGTGGTTTGCGTGGGACGCCGTGCCCACGCTGCCGCCGTCCATCTCGATATCGCGGCGGCTGATCGAAGCGACGGTCGCCCGGCTCGCATCGGACGCGGGGCGTCCCTGCTAGAATGGCGTCCCCTTTCCGCTGCACCAGCGGAAGCCATACAGACTGAATGATGCTTCGCGCGATCCGGATACTCTTTCTCGCCTTCGCCCCTCGCCCTCGCCGCCCTGCCCGCGTTCGCGCAGGACGATCGCGAGGTCACGGAGGAGGCGCGCAAGCAGTACGCGGCGGCATTGAAGGACGCCGCGACCCTCGTCCAGGACCACCAGTATGTCCGCGCGCAGGAAAAACTCGATGCGCTGCTCGCGACAAGGCCGCGCGAGCCGCGTGCGCGCTTTCTCAAGGGCGTCGTCGAATCCGAGCAAGGCAGGACGGACGCGGCGCTGGTTGTGTTCCGCTCGCTGATCGAGGACTATCCCGAATTGCCGGAACCCTACAACAATGTCGCCGTCATCCTTGCGCAGCGCGGCGAGTTCGAAAGCGCGCGACTGGCGCTCGAAACCGCGATCCGCACGGCGCCCGAATGGTCGGTCGCGCACGAAAATCTGGGCGATATCTACGCTCGCCTTGCCGCCGTCGAATACGCCCAGGCGGCGAAGTTCGACAAGACCAACAAGACGGCGCCCGCCAAGCTCGTGCTGGTGCGCGATCTGCTCGCGACCGCCGCTGCGGGGAAGCCGAAGTCGTAGCCGGAGTTCCGGCAATCCTTTCCACCCAACCGAGGAGTTCATCGATGTTGCGTCGCCCTTTCCTGATCGCCGCCGCGGCGCTTGCCGCTGCGTTCGCGCTGCCCGCGCTTGCCGCCAATCCGCAGGTCGAGTTCGACACCACCGCCGGCAAGATCCGCGTCGAGCTCTTCCCTGACGCCGCGCCCAAGACGGTCGCGAACTTCCTCGACTACGTCAAGGCCAAGCACTACGACGGCACGCAGTTCCACCGCGTGATCCCCGGCTTCATGGTCCAGGGTGGCGGCTTCACGCCCGATTTCATGCAGAAGCCGACGAAGCCGCCGATCGCCATCGAATCGGAGCAGTCGAGCAAGGCCGGCCTCATGAACGTTCCCGGCACGCTCGCCATGGCGCGCACGGGCGATCCCAACTCGGCGACGGCGCAGTTCTTCATCAATGTCGCCGACAACAAGTTCCTGAATTTCCGCTCGGCGGATGCGCAGGGCTACGGCTACACCGTGTTCGGCAAGGTGGTCGCGGGAATGGACGTGGTCGACAAGATCGCCAAGGCGCCCACAGGCAGCGGCGGACCGTTCCCGAAGGACGTTCCCGCCGAAAAGGTCATCATCAACAAGGCGGTCGTCGTCGACGCCAAATAGGAACGAACCCATGGTCATCCTGCACACCAACCACGGCGACATCACGCTCGAGCTCGATGCCGAGAATGCGCCGGCGACCGTCGCCAATTTCCTGCAATACGTGCGTGACGGCCACTACGACAACACGATCTTCCACCGCGTGATCGACGGCTTCATGATCCAGGGCGGCGGCATGGCGCCCGGGATGAAGGAGAAGCCGATGCGGAAGCCGGTCGCCAACGAAGCCGGCAACGGGCTCAAGAACAAGCGCTACACGGTCGCGATGGCCCGCACCTCCGACCCGCATTCGGCGACCGCGCAATTCTTCATCAACGTCGCCGACAACGATTTCCTCGACCACAAAGGGCCGAGCCCGCAGGGCTGGGGCTATTGCGTCTTCGGCAAGGTCACCGCCGGGCAGGACATCGTCGACCGGATCAAGGGCGTGACGACGGCCAACAGCGGCTCCCATCAGAACGTCCCGAAGGAGGACGTCGTCATACGAGCGCGCCGAGGAAGTGGCATAAAGCCGACGCTGTTCATTTCCGACCTTCATCTGTCGCCGGCGCGACCGGCGCTCGTGGCGGCATTCGAATCGTTCTGCGCAGCGCCGGCACGCGCGGCGGCCGGGCTTTATGTGCTCGGCGATCTGTTCGACCAATGGGTCGGCGACGATCAGTTGCGAGAGCCGATGGCGGCGCGCATCGCGGCTGCGTTGCGCGGCGTCGCCGACTCCGGCGTTCCGGTCGGCATCATCGTGGGCAACCGCGACTTCCTGATGGGCAAGCGCTTTGCCGATGCCGCCGGCGCGACATTGCTGCCCGAACAAATCGTCGTCGACGTCGCCGGCACGCCGACGTTGCTGATGCACGGCGACGAGCTCTGCACGTCCGACGTCGCATACCAGCGTTTTCGCCGGATCTCGCACGATCGCAGGTGGCAGCGAAGCTTCCTCGCGCTGCCTTATGCTGTGCGTCGCGGCGTTGCGAACTGGCTCCGGCGCAAGAGCCGCGAGGCGACCGCCAACAAACCGGAAGACATCCTCGACGTCGAATCCAGCGCCGTCGACACAGCGTTTCGCAAGGCGAATGTCGCCCGGATCGTTCATGGTCACACGCATCGTCCGGCGCACCATCGCCTAGTCGTCGATGGCCGCGCGTGCGAACGCTATGTGCTCGCCGACTGGTACGACCGCGGCACTTATCTCGAATTTGACGCCGACGGCGGGCGCAAGCGCGAGCTCTGACCGCTTCGCGTGGCGCGATGATTACGCTGTCGCAAGCGCCTGCGTGAAATCGGCGAGCAGATCGTCGCGGTCCTCGATCCCCACCGAAATCGCGAATCAGCGCGTCGGCGATGCCCATCGCCGCGCGACGCTCGGCGCCCATTTCCCAGAAGATCGTGTGCGCGACCGGTATCGCAAGCGTCCGGTTGTCGCCGAGATTCGACGACGAGATGACGATCTCGAGGCGATTGAGGAAATCGAAACAGTCGATGCCATCCGCGAGCTCGAACGCGAAGAGCCCGCCGAACCCGCTGAAGAGCGACCGGGCGAGCGCATGCTGCGGGTGCGACGGCAAGCCTGGGTAGTACACCTTGCGCACCCTGGGATGCGACGCGAGAAACGCGGCCAGCGCCTGCGCATTCGCGCAGGTGCGCTCCATCCGCAGCACGAGCGTCTCCGCGCCGACGGCGATCGGATGCGCGTCGCCTGCCGCCAGCGTGCCGCCCCAGTCGCGCAGCCCCTTCTTGCGGATCTGCTGGATGCCCCACATCGCGGGCGGCTGCGACTTGTAGTTCTCGGCGATGTTGGGGTAGCGGGTCCAGTCGAAGAGGCCGGTGTCCGTGATGCTGCCGGCAAGCGCGTTGCCATGGCCGCCGATGTATTTGGTCAGCGCGTTGATCGACCAGCCCCGCGCCGACGGATCTTGGGCCGGAACAGCGCGGGCGAGGTCATCGTGTTGTCGACGACGTAGAGTATTCCGCGCTCCTTGGCGAGAGCGCCGATCCGTGCGAGATCGGCGATCTGCGTGCGCGGGTTGGCGATCGTCTCGACGAAGATGAGTCTCGTCGCCGGCGTCAGCGCGCGCTCCACATTGGCGACATCCGTCGCGTCGACGAATGTGATGCCCATTCCGTGCGAGACGAGCGTGTTGAACTGGCTCACCGTGTTGCCGAACAGGAATTGGCTGACCACGACGTGATCGCCCTTGCGCAGCAGCGCGAGCATCATCGCGCCGATCGCCGCCATGCCCGTCGCAAAGCAGACGGTGGCCACACCGTCCTCCATTTTCGTCACCTTGGCTTCGAGCGCGGCGGTCGTCGGGTTGCCCTGCCGACCGTAGGCGTAGCCCTGCGCGCGGCCCTGGAACACGGCGGCGAGATCGCGCGCGTCGCGATAGCCGTAGGCGACCGACACGTGCAACGGCTTGTGCAGCGCGCCGTGCTCGATGCCGGCATCGCGGTCGGAGTGGAGTATCGCGGTCGTGAAACCCCGCGGCGGCTTGCTCGGTATCCATGGGCGCCCCCAAAAACAAAAACCCGTTCGACGTCCGCCGAACGGGTTTGGCGCGTGCATCCGGAAATGGCCGGGGTGCAGCCTAACCTCGCTTTAGCGGAATTTGTTACGCGCCCGCAAGCTGAAGCTCAAATCGGCGCAGGTCAAATTATCGCCGGGGCAAGCGAGTTCGTCAATCGGGAGCGCTATTGGTACTGGTACCAGTACCCGCTATTTGGCCGCGAGCATCGCCTTCAACTCCTTCAACCGCTCGCTGCCCGCCGCCTTCGTCCGGGCGGCTTCATCGGCCGGAACCGGTTCGCCCGACCAGCGCAGGTCCTCCTGCGCGAGCTCCCCGAGGAAGCGCGAGGGCTGGCATTCGACCGCTTCCCCCGCGCGCCGCCGCCGGCGGCAGAACGACAGATGCAAGCTCTGCTGCGCGCGCGTGATGCCGACGTAGAACAGCCGCCGCTCCTCGTCGACATTGCCGCTCGCGACCGCCTCGCGGTGCGGCAACAGCCCCTCCTCCAACCCGACCAGGAACACGTGCGGGAAATTCGAGTCCCTTCGCCGCGTGCAGCGTCGACAGCCGCACTGCGTCCGTCTCCCGTTCGTCTTGGCCCTCGAGCATCGTGATCAGGGCGATCATCTGCGTCAGCTCGAGGAGGTTCTTCCGGTCGGCTTCGCCCTTTTTCGAAAGCCAGCCTACGAAATCGCGGATGCTGCGCCAGCGCGTCTCCGCCTGCTTGCGATCGCAGGTCGACCGGAGGAAGTCCTCGTACCCGATTGCCGTGATCAGCTCGTCGAGGAGGCGCGCCACGGGCTCGCGCTCCGCGCGATAGCGCAGTCGGTTGATCAACGTGCAGAAACCATCGAGGATCTCGCGCTGCCGCGCCGGAACGACTGCACGCGTCTCGTCGGCGAACACGGCGGCGAAGAGGCTCTCGTGCCGCGCGCCCCCGACCGCGCCCAGCCTTTCCAGCGTGGTCGCGCCGACGCCGCGCTTCGGCGTGGTCACGGCGCGAATGAAGGCCGGATCGTCATCGTCGTTCGCGATCAGGCGTAGATACGCGACGATATCCTTGATCTCGGAGCGCTCGAAATACGACTGCCCCCCGGAGATCTCGTACGGCACGTTCTGCTCGCGGAGCTTCTGCTCGAAGATTTTCGCCTGATGATTGCCGCGATACAGAATCGCATAGTCGACGTAACGGGCGCGATGCTCGAACCGATGCGCCATGAGGCGGCGCACGACGCCTTCGGCCTCGGCCTCGTCATCGACCGCGGGAGATACGCGAATCGGATCGCCATGGCCGCGCTCGCTCCACAGCTTCTTCTCGAAAAGCTTCGGGTTGCTCGCGATCAGCGCGTTCGCCGAGCGCAGGATGCGCACGCTGGATCGGTAGTTCTGCTCGAGCTTGACCACGTTGAGCGCCGGGAAGTCCTTCGGCAGTGCCGCCAGGTTGTCGAGCGACGCGCCGCGCCAGCCGTAGATCGCCTGGTCGTCGTCGCCGACGACGGTGAACGCGGCGCGTTCCCCGACCAGGAGCCGGATGCAGCCGGTACTGCGCCGGATTGATGTCCTGGTACTCATCGACGAGCAGGTAGCCGCAGCGCTCCCGCCATTTCGCCGCCACGGCGGCGTCCGCGGCGAGGAGCCCGATCGGCAGCGCGATCAGATCGTCGAAGTCGACGGCCTGATAGGCGCGCAGCGTGTCGTCATAGCGGCGATAGGCATCGGCCGCCGCCGCATCGTCGTCGCATCGCGCCCCTTTTTCGCGGCGGCGGGCGACAGCAGCGCATTTTTCCAGGCGCTGATCCGCCACTGCGCGGCGCGTGCGCGGGCACGGTCGGTCGTCGGCAGCAGGTCGGCGACGATCGGCTCGATGTCGCCCGGATCGAAAATCGAGAAGCCCGGCTTCAGGCCGAATGCAGCGGCATCCCCACGGATGATCTTGAGCCCGAGCGCATGAAACGTCGAGATCGTGACGTCGGCGGCAAGAGCGCCCCTGCCCTCCGCCGCCAGCAGCCCCGCCGCCCGTTCGCGCATCTCGCGCGCCGCCTTGTTGGTGAACGTGATCGCGGCAATATGCTTCGCTTCGTGGCCGCGCGCGAGAAGATGCGCAATCTTCGCGGTGATGACGCGTGTCTTGCCGCTGCCCGCCCCTGCCAGCACGAGCAACGGGCCGTCGAGATATCGCACCGCCTCGCGCTGCGCGGGATTGAGCGGAAACGACATCGGGAAGCGGGTGAGCGGGAAGGCGTGCAGGCGGGTGTTAGAATCGACGCCGATTCTAGCAGGCCGATGCAGAATGCCCTCGCATGTCAGCGCCAAGGGTGCACCAGTGAGCCACTACGCGATCGGCGACATCCAGGGCTGCCACGCGGAGTTCTGCCACCTTCTCGAGCTGGTCGGTTTTTCCGCGCGCGACGACCGCTTGTGGCTCGTCGGCGATCTCGTCAATCGGGGCCCGGATTCGCTCGCAGTATTGCGCGAGGTGAAGCGCCTCGGCGCCGCGGCCACTACGGTTCTCGGCAACCACGATTTGCATCTCCTGACCGTGGCTGCGGGACATACGAGGTCCGCACAAGAAGGACACGATCGACGCCGATCCTCGAAGCGCCGGATCGCGACGAGCTGCTGCATTGGCTCGCCCGCCGGCCGCTGGTGGTGGCGGAAGGCGACTTGCTGCTCGTCCACGCCGGCCTGCCTCCTGCCTGGACGGCCGCGACAGCCGTCGCGCTATCGGCCGAGGTCGAGGCGATGCTTGCAAGCGAACACGCCGACGCTTTCCTGCGTGCTCTCTATGGCGATGTGCCGCACACGTGGGGCGACGGTCTGGGCGGCTTCGACCGGTTGCGCGCGATCGTCAACGCGTGCACGCGAATACGCTTCTGCACCGCCGACGGCGCCATGGACTTCAAGGAGAAGCGCGGACCGCACATGGCGCCTGCGGGCTTTCGACCGTGGTTCGAGCACGAGCACCGGATGTCGGCCGCGGCGACGATCGTCTGCGGCCACTGGTCGACGCTCGAATTGAAGCTCGCGCCGAATCTGCTGATGCTCGATTCCGGGTGCGTGTGGGGCGGCCCGCTGACCGCGGTCAGGCTCGACGATCGCCGCGTCTACCAGGTCCCGGGACGCGCTCCGGTCACGCCAAAGCCGTTCGGATAGCTTCCTCGGCGGCGCGCGAGAGCTCGCGGCGATGCGCGGTGCCCGCGGGAAACGGCGGCATCACGTGCAGCTCGGCCACGAAACTCCGCTCGCCGGTCACCCGCCACAGCGAGCCAACGAGGCTCATTTCGCCGACGATACGCGGGTGCAGTCGCAATGCTCGTCGCCCGGCGTGCGATAACGGATCGCGATCGGCTGCACGTGACCCTTCGCGTCGACGGCCGATTGCAGAAGTGAGCTGTGGAACTTGAGCAGGCCGGTGCCGTCGCTCGTCGTGCCCTCGGGGAAGACGGCGACCACGTCGCCGCGGGTCAGCGCTTCGACGGTGTGGCGATTGACCGTGTGCGTGTCGCGTCGCCGCTCACGCTCGATGAACAGCGTACCGACGTTCGCCATGAGCCGGCCGGCGATCGGCAAGCGACGAAGATCGGCCTTGGCGACGAACCGCGCCGGCTGCAGCGAGCTCAGCACGAAGATATCGAGCCACGAAATATGGTTGGCGACGATCAGTACGTTGGCAGGCATCTCGCCATCGTGCCGCCAGTGGACGCGCGCCTCGACCTTCAGCATCCGGAGAAACTGCCGGCACCATTTCCGCATCAGTCTCTGCCGCGTCGGCGTGCCGACCCACGGGAAAACGAATACCGTGGTCGCGAGGCCTCCCACGATGTGCGCGACCACGCGCGCCGATCGCACGACGCGAATCGGCACCGGCGTCGGCCCGGGACGGCGGCGCGACGTCGGTCGGCTGCTCGCCCGCGGCGCCGGCGGCTCCGGCGTTCTCCGGAACGGTAACCTCCGCGTCGTTCGCCGCGGTCACGCCAGAAACGCCGATGCGATCACCAGAGGTGCGCATGGAACGCTTCGTAATACGCGGTTGCGACGCGATCGCGGCTGATAGACGTGATTCTGGCCGCCGCGCGATGCGATCTTGAGCGAGCCCAGCGTGGACGCGAGACGGCCGGTGCGCTCCCAGCTCCAGCCCTGGACGATCCCGTACAGCAGGTCCGGCGCGGAAGGCATCGCCGCAGCCCGTCGGATCGACGACCGCTGCCGCCGGCACCGCCGGAATCTCCAGCGTGGCGCCGTCCGTATGGATCCGCGCGCCGGCGCCACCCATCGTCACGATCAGCGCATCGACGCGCTCCGCGATCGCGTCGAGCGACAAGCCCGTGCGTTCGGCGAGGAGCCGCCCCTCGTAGTCGTTTACCGCCACGAACGACGCCGCGTCGATCATCGCGATCAACTCCGGCCCGGAGAAGAGCGGCAATCCCTGTCCAGGATCGAACACGAAGGGAATCTTCGCCTGCGCAAACTGCTCGACATGCGAACGCATGCCCTCCCGGCCGTCGGGCGCGACGATGCCGAGCGCGATGCCCTCGACGTCGCCGACGCGGTTCTCGTGCGACGCGTTCATCGCGCCCGGATGGAACGCGGTGATCTGATTGTCGTCGAGGTCGGTGATGATGAATGCTTGCGCGGTGAACATCTGCGGCAGCGTCTTGACGCCCTCCTGGGCGATCCCGAGGCTGTCGGAACCGCTCGCGATACGGCGTGCCGTCGGCGCCGAGTGTGGCCATCACGACGGGCTCGCCGCCGAGCGCGCTCAGGTTGTAGGCGATGTTGCCCGCGCAACCGCCGAATTCGCGGCGCATCTCGCCGATCTGGAACGACACCGACAGCATGTGCGTCTGATCCGGCAGGATGTGCCGTGCGAAGCGATCGGGGAACACCATGATCGTGTCGAAGGCGAGCGAGCCGCAGACGAGTGTGCGTGAGGACATGGGGGAGGGAGAGGGGTGGAAGCGAGAGACGAAAAGTCGCGGATGCCGGAGTATGCCGGGTGCGCCGGTTCATTTCGTCGTGGCTTCGCCTCCGCGCTGGTTTTCGCGTCCGATTTCCCGGACGATGGACTGCTGCCGGCGCGACACCGGCAGTGTTTCGGGGATGCCCTTCAACAGCACCTCCCAGTGCGCGTCGCCCTCGTCGCCCACACGCCGCTCGAAGCCGCGGATCGCGTCGCGCGCG
The DNA here is from genome assembly GCA_963840945.1 of uncultured beta proteobacterium. Lineage (GTDB taxonomy): Bacteria > Pseudomonadota > Gammaproteobacteria > Burkholderiales > Casimicrobiaceae > CAIWHR01. The sequence goes on along the minus strand of CAWJAU010000020.1, from coordinate 235,595 downwards.
ACGAGGCAATTGCGATGGACGCGCACGAGCTTCGAGCCGAACTCCTCCTCGAGCTTCGTCAGCGATTCCTCGAGCAGGAATTCCCGCTCGACCGTGCGGATCGTGATGTACTTGAGCTCGGCCTTGAGGTAGACGATCTCGTCGACCGGGACCAGCACGACACGCGAGCGCTCGGTCACCGACAGGAAGCGTCGCGCGGTCGAGGGCAGCGCGTCGAGACGCGTGGCCGACACCGGCTTAAGGCGGGGCACCTTTTCCAGCGCGGCGAGGAGCCGCTGGACACGGATCGGCTTCAACAGGAAGTCGACGGCGCTCACCTCGAACGCCTGCACCGCATGCCTGTCGTGCGCCGTCGTGAAGATCACCACCGGCGGTTGCGGGAGCTTCAGCACGTGGCGGGCGAATTCGAGCCCGCCCATTTCCGGCATCTCGATATCGGTGAGGACCAGATCCGCGCTTACAGCGTGGAGCAAATCGAGCGCCTCGCGGCCGTTGGCCGCTTCGCCCACGCAGGCGAGCGGCAAGGCACCGGCGCAATCCCCGAGGAGGTCTCGGAGACGGCGCCGCGCCGGCGCCTCGTCGTCGACGATCAGCACCCGAAGCGGCGCGTCAGCCACGGGAGACTCTCGGCCTTGCGGCCCGCAGCGTCGGTCCGTCGGCGTCCGCGCGGCTCTGCGGCGCTACCGCGCCGCGGCTTGGCCCCGCACCCGTTTCCGTGGCCGGCGAGAGGCCTGCCGGTGCTGCGGCCACGCGCGTTGTGCGGTAGGGCATCCGGATGTGGACCTCGTACGTGGCTTCCCGCACGCGCGATTCCAGCGTGCCCTCGGCATCGAAGTGGAGCTGCAGCCGCTCGCGGATGTTGCCGAGCGCCATCTTGTTGCCCGCATGGTGGCGGCCGCCCTCGGATTGGTACGGATTGCGGAGTATCGCGTGGACGTCGCCGCCCTTGCAGAAGATGTTGATCGATACCACGCCCGGAGTGCTCGACGGCTCGATCCCGTGATAGACCGCGTTCTCCAGGAGCGGCTGCAAGACGAGCGGCGGGACCAGCGCGTCCCCCGGCATGTTGTTCAAATGCCACTCGACCGTAAGCCGGTCGGAAAGGCGCAGCTTCTCGAGCTCGAGGTACTGCCGGCAAAGCTCGATCTCGTCCGCGATGGGCACGAGGTCCCGGTTGTCGCGCATCAGGACGCGAAAGAGGTCGGCCATGTCGAGGAGCGCGGTTTCCGCCCGTTTCGGGTCGCGAACGCACGAGGGACAATACCGCGTTGATGCTGTTGAACAGGAAATGCGGGCGAATCCGGGCCTGCAGGGCCTGCAGGCGCGATTCGGCAATGGCGGGTGAAAGCGCCTTCGCGCGGAGCCCGAAATAGCCGAGAAGCACGCCGTATGCACAGAGCGCGAGGAGGAGGTGCCGCAGCGCGGCAAACGGCGATTCCGGATACAGACGGCCAATGAACCCATGCAGACCGAGTGCGACCACGACGGTGACCACGGCGATCATCAGGGCGCCTGTCAGGGCCGACTGGCGGGAAAGCCAGGGAGCCAGCGCGTAGAGGATGGCAAGCTCGACAATGAGATGAGGCTCGACCACAGCCGTCATGTCGAGCCATTGCGCAGTCCACAGGTCGAATTGCGGCTCGCGCACCAGCGCCGTAACGGCCGTCATCGCGTTCACGGCGAGCACGATCCGTAGAATCGTGCCCAGATTGCGGAGGTCCGGCAGTGCGGGAGCGATGGCGTTTTGCCTTATAATCGGCTGCATAAACGAAACCGGCATGCAAGCATCGTGCCGGAAACATGCGGCGGGTAGAAGCCCGGGACGGGCGGTGTCGGCGCCTATTGTCGGCAACCCCCGCCGGCGAGGCAAGCTGAACCGGTGCGGGGATCGTTTTGCGGCTTTGGCGCGGGACCCTCCGCATTGCCCAGGGAGCTTCCGCGCCGCCCCGTCGCCGCCTCGCCGTCAACCGATCGGAGCGCCATGGCCGACTCCAAGCCGCCGCGTGAGAACGCACCTGAGGCCCCTGCCCCCGACGGATGGTCGGGTCGCTTCGGCGAGCCGGTCGCGGCCCTCGTCAAGCGCTACACCGCGTCCGTGGATTTCGATCGCCGGCTGGCTGCAGTGGACATCAGCGGCTCGCTCGCGCACGCGCGCATGCTGGCCGCCGTGGGCGTGCTGTCCGCCGGCGACCTCGCGGCCATCGAAGGCGGCATGGAAACCATTCGCGCCGAAGTCGAGCGCGGCGATTTTCCCTGGTCGCGCGAGCTCGAGGACGTCCATTTCAACATCGAAAAGCGGCTGACGTCGCTCGTCGGGGACGCCGGCAAGAAACTGCACACCGGACGCTCGCGCAACGACCAGGTCGCCACCGATCTCCGGCTTTGGCTGCGCGAGTCGATCGATGGACTCATCGACAGGCTCGCCGCACTGCGCCAGGCGTTCATCGGGCTCGCCGAATCCCACGCGGCCACGATCATGCCGGGCTACACGCATCTGCAGGTCGCGCAACCCGTCACTTTCGGCCATCATCTGCTCGCGTACGAAGCGATGTTCGCGCGCGACGCCGAACGTTTCCGCGACTGCCGGCGGCGCGTCAACCGGCTTCCGTTGGGAAGCGCGGCGCTCGCGGGGACGAGCTTTCCGATCGATCGCAACCGCGTGGCAACGGAGCTGGGGTTCGAGGCGCTTTGCGGGAACTCGCTCGACGCCGTGTCCGACCGCGATTTCGCCGTCGAATTCACTGCGGCTGCCGCCTTGACGATGACCCACGTGTCGCGGTTTGCGGAGGAGCTCGCATGGTGGGCGAATCCGCGCTTCGCGTTCGTCGCGCTCGCGGACCGGTTCTGCACCGGGTCGTCGATCATGCCCCAGAAGAAGAACCCGGACGTGGCGGAGCTTGCGCGCGGCAAGACCGGACGCGTGACCGGACATCTCGTCGCGCTGCTCACCATGTTGAAGGGCCAGCCGCTCGCCTACAACCGCGACAACCAGGAAGACAAGGAGCCGCTGTTCGACACCGTCGACACGCTCGCCGACACGCTGGCGATCATGACCGATCTCGTCGCGGGTGGGCTCAACGTCAACGCCTCGCGCATGCGCGAAGCGGCCGCCGAGGGCCACGCAACGGCCACCGACCTCGCCGACTACCTCGTACGCAAGGGCATGCCGTTCCGCGACGCGCACGAAGCCGTCGCGCGGGCCGTGCGCCACGCGGAGCAGGGCGGCGTGGAGCTCTCGGCCTTGCCGCTCGCCGAGCTGCAATCGTTCGCGCCGGAAATCGGCGCCGATGTCCACGCGGTACTGACGCTCGAAGGATCGGTCGCGAGCCGCAACCATCCCGGCGGCACTGCGCCCGATCAGGTGCGCGCGGCCGTCGCCGCCGCCCGGCGCGCGCTCGACCTGGAGCCCGGCTGACGGGCACACGAACCTAACAACCATGGAGATGAAACCCTGATGGATACGCGGAACGTGGCATTTCTCGGCCTGGGCGTCATGGGCTATCCGATGGCCCGACATCTTGCGAAAGCCGGGCATCGGGTCACCGTCTACAACCGTTCGCCGGCAAAAGTCTCACGCTGGCTCGCCGAACACCAAGGCAAGGGCGCGGCCACACCAGCGGCGGCGGCGACAGGCGCCGATGTCGTGTTGATGTGCGTCGGCAATGACGACGACGTGCGCGCGGTCATCTTCGGCGCCGACGGTGCGCTCGATGCGATGCGGGCCGGCTCGACGCTGGTCGATCACACGACGGCCTCCGCCCAGGTGGCGCGCGAGATCCACGCGGCCGCCGCGACGAAAGGGATCGGCTTTCTCGATGCGCCGGTATCGGGCGGCCAGGCGGGTGCCGAAAACGGCAAGCTCACCATCATGGTTGGCGGCGACGAGGCGACGTTCGGCGCAGTCGCGCCCGTGCTCGCCCACTACGGACGCGCGGTCACGCTGATGGGCGGGCCCGGCAGCGGCCAGCTCACGAAGATGTTCAACCAGATCTGCATCGCCGGGCTCGTCCAGGCACTCGCCGAGGGGATCAACTTCGCGGAGAAAGCCGGCCTCGACGTCGAGCGCGGCCTCGAGGTCATCAGCAAGGGCGCCGCCCAATCATGGCAGATGGAAAATCGCGGCAAGACAATGGTTGCCGACAAATTCGACTTCGGCTTCGCTGTCGACTGGATGAGGAAGGACCTCGGCCTGTGCCTCGCCGAGGCGCGGGCGAGGGGCGCGGCGCTCCCGGTGACCGCGCTCGTCGATCAGTTCTACGCGCGCGTGCAGGCGCAAGGCGGCGGGCGCTGGGATTCGTCGAGCTTGCTCCGGGTGTTGCGCGACAAGCCCTAGCCTTGGGGCGTCACGTGGCGGCGACGGGACCTCGGGTGCCGGCAGGCGGTCGCCGTCGACGATCGCGATTTCGTAGGTGATCGCGGCGGTCTTGCCGAGCATCTGGGTAGCCGAACAGTACTTGTCCTTCGACAGCTTCACCGCGCGCTCCACTTGCCGCGGATCGAGCCCGCGTCCGGCGACCACGTACTTGAGGTGGATCTTGGTGAACACTCGGGGCTCGGTTTCGGCGCGCTCCGCCTCGGCTTCGACCACGCAATCCCCGATCGGCTGGCGCGCCTTCTTCAGGATCAGCACCAGATCGAACGCGGTGCAAGTCGCCGCTCCCAGCAGCACGAGCTCCATCGGCCGCATCCCGACGTTGCGACCCCCGGCATCGGGCGCGCCGTCGGTAACCAACGTGTGCCCGCTGGCGGTTTCACCGACGAAGCTTACTCCCTCGACCCACTTGGCCCTGACTCTCATATGCTCCTCGACCGCGACGGCAGAATGCGGCATTGTCCCGCATCCGCATGCGGGCGGCCGCATCGCCAGCAAATGAAGTGGATTGAATCCTGCGGAGGGGCCGGCCCCGGCTGTCGGCCGATTCGCCCGCTTATGCCGGGTCCTATTGCATTGCGGGGATGGTTATGCCAATATCATACGGTACGCGGACGGCGGAATCCCCCCTCCCCAGCCGCGCACAGGTTCCACCCTTTCTCCTCCTAGGGCGGAATGTTCGGGCGCGGTCCGCACAAGACCGCGCCCTTTTTCATCCGCCGACGCAAGCGCGCCGTTGCAGGGCGTTCTCGCTGCCCTGGGGGGCGGTGCTGGTTACTCAAGCCGTGCCCGGGCGTTGGGTACTGGTTGACCGAAATGCCAAAAACCGGTTAACATTTAAGACTTTGCTGACTTCAACCCGGATTTCGATTCCCGATGAAAACCTTCTCCGCCAAGCCGCAGGACATCAAGCGCGACTGGTTCGTGGTGGACGCCACGGACAAGGTGCTCGGCCGCCTTGCGAGCCAGATCGCGTTGCGCCTGCGCGGCAAGCATAAAGTGATCTTCACGCCCCACATGGATACCGGCGACTTCGTCGTCGTCACCAACGTCGAGAAGATCCGCGTCACCGGCAACAAGGCCGAGGACAAGCTCTACCACCGGCATAGTGGCTACCCCGGCGGTATTTCGACCACCAATTTTTCGAAGATGCAGGCGCGTTTTCCGGGCCGCGCGCTGCAGAAGGCGGTGAAGGGCATGCTGCCCAAGGGTCCGCTCGGCTACAAGATGCTGAAGAAGCTCAAATGCTATGCGGGCGGCGCGCATCCGCATTCGGCGCAGCAACCCAAGACACTGGACATCTGACCCCATGATCGGCAACTACTACTACGGCACCGGCCGGCGCAAGAGCGCGGTGGCGCGCGTCTTTCTGAAAAAAGGCTCGGGCGCTATCGTCGTCAACGACAAGCCGGCCGACGAGTTCTTCTCCCGCGACACGGGCCGCATGGTGATCCGCCAGCCGCTGAAGCTCACCAATCACGAAGCGACGTTCGACATCATGATCAACGTCGAAGGCGGGGGCGAATCCGGCCAGGCCGGAGCGGTGCGTCACGGCATCACCCGCGCGCTGATCGACTACGACGCGGCGCTGAAGCCCACGCTGTCGAAGGCGGGCCTCGTCACGCGCGATGCCCGCGAAGTGGAGCGCAAGAAGGTCGGCCTCCACAAGGCGCGCAAGCGCAAGCAGTTCTCGAAGCGCTGATCGTCGCAGCGCTTTGCACGAGAAGGCCGCCGTCGTGGCGGCCTTCGTCGTTTTGCGCGGTCGTTCGATCGCCGGTCGGTGGTCGCGGCGCCGGAAGCCGCGATCGCCGATGCTAGAATCGATTGCGAGATCGAAGCCATCACGAGGAAGCCATGATCAAGGTGGGCATCGTTGGCGGAACGGGCTACACGGGCGTCGAGCTCCTGAGGCTGCTCGCGCAGCATCCGGAGGCCGACGTCCGCGCGATCACGTCGCGCAAGGACGCCGGGACGCCGGTCGCCGACATGTTCCCGAGCCTGCGCGGCAGGTACTCGCTCGCCTTCGTCGATCCCGCCGAAGCACGTCTGGATTCGTGCGATGTCGTGTTCTTCGCGACCCCGCACGGCGTGGCCATGGCACAAGCGCAAGAGCTCGTGGGCGCCGGCGCGCGAATCATCGATCTCGCCGCCGACTTTCGGCTCAAGGATCCTGCCGTCTTCTCGCAGTGGTATGGCATGCCGCACGCTTGCCCGGATCTCCTGGCGGAATCGGTGTATGGCTTGCCGGAGGTGAACCGCGCCGCGATCAAGGACGCGCGCATCGTCGGCAATCCGGGGTGCTACCCCACGGCGGTGCAGCTGGGCTTCCTTCCTCTTATCGAGGCTGGAATCGTGGACACCGCGCATCTCGTCGCCGACTGCAAGTCCGGAGTGTCCGGCGCGGGCCGGAAGGCCGAGATGGGATTGCTCTTCGCCGAAGCTTCCGACAACTTCCGGGCCTACAACGTCAAGGGCCACCGGCACCATCCGGAAATCGTCCAGGGCTTGAACGCGGCGGCCCGCTCGCCGGTGACCATGCTGTTCACGCCGCACCTCGTGCCGATGATTCGCGGGATCTTCGCGACGCTCTACGCGCGGCTCACCGACACGGATGCCGACTTGCAGGCGTTGTTCGAACGGCGTTACGAAAGTGAGCCTTTCGTCGACGTGATGCCCGCGGGATCGGCGCCCGACACGCGCTCGGTGCGCGCGTCCAACGCATGCCGGATCGCCGTGCACAGGCCGCAAGGCGGCGATATGGCTCTGGTGCTGGTGGTCGAGGACAATCTCGTGAAGGGTGCCGCCGGCCAGGCGATCCAGAACATGAACCTGATGTTCGGCCTGGCCGAGACCACCGGGCTTGCCGCGCTGCCGGTGCTCCCGTAGGACACCTTGGCTCTTTCCATGTGGTGGCGCCGCGTGCGCCAGCAGTTTTCCATCGACGCACCGAGAATGGCGGTGCGCTCGCGCCTTCCGTGGCATTGGCGCGCGGTGGTCGGTGCAAGCCTCCTCGCCGTGATTGCGGGCATGTGGTGGTGGGGCTTCGATTTCGGCCAGATCTTCGGCGTGGTCGCCCGCAAGGAGAACGAAGCCCGGATCGCGGCGCTCGAAACCGAGAACGCGGGGCTGCGGACGGAAAATGCACAGCTTCGGGGCAAGACCATGCAGCAGGAGATCGAGCTCGCGATGACTGGAGGCGCGCAGGCGTCGCTGTCGAAGCAAGCGCAAGAGCTCTCCGCCGAGAACGCGCAGATCAAGGAAGAGCTCGCCTTCCTGCAGAAACTGGTCGCGGACTCGAACAAGCAGGTTGGGTTGTCGATTCAGCGCCTCTCGGTCGAACGGGAGCGCGACGACGCGTGGCACTACAGCGTGCTCCTGGTGCGAGGCGGGGGGCCGAAGGATGACTTCGAGGGCAAAGTCACGCTGCAGGCGACCTTGCAGCCGTCGGCCCCCGATGGCGCCGCGCGCCCGACGATCGTCACCCTGCCCGAGGAGGATCCCGGCAGCGGTGCCGCGCTGACGCTCAAATTCAAGTATTATCAGCGGCTTGAGGGAACCATCCCCGTCCCCAAGGGCAGTGTGGTCCGCGCGGTCACCGTCCGCGCGTTCGAGTCGGGACAGGCCAGTCCGCTCGCCACCCGCAGCCTTGTGATTCCATGAGGAGATCCCCATGTGGGAGCGCAAGAAGCGCACGGCACCGCAGAAGCGTATCGATAGCCTGATCGGCGCCGGCACCGTCGTAAATGGCAATGTGACATTTGCCGGCGGTCTGCGGATCGACGGCAAGGTCCATGGCAATGTGATCGCCGCCCCCGGCGAGCCGAGCACGCTCGTGATCGGCGAGCAAGCGGAAGTCGACGGCGAAATCCGGGTGTCGCATATCGTGATCAACGGCAAGGTCAACGGCCCGGTGATCGCCGACGGCTATCTCGAATTGCAGCCGAAGGCTCGGGTCATCGGCGATGTGAGCTACAAGACGCTCGAAATGCACGTGGGTGCGGTGCTGCGCGGCAGATTGAATCATGCTGAACCGGGCACCGGGTCGGTGGTCGAACTGAAGAGAGCCGGAGGCGATTAGCGGGAATTGTCCCAACCGGGGGTGCCGATCCCCGGCCGCAATCCCAGACCCGCCGCTGTCCTGTCCCTGCTAGCGGCAGGGTTGCGGCAACCCGGCCGGCAGCCGATAATCGATCTCAGGTTCCATAGGAGTCCGCATGAACGACATGACCGAAATGCCCGCGCCGCTCGTGTTTTCCGACAGCGCCGCCCAAAAAGTGAAGTCCCTCATCGAGGAAGAGGGCAATCCCGAGTTGAAGCTTCGTGTGTTCGTGACCGGCGGCGGCTGCTCGGGCTTCCAGTACGGATTCACGTTCGACGAAGCCGTCAACGAGGACGACACGGCAATGGTCAAGAACGGCGTGACCCTGCTCATCGATCCGATGAGCTACCAATATCTGGTCGGTGCCGAGATCGATTTCCAGGAAGGGCTCGAGGGCGCGCAATTCGTGATCAAGAATCCGAACGCCCAGTCGACCTGCGGCTGCGGCTCGTCGTTCTCGGCCTAGTCCGGTTTCCGCCGCAATGCCGACGGGGCCTGCGTGGCCCCGTTTCATTTTCTAGATCGGGTCGGCAGCGCCGGTGCGCGCTTCGAGCTCGAAGTCGACCATCATCTCCGTGGCCAGCGCTTCGAGCTCGCGCTTCAGCTCGGCGTCGGAAAGCCCGGCAGGCACCGCGAGGAGCGCGTTGACCTTGAACAGGGAGTCGGCGGACATCGGAGCGCTTACGAACTCCGTGTGAAGCTCCTCGATGCTTACACCGCGCTTGGCAAGGCTGCCGGAGAGGTCGCGCACAATGCCGGGCCTATCGTTGCCGACGAGCTCCAGCCGGACGATCCGCTGCGCCGGGGGTGCCGCGCCCGGCTCACCCACGGCGATGGCGACATGCAGGTCGGAGGAACCAAGGCCGCGCAACGCGCTTGCGAGCGGCTCGGCGTTCTCGGCGCCCACCTGGAAATGGACAATGCCGGCGAACTGGCCGGCGAGGCTCGCCATCCGGCTGCCGGCCCAGTTGGCGCCGAAACGCTGGGCGACGTCGGACAGCAGATTGACGATGCCTGGGCGATCGCGGCCGATGACGGTCAATACCAGCGACGTCGACACGGTGTCTGTCCTCGGGTCAGTACCAGGTGAATGATAGCGTTTTCGGCCGCCTCGAGGGCGGCCACGCCGCACGACGGCTTGCCGGGGCGGCGCGCAATCAGCGCGGGTAGATCGCTCCCAGTACGCGCAACCCACGCGCGCCCGTGACCGCCGGCAAATTGCCGGGGCGGCCGGCGAGCGCCTCGCGCGCGAGCCACGCGAACGCGAGCGCCTCGACGTGTTCGACGGCGACGCCGTGCGCCGCCGTCGTCGTCACCAGCCGCGGTGCCAGCGCTGAGGCGAGCGCTTCCATGAGGGCATGGTTCTTCGCGCCGCCGCCGCCGATCAACACTTCGGCGGCTCCCGCGCAGTGCTTGGCCACTGCGTCCGCGACAGTGCGTGCGGTCAGCGCGACGAGCGTCGCCTGGACGTCGGCCGGCGCCATGTCGCGACCATCGAGCATTCCAGCCAGCCATTGCGCGTCGAACAGATCGCGGCCAGTGCTTTTCGGTGGGAGGCGCGCGAAGTACGGCTCCGCGAACAGCGCCGCGAGCAGCGAAGCGTCGACGCGCCCCGTCCGCGCCCACGCGCCATCCCGATCGTAGCCCGAGGCGCGATGGCGCGCATGCCACAGATCGAGAAGGACGTTACCGGGGCCCGTATCGAAGCCCCGCACGTCGCCCCTGGGCGGCAAATCAGTGACGTTGGCGATGCCGCCGATATTGACGACAACGCGGTGGCGCGAGCCAGCGAAGAGTGCCGCGTGAAACGCCGGCACCAGCGGCGCGCCCTGCCCACCGGCGGCGACATCGCGGCTCCTGAAATCGGCGACGATGGACACGCCGGTCCGCTCGGCAATGCGCGCCGGATTGTTGAGCTGCAGCGTCCAGCCTTCGTCGGGACGGTGCCGTAGCGTCTGGCCATGCACACCCGCCGCCACCACGTCCGCGGCGGCAATTCCGGCCCGGTCGAGTGCGGCAACGATCGCGTCCGCATAGGTGTCGGCCAGCGCATTGGCGATGCGCATCGCGCGCGCAAGCTCGTCGTCGCCGGAGTGTTGCAGCGCGAGCAACTCGGCGGCAAGGTCCCGCGCGAAGGGAACATTCACTGCCGAAAGAAGAGTGCAGGGCAGTGCCGCGGCCGGCCCGAAGTCGGCGACGACGGCGTCGACACCGTCCATGCTGGTGCCGGACATTACGCCGGCGTAAACCTCGCGCATGACGGCGATCGCGACGACCTGCTAGCGCCTGTTCACGCTAGGTGCGAAAGCGTGAACAGCCCTAATCGTCCGACGCGAGCTGCGCGCCCGAGAACGTCCGCGCCAACACGAGCTGCGCAGCGGCCGGCGAGGTGCGCTCGGCGAACTCCTGCCGATGCAGAGGCGCAAGCGGCTCGCCCGACGGCAACACGACCGTCAGCGGATTTCGCTGTTCGCCACCCACGCGAAATTCATAGTGGAGGTGGGGTCCCGTCGCCCAGCCGGTCTGGCCGACGTAGCCAATCACATCGCCCTGCCTTACACGCGCTCCCGTGCGCACGTGCGGCGCGAACTGCGAGAGATGCGCGTAGAGGGTTGAAAACTCGCCATTGTGCTGCAACTGGATCACATTGCCGTAGCCGTCCTGCTTGCCGGCAAACGCCACCGTGGCACTCCCGGTGGCGCGCACGGGCGTGCCCGCGGGGGCCGCATAGTCGACACCCTTGTGGGCGCGCCACGTCTGCAGAATCGGGTGGAAGCGCGCATCCGAAAAGCCGGACGCGACGCGGGAGAACTCCATCGGCGAGCGCAGGAACGCCTTGCGCATCGGAGCGCCATCCCCGGCGAAGTAATAGTCGCCGCCGTCCTCGCCCCGCCAGAGAAAGGCGCGGAGCGTCTGGCCGCGATTGTCGAATTCGGCGGCGACGATGGCCCCCACGCCAACCGGTTCGCCATCGACGTATCGGACCTCGTAGACGACGGTGAAGCGGTCGCCGAGCCGCAGGTCGTGATAGAAATCGATGTCGCCGGCAAAAACATCAGCCAACTGCAGCGTCACCTTGTCGGGAAGTCCCGCCGCGTCGGCCGCGGCGAACAGCGACGACTTGATTTCGCCGACAGCCATCTTCCATCGGATCACTGCGGGCGCGGGAGCGGATTCGGCGGTGAGCCGCTCGCCGTCGCGCGCGATCGACAAGCGCGCGCCGTCGCCGGTCAGGAAGCGGAGGTTGATGAGCCGGCCGTTGTCGTCGGTCTCGACCGTGAGCGGCTTTCCCGGCCGCAACTGATACAACGGCCGGGCCGAGGGGTTGGTGCGCAGGAACTCGAGCGCCGCGGGATCGTCGACGCCGAGGCGGGCGAGCACGCTGCCGATGGTGTCGCCGCGCCGCACGCGGTCTTCCCGCCAGTAGCCCGTCGGCTCGGCGGGGACGACCGAGACCACGGGTCGCTGGAGATCGAGCCGAATCACTTCAACGGGCGTGAGCTCCGGCGCCGTGTTGGCGACGAGGCTGCACGCCGCGATCGCACAAACGCCGAACAGCGCGACGCCGAGCCAATCCGAGGCCGTGGGCGCGGACGCCTTCTGTCGTGCGGACGCGCGCACGCTTTGCGCTAGAATTGTCGATTTGTGCGTGATCATTGCCGGAGGGCGGGCGGGCAAGGTTGCGATTCTAGCAAATGTTGCCGAGCGCCCGTATCTTGCCCCTGCCTGCGTAAGGGGTATCACCCCGGGGCCACGGCCGGAGTCCGCGACGGGGTTGCCAGGAATAGCGCCGCATCATCGTCATGACTCCCGACATCCAACACCAGCTCGCGGTCTTTCGCCGGGGCGCCGACGAGCTGCTCGTCGAGGCCGAGCTCGCGACGAAGCTCGCGCGCGGCACGCCGCTCAGGATCAAGGAAGGCTTCGATCCGACCCGTCCCGACCTCCATCTCGGGCACACGGTCCAGTTCAACAAGCTGCGGCAGCTGCAGGATCTCGGCCATCACGTGGTGTTCGTGATCGGCGATTTCACCGGAATGATCGGCGATCCCACCGGCCGCAACGTCACGCGCCCAGCGCTCTCGCGCGAGGAGATCGACGTCAACGCGAAGACCTATACCGACCAGGCGTTTCTGATCCTGGATCGGGAAAGGACGGAGGTCGCCTTCAACTCGACCTGGCTCATGCCGCTCGGCGCCGACGGCATGATCAAGCTCGCGGCGCACTACACCGTCGCGCGCATGCTCGAGCGCGACGACTTCGGCAAGCGGTACCAGAGCGGGCAACCGATCGCCATCCACGAGTTCCTCTATCCGCTCGCCCAAGGCTACGACTCGGTGGCGCTCAAGACCGACGTCGAGCTGGGCGGCACCGACCAGAAGTTCAACCTGCTGGTCGGGCGCGAGCTGCAGCGGCATTACGGACAGGAGCCGCAGTGCATCCTGACGCTGCCGCTGCTGGAGGGCCTCGACGGCGTCAACAAGATGTCGAAATCCCTCGACAACTACGTCGGCATCACCGAGGCCCCGAACGAGATCTTCGGCAAGCTCATGTCGATTTCCGACGAGCTGATGTGGCGCTATTACGATCTCTTGTCGTTCCGGCCGGCGGACGAGATCGCGAAGCAGAAGCGCGAGTGCGCCGAGGGCCGCAACCCGCGCGATGCCAAAGTGGCCCTCGCTCGGGAGATCGTCGCGCGGTTCCACGGCCAAGCCGCGGCGGCAAACGCCCTCGCCGAATTCGAGGCGCGATTCCGGCAAGGTGCGCTGCCGCAGGACATCGCGGAAGTCACGTTGTCGGCGCCCCAGGGCGGCATGCCGATCGCGCAGCTCGCGAAGCGGGCGGGCATCGTCGACTCGACGTCCGAGGCGCTGCGCCTCATCGCGCAGCGTGGGCTCAAAGTCGACGGCGAGGTGATCGCGGACAAGGCACTGGTGATACCGGCGGGCCGCACGATCGTCATCCAGGCGGGTAAGCGAAAGTTCGCGCGCGTCACGGTGAGCTAGGGAACGCCCCGTATGCTGACCGGCGATGCGCAGCGCAAGCGCGGTCAGCCCAGCCCGGCCGCCGCGAGCTATCGGGAAGCTCTCTTGCTGGAGCCGGAGAACTTCCTGGTGCATTGCGAGCTCGGCGCGACCCTTCAGGGCATGGGCCAGCTGTCCGAGGCTGAAGCTTGCTATCGCCGCGCGCTCGAGGTCAAACCGGACTATCCCGAGGCAAAGTTCAAGCTTGCGCTCGTCCTTCAGGCCAAGGGCCACCCGCAACAACTCATCCAGTTGCTCATTGACCTGGTGACGACGGATCCGGGCAATGGGGAATTGCGCGCGATGCTTGCGGACGCGCTGCGCGGCGTCGCAATCCCCAATGCCCGAGAGAAGGAGCGCGCGGTCCTCCTGAGCCTGTGCGGCGATGACAACATTTCCTCGTTGTTCCTGACGACGCCGAATGGCCCGCGGCCGATTGGAGCGAATCGTTCCGGCCCATCGTGCAAGAGCAGGTCGAGAATCGGGTGCGCGAGCGCGAGATCGCCGCGCGGCTCTCATCGATAACGGCTATCGACAACGAGGTTTCCGTGGCGGTGCGCGCGCAGTATGAGGAAAATCCGTATCCGCGCTGGTGACCGCGCCAAGTCCCCGGCCCGAAACGATAGAAGTCCTCGCGGGCCAATTGCTCCCGGGAGAGCCGGTACGCAGGCGCCCGCGCCCGTTTCCCGTGCTGGTCGCCGGCTGCGGTACCGGCCACCATTCCGTGCAGACCGCGAGGACGTTTCCGGACGGCGAAATCCTGGCGGTCGACCTCAGTCTCGCAAGCCTCTCCTACGCCGCCCGGATGACGGCGAGACTCGGAATCACCAACGTCACCTATCGACAGGCCGACATCCTCAACCTCGCGAGCATAGATCGGCGTTTTGACATCGTGGAGTGCGGGGTGTGCTCCACCATCTCAACGATCCGATGGTGGGGTGGCGTGTATTGGTGAGCCTCATGGAGGCCGATGGACTGATGCGGATCGCGCTGTACAGCGAGAAGGCGCGCAGCCCGTATGCCGCCACGAGGGAATTCCAGTTTCGCGATCTGGTGATGCACGTCCAGGAGCATCGGTTCACGCTGCCCCAAATCGCTGAATGCCTCGATCAACTCGGCCTGCGGTTCCTCAGACTCGAATGCGCACCCGCAACACTGAATCGCTTCAAGGAGATGTTTCCTCAAGGCGATTCGCAAACCGACCTCGACGCATGGGACCGCTTCGAAACGGCTCACCCCGACACGTTCATGGGGATGTATCTGTTCTGGTGCTGCCGCAAGTGACAGCTAGGCCATCCCCGGATTGCCTTTGGCGCCTTCGATCTGCGGCAGATTGAGTGCGCGCGGCGTGACGCTCTTCTGCGCCTTGAGATAGCGGGTCATGAGGTCCCAGATCGGCTCGCCGCCCGCGGCCTTCGCCTCTTCGGATACCGGCGCCCAGCCGGCGACCTTGTAGCGCTTCGTAGCATCGATCGGCTTGCCGCCGAGCGTCATCCGCGATATGCGGCCGCCGATCGTCGCGCGGGGATCGATCGCGTACCGGAGGCCGCCGACCCGGACCATGTCGCCGCCCTGCTGGTAATAAGGGTCCGGATTGAACAGGTTGTCGGCGACGTCTTCGAGGATCGTCTTGATGGTCTCGCCGGTGAGCTCGTTGACCGTGACATAGGGATAAGTGATCGCCGTCTGGTCCATGAGGTGCTCGACGGTGATCGCCTGTCCCGGCAACAGCGCGGTGCCCCAGCGGAAACCGGGAGAGAACGCGATTTCCGCGTTCTTCTCCGCCATCAGGCCGTCGAGCAGCAACTGGTCGAATGTGCCGTTGAAGTTGCCGCGGCGATAGAGGAGGCCTTCGGTGACGGCCAGCGCTTCCTCGAGCTTCGCCTTGTACGGCGAGCGGGCCCTGTCGATGAGCATCGCCATTGCGGAGTCCGCGGGCAGCAGGTTCGAGAACACCGGCAGCAGCTTGTAGCGGTACGCGGCGACCTTGCCGTCCTTGACGTCGAGGTCGAGCACCGCGAGAAACTTGCCGTTGCTGCCGGCGTTGGTGACGAGCGTGCGGCCGCCGCCGTTGGCAACGATCGACGGCGCCGGCATGCCGTCGTGCGTGTGGCCGCCCAGGATCGCGTCGATGCCGCGCACGCGCGAGGCGAGCTTGAGGTCCAGGTCCATGCCGTTGTGCGACAGCAGGACAACGGCCTGCGCGCCCTTGCCCCGCGCCTCGTCGACGATTTTCTGGAGGCTTTCCTCCTGGATCCCGAACGTCCAATCGGCGACGAAATAGCGCGGGTTTGCGATCGGTGTGTACGGATACGCCTGCCCGACGATCGCGACCGGCACGCCGTTCACGGAGCGCATCGCGTACGCGGGAAACACGGGGTCGCCGAAGTCGGCGGTGCGCACATTCTGCGCGAGGAATTCGATCTTGCCGGCCAAGTCCTTGGTCACAATTTCCTTCACGCGCTCCGTACCCAGCGTGAAATCCCAGTGCCCCGTCATCAGGTCGACGCCGAGGAGCTTGCAGGCGTCGACCATGTCCTGGCCCTTCGTCCACAGCGCGGTCGCCGATCCCTGCCACGTGTCGCCGCCGTCGAGCAGCAGCGCGTGCGGCCTTGACGCCTTCAATCGCTTGACCAGCGTGGCGAGGTGGACGAAGCCGCCGACCTTGCCGTAGGTCCTCGCCGCGGTCGTGAAATCGAGATACGTGAACGCGTGCGCGTCGATCGTTCCGGGCTTGATGCCGAAACGTTTGAGCAGCGCTTCGCCGACGAGATGCGGAGGCTGGCCCTCGGAGGCGCCGAAGCCGAGATTGACGCTGGGCTCGCGATAGAGGCCGGGCACGAGCTGCGCATGGCAATCGGTGAAATGCAGCAGGCTCACGTTGCCGAACGCCGGCACGTCGTACATCGCCGTGGCCGCTCGTCCCTGGGCGAGCACGTCGCGGGACGCGAGCGGGAATCCGGCGGCGGCCCCAGCCGCGAGCACTTGCAGGAATTCGCGGCGGTCCATGTGTATGACGGGCAGTCGCGTGATCGATCAGAGGGTGGAAAAGCGCGCCAGCGCGCGCACATCCTCGGGGAACATCTCCTGCGCTTCCTTGAACACGATGCGGCCCTCGCGATCGACGACGTGCACCTCCGGCAACCCCCGGCGCGGTCCAAACCACTTTTCGCTTCGCGGCGTGGCCATGGCCGCCGGAAACGTGTAGCGGTGTTCGGCCATGTAGGCTCGTGCCTTCGCCGGATCGCGGTCGATGGAAAACGTCAGGAACTCGAGGCCGCGCCCGGCATGCGCGGCGTAGAGCTCCTGGAAATGCGGATTCTGCCGGGCGCAGAACGGGCACCACGACGCCCAGATCTCGACCACGACGACGCGGCCCTCGAGCGCCGTCGCGGGCAGCACGCGACCGTCGAGCAGCGTGACGTCGGCCCAACGAACAAGGCCGCCGACCGCCGCCGCGAACCCCGCCCTCCACATCGAGGCGCCGATCGCGCCGGTGAGCATGCGCAGCGATTCGCGGCGATTCATGCGCAGGCCGCGTGCGGCGGGCGCACGCGGTCGTCCCGATGTCGTGTCACTTGTTGACGGGCGAATCCGGATCCATCAGCAGCGCCACGACGTCCTTGACCTGCTGCGCGTTGAGGATTCCGCTGTGACCGAAGCGCGGCATGTTCGTGCAGGCGTTGTAGGCTTCCGCGTTGTAGACCTTGCCGTACGCGTACTTGCGCATGTCGTCGGTGTAGCCTCGAACCTTGCCGAACTGATACAGGCTCGGGCCGATCGTCCCGTAGGACAGTTCCTGCGGCGCGAGCTGGTGGCAGGCATAGCAGTTGGCGCCGACCGGGCCCTTGGGATCGTCCGAATACTGCATGCCGCGCCCTTCCTGCGCGATCCGCTCGCCGATTTTCCAATCGCCGAGGTACTTGCCGTCCGCGGGCCACTGGATGGTCGCGAGATTGGCCTTTTCGATCCGTTCCGCGACGTTCTTCGGCAGCGCCTTGCCGGTGTATTCGCTGCATGTCCTCTGCATGTCGTCCTGCACGAGGCGGTCGAGCTTCGCCTGTCCCTGCTCCCGGAACGAAGCCTTGAGCACGGCAGTGGCCTTGGCGGAGACCTCCGCATCGCTCGGTGCCGTCGCGCAACCGACGAGGATCACCGCTGCGGCGACCAGCAGGGCGAACGCCCACGTCAGATAACGGCGAGGCATGGGGTCGTCTCTGTCAGCGCTTGATCGCGGGCGCGTCGAACGCGGCGCCGTTGGCGTTGCGGGCGAGGAACATGGTCAACGCGATCGACGCGTCCGACGCGAACACGAGCTCCGGAAATCGCTGCTGGCGAAAGCAGTCGTAGAGGCGCCACTGGAACGAGCGCAGCTCGCCCTGGGACACGCGGTAGGCCGGCCACGTCGTGTAGGCTTTCTGCGCGCCCGCCTTCTGCGTGAGGTTCGGCAGATCCTGCAGGCGAATCCGCTTCGCATCCTCGCTGTGGCACGTCGCGCATGCGAAGTCGTGCGTGCCGCCGCGAAAGTAGAACATCTTCTCGCCGAGGCGGTAGGCCTCCTGCTCCTTCGGGTGGCTCTGCCCGACGTTCATCCTGATGCCGCGCGATTCGGAGGTGACGAACGCAACGTACGCTTCCATGTCGGCTTTCCGGTCAGGGCCGCCGAACGGTCCCTTCTTCGCATCGGCCTCGGTGTAGCCCTGCAGCGTGACCATGCACCAGACGATCCGCGTTTCGAGGTCCATCACGCGGTCGGCGTCCGCGAAATACCGGGGCAGCTCCGCATAGGCTCCCTTGACTTTGCCCGCGCCAAGTCCGAGGTCGCACTGCTCGAGCGAAGCGTTCTTCGGACCGCGCTTCTGCTTCCAGAGCGCCGCGCCACGCGCCTCCCAGAGCTCGGCCGGATTGCCGTCCTGCAGAGCGGCGCGGTACTTCGCGATTTCGTCGACGGCGCTGCCCTGGCCCTGCACGGCGGATGTGGCGAGCGCGAGGACGAGCGCTACGACCGGAATCGACCCACGACGATGGTGGCGCATGATCTTCCGGTCAGCTGATGAGCGCTTCGTCGGTTCGCTTCTCGCCCCTGTTGTCCACCCAGGTGATCTCGATCTTGTCGCCCTTCGCGCCACCCTTGAACTTGAACGACAGGAACGGATTCTTCGCGATCGCCGGGCCCCATTGCGCGCTCAGAACGGGTTTGCCGTTGTGCGCGACGGCCACGTTCTGGATGAACCAGGCGGGAATCGCCGTCCCTTGCGCATCCTTGCGCTGTCCGGTCTCCATCTCGTGACTCATCAGGACCTTTACCTCGGTCGAGTCGCCGACCACGTTCGCGCGAATCTTCATCGGATCTGCCATTTGCAACTCCTTTTAGCCGCCGCAACCGCCAAGCGTGACCTTGATCTCCTTGGAGGCGACGAAATACCTGCCGTCCGCCTTCACGAGCGCGTAGACGTTGGACGTCTGTCCCATCTTGACGCGCGTGCCGATCGAGGGATCGGTGCCCGGCGGGATCTCGAAGCTCCCCGCCAGCATGTTCGGGTTCTTTTCGATGAGGATCGCGATCGACTCCGTCTTCGGAATCGAGCTCGTGACGCTGATCGGCACGACGGCGCCGTTTTCCGCGATGTCGGGCGTCGAGACGAATGCGACATCCTTGCTCTGCGCCGGGGCGCCGCCACCGAAGGCCTTCATCGCCTCGTCCATCGACTTCGCCTCGAATGCGCCCTTGTTCCAGGCCTGCGCCGCGGCAACACCCGGCTTCAACCAGCCCGCGGCCACGAGCAACGCCATGAGCGTCATTCCACCGCCGGACTTGAGGACTTCCCTGCGCGACTTCACCATATGCGTACCTCGCGAATTTCCGATTTCGGCGCGACGCCCGGCTCACTGCCGGATCGCCGCGTTATTCTAGCAGCCTGATTCACACCCCCATCATTCGCCCCGGAGGATTTCGTGACGCACACTCGCTCGGGCTTCCGCTTCGACTCCCGCCGCCGGCGCGCGTTCGGCGCGCTGGCCGCCGTCGCGCTTCTGCCAGTCGGACGTGTCCGTGCACAGGCCACCGTCTTGACGCCGACGCCGACCCAGACGGAAGGGCCGTTCTATCCGAAGACGTTTCCCGCCGACCGCGACGCCGACCTGACCCAGATCGCCGGACGCACAGCGAAGGCCAAGGGCACGCCGCTCTACCTCAGCGGCCGCGCGCTCACGCGGGACGGCCGGCCGCTCGCCAATGCGACCGTCGAACTTTGGCAATGCGACGTGCACGGGCGCTATCACCATGCCGGCGACGAGGGCGCCCCGCGCGATGACAACTTCCAAGGCTACGGAGTTGCAACCACGGACGGCGAGGGCCGTTACGCGTTCAAGACGATCCGTCCCGTGCCCTACAGCGGCCGGCCGCCGCACATTCACGTACGCGTGCGCCCCGGGAACCGGCCCGCGCTCACCACGCAGATCTACATTGCCGGCGACGCCGTAGGCGGTGATGCGGTGCTGGCGGGCTCGCCCAACGGAACCCTTGCTCTGCTGTCGATGTCGCTCGCGCCGGCATCCGGCCGAGAGGCCGACGCACTCGCCGGGACGTTCGATTTCGTGCTGCGCTAGGGGCCGCGTTCGCGCGTCAATGGATCGTGGCGCTCGACAGGAACCGCAATTGGGCGCCCGATTTCAAGAGATAGACGCCCTCGCCCAGGTGTTCGGCGCCGTCCATCTCCTGGCGCGTGAAGGTGACCTCTGTGTCGCCGCTCTTCGCTTCCAGCACGACATCGTCGGCAACGGTGCGCTCGTCGGGAATGCGCGTGTACTCCGTCGCAAAGACGACACCGTCGATCAGCACGAATTCGGCGTTGTCCATCGCGCTCGCGAGACTGGTCAGATTGACACCGGTTGCCATGATCCCTCCTCTCCCACAGCAGGCATCGATCACCCTGCCGTACGACTGCCACATGGGGCCGCCGCTGGCAGGCTTCAAGCCCAATTGCCCGTGACGCTGCAAATACCAACGCAGGAGGGGGAGTTCGCGTTGACGCGCCCTGACGGGCATTGCCGGGCCATCAAGTCGGGGCGACGAGTTCGCGGACGAAATTGGGAAGTGCCAGGGCCGCCCGATGCATGTCGCCGTTGTAGTAACGAAGCGCATCGAGGCTGCGCGCCCCGATGCGCCGGTCGACCTCGTCGGAGGTCAGGGTTCTCGGGTCGAGCGTGGCCGACGCACACGCCATCATCCAGAGTCCGCCGTAAAGGGGAATCGACGTGAGATAGGGCGTGACGACCGGAAAGGCCTGCCGCAGCGCGGCCAAAGTCGTGCGGATGCGCTCAGGATGCGCGACCGGGCTCGCGATATGGAGCGTCATCGCCCCGCCGGAGTCGAGCCGCGCAGCGCAGGCGCGGTAGAAATCCTGCGTGTAGAGCGCTTCCGACGGTCCACCGGGGTCGGTGAGGTCGAGCACAATCAAGTCGTAGCGCCCCGCTCCGGAACGAACATAGTCGAAGCCGTCGCCGATCTTCAGCGTGAGTCGCGGATCGTCGAACGCGCCGCCGTGAACCGAGCCCAGATACTTGCGCGAAATGGCGACCACGGCGGCATCGATTTCGGCGAGCGTCACCGACTCGATCGACGGATGCTTGAGGAGCTCCTCCGCGGAACCGCCGTCCCCGCCTCCGACGACGAGCGCGCGCACCGGCCGCGGATGAGTCAGCGCCGCCGGATGGACGAGGTTCTCGTGATAGAAGAACTCGTCCTTCTCGGATGTCATGAAGTGTCCATCCAGCCGGAAGAGGCGACCGAAAGGCACCGTATCGTGGACTTCGATTGCCTGGAGGCCGGACGAGAATTTCTCCAGTTGTCCGGCCGACCGGATGTGGAATCCCCAATCCGCGGTGAGCTCCTCGATTAACGCGTCGTGCGGGAGGCCCTGCGGCGCGGCGCGCGCGCTCCTGCCGAACCCATCAGTCATCCTTGCCGCCGCGAAGGATCGCCTGGTATTTCGTGCGCTTGGGCTGCATCGCCGCCTCCAGCGTACGAAACAGGCGCTTCGCCTTGTCGCTGTTGTCGGTCGCAAGGTTGCAGACGTAGACGTCGACGGTCACGAAGCCGTATTCCGGCCACGTGTGGATCGCGAGATGCGATTCCGCGAGGAGCACGGTACCCGTAACGCCCTGGGGCTCGAACTGGTGGAAGGAATCGCCGACGACGGTGAGTCCGGCGCTGCGCACGGCGTCGAGGCAAAGCACGCGCAAGGCGTCGGCGCGAGTGAACTCCGGCGTGTGCGCAGGGCACCCGTACCACTCGCCCAGAAGATGGATGCCATCCATTCGTCGCCCCCTTGCACTCGCCGCCGGCTCACGCCACCGGCTCGATTGCATCACCGCGGCCCCTTCGACGCGCCTCTAATGCCTGCGGCGCTGAAGAAAAAGCCCCGCTCCCCGCAGCGCAGGAAGAAGGGCACCTGCCGACATGCGCCATCACTGGCGCGCGTCGCTGTAAACATTCAATTATTGCACAAAGGGTCCTCGGGCGTGATAATTTCGCGTTTCGCGCGTTTGAAGGCGGACGCACACCGCCGCGACGCCGCTGGATTCTTGCTAAAACACCCCGACTGCGGGGCCGCCGCTCCGACCCCGTCGCCCTCCCATCCGCTCCCGCCATGACCGACCCCGCCCCGACTTCCCAACTCGCGAACGCGATCCGCGCGCTCGCCATGGACGCCGTCGAGGCCGCGAAAAGTGGCCATCCGGGAATGCCGATGGGCATGGCCGAAATCGCGGTCGCGCTCTGGAACCGGCATCTTGTCCACAATCCGGCCAACCCGAAGTGGGCGAATCGCGATCGCTTCGTCATCTCGAACGGTCACGGCTCGATGCTGCTCTACGCACTGCTCCATCTCACCGGATACGACCTGCCCATCGAGGAACTGAAGCGTTTTCGCCAGCTGCATTCGAAAACCCCCGGACATCCGGAGTTCGGCCTGACAACCGGTGTCGAAACGACGACAGGGCCGCTCGGTCAGGGCCTGGCCAACGCCGTCGGCATGGCGCTCGCCGAGCGACTGCTCGCCGCGGAATTCAACCGGCCTGGCCATGCGATCGTCGACCATCGCACCTACGCTTTCTGCGGTGACGGCTGCCTGATGGAGGGCATCTCGCACGAAGCGGGATCGCTTGCCGGCTATCTCGGCCTTTCCAAGCTGACGGTGCTCTACGACGACAACGGCATCTCGATCGACGGCGAAACGAAGGGCTGGTTCACCGACGACACACCCAAACGATTCGAGGCCTACGGCTGGAACGTGATTCGTCACGTCGACGGCCATGATGTCGACGCCGTCGACCGCGCGATACGGGACGCCCATCTCGTCACCGACCGCCCCACGCTCATCTGCTGCAAGACGATCATCGGCCGAGGCTCGCCGCACAAGCAAGGGACCTCCGAAGCCCACGGCGCCGCGCTGGGCGAAAAGGAAGTCGCGCTGACGCGCGTCGCGCTGGGCTGGACCTCTCCTCCGTTCGTGATCCCCGACGCGGTCTATTCAGGCTGGAACGCGCGCGAGCGGGGCGCGGCAGCGGAGGATGCCTGGGCCAAGCGCTTCGCGCAGTACCGCGCGGCACACTCCGAGCTCGCGGCCGAATTCACGCGGCGGGTGCATGGCGAGCTTCCCGCGACGTGGACCGAGACGACCGGCGCGTTCGTCGCCGCGCAAGATGCGAAGGCCGAAACGGTGGCCACACGCAAGGCCTCGCAGCAGGCGCTCGAGACCTTTGGCAAGGCGCTCCCGGAATTGCTGGGCGGCGCGGCCGATCTCACGGGTTCCGTGTTCACGAACTGGTCCGGCAGCAAACCAGTCACTCATGATGCCGCCGGCAACTACATCAACTTCGGCGTGCGTGAATTCGGGATGTGCGCGATCGCGAACGGCCTCGGGCTGCACGGCGGGTACCTTCCGTACGTCGGCACGTTCCTCACCTTTTCCGACTACTGCCGGAACGCGCTGCGGATGGCCGCGATCATGAAGCTGCGCTCCATTTTCGTGTTCACCCACGATTCGATCGGATTGGGCGAGGACGGGCCGACGCACCAGTCGGTCGAGCATGCGGCGAGCCTGCGGCTCATCCCGCACATGGATGTCTGGCGCCCCTGCGACACCGTCGAGACCGCCGTCGCGTGGGCCGCGGCAATCGAGCGGGCGGACGGCCCCTCGTGCCTCCTGTTCACGCGACAGAACCTGGCGTTCCAGTCGCGCGATGCGGCGCAGATCGCGTCGATCCGCCGGGGCGGGTATGTGCTCGCCGACTGGAATGGCGCGAGCGCGAAGCGCGCGGTGATCATCGCGACCGGCTCGGAAGTCGCGCTGGCGATGGGTGCGCGCACGGCGCTCGCGGCCGAAGGCGTCTCGGCACGCGTCGTGTCGATGCCGGGCACCACCGTCTTCGACCGCCAGGACGCGTCCTACCGGGCGAGCGTGCTGCCGGCGGGTGTGCCGCGCGTCGCCGTGGAAGCGGGCTCGACCGGGGGCTGGCACAAATACGTTGGGGCCATCGACGACGGGCGCGCCGCGATCGTCGGTCTCGATACCTACGGCGAGTCCGCGCCAGCCGCGGCGCTCTTCAAATATTTCGGCTTCACCGTGGAGAACGTCGTTGCCGCGGTGAAGCGTGTCGTCGCATGAGTGGCGTACTGATCCGCCGCGCAACGGCCGGTGACGCGCCCGCCATCGCCCGCGTGCGAGTCGACAGCTGGCGCTCGACGTACCGCGGGATGATTCCTGACGCCTATCTCGACGGAATGAAGGTCGAAGCGAGCACGGCGCTCTGGGACCGCGTGTTGACGGCCGGGCCGAACACGACATGCGTATTCGTGGCGGAACATGGGACGGACATCGTCGGTTTCAGTGCCGGCAACCGGTTGCGGGAGCCGAAGCACGGCTTCGATGCCGAGCTCGCCGCGGTTTACCTGCGCCGCGAGTTCCAGCGCGTGGGACTCGGCCGGCGACTCGTGGGCGCGGTCGCGGAAACCCAGCGCGCGCTTGCGGTCGCGGGACTTCTGACCTGGGTCATTGCCGGCAACAAGCCCGCGCGCGCATTCTACGAAGGTCTGGGCGGCGAACTCATCGTCGAGCAACCTTTCCAGTGGGATGGCATGGATCTGATGGAGGCAGGATATGGCTGGCGCGATCTGTCCGCGCTCGCCGCCGCCTGCGCCATCGCCGCATCGGAAATGGGAATCTGAGAGACCTGGAGAAATGAAATGACCATCAAAGTCGCCATCAACGGCTACGGCCGAATCGGCCGCAACATCCTGCGCGCGCACTACGAGTACGGCAAGAAGCACGATCTCGCCTTCGTGGCCGTCAACGACCTCGGGAGCCCCGAGACCAACGCGCACTTGACCCGCTACGACACGGCGCACGGCAAGTTTCCCGGCAAGGTTGCGGTCGACGGCGACGCCATGGTCGTCGACGGCGACCGGATCAAGGTGCTGGCGCATCGCAATCCCGCCGAGCTGCCGTGGGGCGAGCTCGGCGTGGATGTCGTGCTCGAGTGCACGGGACTCTTCACGACCAAGGAGAAGGCGTCCGCGCATCTCAAGGGGGGTGCGAAGAAGGTGATCATCTCCGCGCCTGGAGGCAAGGATGTCGACGCTACCGTCGTCTACGGCGTCAACCACGACACGATCAAGGCATCGCACACGGTGATCTCGAACGCGTCGTGCACGACGAACTGCCTCGCGCCGATGGTGAAGCCGCTGCACGACAAGATCGGCGTCGTCCACGGATTGATGACGACGATCCACGCGTACACCAATGATCAGGTGCTGACCGACGTGTATCACGAGGACCTGCGCCGCGCGCGCTCGGCCACGATGAGCATGATTCCGACCAAGACCGGCGCCGCCGCCGCGGTCGGCCTCGTGCTGCCGGAGCTGAACGGCAAGCTCGACGGCTTCTCGATCCGCGTGCCGACGATCAACGTGTCGCTGGTGGACCTCTCGTTCATCGCCGCACGCGACACGACGGTCGATGAGGTGAACGCCATCATGAAGGCGGCGGCGGATTCCGGACCGCTCGCCGGAGTCCTCAACTACAACACCGCGCCACTCGTCTCGGTCGATTTCAATCACGATCCGGCGTCTTCCACGTTCGACGCCACGCTGACGAAGGTATCGGGACGCCTCGTCAAGGTCTCCGCGTGGTACGACAACGAGTGGGGGTTCTCCAACCGCATGCTCGACACGACGATCGCGATGATGGCCGCGAAATAACGCCGACCCGACGCTCCCGCCATGGCCAATCCGTTCACTGCCCATCCGACAGCGGTCGGCGAAACCTACCTCCAGCACCTGCGCTTTGCGTTGCGCTTCGGCATGCGAATGCTGACGGGCGGTGCTGCGGCCACGATCCATTCGGTGTTCCCGTTCCTGTTCGTGACGACGGCGAGCCGTATCAGCGACGAGCTCGTCGAGATGCGGGCCGCGTCGCGCGGCCGCAGCGTGCGCCTCGTGGACACCGAGACGATGCAACCGCTCGACTATCACATCTGACCGCCATGCCCTACCGCCGACTCGCGGAGACCGACGTTCGCGGCAAACGCGTTTTCATTCGCAGCGACCTGAACGTGCCGCAGGACGACGCCGGCACCATCACCGACGATTCGCGAATCCGCGCGTCGGTGCCGGGAATCCGGGACGCCTTGGCGCGCGGGGCCGCGGTCATGGTCACGTCGCACCTCGGCCGGCCGACCGAGGGCCAGTGGAGCGAAGCGGATTCGCTCGCGCCGATCTCCCGGAGGCTGTCCGAGCTGCTCGGCGCGCCTGTGCCGCTTGTGCGCGACTGGGTCGATGGCGGCGCCTGGCATGCCGCGCTCAAGTCCGGCGATGTGGTGCTGCTCGAGAACTGCCGCTTCAACGCGGGCGAGAAGAAGAACGACGATGCCCTCGCGCGGAAGATGGCGGGGCTTTGCGACGTCTACGTCAACGATGCGTTCGGCACCGCGCACCGCGCCGAGGCGACGACGCACGGGATCGCCCGGTACGCTCCCATCGCCTGCGCCGGTCCGCTCCTCGCGGCGGAGCTCGACGCACTCGGCCGCGCGCTCGCGAATCCGGCGCGCCCGCTCGTCGCCATCGTCGGCGGATCGAAGGTCTCGACCAAGCTCACGGTGCTGAAGGCGCTCGCCGCCAAGGTCGACGCGCTGATCGTGGGTGGCGGCATCGCCAATACGTTCGTCCTGGCCGTCCACGGCCATGTGGGCAAGTCGCTGGTCGAGACCGACCTCGTCGGCGAAGCCCGCGCAATCCTGGAGGCCCATCCGGGCAAGGTGCCGATCCCGATCGACGTGGTCTGCGCGAAGGAGTTTTCGGCGACGGCCACGCCGACGCTGAAGGCCACGGAAGATGTCGAGCCGGATGACATCATTCTCGACATCGGCCCGACGTCCGTCGCGGCGCTCAAGACTATCATCGCGAAGGCCGGCACGATCGTCTGGAACGGGCCGATCGGCGTGTTCGAGTTCGACGCTTTCGCCGCCGGCACCCAAGCATTGGCCGAGGCGATTGCCGCTTCGCCGGCGTTTTCGATCGCCGGCGGTGGCGACACCGTGGCAGCGATCCACAAGTTCGGAATCGCGGATCGCATCTCCTACATCTCCACCGCCGGTGGCGCGTTTCTCGAGTTCCTCGAAGGCAAGACGCTGCCCGCCGTGGCGATCCTGGAAACGCGCGCCACCAACTAGACTAGAGGCATGGCCTTCTCCTTGGGGAAACCTATGCGGACCGATGCGCCAGCTGCTCGATCATGCCGCCGAGCATGACTACGACACGCGAGATGCTCCTGACCGACCCCGACCAGGCCGCCGATTTCGTCAAGGCCACGCAGCTCGACGCGCTCGCGATCGCGATCGGCACGTCGCACGGCGCCTACAAGTTCACGCGCCAGCCGACCGGCGACATTCCCGCGATCGACCGGGTCAACCTAAGCGTGGAGGTCGTCCGCCCGAAGAGCACTTTGCGCCGTCGCGTGGCGCGCGCCTAGCGCATCGGAGAGCAGGCGGCTGTCAGCGGCAATGCCAACGCCTGCAGGACGTCGCCGGCACCGGCGTTTTGCACGAACGCGACGATCGTCGATCCGCTTCCGCTTTCCGCGGGCATCGGCAGCGTGACCTCCCAGCGCATCTCCCCGCTTGCGTCCGCCGACGGGCCCGCTCGAAAGAGTCGGACGACGTTGTCGTGCGCGAGACGAGCGCCCGCGTTTTCTCCTGCCTTGACCTCCGACGAGAGTCCATCGTCGGCCAGCGCGATATAAAGGACGACACCCTTGCGATCGGCGAGGGTCGGCACCCGCGCCGTCGCCTTGACCGCGATCGAACCTTTTCCCCGCTCGGCCGCAACCATGATTTCGGCCCGCGCGGGCTTTGCCGCCGCCGCAGCCAGCGCGGCCGCGCCGCGCCGCTCCTGCCACTGCGGAAAATCCCGACCCTGCACTAGAACCTGCGGCGTATAGACGAAGCGCGCGCGGTTCGCACGCATCCCGTCGTATTGCCTTTCGGTGAAAGCAGGTGTGGCAAAGCGATCCTTCCAGCCGAGACGATCCCAATAATCGACGTGGAATGCGAGCGCAATCCCGGCGGCTCGCGGAGTGTTCTTCGCGAATGTGGCGGATAGCCAGCGATCGGCCGGCGGACAGCTGCTGCACCCTTCCGACGTGTAGAGCTCGACCAGCGGCATGGTCTGCGGTCCACTTGCGGCGCTGCACGCCGCGCCGTGCGCGGGCGCGGCGACCAGTCCCGCGAAGACGAGCGCGACGGCCAGACCATTGGCCAATTCATGGTGCGGGGTGGTAACGAAGGACATGGCAGCGCTCCAGGGTCGATCCGGTGCGGCATCGCGCGCCGGCGGGATCCGCTCGGCGGATGGGCGGTCCCGCGGCGCGCATTGGTCGATGCGTCGCGATTCCACCTTACACCGGCGCGCCGAATCGAGGGCTTGTGCTAGCATCGCCGAAGCTCGGGTCGGGCGCCAGGACCGCGACGGAACACGGGCATTCACGTTGAGTATCCGCGACTCACCGAACGGGGGACAGCATGGGAATCATGGGCTTCATCTGGACCGTCATCGTCGGCTTGATCGTCGGTGCCATCGCACGCTGGCTCATGCCGGGCGTGCAGAGCATGGGCTGGATCATGACGAGCATCCTCGGCATCGTGGGCTCGATCGTCGGCGGCTTCGTCGGCAGCCTGATCTGGAAATCGCCCGACGGCAAGTTTCATCCGGCCGGGCTGGATCCTGTCGATCCTCGGTGCCCTCGTCGTGCTGTGGGCATACATGCAGTTTGTCTACAAGTAGACGTTTGCCGAACGGGCGTCGCGCCGCTCCCGCCGGCGGAAGCCGCGGGACACGGGACGGCGCACAGGCCTGTCGTCAGTAGCCGCCGGCACTCCCCCGACGCAGAAGTGCCGGCTGCATCCACCGCGCCGAGGCCTCCGTGGGCGATCTGATCCAACTCATCGTATCCGGCATCGCGACGGGGGCCATCTACGCGCTCGCGGCACTCGGCTTCACGCTGCTGTGGCAGGCCGCGGGCGTCATCAATTTCGCGCAGGGCGAATTCGTGATGCTCCCCGCCTTCGCGATGCTGCTCTTCGTCGCGGTCGGTGCGCCGCTCTGGCTTGCGTTTCTGCTCGCGTGCGCCGCGGCCATGCTGGTGCTGGGATGGGGTTTCAAGCGCGTGATCGTGGATCCGCTGATCCGTCACGGTGTCATTCCCCTGGTGATCGCGACGCTCGGCCTGTCGATCGGCCTCAAATCGGCCGTGAAGGCCGGATACAGTGCCGAAGCACACCCGTTCACGAGCCCGTTTCCCGTCGGACAGTTCGCGCTGGCGGGCGTCAACATTTCGTACGCGGACGTTGGGACGCTGCTGATGGCAGGGGCGATCGTCGTCGGGCTGCAGTCGTTTCTCAACAAGACGATCACCGGCCGCGCGATGCAGGCGGTCGCGCAGAACACCGATGCCGCGCGGGTGCTGGGCATCAACGTCAATCGGATGGTCCTCTACACGTTCCTCATCAACGCGGTGCTGGCGGCGGTCGCGGCGCTGCTGGTCACCCCCACCTATCTCGCGAAATTCGACATGGGCGATTCGATCGGGCAGAAGGCCTTCTTCGCCGCGATCATCGGCGGGTTCAACCAGACGCGCGGCGCGCTGCTGGGCGGCGTGCTGATCGGCGTGCTGGAGAACGTCGTCGGCTACTACGTGTCGCCGGCCTACAAGGAGGGTGTGGCGTTGATGCTGTTCCTGGTCGTCATCCTGTTCCGACCCGAGGGTCTGCTCGGCAAGGCCGAGGAGCGCAAGGTATGAGCGCCGCGCGTCCAGCGCGATCCGCTGAGATCGCGCTGCGCGATGCGTGCCCGGGGCACACGTATGACCCGCCACCGGCCATCGCGCTGTGGTCGCGCTCGTCGCGATCGCCGTGCTCCCCAACTTCCTCAAGAGCTACGGCGTCTACCTGATGACGCTGTTCTGCGTCTATCTGATGGCGACGATGGGTCTCAACCTGACCGTCGGTTATGCGGGGCAGATGTCGCTCGGGCACGCGGCCTTCTTCGGCATCGGCGCGTATCACGCGGCGATTCTGTTGAAGCTCGGCTGGCCAATCCTCGCCGTGCTGCCGGTCGCGGCGGTCGCCTGTTTCATCGTCGGGCTGGCACTGGGCTTTCCAGCGCTGCGGGTGCAGCACCACTACCTCGCATTCGCCACGCTCGGGTTCAATGTGCTCGTCTACCTCGTGATGCGCAACGAGGAAAAGCTGACGGGCGGCACCTTCGGCATCTCGGGCATTCCGCGGCCGTCGTTGTTCGGCTACTCGCTCGACGGCTCGCTAGCGTTCTTCTACTTCACGTTCGTCTCGGTGCTCCTCCTCGGCCTCGTCCTGTGGTGGCTGCTGCGATCGCCGTGGGGCCGTGCGTTCGCGGCGCTGCGCGACAACCCGATTCGCGCGGAGAGCCTGGGCATCAACATCACCGCGTACACGCTGCTCGCGTTCGCGATCGGCGCGGCGTGCGCGGGTATCGGCGGCGTCTATTTTTCCGCGCTCGTGCAGTTCATCGAGCCGGCGCCGTTCCACGTGTCCGCGTCGCTCACGATGCTGCTCGCGATCATCGTCGGCGGGTCCGGTCGGTTCTTCGGTCCTGTGCTCGGCACCGTCGTCGTCGTGCTGCTGCCGGAATGGCTGCGCTTCATGCAGAACTGGTATCTCGCCGCGTTCGGCTTTGCCGTCGTCGCGCTGATGATCTGGCTGCCCGGCGGGCTCCTTTCGATACCGGAGCGCTTCGGAAAGCGTGGGGCGAAATGACGACCGCCGCCAATTTTCTCGAAGTGAAGGACATGCGCAAGGCGTACGGCGCGATCAAGGCCGTCGACGGCGTCACGATGTCGGTGGGCCCCGGCGAGATCGTCGGCGTGATCGGGCCGAACGGATCGGGCAAGACGACGCTGTTCAACAGCATCCTGGGCCAGATCAAGCCGACGTCGGGAGCGGTCGAGTTCTGCGGCGAGGACGTCACCGGGATGTCGCCGCTCGAGCTGTCGCGCCGCGGCGTCGGGCGCACCTTCCAGACGCTGCAGGTCTTCGGCAAGCTTTCGGTGCGCGACAACCTGATCGTCGCCGCCCAGGAGTTCAAGGGCACGCTGCCGGGGCGGCTCATGGCGAAGCCCGATGCCGGCCTTGGCCACCAGGCCGACGAGATGATCGAGCTCTTCCGGCTGAAGCACGTTGCAACCGCGCTCGCCGGAACGCTGTCCTACGGTCAGCAAAAGCTCATCGACATCGCCATGGCGTTCATGGCCACGCCGCGGCTCGTGCTGCTCGACGAGCCTTGCGCCGGCGTCAATCCGAGCCTCGTCGATCAGCTGCGCGACCTCCTCGTCCAGTTGAACAAGACGCAGGGCGGCAGTTTCGTGGTCATCGAGCACAACATGGATTTCGTGATGCAGCTCTGCCCGCACGTGATCTGCATGGTCGAGGGCAAGGTGCTGGCCGAGGGCCCGCCCGCCGACGTGCAGGCGAACCGGCAGGTGCTCGAAGCCTATCTCGGGAATTGACAGATGGGCGAAGCGATCATCGAATTCGACAAGGTCGTCGCCGGGTATTCGCCGAGCCTCACGATCCTGAACGAGACCACGCTCGATGCCCGCAAGGGCGAGATCACGCTGCTGATCGGACCGAACGGCGCAGGCAAGTCGACCGTCCTGAAAACGCTGTTCGGGATGCTGGTGCCGCGCTCGGGCGAAGTACGCTTCGAGGGGAAATGCATCAACGGCAAGGCGCCCCGCGAGCTCCTCGCCGACGGCATCGCGTTCGTGCCGCAGGGACGCAACCTGTTCGGCTCGCTTTCGGTGCGACACAATCTCGAGCTCGGCGGAATCACGCTGCCGCGCGCCGAGCTCCCCGGCCGGATCGAGGAGGCGCTCACCCGCTTTCCCGCGCATCCGGGAGCGCATCGACAACCAGGCGTCGACCATGTCCGGCGGCGAGCAGAAGCAGCTCGAGATCAGCCGCGCGCTGCTCCTGCGGCCGCGGGTGCTGCTGATCGACGAGCCCTCCATCGGATTGTCGCCGAAGCTCGTCCAGGACGTGATGACGCTGCTGCGCTCGCTCGCCGACGCTGGCACGACGGTTCTCATGGTGGAGCAGAACGTCCGCACGGCGCTCAAGTACGCGAACCGCGCCCTCGTGCTCGAGATGGGGCGCCTCGCGCTCGACCGGCCCGCGTCGGAATTGCTGCACGACCCCAATCTCAACCGGCTCTTCCTCGGCGGCCATGCGCCAGCTGTTACGATGACGAATGCCTGATCGCCGACGCGACGCGATGAAGAAAAGGATGACACTTTGAACGACGCTTTTCTTTGCGATGCCGTCCGCACGCCGATCGGGCGCTACGGCGGAGTGCTGGCCACGGTGCGTACCGACGATCTGGGTGCGGTGCCGATTCGCGCGTTGATCGAGCGCAACCCCACCGTCGATTGGAGCGCTGTCGATGACGTGGTGTACGGCTGCGCCAACCAGGCCGGCGAGGACAACCGCAACGTGGGCCGCATGGCGCTGCTGCTCGCCGGCCTGCCGACCGACGTGCCGGGGACGACCGTCAATCGGCTTTGCGGCTCGAGCCTCGATGCGATCGCCATCGCCGCGCGGGCCATCAAATGCGGCGAGATGTCGCTGGTGATCGCCGGCGGCGTCGAGAGCATGTCGCGCGCACCGTTCGTCATCGCGAAAGCCGATACCGCATTCTCGCGCGCGGCAAAGATCGAAGATACGACGATCGGGTGGCGCTTCGTCAATCCGGCGATGCAAGCGGCGTATGGCATCGACAGCATGCCCGAAACCGCCGAGAACGTCGCCGTCGAATTCGGCATTGGCCGCGCCGATCAGGACGCGTTTGCGCTGCGAAGCCAGGCTCGAGCCGCTGCCGCGATTGCCGCCGGACGCTTCACCGACGAGATCGTCGCGGTGACCCTCCCCGCGAAGAAGGGCGAGCCGGTGGTCGTCGCGCGCGACGAGCATCCGCGCGGAACGACGCTGGAAGCGCTCGCGAAGCTCAGGGGAATCGTGCGCCCGGACGGCACCGTCACCGCGGGCAACGCGTCCGGCGTCAACGACGGCAGCTGTGCGACGATTCTGGCCTCCGCAGAGGCCGCGCGGCGCCACGGGCTCACGCCGAAGGCACGGGTGGTGGCCGCTGCCGTCGCCGGCGTTGCGCCGCGCATCATGGGCTTCGGGCCGGCGCCCGCGATGCGCAAGGTGCTTGCGCTCGCAAAGCTGACGCTGGCCGACATGGACGTCATCGAACTCAATGAAGCGTTCGCGGCGCAGGCGCTCGCCGTGACGCGCGACCATGGCCTGGCCGACGACGACCCGCGGGTGAACCCCAATGGCGGCGCGATCGCGCTAGGGCATCCGCTGGGGCGAGCGGCGCGCGGCTCGTCACCACGGCACTCCATCAATTGCGTCGCGAGGGCGGCCGTTATGCCATGTGCACGATGTGCATCGGCGTCGGCCAGGGGATCGCCCTGATCATCGAACGCGTCTAGTGCACTAGCGACCGCTCGCGGGCGCGGATCAGCCCGAACCGACGACGTCGGGAGGACCGAGGATCTGTTCGCGCAGTTCCCGGTATCGCGGCAGCTGCGGCGGATAGACGCAGATGTATTTGACCTGCGCAGCGTGCAGGCAGCGCTGCTTGATGACCTCGAGCTTCTGGTCGCGCGGGTTGACGACGGCGTCGGCTTCCTTGGTGTCGATGATCGCCAGAATCGTCATGTCGCGGTCGCACAGCAGAAAGCCGACTTGCTGATCCGCGATCTTGCGAAAGACGCGAAGCCGTTCCATTCCCTGCGGGCCGATCTTCACCTGAAGCACATCCGAGAGGCGCACACGCGCGAAGATCTCCTGGCGCGGAAACGCCGCGCGGAGGAGCATGTAGACGACGCTTTCGGCCTTGCTCAAAAACCGGGGCCGCAGCAGATAAAGGCCCGGTGTTTCCGCCGACGACAGCAGCCGGGTCGTCTCGCCCTCGGTCCACTGCGACGCGGTTTCCGGCGAATCGCCGCTCGCCTTTCCGCTGCCTATTTTCCGGCGGGTAACCAAGCCGTAGACGATGGCGATCGCGAGAGCGCCGATTGCGAATGCAAACAGGATTCCGGAGGCCATGGGCCCGGCAAGTTTAAGGCTTTTGCAAGTCCGGGGCTACGCCCGGGTCGCGACGCGCGGATACAATGCTCTTCATGGATGCCGCGACGATCCGTACTTTGCGCGCCGTCGCCCTGTTCGCGGCCTGTGGCGGTTGCGCGTAGCGGCGCACGCCGCCGACTCGCCGCTTTCACTGGGGGCTGCCTACGGCTACGGCGATGGCACGAATATTTACGGCGTGCAGCTAGTCTGGGCGGCACCGAAGCAAAACGAAGTGCTCGAGCGCTACGACCTCGGCCTTCGCCTCACGGGGGCGAATCGCGCGCGACAGCCAGGCCAAGCACCGTTCGCTCCATGACGGCAGCTTCATGGCCCAGCTGCGTTACTGGCTGTCGTTGCCCGGATCGGTCCGGCCATTCGTCGAAGCCGGGTTCGGCTTCGACCTCCTTTCGCACGTGCACAATGCCGAGCAGAACATGACCACGGCCTTCAATTTCGGCTCCCAGGCGGCCGCGGGCGTGACCTTCGGCGATAACGGACGCTCGCCGCATTGATCCACCACGCGTCCAACGGCAGCATCAAGCAGCCGAACGACGGGTTGACCTACGGCGGAATTCGCTTTCGCGTCGCCCTGCCCTAGGGAGACGCACTTCCCCTAGGGAGACCCACTCCCCTAGGGAGACCCACTCTCCTAGGGAGATCCACTCCCCTGGGGAAACCCACTCCCCTGGCCCCCGCGGATGGCCGCACCCACGCGCGCGGCGAACCACCACGACAAAGCCCCGCCGAAGCGGGGCTTTGCAATTCACAGGCCGACAAAGCTTGCGGGATGAGGCGCAGTCCGCCCCGCCCGCGGCTCTGTCACATGTCCATGTCGCCCATGCCGCCCATTCCACCCATGCCGCCGCCACCACCGCCGCCCATGCCCTTTTCATCTTTCGGCAGTTCCGCGACCATCGCCTCGGTAGTCAGCAGCAGCGAAGCGACCGACGCCGCGTTTTGCAACGCGAAGCGCGCGACCTTCGTCGGATCGACGACGCCCATCTCGACCAGGTCGCCGTACTCCGCCGTCTGGGCGTTGAAGCCGTAGTTGCCCTTGCCCTCGACGACCTTGTTGACGACCACGCTCGGCTCGTCGCCTGCATTGTTGACGATCTGGCGCAGCGGCTCTTCCAGCGCGCGCAGCACGATCTTGATGCCGGCGTCCTGATCCGGGTTGTCGCCCTTCAGGTTCTTCAGGTTCGCCCGCGCCCGCAGGTAGGCGACGCCACCACCGGCGACGATGCCTTCCTCGACCGCCGCACGCGTTGCGTGGAGGGCATCTTCGACGCGCGCCTTCTTCTCCTTCATCTCGACTTCCGTCGCCGCGCCGACCTTGATCACTGCCACGCCGCCGGCGAGCTTGGCCACGCGCTCCTGCAGCTTTTCCTTGTCGTAGTCCGACGTCGCGTCGTCG
This sequence comes from uncultured beta proteobacterium, assembly GCA_963840945.1. Taxonomy (GTDB): domain Bacteria; phylum Pseudomonadota; class Gammaproteobacteria; order Burkholderiales; family Casimicrobiaceae; genus CAIWHR01. The sequence goes on along the minus strand of CAWJAU010000020.1, from coordinate 199,959 downwards.
ATTTGCTTGCGCACGTTCTTGACGCGCGATTCGATCGACGGTTTTTCGCCGGCGCCGTCGATGATCGTCGTGTCTTCCTTGCCCACTTCGACCTTCTTCGCGCGGCCCAGGTCTTTCAACGTGGCGTTTTCGAGCTTCAAGCCGAGCTCTTCCGCGATCACCGTGCCGCCCGTGAGGATCGCGATGTCTTCCAGCATTGCCTTGCGGCGATCACCGAAGCCCGGCGCCTTGACGGCGGTCGTCTTCAGGATGCCGCGGATGTTGTTGACGACGAGCGTCGCCAGCGCCTCGCCATCGACATCCTCGGCGATGATCAGCAGCGGCTTGCCCGACTTGGCGACTTGCTCGAGCAACGGCAGGAGATCGCGGATGTTCGAGATCTTCTTGTCGTGCAGCAGGATGTACGGATCCTCGAGCAGCGAGACCTGCTTGTCCGGATTGTTGATGAAGTACGGCGAGATGTAGCCGCGATCGAACTGCATGCCTTCGACGAGGTCGAGCTCGTTCTCGAGACCCTTGCCGTCTTCGACCGTGATCACGCCTTCCTTGCCGACCTTGTCCATCGCCTCGGCGATCGTCTTGCCGATCGCCTCGTCGGCGTTGGCCGAGATGGCGCCGACCTGCGCGATTTCCTTGCTGGTCGTGCACGGCTTGCTGATCTTCTTGAGCTCGGCGACGACGGCGATCACCGCCTTGTCGATGCCGCGCTTCAGGTCCATCGGATTCATGCCGGACGCGACATACTTGAAGCCCTCGCTGCAGATCGACTGCGCGAGCACCGTGGCTGTCGTCGTGCCGTCACCGGCGACGTCCGACGTCTTGGACGCGACTTCCTTCACCATCTGCGCGCCCATATTTTCGAACTTGTCCTTGAGCTCGATTTCCTTCGCGACCGACACACCATCCTTGGTGATCGTCGGCGCGCCGAAGCTGCGCTCCAGAACTACGTTGCGACCCTTGGGGCCCAGCGTGACCTTGACCGCATTGGCCAGGATGTTCACGCCGACCATCATCTTGTTGCGTACGCCTTCGCCGAAGCGGACGTCTTTGGCTGCCATATTGGTTCTCCTGATTGCTTGTGCTTGGGGACGGGAGGATTAGTCGACGATGCCGATGATGTCGTCTTCGCGCATGTGCAGAAGGTCCTGCCCATCCAGCTTGAATTCCTGGCCCGAGTACTTGCCGAACAGCACCTTGTTGCCCGGCTTGACGCCCATGGGGATGACCTTGCCGTTCTCGTCGGTCTTGCCCGGGCCGCAGTAGACGACTTCGCCCTGTGACGGCTTTTCGGCGGCGGTGTCGGGAATAACGATCCCACCGGCGGTCTTCCTCTCTTCTTCGAGGCGTTTGACGATCACGCGATCGTGCAGGGGACGAATCTTCATGGTAAGCGCTCACTCCTATAAAAGTTTGTTACAAAGCAAATACTTACGACAGCCTCGCCGGCCTAACCTGACGGCCGGTGATGACCATGTCCAGCGCCAGCACGCTGTTAGCACTCAATGCTGGCGAGTGCTAATAATACGGTGCTGAAAGAGGGAACGCAACCCCCGTAACGATCAAATGGTGCTCGCTGGTCACAACTGGCGACTCCGCCTTGGAGCGCCATTTCCCGGTCGTGATACCGTAGGGCACACCGGCTAAAGAAGGGAAGTCTCTCTCCATGGCTGAACCGACACTCCCCCCCTCCAATCCACCTTCCGCCGCGGGTTTCGGTGGGCCGGCAACCGCGTCCGCCGGCACCCCCGCCCCTGTCGCTGCGGGAAACGGCCTCGCCTGGTGGCAGGAAGGCTGGCGCCTCTTCACCTTGTCCCCGTGGGTGTGGATAGCGATCACCCTGTCGTTCCTGGTGATATTGATCTTGCTCCACTTGGTCCCGCTCATCGGCAGTTTTGCGTCGACGATCCTCACTCCGGTCCTGGTTGCCGGGATGATGGCGGGGTGCAACGCGCAGGATCGCGGCGGCGAAATCACGATCAATCACCTTTTCAGCGGATTCTCCGAGAAGCTGGGCCCTCTCGTCATCCTCGGTCTCGTCTATCTCGCCGGCACCGTGCTTATCGTGTGCATCGTGGCGGCGATCGCGATCGCAACCATCGGAATGAGCGGGATCGCCGCGCTCATGACCGGCGATCCGACCGGGGCCGTTTTCACCATGCTGGCGACCCTCGGATTCGGCGCCGTGCTGGCCGTGCTGGTGGGAACGCTCGCCGCGTTGCCGTTGATGATGGCCTACTGGTTCGCGCCTGCTCTCGTCATGCTGCGCAACGATGACCCGCTGGCCGCGATGAAGGCGAGCTTCTTCGGATGCCTCGCCAATATCTGGCCGATGCTGGTCTACAGCCTCATCGGCATCGCGCTCGCCATCGTGGCCACGATCCCGTTGGGCCTCGGCTGGATCATTTTGGCTCCGGTATTCGCGGGCAGCGTCTACGCGAGCTACAAGGACATCTTCGGCGCGCCCGCGTAGAGGTCGCGATTACGCGGCCAGGAACGTCTCGATCCCGGTCCTAGTGCGCCTGCTCCCAGTTGGGGCCCGCGCCGACGTCGACGACGAGCGGAACCGAAAGCGCGGCGACGCCCGTCATCCGCAGCGGCAGCTCGTTGCGCACTCGCGTCAACTCGGACTCGGGCACCTCGAGCACCAGTTCGTCGTGTACCTGCAGCACGAGCTTCGTCGCGAGCCGCTCGGCGCGGATCCAGTCGCGCACCGCGATCATCGCGAGCTTCACGAGATCCGCGGCAGTGCCCTGCATCGGCGCATTGATCGCCGCGCGTTCGGCGCCGGCGCGACGGGGTCCGCCCGCCGCCTTGATGTCAGGCAGCCATAGCCGCCGGCCGAGCACCGTTTCGACATAACCGTGCTCGCGCGCGAAATCGCGCGTCTCGCGCATGTACGTCGCCACCCCCGGGTATTGCTGGAAGTACTTGTCGATGAACTGTGCCGCGGCGCCGCGCTCGATACCCAGCTGCTGCGCGAGCCCGAACGCGCTCATCCCGTAGATCAGTCCAAAGTTGACGGCCTTGATGTAACGGCGCTGGTCGGTGGTGACGTCGGCGAGCGCTACGCCGAAGATATCGGCGGCAGTCGCCCTGTGGATGTCCGCGCCTTCGCGAAACGCCCGGAGGAGCGCAGGATCGGACGACAGGTGCGCCATGATGCGCAGCTCGATCTGCGAATAATCGGCGGACACGATCACGCTTCCCGGGGGGGCGATGAATGCCTCGCGGATGCGCCGGCCTTCCGTCGTGCGCACGGGAATGTTCTGCAGATTGGGATCCGTAGACGCGAGGCGGCCCGTGACCGCCGTCGCCTGGCTGAACGTCGTGTGCACGCGGCCGGTGTGCGGATTGACCATCTGCGGCAGCTTGTCCGTATAGGTCGATTTGAGCTTCGACAGCGCGCGGTGCTCGAGCAGAATTTTCGGCAATGGATAATCGGCCGCGAGCTGGCTCAGCACGTCCTCATCGGTCGACGGCTGTCCGGTGGCCGTCTTGCGCACCGTCGGCAGCTTCATCTTGTCGAACAGGATCTCGCCCAGCTGTTTCGGCGACGCGAGGTTGAACGGCTGCCCGGCAAGCTGAAACGCCTGTTGTTCCAGAGCCATGACCTTGATGCCAAGCTCGCGGCTTTGCGCGGCGAGAAGCGCCCCGTCGACCATGACGCCGTCGCGCTCCATGTCGTAGAGGACTTCGCGGACCGGCATTTCGATCGACGTGTAGATGCGGTCGAGCTTGGGATCGTCGGCCAGGCGCGGATGCAGGCGGCGATGCAGCTGCAGCACGATGTCGGTGTCTTCGGCCGAGTAGGCCGTCGCATCGGCAATGCTCACCTGGTCGAATTCGATCTGCTTCGCGCCCCTGCCCGCGACCTCGGCGTACGTGATCGTCTTCACGTTCAAGTGCCGCCACGCGAGATTGTCCATGTCGTGCGGACGATGCGCCTCGAGCACGTAGGATTGCAGGAGCGTGTCGTGCGCGACGCCGCGAAGGACGAGACCATGGTTCGCGAGCACGTGCTGGTCGTACTTGACGTTCTGGCCCACTTTCTTGCGCGATGCATCCGCGAACCACGGCGCGAAGCGCGCGAGCGTCTCGGCAAAGGGAAGCTGGTCGGCGACGCCAGGGTAGCGATGCGCGAGCGGGATATAGCACGCGACTCCGGGGGCTATGGCGAACGACAATCCGACGAGCTTCGCTCGCATCGGGTCGAGTCCGGTCGTCTCGGTATCGAAACATACGAGCTCGGCGCGCTCGATTTCGTGCAACCACCGCTGCAATCCCGGCCTCGTCCATCACGGTTTCGTAGTGCCGGGGCACCGGAGGAGGAGCATCGGCGGCAGCGGGTGCCGCGCGCGCGCCGGGATCGTCGAACGGCCGCGCGTCCGCGCGCCCGGCGCGATCGGCCTTGGCAAGTGCGGCGTCGAAGCGGGATTCGCGCTCGACGGACTCGCGTCCGGCATCGTTCGGGGATTCGCGATCCGCCGCGCCGCGTCCGGCGCCGCCTCGGGAAGCGGAACCGGTACCATCGCGAAGCCACGCCTTGAACTCGAAGCGCTCGTAGAGCGTTTTCAACCGTTCGCCATCCGCGGTTTGCAGCGCGAGATCGGTGGGCGCGTGCAGCAGCGCGCAATCGGTTCTCACGGTGAGCAGCCGCTTGCCTTGCGGCAGCCAGTCGACGCTCGCGCGCAGATTCTCGCCGACGACGCCGGGGACTTCTCCGGCGTGCCCTATCACGGCATCCAGCGTGCCGTACTGCGTGAGCCATTTTGCCGCGGTCTTCGGACCTACCTTCGGCACCCCCGGCACGTTGTCGACAGAGTCGCCGGTGAGCGCCAGGAGATCCAGCACCTGATCGGCGCGGACGCCGAATTTCGCGAGCACTCCCGCCTCGTCGAGCATCTCGTTGCTCATCGTGTTGACGAGCTTGATCCCGGGACGCACGAGCTGCGCGAGATCCTTGTCTCCGGTGGAGATCACGCACTCGATTCCCGCGGCTACGGCGGCGACGGCGAGCGTGCCGATCACATCGTCCGCTTCGACACCCTCGATCATGAGGAGCGGCCAGCCGTGCGCCCGGACGAGCTCGTGCAGCGGGTCGATCTGTCGGACGAGGTCCTCCGGCATGGGTGGACGCTGGGCCTTGTATTGCGGGTACCAGTCGTCGCGGAAGGTCTTGCCGGGAGCGTCGAAGACGACGGCGAAGTAGTCGGGCTTCTCGTCTTCGGCTATTCTGCGCAACATGGACAACACGCCGCGAATAGCCCCGGTGGGCTCGCCGCGGGATGTGCGCAGGTCAGGCAACGCGTGAAATGCGCGATACAGGTACGACGACCCATCCACCAGAACGAGCGTAGGCATGTATCAGACCACCAAGATCCCGGAACTCATCGATCCGCAAGCGACTTACACCTCGAACGGGCAGGAGGCCTGGCGGGTGCTGGGGATTATGGCAGAGTTCGCCGCGGCGACCGAGCGCCTGCGCGGCGTGCGTCCCGCGGTTTCGATGTTCGGGAGCGCGCGCATCAAGCAGGATCATCCCTATTACGTCAAGGCCGAGCGCATCGCGCGATTGCTGTCGGACGCGGGCTTCGCCGTGATCTCGGGCGGCGGACCGGGCCTGATGGAAGCCGCGAATCGCGGCGCATTCGCGGGGAAGTCGCCGGCCATCGGCCTCAACATCGTGCTGCCGCACGAAAAGGGTGGCAACGAATTCCAGGACGTCGGATTCGATTTCCGCTATTTCTTCGCGCGCAAGATGATGTTCGTGCGCTTCGCGTCCGCCTATGTCGTGCTGCCGGGAGGATTCGGTACGCTCGACGAGCTGTCCGAATGCCTCACTCTGGTGCAAACCGGCAAGAGTCGGCGCATTCCCATCATTCTTGTCGGCGGCGACTTCTGGCGTGGGCTCGTCGACTGGATGCGCGACAAGCTCGTCGGCGAAGGCATGGCCGGCGAGGCCGACCTCGGCTTGATGCAGGTCATCGAGGAGCCCGAGGCGATCGTCGAGGCGATTTTCGACTTCTACGAATCGCGCGGCTTCCAGCCCACGCGCGATGAGCGCAGGAAGATGCTTAACCTATAGGCGACATGAGGCGCGACTTGCACCGGCACGTCCGCATGCCGCTCTGTTAAAATTGCACGACACCGGTCCCGCATGAATCGCCCTGAATCCTCGTTGCGTCACACTCTAGCCCTCGCGCTGTTCGCAGCCGCAGGGTTGACGTTCGCGCAAGGGGCGGCGTTCGCCCAAGGGACGGCGTTCGCCCAGGGCGCGGCGCCGCCCAAGCCGCCGGTGCTCGAGCCGCTGCCCGAGATTCCGCCGCCACCGGAGCTGGCCGGCGATCCCGAGCTCGAGCCGCAGATAACCATCAAGCGCAAGGAAGGCGAAACCGTCGAGGAAGCACGCGTCAACGGTCATTTGGTCTGGATCAAGGTGACGCCCCGCCACGGCAAGTCCTATTACCTGATTCCGGATGCCGGCGGTGTCAGGTACGTCCGGCGCGACAGCCTCGATTACGGCCTCAAGGTTCCGATGTGGCTGCTCTTCGAGTTCTGAACTGATTCTTCTATCCCGGAAGTCCGCCTCAACCGGTGTGACGTTCACGCGCCGCGATGCCCGATGTCGGTCTACACACCCGTAACTGCCGAGGAACTGGAAGCCTGGCTCACGCGCTATGCGGTCGGGGGCCTCGTTTTGCAATCGCCGATCGCCACGGGCATCGAGAACACGAACTATTTCGTGACGACGACCAAGGGTCGTTACGTGCTGACGCTCTACGAGCGGCTGCCCGCCGACGAGCTGCCGTTCTACCTCAACCTGATGGCGCATCTCGCCCAAGCCGGCGTCGAATGCCCGACGCCGATCCGAGATCGCACGGGCACGCTATTCGGCACGCTCAACGGCAAGCCGGCGAGTCTCGTGACAAGGGTCGACGGCGCGCCGGTGCTCGCACCAGATGTCCCGCATTGCGCCGCCGTCGGCGCGGCGCTCGGGCGTCTCCATATCGCATCGGCCACGTATCGTGCGCGCCTCACCAATCGCCGCGGGCCGGCATGGTGGAGGCAGGCGGCGCGCGCCGTCCGCCCGTACGTCGATCCGAGTCAGAGCGAATTGCTGGCCGCGGAGCTCAAGTTCCTGACGGGCTTCGCCAAAGTGAGGATGCCGCGCGGCGCGATCCACGGCGATCTCTTCTGCGACAACGTCCTTTTCGTCGGCGAGCGCGTTTCGGGCATCATCGACTTCGGCTTCGCCGCGACGGATTTCCTCGCCTACGATCTTGCGATCACCGTCAACGATTGGTGCGTCGCCAAGCCGGATTCAGGCGCGCTCGTCCCCGAGCTCGTGGCGGCACTGGTCGGAGGGTATGACGCCGTGCGGCCGCTCACGGCGGACGAATGCGCGCAATGGCAGGCGCTGCTTCGGGCCGCCGCACTGCGCTTCTGGCTCTCACGGTTGTACGACCTTCACCTGCCGCGTCCCGGTGAGCTCGTGCATGCGCACGACCCCGCGCATTTCGAGCGCATCCTGCGTCATCGTATCGACAATCGTGTGTGGCTTCCGGAGTGCGCCGACGCGTCGCCCGGTTTGGCCCCCCGACCATGAGCGCCGCCGGGCCGTCCCAAGGCGCGAATTGCTCCCCCGCGGGGGGCAGCGAACGGAGTGAGCGTGGGGGCTGTTCGAATCGCGCCGCCGGGCCGTCCCAAGGCGCGAATTGCTCCCCCGCGGGGGGCAGCGAACGGAGTGAGCGTGGGGGCTGTTCGAATCGCGCCGCCGGGCCATCCCAAGGCGCGAATTGCTCCCTTTCGGAGGGAAGGCGCGCAGCGCTAAGGGAGCACCAATGAATGCCCCGCCGCCCGCGATCGACTTCGTGCGTTATTCGGGGCGCCGCGGAGGCATCTGGTTGAAGGACGCCGCCACGATGCTGGTGGCGCAGCGGATCCCGTGGCTCGTGCTGATCGGTGTCTACTATCTCATTCAATTGCTGGTGAGCGCCATACCCGTCGTGGGTCCGCTCGTCCTGATGGTGCTCCGACCCGTGTTTACCGTGGGCTTCCTTGCCGCCGCCTGGACGCAGGAACGCGGCGGCAAGCCCGAGGTCCGCCATCTCTTTCGCGGCTTTGGCTCGAATCTCTGGGCGCTGTTGCCGGTTGGCATTGTGCTGATCGTCGGACTGACGCTGGCGGTGCTGTCGACGGCACTCGTGGATGGCGGAGTCCTGCTCGAGGCCATCACATCGAACGCGATACGTAACGAGCCGTTCGCCCCCAACTCGCGCGTCGAAGTCGCGATGCTGGTCGGCATCGTGCTCGCCCTGTTCACTATCCTGGCGATATGGTTCGCGCCTGCCCTGATCGTGTTTCAGGACTGCGGACCCTGGCAGGCCATGCAGATGAGCCTGCGCGCGGCGCTCGCCAACTGGCGCCCCGTCGCCGTGTACGGCCTGCTGCTCTTCTTCTGCGGCGGCGTGCTGCCAGGACTTGTCATCGCCCTCATCAAGCTGCTGGTGCCCGCCCCGGCCGCCATTTACGTGACCTTGCTGACGGTCTTCCCGTATTTCTGCCTGTTCGTGGCGGCGCAGACGATCTCCGACTACATCGCGTACCGCGACATTTTCCATGCGGGCGAAGTCAGCGAAGCGGCCACGCTCGCCTAGCGTGCCAGATGCATTCTTCGACACGGCGTTGCAGAGCATGAATGCCCGGGTTCCGCTATCCTTGAGGCGATGGAAGAAGCCCATCCCAGCAAGCTCAAACACGCCGTTCTGACGGTGCCATGGGCAATCTTGCGCTTTGTCTGGCGGTTGGGCAGGCGCGTTCTCATATCCCTTGGCGTGCTTGTGGTGCTGAGCTTCCTTGGCTATTTCGGATTCGAGCACATCGTCGAGATGATTGATTCTCGATATCCCCAAGAGATCGACGAATACCTGGGCATCGACAAGACGTCGATCTCGCGTCTCCATGACCCGAAATACTTTGCTGAACAATCGGTCCTCGTCTCCGAGGATCTCAAAACGGTGGCGTGCATTTCGACACCCGAACGTCGAATCCTCATTGCCGATCCCTCGGAGATTCCGCCGCTCTTCACGGACGCGATTCTCGCCTCCGAAGACAAGAACTTCTTCACCCATGAAGGAGTCGATAAGATCGCGATCATGCGCGCGCTGGCCAAGCGGCTCCTCCAGGAGAGCCACTCGGGTGCATCGACGCTCACGATGCAGATCGCCAAGCACCTTCGTCATGGCACCGGTCGTCCATCGACCGAGATTGAGAAAATCGGTGACATCGTGATGGCGCTGCGGATCGAGCGTGAGTTTTCGAGGCCACAGTTGCTCATGCGATATGTCAACCTGCCCTATTTCGGCCGCGGCCAATACGGCATCGAGGCGGCCAGCCGAGCCTATTTCGGAAAACCGGCGAAGGAGCTCGCGCTTCATCAGGTGGCATTCATCGTGGCGCTCATCAACAAGCCGGCGCTTCCTGACCGTTCGTTTGCGACGGATCCCATGCTCAAGTCACGCGAAGAGATTCGTGATGCGAACTGGGTGGAGACTGCACGCGGTACCAATCGGGTGCTCGAGCTGATGCTGGAACAAGACGTAATCACCGAGGTCGAGCACACGCGAGCTGCGATTCTCGTCGATCGGCTGCTCCGCAAGGAAGTCCTTCCGCCGGGCACGGGCTGCGGCACGCATGACCACTTCCTCGAGCGTGTACGAATCCTTTACAAGGATCGCTTCCCGATCAGCAAAGGTGGGCTCACGATCTCGATCACGCGTGATGACGCACTCCAGGATGTCCTCGCCAGGGCGGTCGATCTGACGCTTCGCACTTATCTCGCTCGTCACCCGAACGACCCGGACAATAGCCAACTACGCGCAGGAGCGTTCGCCGTGGATTTCACGGGGGACGTGCTCGCCGAGGTTGGAAATGTCAATTTCAAGGAGCAGAAGTACGACGTGATCGCCACCGGCTGGCGTCAGCCGGGATCGACCTTCAAGATCTTCACCTACGGAGGCTTGGTCGAGAAGCTCACCAAGGAGCTGCTCGCGGCCGACTCTACAGCCTGGGACCGTCGACCAGATCTCTGCCGAGGTGCTCAGGCGCTGTACGGTGATGGATGCGCCGATCTCGGTGTCTCTTGGCCGCGGGCGCGGAGCGAAGAAGATCGAGAATTTCTACTCCCGGTCGGAGCCGCAGTACCGCGGAGAAATCACCTGCCGAGTCGCTATGGGTGAGTCGCGCAACACGGCGGCGATGCGCGCCGGAGCACGTGCCGGGATAAAAAATGTGATCGAGCTCACGTATCGCCTGGGAATGCCCAAGGACCCGAAGCACATGCTGCAGCCGTATCCGACCACCGCGATCGGCGCCTCCGAGGTCAATCCCCTGTCGATGGCGTCGACGGTCGCCTTCCTGAACGGCGGCTTTCGAGTGACGCCGCGATTCGCGAACGATGTCTGTCACAATGGAAAGTCGCTTCTTTACAAGAACGAGGAGGATGATCCGACGGAATGTGACACCAAAGGCGCAAATCATCCTCCCCAAGAACGGCTCCTTCACCCGGCCGTGTCCGCGGCGATGATTGAACTTTTGAAGGGCCCGCTCGATATTCGGGGTACCGGCACCGCATCGGCAATCAGAAGCGGGATCATTCCTGGAATGGATCCGCTGAGCGACGAGGTCTGGAAGTTGAAACCCGATGAAAGGAAAAAACGGATGCTCGCATTTCCCATCGAGGCCGCAGGCGAGATCGCAGGGAAGACCGGTACCGCAACCAATGCGGATGGAAAGACGTCCGACGTGTGGCTTCTCTTGTTCGTTCCGGGCTCGCCTGAACGCCCGGAGAGCGGCGTCATGCTTGGTTTCTGGATGGGCAAGGATTCGAAAGATCATCCCCTCGGCGAACGCGGCTCGACGGGAGGCGCTGGCTTCGCGGAGTCCGGCGGCCGCAACTGGGTGCATTCGGCGGCAACGGTCCTTGCGTTTCTCCAGAAAGAGCGCGCACTCCTGAAGCCCGGATACAGGTTTCAGCCGATAGTTCGCGACGAGGTGCTTCGCAATCTCGACGCGAAGACGACGAATCGACCGATGGGGGAGAGAAACGACGATCCCACACGGGCCGCCAACTCAAATCTGGGTTACGACCGCTAGGCGGCCTCGAGCTTCGCGTACTCGAGCGCCAGCCATTTGACGCCGGCGTCGCGAAAATTGACCTGCACGCGCGAGTCACCGCCGCGCCCTTCGGCGTCGATGATGATGCCTATCCCGAATTTCGCGTGGCGCACGCTCTGTCCGATGCGCCATCCGGGGGATGCGTCGGCCCTGTTTCGCACGGATGCCGCCCCGCCCGCGGACGGAGTGATCGCGGCGACCCGCTCCTTCCAGTCCGCGGGATCGATGTCGATCGCGCTGCCCGCCCGATGCCGCTGCGGCGACAGCCACGAAATGATCTCGCGCGGCAGCTCGTCGAGAAAGCGCGAGGCGATGTTGTACCGCACTTGGCCATGGAGCATCCGGCTCTGCGCATGGGTGACGTAGAGGCGGCGCTTCGCGCGCGTCACCGCGACATACATAAGCCGCCGCTCCTCCTCGATGCCGTCGTATTCGTCGCGGCTGTTTTCGTGCGGAAAGAGCCCTTCTTCGAGGCCCGTCACGAATACCGTATGGAACTCGAGACCCTTTGCGGAATGAACGGTCATGAGCTGCAGCGCGGGCCGGCCTTCGGCCGCCTGCGTTTCTCCCGCCTCCAGCGCCGCGTGCGCCAGGAATGCCGTCAACGGATCCGTGGCGCCGGTCGCGGCGGCAGCGTCGGCGGCGTCCGGCGCCAGCATCGGTGCGTCCACCGCCAGATCGGCTTCGCGCAGGAAGCCCTGCGCGGCGTTGACGAGCTCGTCGAGATTGTCGACGCGGTCCCCTCCATCCTTTTCGTTGCGATAATGCGCGAGTAGGCCGGATGCGGCATTGACGTGCTGCACCGCCTCGGGCAACGGCAGGCCGTCGGTCGCAGCGCGCATCTCCTCGATCAGCTTGACGAACGCCGAAAGGCTCGCGTTCGCCTTGCCACCCGGCTTGCCTCCCGCGCACGCCGCTTGCCACAGGCTCGTGCCCTGCGCGCGCGCGGCGTCGGCCAGGGTTTCGAGCGTCCGCGCGCCGATGCCGCGAGGTGGAAAATTCACGATGCGCAGGAACGCGCCGTCGTCGATGGGCGTGGCGATGAGGCGCAGGTAGGCGAGCGCGCTCTTGATCTCGGCGCGCTCGAAAAAACGCATGCCGCCATAGACCCGGTACGGCACGGCTGCGTTGAACAGCGCGTGCTCGAGCACTCGCGACTGCGCATTCGACCGGTAGAGGACAGCGACCTCCGACAGCGCGACGCCCTCCGCCGCCAGGCTGCGTGTCACGTCGACGATGAAGGCCGCCTCGTCGATGTCGGACGGGGCTGCCAGCGCCCGGACCGGTTCGCCCTTGTCGTCGCTCGTCCAGAGATTCTTGCCCAGCCGCGTCTGGTTGTGCTTGATGAGCGCATTGGCGGCATCCAGGATATTGCCGTGCGACCGGTAGTTCTGCTCGAGCTTGACGAGCTCGACGGGCATGTCCGCTTTCGCAAAATCGCGCTCGAAGTGCTGCATGTTGGCGACGTTCGCGCCGCGGAACGCATAGATCGACTGATCGTCGTCGCCGACGGCGAATACCGACGTGTGTTCGCCCGCGAGAAGCTTCAGCCATTTGTACTGCAGGATGTTCGTGTCCTGGAACTCGTCGACCAGAAGATGCGAGAAGCGACGCCGGTAGTGCTCGCGAAGGCCGTCACGCTGCGCGAGGAGCTCGTAGCTCCGCAAGAGAAGCTCGGCGAAGTCGACCACGCCCTCGCGCTGGCACATCGCATCGTAGAGCGCATAGTGCTCCACCTGGCGCCTTGTGAGCTCGTCGCCGGCCTCGACCTGATTCGGGCGCAGGCCCTCCTCCTTGGCGCCGGAGATGAAGTGCTGCAGCTGCCGCGACGGAAACCGTTCGTCGTCGATGCCGTGCGCCTTGTACAGCCGCTTGATCAGGGCCAGCTGGTCCTGCGTGTCCATGATCTGGAAAAGCTGCGGCAGGTTCGCGTCTCGATAGTGCGCGCGCAGCATCCGGTTGCAGAGGCCGTGGAACGTGCCGATCCACATCCCGCGCACGTTCACGGGCGTCATCGCAGACAGGCGCACGAGCATCTCCTTCGCTGCCTTGTTCGTGAACGTGACGGCGAGAATCGACAGCGCCGACGCCTGCCCCGTCGCAAGCAGCCACGCGAGGCGCGTCGTCAGGACGCGGGTCTTGCCGCTGCCTGCGCCGGCCAGGATCAGCGCCGATCGATGCGGCAGCGTGACGGCGGCGAGCTGTTCGGGGTTGAGGTTGGCGAGGAGGGAAGAGTGGTCATGGCGCAGGACCGTCGATTATACGGGGGTGCGGCGCTATAATCCGCGCTCTCGGCGACGCGTCGCCAATCGCTCGCCGCAGCTTTCGATGCCGCCGAATCCGACCGCAGTGCCGCCTGTCCATTCCGCGACCACGCGCGCGTTCGTGCAGTGGATCCGCTCGGCGGCGCCGTATATCCACGCGTTTCGCGGCAAGACCTTCGTCATCGCGTTCGGAGGCGAAGTCGTCGCCGACGATACGTTTCTCGGCATCATCCACGACCTCAACCTCTTGCACAGCCTCGGCGTGCACCTGGTCGTCGTCCACGGCTCACGGCCGCAGATCGAGGCCATTCTTGCGCAGCAGGACATCGAGAGCCGCTACGCGTCCGGGCTGCGCATCACCGACGCCGAGACCATGGACTGCGTGCTCGAGGCCAACGGCCAGGTGCGCTCGCGCATCGAGGCGCTGCTCTCCCTCGGAATCGCCAATTCGCCGATGGCGGGCGCGCGCATCCGCGTTTCCACGGGCAATTTCATCACGGCCAAGCCGCTCGGCGTGCGCGACGGCATCGACATGCAGCTGACGGGCGAAGTGCGCCGCGTCGATACGGACGCCATGCGGGCGCGCCTGGACGACGGCGACATCGTATTGATCTCCCCGCTCGGCTACTCTCCCACCGGCGAGATCTTCAACCTGGCGCTGGAGGAGGTGGCGACCCAGGTCGCTGTCCGTGTTTCCGCGCACAAGCTCCTTTTCCTGATGGAGACAGAGGGGGTGCGCAAGGGCCGGCAGCTCATGACCGAGCTCTCGACCAAGGATGCGGAGGCCATCCTGGCGCGAAGCGCGGCAAGCAACCCGCCGATGTCCAGCATTACCTGCCCTGTGCGATCCGCGCCTGCGACAACGGTGTGGTGCGCGCGCACCTCATCAGCCGGCACGTCGACGGTGCGCTGCTGCTGGAGCTCTTCACGCGTGACGGCGTCGGAACGATGATCGCTTCGGCGCCGCTCGCGCACCTGCGCAACGCCACGATCGACGATGTCGGAGGCATCCTGCAGATCATCGCGCCGCTCGAGGAGCAGGGGATCCTCGTGCGCCGGTCGCGGGAGCGGCTGGAGATGGAAATCGAGCGCTTCGTCGTCGCCGAGCACGACAATGCGATCATCGGCTGCGCGGCCCTGTACGCCTTTCCCGATGAAAAGGCCGGCGAGCTCGCCGCGCTCGCCGTCCATCCCGATTTCCGGCGCGAAGGCTACGGCGAGACGCTCATGCAGGAAATCGAGTCCCGCGCGCGGAAGATGAAGCTCGCCAAATTGTTCGTGTTGACGACGCGCGCGTCGCAATGGTTTCTCGAGCGCGGTTATCATACGGCGACGATCGCCGACCTGCCGCGGCAGAAGCAGGCGCTCTACAATTTCCAACGCAAGTCCCAGGTTTACCGCAAGATTCTCTAGGAGCACACGATGGCGCGCATGGTCCAGTGCATCAAGTTAGGCCGCGAGGCGGAAGGGCTCGATCTGCCGCCCTACCCTGGCCCCCTCGGGAAGCGAATCTACGAGAGCGTGTCGAAGGAGGCATGGCAGGCATGGCTCAAGCACCAGACGATGCTCGTCAACGAGAACCGCCTTTCGCTCGCCGACGCCCGGGCCCGCAAATGGCTTGCCGAGCAGATGGAGCAGCATTTTTTCGGCGGCGGCGCCGAGATGCCCTCCGGTTACGTGCCGCCCAAGACGTAAAGGCATTACGCGATGAGGAACGTCCCGCGCTGCCGCCGTCACCGGCAGCGGCTTCATCGTGCTTGCGGCCACGCTATCCGCCGTGGGGAACGATCCAGTCGCGGGACTTGCGCTGATCCTCGGGATCGACCGCTTCCAAATCAGGGGCGTGGCGCAGCGCGGGTATGCAGGAACACCGAATACAGCGACGTCGTCCCGCAGACGAACAAGCGATTCAGCTTCGGCCCGCCGAAACACACGTTGGCCACGGCTTCGGGAATCAGGATCTTGCCGATCAACGAACCATCGCTGGCGTTGCAATGCACGCCGTCGCCAGCCGACAGCCACAGGTTGCCGTGCACATCGACGCGAAACCCGTCGTAGAGGCCCACCGGGCACGTAGCCAACACCTCGCCGCCGGCAAGTTTGCTGCCATCGGCCGAGACCTTGAAGCGCCGCACGTGGTGCGGCCCGTCCGCCCTGTGCGTGAGGCCGGTGTCGACGATATACAGCAGCGATTCGTCGGGCGAGAACGCCAGCCCGTTCGGCTGCACGAAATCCGAGGCGACGACGGTGACGCGTCCGCTCGAAGGGTCGATGCGGTAGACGTTGCAGGCGCCGATTTCGCCGGGCGCCGCGTCGCCTTCGTAGTCCGAATCGATGCCATAGCTGGGGTCCGTGAACCAGACGCTGCCGTCGCTCCTGACCACGACGTCGTTGGGCGAATTGAGGCGCTTGCCGCCGTGACGATCGGCCAGCACCGTGCGCTTGCCGTCGAATTCCGTGCGCGACACGCAGCGGCTCCGGTGTTCACACGAGACGAGACGGCCCAGGACGTCGACGGTATTGCCGTTGCTGTTCATCGACGGTTGGCGGAACACGGACACCGAGCCGTCCGTTTCGTCCCAGCGCAGCATGCGGTCGTTCGGGATGTCGGACCAGACGAGATAGCGCCCCGCCGCGAACCACGCCGGTCCCTCGGCCCACCGGCAGCCGGTGTAGAGCCTCTCGACATGAATATAGGGAAGCGCGAGCCGGCGAAAGCGCGGGTCCACGACTTCGAAACTGGGCGTGAGCTCAAGGGCCATCGTAGCGTGCTCCGCTCAAAAGAGAGATGCAGGTGGTCTATTCCGAATGCGGCCGACCGCGGCCGTAGATCAGCAGCATCGCGAGGATCACGACGCCGTAGGTGACGTGGCGGCCGAATTCCTCCATCTGCATCACCGACAGGATCGACTGCAGCAGCGTGATCAGGATGACGCCGGCCACCGTGCCGAGGTAGCTGCCGCGACCGCCGAGGATCGACGTGCCGCCCAGCACCACAGCGGCGATCGCCGGCAGGAGATACGGGTCGCCCATCGCCTGGGCAGCCTTGCTGGCATAGCCTGCGAGCAGCACGCCGCCGAACGCCGAGAGGCCGCCGGAGATCGCGAACGCCGCCATCACGACGAGCCGGGTGCGCGCACCGGACAGATAGGCCGCGCGCTCGCGGTTGCCGATCGCATAGACCGCGCGGCCGAACGTCGTGCGTGTCAGCAGGAACACGGCGACGACGCCGACCGCGGCCCACACCAGCAGCGCATTCGGAATGCCGAGCAGAGTGTCGCCCGTGGCGATGAAGCGCATCGCCGGCGACGACGAATCCTGCGGCGAGAATCCTCCGGTGTGCACGACCATCAGCCCTTGGGCGACCGCGTTCACCGCCAGGGTGACGATCATCGACGGCAGGCGAAGAAACGCCACGCCGACGCCGTTGACAAGCCCGAGGGCGACGCCGCAGCCGACGCCGACCGGTATCGCCAGCGCCTGGCCGAGCGGGCCCCAACCCGTGGCCGCGGTCGCCATCATGCCGCCGACGGCAACGACCCACGGCACCGACAGGTCGATCTGGCCGAGCAGGATGACGATCATCATTCCGGTCGCGATGACGCCGAGGAAGGATGCGACCTTGAGCTGCTGCAGCAGGTATTCCGGCGACAGGAAGCTGTCGAATACAGGCTGCCGACGAGCAGCACGACCACGATGCAGCCGAACGCCGACGCGATCGCCGGGTCGACGCGCCGGCGCACGCTGCCCGCAACGCGTGCAAAAGTGTTGCCGGAACGGCTGGCAGGAACGGGCGCATCAACCATACAGATCCAGCCGGTTGCGGATGCGCAGCAGCCGGACCGACGCCCAGGCACACCGCCGCGACCAGCACGATCCCTGGAACAGCGGCTGCCACAGCGGCTCGACGTTGAACACGAACAGCAGGTCGCCGATGGTGCGGAACATCAGCGCCCCGAAGATCGCGCCGATCGCGCTGCCCGAACCGCCGAACAGCGACACGCCGCCCAGCACCACCGCGGCAATCGAATACAGCGTGTAGGTGCTGCCGTTGGCCGCCGACGCCTCGCCCGAGTAAGTGATGCAGGTGAGGAACAGCCCGGCGATCGACGCGAGCAGGCCCGACAGCGTGTAGGCGACGAACTTGGCGCGACGGATCGGCACGCCGGACATGTAGGCCGCGACCTCCGACGATCCGACCGCGTAGGCGGCGCGGCCGATCGCGGAGCGCCGGAAGGGCAGCCACACGATCGACGACCAACCCCAGCAGCAGCGCCAGGCTTGCCGGCACGCCGCCAGGCAGCTGGCCGGTCAGCGCATCGGCCAGCGTGGAGTCGACGTCGCCGCCGGGAACACGCCGCAGCGCAAGCGCGGCGCCGTAGTACATCGCGCCGGTGGCGATGGTCGTGACGATCGGCTGCAGCCGCCCGTAGATCACGATCAGACCGTTGATCGCGCCGCACAGGCCGCCGACGAAGCAGCACGCCCAGCACGCCCAGCGCCGTCATCAGTGGTGAGCCGACGACGATCGACGAGGCGAGGCAGTTGGCGAGCACCATCACCATTCCGACCGACAGGTCGATGCCCGACGTCAGCACGACCAGCGTCTGCGCCATCGCGATGATCGCGAGCAGCACGCCCTTGTTGGCCGCGGTCGTCGCGACGTTCGCGTTGAGGCCCGCGGGATGGTTGGCGGCGTAGATCGTGAACATCGCGACGAAGGCCGCGAAGGCGAGCAGCGTGCCCCGGTGCTCGCGCAGCCGGTAGGACCAGTCGCCGCTCACGACGAGGCCGCCTGGTGTGCGCCGGTGCGCCCGATCTCGGCACCGATGTTCAAGGCGCTGCTGATCAGCGCGCGCTCGGTGATCTCGGCGCCGATCAGCTCGCGCTTGATCGCGCCGTCATACATCACGAGCACGCGGTCGCAGCAGCCGACGAGCTCGTCGTAGTCGGTCGAGTAGAAGAGGATCGCCGCGCCGGCGTCGGCCAGCTCGCGCAGCAGCTGATACATCTCCTGCTTGGTGCCGACGTCGATGCCGCGCGTCGGATCGTTCAGCAGGAGGATGCGCGGCGCCATCATCAGCCATTTGCCGATGACGAGCTTTCTGCTGGTTGCCGCCGGAAAGCGACCCGGCCGGCAGGTCGGTGCCGTCGGTGCGCACCGCGAGCAGCCGCACGATCCGCTCCACCGCGTCGCGTTCGGCCGTCGCTGTCGACGATGCCCCAGCGCGACAACGTGCGGAGCGCGGCGAAGGAGAGGTTGTCGCGCACCGACATCGGCAGCATCAGGCCCTCGGTCTTGCGGTCCTCCGGGATCAGCGCCATGCCGATCTCCTTGCGCTTCGCGTCGTGCGGGCCGGTGATGGCGACGGGCCGGCCGTCGATCAGCACGTCGCCCGTCGTGCCGCGCAGCACGCCGAAAAGCGCCAGCAGCAGCTCGCGCTGGCCCTGGCCGTCGAGACCGCCGAGGCCGATCACCTCGCCGGCGTGCAATCGGAGCGAGATGTCGTTCAGCCGGTCGTTCCAGCACAAGTGGCGCACCTCGAGCAGCGGCGCCGCATCGCTCGCCGAGCGCGTGGTCCGCGCCGGAAACACGGCGTTGTACTCGCGGCCGATCATCAGCTCGACGACCTCGTTGTCGGTCTTCGTGCCTGCCGCATAGGTCGCGACGCTGCGGCCGTTGCAGAACACGGTGCACTCGTCGGCGAGCTCGGTGATCTCGTGCATCCGGTGCGAAATGTAGATCAGCGCGAGCCCGTCCGCGCGCAGCCGCTTCAGCACGCCATAGATCTTCGTCACGTCGGCGGCGGTCAGCGCCGACGTGGCTTCGTCGAGGATCAGGATGCGCGGCTTCCGCGCGAGCGCCTTCGCGATCTCGACCATCTGCCGCCGCGACAGCGACAGGTCCTTGACCAGCGCCAGCGGATGGATGTTGTCGGCGCCGGCGCGCGCGAGCGCCTCCTCGGCCATGCGGCGCTGCGCGCGGCGGTCGATCAGGCCGAAGCGGCGCGGCGGGTTGCTGATCGCGATGTTGTCGGCCACCGAAAGATCGGGGATCAGCGACAGCTCCTGGAAGATGCAGGCGATGCCGGCCGCATTGGCCGCCGCCGGCGATGCGAACGAGACCGGCTCGCCGTCGAGCAGCATGCGGCCCTCGTCGGGCGCGACGACGCCCGCCATGATCTTGATCAGCGTCGATTTTCCGGCGCCGTTCTCGCCCAGCACCGCATGGATGCGGCCGGCCTCGACCACCAGCTCGGCGTCCTGCAGCGCGCGCACGCCGCCGATAGCGCTTGGAGACGCCCTGCATGACGAACAGGCTCATAGGTTTGACGCGGAGACCGCAATCCCCGCACCCGCGCCTACTTGTTCGCTTCGGTCTGCCCCATGATTTCCTGCGCGGTGAAATTGATGCCGCAGGTCGGGAAGGAGTTGCCGACGAAGAAGTTGTCGGACTGCTTGGCGTAGTAGTCGGTCCCGTCCTTCAGGTTCGGGGACTCGACCCGCGCCAACGGCAGCTTCACCGACTGCGGCACGACCTTGCCTTCGAGCGCCGCGATCGCCGTCTTGATCGCCACCGCCACCTGCGCCGGCCCGGTGCCGCCCGATGCACACTTCAGGCCCTGGCTGCCGTACTTGCCGCAGAACTTGCGAAAGCCGTTCTCGGTCTCGCCGCCGAACGGCACGAACGGATGCTTGGCGTCGATCATCGCCTGCACGACGCCGGTGTCGCCGCCTTGCGCGGTGATCGCGTCGAACTTCTTGTGCACGGCGATCGCGTCGGCCGTGACCTTCTGCGCCGTCGGATCGTCCCACTTGCCGATCACTTCGACCGTTTCCCACTTCTTGCCCGAGGCCTTGAACACTTCCTGGATGCCCTCGTGCCGGTCGCGATCGACCGAGGTGCCGGAGACGCCCGCGCACCTCGAGCACCTTGCCGCCGTTCGGCACGTTCTTCACCAGCCATTCGGCCCAGTACTTGCCGAGTCCTTTCTGGTCGACGTTGACGTTGATCGCCTCTTCGGTGTCGAGGATGTTGTCGAACGCGACCAGCACGACGCCCGCGTCGTTGGCGCGCTTGATCACCGGCTTGAAGGCCGCCGGATTCTGCGCGTTCACCACGATCGCGTCGTAGCCCGAGTCGATGAAGTTGTTGATCGCCGCGATCTGCGCGGCGACGTCCTCGCCGGTGGAGACGACCTTGAACTCCTTGAGCTTCGCGGCAACGTCGGGCTGCGCGGCATAGGCCTTCGCCGTCTTGATCATCTGGATGCGCCAGGTGTTGGCGATGTAGCCGTTGGCGAGCGCGATCCGATAGGGTCCCTTCTTCGCCGGGTACTGGAACAGCTTGGTATTGGCGGCCCACGGCGCGAAGCACTGCGGATCGGAGTTGGGCGCCGTCACGACCTTCGGCGGCGCAGCGGTCGCGAGATCCGGCGGCAAGCAAGGCTATCGCGGCGGCAATAGGGGTACGGTATCGCATCAGAGCCTCCTTTTTGTTTAGGAATTGCGGCTGCCGGTGCAATCCGGCGGCAATCGCAACTGGCGTCTTGCTGTCGAACCGTTCGCCCGACGCCGGAGCGGACGCGCATGAGGATACATTTGGTCGCACAAACATACAAATCGCAGGACTTTCGACGGGGACGCCGGACGCGAACAAGCGTCCTGGAACGGTCGATCCCCGGCTGATAGAATCATCGACATGACCGCGCCTCCCGTCAGTCGCTATCCGGTGCCGAAGCTCGAAGATCTGCCCGAGGACATTCGCGCGCGGATGCTCGAGGTGCAGGAAAAAGCCGGGTTCATCCCCAACGTCTTCTTGGCACTCGCCCATCGTCCGGACGAGTTCCGCGCGTTTTTTGCCTACCACGACGCGCTGATGCTGCGCGAGTCGGGCCTCACCAAGGCCGAGCGCGAGATGATCGTCGTCGCCGTGGCCGGCGCCAACGAATGTCTCTATTGCTTCGTCGCGCACGGGGCCATCCTGCGCGTCTATTCGAAGCAACCGCTCGTCGCCGATCAGGTCGGAATCAACTACCGGAAGGCCGACATCACGGCACGACAAATGGCGATGCTCGCCTTCGCGCTCAAGGTGTCGGAGAGGAGCGGCGAGATCGGCGACGACGACTACGCGACGCTGCGCACGCACGGATTCAGCGACGAGGACATCTGGGACATCGGCAATATATCGGCCTTTTTCTGCCTGTCGAACCGGATGGCGAATCTCATCAACCTGCGGCCCAACGACGAGTTCTTCACGTTGGGGAGAACGCCGAAACCCCGGTCGTAGTTTCTTGCGCCTCGTAGACGATCCGCCCGGCCACTAGCGTTGCGCGCACTTTGCCGCGCACTTCGAGGCCGAGGAACGGCGTGTTCTTGCCTTGGCTCTTGAGCGCCGCCGATTCGACGCGCCAGTAGAGTTCCGGATCGAAGATGCAGACGTCCGCGGGCGCGCCGACGCCAAGGTGTCCGGCTTCGCTTCCAAGGACGGCCGCCGGTTGCACGGTGATGCGGGCGATGGCCGCCGGCAGCGCGATCCCATCCTCTTGCGCCCATTTCAGCGTAAGCGGCAGCAGAAGCTCCAGGCCGGTGGCTCCCGGCTCGGCCTCTCCGAAAGGCACCTGCTTGCCGTCGTCGTCGACCGGCGCGTGGTCGGAGCAGACGAGGTCGATGGTCCCGTCCGCGAGCCCCGCGCGCAGCGCGTCGCGGTCGCGTGTGCCACGCAGCGGCGGTATCAGGCGGCACTGCGCATCGAACCAGCCGATGTCGATGTCGCAGAGGTGCAGGTGATGTACGGCGACATCGCAGGTCACCGGCAACCCATCCCGTTTCGAGGCCCGCACCATCGCAACTCCTTCGGCGGTCGAAAGCCGGCAGAGGTGGACGCGAACGCCGGTGTGGCGGACGAGCGCCAGGATCGACGCGAGCGCGATGGTTTCCGCCGCCGCGGGGATCGCGGGCAAGCCAAGGCGAGTCGAAACCTCGCCATCGTGCGCGACGCCATCCTTCCCCAGATGCGCGTCTTCCGCGCGCAACCAGACGCGGTGACCGAAAGTCGCCGCATACTGCATTGCGCGCAGCAGGACCCCGCGTATCCGCCACCGGTCTTTCCGCCTGCGAAAAGGCGACGCATCCAGCCTCGGCAAGCTCGCCCATTTCAGTGAGCTCCAGGCCGGCAAGACCGACGGTCAACGCGCCGATCGGATGGACATTCGCCAGGTGGAGCGAGCGAGCGCGGTGCTTCAGCATCTCGACCAGACCAGGCTCGTCGAGGGGAGGATCGGTGTCCGGCGGACACGCGAGGCTCGTCACCCCTCCGGCCACAGCCGCGTCCATTTCGGATTCGAGCGTGGCCTTGTATTCGAAGCCCGGCTCGCGCAACCGCGCGGACAGATCGATGAGTCCGGGGCAGACGACAAGTCCGCGCGCGTCGATCGTGCGTTCCGCTGTCCAGCCCGAAGGCGCCGCGCCCATCGCAACCACCTTGCCCCCGGCAACGTAGACCGACGTGACGCGGTCGATGCCGTGTTTGGGGTCGATCACGCGGCCGTGGCTGATCTCGATCTTCATCCGTCAGCCGGGAATCGTCGCGGGGAAGATGGGGCGCACGTCGTCAGTTCCCCGCGAGAATGCTCAACACGGCCATC
The DNA here is from genome assembly GCA_963840945.1 of uncultured beta proteobacterium. GTDB lineage: Bacteria > Pseudomonadota > Gammaproteobacteria > Burkholderiales > Casimicrobiaceae > CAIWHR01. Next base: position 176,873 of record CAWJAU010000020.1, on the reverse strand, counting down.
CGCACCGCGATGCCGAACGTCACCTGCGGCAGGATCACGCTGCGCTCGCCATCGGCGACCGCCGACTCGATTTCGACGCCACGGTTCATCGGCCCTGGATGCATGACGATCGCGTCGCTCTTCGCCAGCGCGAGCTTTTCGGACGTGAGACCGTAATGCTTGAAGTACTCGCCCGTCGACGGCAGCAATGCGCCGCGCATACGCTCGCTCTGCAGGCGCAGCATCACCACGACGTCGCAATCTTTGATTCCCTCGCGCATGTCGTGGTGGACCCGCACACCCAGCGACTGGACCGCCGACGGCAGCAGCGTCTTCGGGCCGATCACGCGCACTTCGGGCGTGCCGAGGGTGGTCAAGCCATGGATCAGCGAACGGGCAACCCGCGAATGCAGCACGTCGCCAACGATCGCGACGGTCAGGTTGCGAAAATCCTTCTTGTAGTGCCGGATGGTGAAGAGGTCGAGCAGCCCCTGCGTCGGATGCGCATGCCGTCCATCGCCGGCATTCACGACATGAACGTGCGCGCGCCCCATCCGGTTCAAATGCGCGGCGATGAGGTGCGGCGCGCCCGACTGCGCGTGGCGGACGACGAACATGTCGGCGTTCATGGCGACGAGATTGTCGACGGTGTCCAGCAGCGTCTCGCCCTTGCTGGTCGACGACACGCCGATGTTGAGGTTGATGACGTCGGCCGACAGCCGCTTGGCGGCGATCTCGAACGTCGTCCGCGTGCGCGTCGAGTTCTCGAAGAACAGGTTGAAGACCGATCGCCCGCGCAGCAGCGGCACCTTTTTCACCTCCCGCTCGGCGATCGACGCGAACGGCACCGCGGTATCGAGGACGCGGACGATGATCTCGGCGGGCAGGCCCTCGAGCGTCAACAGGTGGGTGAGGTCGCCGGCGGCGTTGAGCTGCGGGTTACGCATCGCTCGCCTCGGTGGCAAGCGCAAGCAGACCGTCCGCGCCGCGCGACAGGACGATGGAGAGACTGCGCGCGACGGCGAGCCGGGCGCCGACGTAGGTCGCTTCAACCGGCAGCTCCCGCCCGCCGCGGTCGATCAGCACGGCAAGCTCGACGCGCGCCGGCCGGCCGTAGTCGAACAGTTCGTTGATCGCCGCGCGCACGCTGCGTCCCGTGTAGAGCACATCGTCGACCAGCACGATGGTCGCACCCTCGACTTCGAACGGCAGCTCGGTGCGCTTGACTTCCGGCTTGAGTCCCTTGCGGCTGAAATCGTCGCGATAGAACGAAACGTCGATGAACCCGATCGCATGATCGCCGGGAATCGCTTGCGCGAGCCGCTCGGCCATCCAGGCACCGCCCGAATAGATGCCGACAAACTTCGCGTCGAAGGCAATGGCGCCGCGCATGCGCTCGGCGAGCGCGGCCAGTGTCTCCTCGGCGTCAGGCAGGGCCAACGGTGCCGTTCCGCGCGGGATCATCGAACCAGGATTGCAGGATGAGCTGTGCGGCGACGCCATCGCGCACGGCCTTCCGATCGCGCGCCCGAACGCCCGCTGCCGCAAGCGCGCTTTCCGCGCCCTCGGTCGTGTACCTTTCATCCACGCGCGCCACCTGCAATCCGAACCGGCCTTCCAGCTGGCGGGCGAAACGTTCGGCGCGCGCGGTCATCTCGTGCGGCGTTCCGTCGTGGTGCACAGGAAGGCCGACCACCAGCACATCCGGTCGCCACTCCTCGATCAGCGCCGCAACCGCGGCGAATCGAGTCGCATTGGCGTCGTGCGCGATCGTGGGAAGCGGCCGGGCGACGCGCGAGCATCACATTGCCGACCGCAACGCCGATCCGGCGCGTCCCGAAGTCGAACGCGAGGACGGTGGCTTTGTCGTTCGCCGGTGCGGACGCCACGCGTCAAGCGTGTCCGACATCGTCGGACAGGCGCGAGAAATCGATGCCGAGAAGGCGCATGGCGGCAGGGAGCCGCGCCTCGACGGGCGTTTCGAACAGAACGCCGGGATCGGCCGCGACCGTGAGCCAGGCGTTCTGCGCAATCTCCTGCTCGAGCTGCCCCGCCGACCAGCCGGCATAGCCCAGCGACACCAGCACGTCTTTCGGACCCTCGCCGCGCGCGACCGCTTCGAGCACATCCTTCGACGTCGTGAGTCCGACCTCGTCGTCGATGGCGAGCGTGGACTGCCAGTTGCCGAGCGGCCGGTGCAGCACGAATCCGCGATCGACCTGAACCGGACCGCCGAAATGCACGGGCATCCGGCGCAGCGCGGCGTCGACGAGCGGGACGTCGATCTTCTCGAAGAGCGCGGACAGCGTCATGTCGGTCGGCTTGTTGACGACGATGCCGAGGGCGCCCTCCGCGCTGTGCTCGCAGACGTAGGTCAGCGTGTGCGAGAAATGCGGGTCCGCCATCGCCGGCATGGCGATCAGGAAGTGATGCGTGAAATTGGCGGTCGGAACTCCCATCGCATGACCCACGGCAGCAATTGTAAACTCGGGCCCCTCTGGGCACAATCGGCACGATGGTCACGCGCGCCGCGGAGACCGGTCCGGTCCCGGATTATTCGTCTTCGTGCTTGCGCGACTTCTTGTACTCGACGACGAGCTGCTGCTGCAGATTCGGCGGCGCCTGCTCGTAGTGCGACAGCTGCATCGACCACGAGCCGTGGCCGCCCGTCACGGACTTCAGTCGCGCGGAATAACCTTCGAGCTCGGCGAGCGGCGCAAGTCCGGTGATCGCGAGCACCCCGGGTTGCAGGCCGCGCGTTCCCGTGACCTGCCCCCGGCGCGACGAGAGATCGCCGGCGATGTCGCCGGTATTCGATTCCGGGCAGATCACTTCGACCGTGACGACCGGCTCGAGCACGATGGGTCGCGCCTTCTCGATCGCGTCGAGGAACGCCTTCTTGCCGGCTGCGACGAACGCGACCTCCTTCGAATCCACCGGGTGATGCTTGCCGTCGTGGACGATGACGCGCACGTCCTGCAGCGGAAAGCCGGCGATCGCGCCAGTGAGGAGCACCTGCTCGACGCCCTTCTGCACCGCCGGCATGAACTGGTGCGGGATCACCCCGCCCTTCGTCTGGTCGAGGAACTCGAAGCCGGCGCCGCGCTCGCGCGGCTCGACTCGCAGCGACACCTCGCCGAACTGGCCGGCGCCGCCCGTCTGCTTTTTATGGCGATGGAATCCCTCCGCCTTTCCGGTGATCGTCTCGCGGTAGGGGATGCGGGGCGGCCGCGTATCGACTTCGAGCTTGAACTGGCTCGCCATCCGCTCCAGCACCGAGCGCAGATGAAGATCGCCCAGCGCGCGCAGCACCGTTTCGTTCGTCGTCGGATCGTGCTCGACGACGAGCGTGGGATCCTCGGCGATCATCCGGTGCAGCACTTCGGAAATCCGCTGCTCGTCGCCGCGCTTCCTCGGCGTGATGGCGACTCCCTGCATCGGCGTCGGGAATTCGAGAGGCCGCATGTGGATGTGGTCCTCGTCGTGCGAATCGTGCAGCACGCAGTCGAAGTCGATCTCGTCGACCTTGGCGACCGCCGCGATGTCCCCGGGCACGGCGCGCTCGATCTCGACGTTCTTGCCGCCCTGCAGCATGAAGAGATGCCCGACCTTGAAGGGCTTCCGGCCATCGCCCACGAACAGCTGCGTGTCCTTGGTAACCGTGCCCTGGTGAACGCGGAAGATGCCGAGCTTCCCCACGAACGGATCCATCACCACCTTGAACACGTGAGCGAGCGCGTGTTTCTTGGGATCGGGCTCCGAACGGAATTCCGTGGCGGCATCGCCCTCGCCCTTGTAGAACAGCGGTGGATTGCCCTCGGCAGGATTCGGCGCCAGCTTGATGAGCACGTTGAGGAGCTCGCCGACGCCCGCGCCGGTCTTCGCCGAAACGAAGCACACCGGCACGAGATGGCCGTCGCGCAGCGCCTTCTCGAACGGCGCGTGCAGCTCCTCGGCAGAGATCTCGCCCTGCTCCAGGTATTTCGCCATCAGCGCCTCGTCGACCTCGACGACCTGATCGACGAGCGCGCCATGCGCGCGGCTGACCGACGAGAAGTCGGATTCTCCGTCGGGATTGAAAAAGCAGTCGACCACGCGCTTGCCGCCCCCGGCCGGCAGATTGATCGGCAGGCACTCTCTGCCGAAGAGCGACTGGATCGACGAGAGGAGGCTCGGCAGGTCGACGTTTTCCGCGTCGATCTTGTTGACGATGACAAGGCGGCAGAGGCGGCGTTTCGCTGCCCAGTCCATCATCCTCGAGGCGACCATCTCGATGCCGGATTGCGCGCTGACGACCACGGCCGCGGTCTCCACTGCATCCAGCGCGCCGATCGCCTGGCCGAGAAAATCGGGAAATCCGGGGGTGTCGATAAGGTGAACACGCGTGTCCTGCGTGTCGAGATGCACGACCGATGCGCGCAGCGAGTGCTGCCACGACTTTTCCAGCGGGTCGAAATCGCTGACTGTCGTCCCACGCTCGACCGTGCCCGCATCCTTGATTGCACCGGACGCGAGGAGCAGCGCCTCGGCGAGCGTGGTCTTGCCTGCTCCGCCCTGACCGACGAGCGCAACCGTACGAATGTTACTGGTGGCGTAGTTCGCCATGCTCCTGTCCTCCTTCGATGTCTATTCTCGCAAATTATACCGGCGCGACGGGCGGAGCCCGCGTCCAAGGGCAATATTGACCTTCCCCGGACCGAGATCACGGCCTCGGCGGCACTCGAGAATGTCGCATGCACTCTGGTCCGTGCCGGGTATGGCAAACTTCGCGCCATGCCTACTCCACCGCCGCCCATGGAAAGTCGGCCAAGGAAGACTCCGGCACGCGCGAAAGTCGCGACGACCGCCGCCGGGGCTCCCCGCTCGAGTCGGCGCAATCGCGGCGATCAGGCGCCTGAAATCGCGATCGTGGAATTCGACCGCCATAAGTACGGTCGACGATTGCTGGTGGACGCCGCCCCGTTCCACGCGCTCGCCGACTTCATCACTACCCAACATCCGCATCGGCTGCGCTTCTACGAAATCCTGTTCCTGACCGCTGGGGGCGGTTTTCTGGACCTGGACGGCGTCGGCACCGAAGTGCGTCCGTGCCGGCTGTGCTTCACGGCACCGGGCGAAATTCGCCGGTGGCGATTGGACAAGCCGCCGCAGGGGTACGCCGTATTGTTCGACGGCGACTTCATCCGCGAGTTCTTCAGCGATGCGCGCCTTCTGGACGAGCTCCTGTTCTTCGGACACGGCGGCGACTGCGTGTTTCTCGATATCGACGGCGCAGAATTCGCGCGCCTGATCACGATCGTCGATGCGATGCGCGGCGAGCTTGGCGCGCCGCGCGACGTCAGCGACCACATACTGCGCGCCCTGCTCTACCAGCTGTTGGTCGAAATCGGACGCCATCGGCCGCCGGCGCGCAACGAGCAATGCGCGGGCCGCGGCGCGCTTCCCGCCAAATTCGCTTCGCTTGTGGATCTGCATTTTCGGAGCCTGCGGCAGGTGGCCCAATATGCGGAAGTTCTTCACGTAACGGCGAATCATCTCAATCAAGCTGTCCGGAGCGCGAGTGGCGCAACCGCCAGCGACACCATTCACAAGCGACTGTTTCTCGAATCCCGGCGCCTGCTGCTGCACACCAGCCAAACTGTTGCCGCCATCGCCCTGGACCTCGGATTCCGCGAACCGTCGTACTTCAACCGCTTCTTCAAGCGAATGGCCGGAATGACGCCGCGTGCCTTCCGGTTGCAAGGGAAAAGTCCCGTTTTTTCCGCGAAAAGTGACTTGAAAGCAACCCGCAGTTGATCCTAGAGTGGCCGCACCCGGCTGCAATCGTGGCCTCCGTTCACCCGCCCGCCGACGGTCGATCCGGGCGCCAAAAAAAAGGCCCCCATGGACTTCGCCCACGAGATGTCGCGCGTGCGTCTGTTGCCGTTGTTCCTGCTCCTGCTGGCTACGGCAAGCCACGGCGCGAACGATTCGGTCACCTCGACGGCCCGACAAGTCACGAAGCTCGCCGAGGGCGTCTACACAATCCGCCACCCTGATGCAACGGACGATTTCCCCGAAGGCAACACGACGGTCGTCATAGGCGCACGGGACGTCTTGGTTATCGACTCTTGCTATCTCCCCTCGTCCGCCCGGGCGGACATCGCGCAGATTCGTCAATGGACCGACAAGCCCGTGCGCTATCTTCTCAATACGCATTGGCATTACGATCACAACGGCGGGAACGCTTCGTATCTGGAGGCGTTTCCGATGGCCGTGATTGTTGCGCACAACGAGACGCGCACGATGATGGCGGCGCGCGTGCCGTCCTACGTGACGCGCTACGCCGCGGAAGATTCCGTGTTCGGAAGAGAGCGCGCCGAACTGGCAAGGATCGTGACCACGGGTTTGGACGACTCGGGGAAAGTCATGTCCTCCGACAAAAAGGCGAATGCCGCGAAAAATCTGGCGCTGAAGGAGCGAGCCGCCGGCGAGTTCCGCGCGTACGTCTTTGCGCCACCCTCGCTCACGTTCGACCGCGAGCTCAACATCGATCTCGGCAACCGCGAAGTGCAACTCAGGTTTCTGGGGCGGGGCAACACGGGAGGCGACGTCGTGGCGTATCTGCCTGCCGAGAAGATACTGATTGCCGGCGACCTTCTCGACCATCCCGTCCCCTACGCTTTCGGGGGCTATCCGCACGAGTGGATTCGCACCCTCCAAGCCATGGCGCTTCTCGATTTCGCGACGGTCGTTCCCGGCCACGGCCGGGTGCTCGCGGGCAAGACCTATCTCTACGAGGTGATCGATCTCCTGCAGACGGTGGTCACGGCGACCAACGCGGTAGTCAGCGCCAGGGGTTCGGCGGCGACCGCCGAAGATGTCGCCAAGTCGGTCGACCTCTCCCGGTTCCGCAGCCGCATGGCGGGCAGTGACAAGGACAGCCAGGAGTTCTTCGACGAATCCATCAGTAGCCTCATCAGGATCGTCTTCGCCGAAGTCAAGGCGCGCTAGGGCGTCAGCGCCAGCATGTCGCGCAGGTGCCGCAGCAGCTCCTCTTCCTGGAACGGCTTGCCGAGATAGAGATCGACACCCAGGTCTTTCGCGAGGTTGCGGTGCTTTTCCGCGGTGCGCGACGTGATCATCACGATCGGGATCGATGCGTACTTGGGATTGGCCTTGATGGTCTTCATGAATTCGAACCCGTCCATGCGCGGCATCTCGATATCGAGCAGGATGACGTCCGGCGTCTCCGCCTCGGTCTCGAGGAGCTCGAAAGCGTCGATGCCGTCCCTGGCAGTGAGCACGTCGAAGCCTTCGCGTGCGAGGAGGCGGCTCGTGATCCGGCGCACGGTCAGCGAGTCGTCGACGATCATCACCAGTGGCTTTCCAGGCTGGACCACCGCCATCTTGGGCACTTCCGGCGCCAAGCGCTCGACGTTGGGATCGAACTCCGGCACGTCGGACCGTTGCGCGATCTGGACGGGGTTGATGATCAGGACCACCTCGCCGTTGCCCAGCACCGTGGCACCCGCGATTCCGGACACGCGGGCGAGTTGCGGGCCGATATTCTTCACGACCACTTCCTGGTTGCCGATCATTTCGTCGACATGGACGGCCGCCACGCTCTGGCCGCTCCGCAGCAGCAGCACCGGATTGTTGCGGGTGGACTCGGGAATCTGATGCAGGTCGCCGAGGAGGCGCGGCAGGTAGTGGAACGGATAACTCACTCCCTGGCTTTCGACGCGCCCCTGGACGTACATGTTGACGAGCACATCTGCCTTGACGTGCTGCACCTGCTCGACCATCGGCGCCGGCAGCGCCCACAACCTGCCGCCGGCACGCACCATCACCGCCTGCGCTACTGCAAGGGTGAGCGGAAGGTAGAGCAGGAACGTCGTGCCGTGCCCGACCCGCGTCGAGACCTCGACGCGGCCGCCCAGCGCGGTGATGTCCGAGCGCACGACATCCATCCCGATGCCGCGCCCCGAGACCTGCGTCACGCGTGACGCGGTCGAGAAGCCGGGTTCGAAGATGCACTCGATGAGCTGGGCGTCGGTGGGCTGCGCATCGGCCGCGATCCGGCCCTGCGCGACCGCCTTGGCCCGGACTCCTTCGAGATTGAGCCCGGCGCCGTCATCGGCCAGCTCGATCGCGATTTCGTTGGCGACCTGGCGCACGGTCAGCGTGATTTCGCCGGTCTCGGACTTGCCCGCCTTGGCGCGCTGGCTGCGGGGTTCGATGCCATGGTCGAGGGCGTTGCGCAGCAGATGCTCGAGCGGCCCGACGAGCTTTTCCAGCACCGCGCGGTCGAGCTCGGTTTGTCCGCCGCGGATTTCGAGGTTCGCCCGCTTGCCCAGCTCCCGGGCCGTTCCGCGCAGGATCCGGTACAGGCGCTCCGAAAGACTGGCGAAGGGCACCGTGCGGATCGCAAAGAGCTGCTGCTGCACATCGCGCGCAAGCCTGCCCTGCACGATCAGCGCCGAGTCGGCGACCTCGAGGTTCTTGAGCAGCGACTGCTGGACCGTCGACACATCGTTGACACCCTCGCCCAGCGACCGGGCGAGCTCCTGAAACCGTGTGTACCGGTCGAATTCGAGCGGATCGAATCCTTCCTGCCCCTCTCCCACTTGCATGAGGCGTGACTGGATCTGCGATTCGGCCTGGATCTCGATTTCGCGCACCTGCGTGCGCAAGCGGATTACGCTGCCGGTGAGTTCCAGCAGATTGGCCTTCAGCGCCCGCAATTCGCTTTCGATCCGTGCCCGCGCGATCGCCACTTCGCCCGCCTCGTTGACGAGACGGTCGATGATGTCGGCTCGCACACGAAGCATCGAGCGACCGCCACCTTCCACGTCGACGGCGTCGGCCTCCGCGCGCGAGGGCATATGGTCGGGCGTCGGAAGCGATACGACCACCGTCCGTTCCGTCGGCGTCGCGGCCGCGATTTCCGAGACGGCGCGCATGATCCGCCTCCGCCACCGGTATCGACTCGTCCTTGTCCGTCATCCATGGAAGCGCGACATTGGTCTTGCCATCGCGCAACGCATCGAGAACGAAGGCGATCCGGTCGAGGTCGCCGTCCAGCGCCTCGAACAGCTCCGACGAGCCGGGCACGGGCGCGTCGTCGACATCGAGGCGCGATTCCATCAGGTGCACGAGCTCGCCAAGGCGCATTGCGCCGGCCATCCGCGCGCTGCCCTTGATCGTATGAAGCGTGCGCCGCAGCTGGCGAGCAGGCGTATCGTCACCGGGCGCACGGCGCCATGCGCGCACCCGCTCACCCGCCTGCGGGTAGAGCTCCGCGGCCTCCTCGAGAAAGATCGGCAGCACCTGCGTGTCGACATCGTCACGTAGGTCAGCCAGCGGATCCTGTGGGGCTTCGCGGCGCGCGAGCTCGAGGGCCGTCACCACGGGTCGTGTCGGCGCAATCGTCGCCTGAATGCTTTCAGGCATGACAGGCGGTTCGGCCGGAGCTGCCGTTGCCTCTGCGATCGCCGGCTCGACGACCTCTACCGCTACCGGCTCGACGACCTCTGTCGCGACCGGCTCGGCGACTTCTACCGCTACCGGCTCGACCACCTCTGTCGCTACCAGCTCGGCGACTTCTACCGCTACCGGCTCGACCACCTGTCCGACTTCCGGTTCGACCACCTCCGCCGCTACCGGCTCGGCCACTTCTTCCACATCGAGTTCGACGACCTCTACCGCCACCGCCTCGGCCACTTCGCCGATCGCCGACGAATCCTGTTCCGCCGGAACGGTTGTGGTATCGCCCGCTTCGGGTTCCACCGTGACTTCGGCCGGCATCGGCGCCGCGGCCACCGCGCCACGCACGGCCTCGAGCTCCTGCTGAATTTCCGCGGCAATCGCCACATCGGTCGCGTTGAAGTTCCGTCGCTCCTTGACCCGCCCGAGGAATTCCCTAAGACCGCTCACTGCGTCGGCCAGCGCCGGCAGCGCGTCGGCCGGCAACGGCGGCGGCAACGGCTGCAAGACGAGCAGGCAACGCTCGAGCGCCTGGGCTGTCAACGCAATCAACGGAAAACCACCGGCACGGTGAATACCGCATAGCGTATGACTCGCCCGCACCATTTCCGCCGACGGCAGCTGCCGACGATCGAATTGCAGCAGCGAAAGTTCGCGTTCCAGCGTCGCAAGGTGCCCCTGTGCCTCGTCGACGACTACCGCATAGAGTTCCGCGGGCATCGACACTTCACCGACCATGACGACGTCGGGCGGGGGCGTCGCGTCGTCACCCGCATCCGCACCGGCCGGCATCTCGCCGACCGGCGCAAACTCGATGATCTCAGCGCTCAGTTCATCGGCCTCCTCCATCGGTTCGACCCACGTGGCCTGCTCCGAGGCATCTTCGACGTCGACCGCTTCGACCACCAATGGGCGATCGACGTCGGGGACGGCGGTCTCGCTGAGTGGCGAGGGTTCCGCAAGTTCCGGCTCGGATTCACGCGCCGCAACCGCGACGGAGGCCGGCACTTCGGGTTCCGCGGGTTCCGGCTCGGACTCACGCGCCGCAACCGCGACGGGGGCCGGCAACTCGACTGCCGGTTCCGGAGTTGCAATCGCATCCGGCTCGGCCGGCGCAGCGACGGCGCTCCGGAGTCGAATTCGGACGGCAACTCCGCTTCGACGCGGCCGATGGCGGCGTAGAGCTCCGCGGGATCGGCATAGATGTCGCCCTTGTCCTGGAGCGCGCCGACCCATTGCCGGAAACTCGCCTCGGCGACATCGAGGAGTTCGAGCATCGCGGGCATGACACGGGCTCCTCTTCGAGCAGCCGGTTGTGAATCTTCTCGACGTCGTAGGCGAGCTCGCCGAGCTCGCTGAGGCCGACCATCCGGCCGCTGCCCTTGATCGTGTGAAACTGCCGGCGTGCGGAACGCAATGCCTCGCGATCGCCGGGATTGCGCTCGAGCTGCGCACGATTTTCGACAACGGCGTCCAGCACCTCCGTTGGCCTCGATGAGGAAGATCTCGAGAAGCTCGGCGTCGAGGCGGTTGGCGTCGGTCGCGAGCAGCCGCTGCGTCTCCGCCGACAGCGCCGGAGCAGGTGCCGCGATCGGCGCGCCGCTCTCGGCGATAGCGGTGACCGCGGCCTCCAGCGCGACGGTCGCGTGTCTTCGCCCCGCTGTTTCGACCTCCGGCAGCGCGTCGAGCTCCGCCAACGCTTGCTGCGCTTGTTCGACGAGGTCGGAGTCGTCGATCGAGCGTGGCATCGTCGACGAGATCCTTGAGCTTCGACATCAATGCGGCGCGCGCTGCGGCGTCGGCCGGCGCGCGACGGATTTCCGCGACGAGCTGTCGGCAGCATTCCGCGAAGTCCTCGACCGCGTCCTCGACCGTTTCCATCGCCGCGTCGGGCTCCGCGATCGGGAGTCTCGCCGAGACGCTTCGCCAGCAGCGGAGCAATCAGCCGCTGGTGGTCAGAACGCTGCTGTTCGCAGCGCCTCGACGAAGAATCCCAATCCACACAGCGACTCCGCGAGAAGCTCGAGGTCTCCTTCGTCGACGGGAGTTTCCGGATTCGCATAGCTCTCGATCTGCGCCTCGCAGAGTCCGAGCAGGCGTTCGGCATCATCCTGCTCCAGCATTTGAAACGCGCCACGAATCTGGTGACTGTCGTGGCCAGCGCGGCGATCTCGGAACGCTTCGTCGGGTCGCGAAAAAACGCGTCGAGCACCTGCTCCATGCGCCGCAGGTTGGTCTGTATCTCCCGAGCGACCTGGGCAAGCAGGATGCGCTCCTGCGCGCGACGGAATATCCCGTCGATCAGCGCTCCGGTCCCGGCGGGGATCGGACGCGCTTCGCGCGCCGCATCGAGCCGTGCCAGCATCGCCGAGACTTGCCTCGGGAAATTGCTCGCGAGGCTGCCGAAGTTCGAGACGGCGCTCTCCGCGAGCAGTATCCCGGTTGCATACTCCATCGCGAGCACATCCGGGACGTCCTCCGACGGTGGATCGAGCCGAGACAGGCGACGAGCGACGCCGTCGAATTCGGTAAGCGCGTCATTTCCCACCGCGACGGCATTCCCGTGCACCGACTGCAGCGTCTCCCGCAACTTCGGCAGGCTGTCCGCCCGCCCCAGCGTGACCCGCAGCCAGATGTTCTTTGCCGTACCAAGTTGTTCGCGCATTTCGCGCAGGATCGGCTGGAGCCTGATCAGATCCGCGTTGAGCGCCTCTGCGGAAGGGATCAGCTCCGTGAGGCCGTAGCCCTGCTGCACGGCAGCTGATCGTCGGGGTCGCCGGCCTGCTCACGGCAACGTAATAGAGCACCTCGCGCCGCAGCCGGTCGCGACCTTGACCGACCCTTCCACCACGCGGCGAATCTGCAGATCGAGCCGTGCGGCCAGTTGTTTTGCGCCGAAGCCAGGATCGAGGCCACCCGCGACAATAGCTTCGAAGAACGCACCGACGCTCCACCAGAATGTGCGCGCGGATTCCTGCACGCTCACCCGCTCCATCCCGGCCGCAGCCTCGCGCATGTTTTCGGCGCCGTCGGTATCGCCCGCGCAGGAAGGCGAGCAAGCCGTTCTGATAAACGCGGCGCTGCTTGAGAAGTGCGCCGGGAGTTTCTTCGGGCTGACGGACAGCGGCATGCCGGGAAGCGGCGTACGCAAACGCATTTCGGGGAAAAAGAGATCGGTCGCAGCAGCGGCCTTGACGCCGCGCAGCCGCTGCATCGCTTCGTACTCCGGGAACAGCTTGAGCGGCACCGGCGGAGCGCCAGTCACCAGCTTCATCGAGAAAAATGGCGAGCTTGCGGCAGGCGCGATCGATAGCCGTGCAGGTCGGATCGATGTCCGGAGGCATTCATTTGCTCCAACCGCCCGATCTGGCGTTCGAGCTCGTCGGTGTAAGCAACGGCCGCCTCGAGCCCGACCATCTGGATCGCGCCCACGGCCTGGTGAATCTGATTGCGCGCCTGCCGGAGCAAGGACAGATCGGTCGGCGTCGCCCTGAATGCGGCGAGTCAGGTCCTGCCCGCGCGAAAGCGCAAGTCCTGTCTCGACCTGCACCCACGACAGCGGGCCCAAGTCGAAATCGGGAACGACGTCGGCCGTGGAGGAGGTAGTGTCGCGCATCGTCATTCCGGGAGTGGGTCGAGCCGCAGCGGCAGACACCGACACCGCCGCGAGTGGCGTCGGGTCAGACCTTGAAACCGGCCACCGAGCTGCGCAGTTCGGCGGCAAGCTTGGTGAGCTGCCCGATCGAAACGTTGGTCTGCTTCGTCCCCTCTGTCGTCTCCTCGGTGATCTGCAGGATTCCCTGCATGCCGCGCGTCACGTCGGAAACCGACGCCGACTGCTTCTGCGTCTGCGTCGAGATCGCGCCGATCAGCTCGGCGAGCTCGCGCGACACGCGTCGGATCTCGTCGAGCGCGCCTCCCGCGGCGTCCGACAACTTGGTGCCTTCGACGACGCCGACGGTCGATTTCTCCATCGCCGCGACGGCATCCTGGGTGTCCGCCTGAATCGTCTTGACGATCGCGTCGATCTGTTTCGTCGCCTCGCCGGAACGCTCCGCCAGCCGCTGGACTTCCTCGGCCACGACGGTGAAGCCGCGGCCCGCCTCGCCCGCGGACGCCGCCTGGATCGCCGCGTTGAGCGCAAGGATGTTCGTCTGCTCGGTGATGTCCGCGATCAGTTCGACGATGTCGCCGATCTCGAGCGAGGATTCGCCGAGGCGCTTGATGCGCTTCGACGTGTCCTGGATCTGCGCGCGAATCTCGTGCATGCCGGCGATCTGGTTCTGCACCGATTGCGCGCCCTTCTCCGCGGCCGCGAGCGACTGTTGCGCCACCCGCGCCGACTGCCCGGCCGACTGGGATACCTCGTTGATCGACTGCGCCATCTGCAGCACCGACGCCGACGCCTGCTGGATTTCGCGGTTCTGGCGTTGCGAAGCCTCGTACAGCCGATTGGAGATGGCCTGGGCCTCCTGCGTTGCCTTCGCAACCTGATCGGTCGCCGAATTGATTCCCTTGACCAAGGTGCGCAATTCCTCGATCGTGAAATTGATCGAGTCCGCGATGGCGCCCGTGACGTCCTCGGTGACGGAAGCCTGCACCGTGAGGTCGCCGTCCGCGAGATTGCCCATTTCGTTCAACAGCCGGAGGATCGCCTCCTGGTTCCGCTTGTTTTCCTGTTCGCTCTCGAAAGCGCGCACGCGGGCGTCGTCGAGGAACACCTTGCCGAGCAGCAGCAGCGTGGCGAGCGCGAGCAACGACGAGACGACGGCGAGCCACATCGGAATCCGGGACTTCCCGCTGCCCTTGTAGACGTCGGCGAGCGTGGTCGTATCCGCGAGCAATCCTTCCGCCTCGTTGGTGACCGCACGTACCGCCTGCTTGGCGGAAACGAGCTGGCCCGTGTGCTGCAGGACCGCAGCAAGGCCCGCATCGAAGGCGGCGGCGCGCTTCGCGAGCTTCGATGGCCACCACGCGCGTATCGTCCGTGCGAGGCGCGGCGGGGGAGCGCGGCGGCGCATCGCCGCCGCGGGCGAGCCCGCTCTGCGCCTCGCGAAACGCGCCCGCGTCGCGGGCGAGAAGGGCGGCGAGCTCCGGGTCGCTTTCCGGTGACGACACGAGCGCTGCGGTGTTCTTGGCAATCCGCTGGCTCAGCAGCGCAAGCTGATTCGCGTACTCGACATCGCGCGGGCTCGCTCCCAGCGCGCTGGCGCGCTGGGCAAGCTCGACGAGCTGCTTGCTCCCTTGCGCGACGGTGGCCGATCCCTTCGCCACGTCGATCAAGCGCTGCTGATTTTCGAGCACCTGCTCGACGCTCGAATCGACGCGGTCCCATCGCTTCTTGATGCCCTGCAGCAGCATGTGCACCGAGTCGTCCTGCACTACGTCGAGCGTAACGCCCTTGACCGTGCCTCCGCGCTGCAGCGCATCCAAGTCCGCCTTGAAACGCTCGCGCGTGTCCTTCAGGCTTCGAACGCAACCGGCCGGCCCTGCAGCGCCAGCGTGGAGCTGCTGGAAAGCCGCTGCGACAACATCTGCATTTCGGTGGCGGTCGCCGTGGACGCGGCCGCCTGCGCCGCGGTCCGGACGTCGAACCACATGATCAGCGCCGCCAATATGAGAAAGGTCACGAGCAGGATGCCCAGGACATGGAACTGCCGGGCGATCGGCAGATGGCCGATCAGCGGCACTTTCCCCGGCATTCTCGTACCCGACATCGACGTTCGAATCTGCTCCAGCAAGGACACCGACGCCAGTCGATCGTAACCCCGGATGGCGCCTGCCATCTCATCTTGCCTCGCCGGCAAATCGACTTTCGCGGCACCGGCGGACCCGGGGTCGCCGGCAAGCGGTTTCCGAAGATTTATTGCAAACGCCATTGTGCCTCCACACGGCGCGCCAACGCGCGCCCGTCCGAACGATCAATGCTTCGTTCGCGCGGTGCGGCTAAAGTCCCACGCGCAGAAATGTCGGATCCGCCGCGAGCCTTGCCAGGTCGAATTCCTGCCATGCGCCTCCGTCCGGGTCGGCCCAGCGCTGGCCGTACCAGGCGGGGGCGTCCGGGAGCGACGGCACCGGCATGAGGTCGGCAATGTTGCGAAGGCCGAGCACGCTCTGCACCAGCACGCCGACGTTCATGTCGCCCGCCCGCGGCCCGAACAGGATGAGCCGGGCCTGTCCGCTGGTGCCGTGCGGCACGACCGTTTCGCGCCCGAGGAATCCGGCGAGATCCACGACGCTGTAGAGATTGCCCCGAATGTTGGCGAGGCCGAGGAACCAGGGCTGCGTGAGCGGAACCGCGGCGAGCGGAGGTACGGCCACGACTTCGGCGGCATCCGCGAGCCTGATGAGCCACCGCTCGCCGACACAGCTCAAGCCGAGCCGGGATGATTCCACCTGCGCGGTCGTCTTGCTCGCAAGGCGGGTCGCGAGCTCCTGCTGGAACAATCGAAGATCGATACGGGCCGGGCGTGCCATCGCTTTGGGTTGGCTAAGTTGGAGTTCGAGATCAGCCCAGGGCGGTGATCTTCGCCAGGAGCTCGTTCTTGTCCACCGGCTTCACGACATAGTCGCGCGCGCCCTGACGCATTCCCCAGATCTTGTCGGTCTCCTGGCTCTTCGACGTGCAAAGGACGATCGGAATGTGCTTCGTGGCCGCGTCGCGGCTGATCGCGCGCGTCGCCTGGAATCCGTTGAGCCCCGGCATCACGACGTCCATGAGGATGAGGTCGGGCATCGTGAGCCTCGCCTTCACGATCGCATCGTCGCCGTTGTCGCACGAAACGACTTCGTAGCCGGCCTTCGTCAGCAGCGAATTCAGCACGTGCCGTTCCGTCGGCGAGTCGTCGACGATGAGTATTTTCTTGATCGTCATGTCGGCTCGGGTCCTGGTGTCGGCGCGCTCGGCATCAGCCGGCGAGCGGATGCCGGCGACGCGACGGGCCGGTTCACATGCGTTGCGACGGTTTTCAACAGGCTTTCCTTCGTGAACGGCTTGGTCAAGTACTGGTCGGATCCAACCATCCGGCCACGGGCGCGGTCGAACAGCCCGTCCTTCGACGAGAGCATGATCACCGGCATGTTCTGGAACTTCGTGTTCTTCTTGATTAGCGCGCACGTCTGGTAACCGTCGAGCCGCGGCATCATGATGTCGACGAAGACGAGATTCGGCTGGTGATCGGTGATCTTCGCCAGCGCGTCGAAGCCGTCCTCGGCGAGGATGACCGTGCATCCCGCCTGCAACAGGAAGATTTCGGCACTGCGGCGAATGGTGTTCGAGTCGTCGATTACCATCACCTTGATGCCTGACAAGCGAATTCGGGTCGGACAAGATGCTCTCCTCTGCTCGGGTTCCTCACCCCTGTCCAGCAATTTGTGAGCCACAATCGGCGCGAGGCAAGTTTGCCACGGGGTCCGGCGGTTGACCAGAGCATAAAGTTTGCCTGAATAGGCCATCCGAGAGCCGAATCCCGGGCTTTTGTGGTGGCGGATCAACTTTTCGCCGCGGCTCCCTGCCGTTGAGGGGCATTCCCTGCCCTTTACCGTCGCTCGCGCCGCGCCGGCCACCCGCCTCTAGGGCGTAGGAGGCTACCGACCCAGGAACATCCGGTAGGCCGGATTGCCGGTTTCCTCGACGCAGTCATAGCCGAGGCGAACCAGAAACGCCGCGAATTTGCGCTTGTCCGAAGGCGGCACCTGCATCCCGACCAGCACGCGGCCGTAGTCGGCGCCATGGTTGCGGTAGTGGAACAGGCTGATGTTCCATCCGCGGCTCATGCTGTTGAGGAAGGTCATGAGCGCGCCCGGACGCTCCGGAAATTCGAACCGGTAGAGGATCTCGTTGTCCGCCTCGGGCGCGTGTCCGCCGACCAGGTGCCGGACATGGAGCTTCGCCATTTCGTTGTCGGACAGGTCGTGGGCTTCGATCCGGCGGTGTTTCAACTCGGCGAGCAGCTGGTCGGTTTCGCGTCGGTTCGCAACCTCGATGCCGACGAAGAGGTGCGCGACGCGCGCATCGGAATAGCGATAGTTGAATTCGGTGACCTGCCGCTTGCCCAGCAGCTTGCAGAATTCGCGGAAACTGCCCGGCCGCTCGGGGATGGTCACCGCGAGCACCGCCTCGCGCTGCTCGCCCAACTCGGCGCGCTCGGCGACGAAGCGCAGCCGGTCGAAATTCATGTTGGCGCCGCAGGCGATGGCGACATACGTGCGGTTCCTCGAGCGGTGCCGCGCGACCCACGATTTGACACCGGCGATCGCGAGCGCCCCGGCAGGCTCGAGGATGGAGCGCGTGTCCTCGAAGACGTCCTTCAGCGCCGCGCAGATGGCGTCGGTGTCGACGCGAACGATGTCGTCGACGTATTGGCGGACGAGGCGAAACGTTTCCTTGCCGACCTGCTTCACCGCTACTCCGTCGGCGAACAGGCCGACATGGGCGAGCTTGACCCGCCGACCCGCGGCGATCGAGCGCGCCATCGCATCCGAATCCTCGGGCTGGACGCCGATCACCTTGACCTCCGGGCGAACGCGCTTCACGTACGCGGCAATCCCGCTCGCGAGCCCTCCGCCGCCGATAGCGACGAATATCGCGTCGAGGGCCCCCTGGTGCTGGCGCAAGATTTCCATGCCGATCGTGCCTTGCCCGGCGATGACGTCCGGATCGTCGTAGGGATGCACGAACACGGCATGCGAGCGCTTCTGCAACGCGAGCGCGTGCGCGTAGGCGTCGCTGTACGAGTCGCCGAAGAGTACGACCTTCGCGCCGCGCGCCTCGACCGCGGCGATCTTGATGTGGGGCGTGGTCACCGGCACGACGATCGTTGCCGCGCAACCGAGCTTCTGCGCCGCGAGCGCCACACCCTGCGCGTGGTTGCCGGCGGAGGCTGCGATGACGCCCCGCGCGCGCTCCGCGGAGGTGAGGTGCGCCATCTTGTTGTAGGCGCCGCGCAGCTTGAACGAGAAAACGGGCTGCTGGTCCTCGCGCTTCAGCAGGACGCGGTTGCCGAGTCGCCGCGACAACGCCGGCGCGAGCTCGAGCGGCGACTCGATCGCGACGTCGTAGACCTTCGCCGTGAGAATCTTCTGCAGGTAGTCGACGGCCATCGGAATCACGCGGGCAGCGGTTGCAGGGTGGCGAACGCGTCTGCGTCGACCTCCAGCGTGAGCCAGAGGCAGCGCCCCGCCGTTTCGCGATCCAGCGCGGCCAGATATTCACGGTGGGCCGCGAGCTCGTCGGCGGTCGGCGCGAGGGTCAGGATTACCGCACGGAGGACCGAATCGACCATCGCCGCCAAGTCCGCGGCATCGGCCGCGGCCGGGGCGGGGGCCATGTCGATCGTGAGCGTTTCCTGGCCGCGCGTCATCGTGAGATACACCTCGGCCAGGAGCTGGGCGTCGAGCAACGCGCCGTGCACCGACCGGTGCGCATTGTCGACACCGAAGCGCTCGCAGAGCGCGTCGAGGTTGTTGCGCTTGCCGGGAAACATCTCGCGGGCGAGCGCCAGGGTATCGATCACGCCGGCATGGATGTCCGCACAAGCGGGAAGCGAGACGCGCGCGAGCTCGGCGTCGAGAAACCCGAGATCGAACGGAGCGTTATGGATGATCCATTCCGCACCGCTGGCGAAGGCGATGAATTCCGCGGCAACGTCCTCGAATCTCGGCTTGCCCTTGAGATCGTCCCAGGTCATCCCGTGCACTTCGGTCGCGCCGACGTCGATCTCGCGTTCGGGGTCCAGTCGCAGATGCACCGTCCGGCCGGTCGCGCGGCGATTGGCCACCTCGAGAGCGGCGACCTCGATGATCCGGTGACCGAGCTTCGGGTCGAGGCCGGTGGTCTCGGTATCGATGATGATCTGGCGCATGCGGGTAGGAGGATCGCGCCGTCCCGATCCGCGCGGTCGCGGCGGCGCGAACCGGCGAATGATACGCCGAAGTCAGGGAACCTTAGCGCCGATAGCGCCGGATCGTCGTCTGGATCTCGTCGATCGCGCGCTCGATCTCGTCCTCGGAGAGGTCACGCTCGGCGCCTTTGCGGTCGACGCCTTTGCGGTCGGCGAGCGAAAGGGTCGAGTCGATCTGTGTGGCGAACTCGCCGAGCGGCAGCGTTTCGGTGATGGTCGTCGACGGCTCGTCGATCTCGGTCTCCGGCCCCCAGCGAACGATGATCGCAGAGAGATTGTCGCCGTCGAGGCCGCCCCTTCGCTCGGCCTCGCGCATCATTTCCGGAGCGGCCTTGAGGATCGGCGTGGACGTGAGCCAGGTCGCGATCTCATCGCTCGGGACGGGGCCCCACAGGCCATCCGTGCACAGGACGATGATGTCGCCGTTGCGAAGCGCTGTCCGGTTCGACAGGTCGATGACCGGATCGACCATGCCGCCGAGGCAGCTGTAGACCTTGTTGCGGTCCGGATGGTCGGCGACGTCGCCGGCGCCGATCAAACCCTGGTCGACCAGGTACTGCACCTTCGAGTGATCACGCGTCTGGCTGATGAGCGCGCCGCGACGGTAGAAGTAGAGCCGCGAATCGCCCACGTGCACCCAGTACGCGTGGCCGCCTTGCACGATGCACGCGACGCACGTGGTACGCGGCGTTTCCAGCATGGAGAACTGCGCCGAATACGAACCCAACGCGGCGTGCGCCTTTACCATCGTCTCGTGCAGGAAGGTGAGCGGATTCTTGAGGATCGGCGTGGCCTGATGCTGAAAGCGCTCTATGAACAGCCTGACCGCGATCTGCGCGGCGATCTCGCCGCCCGCGTGTCCGCCCATGCCGTCGGCCACGACGAGCAGCAGCGTGTCGCGGCTGTACGTGTAGGCGATCCGATCCTGGTTGACGGAGCGCGAGCCCTTGCGCGAATCCTGGAAAATGGTGAATCGCATGCGCTCACGCACCGATTTCGGTGAACAGCTTCCGTTTCAGGTTGCCGAGCACGGTGAGCTTGCGCTTCTTCGGTGGGATTTCGCGGATTGCCTTTTGCAACGCGAACACCGACTGCGGCCGCTCGAGCGGATCGAGGCGCAGGCACCAATCGATGACCTCGAGCACATTGTCGGAATATTGTCCCGCCCAGATCCGCTTCGCCGAGACGAGATGGTCCTCCTGCAGGCGCGCGTCCGCGGCCTGCGGCGCGAACGCCGCGAGACAGGCGAACATGCTGGCCCCGGTGCCGTACACGTCGGTCCAGGGGCCGAGACGATCGGGTTCCTTGTATTGTTCGGGCGCTGCGAATCCGGGCGTGTACATTGGCGCGAGCTTCGGCCGCTGCGTGGTGAGCGTCTGCCGGGCCGCGCCGAAGTCGAGCAGCACCGGGCTGCCGTCGGTGCGCAGGTAGATGTTGGCCGGCTTGATGTCGAGGTGCAGCAGCTTGTGCGTGTGCACCTCGCGCAACCCGTTCAGCAGATGCATGAACACGTGCCGGACGAGCCGCTCGGACATCTGGTCCTGGCGCATCTGGATCTGCTGCTGGAGCGTGCGGCCACGCTCGTAGCGCATGACCATGTACACCGTTTCGTTCGCGCGAAAGAAGTTCAGCACGCGCACGACGTTCGGATGATTGATCTTGGCGAGCGCGCGCCCCTCCTCGAAAAAGCATTTCATGCCGTACCGGAACGACGTCATGTTCTCGGCCGACGTCGCACGCACGATGTCCCCGTCCGTGCGCAGTACGAGCGACGAGGGCAGGTATTCTTTGATCGCCACCGGCACCCCGGTTTCATCGAACGCGCGGTAAACGATCGAAAAACCGCCGCGGCTGATCTGTCGGTCGATCCGGTAGTTCAGCAGCTGATACCCGCCGGAGAGGGCTTGATTGGTGACGGGCATGGGCGCAATGGATGAGGTTATCCGCGGAACTCGCTTGCAATTCGCATGCCAATGGGCGATCGCGTGCTTGCGCGTGTATCGGATAACGCATACATTCTCCGGATGAAGGCGTCCAAAGTAAAGCCGGAAAAGTTGCGTGAATCCGGCGTGTTTCGGCAATGATCCTCAGCATGACCGGCTTCGCGGCAGTTGCCGCGGAGCTGCCCGGTGTTGCGCTGGCCGTCGAACTGCGTTCCGTCAACCACCGGTTCCTTGACCTCCAGCTTCGTCTGCCTGACGAATTGCGCGGGCTCGAAGCGGCGCTGCGGGAGCGAATTCTCGCGGAATTGAGGCGCGGCAAGGTCGAATGCCGGATTTCACTCACCCGAGCGGCAGCCGATTCGTCGGGGCTGGCGGTTGATCTCGTGCGTGCGGGCGAACTCGCAAAGGCGGCGGCCGAAGTGACCAAGGTGGTCCGGGACGCACGGCCCCTTTCGGTCGGCGAGATCCTGCGCTGGCCGGGTGTGCTGGCCGAGCCTACCGTTGCGCCGGAACAGCTTGCCGCGCATGCCCATCGACTCCTGGGGCAGGCGATCGCCGAGCTCTCCGCGTCGCGTGAGCGCGAAGGCGCGAAACTCGCGACCATGCTCCTCGAGCGTTGCGATGCCATCGAGCGTCAGGTCGCGCGCGTCGCGCCCAGGATTCCAGCGCTTCAGGCAGCATATTCCGAAAAACTCGGCGCGCGCTTGCGGGAGGCCGGGCTCGACCCCGAAGGAGAGCGGCTGAAACAGGAACTGGCGCTTTTCGCGACCAAAGTTGACGTGGCGGAAGAGGTGTCGAGGCTCGGCGCCCATCTCTCGGAGGTTCGCCGCGTGCTCGCGCAGGGCGGCAGCGCCGGCAAGCGCCTCGATTTCCTCATGCAGGAGTTGCACCGCGAGGCAAATACACTGGGATCCAAATCGGTGGATGCCGAGCTCTCGCAGGCATCGCTCGAAATGAAGGTGCTGATCGAGCAGATGCGCGAGCAGGTGCAAAACGTCGAATGATCCCCACCAAGGCTCCGCCCGCGTCGGGGTGCCTGTTCGTGCTGGCCGCGCCCTCCGGCGGCGGCAAGACGAGCCTCGTCGCCGCCTTGCTCGAGCGCGAGCCCGGGATACGACTTTCGGTGTCCTATACGACGCGCGCCCCGCGTCCCGGCGAGATGGACGGCATCCATTATCACTTCGTCGACGAGCCCCGCTTCCTCGCCTTGAAGGCCAACGGCGAGTTCCTCGAGCAGGCCTTCGTCCACGGTCATTGGTACGCGACGTCGGCCACGTGGCTCTCCGACCAGGTCGCCCATGGGCATGACGTATTGCTGGAAATCGACTGGCAGGGCGCGCTGCAGGTGCGCCGCCTGATCGCGGAAGCCGTTCACGTCTTCATCCTGCCGCCCTCGCTCGCCCTCTTGCGCGAGCGGCTCGAAAAGCGCGGTCAGGACGCGCCCGAAGTCATCCTGCGGCGCTTGGACGCCGCGCGCGAAGAAATGCGTCACTGCGGAGAGTTCGATTATGTTATTATGAATCAGGACTTTGCAAGAGCAGTCGACGACCTGTGCGCGATCGTGCGCGCGGCCCGCCTGACCGCTCCGCGGCAGCTGGTGCGGCATGCGCACCTCCTGCAGCGCCTGCTGGAAAATTGACCGACACCGCCGAAGAGGATTCCATGGCCCGCATCACGATCGACGACTGCCTCGAGAAAATTCCCAACCGCTTCGAGCTCACGCTCGCGGCGACCAATCGCGCCCGGCAGATTTCGGCCGGCAGCTCACCGCTCGTCGACACCGACCGCGACAAGCCGACCGTCGTCGCCCTGCGCGAAATCGCCGCGGGCAAGGTCGGCATCGAGATGCTGCTCAAAGGTCAAAGCTAACGTGGACGGCCCCCACGCTCACTGCGCTCGCTGCCCCCCGAGGGATGCACGGTGCGCCGCAGTTGCGTCCAAGCGGCCGTGCGCGCACTGAGCGACGGCTAGCCAGCCGGCGGCGATGGGGCATGTCGGAAATAGCGGAGTTCACCCGACACCTCGGCAATTACCTGCCGCCGCCTGATATCGCGCTCGTCGAGCGCGCGTTCCAGTTTTCCGACTCCGCCCATCGCGGGCAATTCAGGAAGTCGGGCGAACCGTACATAACGCACCCGCTGGCGGTCGCCAGCATCCTGTCGCAATGGCGGCTCGACGCGCAGGGCCTCGCCGCCGCGTTGCTGCACGACGTGATGGAGGACACCGCCATCACCAAGTCGGAGATCGAGACCTCGTTCGGCAAGCTCGTCGCCGATATGGTCGACGGACTCTCCAAGCTCGATCAGATCGAATTCAATTCGCGCGAGGACGCGCAGGCCGAGAGCTTCCGCAAGATGCTGCTCGCGATGGCCCAGGACGTCCGGGTCATCCTGATCAAGCTCGCGGACCGGCTGCACAACATGCGCACGCTCGATGCGATGGCGCCGCCGCACCGGCGCCGGATCGCGCACGAAACGCTCGACATATACGCGCCGATCGCGAACCGCCTCGGGCTCAACTCGCTCTTCCTCGAGCTGCAGGATCTTGCGTTCAAGCATCTATATCCGATGCGCTTCCGCATCCTCGCCAACGCCATCAAGGCGGCGCGGGGCAACCGGCGCGAGGTGATGAACCGCTTGCTCGACGTCATCCGCGACGGGTTCGCCAAGGCCGGCATCACGGCCGTCGTGACGGGGCGCGAGAAGACGATTTATTCCGTCTACAAGAAGATGGCCGAGAAGCGCTACACGTTTTCCCAGGTCTTCGATATCTACGGCGTCCGGGTCCTGGTCGCGGACACGACGGCGTGCTACGCGGCGTTAGGCGCGCTGCATGGCCTCTACAAGCCCATCCCGGGAAAATTCAAGGACTACGTCGCGATTCCGAAAGCCAACGGGTATCAGTCGCTGCACACGACGCTGTTCGGTCCGTTCGGAACGCCGCTGGAAGCGCAGATCCGCACGCACGAGATGCACCGCATCGCGGAGACGGGGGTTGCCGCCCACTGGCTGTACAAGTCGCCGGGCGAGCTCGATCTCGCGCAGGCGCAGCGCGAGACGCATCGCTGGCTGCAAAGCCTGCTCGAGATCCAGTCGGAGTCGCGCGACTCGAAAGAGTTTCTCGAGAACATCAAGGGCGACCTGTTCCCGGACGAGATCTACGTCTTCACGCCGAAGGGCAAGATCATGGCGCTGTCGCGCGGAGCGACCGCGGTCGATTTCGGCTACGCGGTGCACACCGACGTCGGCCACCACTGTGTCGCGGCGCGCATCAATTACGAGCTGATGCCGCTGCGCACGGAGCTCAAGAACGGCGACCATGTCGAGATTCTCACCTCGCCTTCCGCCCGGCCGAATCCATCATGGCTGTCGTTCGTCGCGACCGGCAAGGCGCGCTCCCGCATACGTCACTTCCTGAAGGGCTTGCAGCAGAAGGAGTCGGCGGCGCTCGGCGAGCAGCTGCTCGATCAGGCGTTGGCCACGCTCAAGGTCGCGCCGGAGACGATCTCGTGGGAACGCTGGGAATCGCTGCAGAAGGAGTTCGGCGCCAAGAGTCAGCTCGACATCCTGGCCGACATCGGGCTCGGCAAGCGGCTGTCGTTCCTCGTCGCTCAGGCGCTGACGCGCCCGGCAGGCAAACCCGGATCGGAAGCCGGCGGCGCGGCGACCGCCCAGCCGTCGGCGCTGACGCTGCGCGGCGTCGAGGGCGTGGCGATCCAGTACGCGAAGTGCTGCCGCCCGATCCCGGGCGATCGCGTGGTCGGCCACTTCCGGAAGGGCCACGGCCTCGCGGTGCATTTGAAGGACTGCATCACGCTTCGAAAACAACGCGGGGACGGCGAGCAGTACGTCGACGTCGACTGGGCGGCCGACGTCGAGGGCGTGTTCGACGCGGGTATCAGGCTGCAGGTCGCCGATCGCCGCGGGCTTTTAGCGGACCTCGCCACGTCGATCGCCGATGCGGAGGGCAACATCGACAATGTGTCGATGGAGCGGCCCGACGGCGCCGGGCTCATCGCGATGTTCTTCAGCGTGCAGGTGAAAGATCGCACCCACCTCGCGCGCATCATGCGCGGCCTGAAGCGGGTCGATGCGGTGAGGCGCGTCCAGCGCGCACGGACCTGACGCGCGGGCGTCGCCCGCGCGCCCGGGGAAAATCACCAGGACGTTTCGCGATCCGCCGTGGCGCTGATCTTATGGATCGAGAGGTCGGCGCCGTTCCACTCCTCCTCGGCTTCCAGGCGCAAGCCCATCGTCATCTTCAGCCCGCCGTAGACGAGCGTCGCGCCGGCCACCGCCACGACGATTCCCAGCAGCGTTCCCGCGAGCTGCGCCGCGAACGCGACACCCCCGAGCCCGCCGAGCGCGCTCGATCCGAAGATCCCGGCGGCGATCCCGCCCCACGCGCCGCACACGCCGTGCAGCGGCCAGACACCGAGCACGTCGTCGATCCGCCACCGGTTCTGCGTCAGCGTGAACAGGAACACGAACAGCCCGCCAGCGACCGCGCCGGTCACGAGCGCGCCGAGCGGATGCATGACGTCCGAGCCTGCACAGATGGCGACGAGCCCCGCCAGCGGACCGTTGTGCACGAACCCGGGGTCGTTCCTGCCGACGACGAACGCGGCGATCGTCCCCCCCGCCATCGCGAGCAGCGAGTTGACCGCGACGAGCCCGGAGATCTTGTCGAGCGTCTGCGCGCTCATGACGTTGAAGCCGAACCAGCCGACCGAGAGGACCCAGGCGCCGAGGGCCAGAAACGGAATCGAAGATGGCGGGTGCGCGGAGATTCCGCCTTCCTTCGAATATCGGCCGCGCCGCGCGCCCAGCATCAGCACGGCGATGAGACCGATCCAGCCGCCCACGGTGTGCACGACGACGCTCCCGGCAAAGTCGTGGAACTCCGCGCCAAACGCGCCTTTGATCCACGCCTGCACGCCGTAGTGCTGATTCCAGGCGATGCCTTCGAAGAACGGATAGACGAAGCCCACGAGCAGGAACGTCGCCGCGAGCTGCGGATTGAAGCGCGCGCGCTCGGCGATACCCCCGGAGACGATCGCGGGAACCGCCGCCGCGAACGTGAGCAGGAAGAAGAACTTGACGAGCTCGAAACCACTCTTCTGCGCGAGCGTTTCGGCGCCGGAGAAAAAATTGACGCCGTAGGCGATCGAGTAGCCGATGAAGAAGTACGCGATTGTCGACATGGCGAAGTCGACGACGATCTTCACGAGCGCGTTCACCTGGTTTTTCCTGCGGACGGTGCCAAGCTCCAGGAAGGCGAAGCCGGCGTGCATCGCAAGCACCATGATCGCGCCCAGCAGAATGAAGAGGGTATCGCTGCTGGTCTTCAAGGTTTCCATGGGGCCTCGCTGGATTTCGCGCCGCTGATGGCGCGGGTTGGGAATGTCGTCGCCGCTGCGTTCCTGGAGCCCGGTAGTCCGGGTGGGTGCGGTCGCCGCGGGACGGCTCGGGAAAAAACGCCGGCGCCGGCCGCCGCAGTCGCGGCGGCCGGTCGTGAACGCGTGATCATGAGTGAACGCCCGCGCGGCAAGGACCTCGCCGGGGACTGCGCGCGCCGGATGGGGGCGGTCACGCGCGAGACTTGCTTCGAACCAGGGCCCTAGACCGGCTGCTTCGCGAGAAGCTGCTGCAGCTCGCCCGCCTGGTACATCTCCTTCAGGATATCGCAGCCGCCGATGAATTCGCCGTTGAGATAAAGCTGGGGAATCGTCGGCCAGTTGGCGTATTCCTTGATGCCCTGCCGAATTTCCGGATCCTGCAGCACGTCGACCGCCTGGTAATCCGTGACGCCGCAGCGTTTCAGGATCTCGACCGTGGTCGCCGAAAAACCGCATTGCGGGAACTCGCGGTGTTCCCTTCATGTACAACACGACCCGATTGCTCGTGACCTGCTCGCGAATCTTGTCCTGGATGCTCATTGGGGCTCTCCACCTGCGAAAAGGTGAATTCTAACGCATCGAGGGGCGGGCCCGCCGGCGCCGGGCGGCGGAGGCCCGGCGATCGGCAGCCAGCACCCTTCGAGACGGCTCACTTCAGCAATTCCTTCACCAAAGTACCACTGCCACCCGATACATCGTCTTGACCTGCGCACGGCATCCTCCTACGCTAGCCGTCCATAAGGCGGCGACGGGCTGTGAATTCCGTGACCGCATTGCCGTCGCGGTTCGCCCGCGCGCCGGCGGCCACACGACAACGATGGGCGCGGGGGAAGTGATGGCCGCGGTGACGATTGCCGCCGTGCACAAGCAGTTCGGCTCGACGCAGGTGATCCGCGGCGTCGACATCGCCGTCGCCGACGGCCAATTCTGTGTGCTGGTGGGCCCGTCGGGCTGCGGCAAGTCGACGCTGTTGCGCATGATCGCCGGCCTCGAGGAGATCAGCAGCGGCGAGATCAGCATCGGCGACCGGGTCGTCAACCGAGTTCCGCCCAAAGCGCGCGACGTCGCGATGGTGTTCCAGAACTACGCGCTCTATCCGCACATGACGGTGCGCGACAATATGTCGTTCGCGCTGACGCTGGCGAAGAAACCGAAGGACGAGATCGAGCGGAGCGTCGAGCGCGCAGCGGGAATCCTGGGGCTCACCGAGCTCCTCGCCCGCTATCCGCGCCAGCTCTCGGGCGGACAGCGGCAGCGCGTGGCCATGGGCCGCGCCATCGTCCGCAATCCGCAGGTCTTCCTGTTCGACGAGCCGCTGTCCAACCTCGACGCCAAGCTCCGCGTGGCGATGCGCACCGAGATCAAGGAGTTGCACCAGCGCCTGCGCACCACATCGATCTACGTCACGCACGACCAGATCGAGGCCATGACGATGGCCGATCAGATCGTGGTCATGCACGACGGCCGCGTCGAGCAGATCGGCAGCCCTCTGCAGCTCTACGACCGGCCGGCAAACCGATTCGTGGCCGGGTTCATCGGGTCGCCGGCGATGAATTTCATCGGCGGCACTGTGCGATCCGGCGACGGACCGCATGTCGAGGCGACCAACGGCGCGCGACTTCCGCTGCCGCCAGACGCCAACGTGGGCGAGGGTCTGCCGGTGGTGTTTGGCATCCGGCCCGAGCACCTCGATCTCGCCGACGACGGCTTCGAGGCCGAGGTCGTGGTGGTCGAGCCCACCGGATCGGAGACGCAGGTGTTCGTGCGCCTGGGGGCCCAAGAGATCGTCGGCGTGTTCCGCGAGCGCCACGAATTCAAGCCCGGCCAAAAGGTTCGATTGAAGCCGCGCGCCGCACAGGCGCATCTGTTCGACCCCGCCGACGGCCACCGACTCTGAGAAGGCCGTCACTTTCCGTACCTGCAAGCTATTTCATCACGACAGGAGACAGCGATGAACGAAAGCAACTTCACCCGCCGCCAGGCACTGAAAACCGCGGCCGCATTGGGCGTGGCAGGCGCGATTCCGAACCTGGGCATGATCGCACAGGCCTGGGCGCAGGTATCGCCCTGGAAGCCCGAGAAGGACGCCAAGATCCAACTCTTGCGCTGGAAACGCTTCGTGCAGTCGGAGGAAGACGGCTTCATGCAGCTGGTCGCCGCCTACACCAAGGCCACCGGCGTCGAGGTCAGGGTACTGAACGAGTCGCTCGACGATGTGCAGCCCAAGGCCAGCGTGTCGGCCAACACCGGCCAGGGGCCGGACATGTACTGGGGCCTGTATTCGCTGCCGCACCTGTTCCCGACCAAGCTGGTCGACGTCACCGACGTAGCCGATTACCTTGGCAAGAAGTACGGCGGCTGGGCGCCCAGTGCCGTGACCTATGGCAAGAGCGCAGGAAAGTGGATCGACATTCCGATCGCCTACAACGCCAATGTCATCAACTATCGCCAGAGCATGATCGAAAAGGCGGGCTTCAAGGAAATTCCGAAGGACAACGCCGCCTTCCTCGAAATGATGAAGGCGCTGAAGGCGAAAAGCGTGCCTGGCGGCTTCGCGCTCGGCCGTGCCTCGGGCGACGGCAATGCATGGGTGCACTGGGTATTGTGGTCCAACGGCGGCAACCTAGTGGACAAGAATGACAAGGTAGTCATCAATTCGCCCGAAACCGTCAAGGCGCTCGAATATGCGAAGGCGCTGTCGGAGACCTTCGTCAACGGTACCGCGTCGTGGAACGATGCCTTCAACAACAAGGCGTTCCTGACCGGCGAGATCTCGGTCACCAACAACGGCGTGTCGATCTACGCCTCCGCCAAGGCCGGCGCCGCCAAGGGCGAGGCGAAGATGAAGGAGATCCTGGACGACATGAACCACTCGCTGTGGCCGATCGGCCCGATCGGAGTGCCTACCGAGTTCCACATCGCTTATCCGATGATGATCATGAAATACAGCAAGAATCCCAACGCTTGCAAATCCTTCATCGCATTCATGATGGAAGCGGCAAACTACGGCCCATGGCTGGAAAGCGCGGTGGCTTACCTCACGCATCCGCTGAATGCCTACGACAGCAACCCGGTGTGGACCTCCGACCCGAAGCTCAGCGTGGCACGCGACGCGGGGCGGCGTACCTGGACCGCCGGTGGCCAAGGCTCGGTCGGCGAAAAGGCTGCCTCAGCGCTGGCCGACTTCGTGGTGCTGGACATGGTGGCATCGGTCTGCACCGATCGCGCGACCATCAAAGACGCGATCGCGGTGGCCGAGCGTCAGGCCAAGCGCATCTACCGCTGAGTTCGGAAATCCTGGGGGCGCGGCCACGACGCCGCGCCCCCGAACTTCCACGAGCCTCGCGACACGGCTCATGCCTGCGCACACGGGCAACGCTGAAGGCGGCAAGACGCCATGTGGTCTCGACTGAGCACCAATCGCAATTTCCTGGGCTGGCTGTTCATGCTGCCCACGGCAGCATTCCTGCTGCTCTTTCTGGTCTACCCCCTCGGCCTGGGTATCTGGCTGTCATTCACCGACGCCCGGATTGGCCGGCCAGGCACGTTTGTCGGCCTGGAAAATTACGAATGGATCATCGGCGACAGCAAGTTCCAGTCGGCCGTGTTCTTCACGATTTTCTACACGGTTGCGGCCAGTATCGTGAAGTTCGGAATTGGCCTGTACTTGGCCATCCTGCTGAACGAAAAGCTGCCGATGAAAGCAATCCTGCGCGCCGTGGTGCTGATTCCCTTCATCGTGCCGACGGTGCTTTCGGCCATCGCCTTCTGGTGGATCTTCGACCCGCAGTTTTCGATCATCTCCTGGTCGCTGCGCCAGCTTGGGCTCATCAACGGCAACATCGACTTTCTCGGCGATGCCTGGAACGCACGCTGGTCGGTGATCTTCGCCAACGTCTGGCGGGGCGTGCCCTTCGTGGCCATTTCGCTGCTGGCTGGCCTGCAGACCGTGCCTGCCTCGCTGTACGAAGCAGCCACGCTCGATGGCGCGACGCGCTGGCAGATGTTCGCGAAGATCACCTTTCCGTTGCTGACGCCGATAATCGCGGTGGTGATGACGTTCTCGGTGCTTTTCACGTTCACCGACTTCCAGCTGATCAAGGTGCTGACCAACGGCGGTCCGGCCGGCGCCACCGAGCTCATGGCGACGATGAGCTACAACACTGCGATCCTGGGCGGGCGCATCGGCGAGGGAGCGGCCATCTCCACCGCGATGGTGCCCTTCCTGCTGGCAGCGATCCTGGTGTCGTGGTTCGGCCTGCAGCGCCGCAAGTGGCAAAGCGGAGAAGCCAATGACTGAGCCGCGCGCGGACGTTGCCGCCAGATCGTCGACCGACGACGGCGAAGGCATGAGCTACCTCTCGACGCTGCCGCAGCGGCTGGTGCGCGTGTACATGCCGTTGACGCTGATCGTCATCGTGCTGCTGTTCCCGTTCTACTGGATGACCATGACGGCCATCAAGCCGAAGGAGCACCTGCTCGACCTCGACACGCACAACCCCTTCTACACGCTGAATCCGACCTTCTCGCATATCCACGAGCTGCTGTTCAATACCGACTACCCGCTGTGGCTGTGGAACACGATGTTCATAGCCGTGTCGGCGACCGTCCTGTCGCTGATCGCCAGCGTGTTTGCCGCCTATGCGATCACGCGCATCCGCTACAAGGGCGCGCAGTGGATCGGTGGCGCGATCTTCCTCGCCTACCTGGTGCCGCCGTCGATCCTGTTCATCCCGCTGTCCACCGTGGTATTCGAGTACGGGCTGTTCGACACACCTTTTGCGCTGATCCTGACCTATCCGACAATCCTGATCCCGTTCTCCACCTGGCTGTTGATGGGTTACTTCAAGACCATCCCCTACGAACTGGAGGAATGTGCGTTGATCGACGGCGCCACGCGCTGGCAGATTCTGACGAAGATCATCCTGCCGCTGGCGGTGCCGGGATTGATCTCGGCGTCGATCTTCTGCCTAACGCTGTGCTGGAACGAATTCATCTACGCGCTCACCTTCATCAACAGCACCGAGAAGAAAACGGTGCCGGTGGCGATCCTGTCCGCTTTCACCGACGGCGATCAGTACCGCTGGGGCTCGCTGATGGCCGGTGCTCTGGTGGGTTCGCTGCCGCTGGTGGTGCTGTACGCGTTCTTCGTCGAGCACTACGTGTCGGCGATGACCGGCGCCGTTAAGGAATAGGCGCCAACCGCCGTTACGGCCGGCGCGTGCCGGCGGCGACCACGTAGTCCGGCCGGCCCGTGGCGAGCCACGTGACGATGTTCTGGGCCGCCTTGCGCCGCAGCTCGCGTTCCGAATCGACCGAGAAAAACGCGGCATGCGGCGTGAGGATCACGCGCGGATGCCCGATGAGCTTCGAGCCTTCCGGCGCCGGTTCCTCCGGGAGCACGTCGAGCCCCAGTCCCGCGAGGCGGCCTGCGCCGAGCGCGGCGAGGGCAGCGTCCACGTCGACGACGGCACCGCGCGCCGTGTTCACCAGAAACGCGCCGGGTTTCGCCGCACCCAGCACCTTCGCGTCGATCATGCCGCGCGTTTCCGCGTTGAGCGGCACGTGGAGCGAGACGACATCGCTTTCACCGAACACGCCGGCGAGATCGCGGCGCTCGACAAACGCCGGAAAATCGCCGTCGATGAGGTAGGGATCGCACGCGACGACTCGCTTGAACACGTTGCGGGCGACATGCGCCATCCGCTTGCCGATGCGACCCAGGCCGACGATGCCGAGCGTCATGTCGCTGGCCCGACGTAGAGGGCCCGAGGACAGGTAATGCCACTTCCCCGCATGGATGTCGCGATGGTACGCGACGATGTTGCGCAGGAGCGCGAGGGCCAGCGCCAGCGCGTGCGTCGCGACCTCACCCACGCCGTAGTCGGGTGAATTCGCGACCCAGACGCCGTGCCGCGCGCACGCTTCCGTATCGATGGTGTCGAAGCCGGCGCCGATCCGGCTCACGATGCCGAGATTCGGCAGCGAACCGACGACACGCTCGGTGATCGGCGCATATTGCAGGAGAATGCCCGCGCAACCGGCCGCGGCCGCAATCACGTCGTCCTCGGACTTGCATTGGGCCGTGACGAGCTCCGCGCCGGCCGTGGCGAACAGATCGCGCTCGATCTCGAGCTCAGGGAATTCGTTGTCGGCAAAGAGGACTTTGGACATGGGGAAGTCGGGACGGATGGGACACTGCGTCGCGGCGATCGGCGACCCGCAACGGTACGTGGCCCAGCGGGGATCGGTCAAGCGCCGGCCGATTCCGATCGGAGGCCTCGACCACGACGACTATAATCGCCGCACCCAAGTTCACGCACTACCGGGAGCTACTGCGATGACCAAACTTCTGCAAACGACGATTGCCGGCAGCCTGCCCAAGCCCGCCTGGCTCGCCGAACCGAGGACGCTCTGGGCCCCGTGGCGGCTCGAAGGCGACGCGCTCGCCGAAGGCATCGAAGACGCGGTCCGCCTCGCGGTCCGCGACCAGGTCGAGGCCGGGATCGACATCGTGACCGACGGCGAGCAGACGCGCCGGCATTTCGTGACGACGTTCCTCGAGGCCCTCGACGGCGTGGATTTCGAGCACCGCAAGACCGTCCGGATCCGCAACCGCTACGACGCCGACGTTCCGATAGTGTTCGGCACCGTCGCGCGGCGGCATCCGGTGTTCGTGGGCGCGGCGCGGTTCCTGCGCGGCACGACGGAGCGCAGCGTGAAGTTCACGCTGCCCGGCCCGATGACCATGGTCGATACCCTTTACGACGCTCACTACCGGAGCCGCGAGAAGCTCGCGTGGGCATTCGCCGAAATCCTGAACGATGAGGCGCGAGCGATCGAGGCCACCGGCGTCGATGTCATCCAGTTCGACGAGCCCGCGTTCAACGTCTACTTCGACGAGGTCCGCGATTGGGGGATAGAAACGCTGGAGCGAGCCGCGCAGGGCCTCGCCTGCTCGACCGCCGTGCATATCTGCTACGGCTACGGGATCAAGGCCAACATCGACTGGAAAAAGACGCTCGGGGGAGAGTGGCGGCAGTACGAGCAAACGTTTCCCCTGCTCTCGCGCTCAGCGATCCGGCAGGTGTCGCTGGAATGCGCGAATTCGCACGTCCCGATCGAGCTCATCGGGCTCCTCGAAGGCAAGGATGTGCTGGTGGGGGCGATCGACGTGGCGACCGACCGGATCGAGACGGCGGAGGACGTCGCGGCGACCCTGCGGTCGGCCCTGCGCCACGTCCCGGCCGGGCGGCTTTTTCCCTGCACGAACTGCGGAATGGTGCCCCTTACCCGCGACGTCGCCCGCGGCAAGCTCCGGGCGCTCGCCGCAGGTGCGGCGCTGGTACGCGCCGAGGCATAGGAAGGTTCTACCCGGGCCAATGTGGTCCGCCCGGGGCGTCAGAGGCCCCGCGCAGCCTCTGGAAAATGTCCGTTTCGACCCCCAAAAACCGCTGGCGCCGGCCCGACTAGGCGTGTATCCTCCGCAAAGTGTTTTAGTTTCAAGGCAGTAAGTACGCCCTGTACGACCGCTTTGCTGTCGTTCCACCGTCGTTCTTTCCTTGAGATCGAAACATTGGCCGGGCTCCGTCCCGATTTCTTTTTTGTTCGTGGGGAAATACTGAAATGGCAACTGGAACTGTGAAGTGGTTCAACGATGCAAAGGGCTTCGGATTCATTACTCCGGATGGCGGCGGTGAAGACCTGTTCGCGCACTTCTCGGCAATCAACATGCCGGGATTCAAGACGCTGAAGGAAGGCCAGAAGGTCTCGTTCGAAGTGACGACGGGTCCGAAGGGCAAGCAAGCGAGCAACATCCAGGCTGCGTAATTCCCCGACGCGGGAAGCAACAGCCGAAGAAAAGCCGGGCGCGATGCCCGGCTTTCTCTTTTTGATTTCCCTTGGGAATATCTTCCTCCCTTTGGGAATACCCTCTTCCCTTTGGGAATACCCTCTTCCCTTTGGGAATACCCTCTTCCCCTTGGGAATACCCTCTTCCCTTTGGGAAAACCCTCCCTTTGGGAGTACCCACTGGCGGCGCGGTCCTCCAACGCGGTCACTCCCTACTTCCCTTTGGGAATACCCTTGCGCAACGAGTAATAACGCGAAGAGGTCGTGCGCTGGACAAAGGGGACTGCGAGCGCCAACATCGACGCGAACGCGCCAACCTCCCACCGCAGGTGATGCCATGCCGAACACGCCCGACGACGCCTCCGAGAATCCCGAGCGCGCCGGCATGCGCCGAGGGCCTCACGAGCTACGGCGACCAGGAGCTTCTCGCTCTTCCTGCGCAAGGCCTTCGTCAAAGGCGCAGGCTATACGGACTCGGCGCTCGACCGGCCCGTGATCGGCATCGCCGACACCGGCAGCGCATATAACCCGTGTCACGGCAACGCGCCGCAGCTCGTCGAAGCAGTCAAGCGCGGCGTCATGCTCGCCGGCGGGCTGCCGATGCCGTTTCCCACGATCTCCCTCCACGAGAGTTTCGCGGCGCCGACCAGCATGTACCTGCGCAATCTCATGTCCATCGACACGGAGGAGATGATTCGCGCGCAGCCCATGGACGCCGTCGTGCTGATCGGCGGCTGCGACAAGACAGTGCCAGCGCAGCTGATGGGCGCGGCGTCGGCGGGCATTCCGGCGATCCAGCTCGTCACGGGCTCCATGCTGACCGGGTCCCATCGAGGCGAGCGCGTCGGCGCATGCACCGACTGCCGCCGCTACTGGGGCAGATTCCGCGCCGGCGAAATCGACGCCGAGGAGACGGCGGACGTGAACAACCAGTTGGTAGCGAGTGTCGGCACCTGCTCGGTGATGGGCACCGCCAGCACGATGGCGTGCATCGCCGAGGCGCTCGGCATGACGATGCCCGGCGGCGCATCGCCGCCCGCCGTGACCGCGGACCGCATCCGGATCGCCGAACAGACCGGCGCGCAGTCGGTTCGGATGGCGCGCGACAAGACGACGATCGACAAGATCCTGACGCCGGCCGCGTTCGAGAATGCGATGCGCGTGCTGCTGGCGATCGGCGGCTCGACCAACGGGATCGTGCACCTGACTGCGATCGCGGGCCGCGTGGGTCTCGACATCGACCTCGCGACGCTGGACCGCATGGGGCGCGAGACGCCCGTCCTGCTGGATCTCAAACCGTCGGGCCGGCACTACATGGAGGATTTCCACCATGCGGGCGGCATGGCGACGCTGCTGCGCGAGCTGAAACCCTTGTTGCGCCTCGAAGCCCTGACCGTCACCGGACGCACGCTGGGAGAGGAAATCGAGCGGGCCGGACCGGGCTTCGCTCAGGAAGTCGTGCGCAGCCTTCGCAATCCCGATCTATCCGCAGGGCGGCATCGCCGTGCTGCATGGCAATCTGGCGCCAGGCGGGGCCATCATCAAGCAATCCGCCGCGGACGCGAGCCTGATGGAGCACGAGGGGCGGGCGGTCGTCTTCGAAAATATCGGAGGACCTCGCGGAACGCATCGACTCGGACGCCCTCGACGTGACGCCGGACGACATCCTGGTGCTGAAGAACATCGGTCCCAAGGGGGCGCCCGGAATGCCCGAGGCCGGCTACATACCCATCCCGCGGAAGCTGGCGCGAGCGGGCGTCACGGATCTCGTGCGCATCTCCGATGGCCGCATGAGCGGAACCGCCGCCGGCACGATCGTGCTCCACGTCACCCCGGAGGCCGCGATCGGCGGGCCGCTCGCGCATGTGAGGAACGGCGACCGGATCCGCCTCAGCGTCGCCAACCGCACAATCTGCGCTGCTGGTATCCGACGACGAGCTGGCACAACGCGCGCGTGCGAATCCGGTCGTCGCTCCTACCGCCGATCGAGGCTATCGCAAGCTGTTTCTGGAAACAGTGACGCAAGCCGACAAAGGGGTCGACTTCGACTTCCTGCGGGCGCCGCGAACGACACCGAAACGGGAGACACCATGACCCCTCGACTGCGCGGTGCCCTGGCACCCGTGCTCACCCCTTTTACGCGGCGCCTCGAACCCGATGTCGATCGCTTCGTCGCCCACTGCCGCTGGCTCGTGGACAACCACGCAGGGCTTGCCATCTTCGGGACCAATTCCGAAGCCGCGTCGCTTTCCGTCGAGGAACGCCTCGCGCTGACGGATGCGCTCCTGGAAGCGGGCATTCCAGCGTCGAAGCTGATGCCCGGAACGGGAGCCTGCTCGATCAAGGACGCCGTGATCCTGACCGGGCACGCGGTCGAGAACGGCGCGGCCGGCGTGCTCATGGTCCCGCCTTTCTATTACAAAGGCGTCAGCGATGACGGCGTGTTCGCGTACTACTCGGAGGTGATCGAGCAGGTAGGCGACGACCGGCTCGCGATCTACCTGTACCACTTTCCCCAATTGACTCATGTCCCCATCACGCTCGGCCTGATCGAGCGCCTGCTGAAGCGCTATCCGAAAGCCATCGCAGGCGCCAAGGATTCGTCCGGGGATTGGAACAACTCCAAAGCCATGATCGAAACATTCGCCCGCGGCGGGTTCGACGTTTTCCCGGCCAGCGAGGCGTTATTGTCGAAAGCATTGGCGATCGGCGGCGCCGGGTGCATCAGCGCGACCGTCAATATGAACCCGGCCGGCATCCATGCGCTCTACGAGAAGTGGAACCGCGCGGAGGGCGAAGCGTTACAGGCACGGGCCGAGGAGCTGCGCCGGATCTTCCAGGCGCCGACGATGATCGCCGCGATGAAGCGCGTGGTCTCGGAGTTTGCTCGCGACCCGGATTGGCGCTTCGTGCGTCCGCCGCTCACCGCCATGGACGACGGGGCGGCTGCCACCTTGCTCGAGTCTCTGCGCGTCGCGCAGTTCGAAATGCCGGGCTATCCGACGCGCTGATCGTGCGCAGTCGCGGGAGCAGTATCCGCGGCCGAGGCCATGTGGCTGACAAAGTCGCCATGCGGGTGGTTCTGGAATCGTAGGGACTTCCCGCCACACCCGTTCAACAGCATCACTAGCATCCCAATGACGAATACATCCATCAGCACCAGAAATGTCACCCTTGGCATGTCCTGCATCATGGGCTCCTTGCGTACTTGCGAAGCGATGCAGTGAATTAGACGCCCGAGCGCTGCGGCAGTCCGTCGTCGGGTTCCGAATCCGTTTGTAGTCCGCTACCCCGTTCGTGTGTCAGGCACCGACTACTTCACAGCGAACCGGCGCCGAACGTGTCGCAGTCTTCCGGGCTGCCCGAATCCAAGCCGCGCTTGAACCAGCGCACCCGCTGCTCCGACGAGCCATGGGTAAACGATTCGGGCACGACCCGACCCTGCGTCTGCTTCTGCAGCCGGTCGTCGCCGATGGCGGTCGCGGCATTCAGGCCTTCGGCGATGTCGCCGGCATCGAGCTGCTTCATGGTGCCGGCGTGGTGTCCCCACACGCCCGCGTAACAGTCGGCCTGCAATTCCAGGCGCACGGAATTCTGTTTGGACGGGGCCTGGCCGCGCCCGCTCGCCGCCTCCATCCTCTCGAATGCGCCGGTGAGCTTCTGCACGTGGTGCCCGACCTCGTGGGCGATCACGTAGGCCTGGGCGAAATCGCCCGGGCGCACGAAAGCGAGTCTGGAGGTCACGGAAGAACGCGAGATCTATGTAGAGCTTTTCGTCGTTCGGACAATAGAAAGGACCCATGGCCGCTTGCCCCATTCCGCACGCCGAGCGCACTTGTCCGTCGTAGAGGACGAGCGTCGGCGGACGGTACGAGCTCTTGGACTGCTGGAAGATCTTGCCCCAGACATCTTCGGTGCTGCCGAGGACCTTGGAGACGAACTGCCCCATTTCGTCCGCCGGGGCCCCTTTGGGTGCTTCGCGCGTGTCGCGCTGAGTGCTGACCTGTTCGGCCACATTGATCACGGTACTGGGGTCGAAACCGAGGAAGTAGGCGACGAGCGCAATGACGATTCCGCCGACGCCCAGCCCGCCCCCAACTCCCATCCCCCGTCGATCCTCGACGTTGCCACTGGCCCGCTGGTCGCCTAGCTGCATGGTCGCTCCCGGATGCTGTTCAACAGTCGCTATTGCGCGAATTGCGGGATCGAATCGCCTGCATTGAAAGCGATCCCTCCCACCCGCGTCTACGATACGTTTCTTGTGTTCAATATTCGGTACGCCACCGCACACAAATGCCGGCATCAGAAGGGTACTGTCGCAATTGAGAATCCCCGTTTGCCAGGAAAGATCAGCCGCTCCCCAAGGGGCTACAATGACCATTCGGATTGCGGCTTCACATTCGCGCTGGTCGAGTGAAGGAAACGAGTTCATGAATCCCGACGATTCCAGGCGCGACGCAACCGATCTCGTTCCCACCGGGATCGAGGGACTGGACGAGATCTTGTGCGGCGGGTTGATTCCGCATGGGCTTTACCTCGTCGACGGCGATCCGGGCTCCGGCAAGACCACACTCGCCCTGCAATTCATGCTCGAAGGCGTCAGGCGCGGCGAGCGCTGCATGTTCGTGACGCTTGCAGAAGAGGAAAGGGAGTTGCGCGCCGCCGCGGAATCTCACGGCTGGTCGCTGGAGGGCATCCACATCTTCGAAATTCTCGCTTCGGAAGAAAGCCTCAAGCCCGACGCCCGCCTCACGATGTATCACCCGTCAGAGGTCGAGCTCGCCGAGACGACGAAAGCCGTGCTCGCGGAAGCCGCGCGGATCAAGCCTGACCGGATGGTCCTCGACTCGCTCTCGGAGTTCCGCATGCTGGCCGAGAGCCCGCTGCGCTATCGGCGGCAGATCCTCGCTCTCAAACGCTATTTCGCCCGCCAGCAAACGACGTTGCTGTTCGTCGATGACACGATGGGCGAATCTCCCGACATGCAGCTCCACAGCAGCGCGCAGGGCGTGATCAGCCTCGGACGGCAAACTCCGGAGTTCGGCTCGATACGGCGACAGTTGCAGATCAACAAGATGCGGGGTCGCCGGTTCAGCGAGGGCTATCATGATTTCGTCATTCGGCGTGGCGGATTGCAGGTGTTTCCACGATTGGTCGCTGCCGAGCACAAGGTCCCGTACGCGCGGGAGGCGATCAAGAGCGGCATTGGTCAGCTCGACGCGCTCCTGGGCGGTGGGCTCGCGAAGGGCACGAGCACACTCGTGATCGGCGCCGCCGGCACGGGGAAGTCCTCGCTTGCGACCCAATTTGCGATCGCGGCAGCAAAGCGCGGCGAGCACCCGGTGGTCTATCTCTTCGACGAAAGCGTTGCGACATCCATGGAACGCTCAGCAGGCTTCGGCATGGACGTCGAGGGCCTGATCCGGGAAGGCCGGATGAGCGTGCGGCAAGTGGACCCCGCGGAGCTCTCGCCAGGCGAGTTCGCGCATTCGATGCGCACCGCCGTGGAGAGCGAGAACACGCAGATGGTGGTGATCGACAGCCTGAACGGCTATCTCAACGCCACCCCGAGCGAGCGGTTCCTGACGCTGCATATCCACGAGCTCCTGACCTATCTTGGCCAGCGCGGCGTGACCACGTTGCTCCTGATGACGCAGCACGGGATGGTCGGCGCCGATGTCTACGTTCCGCTGGATGCAAGCTACCTCGCCGATGCCGTGATATCGCTGCGCTACTTCGAAGCGTTCGGCGAAGTGCGGCAGGCGATCTCGGTCATCAAGAAACGGACCGGCAGGCATGAGCGGACGATTCGCGAAATGCGGTTCGACAAGGGGGTTACCGTCGGTGAGCCCGTGCGGGACTTCCAGGGCGTACTGACCGGCTTTCCGAAATTCGTGGGGCCCATCGGTGGGGCGACGGAACGCAATGAGCCAGGCGCCGACGACTGATCCCGAACGGGTGCTGGTGCTGGCTCCGACGCCCGCCGACGCCGCGCTCACTCGAACCATCATCGCGGACGCTGGCCTGACCTGCCATGTCGACACCGATCCCGAGTCGCTCGCGCGGAGCCTCGGCGACGGCGCCGGCGCGATTCTGTTGACCGAGGAAGTTGTCGCCGCCAGCGACGCGAACGCTCTCGCTCAAGTTCTGGAGTCCCAGCCGCCGTGGTCGGAAGTGCCGATCATCCTGTTGATCAGCGCGGGGGCGGACTCCTCGGTGGCGGCTCAGGCGATGCAACTGCTCGGCAACGTCACCATCCTGGAGCGGCCCGTTCGGGTGACGACGTTGATCAGCGCCTTGCAGAACCGCGATCCGAGCGCGGCGCCGGCAATATGAGGTACGAAATCACCTGATCGACCTTACCCACGCCGAGGCCACGCTGCGGGCGCAAAGCGAGCGATTGCGCGATTCGGATCGCCGCAAGGACGAGTTCCTGGCGACACTGGCCCACGAGCTGCGCAATCCGCTCGCGCCGATACGCAATGCGCTCCAGATCATCCATCTCGCCGGCAACAATGGGCCGA
Organism: uncultured beta proteobacterium; assembly: GCA_963840945.1. GTDB lineage: Bacteria > Pseudomonadota > Gammaproteobacteria > Burkholderiales > Casimicrobiaceae > CAIWHR01. Next base: position 135,808 of record CAWJAU010000020.1, on the reverse strand, counting down.
CGGTCGAGCAGGCCCGCATGATGATGGAACGCCAAATCGGCCAGATGGTGCGGCTCATCGACGACTTGCTCGACGTAAGCCGGATCAGCCGCGGAAAGCTCGACCTGCGCCGGGAGCGTGTGGAGCTTGCGTCGGTGATCAAGAGCGCCGTGGACACCGCGCAGCCACTGATATCGGCTGCCGGGCATGAATTGACCCTGTCGATGAGTCCGCACCCAATCTATCTCGATGCCGATCCCGTGCGGCTCGCTCAGGTTTTCTCCAACCTGTTGAACAACGCGGCGAAATACATGGATCGCGGCGGGCACATCTGGCTGACGTCGACCCGTGGCGAGAGGGAGGTTACCGTGACCGTCCGGGACGCGGGCATCGGCATCCCCCCGGAGGCGCTGCCGTCCATTTTCGACATGTTTACGCAGGTCGACCGGTCGCTGGAAAAGTCGCAGGGCGGGTTGGGTATCGGGCTGACGCTCGTAAGGCAACTGGTGGAAATGCATGGCGGCAACGTGGAAGCCCGCAGCGACGGACAAGGCAAGGGTGCCGAGTTCGTCGTTCGCCTTCCGATGGCTTCGGTCGTACCGCTCCGGACATCCAGCGAACGAACACGGCGAACGGCGCGCCCACACCGGCGCGTTCCGCATTCTGGTCGCGGACGACAACCGCGATGCCGCGGAGAGCATGAGCTCCGTGCTGCGGCTGATGGGTAACGAGGTTCGCACCGTGAATGACGGGGTACAGGCAGTGGAGGAAGCGGCGGCGTTTCGCCCGGACATGATCCTGCTGGACATCGGGATGCCGCGATTGAACGGCTACGACGCCGCCCGCCGCATTCGCGCGGAATGGTGGGGCAAGAATATCGTTGTCGTTGCCTTGACCGGATGGGGACAGGAAGAGGACAAGCGCCTCGCGGTAGAAGCAGGATTTGATCGGCACTTCACGAAGCCCGTAGACCCTGCCGATCTTGAACGCCTGATAGCGGGGCTGAGCTCTCACTCTGTGCGGGGCAACCTCACCCGCGGCGACCAGACGCGGTCCTGAGTCCGTTGGGGACTAGGGTCGAAGCAGAACAGGAACCTCGTCGCCGCGAGCCGGCACTTCGTCTCGTTTGTTCTGCGTAGGGATTTGCGCAGCGGCCGCATCGGGGTTGGCGATGTTCGCCACATGCGAGCCGTGGGCTCGTGCATATACCCAGGTGAACTCCGCGCCCAGCAGGAAGATCTGGGCGGAGTAGTAAACCCAGACGATCAGCAACACGAGCGAACCGGCGGCGCCAAAGCCTGATGCCAAGCCGGCATTGCCCAGGTACAACCCAAGGAAAAATTTCCCCACCTCGAACAGCACGGCGGTGACGACGGCGCCGATCAACACGTCGCTCCAGGCGATTCGCGCGCGCGGCATGAATTTGTAGATCATTGCAAAGAGCGCGGCACTCATCACCAGCGAAACGACGATGTTGACAACGTAGAGCACGACCTTCCAATCACGGAAGAGGCCACCGTACCAATTGCCGAAGACGCTCAGCGCGGCGCCGATCACGAGCGATATCAGCATCATGAAACCCAGTCCGAGCACCAAGCCAAACGACAGAAGTCGCGTACGGAGAAGATTCCACAACCCGCTCGTCTTTTTCGCTTCCGGAACGCGCCAGATCCGGTCGAGCGCGCTTTGCAACTCGGCAAACACCGTCGTCGCTCCCACGATCAGCAGTGCGAAACCCACGAGCGACGACACGAATCCTTCCTTGGGCTCGGACGCGCTCTTGAGGAGCCCTTGCACCGCGGTGGCGCCATCGCGGCCCATCACTCCCCCCAGTTGTTGGACGATCTCGCCACGCACGGCGTCGTGTCCGAATACCAGACCGGCGACGGCGATCACGATGAGCAACAGCGGCGCGAGCGAAAAGATCGTGTAATAGGCCAGCGCCGCGCCCATGCTGGGCGCGTAGTCATCGACCCACGCCTTGACGGAGTCTTTGAACAAGGGCCCGATTTGCGCCAGTTGCATACTCTGTTCGGCGTAGGGTGCGCATCGACGTGCCTCGCCGACACGTCGATGCGCGACCGGCTACGGGCGCGTCTTCCTTTCGCTTTCCTTCAGCGCCTCACTTGCGTCGCCGACGCCCTTTTGCACCTTTCCTTCGATCTGCTTGCCGACGCCCTTCGCTTGCTGCGATGCGCTGCCCGTCACTTTGCCGACCTTCTGCTGCACTTTGCCCGCGATGTCCTTGGCCTTACCTTTGACTTGATCCCGATTCATGGTTGTCTCCGTATGCGCGGGAATCCCCGCGTGTCACTTACCCTTACCTTGTCGACGCCCGCACAAAAGTGCTTAGACGCCTGACCACATCGCCGCAGGTCCCGGCAAGGGACCTGCGGCCCGCTCCCGATCGACTACTTACTTGCCGTCGTGATCCGAGTCGCCCGGGATGGCCCGCTCGACTCGATCCCACGCGGCTCGCGTAGCCTCTTTCGCTTCGTTCCAGGTCAACCGCGATTGACCTTTGATCGATTTCCACTCATCGGACAGGCGACCTTCGGATTGGTCGAACGCGCCGCCGTAGCGCGACCAGCCGTAGTAGCCCAACCGGTACGCCGGCTCGTAGTCCTCATATGTTCGCCCGGACTGGTAGTACGGCGCATTCACATAGGACCCGCGCCAATAATCGTCTTCCGCCGCGGGATTCACCGCGCGGGCGACGCCCTTCCCCGCCGCTCCGCCGACTGCCGCGCCAATGGCCGCGCCCGCGATCATGCCGGGAGGGCCGCCGACCGCACCGAGTGCCGCACCGGCTGCGGCGCCGCCCCCTGCGCCAACGCCGGTTCCCAGATTATGGTTCGCCAGATCGTCACCGACCTTGGGATTCACCGCTTCGCCGGCGCCTCTGCCGGCCATGCCGCCGGCAACTGAACCGATAGCCGCACCCGCAGCCATTCCCACCGGCCCGCCGATGGCGCCGACCGCCGACCCGGCAAGGGCCCCGGCCGCCACACCGGTGCCGCTCGCCAAGTTGTGATCTTCGAGCTTGTCGGTCGGTTCGGAATTGACCACTTCCGCCGCGCCCTCGCCCGCGATTGCGCCAGCCGCGGCACCGATCGCCGCTCCCGCCGCCAGGCCGACCGGACCCGCGACCGCGCCACCGATCGCCGCTCCGCTCACGGCGCCTCCGCTACCTCCGATTCCGGTGCCGACCTGATGCTGCTCGGGTCTCCCACCCACCGTGGGGTCGATCGCTTCGGCGACTTCCTTCCCGACGATCGCGCCCGTTACCGCGCCGATTAGCGCACCAGCCGCCGCGCCGACCGGACCCCCAACAGCGCCGATTGCCGCGCCGGTCAACGCGCCGCCAGTCGCACCGACCCCCGTTCCGACCGGGTGCGCGCCGGGCTCTCCGGTGATCGGGTCGAGATTGCTGTCGCCTTCGGGCAGGATGGGACGACCGCGAACGTCCTTCTTGGGCAATTCGTGAAGCTGCTTGTCCGTAGGCATTCTTGACTCCTCGAAAAATGTGATGTCGGAACCCGCGAAGGACTCTCTCGAAAGAACTCTCGCGTTCTCCACCGCGGCAATGACCAGCGGATCGTGCGCCAGTCCTGTCTGGATGCTTGTAGGACTTGGCTGAAAATGTTGACCGCAAATGGCGCAATCGCTGCGAACTTGGTTCCATCCCGTTCGACCGGCAAAACGCGGTATTTGCACGCCTTTTGCAGCTCCAAGAACATCACGGTTGGTAAACCGGCCGAGGCGTTCGTCGACCGTCATCCTCCCGATGCCAAGGCAGAAATGCTATGCACGCGATCCGAGTAGGCCGTACGCCTACGACCAAATCACACATCGTCTTATAGGAACGGAAATCGGCGCGAAGGATCCTACGTAGCTCGTCTCGTTGGGGGATTGCTCATGAGATTTGACCGGTGGGGCACACTGGCCGCAACCGCGTGTGGCACGCTTTTGCTCGCGGTGCTTCCCTTCGAGCGCGCCTACGGCGTCGCCCTTGCGCCGCTGGTTTTGCCGGGGCCCCATGCGGTCGAATGCAGCAATGTGCTGCAGGACTTCAGCCGCCTTGGGCCGGGTGAGGACGTTCAGTCGTATTGGGAGGGAGAACCGCGTGCGGACGGCACGCACCGCCGCCCCGCGGACCTCCTGGTGAACCCAGCGAATACGCCGACCGTTACGATCGACGTGCCAGACAATCGCGACGTTTTCGGCTCGTCCGCCGGAGGGTCCCTCTCATTCGTCGTCGTGATCTGTCATCCGACGAGCTCCTCCAATCCGCGACCCGACTTCGCGTTGCCGACCGGCAAGACCATTCCGCACATGTTGCGCGCTGGCGAAATGCCGCTGTGGCCCAACGCGACGACACGTTTCCCGGTGCTGCTGTTCTCGCACGGTTACGGGGGAAGCCCGATTTCGAATGACTACCTGCTGGCATTGACCGTGTTCGCGAGCTTCGGTTACGTCGTCGCTGCGCCGTTTCACACGGACGCGACGTTCTCGCCGCTGGGGAATCTCGACAACATCGCCGGTATCTTGACGTCCTTCGAGCAATTCAAGGCGATGCAGGCGCTGCGGCCGGTGACACTGGCCGCGACTCTCGATCTTGTATTGGCGCAACCGCAATGGCGCGATCGGGTCGATGCAACGCAGGTCGGCGGCTTTGGCGCGAGTATGGGCGCCGAGTCGCTGCTGCTGATGGCCGGAGCAGGGATGACGACGACGCCGATCACGCAGTCCTGGACACGCATAATGGCCGACCCTCGACTCAAAGCTGCGGTCGGCTATGTGCCGTACTTCGGGTCATTCGTCTACCCGGCATTCGGTCGATTCGAGCACGGGCTCGACGGCGTGAGGCTGTCCTACCTCGCCATCAGCGGGTTGTCCGATACCACGGCACCGATCACCGAGACATTGCAGGGCATCGACCGGCTCGCCGGGCCGCGAGAGCTCGTTGCGATTACGGGCGTGAGACACGCATTCGACGTGCCCTCCACTGCCGACATTTTCACCTGGTCAGTGACCTACCTCGATGCCGAGGTTCGCGGCGACCCGGTGGCACGTGCGAAATTGCTGAGCATGACGAGCGTCGCAGGCGGCGGAGACGACCATGTGCTCGTTCCGTTCAATGGCCCCGCGACGGTGACGCCGACACCCCTCAATTTCCAGGGCATGTGGTGGAACGCGCCGGCCGGATCCGAATCCGGCTGGGGCATCAATTTCGCGCATCAGGGCGAGGTGATCTTCGCCACCTGGTTCACCCACGATCTCAATGGCAAGGCCTGGAATCTGTCGCTGAGCGCCTTCCAGACCGGGCCCAATACCTTCTCCGGAACGCTGTACCAGACCTCCGGGCCGCCGCTGGACGCGGTGCCCTTCGATCCTGCGCAGGTGCAGCGCATGGCCGTGGGCTCGGCGACGTTGACCTTCGTCGACGCCAACACCGGCACCTTCGCCTATACCGTCAACGGCATCGCGCAGACCAAGGCGATCACCCGCCAGGTGTTCGGGGCGCTGCCGACGTGCGTCTGGGGCGGGCTCAGCAACCTGACGCTGGCCACCAACTACCAGGACATGTGGTGGGCGGCAGGCGGGGGGGAATCGGGGTGGGGCATCAATTTCGCGCACCAGGGCGACATCCTCTTCGCCACCTGGTTCACCTATGACTTCAGCGGGGCGAGCCTGCCGCTGTCGGCGACGCTGACCAGGGTGGGGGCGAACGTCTACTCGGGGTCCCTGATCCGCACTTCCGGGCCGCCGTTCAATGCCGTGCCGTTCAATCCCGGTGCGGTGACGCACGCGGTGGTGGGCATGGCCACGGTGACGTTCACCAACGGCAACGCCGCCACCTTCTCCTATCAGGTGAACGACGGCAGCAAATCCGTGACGCAGACCAAGTCCATCACGCGGCAGGTGTTCCGCGCACCGGGAACGGTGTGCCGGTAGACGATCGAGGATCGGTCGGCCACTGCCATAGTGTGCCAGGTCGTGGACTAGAGTCGACACTTGCTTGACCGGTGTCTGGTCAGGATATTCCGGCCAGAAGTAGATGCGGTCTGCAGGCTCGTTGATTCCCGCTAACTATTGAGCGCGAGGACGTACCATTGGGGGAACGCGCCGCTTGCGCGCCGCCCTGGGGTCGGGCACGCTTCGACCGATTTTTGCGCGCGGACCTGTACATGCGAAGAATATGCCCACACTGCGCCAGCACCGACGTGCGTCGTTCGTACCGTGGCGACCTTGATGAGCCGCCTACTACGCTGCTGCGATCGCGCTATTACTGTCGCCGCTGCAGAAAGCTGTTCTGGGTAACGAGCGCAAGAACGTATCGCATCGGCGGCATCGTCCTCGGAATAATTCTTACCCTGCTGATCGCCGTTGCCCTCACCTTCGCCACCGGAGAGTAATGTTCGGCGCTATCGTCACTCCGCTGCCGCGCCTAGGCTGCGTCATGCCGCGTTGACCCTTCCGGGCTTCCCGGACATCAGCACGCCGGCAATCGTTGGAAATATCATCAGCGACAGCAGTGCGGCACCGACGAGCGCTGCGGCGATGTCGGTGCTCATTCTCCCGGCACGCAAGCCGATCTCGGTGATGACGACGATGATCGACAGCGACGCGACGCCTGAGGCGAGCATAAAGGGCATCCGCTCCGCCGGTTGGAGTTCGTTTCGGTAGAGAATCACCGGGGCTCCGCGAACCAGCAGGAACAGGAGCAGGAACGTCGGGATCAGGATCATGGTCTCGAGGTCCCGCGTCAGGGCCGGAAGGTCGAACCGGATCCCGGTGCCGACAAAGAAAAACGGAGAGAACCAGCCGAAGAACACGGCATCGATCTTGGCGCGCATCGGCTGCCCGGATTCGCCACGCGTGACGAGACCCACGAGCATCCCCGCGGCGAACGCGCCGAAAATGCTCTCGAAGCCTAACTCCTGGGCGAGGACGAAGAATCCCGCGACGAGCAGAAGCGACATCCGCACCGGCAGCTGCGTGCTCGCGTGCATCGTGCGATTGAGGAACGCCAGCAGTCGCGGCGGTTGACGGGCCATGCCGATGGCCGCCGCGACGACAACGACGCCGAGAAAGACCACCAGAAATCCCACTTCCTGAAACGTGCTGTACCGATGCGAGAGCAGGACCGACATCACGACGATCGGACCGACTTCGCCGACCGTGCCCGCGGCAAGAAACAGGCGGCCGAAGCGCGTGTCGAGGTGCCCGCTGTCGCGAAACACGGGCAGCAGGACGCCAAGGCTGGTCGTGGCGAGCGCCAGCGCCACCATGAATGGCGCGTCGACGTACGGTACGACGTGCAGGACCGCGACGACGGCGAGCGCCAGTAGTAGGGAAAGGACCCAACCGCTAGCGGCCAGCACCAGCGGGCGGCCGCGGATCCTGTCCCATTCGAGCTCCATGCCGGCCATGAACAAGGTCGCGGCCATTCCGAAGGCGAACATCGCGGAAACGAGACCGTCGAAATGCAGCACGCCCAGGCCATGCGGTCCCAACGCGATGCCCAGCAGCACCTCCAGCACGACGACCGGGATTTTGAAACCGAGCGGTATCTCGGCGATCAGAGGCGCGACGACGGCCGCGACCAATAGCCAGAATGCCGGGTGATCGCCCACGATGCCCCCCCGGACGTCGATCAGTTCCGCGGTGGCGACAGGGTCTCGAGCTGTTGCAAGCGTTTCATCGCTTGCATCGCCTGGATCGAGTTGTAGTTGATGTTGGCGGCGTTCAGGTTGCTGCCTTGCTGGAAGGGATACTGTGGCAGCGTGGTGAGAAATGCCTTGAGCTTCTGCTGCACCGGCACGAAGAGCCAGATGTTGTCCGCGTACCAGCGCAGATACAGGCCCGATTCGTGCGGCGCCTTTTCGGAGGGATCGGCGCGGAGGTTGACGAGGACCGGCCAGCCCGGCACGTCGCGGACCGCCGGTCGCGATGTTGTCGTTCGTGCACGGCGAAATTCACCTTCCAGTCTTTCCACCGGACGGCATTCGAGGTCGCCGCCCTGGCCGAAATAGAAGATCTCCTCGCGCGGCGCTTTCGGTGTCCTCGCCCTTGAAGTACGGCAGGAATTTGTAACCATCGAGGTGAATCTTCCAGGTCTTGCCGTTGGCCTCATAGCCGGTCTTGACCTTCTCGACGATGTTAGGTTCGCCGGCGGCGGCGAGCAGCGTCGGCAGCCAGTCTTCCTGTGAGAAGATTTCGTTGACGATCGTGCCCGGCTTGATCACGCCCGGCCAGCGCACGAGCATCGGCACGCGGAAGCCGCCTTCCCAGGTCGTCCCCTTCTCGCCATGGAACGGCATGGTTCCGCCGTCCGGCCAGGTTCCCGTCTCCGCGCCGTTGTCGGTGCCGTAGACGACGATGGTGTTGTTGGCGATGCCGAGCTCATCGAGCCGCTTGAGCAGCCCGCCCGACCATGTCGTCGTGCTCCACCATGCCGTCGGGATAGAGGCCGATTCCGGTGCGTCCCTCGCGCGGAGTTCTTGAGGTGCGTCCAAACGTGCATCCGCGTGGTGTTGAACCAGATGAAGAATGGCTTCTTGTGCCTTCGCCTGCGAGTCGCATGAATTTGTTCGCGGCGTCGTAGATCTCGTGGTCGACGGTCGGCATGCGGCGCGGGTGAGCGGCCCGGTGTCTTCGATCTTCTGCCCGCCCTTGCCGTCCGACCACGTGTGAAGAACGCCGCGCGGGCCAAACTGCTTTCTGAATGCGGGATCCTTCGGGTAGTAGTAGGTCTCAGGCTCCTCCTCCGCATTGAGGTGATAGAGGTTGCCGAGGAACTCGTCGAAGCCGTGCACCGTCGGCAAATGGGTGTCGCGGTCGCCGAGATGGTTCTTTCCGAACTGGCCGGTGGCGTAGCCTTGCGCCTTCAAGCAGGTCGGCAATGGTGGGCGCCCACTCGGGAATCCCCTGTGGTGAGCCCGGCATGCCGATCGTGAGCAAACCCGGTGCGGAACGGATGCTGGCCCAGGATGAACGATGCGCGGCCTGCCGTGCAGCTCTGCTGCGCATAGGAGTCGGTGAAGAGGGCGCCTTCCTTCGCGATGCGATCGATGTTTGGCGTCCTGTAGCCCATGATGCCGAGGTTGTAGGCGCTGATGTTGTCGAGGCCGATGTCGTCGCCCCAGATGACGAGGATGTTGGGTTTCTGAGCTGCCGCTTGTGTCGGAACCACACTGAATGTCAGTCCCGCGCAAACAGCCAGCACGGCCGCGGCGAATCGGTGGAATCGGTGTCGTGGCATGGTCACGGTCCTCGGGGGTTCGTGTCGGGAGACGAACTTCGCCTGCTTGCCTGCGCTCAGCTACGCTCAGTTACGCTCAGTTACGTTTACTCGGAGGCGAAAATCTTCTTCCAGTCGTCCTTCATGCTGATGACGATCCAGGCCCTGTGCCGCGCGCCATCACCGGCCTTCGTGTATTCCATTATCTGCCGGTCAACTGCGCGCTGCATCCCATCTGGTGACTATGACGGCGAGTCGACGTCGAAGGATGCAATCTTGTGCACAAATGGGGAGTCATTTGGGGAACATCATTTGGGGAACATCAGTTGCACCTGCACCCGGATCTGCCAGTTGGCGCCGAAATCGGGCTTGACCACGTTGTAGTACGCCGAGAGCTGGGTGTTCACAGGCAGCCTGTCGAAGTGGAAGATCTTGCCGACGCCGCCACCTATCGGTACGGTCCACCGCTGGCCGCTGTCGGCCTTCCATTCGACCGTAAGGATCGGCGCGCTCGTTAGATACAGACCGCCTGCGAAGTTGTAATTCACGAACGGCTGGATCAGGCCATTGTTGTACGAGCCGCCGCGCTTGTCACTCGTCAGCGACCAAACATTGTTCATCAGCACCCCGTACACCCACGGGCTGCCCTTGTCGAGATGAAGCACCACGAATGAAGGGCCGAGACCCCAATTCTTGTTGCCGAGCTCCGAGTTGCTGTCCGTTGGCAACTGGACGACCGGTCCAGCGCCCCAGATCCACCGGCCAGGATTGGCGGGAGACAGGAACGCCGTGAACACCGTGTCGCCGATGCCGTTGGTGCGGCTGTCCCCCGGCGCCAGCGACGGCATCGAAATCACCGGCAGAATGGTCCGCGTGATGATGTTCCATTCACTGCTGATCGAGATCGGAATGACCGGCTGGATGTTGAGTACGTTCTGGGTGCCCTTCTCCGGCCCGAAATTCAGGTTGGTGTTGTTCTGGAAGGGAAGACTGATCAAATTGCCGACGGGATTTTGCGCCAGTTTGGCGAGTTCTTCGGCACTCATCTGGGCATGCGCCGGCAGCGCGAGCGATGAAGCAAGCAACGTGGCCAGCGCCCAAGGTGCCATTTCGGATCGCCCAGCGCACTCGTCCCGCACGCGTTGCGGTCTGCCGACCGGGGGTTCATTAGTAGGATGCATGCGATCGGAGTGTGCCTTGATCATCGATAGGGTCGCTTTGTTTGTCATTGGGGGAATATTGGGGAAGCGAAGCGGGTGGGCTCTGCGGGTGGGCAAATGCCGACGCGCGAAGCACGTGACCAATGCGAACAGTGCGAAGTGCGCTCTCATGAAGGTTCCTTGCGAATGCAGCGAGTTTTGTGGAGATATTGCGGCTATGGGTCGAAGGCGAAGATCTTCTTCCAGTCGTCCTTCATGCTGATGACGATCCAGCCCTGCTTCTTCGCTTCGTCGTTCAGCGCCTGCGTGAAGGCGCCGACTTTGGTCGCGGGTAGGCCCTGCGCGGGTCCGTATGCGTATTCGCGCTTGCGCGTCATCGTGCAGCACCAGCATTGCGAGCCGCGCGCCATCACCGGCCTTCGTGTATTCCAGCATCTGCCGGTCGCCCGTCGAGTTGCCGAATGCCGCGTAGGGTCGCCGCCCGATCATCAGATGAATGCCCTCGGGCTTGCCCGCGTTGTTGTTGTTGAGCAGGAGCTTCGGGTCCTTGGTCAGGAACGGCTTGCCGTCCTTGGCGTACCCGTAGCTCGTACCGCCAGCGGTGCCCACGACCTGCTCGGGCGGTACGCCATAAGTAGCCTCCGCGTACACGCGCACGAAATCCTGCCCGCCCCCCGTGACGATATAAGTCTTGTAACCGTTCGCGCGCAGGTACTTCAGCACTTCCTGCATCGGTAGATACGTCAATTCCGTGTACGGCTTCTTCCAGCGCGGGTGCTTCGCCTCAGCGATCCACTTCTTCGATTCGGCCTGGAACACTTCCACCGACATGCCGGTCGACGTGGCCGCGAGGAGCTTGAACAGATCGGCCTCCGTCAGCTTCTCCATTGCCGCGCGGTCGCCCTTCAGGAGCTCGAGCACGGTCGAGTAGGGAGCGACCTTGGCCAGTTCGGGCTTGGCCTTCACCAGCGCGGGCACGCGTTCGAGGACATACATCACCTGCGTGTAGATCGGGTGCTCGACCCACAGCGTGCCGTCCTGGTCGAAGGTAGCGATGCGGTCCGCCGGCGGCACGAATTGCGCGCCGCCCTGCGTCGTCGTCGCCTGCACGAAGTCGACGATGGCTTTCTTCGCCGCACCTTCGTTCCACGAGGGGAGGGGATCGCCCTGCGCAAGCGCTTGGCCGGCAAGGAGCAGCAGCGCTGCCAACACAGTTTCGCGACCGCATTGAAATGTGCAACGCCGTTCATGTGGGTCTCCTGAAGGAAAGCGGGGAACCCTTTCGGGCCGCCCACGCGACGATATCCCCTACGCAGCCGAGCTTCCGGGCGCAACGAAGCTCCGGCCCGACTCTTCGCAGATTCATGTCGTACCTCCAGGTTGATACGGGACGTCCCGTTCATGCGCCGCGGCCGCCGATAGCATTGGCCATTCGAGCACGCGGTCATTGTTACCGCCAACGCATGTACCGGAAACTAGTCTTTGGTTCAGTCCGGTGCCACCGCAGGGGCCGACGATGCTGGCAAGGCACTCGTGCCCATCGGGATCGCCCGACAATGCGCTAACGTGTGGAGAGCGTCGTAGGCCTCTTGGCGTCGACGCCGGCGAAGGTCCGATCGCCCACGCGGCCTTCTACTCACCGGGCGCGTCGAGGATGGTTTGGGCCGGGTTGCGCTACGACTTCCAGTGAGGCACTGCCTTCACCAGATCGCGACGCCCCACGGCAAATCGCCGACCAGAATCTCGGCGATCTTTGCATAGGTGTCGGTATCCAACACCACAGCCAATTGGAGCGCCCGCAGGCGACGTAGAGCTTCTTTCCATCCGGCGTGAGCCCCATGTTCCAGGGCCTTCTTCCGACGGCGATCTCGCGGACGATGGTATTGGTCGCGGTGTCGATGACTTGCACGGAGCCTTTTCCGCCTGACGTGACGAATACTCGCTTGCCGTCGGGATGGACGAGCACCCCATTGGAGCGGCTCCCCGCTTTGATGCGCGCAACGATGTCGTGCGTCGCGGTATCGAACACATTGACCATGTCGGCGTTCTCGGCGGCGACGTAGGCGCGGCTGCCATCGGGCAGAAAGCCGATTCCGCGTGGCCGATCGCCGACCTTGACCGATTTGACCACCTCGCCCTTTGCAACGTCGACGATATCGACGCTGTCCGCTTCCTCGGCGCTCACGTAGAGCCACTTGCCGTCGGGACTCCACACGGCATGCTCCGGATTCTTGCCTTTCGTCTTGATCTTGCGATCGATGGCGAGCTTGGCCGTGTCGATGATGAACACTTGATCGTCCTCCTCGATGGCGGCAGACAGCCACTTGCCGTCGGGCGAGAGATAGATCGCTTCGGGCGACCTTCCGAGTGCGATGGTGGCTATCGTCGCCGACTTGCCGGGATCCACGACGACCAGGGCGTTGGCGATCTGGTCCGACAGGTAGAGACGAGATCCGTCTTTCGCGACGGCGATCCCGCGGGGCTTCTTGGCGTTCTTGAGGGTGGCGGTAACCTTGTCGGTTGCCGTATCGATCACGCTCACCGTCCCGCTGCCTTCGTTGGGAACGTAGGCAGTGGCGCCTTGACAAAGATCGGAAGAGAGAAGCACAAGCACCGCGATCGCGGGGAGGCGCAAGGTCATTTGTGCAGATCCTTGGAAGGAGTCCACCCGACGTTTCTCCAGGACCGTCTATCCAAAGCTCGAGGAGTGGCGGCGCGAGCGCTTGTATCCTAGCATGTGCGTCGTCCGTCGCTCATTGTGCAAAGCGCTACCGATACTGCCATCGCCTTGCCCCTCGACTCGTCGCGTCGTCGATTTCTGCAGAGGCGTATGAATCGTCGCAGCGACCTACGGTCGAAAGCATGTCGCTTGCTCGGCGTTGCAGCGATGTGCGTAAATCCAACGTCTCTTCGGTCGGCAGGATCCGGTTTGATTGCCGACGCACCTGACTGGAGAAACTCCATGAACGATCCGGTTGCCGGAGCACTGGTCTTTGTCGGAGGCGCAATCGGCTCGGCAATGCGCTGGCTGGTTGGTCTAGGTGTCGGTGAACACCATAAGGGGAGCGCATTCCCGCTGGGTACACTTCTCATCAACGTGAGTGGCGCTTTTATGATGGGATTCTTGTCAACTCTGTTCTATGTCGACTGGAAAGATCGCCACGGGAGTCAGCTAACGGCATTCGTACTGACCGGTGTGCTCGGCGGTTACCACCTTTAGCAGCTATCAACTCGACACGGCCAATCTGTACAACAACGGGAAGCGCGGGTGGGCGCTGTACTACTGCGTTGGCTCGGTGGCTGCGGGTCTAATCGCTGCCGCACTCGGCGCAATTACAGCCAAATTGCTCAGATAAGGGGGAGGCTCATCATGCTTAGAGACGGGCTTCTCGTGCTCATAGGCGGCGGGATCGGCGCGGCTGTACGCGAGTTGCTGATGCTGGCGGTTGCCGATCTGCCCGGCGGCTTCCCGATGCCGATCTTCATCGCAAACATGACGGCGGCCCTGCTGATCGGCGTGTTGTCGGCCTTGACGGTCCCGGGCGGTGTGATTGGTTCCGTTGGCAAGCTGTTGCTTACGACAGGCATCATGGGTGGCCTGTCCACGTTCAGCTCATTTATCTGGGCGACGGACCAGATGCTGGTCAACCCTGCCGAGCAGGCCAGCGCCATTGCCTATCTCGTGCTGAGCATGGTCGTCGGGTTCTTGCTTGTGGAGGCAGGTCTCTGGCTCGGTGGCCATCTGCGTCCCGCGGTGAAGCAGCCGCGGCGAGGGTAGCGTGGCGTCGTCGGCAAGACTGAGGCCATTGTCTTCAAACCTGACATATCGCACGGGCACTCCAGGCGTCTTCGAATCAACCAGACCCGGCGAGGATGTTGATCGCGCTGCCAGCGATACCGGTCAGGGTGACCACGGAAATGGCCGACTGCATCAGCATCAGCATCTTGGCGGTTCGAGTGAGCGGCATCGCATCGGTGGGGCTAAACGCAAAGCTGGTCGTGAAGGCAATGAAGACGTAATCGCCATAACGAGGAATCCATGACTCGTATTGCGGTACGACGCTGCCACGCTGCGGAAAGAGGAAAGCCCACGGTTGCTGGTCGGGCTGGTCCTCGATCACACCCGGCGGGTCGATGACCCAGTACCAGATGGAGAATATAAGGATGTTCGAGACGGCCATTAGCAGGACTTCGGCGATCAATGCGCCCACTGCGCGCGAGGACAGTCCGGCCAGGAGTGCCATAAGGAAACCCGTGTTGATGAGCAGAACAACCGTGAACAAGCTGTTGGCGACGACGATGACTCGCAACAGCGCGCGCTTGCGGTCCAATAACCACAGCGCGGTCATCACCAGCAGAAGGATGCCGCGGATGGAGTATTGAGTGAATGTGAACAGATCGACACCGTGCCACAGACGGCCCTTCAACTGGCCGATAGTCATGGTGTAGGAAACCGCTCCCTGCGTGATCGCGATGAGGTACATCACCAGTACGATCAGAGCCAGCGCAATGCCGCGCCTATGGAGGAAGCTTTTCACATTGAAATTGCGGAGAAGCCTCAACCGAAGGGTCCTACGCCGAACACCATGCTCACTATCGCCAGCAAGCCGATCCCGAGCAGCAGGATGGCCACCGTCAGCGTAAGCGAAAGGGGAAACTGGCTCTCGGCATGGATGAGCCCGTCCGCCTTCAGTTGCGCACGTTCCCGGCGCAACCCGTACATGAAAGACACGTGGTAGCCGATGCCGACCACGAGCATCGCAACCCCCAGCACGACCAGCGTGAGGCCGAAGTGAAGCGGCGCCTTGCCGCTCTTCAGGACGTTCGACTCGTGGAGCTTTTGGAACACCTGGAACAGCGTGAAGCCGAAGCCGATCAGCGACAACGAGGTCCGGATCACCGACATCAGGGTACGATCGGCGCTCATGCGCGTGCGCTGGAAGGACATTCCGGTACGTCGGGACGCGAGCTCGGTCGAGATGGTCGCCGAATCGGCCTGCGACGTGATCCGTGCTTTGAGATGTTCGTCCATGGGATCACCCTTTGATGATGTTCATTTGCCGTAGCGCGACGAGGATCATCTCGATCGCGAGCGCGACCTGAAGCACGCCCAGCACTGCACCGACGATCTGCAGGATCATGACGGTGACACCGCCCATGATCCGGCGCGCATAGACCATCGCAAGGAGGTTCAGCACCATGACTCCGAGCAGGATCAGGAGGATCGCGGCTGTGCGCTCCGCATTGGGGCTGTTGGCCAGCACGACAATGAGCGCCGCGATGCCGTACGGGGTCACGACGATCGGAAACGTGATGCGCATGGCCGCGGCTATCGGTTCCGGCGAAAGCGGCGGCGGTGGCGCGTGCGCAGGCTGGTACTGCTCGAGCATGACGTTCAGGCCGATAAGCATGAAGATGATGCCACCCGAGAGAAGCACAGCGGAAACCGGGATGCTCCAGCCGGTGATCAGCGCGCGACCTGCGAATCCGCCGACCACTGCCGCACCCATGGCGATCAGGAACGAACGGACCGCGATCTGCCTCATCCTCGTCTCGTCCGCTTCGCGCGTAAGGTGCGCGAAGGGGCCGACGATTTTGAGCGGCCCTAGCGTCACGAAGAGCAGCGTGAAGAGCTGGCCATACGAGACCAGCGAGATGCCGTCAGGGGCGCTTTGCATTGTCGTCGTCCGTTCGCCTACGCTCCAGCTCGATATCGCGATCCAGAAAGAAGGTGAGAAACGTGCGGATCGCCGCGATCGCAGCGACGCGGCCGATCTCATCCCATCCCGGAGTCACGGTCGTGTGCACGATGTCGGCAGCGAGCTGAAACGTGAGACCCGCCACGAGCCAGTGCGCGAACCCCAGCCAAAGACCGCGCCTCTCCGCCTCGCTCGCGTGCCGGCGCAGCAAGAGCCGTACGACGCCGATCGCGGCCTCGACGCCGCCGATGGCGATGACCAGGAGCGCAAGCGCTTCGAGCGCAAGTCCGAGGTAATGGGCGGCAAGACCCAGCGAATGCTCCATCGGTCAGTCAGGGGCCAATCTGCATCAGCGCGTTCCTGATCGGCGCGCTAGAGATCTGCATTAGCCCACTATATGGCCGATTCAAGTCGAGAATCAAGAAGATTGCGCCAGCGACGGTCAGCGTACCGACGAAGAACGCAGCAATTGCTGTTGCGTTTCGTCGCGGCGCAGAGAGCGTTCTGGCACGGTCTGCGGTTATATTAGCGCCGGCGACGCGTGGGGGCGATTTCCCAGCTGATCCGGCGCAGACTATCAACTAAGCATTACCCGAATCCTTGTAAATGGCCGGACAATCGCGGGAGAGGAACACCGCACATGATTCCAAATGCCGAAAAGTCCACCCGCCTCGCCGCGCGATGATTTAGAAGAAGATCGTTCCCGGCTATTGGCGCTGGTCGCGAGCGGGCTCGCGGTTGGCGCGCTGGCGGGACTAGTCGGAAGCGCGTTCAATCTCGCGCTCGTTGCCGCGGAGCAGTTTCGTGGATTCCTAGTCGACTGGGCGCATCGCACTCCGGCATTGGGGTGGCTTGTGCCGCATGTTCGTTGCCGCTGGCGCTGCCTTTGTCGCCCGATGGCTTGTCGGACGCTATGCGCCCGAGACGTCTGGCAGCGGCGTACAGCGTGTCGAAGCGATCATACGTGGCGGCGCGGCCTCGCTGAATCCCGCCGTGTTGCCAGTCAAGTTCGTTGGGGGAGTGTTGGCGCTGGGCGCGGGACTGGCGCTCGGCCGCGAAGGGCCCACGGTGCAAATGGCCGCGACCATTGGGCAAGCTTGGGCACGCATATTCAAGCTGCGTCCGGGGGACCATCGAGCGCTGCTTGCGGCGGGCGCCGGCGCCGGGCTGGCCGCCGCGTTCAATGCGCCACTCGCAGGCGTCATCTTCGTCTTTGAGGAACTGCTGCGCCGCTTCGAATTGCGCGTCGCAGTCGCAACGCTTTCAGCGTGCAGCGGCGGGTTGGTGATCATGCGCACGTTGATCGGCGATCGTCTCGTGTTTGCGGTGCCGCCTATCGTAGTCGACCTGTTCCCTGGGTACTTCCTGTTCCTCGTGTTCGGCGTGGTCATGGGTGCGTTGGGGATGGTTTACAGCCGCATGGTCGTCGCCGGGCTGGATATCTCGGATCGAATGCTCCGCGTTCGGCCGGAGATGCAGGCGGCGGTGGTCGGGGGGGTGTTCGGCCTGCTGGCATTCTTTGCGCCCGGGGTGATAGGGGGAGGCGAGTCTCAGGTACAGGCAATGCTGGACGGCAGCGACACGTTCGTCACGATCGCGATCCTCTTCGCGGTGCGCTTTGTCCTCGGGCCGCTGTCTTATGCACCTGGACTTCCGGGTGGCTTGTTCGCGCCATTGCTCGTCATTGGCGCCGCGGCAGGATTGCTGTTCGGCAGGGGCCTGGAGTCCACGATCCCGGCGCTGACGCCGCCGCTGGCGGCTCTTGCAGCGGTCGGCATGGGCGCGCTGTTCGTGGCGGTGGTGGGCGCGCCGCTGACCGGCATCGCGCTGGTGGTCGAGATGACTGGCGCAACGACCTTGTTTGTGCCGCTCCTCACCGCTTGCGCGGGTGCCCTTGCTGTACCGGCGCTGCTTGGCGGCCGGCCGATCTACGACACGCTGCGGGATCGCGACGCTGCGCGATACGAGGATTCAACGAGGATGTGATCGTTGTTGCCGGCGTCGCGCGATGCGGTCGACGGGGCCGCGAATCACCAAGTAAGGAAGAACCGCGAGCACGAACACGGTGACCAGCGCTTCTACTGGATAAAACGTGCGCAAAACAAGGTACTGATAGATCGCGTCCATCACGAACGCAAAGACGATGACTCTGCTTACTCTTTTCAGTCCTTCGCGAAGGTAGGCAGCCCGCTGGGATGGATCGGACAGGATGGTCCGCAAGAAAGGTGGCCGGCCGGTCCGCGCATCTTTCAATCCGTCGAGAACGGCCAGGATAGCCGCCATGAGGGGCTGGAGGATCAAGCGAAACGCCAACGGCCCGCTCGGTTGCGCGATCAATTGGTCCCAGAATCGGGTCAAGATTTCCTGAATCTCCGACATCTTTAGGCTTCCTCTCCTCGTGCACGGCACCGCGACGCGTCGAACACGACCTGATCGTAGTGCCAGAGGTTTTCAAAGAAGGTACGGACCACGTCGAGCCGCGGTTTCGTATTTGAGGATGGGAACGTTCTTTCCACTATGTCTCCGATGCTACGGTTCCCATCGATGGCATCGAATAAGCCCTTTTCTGTCGAATCGATTGGCATGATCAAATCCCGGTAGACGTGTGTCGGGTTGATAAGAACGGCCGCCGCCCCCGGCGGCAACCGCTCTTGAACACAGATCGTGTCCGGCATTCGAAGCGGCACATAGTCGAGCCAGGCCTCCCCGGCAAAACTTATCGGTTGCGCACCGTCAGGGCTATCGTCTCGATAAGCAATCACGCTATGGCGAACCATCGTGCCGCGAAATAGTTCGACCGCAGCGTACTGCTCGGCGGGGGAAAGCTGTGCCAGCCGGGAGGCCTGCGGGATCCTTGCTACGACTCCACAATGAGGGGTGTAGGGTGCTTGTTTCAGCCACCGGCCGAATGTCAGTCCAGCCTTTTCGATGAAATCGAATAACTGCGGCACCGAATAGGCGCGGTCCTGCGGATGCAGCAGCGCGTCGGCGAGCGCCGACTCGTTCCGGAAGTCGGGCGCCTCGCGAAGAAGGTTTTGCAGCGGATGTCCAGGCGGCAGCGCCTCGAGCGCATCGATGAGATCCCGAATTTCTCCATCGGTGGCGCCGATGCCGATTCGTCTGCAGAACTCCTGCAGCATGTAGATGCCAGTCCGCCCGTAAGGCGCGTACACCATGAGATGCATCGCTCCGCCGTCCGGCTTGAGCACACCGCGCAGAGCGCTGAGCCCCGCATCGGGCTCCGCGAGATGATGGAGAACCCCGGTGCAGATGATTTGATCGAAGCTCATTTTCAGATCGCTTACCCGCTCGATGGGAAGCTGGCGGACTTGGAGATTGTTCAAGCTGTATTTCCGCTTGAGCTCCTCGGTACAGCGCACACTGGTTGCGCTGAAGTCGATGCCGGTAACCTGAGCCGCGGGCCAACGCAAGGCATGCTTGGCCGCCTGAGATGTCCCGCAGCCGGCAATGAGGATGGATTGGTCCTCCCGATAGGGTCTTGCGGGCCAGAAGAGGTGATAGTCCGCCCGGCGTTTCTGCCGGTCCTGCCCGAGCCGTCGATATTTCTCGAGGCTGTCGACTGGGGGTGGATAGGGATGACGCTCGTAAAACGCGCGCACATCCTCCCCAACGCTCGCGGCATCCGCGCCTCGTGATTCGTGGATTTTCACGATACCTGACGTGGAGGAAAGGAACCCATGCAGGGAAGGGTCTCCTGCATGGGCCGGTTCACATCGGGCGGCGAATTGCCGAATCGCGTACGCGTGCCTTGCCGCCGTCAAGACCAGGTCTCGGCGCGTCAGCCGTGTCCGTGACTCGACACCTGCGCCAGCACTGCGTCCAGATTGAACGAAGCGGGCTTTTGCCTCGGCGGAAACTTGGCGAACCCTTCGATCTGTTGCGCCACGAATGCCTGCATCAGGTAGATCTGAGGCACGTGATCGACCATCCAGTCCAGATAGGTGTTCGAGTTGTATTCAGCGCGCTCGAACGGGTCGCGACGCATGCTCATGATGTACGGCAGCCGCAATTTGACGAACGGCTCGGCCCACTGCCTCATCGTATTGGCGCGCTGCACGGCCAGATTGAATTTCCAGTCGCCGACCCGCACCGCGATGACCTCCCCATCGTCGCTGAAGTAGATGATGCCGGGTCTCGGGGTTTCCTTCACCTGGCCGGTCAGGTAGGGAATCATGTTGTAGCCGTCGAGATGGACATTGAATTTCTTTCCGTCCACCGTGCAGCCATCGAGGAGTTGCTTGGTCACGTCCGGATTGCCGGCGGCCGCCAGCAAGGTCGGGAACATGTCGATGTGTGAGACGATCCCGTTCAGTACCGAGTCCGGCTTGATCTTCCCCGGCCAGCGCATGAAGCATGGCACACGCCAGCCGCCTTCCCAGTTGGAATCCTTCTGGCCGCGGAACGGGGTGGTGGCGCCGTCGGGCCAGGTGTCGTTCTCCGGTCCGTTGTCGGTCGAGTACATGACAATGGTGTTGTCGGCGATGCCCAGCTCGTCGAGCTTGTCGAGCATCATGCCGATCTGCTCGTCGTGGACGACCATCCGATCGCTGTACGGATCCTGGCCGCTCTTGCCCAGATTTTTCTGGGCGACGTGCGTCCGGAAGTGCATGGCCGTCGCGTTGTACCAGAGGAAGAACGGCTTGCTCGCCTTGGCCTGCTTTTCCATCCACGCCATCGCCCGGTCGGTGATCTCCTCGTCGATCGTCTCCATGCGCTTCTTGGTCAGGGGCCCGGTGTCTTCGATCGTCTGCCCGCCCTTGCCGTCGGCCTTGCAGCTCGAGCACGCCGCGCGGGCCGAACTGCTTCTTGAACTTGGGGTCCTTCGGGTAGTCGGGAAGCTCGGGCTCTTCCTCCGCATTCAGGTGATAGAGATTGCCGAAGAACTCGTCGAAGCCGTGCACGGTCGGCAGGAATTCGTCGCGATCGCCGAGGTGGTTCTTTCCGAACTGGCCGGTGGCATAGCCGAGAGGCTTGAGCAATTCGGCGATGGTCGGATCTTCCTTCTGCAATCCGACTGTCGCGCCGGGCATGCCCACCTTGGTGAGGCCGGTGCGGATCGGGTTCTGCCCGCAGATGAAGCACGCGCGGCCGGCAGTACAGCTCTGCTGCGAGTAGTAGTCGGTGAAGGTCACGCCCTCTTTCGCGATGCGATCGATGTTCGGGGTCCGGTATCCCATCATGCCGCGACTGAAATGGCTGATGTTCCAGATGCCGATGTCGTCGCCCCAGAGGATGAGGATATTGGGTTTGTCCGTCTTTGCCATGCCTTACTCCTTTCGGTTATCGGTCGTTTGCGACCGCGACTTGCGACTTGGCGGCTCGAGCATCGAGCGCCACGTAATGTGTCGATGTGATGCAAGAAGCTCTTCCAGCGTGCCTCCCTGGGCGATTGCGATTGTCATGAAGCGCTTGCGACACGCACGATGCAGCGGAATCCGAGGTGGCCGATCGACGTGTCCACCGGCTGCGCCATGCGCGCCGCCGGCCGGTAGCGCCGGCAGTAGTTCGGCGCGCACGAGATACGACCCGCCCTTCATCACCTTTCGCGGGACGCTGAACGTCGGGCACGCGCGGTTCGTGGCTCCGGTCCTGCTCCCCGCCGCGCGGGTTGTGCGTGTGCAGCACGCGTGCTCGATCTTGCCGTGGTCCTGGTACCAGTCCGTCGTCCACTCCCAGACGTTGCCCGCCATCTCGTACAGCCCGTAGCCGTTCGGCGCGAAAGAGCCGACCGGAGCGGTCCACTCGTAGCCGTCGGTCAGCAGGTTCTGCCATGGGAACTCGCCCTGCCAGTGTGTTGCACATCGGACTTCCCGCCGGGCGTGAACTCGTCTCCCCACGCGTACTCCGCACCCTCGAGCCCGCCGCGTGCGGCGAACTCCCACTCGGCTTCCGTCGGCAGCGCCTTTCCCGCCCACTTCGCGTACGCCTTCGACGTCCTCGAAGCGCGACGTGGACGACCGGATGCTTCCACAGCCCCTGGAGCGAGCTGCCGGGTCCGCGCGGATGGCGCCAGTTCGGCCCCCGCATGTACGTCCACCAGTTGTGCTGATTGCGCAGATCGACCGGGCCCGTCGATCTTCCGGAACGTACCACCGCCGAGGGCGCGAGCATTTCGGGCTTCGCGCCGGGATAGTCCGCCGGGTCGGCCGGCCGCTCGGCGAGCGTCACGTACCCCGTCGCGTCGACGAACTGCCGGAACTGCGCGGTTCGTGACGGTGTGCCGATCCATCCAGAACCCGTCGACCGATACCTTGTGCGCGGGCGCTTCCTCGGGGTAGTGGATCATTCGAGCCCATCAGGAAGGTCCCGCCCGGAATCCAGACCATGCCCTCGGCCGGCGGCTTGCCGGGCGGACGGCGAACTCCTGACAAGCGTCTCGTCCTGCGTCGGCGAGTTGATCTCCATGAACCTTCTCCGGCCGACGACCGCTACACCGCGCGGAGGAACACTGCCCCGAACGCGAACAGCCCGATGAAGATCATCGCGATCGAGATGACATAAAGAGGCGTATGCCTGACCACCTCGCCCAAGCCGGCGATGGGCTCAAACTCCTTGCTCAACAGGTACCGCGCCACCTTCCGGTACTGCAAGATCGAGATGAGCAGCACGAGCACCCCGGCCGCGATGAGCGTGAGCCCCAGATACCGGGGCGCTTGCGGCCGAAGCGCCGCGGCAGTGCCGTCCATCCCGTGCAGGCGCTCGAAAAACTGCACGATCGTGAAGCCGAAGCCGATCAGCGCCACCGAGGTCCGCACCCATGACATCATCGTGCGCTCAAGGCTCAAGCGGGTGCGGATCCACGCGAAATGGCTGTCCGAGGTCGTCCTCACCTCAAGACCATGGGGTTGCCGGGGTTGGTCGCCCATCATCAATCACTCCAGATCACAACGGCTGCGCTGAGCCGGGCGGCGAGACGCACTCGCCACCCGGCCGACCGCGTCAGCCGCCTGTCGCCACGCTATGCATCGCCTTGATCGCATCGTCGATCGTGAAGGTGTTCGGCTTCTGGATCGGCGGGAAGTCCTTGAACGTGGCAGCGAACTGGCCGGCGATGAACTGCGCGCCATAGACGATGTAGGCGTGGCGGATGAACCACTCGTAGTAGGTATTCGAGGTGACATCCGCGAACTCGTACGGATCGGTCCGCAGGTTGTAGATCTTCGGCAGCCGCAGCCGCGTGAACGGCTCGGCCCATACCTGCAGGGTGCCGTGGCAGCGCTGCTCCATGAACGTCATCTTCCAGTTGTCGTAGCGGAGAGCGATGATGTCCCCGTCGTCGCTGATGTAGACGAAGCCCTTCCGCGGGCTTTCCTTCTCCTTGCCGGTCAGGTACGGCAGGAGGTTGTAGCCGTCGATGTGGTTCTTGTAGGTGCGCCCGATCGCCTGGTAGCCCTTCTTGGCCTTCTCCAGGATGTCAGGCTCGCCGGCCATGGCGAGGAAGGTCGGGAACCAGTCGTGATGCTGGACGATCTCGTTCGACACGCTGCCGGCCTTGATCTTGCCCGGCCAGCGCACCAGCAACGGAATGCGGAACGCGCCCTCCCAGTTGGTGTTCTTCTCGCTGCGGAACGGCGTCATGCCGCCGTCGGGCCAGGAGTTGCGGTGCGGCCCGTTGTCGGTCGAGTACATGACGCACGTGTCCTCGGCGAGGCCGAGCTCATCGAGAAGGTCGAGCATCTGGCCGACGTTCTTGTCGTGGTCGACCATCGTGTCGTGGTAGGGCGACTGCCAGCGCCCGGCCTGACCGAGGCTCTCCTTCTTCGTGTGCGTGTACAGGTGCATGTGCGTGGTGTTGAGCCAGACGAAGAAGGGCTTGCCGGCCTTCTTCTGGCGCTTGATGAAGTCCGTTGCCGCGGCGACGAAGTCGTCGTCGCAGGTCTCCATCCGCTTCTGGGTCAGCGGGCCGGTATCCTCGATCTTCTGCTTGCCGACCTTGCCCCAGCGCGGCATCTCCGTCGGATCGTCCTTGTCCGTCGCAAACGAATGGATCACGCCGCGCGGACCGAACGTCTTCCGGAACTTCGGGAAGTCCTTTTCCGGCGGGTAGTCGGACATCTCGGGCTCTTCCTCGGCGTTCAGGTGGTACAGGTTGCCGAAGAACTCGTCGAAGCCGTGGTTGGTCGGCAGCATGTGATTCATGTCGCCGAGGTGGTTCTTGCCGAACTGCCCGGTCGCATAGCCCTGGTTCTTGAGCGCCGCTGCGATCGTCAGGATCTTCTCGTTCATCCCGATCGGGGCGGCCGGAATGCCCACCTTGGAAAGTCCGGTACGCAGGACGCTTTGTCCGGTGATGAACGACGAGCGGCCGGCGGTGCAGGACTGCTCGCCGTACGAATCGGTGAACATCATCCCTTCGCGCGCGATCCGGTCGATGTTGGGCGTCTGGTAGCCCATCACGCCGTGCGAATAGCAACTCAGGTTCGAGATCCCGATATCGTCGCCCCAGATGACGAGGATGTTCGGTTTGTCCGTCTTTGCCATCGTTGACTCCTTTCAACAGTTGTGTTTCAACACCGCTTCCTTCGCCTGGTTTACATCTGCCCGCCGGTCGTTCGACCGTAGCCGCCCTTGCGAACCTTGCCGCGGAAGACCCAGTAGACGCCGATCGTGTAGGCGGCGATGACGGGCAGCACCACCACGCCGCCGTAGAACAGGAATCGCAACGAAGCATCCGGCGCCGCGGCGTCCGCGACGGTGATCGAATACGGAATCATGTACGGCCACATCATCACGCCCAGGCTCAGGAACGCGGCGACGAAGAAGAGCGCGGTCATCGCAAACGGCCAGCCATCGCGCTTCTGCCACGCCCCGATGAAGACCCCCACCAGCGCGAGCACGCCGATCGCCGGGAACACGAGACCCCAAGGCCGCGCCTGCAAACCGCTTCGCGCGACGACGCTGTAGTCGAACGTGAATGCGAACGCCAGGAACAGAACGACCAGGACACCGGCGGCGAGCCACCGGATGCGGGCGTAGGCCCAGTCACGCAGCTCGCCGTCGCTCTTGAGCACGAGCCAGCCTGCCCCGAGCAGCGCGTACCCGAGCACGAGCCCGATTCCGGTGAGAATCGCAAACGGATGAAGCCAGCCGAACGCGCTGCCGGCGTACTGGCCGTTCGCGACTGGAATGCCGCGGATCATCGCGCCGACCGCGGCGCCCTGGACGAACGCCACCACGGTCGAGCCGAGGAAGAAGCCCCAGTCCCAGACCCGGCGCATGCGCGTGCTCCGGAAGCGGAACTCGAACGCGACGCCGCGAAAGATCAGTCCGAGCAGCAGCAGCAGCACCGGGAGGTAGAACGCGCCGAGGAACACCGCATAGACGTCGGGAAACGCCGCGAAGAGCCCGGCGCCGATCACCACCAGCCACGTTTCGTTGCCGTCCCAGAACGGGGCGATCGTGTCCATCATCCGGACCCGGTGGGCCTCTTCCCCGGTCGTGCCGAACAGCACCCCGACGCCGAGATCGAGGCCGTCCAGGACGACGTAGAGCAGGATCGCGCAAGCAATCACGCCGGCCCAGAACAATGCAAGATGGCTCGGTTCCATGGCGTTCATCCGCCCGTCTGGAGCTTGCTGCCGGTCGCCGTCTCGGCACTGTCGGCGAACGCCATCGGCCGCCTGCCGGTGGCGCCAGGGATGGCTTTCGCGTCGCTTGTCGGCCCTTCATGCAACAGCTTGTAGATGTAGTACAGGCCGAACGAATAGACCACGGCGTAGACGAGAACGTAGCAGGCGAGCGAGAACAGCACGTCGCCGGTCGTGAGCGACGGTGTGACCGCGTCCTTGGTGCGAAGCAGCCCGTACACGACCCACGGCTGACGCCCGACCTCGGCCGTGAACCACCCGCAGAGGACGGCGACGAAGCCGGTCGGAAACGCGAGTAACGTTCCCCAGAGAAACCAGCGCGTCGTCTCGAGGCGGCCGCGCCAGCGGAGGAAGTTGCCGAACCACGAGACCGCGAGCATGATCAGTCCCATCCCCACCATCAGGCGAAAGCCGAAGAACGGGATCACCACGGGTGGGCGGTCTTCCTTCGGGAACGCCTCCAGTCCAATCTCTTTCGCGGTCCAGTTGCCCGAGGCGATCATGCTGCCGAGTTTCGGGATTTCGATCGCGAACAGGTTCTTCTCCGCCTTCTCGTCGGGAATCGCCATCAGCACCTCGCTCGCCGGCTGCTGCGTCTTCCAGCGCGCCTCGATCGCCGCGAACTTCGCCGGCTGATGCTTGAGGACGTAGAGACCTGTCAGGTGGCCGAAGAAGAGCTGGATCGGAATCACTGCCGCGACGAAGCCAAGTCCCCAGTTCAGCATCACGCGCGCCTCGGCGCCATGGATATTGCGCAACACATACCAGGCGCCGGTGGCTGCCACGCACATGCCGGTTGTCAGGAATGCAGCGAGCAGCATGTGCGGCCAGCGGACCATCATCACTGACCCGAGCACGATCTCGCTCCAGTCCGCAGGGATGATCTT
Organism: uncultured beta proteobacterium; assembly: GCA_963840945.1. GTDB lineage: Bacteria > Pseudomonadota > Gammaproteobacteria > Burkholderiales > Casimicrobiaceae > CAIWHR01. Next base: position 109,228 of record CAWJAU010000020.1, on the reverse strand, counting down.
GCCGTCGACGATCGTATGGCCGAGCGGCACCTGCATCCAGCTGTTGTTGGCGAGAATCCAGAACGACGAGAACATCGTCCCGAGCGAGACCATGCAGCAGGCGAAGAAATAGAAGCGCGGCGACACGCGGTCGCGCCCGAGCAGCATCACGCCGAAGAACGTCGCCTCCAGCATGAACGCGGTGAAAGCTTCGTAGCCGAGCAGCGGCCCCTGGATCGAGCCGGCCTTCTGCGCCAGCACGCCCCAGTTGGTGCCGAACTGGAACGCCATCACGACGCCCGTCACCACCCCCATGCCGAACGAGACCGCGAACACCTTGAGCCAGAAATCGAAGACGCGCCGGTAGAGCGGATTGTCGGTGGCGAGTCGCGCGCCCTCGATCGTCGCCAGCCAGGCTGCCAACCCGATCGTGAAGGACGGGAAGATGATGTGGAAGCTGATCAGGAACGCGAACTGGATGCGCGAGAGGAAGACGGGATCGAGGTCCATGTTCGAGCTCCCCTGTTACTTCTTCGCGGCGGCGCCGTCGATGCCCTAGGATGACAACCCTTGCGCGGCTCGGCTTCGATTGGCCACGCGACCATCGTGTAATCTGGCAGCTACGGCAACTTTCTGCACGCCATCCACGGTGTACGTGATCATGCCGCCGCCGATCCCACCGTTTCCGAGCTGTCCCTCCCCAGAGCTTCTGCCCGGTGGAAGAATCCAACGCGTAGAAATTGCCGCCGATGTCAGCGAAGAACACGATTCCACCGGCCGTCGGCGTGATGGCGGCGACGATGGGGTAGTTGGACTTGGCGCGCCATTTCCAGACCCCGGTGTCGGCGTCGCTGGCATAGATCCACCCGGCCCAGTGCCCGTCGGTGGGGTCTTCCTTTCCGAACATGTTGATCGGGTTCAAGTCAGCCATTCCGGTCCAGGGCTGCCCGACGGCCACCGACCGCAGTCTCTCGTCCGTCTTGATCGTCACCGTATCGCACCAGTCGACGGTCCCGGTGATGATGAGATTCCTGGTCGGATCGAAGCCCGGGGTGTTCCATTCAGTGCCTCCCACCGGACCCGGACAGAAATGAACTTTCTGGCCGACGGCGAACGTGCCCTCGGCATTTTCGATCGTGGTCACCGGCACGCGGTAGAGCAGCTTGTTGGTGGCGAGATCGTAGCCATAGAGGTGCCCATCCTTTGGTGCGACCGCCATGAGCTGCTTGCCGCCCATGGTTTGAAGCAGGATGGGCGGGCTCGACACGTCCCAGTCGTGCCAGTCCTTTTTCACGACCTTGAAGTTGTTCTTGTAGTCGCCCGTCTTGGCGTCGAGCACGACGACCGAGTCGGTGAAAAGATTCTCGCCTTCGCGCGCCCCCGAGGCGAAGTCGGGGGCCGGGTTGCCTCCCGGGACGTACAGCAAACCGTTCTTGATATCGAGCGTGTACGAGGTCCAGGTCCCGCCGCCGCTGATGGGAATGCCTGGCGCGTTGTTCCAGGTCTTCGCGTCGAGCGGCGACTTGCCCAGCGGGCCTCGCACGACGTCGCCCTCCGCCTTGGGCACGAGGAAGAACTGCCAGACGATCTTGCCGGTCTTTCCCTCGAGCGCGTAGACCTTGCCCTTGCCACCCTTGTAGTCTCCGCCGGCATTGCCGACGTAGACGAGGCCATCCCATGCGATCGGCGCCGACGGTACCGACTCGCCGCGTTTCGTGTCGCAGATCGTCGTCTCCCACACCTGCTTGCCCGTCTTGAAATCGAAGGCCAGCACCCGACAGTCCTGGGTGCCGCGAAACAGCAGGCCGTCCATGTAGGCGGCGCCACGGTTGGCAGGAAGGAGGCGCCGGGATAGTCCAGACGCGTACGCCAGTTCTCCGCGCACGTTGCCGGATTGATGGAGAAAATCTCGAACTCGGTGGAACCGATCAAAGCGTTGTTCACCATGATCAGGCCGGATTCGAAGGCAGTGAATCACACCAAGGTCGTAGGCACACAGGACCTTCAGGTTTCCGACATTCTTCGCGTTGATCTGGTCGAGCGGCGAGAACCGCTGCGAGGTCGGAGTCCTGTTGTAGCTTGGCCAGTCGCCGGCCGCAGCATTGGGCCATGCCGCATCGGCTAGCGGCGGTGAGGGCACCGCGGCTGCCGGCGCTTTGTAGGCGGGATTCGTCTCGATGGCCAACGTGCCCGCCGGCGCAGACAGACGACTTGAGAAAGTTGAGCCCCATGGCGCCATAGGTCGTCATCTGCACGGGGAAAGTGACGTAGAGCACTCCCGCGATCGCCACGCCTGCCACAAACAGCAAGCCCACGATGATGAAGATTTTTTTCATGGTTTCTATCGCCTTCCTTCGTGTCACGTGTGACTGCCCACAGAACGCAACATGTTCTTGCGTCCCGTCACAGCCGGCATGTGCCCATCACTCGAACGCAAAGATACGTTTCCAGTCTCGCTCGGGTTGCGCTGACCCCGTTTCTTCGGAACACCCATGCGTGGGTACGAAAACGACGGACCTGCTCCCGGTGTGCCTCACTCGATTTCCCCAGCTGATTTCATTGGCCATTCGTGCACGCGGTAATTGTCACCGCGTGGTGCCGGTACCGGAACTAGTCTTTGGTTCAGTTGCACGCTTGGCTGCCACAGTGACACCGCTCCCACAGTGAGACGCCACGATGACGCTTTCATGACGAGCCGCACGGCCTGCGCCCAAGCGCCGCACCCACCGCTTCGAGGAGCGCGTCGTTCGAAAAGGGTTTGCGCAGCAGCGTCACGCCTCCCGCTTCAGCGACCGACCGGTCGAGCGCGGCGTCGTCGCTGGCCGTGATGAACACGACGGGAACATTGCCGTGCGCGGCGGTGAGCTGCGCCTTCGTCTCGAAGCCGGAGAGTCCGTCCATGTGGATGTCGACGATCGCGCAGTCGGGGCGGCGCGTCGCGACCGACGCGAGGAATGCTTCGCCGGACGCGAAGGCTGCGACATGGTAGTCGGCAAGGCGCAACAACCGACCGAGGGCCGTGCGAACCGACGCCTCGTCGTCGACCACGGCGACATAGGGACCGTCACTTGTCACCCGACCAAGTTACGGCGTCGCGGGTCGGTCCGTAACTAGTCTTTGGGTTAGTGGCCCGTTGTGCCGGACCTAGCCCTGCGGCGGCTTCGCGGGTTTGCCGGCAGGACGATTTGGCGCGGGCGGTGGCGGCGCGGCTCGGGTCGCGGTCGCGGCGCCGATGCCGAGGCGCCCGGCGATATGCATCAGCTCCGCGGCGGTCTTGGCCTGCATCCGGTCCATGATGCGGGCCCGGTGGAACTTGACGGTCTGCTCGACCACGCCCAAGTCCGCGGCGATCTGCTTGTTGAGCTTTCCCGCCGCCAGCTCGGCGAGCACGTCACGCTCGCGCGGAGTGAGGCTTGCGAGCCGTTGGCGAAGCTCCGCGGCGTCGGCCATCGCGCGACGCGTTGCAGAGTGTTGCTCGATCGCGGCGCGTACCGCCGCCGCGAGGGCTTTGGCCTCGACCGGCTTGGTCAGGAAATCCGTCGCCCCCGCCTTGATGGCGCGCACCGACATCGGGATGTCGCCGTGCCCGCTGATGAACACGATCGGCAGCGACTCGCCCGCAGCCGAGAGCCGGCGTTGCAGCTCGAGGCCGTCCACACCCGGCATCGTCACGTCGAGCACGAGGCACCCTTCCGCCTTCCGATCCGGCCGTGCGAGGAACGCTTCCGCAGAGTCGAAGGTCTCGACGCTCCAGCCGTCCTCCCGCAGCACGCGCGAGAGCGCCTTCAGCACGCTCGGGTCGTCGTCGACGAGGAAAATGGTGGGCGCAGCGGATGTGTCGGTCATGTCGGAACCGCCACCGGCAGGCTGACGCAAAACGTCGTGCCGCCTTCCGCGTTGTTCGTCGCAGTGATGGTGCCGCGATGCGCGGCGACGATCGACTGGCAGATCGCGAGCCCCATGCCCATGCCTCCGGACTTGGTGCTGTAGAACGGATCGAACACGCGCTTGAGGTCGCGTTCCGGAATCCCGTGCCCGTTATCGACGAGACGCATGTAAACGCCCGCGTCCGTCGCGTCGGTACGGATCGCGAGGCTTCGCTTTGCGACGTCGACTTCGCTCATCGCGTCGGCGGCATTCAGGACGAGGTTGAGCAGCACCTGCTGCAGTTGGACGCGCTCGCCGTCGACGCCCGGCAGCGCCGGCGCCAGTTCGGTACGCGGTGTGACGTGACGGGTCAGCAACTCTGCGCGAAGGAGATCGAGCGTTTCGCGAATCAGCCCGTTCAAGTCGAGCGGCTCCATCTTCATCTCGCCCCGTTTGTAAAGCGAGCGCAGGCGACGGATGACCTCCGCCGCCCGATTGTCGTCGGCCACGATATCGTCGCAGATCTCCCGCAGCTCGGCGAGATCGACCCGCTCCTGACCGAGCATTTTCCGGGCCGCCTCGGCATTGCCGAGGATTGCTGCCAGCGGCTGGTTCAGTTGATGCGCGATGGAGGCCGATAGCTGGCCCAGCATCGACACGCGGGTCATGTGTCGCAGCGCGTTGCGGTCCTCGACCGCACGCAGCTCGGCGAGCTTGCGTTCCGTGACGTCGACGGCGACGCCCAGCATCTGGTGTCGCCTGCCCTTCTCGGCGCGCCCGCGAGCCGCAACCCAGCGTACGCCGCCATCGGGTACCGGCACCCGGTACTCGACGTCGAACTCGTCGCCTGTCGCCACCGCCTTTCTCACGGCGCGCTCGAGATCCTCGCGATCCGCAGGGTGCGCCGTCTCGACGACTTTCTCGAACGCGATCGCCGGATCGTCCGGGTTGCCCGCGCGGCGCCGAATACGGCTCGCCACCGAGCTCTGGTCGCCGGACACGTCCCACATGAACATCGAGAGCCGCGCTGCGCCCGCGGCGAGGTGCATTTGTTTCTGACTTTCCTCCAGGGCGCTCGCCATCCGCTGGCGGGATCGGCGCTCGATGAGAAGCGCGGCGATCATTGCGGCCTGGAACAGCAGGATCCCGAACCCGAGGGAGATCTCGCGCCAATACCTTTCCCATCCGGTCGGTTCGCGGAACCTGACGCTCGTATCGGCAGGCAGCAGCCGCTCGTCGATATTCCAGCGCTTCAGCGCCCGGGCGTCGACCACGGGCACGTTCCTGATCGGCATCGGAGCGATTGCGGAGGGCGCCGTGCCGTTCAACAGAAGAACGACGATCGACGCGGCTTGCTTCGCCTGGTCTTCGTAAGGGGCCATGTAACCGCCGACGATGCCGGTGCCGACGAAGGTATCGAGCGGTCCGTAGACCGGGGCTGCGGACGCGGCACCGATGAGCTCGACCGACTGCCGCGGTGTCGCCACTTTCGCCGCGCCATCGACGAAGTAGCCCGGCGTGTAGACGATTGTTTCCTTGTTCAGCGCTTTGAGCCGGCTCAGCACGTCAGGCGTGGGAAGTCCGGCGAGGTATTCGACCTCCCGAGGCCTCTCCAGTCGGGCGACGGCAGCGCGCAGCCTGCGCTCCCAGACCCGATCCCGTTCCGCTGCTCCGAGTACGAAGAGCATGCGCTTGGCGTCGGGATGCAGTCGAAACGCGAGCTCGAGCGTCGGCACGGGATCGAGATCCACCGTCTTGCCGATGACATCGGGCGGAAGCGACATGCGTTCGACCAGATCCTGCGGCATGGCGATGTGAACGATGGGTACGCCGCGAAGCGCGCTGTCGCGAAACTTGATCGCGAACTGCACGGCCGCCGGGGCCGCGGCGACGATGACGCGGATGTTGCGATCGTTGTACTTGTGTCGCAGAAATTCCGACCCCGCCCCGGCGTAGGCCTCGACCGCGAATCGCTCGATGTCGAGATACTCGGAATAGATTTCGACCGGACGCTGGAGCGTGTCGGGGACGGCCTTTCGGAGCGTGTCCTCGATGATGACCGCCGCGGGCGTCGGGCGCTGGTTGCTGTGGATCACGAGCACGCCTTCGGCGGGCGTCGCGGCATCCGCGTGCGCGGCGAAAGCGAGCAAAGCCGCCGAAAGAGCGACCCTCAACTTGTAGAGGGTCCGCATTGCTGGGTCGGCTCGGCAGCGAGAGAAAAGGCGTTCGTGCGCATAAGTGCTCTGCTGGCGCCGCTGTCGGGTTCCCCGGCCCGAGCGGCCTCATGGCTCCAAATCGCGCTTTTCGCGCGTTTCTGGCGTGTATCGCAGTTTACACGCGCCAGCGAATTCAGTGCTGCATTGTTCGACGTCGGACTCGCGTCGCGCCACCTCCTCGCCCCTGGAAAATCCGAAAAAACTCAATGCTGCAAGCGTTTGCATATTTTGAGCCACGCCACGTCGACCGATCGTACGCGATGTGACGATTGAAACATTGTGCGGGTACTTTTCCGCGGCGCACCGCGGAGAACGGAACACCAGCGTAAGGATTCCTTCGGAGAAAAGCATCAGCAATCGATGTGGATTCCGGTGGCTGTTTGTCATCGGGCTGTCATGTGCGTTGCCTACGGCGGGTCAGCACGCCGGGCCGCGTCCCAGGATGGTGTCCAGTACTCGCCGCAACGTGTCTTCGATGAGCACGGCTGCGGGTGTAGGCCGCTGGTTGCTGTGAATGATCAATATGCCTTCGCGCTGCTCCAGGTCAGCAGCCTGCGCGCCGGAGTAGGGACCGCAAACGAAACAGCCACGAAGGCCAGCGCAGCATTCGTCGCGGCAACCCATAGGGCGAGCAACCGACGCGCAAGTCGTCCGCAAGCATTGGCGCGCCTACCGGCATCGAAGTGTTGTGATTGGCGTGCCGACGCACACCAAAAGCGATCAGCATGCGGTCACAGCATCGGCGATGGCGTGACTAGAATACATAGCCGGAACGTCGCGTCATGATCAGGCGCACAAGACAATGGGTGCCGATTCTAGTCCCAAAAGCGTGTCGGTTGGTGAGGGCGAATGCGTTGCATGTCGCGAGGGCCGCGGACTCGCTACAGCGCACGATCGAGGTGCACTTGATCGGTAATTATTCGGTCCGCATCCGATGTCCGGTTGCCGGCCTACGCGCGAACCAGGGACGTGCGAATTGGAAGTCCGCGGGTCGCGCTCAGTAGAGGAATCTGCGCACGCGTTTCACGATGCCGGACAGAAGCGAAGCAATCCCGTTGCGGTGCTGGCTAGAGCCGCAAACAGGAATTAGCGCGTGGGCACCAGGACCGGTGGTTTGAGGCGAAGCTTTCTCGCCCGCCGCGCGTAACCACGGTCATCAAACGTAAAGAGCTCGCTGCAGGCTTTGCTGGCAGCAAGGTGCAGCGCGTCGGCAAAGTCGATTCCCTTCCGACAATGACCTAGCGCTGCCTCGATTTCGTCACGGTCTTCGACCGTAATCCCCGGCAACGCAATCAGGTGGTCCAAACACTCGAGCACTTTGCCTTCCGGCTGATCGGCCACGTACCGCAACACCCATTCGAGCTCCAGGATGACGGTCTTGGGAACGAACACATCGCCACCCGAGAGCACGCGGGCGGCAATACGTCCCTGCGCCGCATCATCGCGAAGGTAAAAGCGGGCAAGGACGTTGGTATCAACGGCGCGCACGCTTCGCCGCCTTCTTCATCGCCAAGCCACCGTGCATTTGGTCGACCGAAATCCGCGGACCGTGGTAATTCAGAATGGCCGGCCCCTCCTCGACGCGTGAAGACGCGTGCGTCTTGACCAACTTGAGTCGCGCGCCACCGCCCGCGACGTCGAACTCGACCTTGCTACCCGGGGTGATGCCCAAGGCGTCCCGGACCCGTTTCGGGATGGTGACCTGACCCTTGCTCGTGACGGATACCGCCATAGACCGCTCCTGAGTAATACTAGGTAAGAATTCTATCAGAGTCCATCACCTTATGACGCCCGCCATTTCGTGGCGCCCAAAGTCCGGAACTAATAGTGCTTCGGCGCCCCGCCGATGAGCACGGCGACCAGCGCATCGAAGAACTTGAGCGCAGCTGACGCGAAGCCACTGGCGGCGCGAAGTTCGACGACTCCATCGAGTGCTTCAACAATGAGCGGCCGCACCAGGCGCTCAATGTCGTGGCATTCATTTCGGGCCCTCCGTTCCTCAAGTGGTTGTGTCGCAACTCCACTTCGGCACATCGATGCCGTTCGTTCCTGGAGGGCCCCCCTGCCTTGTCGGCCGTAACGTGGATCGTTGTACGGCCGCTTTAAGGAAGTCTGACCGGCCGGTGTGCGTCGAAGGACGTCATCGACGCCTCCGAAATGCGCGAGGCACACCGAAACCTCCGCGAGCGTGCACGCGCCGTTCGATGCGTTGGCACTGACTCAAATCTGACCGGTGCGCACTCCCCTCGTCAGGCTCGCCTGTGAGCGCGGTCGGCACGCATCGCCTTGAGTTGCGTGTCATACCCGACGCGAAGGTCGGAGCTCATTTGCTTGCCTTTGGCGTTCAGCTTATCGACCTCCCCATCCCATTTCTTGATTTCGGATTCCATCGTCGCGCATGCTCGTCTTTCTTACTCATGGCCTGCCTCCATTTGGTTGAACCTGTTCACGGCAATTTGCCCCCAGCCGCAATTCATCCGAGTACGCGACTGGACGGAGACTCTGCTCACGGTCCCCGAGAGATGCGCCGGAAACCGCTCACCTCCAATGGTTTCATTCGTCCCTGGCCACCGTCGTGCGTGTCTTGCGGCCCCGGTCATACCTGCTTGATCCGCAGTGGCATTCGAGGGATTGGATGTGCAAATCGGCCACCTCGAAGGCGGAAATTCGGTGTGCTTCGAGAAGCACACGGCGGACGCGGAGCTCGGTGCATTATTTTGCGGCCTGCCCGGCGACCGCTGCCAACTGCCGCGCTGGGGCTACGTGCTCAAAGGCAAGGTGAGCTTCATCTTTCCCGACCACAAGGAAACCTTCGAGGCCGGGGACGCGTACTACGTTCCTCCGGGTCATATCCCGCGGCATTACGCGGGGACCGAGATCGTGGAATTCAGCCCGACCGGCGTCCTGGCGAAGACGATCAAGTTCGTGATGTCGAACCTCGATCGGGCCGGGGCCTCATGAACTACCGGCTCGCTACGCCGTCGGCTTCCATCCCTGGGAGGATGCAGTAGCCGATCCGCCATTCGTGGCAAAGGCGGCGCAGATGTTCGATCGCGAGGAGCGGGGCCGCCATCCGCCTTGCGGACGCGCGCTCGATCTCGGCACGGGCAGCGGCATCTGGGGCATCGAGCTTTCGAAGGGCGGCTGGCAGGTGACCGGTGTGGATCTGGTCGAGAAAGCATTGCGTCGTGCCGGCGATCGAGTGCGCAGCGCCGGGGTGGATATGAAGCTCGTCCGCGGTGACGTGACTGCGCTGGGCCGCGCGGGCATTGGCGACGGTTTCCGTCTTATCCTCGACACGGGAGCATTCCACGGGCTGCAACCCGAAGAGCAGATCGCGATGGGGCTCGGCGTCACCGCCATCTCCGCACCTGACGCAACCATGCTGCTCCTCGTGTGGCCAAGACGGATTCGGCCCTTGATTCGCGGGGCCGACCGCAGCGAAGTGGAGGCCGCGTTCCCGGGCTGGGCAATCACCGACGTGGAGCCTTCGTACTTCAGTCTGCCGAAACTGCTGGAGATGATCCTAAGGCCTGACGAGAAGTGGTACCGGCTCCGGAGGAAACCATCCTTGAACTAATCTACCGCCTGGTAGACCTCCCCAGCGGCCGCTCCTAAGCATCCGCAATGGCTGAAACCGCCAGTTGATGAGCCGCCCACGTTTTCGCCGCAATCGCGGCGATGCGGACGGTCAGCTTCGTCGGGCGTATGACCGAGAAGGGTCGTTCTGCGACGATTGGTCGATCAGGCGGTTCACAGCCACAACCGGCCATCCGACGGCTACGGCCTGACAGCTGTAGCATTGGCGGATCGTCGTTCGTGCAGGGGGTGATCCAATGAACCGCCGAGATGCTTGCCGGGGACTTGTGGCCTTCCCGTTCGCGCTGGCGCTGTCGGCTGACGCACAGCCAGCTCGTCCACTGCGCGTAGCGTGGGTCACCACCGAACGGAAGAAGGCGCCGTCGCCAAATTTCGACGCTTTTCGTCGCGGTCTGCGTGACCTCGGATACGTCGAAGGTGGAAACCTCGTGATCGATGTCTGGTCGGGCGACGGATCGGCCGAGCGTATAGAAGAGTTGGTTGGCGATGTGATTCGCTCAGGGGCGGGAATCGTCGTTGCGGCTGGCGGTCTTGCGCTCTTTGCCTTGCTTCGTAGGCCCATCGGGCTGCCGATCGTGTTCAGCATCAGCGCCGATCCCGTCGAAGCGAAAATTGTCGAGAGCTTCGCACGCCCCGGCGGTAACCTGACCGGCATTAGCCTGTTCACGCTTGCACTCGTCGGCAAGCGGCTGGAGCTCGTGAAGGAAATCATCCCGGCCATCAGGCGAGTCGCGCTGATCGCCAATCCACAGCATCCGGGAGAACAGAAGGAATTGGTGGCCGCACGCGAGGCCGCTTCGAAGCTAGGCCTTGCCGTGCGCTACTTTCCGGTGAGCAGCGAACCGGCGCTCGAGTCCGCGCTAGCCGACATTGCTCGCGCCCGCGACGACGCGATCCTCGCGTTCGCCGACGGATTTACGCTGAGCTTCGCACCTCGGATCGCACAGTTCTCGCTACAGCATCGCATTCCGGCGGTCGATGGCTGGGCCCCATTTGCTCGCGCGGGCAATCTGCTGATCTACGGCCCGGTCATCGATGACGTCTATCGGCGCCTCGCCGCCTATGTCGACAAGATACACAAGGGAGCGAAGCCATCGGACCTCCCGATCGAATTGCCAACAAAGGTGGAACTGGTGATCAACCTCAGGACCGCGGAGGTGCTCGGCCTCACGATCCCGCAATCGGTGCTTCTGCGCGCGGATGAGGTGATCCAGTGACCGCCTTGTTAGACAGGACTGCTGCTGTGCATGGCACTTGTTAGGTTCGTTCGTTGCTGAGATCGATTCGAGTGTCCGCTCTAATGCCCGCCATGCCGCTGAATGCCGCCGCTATGCCGAGGAAATCCGTCCGGCAATACGCGTGGCTCGGATCGGTCTCTCCTGCCGCTCCGCCAGAGCGCCGCCAACGAGATCGCCATTCAGCGAGCCCGCCAGATCGACTACGGCTGCTAGGGATTGTGGAGCTCTGCCCGCAGCGAGCCCGCACTGGGTAGCGAGAATTTGCGGTGCGCCCGCAGTGAGCGCATCCGCGCGCGCGACAGCCGCCCTTCGGGGCGGTTTTCGTTTGCAGTGGCAATAAGGCGCGTCGCCGCCGTCGGATCCCTCGGTTGTGTCGTCGCGCTGCACTCTACAAAGGTTTGCAGCGTGCTAACGCGGTGGTCGTTTTCGCCGTTCGCATCGTCCGTTGAACAACGCACAGCTCTCCTTGTCTCGCGTGTGCTCGAGGTGCCGACTATCCTTACAAAGCAAGCCTCCTCTATCGTACTGAGTTTTTGCTTCCGCTAGAAATCAATTACTTGTTCGCAGCCGCACGATACTTGCTTGCTTCGCAATACACGGTTGTGGGCAAGGCAAGTTGGCGGTCAGAAGCCGAACCGCGGACCCAAACTTGCCCGTTGTTGCGTTGGGCGCAATCGATTTTTCTTCGCGTCCCGCTTTGGGGATCGTCGGGAGCGTACTCCACAACGAAGGTGGTGTAGCACACGAAAGTTGGCGCACCGCCATGTCCGGCACACAAGACAAGGGGCGATGGACAAGTACGTTATTGAAGCTGGCGCCGCGTGGCATCTCTATCATCCGATGCCGGTTCCCGCAGGCTGGCTCATACTCGGCACGGTCCGCGGGGAGGACGATCTATCGACAGGCGCGCTCAGTCGCTCGCCCGCCGGACTGTACGCGCAGAAAAACGCCGTAAGCGTGCGGATACTAGATAAACGCGCTGTCGCCGCTGCGCTGCGCGAGGTCAGGCTGATTGATCCGAGCGCGAACTAAATTGCTTTTGCGTCGAACTACACGCCGTGTTCCAATCGGGAACACCGTCGCCGCCGGGAGCGATGGCATATCGCCTTCGTTTTTCTGGTTGGCGAGTGCGCCTAAGTTGGCACTCCCGCCCGGGGACTTTCCCCCGGTGCTGGCGGCAGCGCGCTCGCCACCTTCATCACCTGACGCGCTAGAGATATGAGACGCCGCCAACCTTTCCGGGACTGGACCGCGGTCGACTGCGTCGCCATCGGGCGTCGCGTTACTCCTGTGCCTAGGCAACGTGCTGCCGCGCTGAATCGGCAGGGTATCAACGCGAACGCGAACGCATCAAAAGTGAAGCGATCCGCGCAGTGAACGAACCTGCTGTTCATCTGATTTGCGGTGATCTGCTCGGCGCCGCGGCGTCGGCAGCTCTCCTCGCTCGGCTCTTCGGGATTTGCGACGACGATTTGCGTCGGCTGCGCGTAAGGATTCACAATTCGCCGAGAACGGCCTCGGATTTGTTGGCCTGGCTCGACTATGTATTCGGCTGGGAGCAAGATCGACGCGCGGGCTACGCGTACCCGTTGCGCGGTCCGTTGGAAGCGATACCCGATGATGAAGTCAGGAACAGTATCGCCGCGGTCGAGCTGCTCGCCATAACGTTTCGCGGCGAGATGCAAATCACTGCGCTATTGAATCTGGTTAGGATGATCCTTCCTCTGGACAGACCAAATGCGTCTCAAGATGGCGATCCACGCGCCGAAAGTGGCCACCACGGCGTAGAGCCCCATGCCTTGCAGGCCAAGGCCGCGGTGAATGTGAGCGCGCGGAGCATGCCGCTCTCCGCGCTGCAGGACGGATCGAAGGGCGCGACCGACTTAGGCGGAAGCGGACCGTGCTGAGCGCGTTTCTGCAGAGGTTCTCGCTGATGCGCAAAGCCAGACCAAGCTCGCGGTGGCAGAGTGCGCGGCCGACATCACGAATGGACAATGTGCGAAGGAAGTACATACCGAGCTCCTTGAAGTGATGAGCGACATGCTCATCAGGAGACGGCTTGCACCGGCGAACCCGGCCAGTAACTGGGGTTAGGGTCCTCTACCGCATTCCGCGATCGGAATCCGAAGTGGGGGTGGCCTTGCGGAGAAGGCCGGGGGAGGACCTGTCGCGGGGCTGTGTAATGCAACTTGCAGACGGACTCGGAAAAAATAACTTTTTCTGCCGAGCGATTTGTCCCCCGTAGCTGTATTACTGGACGTGCCGACAAGACTCGCCGCTCGTCCCGAGTCCGAAGTCCTTAGTACTTCGTGGCTGTACTCCGCACAAAGGACGAAGCACTAAGTACGCCAACGCACGGACTACCTTCGGGATTGCGCCTATCATTCCCACGATCGGAGTGAATCATGAAGAAGTCTTCGGCAACATTTCGTGACGTTGGCAGTTTCATTGCCGGACTCTTGGTTGGCCTCTCCATAGGGGTTCTGGTGTTTGCAATGGTGGAAGCGGACCCCGGCGAGGGGCAGGCGTTGTGGTTTTTCGTCGCACCCATCATCCTCACCCTCGGAATCACGCTTCAGATCGTCGCTACTAACAAGCCGCGGCCCCGCCGCGCGCCAGCCCCGAAGCTTGGCGTTTTGCCTGTCAGATTCATGGTAGCCGCAATGACGATCGTCGCGCGATGACAGGCGTCCCCGCTACAGGTTCCCGGTATGAAGGCGTCGTGCCGGCCACAAAATTCGACGCACGAAATTCTGAGCTCTGGGCACTACGGACGAGCAGGTCGTATTCCGCACAAAGTATGAGGTACGACGTACGACGAGTTCGCTCGAGGCGGCCGAACGAGTGCGCGGGACTGCGTCAGACGTGCCCTGTTTCGGCGGTGATTGGCGGTCTCAGAACGGCCACTTTCAGCATTGACCAGGAGTCGATTTCTTGCCTTTGAGCGGCCATTGGCTTGGCACGATGGAAGCTACTGCTCGCTCAGCCAGAGCTTCGCGAAAGTGCGCGTGTTGCTCGAATCGACGCCTCGACGGCTGGAACAACGCGCGCTCGAACTGACGAGACGGGTCTAACCCCAGTCTGTTGACGCGCCTCGAGCAATGCGGAGAATCCGGGGAATGTGGCACGAACCATTCTGCCCACCTCGAAAGCTGGCCGCGTTGTTGGTCGTCGCCGCGTGGACAGCGCTGGCCGGCCAAGCACTCGCTCAGCAGGATTCAGCGCCCTTGCCTCCAGGGACTCCGGCGTCGCCCACCGGGCTGCGCAATATGGACTACCTCACGACCGTTGGAGGGCTGCCGTCCGTGCCGGGCGCGAGCTGGGTACAGAAGCAGCCCGAGCCGCTCGACGTCCATTTCGCGCAGGAACGGGACGCGTCTCGTGCGAACGCCCCATACAACCGGGGGCACATTCTGACGCGTGAAACACCAAAAGGCGATTCGGGCGTTCGTTTTCACACGGGGGATGCCGTAGTAACCGGGGCATCCGGTGAATCGTGGCCCATCGCAAGGGCGACGTTCGAGTCGACCTACTCGGCCGTCCCCGGAGGACGGATGGGGCAGGACGGCAAGTTCTTCAAGAAACCGCTGCCAGTTCTCGGCGTACAAATGCACGAGCCCTTTACCGTCACGGCCAGTTGGGGGAAGCTCGAAGGCCAGAGCGGCGACTGGCTCATTCAGTACGACGAGGCTGGCCGCGATTTTGGCATCGTGGGCCAGACGATCTTCGAGCGGACTTATCGGCGGCTTCCGATGACCGCCGAGTTGCAGGCGAAGCTCGCGGCCATGCGCGCGCGTGTGCCCAATCGGTAGGGCCATAGAGTCACAGGGATCGGGCACGGTGCCCGGTGTCGTTCAGACTGGGTTCGGGTGCTTGCTCCCAAACTTGGGCATATCGGATCGGAAGAAGATCGGGGCGGATAGCAGACGGTCGTGAACTACGGCTGCGGGTCGTCATGCGACGCATCGCGATCAGGCGGTTCACGGCCAGTTGCAGACACGACTGCAGATGAATCGGAGTTGTTAGGAGGGACGCCAGCAACCCGCGGCTCGCACCATTGAAAGCTCTACAATCAGACGCTAAGGTGATCGCGGTCTACGAGCATAGCCGTCGTACGCCACCTGTGCCTCATGGCTCAACGATTTTGCGGTAAAGATGCCACGTTGCATGGCCCAGTATTGGTAGGACCGCCGCGAGCCCGATCAAAAACACGATTGCCCCCGCAGCCAGCAGCACCACAACAATCATCCCCCAGACAGCCATCACCATAAGATTGGAAGCTACTGCTCTGATCGAAATGGCGACCGCAGTAGCGGCGCTTGCCGGTCTGTCCAGGAGCAACGGAAAGGCGACCACCGAAATTGCCAGCGCAGCGAAGGCAAATAGGAATCCGAGACCAATGCCGTACACTATCAGTCCACCGCCCCGTCGAGTCGTAACTAAGTGGGTGACAAACTCTGACGCCGAGACTGGTGGGTCTTCTCCGAACAGGCCAAAATAAAGGAACTGCGCCATAAACAGCCAGGCAACATAGAGCAACATCATCACGACCGACAGCGCGAGGATGGGAGCAAACGAGGCGGAGTGGATAAAATCGAACGTTGAGCGCCAACTGACGTCGAGGCCGCGTTCGCGACGTCGGCTCATCTCAAAAAGACCGACCGAGACCACGGGGCCGATGAGAGTGAGGCCCGCGACCATTGGGAAGGCTAGATGTAGCAGATTCTCGCCAACCAAAAACAGTGTTAGGAGCAGCGCGAACAGCGGATAAAGTACAGTCAGGAACACGCCAATGGTTGGCGTGGCAATGAAGTCGTTGTAGCCTTCCTTCAGCGACTGCCAGAGGTCATTCAGCCCGATCGTTCGGATTCCAATCTCGCTCGATCTGACTTGTACATCCCTGAATGATTTTTCCTGAGCCATGGCGAAACCGTCCTTTTCAAAGAGGTCTTGCGCGGCCGAGTTCGAAGTCGAATACGGGGACGCTAAAACAACAAGTCCTTGCTTGCAGATTGGTGCTAATCATACTGCGAATTTCGACGCGTGATAGTCGGCGGCATGTCTGGATGGGGTCTTAGAACAAAGCGCAGTTCGAGGAACGGTTCCTACGCCCCTCGCGGCCAGACGAGTCCGATGTACAAAGAACCTCGCCCCGGTAGCCAGCACCTCGTTCTCTGCACTCGGTACTGAGTACGTCGCATTGCGCCGCTATTGCGAGGCGCGTATGCCCGGTATCGACCCTTGCCGCCGGTCAACCTGACGCCACCAATGGCTGCAATGCCGCGACTGCGGACATCAGGACACGCGACATCAACGGGTGCTATCGGCCCCCTGCAGACGGTCGAACTTCTCCTCCATTGCGGACATTCGGGTAGACTTTTCGCATTACTGGATCAAGATTTGGTCGACTGCGACGTGACTCTCTCGTTCGGATCGTCAAATAAACATGTTCGCTTGGCTAGCGCGTTTCATTGAGCACCACCCTGATCTCCACAGATTCTCTCTTCGCATCTGGCGGCTGTTCCCACCCCGGCTGGCTGGGTTCCTGAAGGGGTTGCTGGCCCGGAAGTGGCTGGTAGGGGCTGTTGCGGTCATGATTGACGAGGATGTTTCTCCTTCGGAAGTGCTCCTAGTCGAACACAGCTATCGTGCCAAAGGCGCATGGGGCCTGCCCGGGGGGTCCCTCGAGTCCACTCCGGGAAATCCTACCAGGCCACGCAACGAAAGCTCCTCTGACGATGTGATTGAATCCGCGTTGCGCCGGGAAATATTTGAAGAACTCGGTATCGAGATTACGGTGCTCGGACTGCTTAGGATCGATGCCATTCCTTATATTGCCGAAGAACCCGGACCGTACAGACTGGACTTCTACTATCGCTGCGCACCTCGTGACGGGTTTGCAGCATTGCGTCAGACACTGGATTCTGGACTTGCGAAACCCTGTTCCCCAGAGATTAGACAAATACGCTTTGTGCCTATGTCCGACTTGTCCGAATACGATCTGCTGTCATCGGACTTTAGATTCTTGACTAAAGACCTTTCTCGGCAAGAACCAACGCTCGCAGTATCCAGAAATGGCTGAGCTGGATTACCCGTCTTGCTATACGGACGTGACTGGTACAGGAGTTGGGACTACAACTGCGCTGACTAGCGCTGCGCTTTATCGCGATCGATTTGAATAGCCGCCACTCGGTCGACCGCATGTCGCTTCGGTTCGATCTGCGACCGTCGACGATCGAGCCGCTCGCGTTCAGACGCGACGGTCGCTGAACGGCCACAAGCGGTCTTGGCGATTCGCGCTTGATACCGGACGTTCGACCTTGCGCGGTTCCCTTTGAGCGTAGCCGCGACCTGGGCATGGGCGCCGACGGCAAGATGAAGGAGTTGTGCACCAGCACCAATGGATGGATGTGCATGCTCGATCACGTCGGCGACTCGATGTGCCTCGACAAGGAGTGGCAGGCCTGGGGCGACGCTTGGATGAACAAAAAGGACCCGCCGAAGCCGAAGACGGTCGGCGTGGCCTACATGCTCAATGGCGACAAGGGCGCCAGCAACACCGATCCGTACGCGACGAAGCCGACAGCTGACAACCAGTGGGTCGTGAGCGGACCGCACATCATGATCCTTCCTACGGACGTCAGTCAGCTCGACGCGTATCCGACGGATTGGACCAAGGGTGGTCCGTGGGTGATGTGGAAGGGAACGCCGTACGCCCACATCATGGTCCCGACGACGTCGATGGCGAAATCGGCGTCCAAGGCACCGGCCGAGAAGAAGGCCGCCGACAAGAAATAGACCCGGCGAGGCAGGACGCGTGGCCGCCGCTCTTGGGCTCGACCGCCAGGAAGCAGCGGCCACGCGTGCTGATCCTAGAAAGCAAACGCGGGGAATAGCGGGTTACGAAAGACTTGTAGGAGAAGGGCGAAAGGGTTACGCCGCGGGCGATAGTTTCTTCGAGGCCACCGAGGCAATGGTCAATCCTGCTGCCCACCCTTGTGACTATCGCCCACGGGATCGCGCGTGCATTGGGGGTAGTGAGGTCTTGCATAGATCGGCACCCGAAGAAATGCCTCTTCCATCGACTGTCCGCTTCGTCGTCGGACGAAGGGCAGCAACGGTCGAACGCGGCCTGTCGCGATCAGCCAACCCCCGCAATCCTAGTTGAGTTGTAAACGCGTCTCGCACGAGAACGGACGCGATTGATCGAGCCAATCCACATCTACTCTGCGCCGACATGGCAGAAAGGGTTTTCGGTCCGATACCGACGGCGTAGACTAATAACAGCAACGGGATCGCCTTCGCACGAGACTCGGCTGATCCTTAGCCGATCCTGTCGCCGTTGTGATTTGCAGCAATTGCTTGTGCCCTGACGAAGGAGTTCCAACATGAGCAAGAAAGATGAATACTTCACGATGATGGAAGCGCAAATTAAGAAATGGGACGCTGAGGTTGATAAGCTGAGAGCCAGAAGCCACGAAGTAAGCGCGGAGGCACGCGCCAAATACGACGAGCAGCTCAAGGCAATGCGAGCGAGCCGCGACGCCGCGAACAAGAAATTGCACGAAATGCGCGCGGCTAGTGAATCGGCATGGCAGCACATGCAGACAGGCGTGGACAGCGCGTGGGCGTCGATGAAAAACGCTTTGGAGAAAGCGTCCTCACAGTTCAAGAAGTAGACTGTAAGCGGCGGATCGAACCACTCTGTACCAGAAGTGACGTTGCGTCACTCCGGTATACAGTGCGTGTGTGATGTCGCCTGCATTCGACCCACATTCCGGGACCACACCTTCGAATGAACAACTCGGAGGGGTCGGCAAACAGGTCTCGCCATGATCGTCACTGCTATATAGATATGCTTCATCGTGCATTGCCTTTCCGTACTGGGGCGCGCATCGTGGCTGTGTTGCGGAGGAACGGATGGGCCTGTTTGACAAACTGTTGGGTGGTGGTGCGGAGGTCTGCCGCAAATCCATGCGTGGCGCCTATGAGCACCATGCCAAGGCGGCACGAGAGAAGCACATGGACTCGCCGCATCTGATCGGGCTCTATGGAGCACTGCGGAGCAGGTACCGGGCTCGTGGATTGGCCATCGACGAAGCAGTTATGTGGGGCGAACTTGCACCTTTTCTGGCCATGGAGCCGGCAATGTCCATTGCGGCGCTGTCCGAATATGTCGTGTTTCAGGAGCAGCACGCTGGAGCGCGGCGAGAGTGGCTGGCCAACACCATCAGGCGCGCAATGCAGGCGCCCAAAGTCGGCACCATGACTGAAGTGGTCCGTCTCGCCGTCGTGAGCCGGGTCGCGTGGTGCCAGTTGCTCGAGCCGGCAACGGTAGCCGCTCTCGAAGGCGAGCCCGACACCCAGGGCGAAAGCGCAGCGCAAGCGGAGCGACAGGCCGGGCTGGCAGCAGAACGACAGCTTCGCAGCCGCGCCTTCGCACCGGAGACGCCCCGTAGGCACGAACTTGAGGACTGGATCAGGCGCCACCCGAAGCCGAAACCGGCCTACGAGCAGCGGTGGCGCAGGACGGTGGTGATGTGGAGCACCTCGCTCGCCAACACCAAGGAACCCAACCATGACCAATTGAAGCGAGACCAGACCTTGCTGATGTCGGTCTCGGATGACTATCCGGTCGGTGGACGATTGGGCAATCTTCGCCCGCAGGTAAGGGAGGCCACGAAGAACTGGGCTCGTCTGAGCAAGAAATACTTGGGTATTGACGTTTCGTAACTGTTGGGCGCGAAGGGTCGCGGAATCGGATGCGCGAAATCGCCGTCGACAGCCGCGAAAGTGGCCCGAGCATTTTCGTGATTTGCAGAACACTGGGAGTGCGGCCGTTACAGCGCCCGCCCCCCAGCGCAAAGAAGGGGTCGCATAGGTTTGCCGCCTTGTGGGTCGCTGGACTCCCGATCACAACCCTCTGCATAATGGTCTATCCCCGGCAGCGACGCGCATTGGGGGTGGATCGCCACGAGAATGACTGGTTTCGGGCAACTCAGACGGCGACCCCGACCGTCTGCAGCTGGCCGCGAGTTGTCTTCGCCCGCAGCCGACCCTGAAGTGACGGTCGGGGTGCTCCGCAAGCGGCTGTTGAAAAATCCCGGAAGCGGACGCGCGCTACCGCTGCCGAGGGTGTTGGCCCGCGTCGGGAGAGGCTCGACGAGGCCGCGCGCATCGAGGGCTGCGGGCCGCTCGCCGTGCCGTGGAAGGTGTACGTGCCGTTCGCGCGGCCCGTGTATCTCGCCTATGCGCTGGTGTCGGTCAGCTACCACTGCAACAATTTCCTGTGGCCGCTCATCATCACGTACTCGGTCGAATCGTGGCCGCTGACCGTCGGGCTGCAGGTGTTCTCGTCCGGCGACCAGGGAATCGACTGGTCGGTGATCACCGAGGCGACATTACTCACGACGGCGCCGCTGCTGATCGCGTTCCTGCTGTTCCAGAGGCAATTCGTGCAGAGCTTCATGCGCGCCGGAATTCGCCGAGCAGCGCGCGGCCGCCAGTCACGACGGAGCCGAGACGGTTAGGCACGCGCCGGGGGCAGCGATCGCTTGGCCGGCGGTGCTACCTTTTGCAGGCGCGGCCCCGCAATGTCCTTCCGCTTGGCCACTATCCTGTAGCTGAAGGCGAGGGTGCTGGTCCCGCCATTTTGCTCGCGCACCACGAAGCGCTTCGAAGTTCGGTGAGTCACGTACAGGCCGTTCGAGTCGCCGTACGGAGTGATGAAGACGTGGTACGCGCCGCGCACGACGGCGGCGAAACCCGGATCTATCGTCACCTCGGCCTTGCCTTTCGCCAGCCTCGCCTCGCCGAAGTCCTCGAACCAGCTCTCGGGGCTGTCGATCGAATAAAGCCGGCGTAGCGATCCGTCCCGGAACGGTACGGCCACGCAGCTTCCGGCGCTAGTCTTTGTGAAATCCCCGTCAACCCAGACGTCGCCCCGGAAGAAGCCGGCAAAGCCCGACTTCGATCCGGTGCTTCCCAGTACACCGATTCCGCGCGAACCACCCCAGACACCGACCCCCTCTTTCAGTCCAAACCCGAAGACCCCCAAGTCTCCGTCCCCCGAACACCGAGTCGTCCTTCCGCAAAGACTCCCCAAGACCCGGTTCCGTGAACGCCATGGCTGCTGTTGGAGATCCACGCACGCCTGCTTTCAAAGTTGATGTTCCCTCGACCCCGATACCCCGGTTGGAATCCCCGTTGACACCGGTGCCCCGGTCGCCTTGCCCTTGACACCAATTCCCTTGAATGTCTTGCCGACGACGCCCGTGTCTCCGAACCCGCGAACGCCAATCTCGGCGGACTCGCCATTGATTGCGGTAACCGGATTAGTGGTACCGCCACTGCCCCTATTGGTCACCAGGAGGCCGATCTGATGAGGAACATTCGCTTCGAGATGCGTCGTCGTGTTGGCAGTGTTGGTTGCGCCCAGTTCGAGGTCATCGCCGGTAGCCATTCTTCATTCCCTCCTGCTGTCTGGTTGGACGTGAATGCGAGGATTCGCCTGCCATGCGCGCTGTAGCGTAGCTCACGCAGCCAAGCCGTGAGAGTTTGCACCCCCGATCCCCCGATGGGTAGGGGCTTGGTGTCCAGGGATAGTAAGTCCAACGCCTCGACGCGCCGTCGAGAGTTGCGTAGCACGTTTGACTTGCGCGGGCCGACGGGAAGCTGGGGTGATCGGGCGTCGCCGCGACGCAGTGATTGCCCGGCACGGACGTTTCGCGAGCGTCAGCGAGCGCGCCCGGTGGCCGCCGGCATGCGCCTGTCCGGTGTCGTGCGCGAACGGCGGTCGACGCTCGGCGTTACCAAGTGATGCTTTGATCGAATTCGTACTCCGGTGCGGTGGGGGTCGAAGCTGCCCGGCCCGGCATCGGGCAGATTCCAAAGCGGCGGGCCGCGGGCGCGCGCGATCCGGGGTGGTGCCGTCGGCTCGCCCAGGTGGACAGGATGTCGCCTCGTCGACGGCTGCTTCCCGGCAAATGGAGATGTAAGGGCGACCGTCTGGAACTGGCCGATAGTTCCAGTTGATGGGCCGCAACGAAATGACTGCTACCGCGGCATTGCTGCCGTTAGCAGCGCGAAGTCTAACGGCGGCAAGGGGTAAGCAGCCGGTCACAACCGCAGCCGGATCGACGTACGTAGCACTCAGTACGAAGTACCAAGTGCTTCGTTCCTGGTGCTGAAGCACTGCCTCGCGCTTTTCCTCGCACGTAATGTTGCCGGGCAGTGTGTCGTGCAAAGTGCTCCGTGCTCAGTACTCGTTTCGATGGGGCCGACCGGCTCAGTACGGCCACTTCCGGCCATTGACGCCCAAGAACACTCGCGACGGGGATGGGTGGTCTCAGAGCGCAGCAGCCGTAGCGCGACGCCTTAAGCACGTCGATGGAATTTTCAAAGCAGCCCGCCAAAGATTGGAGGCGCCAGAGAACAGGAGTCCCGCCTCGGTCGCAATGTCGAACGGGCTGATGGCCGGCATCCGACGGTCGAGCGCGAGCGTTGCGACTCGTTCGCGCTGAGCACCGATCAACGGCTGGCCCAGGATGTACAACGCGTCGATCTTGTCGCGAGCGATCGTCGCGAAAGCGATGTCGATATCCTCGGGAACCCTGACCTGGACCGGTATCAGGGTCACCCCAAGCCTCCGTGCCGCGGGTTCGATCTCGGAGCGACTGGCGGCGTGCAACGGGAAGTCGTCGTTGATGAACATTGCAATGCGGGACGCCTTGGGGACCACCTCCTTGAGAAGTTGCAGTTGCTTGACGTACAACCCGGCGGCGAAGCCGCCCATCCCGGTGAGATTGCGACCGGGCCGGGCATAGACTGCGACGAGCCCCGACCCCACCGGATCGCCGACGAAGAAGAAGAGGATCGGGATCGTCGTCGTCGCATCTCTGGCCGCGACGGCCTACGGCAACGATGAGATCGACGTCGCGCTGCACCAGCTGGGCGGCGAGTTCGGGAAGACGGTCGTTGCGACCGTTCGAGTACAGACGATCGAAGGCCATGTTCTTGCCCTCGATCCAGCCCGGTCCCTCAATCCCTTGACGAACGGCTCCCAAACAGAATCGGTGTGCGCAGCGCCGAGCCACCCGATCCGATGGACCTTCGTCGCAGGGAGGTCTTGCGCAGCAAGCCGTGCCGGGAACGAGGAGAGGATGAGCCCCAGCACATCTCTTCTGCGCACGCCCATCGTAATCTCCTCACACCCAAGCTTCTAGGAGGTCCCTTCCGCGCACCAGGCGCGTGGCTCTGCTCGTGAAACCGGACAATCCCGCCAACGTGCCAAATGTTCAAGCCACAGAACTTACAGCCAAGTCTCAAGCTGCACGGTAGTGGACGGTTGTCTGGCGTCAACTACTTTTTCCGGTGACGACAATTAAAACTGCCGCCCTTTACACTGCCGCTGGTTCGGTTGCGGCGCGTGTTTTCGATTTCGCTCCTGCCGCTTTGGCGCGGTAACTCTCGACGCTCATCAGGTCGAGGATGACGGAGTGGTGGACGACGCGGTCGATGGCCGCCATCGTCGTCATCGGGTCCTTGAAGATCCGCTCCCACTCCGAGAACACCAGGTTGGTGGTGATCACCACGCTGCTTGCGCTCGTAGCGCTCGGCCAGCAGCGTGAACAGCACCTCCATCTCGTCGCGGTCGTGCTGCACGTAGCCGATGTCGTCCAGGATCAGGCACGCGAAGCGATCGAGCTTGCGCCAGCTCCTGCGGCAGGCGCAGATCGCGCTTGGCCGCCAGCAGCCGCTGCACCAGCGCGCTGTGTGGTCCAAACAGCACCGGGTGGCCCTGCTCGACCAGCTCGTGGCCGAGGGCGCGCCAGCGAGGTGGCTCTTGCCGGCGCCGGGCCGGCCGACGGCCACGACGTTGACCGCGTCGGTCGAGGAAGGCTGCCGCGCGCAGGCGCTCGACCTGCTCGCGGACGAGCCGGCGGGAAGCGGTCCAGCTGCAGCGTGCGGAAGGTCTTCTCGGGCGGCAGACCCGACTGGCGCAGCAGGCGCGCGATGCGGCGCTGCCGCGCTGGCCGCACTTCGGCGCGGACCAGCTCGTACAGGAACGCCTCGTGGGTCAGCTGCCTCTTTGGCGGCATTGCAGCGCCAGTCCGCGAACGCGCTCGCCATCGCGGGCAAGTTGAGCGTGCGCAGCAGCGCCAGCAGCTCCTCGCGCGGACTCAGGCATGCTGGCCCTCCCGCGGCGAGCAGCCGGTCGTAGACGCCCAGGTCGAGCACCGCGGCGCAGCGCCGGCGCCGCGGGCGGGCCTGGCTGACGCAGCGAGTTCGCGCACGGCGTCGAAGCGTCGGCGCGCGGCCGCTGTCCAGCAGCAAGCGCGAGCGCCAGCTCGACCTCGCTTCGGAGGTGCTGGCCGCCAGGTGCAGCAGCCGCACGTACTCGCGGTCGGCCTGGTCGGCGTCGGCTCGCGAGCAGGGCATCGTAGGCGCGGCGGAAGACGAGGGTCGGGAACAGCTCGTCGCGGTAGCGGTAGTGGGCGAAGGCGCCCGGCTTGCGCACCAGCGACCAGATCACGTGGCGGTAGTCGATGCGGTGCTGCTCGCGGCCAGACAGCCGCGGCAGCGTCAGCAGCTGGCACCGTGCCGCGGTAGACCTCCAGCGTCTCGGCGCGCACCCGCACCAGCAGCGTCGCGCCGATCAGGCGCGACGGCACCGAGTAGGTGTTGCGCAGCACCTGGATGGTGCTGAAGCGGCTGACCCCGGACCGGCAGCTCGCGGCACAGCGCCAGCGGCGCCGCCGGCAGCGGGCGCAGCGCCGCCCGCTCCTCGGCCCAGCGCGCCGTGGCGCGTGAGATTGCGCTGGCGGACCAGCTCGGCCAGGAACCGGCGTAGGCGGCGCGGTCGGGAAAGTCGCGGCTGCCGCGCACGCGCAGCGCCTGGTCGACCGCCTGCTTGAAGCGGAAGTGGGCCTGCTCGACGTCGCCGTTCTCGTGCGCCACGCCGGCGTTGTTGGTCGTCGGCTCCATCCCGTAGTGGGCCAGCAGCGCGCCGTAGCGCTCGGTGAATTCGTGCCGGCCCGTCGCGATCCAGTCGCGGACCGCCGCGCTGAGGTGGTCGGTGCGGTGCTGCTGCGGCACGCCGCCGAGCTGCCACAGGCAGGCTCCAGCCCTTCGGACCAGCGCCTCGAAGCTCTCCGAGAAGCACACCCGGACCGCCTCGACATTCGAGTAGCGTCAGCACCAGGTGGTAGACCAGGTGCGGAAACGGCACGCCGCCAAGCGTGACGCCCAGCGCGGTCATGGGGTGAAGTCGGACTGCGCCATGCGCCCGGGCGGTGGACCTGCGGGAAGATGACCTCCTGCTCCGGGCCATGGCGAGCCGCCAGGCCGCGACTGCCGCTGCAGCGTGCGCAGCTGCCCGGCCTGGTAGCGGCCGGGAGCGCGTCGCACAGCAGCGCGAACAGGGTCTTCGCCTGCAGCGCCGGATCGCGCTCCAGCTGCGCCGTCGACCCACGGCCAGTCGTCGGCGAACGGGTTGGGCCGCGTGCGATAGGTGCGCGGCTGCTTCAGCTGGCTCGGCAGCTTCCCGGCCCGCTCATACTTGCGGGCCGTGCGCACGCATATGTCTGCCCGCGCCGCCGCCAGCTTCTGACTCGCCCCCTTGGCACGTTCACTCAGCAACAATTTGATTTCTCCGTCTTTTTTCATGCCAGCTCCCAGGGGAGCGGCATGATAGCGAGGACCCCGAGGACATCACCTCGGACCCCTCTCAACCGGCAAATCTAATTGTCGCCACCGGCAAATCTAATTGTCGCTGAACAGGACGGTCCTGATCCCGGCCGACGGCGCCTCATGGCCGATAGTGTAAGTTCGCGGCGGCCTCTCGGCTGAAGTTTATCTGCATCGCGGGTGACTATCCGGCGATGACCACTTGCACCGAATTCTTTTTTGTCGACGAATTCAGCGAATGGCGGCTTGCAAAATGCACCGGCCAGTGAGCCAGAGAATCTCCACAGGCAGGTGTGGGTCGAACTGGGACGGTCGCATCCGCTGCACCCGATACTGACACTGGGCACTGAGTATTCGGTACCTGGTACTACAATCTGCCATCACTGCTTCGCGCGTGATGTGTTGGCGAGGCGGAAGATTGTGCCAAGTGCCTGGTATTCCGTACTCACCACTCGAGTTTCGATACCTTAGGGGCCCGACCGTCTCAGAACGGCCATGATCGGTCCTCGCGGTGGCCCGTATGAGGGTCCGCAAAAGACGGTAAGGAGCCGGTCGCCGCCGTTGGCCGAACTGGCGCTTACGAGCCCAAGCTGCCGGACCGGATGCTACGAAGCGGTCATAGACACCGATGGAGGCCGCCATTCACCGCCGTGAAAGCGGTACCGGCCCACGAGCGCGATCTTCGGGTCCCAGCACCCATGCGGCGACGAGTCCACATGAACTCGTCGCCGCACGCTCGCTGGAACGCCCTATCGGTTACTTGCAATCATAGCTGGCTGTTGCTGTCACCGAGCCGCTACCCTTGTAGGTGGCCTTCAGCGGGTACATACAGATCGGCATCGTGACGCTGCCGTTGGCCGAGCTGAGATCGATGCGGACCGGCGCGTTGCCACCTTCCACCCAATCCAGCAGGGCTTCGAACAACTCGTCGCGCCCGGTCGACGGCTGTGGGAGCGGCACTTTGTTGACGCTGGTCACTGCGCCGGTGGCCGGATCCAACGAGCCGGACGTCGAATTGTTATTCGAGAAGGTCCCATCGTGCGACATGCCGGGGATGAGGAACAGGCGGTCGAACTTCTGCAGCGCGACATTGCCGCCCATCATCGCTGAGGCGCGGGTGAAGTAGTTGATCGAGCCCTGCGGCATGATCAACTGGTCTGCCGAGCCGTGATAGCTCAGCACTTTCGTGCCGGCATCGCGTGCCCCGCTTAAGTCAGGATTGTCGGTATTGATATCGCTGAAAACGGGCTGCAACGCGATGCCGAGGTAGAAGGCGTTCGCCAATTGCGCGTAGCTGAGCGTCGTCCACTTGTTCGCGCCGTTGCCCGTCGCGTTGACAAACGTGCCTGCCGGAACCGTTTGCGCGACAGCGGGGTCCTGAAGCTCCAGCGCAACCTGCACCGATGCGATTGAAAAAGGAGGAGTGCCCGCAAGCGCGCCCAGTGTGGTACCACGCGTCAGTCCGAACCAGAGGTGGTTAGCGCCAATGGGGAACGGACCGGCCGCGTTGTCGATGGCCGGGTCCGCATAAGTGCCGTCCGTCGTTTCACCATACCAAATCCTGTCGATCGCCGCGGCTCCCGTGGGTGTCACGCACTTGGTCGGATCGGCATTGGTTCCAGCAGGGAGACAAAGGGCGGCTGCGTCCTTGGTCGGATCATAGCGACACTGCAACGGATCGAGTAGGAAGCCCAGCGTCGAGCCGCCGCAAGACGCAACGGCTGCCGTGCTCACCGCGTTGAGCTTGGTCAAGGCCAGCGGTCCGCCAAGCTCACGCTGCATCACCACCTGGGGATACAGCTCGCTGGTAATGAACTTGGTCCAGTTGAACGCTGGAGCTCCCGCCAGGATGCCATCGAAGTCCGCCGGATACTTCTGGGCGAGCTTGTAGCCCTGACGTCCGCCGGTCGAGAAGCCGTCCCAATAGGCGTATTTCTGCTTCTTGCCGTAGAACGCCTTGACGGCCTCCTGTGTCTTGACCGCCAATTCATGCATGCTGCGCTCGGAAAAGTCATGCCACAGGACGGTGTTGATGCTGCCGTCGGGGTTCATCAGGAAAGAGCCGTTGCCAGATGCGACGTTGGCAGTCACGCCATTGATTGTGACGCTCGTGCCGTTGTTGCAAGGAACCGTTGGGTCGGGTATCGAGGATTTTAGGCACGCGCCGTGGCCATGGTCCGAAGTGCCGACTACATAACCTTTGCCCACGGCCGCCAAGTGAACCGCGTTGGCCGAACCGTTGTTGCTAAGCCTCGTAATGTCGGCATGATAGCCGCCGGCATAACCGCCGCTGCCGTAGTTGCGAATACGCTCGTTCCAAACGTCGGGGTCGGGCAGCCAGAGCTCGATGCCGATGCCGGGCGAGGTCGAGGGGGCCCCCTCTGGGCCTGGATTACCGGGGCCGACGACCAGCTTGACGAGGCAGACGTCGACCGGCGCGGGCAACGACGTCGTCGAATTCGACAGCGCAACCGGATCACCCTGCTTGAACTCCTCGACCAACAGCACGGTGGTGTCCTTGTCTGGCTTGAATGCCGTCGCGAACTTGTCATCGCATCGGCCCTTCTTGGCTGCGTTCGCCGGCGACGGCATCGTGCCGAAGGCGACGAGAATGGCAATCGCGCCGAGGCCAGCAAATTGAGCGAGTCGCTGAATTGTGGACAAGGTCGCTGCAGGGGCGTTCGCGCCCTTGCGGCCAGAGTTTGCGGAAAGCTTCATATGAGTCTCCTTCCATTGATCTAGCGACTACTAGGAACCTCGCTGATCCCGCGAAGCGACATCGAGGCACGAATTGAATTTCGTGCGTTCAATCACAGCCGGGAGCGAAAATCATGAAGTGATCGTCACCAGTTTCCCGGGCCTATTTCAGGCTCGAAGCGCAATTGGACTTCCAGCAGGACGCGGAAGTCAACATGCAATATATCTCTCAATTCGGAACGGCCGCTTGGCGGAAGATTCGCCGACGACAAGGAAAGGCAGGAATTGGCCTACACCGCCGATTGGTGAGACGAGAAGGTATGACCGCAGTCGCGGCGATGCGGACTGTCAGCTTCGTCGGGCGTATGACCGAGAGGGGTCCGAGCTCGACGTATGTAGCACTCGAACCTATCGGCGCGCGACGGTCTCGGTGATGCTACTGGATACCTTCGGCAAGTGTTGGACGCGGCCATCAGATGTCGTTGACCGATGCTGACTGGCCGACCGCTTCAGACGGATCGCAGCCGTTGCTGGCGGCGAATCGAATTGGCGTATATGGACCCCTCCTCGGTTGCAAGCACTCCGTTCTTTGGTCTTGAGGTACGACTGCTCACGTATATCCGGCCTCTACCTGCTGCATCGAGCTATCGATGCCGGGCCATAATGGGCTATTCGCGCGCCAGCTCCCAATCGCTTTCTCGGCCTTGAAGGCCATGCCAATTCTCGGGTTTCGCTAGCGCCGGTTCGACCTGTCGGCCATCAAGCGGCTTGCTTTGCAATCGTGGCGGATGGGCTCCTCGGTTAACGGCGCTGCTACTTCGTCAGGTCGTGGCCCGTTTCAGGCCGCGGTCTGGTCCGCTTGATACTCCGTTCCGTGCCTCATCATCGCCCAGGCGATGCGAGTTGTCTTGTTGGCCAGCGCGACCGCCGCGACGTTGTAATGCCGGGTCTCGGCAATCCGGGTGACCCACTGGCTGAGGCGGTCATCTTTCCCCTTCGCCGTCCGCACGATGGATCGCGCACCGTGGATCAGCAGCGTGCGCAAGTAGGTATCGCCACGTTTGCTGATACCCAGCAGTCGCTCTTTGCCCCGGAACTGTTTTGCCTCGGGGTCAAGCCGATAGATGCCGCCATCTGCCGACCGTTGGCGAATTGCTTTGCATCGCCGACCGTCGCCACCAGCGCCGTGGCGATCATCGGCCCGACACCACGTAGTTGCTGCAACCGCTTGGCTACTGGATCCGCATTGGCAATCAGAGCGATTTCACGATCCAGTTCCGTCATCCGCTGGTCCAGCGCCAGCAAGTCCTGCCACAAACCGTTAAGCAGGCGCCGAAACCGCGCGCTCAGTCCGTTCTCGGCATCCTCCAGCCAGACCGGAATCGCCGCACGCAAATGCCACAATTCCTTGGGCGCAACCAATCCGTATTCAGCCACCAGGCCGCGAATCTGGTTGCCCTTCGCCTTGCGCTGGTTGCTCAACTCAAAGCGCACCCGGTGTACGGCCTGAATGTCCTGTTGCTCGATCGTCTTCACCGCCACGAAGCGCATGTTCGGCCGGCTCATCGCTTCGCAGATCGCCTCCGCATCATTGGCGTCGTTCTTGTTGCTCTTCACATACGGCTTCACGAACTGCGGCGCAATCAACTTCACCGCAATTCCGTGCGCCTGCAATGCTCGCGCCCAGTGGTGCGCGCCACCACCAGCCTCCATGCCGATCACGCAGCCCGGTTCAACCGCGTCCAGCAATACCTCGACCCAGTTCGCTCGCGTCAACTTCCGGCGCAACGTCACCTTCTCATTCCGGTCGACCCCGTGTACTTGGAAGACCGCCTTTGCCAAATCTATGCCAACGCGCATAAGCTTCATGGTGGACTCCTTCTCTCCGTTGACTGGTCGATAACGCTTCCAGTCTGGCACGTTGATGCCGTTCGGGTGAGGAGGGGTCCATCCCATTGCTTTCGACCCTGACCAGCCGATCGACGTTCTCAAGAGCGGCCATTCAAACGAGGGCTACGCGGTGCGAGACGCGTTCGATGCGTTCAGTCTGCGTGCTTCGTCAAGAATGCCAGCGTTTTCTCATTGAACGCAGCCACGTTCTCGTACAGCGGTGCGTGCGAGCAATCTTCGAAGATGTGCAGCTCGTAATCCTTGACGCCGTTCGTCAGTCGGTCGGCGAAGCGGGTGGTGAGCACGTCGTGGCGCCCGAAG
The DNA here is from genome assembly GCA_963840945.1 of uncultured beta proteobacterium. GTDB lineage: Bacteria > Pseudomonadota > Gammaproteobacteria > Burkholderiales > Casimicrobiaceae > CAIWHR01. Next base: position 78,732 of record CAWJAU010000020.1, on the reverse strand, counting down.
GTGATCTGCGTCGGAGCGCGGATCTTGCCGAGCTGCGCTTCGGCATCGTGAGCCATCACCGCATTGGACTCCTCGATGAACGCGTCGACCGGCTGCTTGGGACGGCCGCGCACGAAGTCGGATAGGGCTTGGATATAGTCCGGTTTCTGCGCATACAGCTCGGGCGTGAAGCACCACGGAAAGATCCCTTGGATCACCATCTCCGGCACGCTGTTTATCGCCTTGGCCATCACCTGCCAGCCTTGTACGACGGTCTTGAGATAGGCATCGCTCTTAGACCAGCCGCTGTGCAGCGAAAGTGATTTGACCCGGTCCGGATATTTCGCGGCTAGCCACATGCCGGTTGCTGCCCCCAGCGAGAGCCCGGAAATGTGCGCCTTATTTATTCCGATCGCCTGCATGAACGCAGCCACGTCGTCGGCGAACATCTCCGTCGAGTAGACGCCGGCCGGCTTATCCGACTCCCCGGTCCCGCGCAAATCGACCGAGATGCAGGTGAAGTCCTTCGAGTAGTCCGCGACCTGGAATGCGTAACACGCGTAATCAGCCGCGAGGTAGGGGATGAGCACCAGGGGCTCACCGCTCCCCTGCTGGTCGTAATTCATCGTGATGTTGCCGGATCGAATCTTGGGCATGGTTTCCTCCTGACTGAGGGTTCTCGCCGACGGATAGGAGTTGCAATCCCTACCAAGCGCCAACTGATCACGTTATCACGGGTTGACGCGACCGGGCAGATGGGGAGATGCGGTGATCCGGCGTTGCTGTTGAGCGTCCGCTTCGGAGGACGAGGCGCTACGGCGGGCATTTGACGATCCGAACGACAGAGTCACGTCGCAGTCGACCAAATCTTGATCCGGGAATGCGAAAAGTCTACCCGAATGTCCGCAATGGATGAGAAGTTCAACCGTCTGCAGGAGACGGTAAGGAGCCATCGCCGGCGGCGGATCGAACTGGCGCTTTCGACCCCAAAGCAGAAGTTCGGCGGATTCGTCCAAGCGTCTCGAGTTGCCACAACCGGACTCATGCAGTGCAACAAATCAGCTACTCAATCACCGCATCAGCGCGGGTGAGCAGCGAAAAGGGCACAGTTAGGCGGAGCGCTTTGGCGTCCCGCATTTGCTCGCGACGCAATATCTCCGCACGAAAGGTATCAAACTCAGTTCCCGAATGGGATCGTTAGTTCCATCTCGTTCGTGTCCACCACGAACACCGCGAGGAGCTTGGCCGGCTTCGTCTTGCTGGCATTGGCCCTGACGCCGTGGCGGTCGCCAGGCAGCTCGGAGAAGCTCTGTCCGGCCTTGTAGGTCGTCACCGGTCCGTCGTTGACCTGACTGCGGATCGCCCCCTCAAGCACGGCCGCGTAGATGAAGGCGGATTTGGCATGAGTGTGACCAGGCGAGTAGCCGCCCGGGCCGTATTCGACGAGCACACCCTTGATGCTCTTGCCGGGAACGTTCGGCAGCTCGTGCTGGTAGACGAGGGTCACCTTTGCGTTCTTCGACTTCGGCGCATCCGCGAGCACGCTGCCGAACGGCAGGGTGGCGACAAGCAGCGAACAGAGTATGCGTTTCATGGAGCCCCTATCCTTTGGTTGGCAGATGCGGGATCACGCTCCTGCCTGTGCGCGGCGGAGCCATTCGTCGAAACCGATGCGGCCGAGGCGCGCCTCGCCCGACGGCACGAGCGAGTGCCCCTCGACCCGGCCGCCGAAGTATCGGGCCTCGGGGTCGCTCACGACCTCACGCGGGTCGCCGACCGCCTTCAGATAGCGGGCGACGATTGTCCGCAGAGCTCTTGCTCCGACTGGGAAACTCCGCGCGGGACTCATCAGCGTTCCTGTCCACGCGCTCAGGGATCCATACTCGGGCGAATTGAGGGGCGTGTCGCATGACTTGGGAAAGGAGCTCGCAGCACGCCTTGGCGTTCCATTCGAGCCGATCGTGTACCCGAACCCCACTGAGTACGTGGCGGCCGGACAGGCGGAAGAATGGGACATTGGGTCGCTAGGCGTGGTCCGGGAACGTCAGGCATCGTTCGACTTCGCACAATCGCATCTCGAGGTCGAGTATGGTTACCTTGTGTCCTCTGAGACACCCATCGCATCCGTCAGCGAAGTCGACCGTCCGGGCGTGCGCGTGGCTCTCGTCGGACGCAGCGCCTCAGACCTGGTCATCAGCAACGACCTGAAACACGTTTCGGTGGACGCGGCCGTGATTTGTCTGCGTTGATCGAACTGGTCATGATGGGTGAGGCGGACGTCACAGCTGCCCAGAAGACAAACCTGTACAGCATCGCCTCTCGCGTCCCCGGGTCTCGTGTACTCGACGGGGGACCCGGCAGTGAGGAACAGGCGCTGGCAATCCCGAAAGGACGCGACGCGATTGGCTTGGAGTACGTCCGTCGCTTTATTCAGGATGTCAAGAACCGAGGTCTGTTCAGCGGGCAATCGAACGCGCAGGCATTCGCGGAGTTCTCGTTCCTCCCTGAGCGACCGTTCGACGATCGAGCCGCCCGGACCTTCAGACTCGGAGGTCGCTGAACGGCCGACTGCGGTCAAAGCGCATTGCGCCCCACAGCGGACGTTCGAGTACCTTTCGCTTTTCGGCGTTGGTCGGTCCGCACTGCACCAAAGCACAGTGGCCGCCATCCGCCGCATCTTTTATACTTTCAGGCCTCCCGCGCGGCAGTCGTGGCTCGAGATCGGTCGTTTCCAACGGTTCTCGCTCGTTCGACGTAGATCGACCGCAGACAAGGATGTTGCTGGATCGATGTGTGCGCAAAGGCGATCGCACTACTTCAAAACAAGGACCCTAGTCATGGAAACAAACAGGATCTCCGAGCAGGAAGCTCGCGCCATCGGCGTCGATGCCTATATTTACTTTTATCCACTCGTGACCATGGACATTACGCGGTAGCAGTCGACGAATATTGAGGCAGGCAAGGAAATTGGCAAAGGCCCGATGAATACGTTCGTAAACGTCCCGGCCTACCCGCCCGCCGACCTGAAAGTCGTCGTGCGGGTCAACTTCGACACGCTCTATTCCATCGCATGGCTCGATCTCACCAAGGAAGCGCAGGTCGTCTCCGCGCCCGACACCGACGGACGGTTTTACCTGCTGCCCATGCTCGACATGTGGACGGACGTATTCGCCTCTCCCGGCTGGCGGACGACCGGGACACAAGGCGGGCAATTTCCTTGTCACGCCGCCGGGCTGGAGCGGAGCAGTTCCCGAGGGTTTCACACGTATCGCAGCGCCGACACCCTATCGTCTGGATCATCGGGCGCACAAGACGGACGGACCGGCAGATTATGCTGCGGTAAACAAGATTCAGGCGGGCTACAAAGTCACGCCGCTCTCGAATTGGGGCAAGGCACGCCTGCCGGTGGCTGTGAAGGTCGACCCGACCGTGGACATGAAGACGCCGCCGAAGACTCAGGTCGATACGATGCCGGCAGCCAAATACTTCACCTACGCGGCCGAACTCCTCAAACTGCACCCGCCGCATCTCACGGACCAGCCGATCATCGCGCAGATGAAGCGGATCGGAATCGAACCTGGAAAGCCTTCGACTTCGACCAAGCTTGATCCCGCGGTGCAGAAGGCCCTCGCCAGCGCGCCAGCAGAAGCCCAGCAACTCATGAGGTGGAAGGTGGCGACGCTTGCCCGAGTCGCGAATGGGTGGTCGATGAACACCGACACCATGGGTGTCTACGGCAATTACTATCTGAAGCGCGCCATCGTCGTCAGCTGGGCCTTGGTGCCAATCTGCCGGAGGACGCCATCTATCCGCTGAATCTCGTTCGACGACACGGGCAAACCGCTGACCGGCGCCAACAAATACACGATCCACTTCGACAAGGGCGCCGCCCCTCCTGTGAATGAATTCTGGTCGATCACGCTCTACGATGCGGAAGGTTTCCAGGTGGCGAACGTGCTCAACCGTTTCGCGGTTAGCAGTTGGATGCCGTTCAAGACCAACGGGGATGAGTCTGTCGATCTGTACTTCCAAAACGAGAGTCCCGGCAAAGATAAAGAGGCCAACTGGCTGCCTGCACCGACTGGGGCATTCAACTTGACCATGCGTCTCTACGGTCCGAAGACGGAGGCGCTCACCGGCAAGTGGAATCCGCCCAGCATCGTGAAGCAGAAGTAACAGGTCGTTTGGTTAGGGGCGTGTTTGCGAGATGTGGATTTGTCACATGCCGCCTGCAGCATGCGAGCATACGCCGCACGCCTTTGAGATCGGGTGTTGAACGTCTCGTCTAGGAACGATCCCACGACTGCTTGGGGTCGACAAGCGCCCTTGATCCACGGTCAACATACGGCTCCTCTCCTACTACCAAGGAGCCGTTCATGCATGCCGCTACCAACACCGCGCCAAGGCTGACGGGCTGCTTGCGCATTCGCCTTCCTCTTCCACCTTTCCATCTTACGCAGCCCGAGCAGTCTCACGGAAGTTAATCGGCGACCGGCGCGGGCGAAGCTCGCCGGCGGTCGCCCGTGAACGAAAGGTTATGCGCTTGGGTAGGTGTTGTCGATGCCTTTGAGTGTGGCGATTCTCGTCCCGGAGCCAGCTTTGCCGAAGCGTAGTAGGGATTCAAACTCGAATTTCCTGCGGTTTCCTGGTTCCCGTGGATTCGTCGGGATGGTGACGAGCGTGAATCGAGACCGTCGCCTAAGGGTTGCGCGAGTCACAATCGCGACCGAAAATTAAGCGGGTGGCAAGGCAAAGGTGCCAGCTTGGGACGGCCCTATAGTGTATGCGTCGGGTGCCGTGGGCACGGATAAGGCCGCAGGCCGAGATGGATGGCACAGATGACTGTCAGGGATCTTTGGGGCCTGGTCAAAGCAGCTGCATCAGGTTGGGTCGATGACTACGCCCAGAGCATGGGCGCGGCGCTCGCCTACTACACGATGTTCTCGATCGCACCGCTGCTGCTGATCGTGATTTCGATCGCCGGACTTGTCTTCGGCGACGAAGCCGCGCGCGGCGAAATCTTCAGTCAGCTGGAAGGCCTGCTGGGCGCCCCCGGCGCACTCGCGGTGCAAGGTCTGCTCGAAAGCGTGCGCAAGCCAACCGAAAGCGGGACGGCCACGGTCTTCGGCGTCGTCCTGCTGCTGATCGGTGCGACCTCGGTCTTTGCCGAGCTGCAGGATGCTCTCGATCGCATCTGGCGTGCGCCGGTCAGGGCCGGGCAATCCGGGTTCTGGGGATTGATACGGGCGCGATTGCTGTCCTTTGGCATGATTCTCGGAATCGGGTTTCTGTTGATGGTGTCGTTAGTGGCGAGCGCCGCATTGGCGGCACTGCGGAAGTGGTGGGGCCCGGCGTTGGGTGACTGGGCGGCGGCGGTGAGCATCATCGAAGTCGGCTTGAGCTTCCTGGTGATCACCGTCGTATTCGCTATGATCTACAAGATCATGCCGCGCGTGCGCATCGATTGGAAAGATGTCTGGATCGGCGCGGCAGCGACCTCGCTTCTGTTCACGGTCGGCAAGTTCCTGATTGGCGTTTACATCGGGAGGAGCGGCATTGCTTCAGGCTTCGGTGCCGCCGCGTCTCTGGTCGTGGTGCTGGTTTGGGTCTATTACTCGGCCCAGATTTTTTTACTCGGCGCGGAGTTCACCTGGGCGTACGCGCACAAATTCGGTTCCCGCAGGGATATCGCGTCAGAAAGCCCTTCCACCGTGCTCCCTCCAGCCAACGTCAACAAAGGTGCCCCGCGATGAGTGAACGGCTGCTGGAAATTACTTAGAGAAGCTCGCGCTCGAGGGTGGAAAAGACCTGAAATGAAACGTTCGCGCCTGACGCAGCATTTGATTCCGTTCTTCGCGGACAGGCCCTTGTCGAAGATCGCCAGCTTCGACCTGGAACGCTACAAGCATCAACGCAGCACGAAATTGCAATACGCGGAGGAAGCAAACAACGACCCAAAGATTGCATCCGCAGTAGAAACATGGACTCAGATAGAACGGAACGTGCACATAGATCGAAAGCTTGCGCGGGATCGGGTCACCATTGGATTGGCGAGCCACCTCGCGCAGCGCACACTCATCGAAGTCCATCGAGAACTGCGGCGCAGTCGGATAGGAGGTGTATCGCGGGCCGGGCCGGTCGTAGCGGCGCAGCAGGCTCGGGTCGATGTGCTGTGCTTGGAACATGCGCACGAGCTTGCCGCAATCCGGTCCGGCCGCGCCATGACGCAGATCAACCGGCGCCGGGCTAATTTGGGAGTCCGCGTTCGAAAATGAACGCCGCAGCCTTGGGCTTCTCGCTCAACGCCACCTGCCGAACCGGTTCAAACTTGAATTCCCGAGCCAGTTTCCTACGCGGTGTGTATTCCATCGAACACCCCTTCAAGTCGGTATTGCCCTTATTGAGGTGTCCATCAAACGTGGACACCTTCAATTCGGTAGAGTGGGGATGTGGCGCGGTGGTGTTAGGTTTGGCCTAGCGGTTGCCGCCCCTTTCGTCTGGCGGTGCCCCAATAGCCAAACCATGACTCCGTTTCCACACCCCTCTCATCGAACTGGACGTGCAGATTTCCCGCATCCAGCTCTCGGACAAGACATCACGCCTACGCCCACGGCTGGTCACGCCCCAAGCGACAAAGACGAACGAGACCCATGGTCCCGTAGAGATACGAGGGAGGATAGTCCCCGTACCCGCGCCGTCCGTACTTTATGCTTGTTGCGCAACCACCGGCTCAACCGCGCCATCGTGTAGTTGTCAATTGCTCGATACGCCTTGTTGACGGTACCTACTTGAAAGTAGTTCGCCCATCCGCGTAGCGTGCGGTTCAACTGGCCTATCAAGATCGTGGTCTCTTTCCATGCTGTCGCTTCGGCGGTCAGCGCATGAATCTTTTCGACCATGCGCCGGATGCTCTTCTTCGACGGCCGGTAACCCAAACGAGCTTGGCCCGTGCGCGCCGAGTACATCCGCCCAAACGTGTAACCCAGGAAGTTGAACTCTCCTGCCGGGACCGTACAAATTTGTGTCTTCTCCTCGTTCACCGTGAGCTTCAGCTTGCCCATGATCTCGCGCATCCGCTGCAAGGCCTCTTCTGCCTTGCCGTGTTTGCACAGAATCACGAGGTCGTCAGCGTAGGTGACGATGCGACTGCCAAGACTGCGCTCCAGCCCTAGCTTCTTCCACGCCAGCACAAACCGCCGCATGTACAAATTGGATAGTAGCGGTGAGATGGGTGAGCCTTGCGGGATGCCCCGCCCCTTGTCCTTGGCCTCGGTCGTGCGTGTCTTCCGTCCGTGGCGGTCGGTTTCTTCAACAGCGCACTCCAGCCACATCTTGATCAGATGCAGCACACGCCGATCGACGATGCGTCGCGCGAGCGACAGCATCAGTTCGGAGTGTGGAATACTGCCAAAGTAATCCGCCAAGTCGGCGTCTACCACTTCCGTGTGGCCACGGAATAGCCGGTCGTTCACTTCCACCACCGCCTGCTGGGCATTGCGGCCCCGCCGGTAGGCGTACTGCTCGGAAGGCAGATCGGCTTCGAAGATCGGTTCGAGCACCAGCATTGCTGCTGTCATGCACACCCGATCCCGTAGGGTCGAGATACCCAGCGGCCTGAGCTTGGGATGCTTCGCCGTCGAATTGGCCTTCGGGATAAACACTCGTCTGATGGGGTTCGGTCGGTAACTCTCCTCTCTGAGCGCCAGCGCCAGTTCGCCGAGCCACCGCTGCACCCCGTACGCTTCGACCGCCGTGAAGTCCTCTGCATCCACCCCCGGCGCGCCGTCGTTGGACCGACATTGCGCCCAGGCGTACGCCAGGATGTCTTCTCGGAAAATCTTGTCGTACAGCGTGTAGAAACGATAGCCGGCTTCAGCCTTCGCTTTCGCGTGCAACGCCGTCTGCAGTTTCTGAACACTATTCGGAGTTGTTAGGTTTCCCAATCTCCAGGTCCCTCGCCGCGTGTTGCGTCTATCTTGAACCAAGGCCCCTTCCCTCCACCGGCATTACCCAGCTTCAGCAGTACTACGGGCCTCTCCGTCACCCCAAGGCGCCCGGCCTGTCCCTCACGGGCGTCCGGTTGATCATCCTCGCCACGCCAAGGGGCTTCCCGTGTTGCGCGCGCTTTCCTTGTGTGCGTGCTGTCGCCACTACCCCGGCACAGCGACTGGGGGGGTTACGTCGCTCGTTCCCCCGTCGTATCAGCCTTCCCCGAAAGGGTGGTCGGGTCGGCCTGTGCATCGACCTTTTCGAGGCTTGCTCAGCGTTCACTCGCGTTACGGCCTGCACACTTGCTGGATCACCTTACGTGACCCGTTACATCAGAGGCTTCAGCCAGTTCGTTACCTCCCTGACTGCTCCGATTGCTTCCGGCCGGAGCGATCTAGCCGGGTGGGGCTTGCACCCACTGGAAAAGCGCCGCCTTATCACGGCGCACACCCACAACAGCCGTTGCGTCCTCTCTGAAAGTGTCCTGCAATTCTTCAGGAAGCAGACCGTAACGTTCGTCACGGTCGACAGTTAGCAATAGTCAGGCTATCGGCGGCGCATCACGGATCGCGGCATGACGTCGGTCGCCAATCGCCTCCGACAATCGGCCGCGGGGTGCGCAGTCAATCCGCTCGCGGTATTGCAGGACTGGGAGCAATATTTGGTCGGCACGGATAAGCGCACCGCGAGGCATCATCGCCGAGACGCTGCGGACGCAATCGTTAATGGCCGGCTCGGCGTGCAGATCGAGGAAAACATGGTCGGCAACGTGTCGATTCCTCGCGTGACCGTTCCCCCTACGCCGACATGGCTTGCGACGGAGGGCGTCACGCAGATCTGGGCAGCGCAACCGACGGTAACGCCGGCACTTGCGACGCCGAAAACCGTGGCGGCATTGACGACGTGCTCGCACCAACTGCTGCAACAGGCCGCGCCCCTTGCCGAGCGGCTCGCCTTCGCCGAACTCTCCGCAGCACTAGCCACGGGGGCTGATACTGCATTCCTCCAAGGCAGCGGCGTCGGCGGCGAACCGCAGGATATTGTCAGCGCGTCCGGCGTCGGCGGCGTCGCCGGTACCAGCATCACTTATGCCGGATTGCTCGAATTCCAATCCGACGTCTTGACGGCGAATGCCCTTCGCTTGCCGGCGACGTTCGGCTACGTCACCACGACGACCATCGCGAAGCTCCTAGCGTCGCGGCAGAGGTTCGCCGGCACTGATTCTCCATTGTGGGAAGGCCAGCTGGCCGATGGCATCGTTGCAGGCGCGCGCGCCGTCGCCACGTCGAGCGCACCGGCGAGCGCGTTGATCGCTGGCGACTTCAGCACGGCAATCGCGCTGCTCTGGCCGGGGCTGCTACTCGCCGCGGACCCGTTCACCGGCTTTAGAACTGGCGCCGTTACGCTGCGCACGATGCTGAGTCTCGACTTTGTATTACTGCGGTCGGCGGGGTTTTCTGTTGCGACGAGCGTCACATGAACGGCGTCAGGGTGAAGGTTTTGCGCCCGTTGTGGTTCGGCGGGGCTCGGCATGAAACCGGCGACATAATCGACGCCGACGAACGCGACGCGATTGCTCTCCTGGACAGTGGCCGCGCCGAGCTTGTCGATGCGAAGGATGCACCATGAAGCGCGCTCTGCTGGCCGTGCCTGATCCGAGAGTCTGCCACGATTGCGGGCAGCATTTCCGTCCGCGCGAGGGCCACCACGTCCGGTGTGAGTTGTGTTTCCGCAAGCTGCTGGTGCACTACTGGGCGCACTATCAACATGCCGGGGCCAACGGCGCAGGGGCGCCCTCGGACGCCGAGTCGACGCGCCATTAGGTTTCTGCTACTCCATGACGCTCTGACCGCAAGGTCGTTGGCGCTTCGTTGTAGTGTTCCAATCGTGACACCGTCGCCGCCAGGAGCGATGGCATGACCCTTGCTCTTTGCTAGGTGGCGAGTGCGCTGGCATCAAACTGAACCGGCACCGGGTGCGGGATTTTCGCGCGGGGCTGGCGCACTCGCCACCTTCATCACTTACGCGCTGGAGAGATATGAGACCCTCCCATCCTTTCCGGGACTGGACCGCGGTGGAGTACGTCGCCATCGTCGTCGCGTTGGTCGTCTGCGTAGCCGTGATTTTCTGATTTTCCCTTCGTTTGATCTGGCGGCAGATAATGCCGCATGGCCCCGCGCTTCGAGTTATTTCCCTTTCGCTTCTGCGACCCGGTAACGGGGAAGTGGGTTCGCGCGCGCTATGTCGCCACGCTAGAGGAAACCGCCGGGCGCTACATCGAATTTGAGATTATCGGGCCGGCCGGGGTACGGGAGATCGACCCGGACGCGCGGCCCTTCACGCCACACGTCAAGTCACCGCGGGATGCGGAGTTACGGCGGTACAGCGAACGCCCGGCCGAGTTTCAGCCGGCAATCGATGCGGCCGAGGCGTTCCTGCTCGGGGTTTTCCTTCGGCGATACGTCACGTACTGTCCGAGACGCCCCAGGTACGCGGCGATGAATGGGGCGGCGCGGTTGTTTGCTGAGGTCCGAGCGTCCGGGGCATAGGAGCAACAAAGCCTCGCTGGAGCGGGGCCTGTGCTGTTGCGGCATGTCCGCATTCGGCCCCGTTGCGGACGGTCTGGCTTTTACGAAGCAGACAGTCAGTTGCGGCGACGGACGCGAAACCGGCGAACAAACCGGAACAGTTCCGTTACCATCACCGTTCCCTCGCGTCTACGGGCGTGACTCCCGCCACATCATTGCCGCCAGCCCACCAGCAACGACAAACGCGATCCCGCTCACCCAGACCGGAACGACAAACCCTTGGATTGTGACCTCCCATCCCAAGAGGAAGCGCGCCAATTGCAGTAGGGCAAGCAGCGCAAGGAACACAACGGCGAGCGTGGTAAACGGTTTCATGGCTTCTCTCTGCCCGTTGGAACGAGGGGCGTGACGTTAGGCGGTAAGCGCACGAACGTCATCTAAGCCGGACGCCACAGTTCGGGCAAACGTCCGGATTGAAGGGAACGTCGCCGCCATGCTTCAAGGAATTCCTGACCGGGATCTCGCAACTTGGCCAACGATAAAAGCGCTTCCATGCGAAAGTGATGTGGACAATTGCCCCCGCCACAAGCAAGAAGGCAATGAGACAAATCCAGAAATGCGCGGTAGGTTCGGGCTTCACACCCGTACAAAAGAAGAAAATTCCAAGAAAACCGGCGAGCATGACGGGGATAGAAAATCGAAGGTGCCGCCATGTTTTGGCGCGGCGCTCTTGAAACTCCGCTACGGTATCCATTTGCGCGAGCCGACTCTCCATGCGGCCTCGAAATTCCTGCGGATCGTCGGGCAATCATGCGCCGACCCCGGAGCTGTGTACATTGCGCCGGATCAAGGCCGGGAGCAACGGAACGACGGGCACAGGCCAGCGCGCGATAATAGTGCGTGCCTCCCTTGTTCTCTACACCTTCCGATTCCGCGATCCCCGAACCGGGAAATGGGTGCGTGCGCGTTGCCGCGCCGAGCGGCAGGAGATCGCGGCGCGCTACGCCGAGTGGCAGATCATCGTGGCGGCCCAGATCCGCGACGTCGACCCGGATGCGCGGGCGTTCACGCCGCACGCATCGTTCAAATTGATTATGCGCGCCGAACTGCGGCGATACAGCGAACGGCCGCCCGAGCTGCAGCCGACTATTGAGGCGAAATCGGCTTAAGGCGGTGTCCGGGACATGCCACGACGACACTTCATGCTATCGCAGCTATCGCAGCATCGTAGAATTTCTTGAGTGCATCCTTCGCGTCGTTGTCTTTGGGAAACCTGCCCAATTCTGCCGGTGCGTAGCCAGGCATATTGAAATAGCACATTATGAGTTTGGTAGCCGAGCTCGCGACGGGCTGGATTCTTGCGTATGCAAGATGCTGCAGGTTGATCGCAATATTCTCGCCGCCGGTTACCAATACCCAGCCCTTCGTCCCGATAACGTCGTATGCCATTCCGCCCTCCCCAAATGTCGAAGATCGTCCCGCACAGGAATCCCCGGCAGGGTGCCCAACGATACACCTGGGGGACCGCTGGAAACAAAGTTGTCGCCGATAATGCGTGCGGGGTGGGAGTGCGACATTCCGATAAAGCGAGCAGCCGCCCGAGCTGCAACCGGCGATCTACGCAGCCGAGGCATTCCTGCTCGCGGTATTCCTCCGCCGCTACGTCACCTATTGCACCAGGCGCCGCAGATTCGCAGCGATGAACGGGGCGGCGCGGTTGTTCGCTGAGCTCCGAGCGTCCGCGGCTTAGTCGGGCGGCTGGCAAGATAGTGATCGCGTCTAGAATAGGCTTTCGTATGAGCGAGATCGTATCAATCTTATTGGCCATCCTTGTTTCACTGATCGTCGGCGGCTGTGCGATCAATACCGGTGTCGTATCAATCGGCCAAGATACTTACACTGTCGCCAGACAGACGGTTGGATTGTCCTCTCAAGCACTCTTCCCTCTAAAGGCGGCGAACATCAGTGAAGGAGCCAGCTACTGCGCGAAATTGGGTAAGGTCTTCGAGTTTGTCGCGATCAAAGAAACGCAGCCGCCGTACATATTCGGCAACTTCCCGCGTTCCGAACTTCAATTCAAGTGTGGCGCAAAGAATGAGCGCTCGCCACGGGAAGGCGAGCCCCTAAAGCAGCAATGAATCACCCGCCTTGGGTGGCACACCTTCATTGGGCTTGTCACCTTCTGCCGATTCACCTTCACCGGCGAGCACGGAGGTCCATACGGCGAAAGTCGAAAGTCTCACAGCGGGCCAATTGAAGACATTCGGCAGCGACGCGAAAATGTCCCGAACGGAGCCAGCAGGCGCTCAAGACAGGACCCTGGTTGCGTCGCTCGGCTTGTGGGAGGATAACCATCGTGCAGACACGGCCAACTAGGCGATGGGTACCGTGGAACGGAGCAGTTCGCTGTTTGATGAGTAGGCCGATATCAAGTTGTTGCCCAACCGTGGTATCAGTGGGTGCGGAAGCTGAGCAGCGAGATGGTCAGCATGCTATTCGAGTTCGCTGCGCTGAAACGATCGGAAACGGTGCGAAGCGCCTTGCTCGTCGTTGCCTTGCTGGCAGTCGCGGTCGCCGCTGCGACCGCACCGGGATGTGCGCAGAAATCGAACCCGATTCCACGGATCGGCTTCATCAGCAGCACGCCCAGCGGGATCTCAAAGGGGCTCAGTGCGGGGCTTAAGGAGCTGGGCCTCGTCGAAGGCCGCGACATCACCGTCGACTGGCGATGGACCGAGGGGAAGCCCGAGCGCGTCACCGAACTCGCCGCGGAACTCGTTCGGCTCAAGCCCGATCTGATCGTGACCACATCGGGTCAACCCACTGCTGCCGTCAAGGCGGCGACCGACGCGATTCCAATCGTGTTCATTGCCGTGGGTGATCCAGTTCGTACGGGGCTCGTCGCTAGCTTGGCCCGACCGGGCGGCAACATCACCGGGCTCAGCAACCTGGTATCCGAAGAGTTCACCGGCAAGATGGTCGAACTTCTTCAGACCGCGGTGCCGCAGGCATCGACGGTGGCGATCCTGATGAATCCCACCAATGCCGACCACCAGCGGATCCTGTCATGGACTTGCCGACCGCCGCCAGACGACTGCACCTCACCCTGCCCGCCCACCGTCGAAGCGCAGGCGGTACACGAGCTCGATGTCGCGTTCGAGCGGGCGGCTCGCTCGCGTGTCGACGCCATCGTCGTGATGGGGGATCCGTTGATCTACGTCAACCGTGTGCGAGTCGCGGAGCTGGCTGCGAAGCATCGACTGCCCGCCATGTACTTCTTTCGGGAGAACGTCGAGGCTGGCGGATTGATGGCGTATGGCCCCAGTCTTTACGACCTCGGTCGCCGTGGCGCGACCTATGTCGACAAGATCCTGAAGGGCGCCCGCGCGGCTGATCTCTCCGTGGAACAGCCGATCAAGTTTGAACTGATCATCAACCTGAAGACCGCCAAGGCGCTCGGCCTGACCATCCCGCAGTCGCTGGTGCAGCGCGCGGATGAGGTGATCCAGTAACGGAACTGTTCCTGTTTGTTCGCAGGTTTAGCGTCCGTCGGCGTAACTGACTGTCTGCTTCGTAAAAGCCCGACCGACCGATGCTGAGGCGCCGGCACGTCGTCTCGACATAGTTGCGGTAGACGAGCGCGGGAGCGTCGCTGTGGGTCGGCGTCGAGCATGGCGGGAGTCCTATCTGACCGCGTAGAACGCGCTACGGGGTGCACAATCCGGGGGTCGCGGCCGCCCGGTTAGACACCGGTTAGATAGGCCGACTCGATAAGTGGTGGCCAAGGGCGGAATTGAACCACCGACACAAGGATTTTCAGTCCTCTGCTCTACCAACTGAGCTACTTGGCCAAGGGTCGGATTATAGCAAAGCGCGGGTGGCCCGGACCCTCGTCAACGTGCGACTGCGCAACGCACGATGGCTCCAAAACAGATCTCGCCGTGTCCTACTAGCGACGCGACCGCACATGGCATGCACGACGCCGCACGCCTACTCTCGAGCGGCCGATCCAGCCAGCGGATTTTGCCAGCGCAGTTCCGCAAACCGGCCAAAGTCGCCATCGGTGGAGCAAAGCAGTAGCCCATGCTCGATGGCCAGCGCCGCGAGGTGTGCGTCCGACACCAGATTTGCCTGCACGTCAGGTGCGGATAGGAGTGCTTCCACCACGTCGCGATGCCGCTCGGTCGGTTGGGGAATCCAGACCACGTCAGCTTCAAGCCAGGACCGAACCTGGCGCCACGCGTGGGCGACGGGTTCGGGACGCTCGATACGCGCGGGTTCGTGACAATTCGCAGAAAGGCCAGAAGGCTGGGCCACGGGAGTCCGACAGGTCCACCGCCACTCAATTGCGCGTCGAGCCAGCCACGCGCCCGCGCGTGGTGCGAAAAGGATTTGACGTGCGCATAGATGAGCAGGTTTGCGTCGAGCAGAATCATCGGAACGATTCACTCTCTGCCACCGCAAGCACCTCCGCGACATCGTCGAGACCAGGAAGCATGCAGCGTCCGAGGTCAACCGATCCGGTACGAAAAGCCCGTTGCTTCCGCGGTGGCGCCGCGATGTGCTTGAGTCCTTCCCGCAGCGCCTCGTTGACGATGTCTTTGAGGCTCTCGTCGCGCGTCTTGCGCAACCGTTCGATCACGGCGGCCACGTCCTTGTCCAAGGTCAGCGTCGTTCGCATGCAGCAAAACATGTCGCAATTGATGTCTTGATGTCAATACGCTCGGGCCTCCCTCTGATCGTGTTCGACAGCGAACTTGCCTCACGACTCGACGCTCGACCGGCCATTAGCGGAGACCGGACAGTCCCCGATCTACTCGCAGAAAAACGCCAGCAACTCGGCCAGCGTCTCCTCGGGCACCTCCTCGGCTAGGTAGTGCCCTGATGGCAGCGCCTTGCCGCGCACGTCGCGCGCCGCGCTGTTCCAATCGGCAATCGGATCGAACAGTCGGTGAACGACGCCTTTCGCTCCCCACAGCGCAAGGAGCGGGCACTCCACGCGCAGATGCGCATCCGCCGCATCGTGCTCGAGATCGATCGTCGCCGCCGCGCGATAGTCTTCGCAGGTCGCATGGATCGTCGCCGGATCGCGAAAGCATCGCTCGTATTCGGCGAGGGCGCGCGGGTCGAAGATGTGGAGGCGTGACGAATATCCGGAGATCTTCTGGTGCAGATAGTAGATCGGGTCGGCGCCAATCAGCCGCTCGGGCAGATCGAACGGCTGAATCAGGAAGAACCAATGGTAATACGCCGTCGCGAAAGCCATGTCGGTGCCGGCGTACATGAGTCGCGTCGGCGAAATGTCGAGCAGCGCCACCCGTTCGACGGCGAGCGGATGGTCGAGGCACAGCCGATGCGCGACGCGCGCGCCGCGATCGTGACCCACCAGGCCGAATCGCGCGAAGCCCAGCGTCCGCATCAACTCGACCTGATCCATCGCCATTGCGCGCTTCGAGTAGCCGACGTGGCCCACGCCGCCGTCGGGCTTCGACGAATCGCCGTAACCGCGGAGGTCTGCGCACACGACGGTGAATCGTTCGGCGAGGCGTGGGGCGATGCGGTGCCACATCGCATGCGTCTGCGGATAGCCGTGCAGCAGGAGGAGCGGCGGCCCGCTGCCGCCGAATTCGCAATGGATTTCCGCGCTCGAGGTAGCGACGCGGCGCGTCGTGAAACCGGGGAAGAGCTCGCTCACTGACCAGCCTCGGCACCGGCGATCAGCTCGCCGCTTGCGGTCTTCATGCCGAATTCGCGCGCACGGCGAGGAAGCCGTGTTGCACGTTCATCCCGCCTCTTTTCCGGAGATGAAACTCAATCGACCTTCGCGCCGGACTTCTTCACGACGTCCGCCCACTTCGCGACTTCGGCCTTCACCAGCGCCGAGAACTCCTCTGGCGAATCGGCGACGATCTCGGCGCCGAGACCGGAGAGCTTTTCGCGGACCTCCGGCAGGTTGAGCGCCTTCACGATTTCGGCGTTGAGCCGCTTGACGATCGCGGGCGGCGTGCCGGCCGGCGCGAACACGCCCTGCCAGGAGCCCACCTCGAAGCCGGGTAGCCCGGATTCGGCGAGCGTGGGCACGTCGGGCGCGATCGACGAACGCTTGGCTGTCGTCACCGCGAGCGCGCGAAGCTTGCCCGCCTTGGCGAGCGTCCAGGCGGTGGTGATGTTGTCGAAGGTCATCGTCACCTGGCCGCCCATCACGTCCTGCAGCGCCGGCGGGCTGCCCTTGTAGGGGATGTGCTGCATCTCGGTGCCAGACATCGCCTTGAAGAGCTCGCCCGAAAGATGCTGCGACGTGCCGTTGCCGCTCGACGCGAACGAATACTTGTTCGGATTGGCCTTCAGGAGCGCGATCAGCTCCTTCACGTCCTTCGCCGGCACGGCGGTATTGACCACGAGCATGTTCGGCACCCGCGCGATCAGCGTGATCGCCACGAAATCCTTCACCGGATCGTAGGGGAGATCCTTGTAGAGCGACGCATTGATCGCGTGCGTGCTGATCGTGCCGCCCATGATCGTGTAACCATCCGGCGCCGCCTTGGCCGTGTATTCCGCGCCGACACTGCCTCCTGCCCCAGGCTTGTTCTCGATGATGACCGGCTGACCCAGCGCAAGCGCGAGCTTTTCGCCGACGGTGCGCGCGAGAATGTCGGTCGTGCCGCCGGGCGCGAACGGCACCACCCATTTGATCGGCTTCGACGGCCACGCCTGTGCCTGGGCGAGGGTGGCGAGCGACGCGAGCGCAATGGCGGCGATCAGGCGGATGGTGGGTGGCATCGTTGCTCCTTGATTCGGTCTTGGTGACGTTCGATATTACTTACCGACGATGGCCGCTACGCGCTTGGCGTCGATGCCGACCGAAGCGCCTGCCGCGATGAGGTCCGCCCAGGTCTTGTCGTCGATCGCGACGCCGCTCGCCTGCCGCGCCGCGCGATTGCGGCGCTCCACGTCGCCTGGGGCCAGCACGGGTTCGCCCGCTTTCACCGGCGCCGACGCCTTCACGAAATCGACGAACCGGCGCGCCTCCCGCGCGACCAGGCCACCGGAATCGTACACGGCCGGCGCGATGTAGATCGACAGCATGTTGTTGCGCAGGATCCGATCGTCGGCGTCCGAGCTCTTGCCGGTGGACACCGCGCCGGCGAGGAGATCGGTCACCATGGAGAGCCCCGAGCCCTTGTGCGCGCCGACCGTGAGGAGCGCGCCGCCGTCGTAGAAGTCCTTCGGATTCGTGGTGGGTGCCCCGTCCTTGTCGATGATCCATCCTTCCGGCACGCGCTCGCCTTTGTTGAGCGCCACCATCAGCTTGCCTTCGGCGACCATCGACGTCGTCACGTCGAGCACGACCGGATCCCCGTCCGCGATGGGCACGCCGATCGTGATCGGATTGGTCGAGAGCCGGCGATCGCTGCCGCCGTAGGGCGCCACACGCTGCGCGCCCGACGTGTTGAGAAAGTGCAGCGAAACCTGGCCTGCCGCGGCCGCCATGTCCGCCCAATCGCCGACGCGCCCGAGGTGCCCGCAGTTGCGAAGGCCGATCATCGCGATGCCCTTGGTGCTTGCCTTCGCGATCCCGAGCTTCGTGGCGAACTCGCCGGTGACCTGACCGAAGCCGCGATTGCCATCGACGATGGCGATCGTCTCGCTGTCGAAGACCAGCGTCGGTGCCGTATTGGGCCGCAGCGTGCCGTCCTTGATCCAGTCGAGGTACCGGGCCACGCGCAGCACGCCGTGCGAATCGTGGCCGACGAGATTGGAATCGACGAGCCGCCGCGCAATGGTCGCGGCCTCGCCCTCGCCGCAACCCGCGCCGTGCATGATTGCGGTAACGAGCTCGGTCAGCTTCGGTGCGGCTATGGTTGGCATGGTTCGGTCGGCATGGCTGCTAGTGAATCTCCGGATCGGGCGTGGGCGCGGTACCTTCCAGAAAATCGAAATCGCAGCCCTGATCGGCCTGCGTGATGTGCTGCTGGTAGAGCGCGCCGAAGCCGCGCTCGAACTTCGGCGCCGGCCGTTGCCACGCGGCGCGGCGGCGCGCGAGCTCGTCGGCGCCCACCTTGAGCTCCAATCGGCGCGCCGGCACGTCGAGCTCGATCATGTCGCCGTTCTCGACAAGGGCCAGGGGACCGCCGACGCACGATTCCGGCGCCACGTGCAGCACGCACGCGCCGTAGCTCGTGCCGCTCATCCGCGCGTCGGAAATGCGCAGCATGTCGCGCACGCCGGTCTCGAGGATCTTCTTCGGAATCGGCAACTGGCCCCATTCGGGCATCCCGGGCGCGCCGAGCGGGCCCGCATGCTTCAATACGAGCACCGAGTCGGCCGTCACCACGAGCGCGGGATCGTCGATGCGCGCCGCCATGTCGTTGTAGTCGGCGAACACGACAGCCGGACCGGTGTGCTTGAGAAGTCGCGCCTCCGCCGCCGCGGGCTTGATCACCGCGCCGTCGGGCGCGAGGTTGCCACGCAGCACCGCGAGGCTGTCATTGGCGACCAGCGCCTTGTCGCGCGGGAGGATCACATCGGCATTGAACACCTCCGCGCCAGCGATGTTCTCGCCGAGCGTTCGGCCGTTCGCCGTGCGCTCGGCAAGCGACAGGAGATCGCCGACGGAGGCGAGGAGCGCGCGCAAGCCGCCCGCGTAGTAGAAATCCTCCATCAGGTACTTGCCCGCCGGCCGCACGTTGGCAAGAAGCGGCGTCTTGCGCGCGAGCACATCGAAGCGGTCGAGGTTGAGCGCAATGCCGGCACGCCGCGCGATCGCGACCAGATGCACGACGGCATTCGTCGAGCCGCCGAGCGCAAGCACCGCGACGATGGCGTTGTCGATGCTGGCCGGCGGTCACGATATCGCGGGGCTTCTGATCCTCCCACACCATGTCGACGACACGCCGGCCGGTTTCGCTCGCCATCCTCGCGTGGCGCGAATCGGCAGCGGGAATCGACGCGGCGCCGGGCAGCGTAAACCCCATAGCCTCGGTCGCGGAGGTCATCGTCGACGCCGTTCCCATCGTCATGCAATGGCCCGGCGAGCGCGCGATGCTCGACTCCATCTCCAGCCACGTTTCCTCGGTGATCTTGCCGGCGCGGAGCTCGGCCCAGTATTTCCAGACATCGGACCCGCTGCCGAGCGAGCTTGCCGCGCCAGTCGCCACGCAGCATCGGGCCGCCCGGCATGAAGATCGCGGGCAGGTTCATGCTGATGGCGCCCATCAGCAGCGCCGGCGTCGTCTTGTCGCAGCCGCCCATCAGCACGCAGCCGTCCGCCGGATAGGAGCGAAGCAGCTCCTCCGTCTCCATCGCGAGCAGGTTGCGATAGAGCATCGTCGTCGGTTTCTGGAACGGCTCGGACAACGTGATCGCGGGCATCTCGACCGGGAAGCCGCCCGCCTGCCAGACACCGCGCTTCACTTCCTCGGCGCGCTGGCGGAAATGCGAGTGACAGGGATTGATGTCGCTCCACGTATTGATGATCGCGATGACGGGCTTGCCCTGATAGTCGGCGCGCGAGTAGCCCATTTGCGCCGTGCGCGATCGATGGCCGAACGCCCGCATGTCGTTCGGTCCGTACCAGCGATTGGAACGCAGCTCTGCGGGCTTTTTTTTGTGCGCGGCCATGGCGGATTCGTCGACGTTTTCCCCGGGGCATTATACGCAGCCGCCGCCGCCACTTGCGCATCGCTGCCGGCGCGCTATATTGGCGCCGTGAACCCGCGGGTGGCCCGACCGCACGCGAGCGCAATCCACGACCCACGGCGCCACCCTAGGTCGAACGAACCTTCAGGAGATCGCCATGGCTCTTGGCCTTTGCGCAATGAAGCCCGCCGGCGCACGTGCACTGTCCGTTCTCAGGATCACCGCCGCGATGCTTGCCGTGGTCCTCGCGCCGCTTGCCGGTCACGCGGCGGCGCCCGCCGCGGCTGAATCGAAGATCGACGCCGCGAAACCCGCGGCACCCGACACCGAACGGTTCTTCAAATCGATCTTCAAGGTCCGTACCCGAGCGGTGCCGAACGCGCGCAGCAGCGCGACCCTCGGACAGGAACGCGAGGGCACGGGTGTCGTGATCGGCGACGACGGTCTCGTCGTGACGATCGGCTACCTGATCGTCGAGGCCGACGAGGTGAGCCTCGTCGACCAGCAAGGACGCGTCCTTCCCGCGCGCGTCGTCGCCTACGACCATGCGACGGGGCTGGGCCTCGTGCGCCCGGTCGTGCCGGTGTCCGCGCCACCCTTGCCATTGGGCGATTCGGCGAAGCTCAACGACCGCGATCCCGTGATGATCGTCAATCACGCCGGCGTCGACGATGTGACGCTCGCGTTCGTCGTGTCGACGCGGCCGTTCACCGGCAATTGGGAATACCTGCTCGAGCAGGCGATCTTCACGTCGCCCCCGACGATGAACTGGAGCGGCGCGGGGCTCGTCAGCCGCGACCTCAAGCTCGTCGGCATCGGCTCTTTGATCGTGCGCGAAGCGTCGTCCTCCGGCGAAGCGACGCTGCCCGGCAACATGTTCGTCCCGATCGATGCGCTGAAACCCATTCTCGCCGATCTCGTGCGGACAGGGCGGCGCGCCGGCCCCGCGCGACCGTGGCTCGGCGTCGCGGCGGACGAAGTGCAGGGCCGTCTCATGGTGTCACGAGTGTCGCCGGATGGCCCGGGCGATCAGGCGGGGATCAAGGCAGGCGACATCATCCTGGGGGTTGGCGGAGATGGCGTCCGCACGCAGGCGGAGTTCTACCGAAAGGTGTGGGGGCGCGGCGCCGCGGGCACCGATATTCCCTTGCGCGTGCTGCAGGGCGTGGACGTCAAGGAGCTCCAGGTGCACTCGATCGATCGTGTCGAGTACTTCCGTCCCAAGACCACCTATTGACGGCGTTTCTCGAGCGCCGCCCCGGAGCAATGGGGCGGGCTGCAGCGCCGGGGGCAGGGGCGTCGCTCCGGTAGAATGCGCGGGTTTGCCGTTTTCCCGACGCTACGCGGCGGCTTCGCCCAGGCTTTTCTTCAATGCCCCTCTACGCCGCCACCATATTCGTCAGCGCTTTCCTGCTGTTCCTGGTACAGCCGGTGGTCGCGAAGCAGATCCTGCCGTGGTTCGGCGGCTCGGCTGCGGTCTGGACGACGTGCCTCGTCTTTTTCCAGACGGCATTGCTGGCGGGCTATGCCTACTCGGATTTCGTCGTGCGGCGCGTTCCCGCGCGTGCCCAGATCAAGATCCACACGCTGCTGCTGGTCGCCTCGGTCGCCGTATTGCCGATCATCCCCGGCGCTTACTGGAAACCCACGGGCGCGGAGAGCCCGTCGTGGCTGATCCTCGGTCTCCTCGCCGCGATCATCGGCTTGCCGTACTTCCTGTTGTCGACGACGAGCCCGCTGGTCCAGGTCTGGTACGCGCGGGCGCGACCCGGCGCGAGTCCCTATCGGCTGTTCGCGCTGTCGAACCTCGCCTCGATGCTGGCACTCGTCGGCTATCCGTTCCTGTTCGAACCGTGGGCGCCGACGCGCACGCAAGCATGGGCTTGGTCGGTCGGCTATGTGCTCTTCGTGGGTCTTTGCGCCGCCGCCGGTTGGGCGAGCCTCAAAGGCGTCGCCGCACCGCAGCCTTCCCCGCCGTCCGTCAAGGCGACGCCACCGCCACGCGACACCGAGGCGCCGCCGACCGTCGCCCGCCAGGTACTCTGGTGCGCGCTCGCCGCCACGGGATCGCTCCTGCTCCTTGCGGTGTCCAACCACATCACGCAGAACATCGCGGCCGTGCCGCTGCTCTGGATCGCGCCGCTCGCGATCTATCTCCTCACCTTCATCCTCTGCTTCGACGGCAAGGGGTGGTACCGGCGCGACACTTTTGTCGCAATGCTCGCGGCGGGGCTTTGTGTCATGGGCTGGACGCTCGCCGACTCGAAGCTGACGCACGAGCTCGGCATCCAGATCGGCGTGTTTTGCGGCGGGCTCTTCCTCGCCTGCATGTTCTGCCATGGCGAGCTCGTGACGCTGAAGCCGGCGCCCGAGTATCTGACGCGCTTCTACCTGATGATCTCGCTGGGCGGCGCGCTCGGCTCGGCGCTGGTCGGAATCGTGGCGCCGCTCGTGTTGCCGGCATACTTCGAGCTCGCCGGCGGGCTCGTCGTCGCCGCGTTGCTGCTGCTGTGGCAGGTGCGACAGGGACATATCGTGTTCGGCGCCCTCGCCGCCGCCGCGGTGCTCGGAACGGCAGGTTGCGCCGTGTGGGCCATCGTCCAGTTCTACGACGACACGATCGTCGCCACCCGCAATTTCTACGGCGTGCTGCGCGTTCAGGAGCTCGGCCGCGACAGTACCAATCAACGCCGGTCGCTGATCCACGGCACGATCCTGCACGGGACGCAGTATATGGAGCCGGAATTTCGCCGGCGTCCGACCACCTACTACACGACTAGCTCGGGCATCGGGCTCCTGCTCGAGGTGCTCCATCCCTCCACGAAGCCGCTCAAGGTCGGCGTGATCGGCCTCGGCACCGGAACGCTCGCGTCCTATGGCGCCAGAGGCGATGTCTATCGCTTCTACGAGATCAATCCCGCCGTCATGAAGCTCGCCCAGCGCGACTTCACGTACCTTCAGGACAGCGATGCCACCATCGAGCTCGCGCTGGGTGACGCGCGACTGTCGCTCGAACGGGAACCGTCCCAGCAATTCGACGTCCTGGTGATCGACGCGTTCTCGAGCGACGCGATACCCGTGCACCTCATTACGGCCGAAGTGCTCGGCGTGTACCGAAAACACATGAAGCCCGGCGGCGTCATCGCCTTTCACGTCACGAACCGGTTCCTGAACCTGGTTCCGGTCGTCGCGGGCCTCGCAGAAGTGCATGGCCTGCACTTGATCCACATCGCGGACGACGGTGAGGATCCCCTCGCGAGCCGCAGCGACTGGCTGCTCCTGTCCGACCGCCGCGAGTCGCTCGCTTACCCCGCGCTGACCGATGCCGCGACGGAGGTGGAGGTGCGCAAGGATTGGCGGTTGTGGACCGACGATTTCAACAACTTGTTCCAGGTGCTGAAGTAGCCGCCGAGGCACCTGGACTGCGGCGCTACAATGGTGCCGTGCCCGCACCCGCAACGCCTGACGCCTCCGCCCTCGATCCGGCGCGCTACCGCGCGCTCGTCCGACCGGAGGGCACTCGCCACATCGACGTTCTCGACCAGCGCGCGTTGCCGCACTCCGTCGTCACTACGAGGATCGCCGACGCCGAGACGGCGGCGCTTGCCATCCGCGCGATGTGGGTGCGCGGCGCGCCGCTGATCGGTGCCGTGGGCGCCTACGGCCTGGCGCTTGCCCTCGACCGCGACCCCTCCGATGCGGCGCTCGCGAAGGCGCACGCGACGCTCGACGCGACGCGTCCCACGGCGGTCAACCTGCGATGGGCGCTGGACCGCGTCCATGCCGCTGTCGCGCGCCTCCCCGAGCGGCAACGCGCCAACGCCGCGTGGCGCGAGGCCGACGCCATCGCGGCCGAGGACGCCGCAATCAATCACGCGATAGGCGTCCACGGCCTCGCCCTGCTACGGGAAATCGCAGCGCGCAAGAGCGGGCCCCTGCAGGTCATGACCCATTGCAACGCCGGCGCGCTCGCAACCTGCGGCTGGGGGACGGCGACCGCTCCGGTGTTTCTGGCGCATGCCGCCGGGATTGCGATCCATATTTGGGTGAGCGAAACGCGGCCGCGGATGCAAGGCGCTCATCTCACGGCCTGGGAGCTCGCGGCGCGCGGCGTGCCGCACACGATGTTCGTCGACAGCGCCAGCGGGCTGCTGATGCGTCGCGGCGACGTCGATATCGTCATCGTCGGCGCCGACCGTGTCGCGGCCAACGGCGACGTCTGCAACAAGATCGGCACCTACGACAAGGCGCTCGCGGCCGCCGACAACGGCGTCCCCTTCTTCGCGGCCGTCCCTTCGCCGACCTTCGACTTCGCACTGCCTTCCGGCGACGCGATACCGATCGAGGCCCGCGACGCCGACGAAGTGCTGCACGTTGCGGGCAGCGATGGTGAGTCACAGGGCGCAACGGTGCGCGTGGCGCCTCCTGGCACCCGCGCGGTGAACTACGCGTTCGATGTCACGCCGGCGCGGCTCGTCGCCGGTCTTCTCACCGAGCGCGGCATCGCACCCGCCACGCGATCGGGAATCGCGGCGATGTTCCCGGAGCGCGTGCACCAATGAGCCATCCGGACACGGATGAGCAGGCGCTGCGCGCCGCCGTCGTTGCGACGGCGCTCGCGATGAACGCGCGCGGCATCAACCGCGGGAAGTCCGGCAACGTCAGCGCGCGCTGCCGCACTGACGGGTTCGAAGGCTTCGTCGTGACGCCGACGGGATTGCCCTACGACGAGACCCGGCCGGAGGACATCGTGCCGGTCACGCTCGAAGGCGAGCCCCGGGGCGCGCGGCTGCCGTCGTCCGAATGGCGCTTTCATCGCGACATCTACCGCGCCCGGGCGGAAGTGAATGCCGTCGTTCACACGCACGCGCCGTTCGCCACCACGCTCGCCTGCCATTCGCGGGGCATTCCCGCCTTCCACTATATGGTCGCCGTGGCCGGCGGCCGCGACATTCGGTGCGCACCGTACGCCACGTTCGGCACGCAGGCGCTGTCCGACCACGTTCTCGCCGCGCTGGACGGACGCAAAGCCTGCCTTCTCGCGCACCACGGAATGATCGCCGTCGGAGCCTCGTTGCCGGAGTCGCTCGCCCTCGCGGTCGAGGTCGAAACGCTTGCCGAGATCTATTGGCGCGCGCTCTCGATCGGGGAGCCCGAAGTGCTCTCCGCCGCCGAAATGGACGTCGTGCTCGGCAAGTTCGCGACCTACGGCCAGCCGCGGCGCAAGGACGCCTGACGCGAAACTCCCCGGTGATGCCGCGCGGTTGACCCGCACCCGCCACGGTCGGCTACACTGAGGTTCGTCGTCTTGCCCGAGAGCCGCCATGCCTGATCCGTTGCCCATTGCGAAGAATCGCGACGCCGAGCTTTGCCTCCTGCCGGCGCTCGCCAACCGTCACGGCCTCATCACCGGAGCCACCGGCACCGGAAAGACGGTCACGCTGCAAGTGTTAGCCGAGCGTTTTTCGCGGATCGGCGTACCCGTATTCATGGCCGACGTCAAAGGCGACCTGTCGGGCATCACGCAACCCGGCGCGGCGTCGCCCAAGCTCCTCGAGCGCCTCAAGCTCATCGGCGTGGACGAGCCGGCGTACGCCGCATGCCCGGCTGTCTTCTGGGACGTCTTCGGCGAACAAGGTCATCCGATCCGCGCCACGGTCTCCGATCTCGGTCCGCTGCTGCTGGCGCGCGTCCTCAATCTCAACGATACACAGGCGGGCGTGCTGGCCCTTGTCTTCAAGGTCGCCGACGACGGCGGTCTGCTGCTGCTCGACCTCAAGGACCTCCGCGCAATGCTGCAGCACGTCGGCGATCATGCGCAGGAGTTCCAGACCAACTACGGCAACGTCTCCGCCGCCAGTATCGGCGCGATCCAGCGCGGCCTCCTCGCACTCGAGCAGCAGGGCGCCGAACGCTTCATCGGCGAGCCGATGCTCAACGTGGACGATCTTCTCCAGACGGCCGACGGCGGTCGCGGCGTCGTCAACATCCTCGTTGCGGACAAGCTCCTCCACTCGCCGATGCTCTATTCGACGCTGCTCCTGTGGCTGCTCGCGGAGCTGTACGAACGGCTGCCGGAAGTGGGCGACCTTGACAAGCCGAAGCTCGTGTTTTTCTTCGACGAAGCGCACCTCCTGTTCACCGATGCGCCGAAGTCGTTGCTGGACAAAATCGAGCAGGTGGTGCGCCTTATCCGCTCGAAGGGGGTCGGCGTCTACTTCGTCACGCAGAACCCGCTCGACGTGCCCGAGACGGTGCTGGGTCAACTCGGCAATCGTGTCCAGCATGCGCTGCGCGCGTTCACGCCCCGGGACCAGAAGGCGGTCAAGGCCGCCGCCGAAACCATGCGCGCCAACCCGAAGATCAACACGGAAAAGGCAATCACGGAGCTTGCGGTCGGCGAAGCGCTGGTCTCGTTTCTCGACGCCAAGGGGCGCCCCGAAGTGGTCGATCGCGCGTACATACTGCCGCCGAGCGGCCGGATCGGCCCGGCGGCGCCGGAGGAGCGGCACCGTGTCATGGCGGGTTCCGGGTTGGCCGGCGTGTACGACAAGGCGGTCGATCGCGAGTCGGCCTACGAGCGGCTCAAAGGGCGGGCGCAGGCGGCGCCGCCACCCGGCGCCGCCCCGACCACTCACGGCGGAAGCTGGACCGATTCCGTCAAGGATTCGCTGGGCGGTCTTCTGTCCGGAAGCGGGCGCAAGGACAGCATCGTCGAAGCGGTGGCGAAGAGCGCAGCGCGAACGATAGGCTCGACGGTAGGGCGGGAGATTGTCCGTGGCGTACTGGGCTCACTGCTGGGCGGGCGCCGCCGTTAGGGCTCTAATGCGGCAGTCATCGACAAAGGGCGCGCGGCCGCCAGGCGGGCGATTGTCAATTCCGGATTGACGGCCACCGCCGCGCATTCCCGGAGGGATCGAATTCGGGTGCGACGGTGCCTTTGCTGCCGCTTCGGTTGTTGTCTACACCAGCGCTAAGCCGCCCCGCATGCCCGTTAATCGGACCGGCGAGCTTGCGTCTACGAATCCGCCCAGCAGGCTACCGGAACGACCCGACCAGAAGGCCGAGCGTGAGACACGCCAAACCACGTCGTGGCATGACCCTTGCTGGATTCCGTGCAAGCGCACGGACGGAGCCATCGGATGGCTCTGCCGAAAGCCTCCGCGACCTGCAAATGCAAACGGCCTGCCACCCATGTTCAAACTGCTACGCTACTTTTCGCTGACGAGCTTCGTGTCCGTTGTCATCGTGGCGGGGATTCTGGGCGTGTCCTATCGCGAGCTCGCGGTCCATTCGCTGGTCGCGATGGGCGAATCCAACAACCAGGCGCTAACACGTGTGCTGGCCAATTCACTGTGGCCCACGCTGATGCCGTACCTCGCTGCGGCAGACGCCCTACCGACCGAACGGCTCGCGGCGCACCCGGACCGTGAACGGTTCGCCGCCACTTTGGCGACCCATCTGCGCGGGCTCACCGTGGCCAAGGTCAAGGTCTACGACATGGGTGGCCGCACCGTTTTCTCGACCCAGCCAAGCCAGATCGGCGAGGACAAGAGCAGCAACCCGGGATTTCAGGCAGCGCGTTTCGGCCGCACCACCAGCGAGCTCACGCATCGCGACCAATTCAGCGCATTCGACCGCGTCATCGAGAACGCCGACCTGCTTTCGACGTACATCCCCGTGCGCCGCACTACGGACGGGTCCGTCGGCGCAGTCTTCGAGGTCTACGATGACGTCACGCCGTTTCTGGCGCGCGTCGAGCGGATGCGATGGATGGTGGTGCTGGGCGTTTTCGCCGTGCTATGCGTGCTCTATGGCGTGCTGTTCGTGATCGTGCGTCACGCCGACGGCGTGATCCAGCGGCAATACCGGCAACGCGACGCGGCTGAGCGGGCGCTGCGCCGCGCCCAGCGCACGCTCGAGCAGCGTGTCGAGGAGCGCACGCTCGAGCTCGCTCGCGTCAACGCCGGACTGCAGGCCGAGGTCGCCGAACGGCGTCTCGCCGACCAGCGCGTGGTGCACATGGCCCATCACGACGCGTTGACCGGACTGCCCAACCGGACCTTGTTCGCCGATCGCGTCGGGCAGGCTATCGCCCGCGCGCACCGGAGGGACGGCAAGATCGCCGTGCTGTTCCTCGATCTCGACCGCTTCAAGAACGTCAACGACTCGCTCGGTCACGCGATCGGCGACCTGCTGCTGACGGCGGTTGCCAAGCGGCTCACGAACTCTCTCCGGGACGAAGATACCGCGGCGCGTCTCGGTGGCGACGAGTTCATCATCAGCCTCCCCGACATCGCCGACGACGGCGAAGCGGCGCGCGTGGCGGGCCGCATCCTCGCGGAGCTTGCCAAGCCATTCACGATAGCCGATCACCAGCTCCATGCCGATGGCAGCATCGGCATTGCCCTGTACCCCAGCGACGGCGACACGGCTGAAACGCTGATGCGCAACGCCGATACGGCGATGTATCACGCCAAGGAGTCCGGCCGCGCCAATTTCCAGTTTTTCAGCGCGCAGATGACCGAGCGTGTGAGCCGCCGCCTTTCGACCGAGACCGACCTGCGGCGCGCGCTCGAGCACGGCGAGTTCATGCTGCACTACCAGCCGTTGATCGACCTTGCAGCCGGGCGCATCAGCGGCGCCGAAGCGCTGCTGCGCTGGCCGCAGACGGACCATCGTCTGATGTCGCCGGCGGAGTTCATTCCGATCGCCGAGGACACGGGGCTCATCATTCCGCTCGGCGAATGGGTGCTGCTCGAAGCCTGTTCGCAGGCGCAGGCGTGGCAGGCGCGGCATCCCGGATTGCGGATCGCCGTCAATCTGTCGGCGCGCCAATTCAGGCAGAAAGACCTCATCGGCATGATCGAGCGCGTGCTGGGGGAAACGGGACTCGCCCCATCCCTCCTCGAGCTCGAGCTGACCGAGAGCATGCTGATGCATCACGCCGAGGAAACCGTGGCCATTCTCAGTCGTCTCGACGAGATGGGAGTGCATCTCGCCATCGACGACTTCGGCACCGGCTATTCGAGCCTGTCGTACCTCAAGCGCTTTCCGATCCATTCCCTCAAGATCGATCGCTCGTTCGTGCGCGACATCAGCTCCGACCCGGACGACGCCGCGATCGTCACCGCGATCGTCGCGATGGCGCGAAGCCTCAACTTGAGCGTCACCGCCGAGGGCGTGGAAACCGAAGAGCAGGCGGCATTCCTGCGCTCGCTGGCCTGCCACCAGGCCCAGGGTTACCACTTCGGCCGGCCCATGCCCGCCGCGGACTTCGCGGCGCGGCTTGGCAGCGCGATCGTGACGCCGTCGTTGCGGGCCGCGGCCTGAAATTGCGTTTCCGCCGGATCTAGCAGGTCCGCGAGGGCGCTGTGGCGTGCATGTGTGAACGGGACCGGGACTCCATCGCCTACCACAACGTCTTGCGCCGTTGCGAGCGCCCGCCCCGCTACAAAGCCAAAGGCCCACCGGGTTGGTGGGCCTTTGCTTTAGGGTGCCTGACGATGACCTACTTTCGCATGGGTAATCCACACTATCATCGGCGTGCCGCCGTTTCACGGTCCTGTTCGGGATGGGAAGGGGTGGTTCCAGCGGGCTGTGGTCGTCAGGCATTGACGGTTGGCCGCGCGCACGACGGTGAAGACGCGCAGCCGCATTGGGAAGAAGTAAAGCTGGTTGGATTGGCGCAAGCACCAGTAACCGAAATAAGCGAGCTGGCGTATCAGCGCTCACGGTTATGGGGTCAAGCCGCACGGGCAATTAGTACCGGTTAGCTCAAGGCATTACTGCCCTTCCACACCCGGCCTATCAACGTGGTGGTCTGCCACGACCCTTCAGGGGGATCAAGTCCCCGGGAGATCTCATCTTCAGGCACGTTTCCCGCTTAGATGCTTTCAGCGGTTATCGCTTCCGCACTTAGCTACCCGGCAATGCGACTGGCGTCACAACCGGTACACCAGCGGTGCGTCCACTCCGGTCCTCTCGTACTAGGAGCAGCCCCCGTCAAATCTCCAGCGCCCACGGCAGATAGGGACCAAACTGTCTCACGACGTTTTGAACCCAGCTCACGTACCACTTTAAATGGCGAACAGCCATACCCTTGGGACCGGCTACAGCCCCAGGATGTGATGAGCCGACATCGAGGTGCCAAACACCGCCGTCGATATGAACTCTTGGGCGGTATCAGCCTGTTATCCCCGGCGTACCTTTTATCCGTTGAGCGATGGCCCTTCCATACAGAACCACCGGATCACTATGTCCTGCTTTCGCACCTGCTCGCCTTGTCAGGCTCGCAGTCAAGCACGCTTGTGCCATTGCACATTCAGCGCGATAGCCGACCGCGCTAAGCGTACCTTCGAGCTCCTCCGTTACTCTTTGGGAGGAGACCGCCCCAGTCAAACTGCCTACCATGCACGGTCCCCGATCCAGATAATGGACCCAGGTTAGAACCGCAATGACACCAGGCTGGTATTTCAACGTTGGCTCCACGACAGCTAGCGCCGCCGCTTCAAAGCCTCCCAGCTATCCTACACAAGTCTCATCACAGTCCAATGCAAAGCTACAGTAAAGGTGCACGGGGTCTTTCCGTCTTGCCGCGGGGAGATTGCATCTTCACAAACACTTCAACTTCGCTGAGTCTCGGGTGGAGACAGCGTGGCCATCGTTACGCCATTCGTGCAGGTCGGAACTTACCCGACAAGGAATTTCGCTACCTTAGGACCGTTATAGTTACGGCCGCCGTTTACCGGGGCTTCAATCAAGAGCTTGCACCCCATCATTTAACCTTCCGGCACCGGGCAGGCGTCACACCCTATACGTCCACTTTCGTGTTAGCAGAGTGCTGTGTTTTTGTTAAACAGTCGCAGCCACCATTTCACTGCGGCCCCACTCGGCTCCGCCTGTACGGCTTCACCTACCTGGGGCGCACCTTATCCCGAAGTTACGGTGCTAATTTGCCGAGTTCCTTCACCCGAGTTCTCTCAAGCGCCTTAGAATATTCATCCTGCCCACCTGTGTCGGTTTGCGGTACGGTCAACTTGGAACTGAAGCTTAGAGGCTTTTCCTGGAAGCAGGGTATCGCTCGCTTCAGGCCGGCAAGCCGGCCCTCGTCGTCACGCCTCAGCTAAGCCCAGCGGATTTGCCTACCGGGCACGCCTACACGCTTAAACCGGGACATCCAACACCCGGCCGAGTTAACCATCTCCGTCCCCCCATCGCATTCCAAGTCGGTGCGGGAATATTGACCCGCTTTCCATCGGCTACGACTCTCGTCCTCACCTTAGGGGCCGACTCACCCTGCGCCGATGAACGTGGCGCAGGAAACCTTGGGCTTTCGGCGAGCGGGCCTTTCACCCGCTTTATCGCTACTCATGTCAGCATTCGCACTTCCGATACCTCCAGCAGCCCTCACGAGCCACCTTCACCGGCCTACGGAACGCTCTCCTACCATCACCATCCTCCGAAGAGAACGGTAATCCACAGCTTCGGTGCGCAGTTTGAGCCCCGTTACATCTTCCGCGCAGGACGACTCGACCAGTGAGCTATTACGCTTTCTTTAAATGATGGCTGCTTCTAAGCCAACATCCTGGCTGTCTGAGCCTTCCCACCTCGTTTCCCACTTAACTGCGTCTTGGGGACCTTAGCTGGTGGTCTGGGTTGTTTCCCTCTTGACCCCGGACGTTAGCACCCGGAGTCTGTCTCCCGTGCTCGCACTCTGCGGTATTCGGAGTTTGCAATGGCGCGGCAAGTCACAATGACCCCCGCAACCATAACAGTGCTCTACCCCCGCAGGTGATGCACAAGGCACTACCTAAATAGTTTTCGGAGAGAACCAGCTATTTCCGGATTTGATTAGCCTTTCACCCCTAGCCACAGCTCATCCCCTACCTTTTCAACGGTAGTGGGTTCGGACCTCCAGTGAGTGTTACCCCACCTTCATCCTGGCCATGGCTAGATCATCCGGTTTCGGGTCTACGCCCACCAACTGAATCGCCCTGTTCGGACTCGCTTTCGCTGCGCCTCCCCTATTCGGTTAAGCTCGCTGGTGAACGTAAGTCGCTGACCCATTATACAAAAGGTACGCCGTCACCCAGCTTATTGCTCTCTAATCGCCACCCTCTCTGCCGATTAGCTGGATTGAGGCACGATTGTCACGTCTCGTTCTCAATCGTCAGTCTTTTCGCCGCGTGCTTGCTGCGCGCACGCACGCGCGGCAAAGAACCCGAAGGCCGATTAAAGCTAGGGGCTCCGACTGTTTGTATGCATGCGGTTTCAGGATCTATTTCACTCCCCTCCCGGGGTTCTTTTCGCCTTTCCCTCACGGTACTGGTTCACTATCGGTCGATCACGAGTATTTAGCCTTGGAGGATGGTCCCCCCATCTTCAGACAGGATTTCACGTGTCCCGCCCTACTTCTCTCGCGCCTAGTTCCACACATCACCTCTTCGGTTACGGGGCTCTCACCCACTGCGGCCGGCCTTTCCAGACCATTCTCCTGAGGTATGTGCTAAATCGCGACGGCTGCTCCCATTTCGCTCGCCACTACTCTGGGAATCTCGGTTGATTTCTGTTCCTCCGGCTACTGAGATGTTTCAGTTCACCGGGTTCGCTCTACCTGCCCTATGTATTCAGGCAGGAGTGACCCTTGCGGGCCGGGTTTCCCCATTCGGACATCTGCGGATCAATGCTCGTTTGCCAGCTCCCCGCAGCTTTTCGCAGGCTGCCACGTCCTTCGTCGCCTGTGATCGCCAAGGCAT
This sequence comes from uncultured beta proteobacterium, assembly GCA_963840945.1. Taxonomy (GTDB): domain Bacteria; phylum Pseudomonadota; class Gammaproteobacteria; order Burkholderiales; family Casimicrobiaceae; genus CAIWHR01. Next base: position 45,839 of record CAWJAU010000020.1, on the reverse strand, counting down.
CCACCACATGCACTTAGTCGCTTGACCCCATAACACTGAGCACTGCTTCGCTCAAGCTACGGGTGTTTGCGCTACCCGCCGCCCCCGACCTTCAGGGAACTGCGGGTCGATACAATCCAACCCATCCCGCTCCACGCTCGAGAAAGAAGGCTTGCGCCTCCAGCCTCGCCCGTCGGGCAAGATTTGCTTTACTTCTTCCGCATTGTTAAAGAACAACCGATAACACTGGTTCAGTAAACCAGAAGCAAACGGCCGATCGCTGCCGCTTGCTTCTGGATTCTGCGCCGCCGGACCTGGTCCGGCTCTCGACTGGTGGAGCTGGACGGGATCGAACCGACGACCCCCTGCTTGCAAAGCAGGTGCTCTCCCAACTGAGCTACAGCCCCGGCAAACTCTGGTGGGTCTGGATGGATTCGAACCATCGACCCCCGCCTTATCAAGACGGTGCTCTAACCAACTGAGCTACAGGCCCCTGTCAGGCAACAGAGGTGGGAAAACAGGTCACAGCCGGGTGTCGCGGCAATCCGCAAAGCCACGCCGTATCCCGTGATTCCGTTTTCCTGTCACCTTGCAACAACCGATAAGCGTGAGCACTGGAACGCGAGGGCGTTCCGAGAAAGGAGGTGATCCAGCCGCACCTTCCGATACGGCTACCTTGTTACGACTTCACCCCAGTCACGAAACGCACCGTGGCAACCGCCCCCCTTGCGGTTAGGCTAGCTGCTTCTGGTACATCCCGCTCCCATGGTGTGACGGGCGGTGTGTACAAGACCCGGGAACGTATTCACCGCGGCATGCTGATCCGCGATTACTAGCGATTCCGACTTCATGCAGTCGAGTTGCAGACTGCAATCCGGACTACGACCGGCTTTCTGGGATTGGCTCCCCCTCGCGGGTTGGCAACCCTCTGTACCGGCCATTGTATGACGTGTGAAGCCCTACCCATAAGGGCCATGAGGACTTGACGTCATCCCCACCTTCCTCCGGTTTGTCACCGGCAGTCTCCCTAGAGTGCCCTTGCGTAGCAACTAGGGACAAGGGTTGCGCTCGTTGCGGGACTTAACCCAACATCTCACGACACGAGCTGACGACAGCCATGCAGCACCTGTGTTCCGATTCCCTTTCGGGCACGCCCGCCTCTCAGCGGGCTTCCGGACATGTCAAGGGTAGGTAAGGTTGTTCGCGTTGCATCGAATTAATCCACATCATCCACCGCTTGTGCGGGTCCCCGTCAATTCCTTTGAGTTTTAACCTTGCGGCCGTACTCCCCAGGCGGTCAACTTCACGCGTTAGCTACGGTACTGAGGAATCGCTCCCCCAACACCCAGTTGACATCGTTTAGGGCGTGGACTACCAGGGTATCTAATCCTGTTTGCTCCCCACGCTTTCGTGCCTGAGCGTCAGTGTTAGCCCAGGGGGCTGCCTTCGCCATCGGTGTTCCTCCACATCTCTACGCATTTCACTGCTACACGTGGAATTCCACCCCCCTCTGCCACACTCAAGCCCGCTAGTTTCCAATGCAATTCCCAGGTTGAGCCCGGGGCTTTCACATCAGACTTTGCGAACCGCCTGCGCACGCTTTACGCCCAGTAATTCCGATTAACGCTCGCACCCTACGTATTACCGCGGCTGCTGGCACGTAGTTAGCCGGTGCTTATTCTTCCGGTACCGTCAAGAACACCCCGTATTAGGAGGTGCCTTTTCTTTCCGGACAAAAGCGGTTTACAACCCGAAGGCCTTCTTCCCGCACGCGGCATGGCTGGATCAGGGTTGCCCCCATTGTCCAAAATTCCCCACTGCTGCCTCCCGTAGGAGTCTGGGCCGTGTCTCAGTCCCAGTGTGGCTGATCATCCTCTCAGACCAGCTACCGATCGTCGCCTTGGTAAGCCTTTACCCCACCAACAAGCTAATCGGACATCGGCCGCTCCCATAGCGCGAGGTTCTTGCGAATCCCCCGCTTTCCTCCGTAGAGCATATGCGGTATTAGTCCGGCTTTCGCCGGGTTATCCCCCACTACGGGACACGTTCCGATGCATTACTCACCCGTTCGCCGCTCGCCGCCAGGGTTGCCCCCGCGCTGCCGCTCGACTTGCATGTGTAAAGCATGCCGCCAGCGTTCAATCTGAGCCAGGATCAAACTCTTCAGTTCGATCTCTACAAGCAACTCAATCGACGTTGGCCCCATTCCCCTCCACATCGGTTGACCCTCTGCGGATAGGAACAAGACTCGCCTCCACCCCCTCGGTTTGACCCGCGCGGGCAGAAGCTTTTTGCGTCGTGTGAGCACCAGAACTTCTTGAAATGTCTCCTTGGCGTCAACCCGCTCCGCTGTTGCCAGCGACGCGGCCTTCGGCCAAGGGGCCCAAGCAATCCAGCGCCCACACTTATCGGTTGTGAATTTTTAAAGAACAGGTCGGCGCGGGTCTACTGCGAGACTTCCAGGAAACACCAGCCGAGAGGCGCGATTATACATCGAATTCGAGGTCGGTCAACACCCTAAGTCCCTTCCCAGTCCTCCTTAGCACGCCCAACCGTGTCAAGCGCACCACGTCCCAGGGGCTTCTCCCAGAACCGTTGGCATTCCATCACGGTACTCGTCGGACCAAGCCACCAAGAAGGGACCGAACGACGGAAACGATTCAGCGCCTCGCGTGGGTCGCTTCGGCGATTGTTGTCCCAAGGACCACCTTACTGAGTTATCTCCCGAAAAAGTGACGCAGAATGATGGCAGCCGCCAGGCTTTCGTTTGAGTCCCCCGATGACCGATGGTGGACGTCGATGGCCGCCGCCACGTCCGAGACGCAACCCAATGATTTGCTTGATCTTGCATCCTCAATCGGCGCTGGGGTGTCTTGCTCGCTTGCGGCGGAAATCGGGGAAACACCGCGCTCCGCTCGCTTCTACTGTTCGAGACGGTGTGCGGCCCGAACCCTCGCTCCGAATCTCCGCCCTCGCTATCCGACGTGCTCGGCAACGTTCTCGAATCTCCGGCGGACCAACTCCCTTCAACCTTCTTAATCCCTATGCGGCAGCCAAGGTATACGCACTGCAGACGGCGACCATCTACAGGGGAAGCTTCGGCGTGCTTATCGCGTGCGGAACATTGATCAACCACGAAGGCCCATTGCATTGGAGTGCGGTTTTTGACCCGGAAGGTCGCATATGGCGCCGCGTGCGAGGTGGCGCGTGCTGGACATGGTTGCGGAGATGGTCGAGGCGCACGTCGCGGCGTTCGTTCCACGCCAATCGCCAGAGTCGCCACTGGCTTCAGTTCAAAGATCGCATCAAAATGTAAGAAGCTAGTCCGCTGCTCCCTCTATCCGCGGCACAAAAATTTGACACTTGATACTGACTTGATACTGGTTGAAAAAACTAACTCGGGTCACAAATTCAGCAGGAAACCGGCGTATGAACCTCGAAGAGCTTGAAGCGCATTTTCGATTTGGCGATAACTGGCAAAGCTACGCGCGCACCATTACCGAGGGGCACATCCGCCACGCGGTTGCCGGTCTGCGCGAGCTGCTCCCGGATGGTTGTGCTGGCGAGACGTTCCTTGACATCGGCAGCGGTAGCGGAATTCACAGCCTTGCTGCGAGCATTCTGGGAGCCAAGGTCACGGCCGTCGATATCGACCCGGCTTCAGTCAAAGCCACCCATTCGGTGCTGGCCTCGCATGGTTTTTCCGCAGTAGTTCCAAAGCAAGTAAGTGTTTTCAACCTTGACCCGGCGACGTTCGGGCAATTCGACATCGTCTACTCGTGGGGAGTGTTGCACCACACAGGAGACATGTGGCGCGCAGTGGCAAAAGCAGCTGATCTGGTTCGACCGGGTGGTCGAATCGTCTTGGCACTCTACGACAAGACACCGATTTGCGGATTTTGGCGGCTGGAAAAGGCATGGTATAGCAAAGCATCCAAGATTAGCCAACGACACGCCCGCGCCGTATACATGGCGCTGTTCCGACTCAAATGCGTGCTTACCGGTCGTTCCTTCTCCAAGTGCGTCGCCGATTACGACTCGTATCGCGGGATGGACTATTACCACGACCTACACGACTGGATGGGCGGCTACCCTTATCAGTCCGCGCGACCCTCTGAAGTCCAGCGGTTCTTCCGAGCTCGCGGTTTCAGGCAAACGGTGTTCACACCTAGCGGTGTGCGGATCGGCATGTTCGGCTCCGGCTGTTCGCAGTACACGTTTGTGTTAGACGGACAAGCCAGTTGAGCTTGGATGCCTTTTCACCTGCTTGAGGACCGACAATCTACCGGCGTCAGCCGCGGCGATTGCCGCGAACGGCAACGCGCGGTCGCAGTACCGGCTATGCACTGCAAAATTATCCCCTGCGATCTCGAGGGAGCATTCCCCGTCCCTCCCAGCCGTTGTGCCCCCATAGGACCTCGATGTCAGTTAACTCTGCCGTTTGGTGCCACGAGCGGAATTCACCGGCAGTTTGCGGATAGTCGTATGCGGGCGACAACATGTCGAACGTGTCCAGCACCGCCCACTCCCTGAGCTGCTCGTCACTAGCCGTTGGAAATTCTCTGGAATAGTCGGCCACGAGCATCCGCCAAACGAGTGTTGGTCCGATACGCGGAATCTTTCGGACTGTTCGCATCAGCGGCCACACTCGCTCGACATACCCACGCGTCAGGCGGTAGAGCGTCTCCGGCCGCAGACGGCGGGTAAGCGGCCGCACCCAGTACTTGGTGTTCGCCCAGTAACGCCCGACAGTTTTGGGATACACGTCGGTGGCGATTCTGCCGCCAGGAGCAAGCATTCGGCATAGCGCCATGAACGAGTCCCTCGGGCGCGGTGTGTGCTGGAGCACTCCAAAGCAGTAGACGCCTTCGAACGAATGCGGACGCAGCGGCAGGGCGTAGATGTCGGCCTGAATCAGCAGGAGATTGTCGCGAGTTCCTATTTGGGCCGCTACGGCGTCGACCGAGCGCGACACGTCGAAGCTGACCACCATGGCCCCCGTTTCGAGGGCATGGCTAGTAAACCGTCCACTGCCACAACCGGCCTCAAGAATCCGCCAACCGGGCAAGCTCGAGCCCCACTTGGTTACATCGCGGAAGCGCTTTTCCGAAACGCCGAGCCCGCTGTGGCGGTCATGCTGCGTGGCGGCGTGGCGGTTCCACTGGAAGCCGAAATTCGCCGCGTAGCTCTCCGCCGCGACAAAACGAGGAATCCCGCCGGCGATGGGATAGGTCGCTCCACTCAACGGTTCACGAAGCTCACCCTCCACGATCTCATCATCCTTCCGCTGGTCGGATCGGGAAATCTGCAGCGGGCGGCCATTCACCGGATCAACCAACAACTCAATATGTCGTTCCCTCATGGCGAAATGCACCGCCCGATCCATCTGCTGATCGTCCGGCAGGCAATACCCCTCTCCATAGGTAGGGCCTCCTGCTGAGGCAGCGACACCTTTGCGTTACAGCGTGGCTGCAGCTCGTCAAGGTGCGGGGGCTCAGGCATGGACACCTCGATGAGGAAACCAAACGACACTATGGGGCTCAGAGCCAAAATTGCCTGTGCTGCGGAACGTTAGATCACCCATCATGCGTCAAATGTTTTGCGTGAGAATTTTTCTACGCCCCGAAGAATACCGAGGTATCTATTTTCAATCGACATCAATTCGGCCTGCGCGCCGCGCATCCCACGTAAGGGGACAACCGTGCGGTGGATGGCACGGGGAAGGACAGGTTCTCCGCCAGCCAAAGCACCTTCGACAAGAAACGCATCGCCTCGAGCGCGCACCGAGCGCCGAACCTCGACTCGTCCGTCTCACCACCCGGAATTCCCACATAGAAATCTGCGGTCGAAATATAGACGGCATCGAGTACTTCGAGTCCCGCGTCTGCATGAGCATGTTCCAATGACGCAGGCGTCAGCGGGACATGCAGTTCGTAAATAGATTGATTCAAACGTTTTTGCAGCGCGCCCAACCAACCTGCCATGTTGGGTACGATCGTGATCACGATGCCTCCTGGCCGGATGAATCGCGCCAAAGCTCCGATGACTCGGCTGGTCGGCACGAAATGCTCAGCCACGCCAAAACTTACCACCGCATCAAATGCCTCGACCAGTCCCGGCAAGGGCGCGAACAAATCGCAGCAATGAACGGGCACATCGACGTCGGCACGATCCAGAACCCGGCGCGCTAGCGCACACCCGCGCGGCGAGTAGTCGACGCCCGCGGCACGCCAACCGAGCACCTTGCGAAAATAAGGCAGCCAGACGGAACCGCCGCAGCCAACTTCCACGACCGCGGGAGCGGGCCCCAGAGGTTCAACATGCGCTACCACGAAGTCACGAATGTGGCGCGAAACCGGTTTGACCCAAACGCCGGAGGAGAAGTCCAGCGGCGTGGGAAGCGCATCGGTCAGCCACATGTCGTCCCAGTATCGATGCGGGACCTTGGCCACGGGATCCTTCCCCACCGCCGCTATCCTTTCTGCTCGTCGAATCCCGGGCGCATCTTGATGACGCGCGCGGGAATGCCAAGCGCGACAGCAAACGCCGGGATGGTTCGATTGACCACCGCGTTGGCGCCGACAACCGCCCCCTGGCCAATCGCGACGCCGTCGAGAACCCTGACGCCGGCGGATAGCCAGACGTCGTCGCCGATGTCAATTCCTGCCGCGACCGAACCTTGCTGCGCGATCGGGATATCGGGCGCGTCGAACGGATGATCCGAGGCGACGATAACAGTTGAGGTCGCGATCAGACACCCGGCGCCAATGCGAATGCCGCCGGCGCCGTATAGCGCGGAAAAACTGTTGATGGTGGTGCGTGCACCAATCTGTATCGAGCCCAGCTGGCAATCGATCAGAACACTGTCGTGGACGTAAGCACCCGCGCCAATGTCGACACCCTTTCCACTGCATTCGACCGTGCATGCTCCGAGTTGCGCGCCGCGTCCGAGCCGCAGAAGCCAAGGACGCGAAACACGAGCGCGCGGGGACACGGCAGCATTCCATCGGATCGAAAGCCATAGATTGGTCAACCAATCCGGAAGCGGCCTGCGTTTGATGGCGCTACCAATACTACGAAAGAGTGGCAACATTTCCAGGTACAGGGACAACCCTGCGGAGGTAGATTTCGGCGCCAATAGCGGTGATTACCGCGGCGAGGCTTGCGGCTACGACGTTCGCCACCACGATGCCCTCGACCGAGAAAACCGGCACGAGCACAAAGTTGAGCCCAAATACGGCCGCGACGGTGACGAGCGGCACTAGCAGATGCATCAGGCGAATCGGAAAGGCCGATCAGGACGCGCCCGGCAATGGCCGCGACCATCGCACCTGGAATGCCGAAGCCCAATATGCCCTGCAGTAGACTGACGCGCTCGGAATCCTCGGGTCGGAACTTGCCTCCGAGAAAGAGTAGTCCGACGATCGAGTCCGACCAAATCCAGAGCAGCAACGCGACGATCGTCGCCAACAGGAACATCGTTCCCGCGGTCAGTCGGAACGTGCGGCGCGCAACGGCGACCTGACCTGCGCCGAGCTGACTTGCGACCACCGGCAGGAATGCGGCCGACAAGGCTGAGGATGCGAGCCCGCCCAGCGCGGCTGGAACCCTGGATGCAAAGGCCACTGCGCTGACCGCGCCGGCACCCAAGCCGACGGCAAAAGATTGTTCGATGAGAGGACACGCACCGGCCATGAGCATTCCAAGCATCATCGGGTAGACCTGCCGAGAGAGCTTCGGGCCGGCGCCGCGCGTTTCCGCCGGAACGACGCGCACCCCTCCAAGGCGCATCACCGCGAGCATGACAACACTCATCTCCGCCAAATAGCCGAGAAAGAGCGCACAACCCAAATCGCCGGCGCTGGTCCCGGGCAATAGGACGGCGAGCAGCACAACCATGACCGAGGGAACGAGTCCGGGGAGCAAGCCGCTGCTAAGCAGCTTGCCTCGCGAATGCAGGATCGCATAGCCAAGCGTGGAGATCGCGCTGCAAAGCGCGCCGGCGACGATCCAGCCGTAAGCAACCCGCGTCCCATCGATCAGCGCAAAGCTCGAATGCCCCGCCAATGTCACCAGAAAAATCGGCAACGCAAACCATATCGCGAGCGCCGCCAGGGCAAGTGCAATGAATCCCATTCCGATGGTGTTCGCGAGATCCCGCGGGACAAGAATCTCCGCTGTCTGCGCGCGCCGCGAGATGGCGGTCGTCAGAATCGGTTGCAGCGAAAGAAAAATCACGCTGAGCGGGAGCATCGCCAACGTCTGCGCGAGCAGGTACGCATCGACCTGCTCTCCCAACCCGAAGACGCGCGCGATGTACGCATCGCGCAGGATGCCCAGAAGCTTGGCTGTACCGGCTCCTGCCCCGAAACGGAAGGCCCCCGTGACGACCGCACGAATGCTCAAGGCGCCGGTCCGTTCGCAGGCGCATGCACCTTCCGCGACGAACGCCTAGTCGCAGGCGCTCCGGCAAGGCGCAGGACGTCGCGCTGTATGAGCAGCGTCAAGAAGAAGCACATCGCAGGGCCCAGCGGCAACATCGCCCGGTTGAGAGTAGTCGCGTCGGCAATGGACGCGCTCAAGCTCGTGCCCCAGAAGACGGCAGCGAGAAACGCAGCGCCGAGACCTAGCGTCGTCCCAGCGACGCTCAGTTCGTTTGACCAGCGCCGGCGGCGGTGAAGCACCAGTAGAAAGATCGCCAGATACCACAGCAAATGCCAGCTCTCCCAGGCGAAGAGATTGGCCACGACACTTTCGACCGAATCACCGAGAGTCGCAGGGGACGCTCGGAGTACATGCACCACGATCAATGCCGCTGCGCCGACGAATGCGACCACGAGTGCTCCACGCAGCATCGGGCGCAATGGACGACGAATCACCGCGAAGATCAGGAAGGGGAGAAACGTGAGCACCCAGGCGATCCCTGGTCGTTTGAAGAGTGGCAAGAAGGCGAGAAGGAGAACCGCCAATGCGGCATCTCCATTGCGCCGGAAGCGGACCCACGCCACCGCGGCCATGAATGCCAGGCAGAACATTACCGACAGCGGTAGATCGGCATAGCCCGCCAGCGCTGCGTGGGTGCCCAGGATGGGCAGCGACACGGCCATGTAGGCTGCGCCTAAGGCAAGCGGCCAGTAACCCGTAGCACGAAAGAGTTGTCCAACCATCGCCACACACAGCGCGGCTAGAAGAACGGCCCATGTCAGGCCGATCGCGGAGTCATCCCAAGTATGGGTAGGACCCAACGACCATACCTGGATCAAGGGCACCAAGGGTGGATAGCCAGGATTTGCGTCGGTGTAAACCGCATCCCGGCTGCCACTGGAAATCTGCAACCATTCATCGGAACTGACGAATCGTTTCAATTCGCCGGTCTCGAACCATACTCGAGCCTTTGTTCCCCATTGCTGCCAAGCATCCCAAGGGTACAGAGGTTGTGCAGTTGCCTCCAGGCCAAGCACTGCGACACGGAGCAACAAGATCGCGGCAATGACGATTGCGACCCACGTTCCGACGCCTTCGGCCTTTAACGGCGCAACGGCGTGCGGAACACTCGTGTCGCCGCGAAGCGAGCGTCGTAGCACCGCGGCAAGCAGTACGCAGAGAGCGACCTGAATTACAGCCGCCGGCAGGAACCGGACGCCAAAGCCGATGGATCCGGAAATGTACAGGCCGACTGCGCCAAAAATCTGCCCGACAACGTATCCGTATCCAAGCGCGCACAACCAGCTCGCCAGCCCCGTAGGAAACGCGAATCGCACCGCGAGAGTGCCGCCGGCGAGCGCGAGCACCTGTGGCAGCAGCAATTCGATCGCTCTCACGCGACTACCTTGAATACCACGTTGCCGCGGATGTGACCGAGCGGCGTCACCCGCACTGCACCACCGTTCCAGATCAGCCGCTGTGCCCCCTCGTCGTATCGTACCTGCCGCGACCACGTCAGGAAGATAAGATCGCCCGGTCGAATGAATTGCGCGCTGGGCAGGGTGCCGGAAACGGCATCGTATTGCACCAGCAGCGGCAACAGATGATACGCGGCGCGCCCTCGTGCATACGGTTCGTCGCCAAAAACGAAGACGCGTTGGGTAGGGTCGCGATTTGCGCGCTTCAGCGAGGCGGCAAGCGCATAAATGTCACCGTCCGGACCTCGTTGCCAGCGTTCTTCGATGGACCCGGTGCCAAACTCCGCTACCGTCGCGTGATACTTCGCAAGCAGATCCAGCTGCCAGCGCGCATCCAGGCCCACCCAGCCGATGATGACGCAGGTGACGATTGCGAGGGTGGTTACGGATCGTGACGGACGAATACGGGAAGACGCGAGCAACCCCAATCCGATCGCAGCCGCGACGAGCAGAACCGGCGAAATGGCTCGGTCGCGCGCGCCGATTATTGCCAGATTGATCGATTGCCCATCCCACTTCCGGAACGTTGCCCAATTGCCGATTTCCATGGTCAGGCGATTTCCGATGGTATCTCTTTGAGCATCGACGCTGCGGATCAGTACCACGTCGCCTGGATACCCACGCAACGCTACCGCAATTCCAATGATTTCGCCGGTCCAGTCCGAGTTCTGGGAAAGATCGAGCAATTGTGTCTCGCCGAGCTCGTGCTCGATCGGTGCGCTAAACGTCTTATCCGGGTGGTCCGCGCGGCGCCAAAGAATATTCAGCTTCGCGTCAGCGCGCCGCGGAACGCAATTGCATCGGATGAGGGGAAGGTCCACGAGCCCGGATGGCACCTTTGTCCATGCGGCCACAGCAATACTGCCATTGGCGGGGACTTCGAGGAGGTAGCCATCTTTTCCGAGCAAACCGCGGCCAACGCTGGCCACGGGGCCTCGCGAATCAGCCGGAAGGGCGGCCCCATGCGTTTGCGGTTTGAACCAGCCCATCTCCGCCGCGAGCCCTCCGATGATCAGAACCAGTACGACCACCGCGACGGGGGGAATCGCAAGAGCCAGAGCTCGCCGGACCGACCGGCTACGCGAATCTTCCTTGTCCGCATTCACGATGTTCACCATAAGCCTGCGCCCGAATCAGTACGCCCGGTCGTCTACGAGAATGCGGGTGATCGTCATCCAGATGACGCGAACGTCGAGGGCGATGGACCAATGGCGGATATAGTAAAGGTCGTACGCGACCCGCATCTCCATCTTATCGACGAGGTCGGTTTCCCCTCGCCACCCATTGACTTGCGCCCACCCCGTGATGCCGGGCTTGATCTTGTAGCGCAGAAGGTATCGGTCGACCAATTCGCCGTACTGCTCGTCGTGCTCGAGAGCATGGGGCCGCGGTCCGACCAGCGACATGCGCCCCGTTATCACGTGCACCAGCTGCGGGATTTCGTCGAGGCTCGAACGGCGCAAAAACGCGCCCAGCTTGGTGACCCGGGGATCGCCGCGCCCCGCCTGGCGCACACCGCCTTCAGGCTCGTGGTGTGCATGCATCGTTCGGAACTTCCAGACTTCGATGGGCTTGCCGTTCAACCCACCACGTCGCTGGCGAAACAATATGGGCCGCCCGCTGGTTATCAAAATCGCCACGGCGATGATCAGCATGAGCGGGATCGCCAGGATCAGAAATAGCGTACCGAGCACCATATCTTCCACCCGCTTGAGAAATGCACGCCCGCCGGTAAGAGGGGAGTCGGAAAGGCAGATGATCGGCTGCCCTTCCAGCTCCCGTACACTCGAGTTCAATAGAACCAGCGAGGACAAATCGGGAACCCAGTTGATCTCAATGGCTTCCCCGGCGAGGCGCTCGGCCAGGGCCTCAATTCCCCATACGTCGTTTGCGGGCAGCGTGAAGTAGATCGTATCCACCGCGCGCGACGACAGCAGTTGGTCGAGACAATTCCAGGCCCGTTGCGACAACGCAGTCTTGTCCTGCGTATCGTCCGGGTGCTGCGCTTCCAGTTCGTTGAAATCGATCGTGCCGACGACATCGATCCCGATCCACCGGTTGCGTTGCATTAGCTCGACAAAATCGCCAAGTCCGGCACCGCGCCCGACGACTACGGCGTAGCGCACGTTCAACCCCCGTGATCGAAGACGACTCAGCGCAAAGCGGATGAGGCCATGAATCGTTACCTGCGCGACGTAGCCTGCCAAAACCCATTTCAATAGCGCTTCGCGCGAGAACGTTTCGGTGGTCTTGGTGAGAAACGACAGCGTTACCAGGAACATCAGCGTGATCAGCCAGGCCCGCAAGAGGACGGTCGACTCGACGAGCCATCCGCCGAGGCGCATGCGATGCGAAACACCGTTCGCCCGGTAGACGATGGGCATCAAGACGGCCGTAATTGCGGCGAGCGTCACATAGGGCGAGGCGAACCCACCCGTCCGCTCCACCGTGAAATAATAGAGAAGCGCGACCACGGCAAGCACATCGAACAACATGACCACGCCGCTCAGAATGCCGCTGAAGCCGCGCGTCACCCCCGTCGACCGAGGCCGACCGGCGCCGCGGATCGACGCAACGGACGACGCACTAGCTGTTGACCTTGGCTCGCCGCGCATCCCTAATCTGCTTCCAAACCAATTCCGGCATGAACAACAGGCATTGGGCATATCGACGTCCAAGCCGCTTCGGTTCCCGCAGCAGGCGCCATATCCATTCCGCTCCAATTCCCGCGAGGAATTTCGGGCATCGCTTCTGAACACCGGCAAAAAAATCGATGCTGGCCCCGACGCATAGCGCAACGCCGAAATCAAGTTCGTTGCGATGTCGCGCAATCCACAACTCCTGCTTGGGCGTGCCAAGGGCCAGTAAAACAATGTCCGGGCGCGCATCGCGTAGCGCGACGACGCATGTCGCGTCTTGTGTCGCATCATTCTCGAAATTTAGGGGTGGTGCATGCGCTCCGGCAATTCGCAAGCGCGGAAACTCGCGTGCGCAACGCGTCAGCGCAAGTTTGAGCGTCTTCGGCATGGGGCCGAGAAAAAAAACCGACCGGCCGTTGCGCTCGGCCTCCGCGAGCACCGGTTGAACCAGATCGGCGCCCGCAACGCGCCCCGGAAGAGGAGTCTTTCCGATGCGGCTTACCCAGACCAACGGCATGCCATCCGCCAGCACAAGGCTCGCGGCGGCATACACGCCATGAAAGACGGGGTCGCTCTGCAGGCGGATCATGTGGTCGAGATTGGGCGTCACCACGATGTGCCGGTCGCGCGTACGCGCAAACGCAATAATGCGATCAATCGCATCGCGCGCAGTCAGCCGGTCGATCTCAACTCCTGCAATGCGCGCGCGGCTCATTGCACTCTGTCTGCCTTCTGAACAAGACACTCGTTCAGCGCCAAGTGCCGCAGCTCGGACCGCTCCAGCACGGTAACGGCGTCAAGCGGCGTGTGCACCAACGGATCTCCATGAAGATTGAGTGAGGTATTTACAACCCCGCCGATACCTGTGAGCTGCCGAAACTCGTCGATCAGTTTCCAGTATTCGGGATTTGCGTCGTGGTTTACGATCTGGGGCCGGCACGTCTTGTCGTACGGGTGTATGCCGTTCGCCAGGTCGTCCTTTCCTTTTTGAGTCGTATCGAAGGACAGGATCATGTAGGGGCTCGCGGCGCGCTTCGGATTGACGAAATATTGTGGCGCTGCCTCGTCGAGCACCGATGCGGCAAAGGGCATCCAGAAGTCACGATTCTTCACCGCTTCGTTGATCTCCTGAATCACGCCCTGTCGCACCGGGTTTGCCAGGATCGCGCGGTTGCCGAGCGAGCGTGCACCGAATTCCTCGCGCCCCCAGAACCTGGCGACCACCTCTCCCTGCGCAAGAAGCTTGGCGACTTCACGCTCGATGTCCGCCACTCGCGTAACGGTCATGCCAAGCGCCTCGGCGCGCGTAAATGCCGCATCAACCGCGGCGCCGGACCATGAAGGACCGAGAAAGAACGCTCCGATGCTGGGAACACTGTCCGCGCCGCGCGAGCGCGCGTATTCGAGATAGCATGCGCCGATCGCATTGGTTTCATCGCCACAGGAAGGAAACACGAACAGCTCGTCGACTTCGTCCAGCGCGAGAATCTCCTTATTCGCCTTCACGTTCATGAACACGCCCCCCGACACGGCAACGCGGCGAACCCCTGTCACGTTCACCGCACGTCGCACGAGTTCGCAAAGCATCCGCTCGGTGAAGAGCTGAGTCCCCGCCATGATCGAGTCGAAGCGTTCTCGATGAAAGATTTCGTTGAGCGTCGACTGAATGTAGTACATGGGCGGTACGCCATTGCGGCGGCGCCACATCGGATTGCCGTCGCCGGCCCATTCGAACAATCCGCTCAGCCGATCGGCGATCCGCGCCGCAGGGCCGCCCTTCGCGTAGGGAGCCATGCCCATGATCTTGTATTCGTGTTCGAGTGGCACCATCCCTTGAAGGAACGTCACGTGCGCATACAGGATGCCAAATGACTCTGACCACGGCACTGCGAAGCGCCGCCGCAGTTTCCCTTCGGCGCCGAGACTGACCGTGGCGCACATACCGTCCCCGGCGCCGTCGCATGTGACAACCAGCACGGGATCGGCGAACTCTCTGCGGCCAAAAAAGGCGGCAGCGGCATGACACGTATGATGATCGACAAACCGAATCGCCGCGGCCGGAAACCCCAATCCGAGAACTTTCGACAAGCGCTCACGTCGCCGCATCTCTCGGTGAAGCCTGAACATGGGCGTTTTGCGAAGCGATCCTTTCAGTCTTGACGCGTATGTGGCTGTTCGCTCGAACTCCGCCAGAATGCCCTGCCGATCACGGTCGGGGGGTTGATGTACCCCCGCCAACGCCACGACATCGATCTCGGAGGGTCGCAATCCGGTATGCTTCAGCACGAACTCGATACTTTTGTATGGAAAGCCCGAATGATTTTTTTCCCGCGTCGGTCTCTCTTCTTGCAACGCCACGAGCCCGACGCGGTCGCCCATCAGGGCAGCCGACGCATTGTGCGTATCGGAGATGCCCAGTACGTTCAGAGGAGGCCTCGCGGTGGCGACGAATGCGGACGCGAGTGATGCGCGGGCCTCTCGAACGCAGTCGGCCGGACGCTCGCCGAAGCCCTATCAAGCCCACTGGCGACCCCGCGAGCTGTGATCACGAGGATTGCGAGCGGCCCCATGATGCGCGGCTGCTCCAGAATGTTGTCGAAAAATAGCATTGGCAAAAGACCCACACAGCCGATCGCAGCAGCTATCCCGATGCTGCGTGCGCCAGGATGGCCGGCGGCAATAGAGGCCATCTGAAGGCCGAGCGAAAGAAGATAAAAGGTCAGCAAAAATACCGCAGGCCATCCGAGCTCGCCACGCAGCGAGCCCCAGCCGGAAAACGGCATGGCCACTATTGCGCTCTTGTTGGTAACGCTCTGCACTACCTCTGCGTCCCATAATCCGTACATGGCCCAGCGCTCGGGCTTCGGAGCAGGCGCCAACAACTTTGCGAACATCCCTTCGGTTTCTTTATGAAGGACGTCGCCCGACGCGGCGCTCGCGGCCCGCGAGGCCAACATCCCCGGCCCTACACCAAGAACGGAATTATAGCGTTGCCCGACATCGAAGACCATGCGCGCCAGCAGGGTTCGCTTTTCGGAATTCTCCCAATTCGATATGAACCCTTCCACGTTATCCCGCACCCACGATTCCGCCAGCACTCCCGTCAACAAGATCGCGAGCGTCACCACACTCGCGCGGAACACGGTGCCGATTCTGGAGATGCCGGTACCGGCGATCAGAAGCATCACAGTGACAACACCGGCCGCAGCGAAAATGGACGCGGAATAGACCTTCGCGCTGGCGCCCCAGACCAGGAATGCAGCCGCCGCGAAGTGACCGCACCCGACCACCCAAGCGCGCGGTCCCTTCAAGGCCGCGGTCCCGGTCAATACGCGCACCGCGCAGACGGACATTGTGGCAGCCCCCCATAGCCCCACCAGATTCGCATCGCCCCAAAGGCCCGCGAACCAATCGCCCGGTTCCGGCTCACCATGACGAACGAGCTGCGCGATACAAACCGGGACTTGCAGCCACAGCACAGATACCAAGAAACGCGAGAGCACTGGGACGATTTGATTCGGTAGGCGGGGAAACGCGCCACCAAGCAGAAGCAGGGGCGCCCCCAACGTCGCCATCCAGACGAACCACTGCAGCGGACGCGCTTCGATAGCTATCAGGCCGAACAGGGCCGAGCCTGCCGCGGAAATGAAGAATCCGACAAGCAGCATCGATCGAAGCGACCTGCCGAATCCCAGACTCCGATTTCTCGCCGCCCGGTACAGTAAGGCAGGCGCCACGCCAAGCAGCCACGCATCCCCAGGAAACAGCGACATCGCGATTGCCAGCAGCAAGGCGTCGGCCAAGGGTGCCACAAGCACCCCCGCCAGGCCGATCGCAATTGCACCGAGCGTTAGCGCCCTACCGACGACGCTGAATTGCAAATCAAATAGCGCCAGCGCAGCAGCTCCGAAAGCCATCCACCATGGAGCGTTGCGCCAAAAGCGACCGATCATGGCGACACTTGTCTGAGGATCTTCAGATACAAGGCTTCCAGCGTGCCTGCCACCGACTCGGAATCTAGACTGAGGGCCTTGATCCTTTCACGCCCGCCGCCCGATTTCGCTGCCAGCACTTCGGCAACGCCATTTGCAACCGACTGCACGTCATAAGAACAAAGGCGCGAATTCGCCACCCCTTCGAGCAGCCACGCTACGTCGCCTACAGGCACTCCGACAACGGGAGAATCGCACGCCATAGCCTCCTTGACGATATTGGGAGACCCTTCGCGCAGCGACGTCACCAAGACTGCATCGGCTGCACTCAGCCACACGGGGACTTGATCGTGCGGCACGCCTTCCAACGGAACGAGCTTCGCCTGCATGCCTCGGGCTGCAAGCTCCCGTAATGCAGCTTCGGCAAGTCCGTAATTCTTGGTAGGGTCGAAGCGGCGGCCTCCGAACAAGACCACGGCCCGGTCATCCCACCCAAGACGCGCGCGCGCGCAATCCCGACTCGTGCGAACGAAGCGATCCAGATCGACACCATTAGGAATGATCTCGGTCCGCTTCCGAAGTACGCCCGGCAGCCGCTCGACCATCGCCGCCGTCTTGACGACGATCGCCGTCGCCGCGAACCCGGCGAGGCGGCTTGCCACGGAGCCTACCCACGACTTCGTCCTGCGTGCGATGCGTCCTTCCTCACCATTGATGTCGCCGCCGCAGTAGCTCACCACTAACGGGGTCCGGGAGCGGGCGCAAACATCGGCCACGACTGCAGCGGTGTAGCCGAAGTGTGCGTGCACAAGGTCAAACTCGCCGCCGCTCAAGGCCTCCCGCGTCCGGCGTCTCAGGCCGGCGTAGTCGCGACGAGCATGCACGACCTCGCATCTGATACCACGTCGCTGAAGACTGTTGACCTGCGCCTCGACGAACACACCGAAATGCGGTATTCCGGGCGCCGGCCACATGTTCGAGACATGCAAAACCTTCAAGTGCCGTGGCCCTGCAGCCATTTCCTGCGCCAGAATTCGAACGCCACGAAAAGCCAGATCCGATGCGGGTCGACGCGCGCCCCGGACAGGAAACCGTCGACTGCCCGTTTCAAAGCAATCGGATCGACCAGACCGGAGCCCCATAGAGAGTCGCGACTCAACAGGTCGCGGACGAAACCGTTGAGGCGTCCAACGCGCATCCAAGAGGCCAGCGGAATCCCGAACCCCTGCTTGGGGCGCTCGATCAAGTGCCGCGGCACCAAGTCGTACAGAATGCTTCGCAGCAAATGTTTCGTGCCCAGCGATCCGATCCGGAAGCGAAGGGGGCAGGCGAAGGCGAACTCCGCCAACCTGTGATCGAGCAATGGCTCTCGCCCCTCGAGCCAGACCCCCATGGTCATGCGATCGACTTTGACAAGAATGTCGCCGGGGAGATAGTGATGAAAATCCCAGCGCATCATCGCTTCTTCGAGGGACGCGGAGGAGGCACTCAAGCTCGGTCGTGACGCCGATCGAGTTCCGAGCAGCTGTTGCACCTGGTTCGGCGTAGTATAAGAAACTGCGAGCTCAAACACCCCGGAGCTGTCCCCGCCCAACAGCGCCTCCGTGAGTTTGCGCACGCGATCTTCCGACTTTTCGAAATTTCCGCTAGAGCGCATTCCGAGAATGTTCGCTGCAAGCGCAGCACCCGCGCGACTGTCCATCGCATGTCCGATGAATCTGCGCAATGGCGCGGGAACTCGTTCAAGCGCGCGGATCTTGTTCGGAATCGTCGCATAATTGACGTAGCCGCCGAACAATTCATCACCGCCATCGGCGGAAAGCGCGACCTTCACTTCAGTGCGTGCGAGCCGCGCGACGAGCATGGTAGGAATCGCGGACGTGTCGCCGAACGGTTCGTCGAAAAGGTCGCCCCAGCCTTCGACCGCGCGCTCCGCTTCAGCCATCGTCAAGCGTTCGGACGTGTGGTGCGTTCCGAGATGTGCGGCGACGGCTTTGGCCCATTGCGACTCGTCGTAGCCGGGCTCCGCGAAGCCGATAGTGTAGGTCCGGGTGTCGGCTCCAAGCCGGCTTGCGATGATGGCCGTCACCAGCGACGAGTCGATACCGCCGGAGAGAAAAACTCCGACCGGCACGTCCGATACCAGGCGATACGCGCATGCGCTTTCCAATAGCCAGTTCAAGTGCTCCTTGGCCGCGCGTTCATCGCTCGGCACGTCGACCTTGGACGCGGCCTCCTCGAGGGCCCAATACCGGCCCGCGCGCAAGCCTTCGGAGGTCGAGTAACTCGTCCACGTTCCCGGCTCGACGACGCGCACCGCTCGGAAGATCGTGCGATCGCCGGCGATATATCCGAATTGAAAGAACTCGCCCAGGGCCCCACGGTCGAGATCGCGCGGCCACGACCGAAATGGCTGCAGACCACGGAGCTCCGACGCAAATGCGAAAATTCCATCATGAAGAAAAAAATAGAGCGGCTTGACGCCTGCCCGATCCCGAATCAACAAAAGGCGCTGCTCAACCCGATCCCAGATCGCGAGGGCAAACATTCCGATGAAGCGTTCCACCGCTGCGATTCCCCATAGCGCATACGCTTCCAGCACGACCTCCGTGTCGCTCGTGCTCCTGAATTGAACGCCGCGCGCTGCGAGCTCGGTGCGAATCTCCTTGAAGTTATAGATCTCGCCGTTGAATACGGTCGAGTAGCGGCCGTTCGCCGAGACCATTGGCTGGTGTCCGGAGGAACTCAAATCGATAATCGAAAGTCGACGATGGCCAAGACCCAGTGCTTCTGCGTCGCGAACGTCTTCCCAGGTGCCGTGGTCATCCGGTCCGCGATGGGACAGGCTCTGCAGTCCGAGATCAAGCGCTCCGGCAAGCTCCCGCAATCGAGAGGTTGGACCATAGTAGCCGATGATTCCGCACACCTTGTGATGCTCCCGAGTCACACCGTTCGCGATTCGGCTGAGCCGCGGGATTTGTCGATCCGCTCCAGAAAGTCGGCGAGCCTCACGTTGGCCTCCTGCCACTTCCGCCGGTCGACGTTGGCCCGTGCCTGCGCGCCCTGTCGGAGTCGGGTGGCGCCGGCTTCGGCGCGCCAAGCCCGGAGGACCCATTGCGCGACATCTTCGACATCGCGGGCAAGCACACCGTCCACTCCGGACTCGATATATTCCGACAGGTAGGGCGATCCGCACGCGATGACTACGGCGCCGGCGACTTGTGCCGCGCGAATCAGCGTTACGCCGGCGACCCTGTCCTGGAGTAATACGGCGACGACGATGGATGCCCCGGCGATCAGCGCATCGAAATCGTCCACCGGGATATCGGTGAGGACGCGCACACGCGGAATACCGATGAACACGCCGTCCAATCGCCGCGGGGCACGCCACGATCCAATCAACTTCACCACTCGTCGCCCGCACGATGGTAGCAAGTCCCCCCCAGTCGCGCGCGCTGCTGCCGCCGGAGAACGCGTACTTGGCTTTGCGATTCGCGGGCGAAGCGTCGACCGGGGGCCCGTCCGGCAGAAGAAAAACGCTGTTTGGCGACGCAATAAGCTGCTCGGCAAGTATTCGTCGCCCGATGTCCGCGCTATTGACAATCACCGCATCGCAGCGACGGAGTCCCGCCCGAACGATCCACTGCCGAAGGCCCCGGGAGTCAGGAATAGCATACACCGAATGGACGACTACCGCGAATCGCGCCGCAGGCCACACGGAGCGCACGAGCGCGGCGCACAAACCCGCGTAATGACTGCCCACAACCAGGGTAGCGCGTCTCCATCCTAGCGCAACGGCAGCCACGTGGCCGATGGCGACGCTCAGCCGAATCCATCGTCCGATGCGGAATCGGCGCAAACGGTCGTAGCCGAACCCCAGCAAGTGCGCAGACCAACCGCGGGCAGAAAGTATCGCCAGCGGTGGCGGCGTGCCCAATCCTTCTTCCTTGATCCAGACGATGCTCCTCGTGTACGGAACAGCCAACGCTAAGCCCTCGACGAATACGACGATGCCAGATCGGCATAAACCGATTCATACGCATCCACCATGGCTGCAACAGAGAATTCGCTAGCGGCTTTTTGTTTCGCGCGCACCGCGAACTCCGCCGCGCGATCACGGTCCGACGCGACGGCGGCTATCGCGTCCGCGAGCGCATATTCGGTCGGAGCAAAGAGAGAGCCGCTGGGGCTTGCCGGTGGACCCAGGATCAGCGAGGCGTCGCCTACGTCCGTCGCCACCACGACACGGCCGGCGGCCATCGCCTCCATGATCGAGTTCGACATGCCCTCCGCCAGCGAGGCGGAAACGAAGACGTCCACCGATTCAAGCGCATCCCACGGGGATTCGCATGCAGGGCAAAACTCGACGCGCTCGGTAATTCCCAGTTCACTGGCTGTCGCCCGCAGACGTTCAATCGCTGTGGGTTCGCCCTCTCCCCAATTGGAAAAGCGAAAGTCCAGCCCTCGATCCTTCAGGATTCCCAGCGCACGCAAGACCATGTCATGGCCTTTGACGGGATCCACGCGCGCAAGCATGCCAATGCGCAGCGGTCCCATTGACGCAAACGGCGGCGCCAATGGCCGCGGCGGCAGAAACAAGCCATTCGGAATATGGTGGAGACGCTCGGCCGGCATTCCGCGATCCAGCCACTCCATGATGCCGGCCCTCGAATTGCAGATCACCGATGCCCGCGCCCACTTGGCCAGCACGGGCTCTGATCGCAGGTAGGCCCTCGGGCCGACGCCGTACACCGCGCGCGATATGGTCCTGACGCCGAGGACCACATTGCGCCGCGTGATCCGACCGCACAGCGCAGCAAAAGTATTGCATGGCTGCATCCAGCCTTGGACGATGCCAATCTGGTGTCTTCGGACATATCGCGCAGACTCCGATATAATGGAAAAGTCCCAGCGACCACGGCGATCCAGGCTGTGCAGCCTTATGCGTCTGGATTCCGCGAGCTCTGCCCAGTACTTTCCGCCTGAAGCCATCGTCAAGACGTGCACGTCCCAGCCGCGGTTCATCAATCCGGTGGCGACGAGAATCAGTTGACGCTCGGCGCCCCCGCCATTTAGGCTTGGCGCCAGAATCAGGAGCCGGTTCGCAATTGCCCGCATGGCGATACTATTTTAATGCAAGACAGTCGTCATGCCCCATTCCGCTGAAACGAAGGTAAGTGAAAATTCCGTCCGGCCGCGCTCCGTCGACAACATCTGAAATCTCTTAATGGCTAGCGAAGAAGGGACCGTTTCATTGTCGAGGCCGTGGTCGATACTGACCGCGCATTGGCTTCAGGTTGCCGTTCTGACAACGGCATTTGCGCTTGCCTACGCGGTTCGTGGCGTGGCTGAACGCGAGCTACGTCTCCAGGGCCACGCTACGCACGCCCGAGCTCACGCTTGCGGAGTTCAAGCGCGTCATCGAGGCGGCAAGCGATCCTGCCGTTATCACTGAAATTGCGAACCGCGTCTTCCAAGGAGACGACGCTCGCGCCGCAGCTGCGCGCGACATCGCGCGCGATCCCTTTTTCGCCGACCACTACATACCGATATATACGATCTCCCGTGCGGACCTGAGAGAAACCTCCGTTGCGCCACCGCCAAGCGCCGGGCAGCAGATTGTCGCTGTTCAAACCCGCGCCGAATCCTCCGACCGCACCATGGTCAACAGGATGGCAATTCTTTATGCCGACGCGTTTGTCGATGGTGCCTTGAAAAGTGCGCTGGTGGAGTACGTCACGGCGCAGCGCGGCGCACTGGCGACAACCCGCCAACGTCTCGAGGCCAAGATTGCGGCTGATCGCGCGTCGCTCGCGCGGGTGGAGACAAAGATCGGGGAATTGCTGAAAGTTGACGCAGCTTACCCGCAGGCCAGCCGAGGCGATTCACGACAGGTGGTTTCCATTGCCGACGGCGGGGCGCGCTACCTTACCCCGGTGACCCAGTTGGTCGGCGCGTCATCGGAAGCAATCGGCATTCGCGATTCGCTAAGAGAGTCCGAGCGCAAGATTCGCCAACTGACTTGGATGGGGTCCGTCTTCGACGAAGCGGGAAAGCTGAACGTCACGGCATTTTCCGGCCGCAATTATATGACTCAACTGGAATCGATCGCACGATCGGATTCGATGCATGGAGCGGCCGATGACGAAGCCATCCGCGAGGCGAGGACAACTATCGGAGCCGAGTTAAGCGTGTTTCGCGGTCGTTACGCCATTGGCTACACTATGCTGCGCGCGCCGCCGGAACGGCCTCCACGCGCTGGCCCGCCCCTTCTGGCGCAGGCCGTTGGTGGCGTCTTGACTAGCCTGGTTCTCGCGGTCCTGTTGACTCTGGCACTGCACTGGAAAACGGATCCCAGTGAACCGGCCAATCTCTGAATTTGCAGCAACGCCTGTCAACGGCGTACGCCTGCGACCGCCAGGTTGTCGACTATTCGAAGGGCCCCTTGGGCGGGACGTAGACGCGCCACCACTCGCCTTGCTCGAGTACCCATTGATCCTCGAAAGCGACATCGACGATTTGGGCGCTACGCCCTAGCCGCGACTTTGCGACGAACCTGACGATGGCGCGGGGGGAATTCGGAACCCTGCTAGTCGACTCGATTCGCAGGTCCTCGAGGGGAATGCGGGTCAACCGTCGAGTGTGGACCCGATACTCGTCGAAGGATGTGCTTGCACGAAACGAGGGTTCGAAAATCTCGTACATTCCTCGTTCATCGGCAGCCTGCCGGGCGGACCACCACGCGCGAGCGCGGATTTCGAGCGTGGAAACATCTTGCGCCTGCGCCGGTGCGGCAACGCCCGCAAGGCCGGCGACGGCGAGTACGGCTGCCGCGATCAATCGGTCAAGGCGTCTCACGGGATCGAATCACGTTTGAACGCGCAACGAGCGAACGTATTACCAATTCGTGCGTCGACTGCCAGGCGAGTCGAACGACAGGCCCTCCACCGCCGAAAGCGACGTGACATTCATATTGATCGCGCCCACCGGCCCGTCGTGTGCCAGCTCGATCGATCCGCTGCCGACAGTAATGGCGACCCCAAAGTTCGAACCGACACTGAGAGCAATATTCCCCTTGCCCGCGAGGGTTCGATTGGCTATTCCGAGCACTGCTCCGGCGGCCGAGAGCGCCTTGACGCTGATGTTTACCGAACCCACGTGGTTGTTGGCGACCTCTACGAAGGCGTTATATCCGCTGCCGCTGTTCACGAACCACCACGGCGCCGTAACCGTGGTGTCCGTCAGACGAAACCGGATGCCGCGAATGGTGGGAAATGCGGCTGCCACGTTCGGTGGGTCGCTGCCGGCCCGCCGAATGCCCATCAATGCGCCGTCAAGGTTTTCAGTGGCGTTGATAAAGCAGCCACGAGTGAACCCGGCGATCGAATAATCGTCGTTTATGCTGATACGGTTGGCAATGCTGAGCGCCGTATCCGGATACATGTACATCACGGTGTCCGAAGTCATGTCGTTGAAATCGGCGAGCGCGGTCTCCATGCAGTAGCTGCGACCCGGCCGCAACTCGACCGCGTACCATCGTTGCTCATTGGTGCCTACGGTTGGACCCAGGGTCGTCTGTACCCAACCCTGGTCAGTGCCATACTGAGCGGCAGAGAACGGGGTCGTGTTCTGCGCTGTAGCACCGGTCGCGATCGCGAGCAGTCCGAGCGTTTGGATCGCTCTGCCCAAAAACCGGTCGAAAATCATGGTCTTCCTCCCGTTGTCCAACTTGTGAATGATTGTGCATCTCCCCTGGAACGACGACGACCAGTCCGGAAAGGTCGTATGCGCGGCCCATCTGGATAGTTCCAGTCGACGTAGTACCGAGACGATTGTCTGCCCGTCCCCGGTCGATTGCAATCCTTCATCCGATCGCGCCAGGCAGACGAACTAGCGCAATAGCGCAGGAAGGCGCACGGCGCCGATCTCGCGCGCGCCGGCGAGGTCGGGGTGGAACTCCTCGGGTTCGAGCGATACCCCTTCCGTGGACACGTAGGCCGTGTCCGGATGACGAGCCGCGTAGTCCCGCAGTATCGCCCGCACCTGCGCGTAGCGGTCCGCCAACCCGGGGAGTGCGGTCACGACGTCGGCGCGGCGCGGGGCGTCCGCGAGACCGAAGAGGACCACCTGCCGCACGCTGGGGACCAAGGTGCGGACCCGTCTGACCAGCGAATCGAGCCGCACAGCGAACACGTCGAGGTCGTCGTCGCCGGCGTTGGCCTCTCCGATCCAGACCGCGAAGTGGGTCGCTCGCGGGCCCAGCGCGGCGGCGGCGGCGGCAAGACGGACCCACGCGTCCTCCCCCTCGTCGTACACGCGGATGTTCGCGGCGGGGACCGCCCAGCCAGCCACGTCGAAGGCGTAGCCGCGGGCGGTCATTGCCTGCGCGAGGAAGGGAAGCCAGCCGGTTTCGCAGAACGGCCAGTTCGCGCGCGGCGGGCCCAACGGGATCGGGTCCGCGAGGAGTTGCCACGCCCCCGCCTCGGCGTTCCACGCGCGGGCACCCGGGACCGCAGCCGCCACGCCGCGGGTGCACTGGTACGCGTTGCTCTGACCGGCCTGCAACCATCCGATGCGGGTCGGCGCGGGCGCGCCGGCGTCGGGATGCGCGCCCGTCGGCGCAAAGGGACCCCCCGTGCGGCACGCGCTCGCCAGGATGAGCACGAACACCGCACCAAGGCAGAGACGGGCGAGGCGGCTCATGCGACCCGCCTTGGCGGCACGAAGCCCCGAGACACTCGCGCGCAGTGCGTCATGAAGCTTACCCTCTTGGACCTCAATGCCCGACGCCATGCCCGGCGGGCTGCGGGAATGGCCATCAATTCTGCTGACTTCGCGCAGCACGCGCCAGTGCGGAAGGTCGTCGATCTGTCGGTCCACGAAATGCACGTGCCGCAGCGGCCGATGTCGCGCCGTGCGCAACGCGAACCTTGTCAAGATTGCCGTAATGCGGCGAGAATAGATCACTTCCCAATCCTGACACTGGTCCGCTCGGGCCTCGTGCAGACTGCGGCGCGCGCGTGGTCGGGATCGGCACTTCCACCTCGCCCCTGCCATCCGTGAAAATCCTGCTGAGCGTCGTGTTCGCGGTCGTGCTGCTGCTGTGGGGCGCGGTGTGGTGGGTGACGCAGGAGCGATTGCCTTCCCCCGGCCCCCTCGTGGGCGATCCGCCGACGGCGGCGATCCAGCCGGTCTCCGGCGTTGCTTTCGAAGCACTCCCCGCCGCCGACGTTGCCGGCGCGGCCCGAAGCACCGACCCCGGCTCTTGCCCCGACCGAATCTGCTCTGGCGCAGGAAGGCCAGCCCTTACAAACCGCAGATCGAACCAGTTGCTCCATCGCTGCCCCCACCCGTGAGGCCCAATGCGCAGGGTGTCATCGACCTGTCGGCCGATCCATCGACAGCGGAGTTCGCGAAATTTCTCGAACTCGGCCGCGCTCGCCGCCAGCAGGAAGAACGTGCCGCGAGGGCGCAATCTTCAGCCGTAACACCGCAATAGCGAGGCTAGAGGGATAGTTGGAATATTGCGACGGATCGCCAGTCACGGTGTCGGCGCAAGTGCCTGGGTAGCAAATTTTTCGGACGCTCAAGCGGGGCAAAGTCGGCCGGCTCGCAACTCGTCCGCAAGAATTCGCGTCAAATGATCTGCGTAGACGACATTCATGGCCGCGGACGGGTGGCCATCAACGACATTGAGCGCCAGGATAGCGTCGTCCAACGACGCAATGATTTCTTGCTCGTGGTTGTATGTGCGAAAGCCAGCGGTTTTGGCAGCTTCCTCGGCCTGTCGGTACCAGCGGAGGAAACGTTTCAGCTCGGTATCCGGCTTCGAGTAACGCGTTGGCCGGTCCGTATAGGTCCCTTGGTTCAACACGGAAAAGATCGGACGCGGCAGGCCGGCTCCATCAGACTGAGTGCGGATGTCCAGCAGAGCGGCGGTGAACCGGCGCCATTCGTCCGACGCGGGTTCGTAGGCACGATCAAGGGCGACTTGCCACGACGGGTACATTCCCAGTAACTCTGCGGCCCGATAGGTTGCCAGGCGGCTTGCAGCGCCGATGCGAGGTAACCCGACGACACCGAGTGCTTGCTCCAGCCAGCTGAGGGTGCTCTCGACGCGCTGCCTGAAGGCTTGTTTCTCCTCACTGAAATCCTGATTCTTGGGCTGAGGATCATTGAGGCTAAAACCCACCACAATCTGATCTGGCTGTGTGTGATCGATATGTTGCCTGAGGATCGTCGCTTCAACTTCCGTTGGTCCACCCGGCATACCGAAATTGATCACCTCAATGCTCCTCCCAGGAAACTGGCGTCTGAGCTTTGCCTCAGCGAGATTCGTGTAACGCTCTTCTGGCGATAGTCCCGCTCCCCAAGTGAGCGAATCTCCCAGCACTGTGATGCGACAGGTGTTCGCCGGCTTTGGTACGACAAACTCCCGTTCCCGGAATCCGAACCGGTTGTTCCAGACCTGGTGGCCCCAGGTGTATTGCACGGCGCCGACATGCCGTCCTTCGGCAATGTTCGGCGCGGATCAGTGGCGTACAGCAAAGCTTCGAAAAGGTACAAGACACCAGTGACCAGAACCAAATTGAGGACGACGAGCAGGACAATTTTCTTCATATTGATGGGAACATTTCGCCGGCCAGCAGGGATGGGATTTCGTGAGTACGATGCTTCGGACGGTGGCGAACGCCTCACCGTACGTGCACCGCGGACGAAGCCTCCCGATCAATTTGCAACAACGCCCTGTCAACGGCGTACGGCTGCGACGATGAATTGGTAGGCGAAGAGGTTCGGATAGGCTCTGGCGAGAACGTGCAGCGCGCGGTTTCGCAACGACGACAGATTCATGACTCCGGTAGTGAAATCGGTCCTGACTACGCGATAGCCAGCCTCATTCAGCAGGCCGTAGAGGGTTCTCTTGGTGTAGAAGTGGACGTGGGTTCGATCGAGCAGACCGGCATCCCGATATTCGAAGCTTCCGAACAGCACCCGCACGCGGTTTTTGATATGCACGAAATTGGGGGTCGAGACGATGATCCTTCCGCCAACCTCGAGCAACTCGGATGCCTGCCGTAGCAAATCGGGTGCGTTTCGAACGTGCTCGATGACGTCGCCGAAAAAAATGGCTGTGAATTTGCCTTGAATGTTGCGGAGTCCCTCGGTTTCGAGGTCGACCTCGTGAACCTGCGCACACACGCGCCTGGCAATCTCCGCCAGTCGAGGATCCTGCTCGACGCCGACTACAATGCAGTTCTTCTGCTTGGCCAGGTATTCGGCAAGGTAACCTGGGCCGCACCCGACGTCCAATATTGTTTCCCCGTTGTCGAAGAATCTCGCACGTTGCAACATGTTGCTGCTTCCTTTACGGTGTGTCCCGGGTTCCGGGGTCACGCGGCGCATCGCAGGCGTGGATCGGACATCGGGTCTCGCTACGCCTGACGCTCGCTTGCGGCTGACAATGCATCGGGCGCTTTCGCCGCGAGCGCCGCAAGATAGGCGCGCTCCAGCGCCCGAGTGTGCGCAACCATGTCGGTGAGAGGCGATCGAGCGAGTCGCGCACCGATGGCCGCGCGCGCGCTCGCCATGAAGTCCGCGTCGGTCGCAAGGCGCACGGCGATCTCGACGTACTCCGCTCCGCTCTGCGCGATGGTGTCGGTGACACCGAGGTTGGCGAGCATGCTGTAGCCGGTGCGCTCGCCATGCCGCTTGCCGACGAGCGTGACCACCGGCACGCCCATGTCGAGCGCTTCGAGCGTCCCATTGACGCCGCCGAACGGCATCGGATCGAGCACGAAATCGACGAGCTCGTAGCGTGCCTGGTTCTCCGCGTCGTCGCGGCCCTGCGGGACGAACACGAGCCGGTCGGCGGTGATTCCAGCCGCGCCAGCGAGACGCAGGTACGACACGCGCGCGGCCGGAACGACCGGCGAGAAAGCGAGCTTCGCGGCGGGCACGCGACGCAGCACTTCGCGCCACAGCGCGAGGCAGCGTCGCGACAGTTTCAGCGCGCTGACGAACGCCCCGATGACGACAGTGTCGACGGAGATACCGATGCGCTCGCGGCGAAACGGATGGCCGGCCGCGGGCACGACGTGCCGAAACGGATAGACGCAGCCTTCCATCGGCAACAATGTTTCGAGCTGGAAGGCCTGCGACTGGGCGAGATCGGCCAGCCGGTCGGTGAGCTTGAAATCCACCGTCGATAGTCCCACCGTGCCCGCGCTCGCGACATGCGTGATCTGCACTCGCGCGGGCTTGAATGCGAGGATGCCGGGCTTTGCGCCTTTCGTGTGCGTCGACAGGTCGACGAGGACATCGAGATCGTCGACGGCAATGCGCTGCGCGGCGGCATGCTCCGCGAGATCGGCGACGACCACGAAGCGGTCGCCCCTGCTGCGGAAACGCTCCGTCCATGCGTCGGCGTCGGGCGAGAGCGCATAGAAGCCGACGTCGAATTTCGACCGGTCGTGATGCTGCACCGCCTGCCAGATCATCTTGCCCATCACGTGATTGCGCAGGTCCGCCGACAGGTAGCCCACGCGCAACCGCCCGGGCTTCCTCGTCGTCGGACGAGGCAGCGGTTCGCCGTACACGCGCTTCGCAGCGGCGTCGTACGCCCGCGCCCATTCGAAGACCAGGTCGGGCCCGACGTCGAAGAAGAGGAGCAGGTAGAGCAGTTGCTCGACGCTGTCGACGAAATCGGATTCGTCGTCCGGGCGAAATTCCCCGCGCGCCGAGGCGAGCGAGATATCGATCGATCTGCGCGAACTCACCCTGGTACTGCAGAACTTCGAGCGCTTGCACAGCCAGCGACAGCGCATCGGCGCAGCTCGCCTCGAAGCGGTGAAAATTGGCGAACCAGGCATCGAATCGTCCGGCGGCGAACAGGACCTCGCCCAGGTTCTTGTACGCCGCCGCATGCTTCGGGTCGGAGCGAAGCACGGCTTCGTACGCGGCAATCGCCGCATCGTGGGCGCGCTCCTCCTGATGTACCACGCCGAGATTGAACGCGGCGGCGACAAGATCCGGCGCGAAGCGCCAGCGCCTGCCGGTAGGCGCGCGCCGCTTCGGGCAGCGCGCGTCGCATCTGCAGCGCGACGCCATGGTTGTAGTGCGTGTCGGCGTCGGCGGGCGCTGCTGCGAGGGCCTGCTCGAACGCCATGGCCGCTGCCGCCCCGTCGCGCCGCGCGAGATGCGCATGACCCAACGCCCGCCACAGAGCGACGTTCGCCGGCATGCGGGAGAGGCCTTCCTCGCACAAGGCGACGGCCGCGGCGCAGTCGCGTCGCTCCGTTGCCGCGCGCACCGCCGCGACCCGTGCGTCAACGTAGTCGGGAGCCGTCTCGACGGCAGCGGAGAACTCGCGTCGCGCCGTGTCCGCATCGCCCTCGTCGCGCGCGAGCACACCCAACAGGAAATGAGCAGGTGCGAATCCCGGCTGCAGCGCGAGCATGCGCGCGTAGACGTCCCGCGCGCGCGATCGATCGGACCGCTGATGCGCCCGCACTCCCTCCTCCCACATCGCGGCGAGAGCCGCCGCGGCGACCGGGCATTCCGCCGGGGCGTCTCGTGCATCGCACAAGGCGGACAGCGCCGCGACGAATTCGTCCGCGCACGGCAAATACCCGATCCACCAGCGGCGGCGAGTGCGTCCAAGCCGCCGCTGTCCAGATCGCGCGCGCGGGGCGGTACGCAAGGAGCGGACCTACGTCAGCGGTTAGCCCGGCCATGTCGAAGAGCACGTCAGCATCGCGGGCGGAGAGCGCTCTCGCCACCGCAAAATCGGGATGCGGACCTATCTGGCCGACCGTCTCCGCTGCATCGCCCAGCGCCACGGCGATACCGGGCGCCTGCGGCCCGACGCTCGCCAGCATCAATTCGAATTTCGGCGGCGGCAATGCTGCCAAGGCTGCGAGTGCGCGCGAGGCGAAATCGTTCGCGGCGACCGGAAGCACTACGGCAATGCGCAGCCGGTTTCCCGCCGTGCGCCGGGGCCAAACCAACGGCACCGGCGAGACGAACGTCGCCGTGCATAGCTCGGCATAGGCTCGCGCCAGCGCGGTGGCCTCCGGAGCATCTGCCCGCGCCGCCTCGAGCGCGACGAGGCGCAGCGCCTCGTGCTCGGCGCCCGCAAAGCGGCGTCTCAATGCCTCCGCGAACCGGTCCGGCGAGTCCGACACCGCCATCAGCGCAACCGTGACTTCATCATGGAGCGCAGTCGCTCGGGCATGAGGCGGGAGATCACGCGCCGCCATGAGGTCGGGGTCGGCCCAAGCGGCGGCGCATCCGCTGACATTGGATCCTCGACCGTGCCTGCGCGATCGGACGCCCCAGCGGTCCGCTCGGACACCGCGATCGCTGCATCGTAGATTTCGCGCGTGCGCTCCGCCATCGCCCCCGGCGTCGATTGGGGGATCGCGCGACCGCGCGTCCCGGCCGCTGCCAGCGAGGCAGCATTTGGGGGCGCGACGAGCTCCGCGATGCGGGCCAGCATCTGCCCTGCGTCGCGCCACTCGGCATCCGTCCAGAGCCAACCCGCGCCCGTGCCTGCGACGCGCTCGGCCAGCGCGCCGAAGGGAGGAACGACCACCGGCAAGCCGGCCGCCCACGTCTCGGAAAGCGTAAAGCTGAAGGTCTCCGGACCAGCCGACGGAAACGCGACCAGCCGCACCCGGTATCGCTCCAGGAGCTCGGGTAATTCGCGCGGCTGGTAGCGGCCGTGAATCGTCAGCACGGCATCGTCGCTCTGCCAGGGACCATGCTCCACGTCCATATACCCAATCAGCACGAAGCGCAGCGGAACTGACCTCGCCCGCACGAGTTCGGCCAGACGCTCGAGCCTGCGCGCGCCCTTGTCCGGTCCGACGGCGCCCAGCACGGCGATCGTCGGCAGCCCGTCGTCGGGCAGGCCGAGCACGGACAACTCGCCGCGACGCGCCGTGGCGTCGCTTTGCGGTCCGTTTCCGGGAGAACGCGCGACGGGCGCCGCATGCGGCACGACCTCAACCGCGTGGTCGGGGTAATAGCGTCGAAGCGCCGCCGCGGCCCAGCGCGACGGCGCGATCAGGAACGCCGCACGCTCGAGCAGCCCGCGATGTTGAGCTCTCCAGCCCACGATGTCGACGTGGGCGAACTGGGGCTGCGCCCTGAGGCACGCACTGCACACCGCCGCGTCGGTCTCCTCGTGGCAATAGTTGCCGTCCGCGCCGAGGAAGAGGATCGTCGGGCACGCGAAGCTCAGATCGTGCACCGTGTAGCCGTAAGGCACGTCCTGCGCCGCCAGCGCCGCGACGATGCCGTCCCGGCAGCCGGAAATGTTGTGCAGGTGAACGAGGTCGATCGCGAACGTCGCGCGGATGCCGCCGAAGAAATCGGGCCAAGGCTCGGCGCTCCCGCGTCGAATCTCGTGCGTGCTGATCGCGCCGTCGGCGAGATGCTCCTCCACCTGCCAGGCGTCACCGACGGCGATCGCGAGATGGTGGCGATAGCACGTGCGCGTCGCCGCGATCAGCGCGCGCGCATGGTGCTCGGTGCCGCCGCCGTGCCCGTGGATCACATGCAGAATGCCCCTTGCGGGACGCCCGGAATCAGCGCGCTCAATCATCGCCATCCGGAGCGCCGTCACCATCGCCCCAGCGATGCGGTAGGCGCACGAAACCCATCTCGCGCGTCGTCCCGGTGACCACGAAGGTGCGCTCGACGTTGTCGAAGAGGCGCACGCCCTCCGGGTCCAGCGCGTGTGCGCGGACCAGGTACTTGCCAGGCAGCAGGTCGACACGAGGCAACGTCAGCGCGAAGGCGAACCGGTCGTTCGCGATGCGGAAGGGCGCAACTCCATCCATGTCCGTCGCGACGCCATAGATCGGCGTGCCGTCGGCACGCACGATGCCGATCAGGACGTTCGGCACGCGGCCGTCCGGCGAGAACAACTCGCCCGAGATGCGAAGGAGGCTACCCTGCGCAATCGGGACGGCGGGCTCGATTTCGAGCGACTGGACCGAGTAAATTCCCGCGGCGATGGCCTCCGTCGTGGCGATCGGCCGTTTCGCCCGTGCGCTCTTCTCCTCATGGAACGCGAGATACGCCTGCGTGACGTCCGCCGCCGAACCGTAGCGCTCGGCACGGCCATCCTTCAGCCACAGCGCGCTGCGACAGAGCTTCTGCACGTGGTACATGCCGTGCGAGCACAGCAGGAGCGTGCCGCCGTCCGCAAGGTAGCGCTCCATCCAGGCGATACACTTCTTCTGGAACGATTCGTCGCCGACGGCGAGGACCTCGTCCGTGATGAGCACGTCGGGCGCGAGCGCGGTCGCCACGGCGAAACCCAGGCGCACGACCATCCCGGACGAATAGTGCTTGATCGGGTCGTGGATGTGCTCGCCGATGTCCGCGAACGCGATGATCTCGTCGCGCTTCGCGGCGATCTCGCGGGGCGAAAGACCGAGCAGCGCCGCGGCGAGGTCGATGTTCGCGAGACCCGTGTATTCGGGGTGGAAGCCGGAGCCGAGCTCGAGCAGCGCGCCGACGCGGCCGCCGACGGCGACCGTGCCGCGCGTGGGTTCGATGACGCCGGCGACGATCTTCAACAGCGTCGACTTGCCCGCGCCGTTCTCGCCGATGACGCCCAGCGATTCGCCGCGCTTCAACTCGAAGCTCACTCCGTCGAGCGCGCGAAAGGCACGCGCCGCGCCGCGCCCGGCGAGGAGGTCCCAGACGAGACGGACGCGACCGCCGCGAGCGTCGACCTTCGCGTAGTCCTTGCCGACGCTGTCGAGCTTGAGGAGCGACGTGGTCATCGTTCGGCGAGGCTACAGAAAATCTTCGAAGTGCGGCGACAGCCGCCGGAACACCCAGCGTCCGCAGAAGAAGAGCGCGAGCGCGGTAGCCAGCGCCATGGCATCGCTCCAGCGCGGCTCGAGATTGCCGTCGAGCAGCCCGTCGCGCAGGCGCGCCACGAGCCAGCCGAACGGATTGGCGGCAACCCACGGCCGCACGCTTTCGGGAACGAGGGTCAGCGGGTACAGGATCGGCGTGAGGTACATCGTTATCATCAGGACCGGCATCAGTACGTGCTCGACGTCGCGGATGAAGACCTGCAGTGCGGCGAGCAGCAGCGCGAGACCCGTCACCGCGATCGCGAGCACGATCCACAGCGGCACCGCGACGAGCAGCCCTTCGAAGCGCACCGGCTCGCCGAACGCCTTGAGCGCCGCGAGCACCACGAGATAACCCACGAGCTGCAACGCGAGTGTTGCGCCGACCGACGCATAGATGACGATCTCGTGCGGGAACGCGACTTTGCGGATGAGTCCCGAGTAACCGCCGAGACTGACTGTCGCGCGCACGAGGGCTTCCTGTGCCGCGAGCCACGGCCAGAGGGCGACGGCGACGAACAGCAGGAAGCTCCTGCCGTCGTAGCTCCCGGCGCGAAACACCGTCGTGAACACGAAATGGTAGACCGCGAGCAGCGCCAACGGATGGAGCAGCGCCCACGCGAGCCCTGTGGCGCTGCCGAGATAGCGAGTCGTGAGCTCGCGGATGAAGAAATTGACGAACAGCGCGCGGTCGCGCGCGCGTGGCGGCCACGAAGCGCGACCCGGCGGTCATCATCGCACGATTGGTGGAGACACGTCGGGATGCGTCCGTCATGCCGGCAGAATAGCAAGAGCCGGCCCGGCTTCGAACATCGGAACATCGGCAGGCGGGAAAAGGGATCAGCGCGAGCGCCGCCTGCGGGCAACGTGCTATTTGGGGGGCGAAACCGCAGGAGGCGAACCGGTATTGAGCGGCGGCACCGGCAACGTCCACCTTCACCACAAGGCGGTCGACGGCCTCCTGGTTGACTTGCAACCGCGGATCGCGGCGTATGGCCGCGACGATGGATTCGCGGGCGTCGTTGACATGCTTCTGGCGCATTTCGACGAGAATCTGGGAGCGCACTTCGTCGAACGACATGTCGCGTCCGGGCTTGCGACCCTCGAGCTTGATCACGTGATAACCGAAGCGCGTGGCCACGGGCTCACTGACGTCACCCGGATTCTTGAGGGCGAATGCCGCCGTCTCGAATGCGGGGTCCAATCTTCCGCGGGGGCCGAAGTCGAGCCGGCCCTTGTTGCGAGTCACGGACGGATCGTCAGACAGCTTCGGGGCAAGCTCGGTGATGTCCGCGCCCGCCAGCAGCTTTGCCCTCGCGTCGTTCGCGGCGGCCAGCGCGGCATCCCTGCTGCCGCGCTTCGGAATGTCGAAAAGGATGTGCGAGACGTCGATCTCCTCCGGAACCGCGTATTTCGCGCGATTGACGAGATAGAGCTCGCGCGCCCGGGCCAGGTTTCGCTCCATTGCGCGGTCGAATTCGGCCCCAGCCTCGCTCTCGATGCGTTCGACCATGAGGCCGGCGAGTGCCCGCTCGACCTCCAGCACCAGACGCCGCTCCACGACCGGATCCTTGTCCATCCCGCGTTCGCGCGCTCGGTGCGCGAGCGTCCGGTTGACCAGTATGTTGTTGAGACCTGTCTGCACGCGCTGCGGACCGGTGGCAAACGCTACACGCTGGTCGGCCGGGACACGCGTCAGTTCGGCGTCCCAATCGGCACGGATCAACACGGCCTCCGGGCCGCGCACAAGCACGTCGTCCAGCGATTCCGTCATGGCGGGCGACGACAGCGCAACAATTGCGAGTGCGACGGCGGCACAAGTACAAATGAATCGTCTTCGTTGGCTCATCTTCCTCGACAATCTCTACAGAATACCTACTAGGAAAGCGGCACCCGGCGCGATGGCCGCGCGGGCCCAAACAAACGGGCCCCAGCCGTAGCGGGGGCCCGTGGGAAAAACTGCCGAACCCGTCAGTGCCCGGCGGGCTTTGCGAACTCCAGCCGGAACTCACAGAACGGGTAGTAGAGCCGCCCCGGAACGCAGGTTTCGACGCCAAACGGTAAATTGGAGTCGACGCTGGCTCGCCCGGCGACGTTGATGTAGTAACGCGTTCCGGGCGTGAGAGATACCGCGGCAGGTGCACCGGTTGCCCAGTAGTGCGGGACGGCCCCAACGCCAAACGATACGGTCGGGCTCGTGTCGGTCGCAGAAGCCGGGACCGGCGCGGTGAGCGTACAGGGGGACGTGGAGATTGCCACGGTTAGCATGTTGGTCATGTTCGGCGACGGGAAGCCCGTGGCACTGATCGTGGCAAGGTTGGGGCTGCCGTCCGAGGGTCCCGTGGGAACAAAGTCGACGACCAGGATGCCGTTGGTGCCAATACCCATTCCGCCCGCGGTATCGCCGCTCACGTAGGTGTCGACGCGATGCTGCGAGTTTGATCCCCAATCCCAAGTGGACCTGATGGTCTTGGAGAAGCCGTACTCGGCGCAGATATTTCCTGTTCCGGGAGGTCCGCCTCCGCCAAGAGACGCTGCGTTTGCCTGAACGGCGGCCTGCGCCGTTGCCGGCGTGGCAGTCGGCGTAGGCGTGGCGGTAATGGTCCAGAATCCGGCCGCCGGGAGCACCACCGAGTTCGATCCGGAGCTCGTGAGCGCGCCGTTTCCAAACGTGGCCGTACAGTTTCCGGTGCAGCCTCCCGGTGCCTGCGCCGACCATGCGACCTGCGTAGGCGTTCCATTGGAGCACGACACGCTCAGCGGAAGCGACGTGCCGACCGAGACCGGGCCGGCGGGCGCGAGCGAGCAGGTAAATTGTCCCGCGGCCGGAGGAGGGGCCCCCGTAGAGGAACATGTCAGCGTCCGCGTATTTGCGTCCCAGGACCAGTTGCAGGTGCCTTGGTCGTTGATCGTGACCGACGCGCTGAGCACGGGTGTAGCCGTAAGCAACGACGCGGCTGTGGCAGCGGAAGCTGCTGCACAAGCCAGCGCACGAGATATCCGGATGAGGTTCATTCAAGAGCTCCTGACAAACATGGATCGCGCTTCGGTCGCGTGCGGGCGTTGATGGATAAAATTATAAAAAACATGAAGTTACGCGATAGCTTACGCAATTAACGTTAGAAGTCTAGCCTGCAGTATATGCAAAGTCAATCGAATGTCGTAAAAAGGGGCGGGACTTGCGTCCCGCCCCGTGCGAAAGTACTGCGCGACAGTATTACGGAAACGGAACGATCGGAGGCGTGATTCTCTTTGTCGCGTGGTGCGGGAACGATACCCCGAACGTCGACAGGTACGTCTTGCCGCCGACGACTATGGCATCGTTCTGGAATGTTTCCGCCGCAAATCCAATGACCGGCAGGCCGAAATAGATCGCACTCTGACCCGCCAGCGGAGCGAGAAGACCCCGGAGGTCGATCATCGTCGTTGCCGCTGCTGGCGCAGCAAGCGCATGCTCGTTCGGAGTCGTGGGACTGTTGAATCCGAGCGTCGCCCAGCCGTTCGTGTAGGGTGTGGCGATCACATTGTGGTTCGCCGAACCGAACACGTTGCTGGTACCAAAGCCGATGCTCTGTGCTTCCCAGCAGAGCTGCGGTCCGGCAGCGGCACCCGGCCTCGGCGAGAAGTCGTCGCTCGTGATGACCTGCGGCGAGCCCTCTTCGCGGTTGAACACGACGCCGTAGAAGTTCTC
Organism: uncultured beta proteobacterium; assembly: GCA_963840945.1. Classification (GTDB taxonomy): domain Bacteria; phylum Pseudomonadota; class Gammaproteobacteria; order Burkholderiales; family Casimicrobiaceae; genus CAIWHR01. The sequence continues at coordinate 8,819 of CAWJAU010000020.1, read as the reverse complement.
GCACGCCCCCACCTTGGTTACGTAGGTAGACGTGAACGGAGCTATCACGCCCGGATTGACGTAGCTGAACTTCGTCGGGAACGTAGCGATCCAACTCGTCTGCGGACCTCGATCCAGCGTCCAGCACATATTCGTTGGTAATCGCGTTCGCCATCAGCACGGCGGTCACGGCGTTGGTTCTGCCGATGCCGGTGACGGGCCATGTGGTTTGATACAGATTGCTGCCGAAAATCGTGTTGCTGACCGGGTCGGCGTTCGCATACGTCGGGTTCGTCGAGCCCGTGTCGAAATAGGCGTTGGTCGTCGTGAAATTGGCCAATGCCGTGGCAGGTTGCGAGAACGCGCCACCACCCGCCGGACTGAGAATGGTCACACCGCCGAACAAGCCGCCGCTCGGCGGGCCTTGACCTAGCAAGGCAGAGGCATCGGTGACCAGCGAGCAGTCTTTCGGAACGCCTGCCGTCGTGTGCGCGGCATTGATGCCAACGATACTCACGGGCGAGTACGTCGCCATTTCGAAGACTTCGAAGTAGCCTTCGGAGGTGCGCGCCACACCGTTATCCGTCGCCTCGAGTTGGGTCGTCCGGAACTGGACTTGCTGCGCAACGCCGCCCGTGTAGAAGGACGGGATCGTGCAGGACTTGTCATTCGTCGTGATCTGTCCGGCCCCCTGGCCTCCGGGTGGGTTGATAACCGGACCCGGCGTAATTGACGCGGTCCACACGTCGAACGGCGACAGGAACACGTTGAAGTCCAAAACTTCGGCGCTGTTCTTGCCTTCGCGGAAACGCACCTTGACCGCTTTCATGCTGGCCGTGGTGTTGACGACGGACATCAGCGTGTTGTAGGCGTTACCGTTACTGTCGTTTCTGACGGTGTAGTACGGATAGATCAGCACGTTTCCGAGTCCGTCCGCGCTGACGTTCACTGCCTGCGCGACGCCTGCGGCGCCCAGCATGCCCGTCGCGGCGAGCGCGACGCACAGCGACTTCTTGTTGAACGTGTTCATGGTTTTTGGTAACTCCTCTCTGACGCAGTTGAAAGTGATCGCTTCAAGATCGACAACACAGCGATGTTATTACAGCTTTCTTCATAATGGCAAACAATTCGGCCCCGTCGCCGCCCGCTTGTGGAATTCCTGCAACAAACTGCTCATCCGCGGAACACGAACCACGCCTGCCCCTGGTCAATGATCCAGCTTTCGTCTAGGGGAGTGACCACTCCCGTTACCTTCGCCGGCGGGTAGTCGTACGTCAACGTCAGGTAGACTTTGCAGACCTCGGCCACGCACTCGACCTTGTCGATGCTTACCGCCCGGTATTCGATAGCTGCGATGCGCGTCTGAAAATTGGCCAGGGACGTCGCTTCGCGCGACGACGGGCTGAAATACGTGTAGGCCCCTTCGTAATCCCTCTTGATCAGTGACTGCCATCGCCCCTTCGCCCGCTCGGCTACGACCGCCTCCTTCATTGCCGCGGGCGAGTCCTTGGCGAGATTCCCGCCTCCCGTCGCGCATCCCGCCACCAGCGCGGCCGCGATCAGGCTGACAACTCCAGCGCGCCGATTGCGGTAATGCCCCAGAGCGGCGACTGCGCCACGCCACCAACAAAAACGCCCGATCATCCGGATTGCCCCTGCCAAAAATCCATGTGCGCCGTCGTGCGAGGACCCACGTCTAACGAAACCTTGAAACTCAGTCCAGCCATCCTTACGCGCCGCGGCGCCGCAATCCTCGCCCTGAGACTAACGAAAGCATGCTGCTGCGTCAACGTGCCCCGGCCATGGGCGGACGCCCCAAAGGTGATGTTGCAGCCACGCAACATCGAAATGTCGGGTACCGGCGACGCTTTTCGAACGTTTTCCTACCAAAACCGTCGGGGAATGGCGACGCCAGGCCCATCATGTGACGAACCGGCTCAAGGCTTCGGTGCGCTACCGTACGGATCCGGGCGCCTTGGCCCTTCGGAAGACGTCGAACGTGTCGTCAATTTGCTGCATTCGGCGACGCAGATCCTCGATCGTGCCCTTGAGGTCGTTCTCGTTTTCGACGACGCGCGGCGTGATGAACATCACGAGCTCCGTGCGGTTCTTGGTGAGCGATTGCTCCCCGAACAAGCCGCCGAGGATGGGGATGCGCGACAGGAACGGCAGTCCCTTCGACGAATTGCCCGTCGTCTCGCCGATGAGGCCGCCCATCACCATCGTCTGCCCGGACTGCACGCTGACGATCGTCTGCACGGAGCGCGTGTTGATCGGCGGCGCATCGCCCGGATTGGCGACCGGACCCGGATCGCTGACCTCCGCCTGCACGTCGAGCGTGATGAGCCCGCCCGCGTTGATGTGCGGCGTCACCTGCAGCAGCACGCCGGTATCGATGTATTGCGACGTCGTCGTGACGACGTTGGTCGAGACGGCGACGCTGCCGCTGCCGACGAAGCTCTGCTGGTTGATCGGAATCTTGTTGCCGGCCTTGATCGTCGCCTTCTGGTTGTCGAGCGCCGCGAGGTGCGGATTGGCGACGACCTTGGTGTCGCCGTAGGTGTCGAGCAGGTGCAATATCGCCTGGATGCCGCCCGGGAAGTTCGCGTTCTGGATGATGTACGTGAAGCCCTGCGCGAGCCCGAGCACCCGTGTTGTTCCTGGATTCTGCGATCCACCGGGATTGAACGGCGTGCTCCGAGTGATGAGGCCGCCTGCGCCGCGGCCGCTGGGCGCGCCGCCCTTGAACAGCCACTCGACGCCGAAATCGAGCTCGTCCGTCAGCGTGACCGATGCGATCGTGACCTCGATCGCGACCTGCCGCGACGGAACGTCGAGCTTCTTCAGCGCGGCTTCGATGATCGTGTATTCCGGCGCGGTCGCGACGATGAGCAGCGTGTTGTTGTCCTTGTCGGCGACGACCTGGATGTTGCGCACGACGCCGATGCCCTCGGCGGCGCGCGCGATCGCCTGCGCCACCGGGCCCGGCGGCGGGGTGGTCGGCGCTGGGTCGTCTGCGGCGTGGGCGTTGCCGTCTGCGGCTGGAACGTCGGCGGCGAGACGATCGTGCCGGCCGGCGTGCCCGGTGCGACCGTCGGCGCCGCAGGCCGCCGCCGCCGGGGCCGCACGACCGGTGAACGCCTGCGTCAGCAGCGGACCGAGCTTTTCGGCGCGCTGATTCTGCAGGTTGTAGACGTAGAAGCGCGGCCCGTCGCCGCCGCCTCCCTGGTCGAGCCGCGCGATCCATTTCTTCGCCTCGTCGAGGTAGGCCGGCTGCGGTGAGATCACCAGCAGCGCGTTCATTCGCTCGATCGGGATGATGCGAAGAATGCCGGCGAGCGGGCTGATGTTGCGGTCGCCGACGATCTTGTCGAGCTCCTGACCGACAACCTTGACGTCGGCATACTGCAGGACGAAGAGGCCCACGGACATCCCGGCGATCCAATCCACGTCGAACATTTCGATCGTCTCGATGAGATGTCGAAGCTCCCGCTCGGTGCCGGACAGGATCAGCAGGTTGCGAAGATCATCGGGGCGGACCGAGGTGGCCTCTTTCGCGAGCGGCTCCAGCACCCGGATCATCTCGCGCGTGCCGATGTAGCGGAGCGGGACGATCTGCACCGAAAAGCCCGGCGGCAGCGCGCGCTGCGAGTTGCCGAGCTGCGGCGTGATGTTGCCGCGTACCGCCACTGCGCTCGGCAGGATCTTGTAGAGCCCGCCCTCCTTCACCATCGTGGCGCCGTTCATCCGCAGCAGCGTTTCGAGTGTGGCCGGCAGCGCGTCACGCGCGATTCCCGACGATGTCCGAATGGTGACCACGCCACCGACCGAAGCGTCGATCACGTAGCTCTCGTTGAGGATGTCGCCCAGGATGTTCTTGACCACTTCGCGCAGATCGGCGCCTTCGAAATTCAGGACGACGTTGCCACCGGTCGCCTGAACGGGCGCGACCGCCGGCAGGCCTCCGCCAGGCACCTGGCCCTTGACGACCACGCCCGTTCCCTTGAAGACGCGCGTGCCGTCGTCTGCCGCATCGGGTGCGGGAAGACGTGCGCGGCGGGCGGCCTCGGCGAGCGCGGGCGAGATGGCGGGACTCGTGCGGTGCGCCATCGTGGCCGAGGCGGGGGGCGCAACGCCGGAGTCGCTCGGAGGCGTCGCGCACGCAGCAACGAGCAGAGCCGCGACCGACACGGTGGCGCACAGGGCAGGGAGTCGATTTCTCATTGTCATGTCCATCGCGCGCCGCGGCCCGCCGGGCAGGGATTATCGCCAGAGATCATTTGGTGGCGGGGCGATTGCCCGTGGTCGCCGCCCGTTCGCGGTAAGCCTGGTCCATCTGACCCCAGCGGGGATCGAGCGCAGCGGGCGGTGTCGCGGCAGCGGCGGGCACCGGCGGTGCCACGGCGCCGGCGGGCACCGGCGGTGCCGCGGCGGGATCGCCCGCCGCGGCGGCCCGCGCTGCGCGCCGACGCTCTGCCAACGTTTGCTGCGCCGGCTCGCCTGTTCCGGCAGCAACGGGTGGGGTCGGCGTCCCTGCTGGGGTCGACGCCGGTGTCGGCACCGGCGCGGCGGCGGGCACCGGGGCGACCTGGGCGACTGTCGGACGGGGATTGGTGACGACCCTCAGCGTGAGCTCCTCGGATTCGTCGCCGAGCGACAACCGGACGCGGTCCGGCTTCACTTCCGCCACCAACATCCCATTGATCCTGTCGCCGGCCAGCACGCGTCGTGGCTTGTTGCCGGCGACTTCGCGCAGGAAAGCCGTACTCTTGCCGTCGATCACGAGCGTCCCGGTCAGCGCGAACTGGCCACGTTGCAGCTGCCCGGCCGCGCTCACGGGTGCGGCCGGAGCGGGGCGGCGGGTCGGATTGAACAGCGTCCGCTGGACCATTTCGGTGTGCCCGGCTGGGCCGCCGGCGATCGTGTATTCGGGCAGCAGGGACGTCGCCACGGGCTTGGGCGCGATCGGCTCCAGCGGCGCGGGACGACGCTCGAACGCGCGGCCCCAGCCGGTTTCCCAGCCGATGATCAAGAGCAGCGCGGCAAGCGGAAGGAACCACCACGAGGCGGCGCGAAGGCTGTTGGGCGAGGTCGGTCATGGCACTCTCACTTTCTATCCGGTTCGGCGAACGCGAACCCGGCGACGTCGAGTTGAACGTTGATTTCCGGCTCCTGCCCGGGTGCGGGTTTGAAGCCGCGGAACGCGTTGAGCGGCCGCAGCGTCATGTTTTCTACCGACAGGTACGGCGGGCGCGCCTCGATCGCGTACAGGATCTTCTGCAGCGCAGGCGTCGACGCGAAGAACTGCACCGTGACGGTGATCTGGCGGAACCGGCCGTCGTCCTTTGGGCCCAGGTTCTGGCTCGTCGTGATGCGCCCGCCGTTGCTCTCGATGGCGGCACGGACCTGTTCCTGTAATTCGGCGCCCGCGAGATTGGGCGCGGAGTTCTTGAGGAAGAAGCGGCGGCCGTCCTTGGCGCGCATCGCGTCGAGCGCCTTGCGGTACTCGGGCGCCTGCGCGGCGACGCGGCGATAGCGCTCGATACGGTCGCTGAGCTCCGAGATCGAGTCGTCGTAGTGCTTATGCAACAGCAGCAAGGGTACGAGCAGCAGCGAAACGGCGAGCAATACCGCGACCACGAAAAGCGCCACGGCCAGCACGCGCTGCCGCTCTTGCGAAAGCTTGGCGATCGCCGCGATCATGGCGCGCCTTTCGGCGCGGCGGGAGGGGCCGCGGGAACAGCCGGCGCGGCGCCGGGAGGCGGCGATCCGCCATCCGGCGCCGTCGCCGGTTTCCCATCCGGTGCACGGCGCCGGTTTCCCATTCGGTGCCGGCGCCGGTTTCCCATTCGGCGCAGGCGCCGGTTTCGCCGGGGTTGAGGCTTCGAGGGTCCCCGGGGAGCCGGCCTTCGCAGGCTCGCTCCCCTTCGGCGGTGCGACAGGCGCGCCAGCCGGGCCAGGCGCAGCAGCTTGGCCAGGTGCGGCGCCCGGGCCAGGTGCGGCGCCGAGGACAGATGCGGTGGCCGGGACAGCCGGGATAGGCGCCGCCGGGCTGGGTGGGACCGATTCGCTGCCCGAGGCGGCAGCCAGCTGCACGGGCGGCGGCGGCAAGGGCTTCAGCTGCGCGCCAAGGTCGAAGATTTCGCCAGGGCCGGGCTGGATTTTGGTCGTGGGTGAACGCGGCGCAGTCTCGCCGAACAGCTTCGACTCCTCGAACAGGGAGACGAGGCGGCCGGCATTGGCGCTCTCGCCGCGGACCATGATTTCGCGCTTCGACTCCTTGCCTTTCACCGAGCTCTTCATCTCGAATTGCGTCAGCCACGTGTCGTCGGGAAGGAGCTTGGTCACGTCCTCGACCGATTGCAGCGCGCTCGGAAACGCGTACTTCTTCGATAGCGCGAAGTTGTAGTCCCCAGTGAGCCTATCGAGCTGCTCGCGCAGCGCGCTCGACGCGTCGGCCTGCGCGCGCCCCTGGTTCGCGAGCTGCATGAGGGCGATCGCGTACCCGCGCTTTTGCCACAAGGGCAGCGCGGTGGCGAAGATCAGTCCCGCGACGATCAGCGCGATGGGCGCCCAGATCTGCCAGCGCCGCGACAATGCCTCCGGTCGCTCGCCTTCGGGAATCAGGTTGAGCGCGCGCCCCTCCGGCGGACCGCCACTGGGCAAATCGGGCGTGACCGCGACCACGGCCGCGCCCCAGCTTTCCGCTCGCCGCCGTGCTTGCTCCACGACCGACTTGAGCGCCGCGGCCCAATCGACGCGCAACTCCTTCCTGGCGATATCGCGGCCGACGATCCTGGCATCGAAGCACATTTCATCGGGCTTGAACGGCGTGTGCCGGTCGAGGTCGTACGCGAGCACCTGAGCGAGGTTGTCCTCCACCGCCGCCGGCAGACTGATCGTCTTGCGCAGGATCTGATTCGGGGGCAACGCGACTACGATCTGTGGGGGATTCGTCCCCCCGGCGCCGGCGGAAGCCAACAGCGCATCGATCGCGGCGCGCCCCGCCGCCGCATCCTGTTCGCCCGACAACGATATGCGGGCGGCTTCCTTGTAGGTAAGCCGGCCGTCCGCAACCTCGGGCACCCACAGCACTGCGTCGCTTTCGCCCCATTCCAGCACCGGCCGCATCCGGATCCGACCGATCGCATTGAGCAACCGGCGGGGGACGAGCGGCGCGAGCTCACCCGCCCACCAACGCCAGAAGGAGGTGAGGCCGATACGGCGCGATGCCACGCGCAACCGTTGCCGGAGATCAGGGCTTGCCGGTTCCATTTTCCTGTGCAGATTTCTCGGTCGTGGGAGTCTCGGACGTCGGGTCCGGTGTCCCCTCCTGCCAAAGCAGAGTGACGAGCGGACGCTGCGGATCGTTCGACGACCGCACCACGGCGTCGCGGGCGAAGGTTACACCATCGGCGGCCCGCGCCCGAACATGGATCCGCCACACGGGCGCGGCTGCCGCCGCGAACGCTTGGCCCGGAGGGAACGCCGGGATCGGCAGGCGGTTCGTCCGGGCGTCCCTGCGCGCCGCGATATAGGCATCGACCTGTTCCGGCGTTACGCCCGGCAGCGCGAGCAGGACTTCGCGCGGGGCCGCCGCAAGGTTGATGCCCGGTTGCCGCGAATAGACCGTGAGGGTCGGGGCGACGCGGGCCATCAGCGACGGCGTGACGCCCAGGACGCGCTGCAATTCGCCGACGCTCTCGAAGGGCGAGTTGCTGGGCAAATATTTCGAGCCGGCCGCCCGGTACTCCGGCGCCTCGGCGCCGTTCGGGCGCTTGAGCTCATCGGCGTCGCGCCAATCGAGGATCGCGTCGAGCGTGCGCTGCGCCGTCTCCGCGTCCTGCCCGCCGACATTCTGCAGCATTCCCTTCAGAAGCGCCTCGGACCCGACGTTGAGATCGATGCGCGCGCTTTCGTCATACGCAACGGCGGTGAGCGCGATGTCATCGTCGGTCCAGGCGTGGGGCTGGCCATCCGCGGCCCATGCGTCCGCCGAAACGCGCGGCCGCGACAGCTCGAACGCCGTGCGCTCGACTGCCCCATCCGCCGCCGCGCGCGCCTGCGCGAGCGACATCGTGTTGCGGGCGGCCAGCGCCTCGCCGCGCATGCTGTAGGCGAAGCTGCTGCCAATCACTGCGATCAGCACCGTGAGCCACAGCACGACGATGAGCGCAATGCCGCGCTGCGCGCGCGCGCGTTGCGATGGGAGATTCATCGCCCTCCCCTTGCGCAGCGGCCCTGGCCCGCGTCCCAGTACACGCAGCCCGCTTCCGGCGAGCGCCTGGGCTCGACGACGAGCGTCGGCCACGCCGCACCCTTGACGGGCTTCACGTCCAGGCGCACCAGCAGCGGCAACCGCTGATTGTCCTCCCAACGATCGCGCCAGGTCGGGGTGTCGACGTCGGCGGCTTTGGCGTCGCGCCCGAAATAGCCGACCTTGACCTCCGCGATGCCGTCGGCGAGCACCGAGCGATCGGCTTCGCGGAAATCGGGCCGCTCCAGCGACCCGACGTCCGGAACAACGCGTTCCTGCACCAGCTGCGACTTCTCCCCGGTGCGCACGACGGCAAGGCGGAAGTAGTAGACGCCGCCGTCCGCGACGCGCTCGGGCAGCACCGCGGTATAGCGCAGTTCGTTCTCGTCTCCCGCGAACAGCAATGGCGTTTCGGCCACCTTCCACATCCGCTGCGGATACTGCTCGGAAAGTTGGGCGCGCAGGTACGACGCCGTCGACCGCATGTCGGAAACGCGCTCGGCGTTCGCCTCGCCGCCATCCCAGCTGCGCGCAGCGAGGTTGAGCGAGCCGTAGAGGATCGACGCCATGCCCGCCATCAGCA
>CAWJAU010000019.1:0-351566 GCA_963840945.1 uncultured beta proteobacterium | reverse complement strand
GCCTGAATTATTCACCAACCTGAGAAATCGACCGAAGAAGACCCTTTGGGAGGCCAGATGATCCTCAACACAACCGTACTCCAGGATCATTATGAGCCGACCACACGCTCTGCAGCTGGTCTTTATATGGCCTCACGAGATCTCATTGGCGCGATCAGGCGCACTGCGTCTTGGCAGCCTCCTCGGGCCGACAACCACCGCTTTGCACTTGAGCCCCCTTGAGGGTTCGATTGCACTCACAGGGCCTGAGGCGTTCGACGTACAGCCCCTAACAACATGACACAGCGCCTCAATACCGACGCCACCGGGCATGACGAGGGCAACGAAATTTTGATCCGTTCCTTACACTCTTGCACACGGGCACCGAGCTTGAGTAAGCGCAACTGGAGCGTTGCCATCGTGGCGCAGGTCCACGGGCTCGTCCTTCACACCTCGCGGCGTAGGGTATCCAGGAGCATATAAGCTGCCGAATGCAAGAACAAGCGCACTTGATTGGCCTCGAAGCGGTGACAGGAGGTGCGATCCGATTTCAGGTACAGCTTGTGGTCTTTGATCTCGTTTTCCATGTGGCCACGGGCACAGTAGATGTGCCGGTAGAGCACCTGGGTGCGGGCTTGCTCCATATCCGTCACGACAAAGCGTGTGTTGACGCCTTGGTCGGACACTTCGACCTTGATGACGACACGGCGCGAGTGCGACCATGTTCCCGCCTGGTAGCGCGTCGAGTGAAAGCGGGTGGCCTTTCTACCCCACCGCGCATAGGCCCGCTTGGCTTGCTCGACAACCTCTTGGGCCAGCTCCTGTAACACCGTGTTGCTCGTGAGGCCTGTGACATAGCTCAGTTGGGGTTGCGCTTCGATCCACGCCATCACCTCGGGAGAGGCAAAGTGGCTGTCACCGCGCAAGATGAACCAGGTATCGGGCCAGGCGTGCCGAAGCCGCTTGACCACGCGCTTGAGCACCGCCAGCATTTGTGCACCGCTGAAGCGTTTGGCCTTGAGGATCGCGGTGATCAGACGCCCTGAGAGGCCTTCATAAAGGTGCAACGGCATGAAACAATAGCCCCCATAATAGCCATCGTAGCGGATATGTTCCTGTGCACCATGAGCGCGGTCCTCAGTATCATCGACATCGAGCACGATGACCTCGGGTGGACGGTTGTAGGACGCGATAAATTGATCTATCAACACCAGAGCCATACGGGAGATCTCGGTGCGTGAGACGCTGTTTTCAAAGCGGGATAGCGTCGGCTGCGAGGCCAAGGGGGCACCGGTTTCGGGCAAACGATTGAGGAGGAGTTTAAAGATGGGATCGTGGCGCAAGGTGTTCGCATCGTTCGCATCTTCATAGCCAGCGGCAATGTGAAAGACACGTTGTTTGAGGATGTCTTCTGGAGTGAAGTGGATACGACGGACATCACGCGCATCTGCCAGGACGGCCGCCAACGCACGCGTGAGACCGAGCTGGTCATCAATATCTTTGAGCAAGATGAGACCGGCATCGGAAGACAAGCGGCCACCATCGAAGTCAAGCTCAACAGTGTTGTCCCCAACAGGTGCAAGGAGTAGTGGGGGCGGTTGACGCTGAGTCGCGAGTGTGGCTTGCATCGGATCGAAACCTGAGATCGTGTATTCTTTGTGGTTACGAGCGTTCATGTGGGTTCACTCCTGAAGTGGTGATTGTGGATTGTCCAATTATAGGACGTGATGGAGTGAATCCCATGGACGCGTTTGGCTCTCATGAATAATCCGGGATAGAAGGTTCGCGGACACTGCAATTTGTAGAAGGTCGATGGTGGTGTCCACGGACACGAGAAAGCCTCGAAGAGGTTCGCGTCTTTGCAGGCGATAGGCTCTGAGATGGAGAGAAGATGGTCAGCTTCTCGGCCAGTGTTGACGCGCTACAAAGTATGATAAATTGAGCGGGCGGGAGCAATCTCGCCCGGCTACCCGGCGGGTACCGGGTACCTGGTATCCCTACCTGGTATCCCTACTGCGATAACTCTAGCCTCAACACGCAGGAGTCGACCATGCAATTTGGCCTTTTCACCCACCTGCCCTGGCCTGAAAATACGGTGCCGCGGCGCCTCATCGACGAGATCACCGAGCAGGTCCAGTACGGCGAAGCCCTGGGGTTCCAGGGTGCCTGGTTTGCGGAGCACCATTTCTCGCGATATGGCCTCGGCTCCTCGTCTCTGGTGCTGCTGGGGGCCCTGGCCGCGCAAACCCAGACCATACGGCTGGGGACCGCCGTCCTGGTGCCGACGTTACACCACCCGATTCGCCTGGCCGAAGACATTGCCATGGTCGATGTCGTCAGCAACGGGCGCCTCGATGTTGGTTTTGGGCGCGGTAGCGCCGGGTACGAGTACCACGGCTATGGCCTCGACCGCGGTGAGAGTCAGCAACGCTTTCAGGAAAGTATCCGCATGATCCTGGGGTTGTGGACCACCCCGGCATACTCGCAGCAGGGGCACTTCTACACCATTAACCAGGCCACTCTGGTCCCGCCCGTCGTGCAGCAGCCGCATCCGCCCGTCTATATTGCCGCGACGCGCACCCCGGCCACGCTGGAGTTCGTGGTCGCGACCGGCCAGCCCCTGCTCGTGGGGATGGTGCTCGACACGGTCGAGGCGCTGGACCTCTGCCGCCGCTTCGTCCGGCTGTCGGCCGCGGCCGGCCATCACATCCCGATGTCCCGGATCCCCTTCTTACGGTATTGCTATGTCGCGGACACGGACGCGCAAGCACTGGAAGATACGCAGCCGAGCCTAGAATGGACCATCGACATGATACAGTGGCGCGGCACGTTCCGCAGTGGCAGTGAAGTGCATCACCGGTTAGAGGACTGGCGACGCCAGCGCACCGACCTCCCGACGAGTTTTGCGCACTTGGCCCAGCACCGCGCCATCTTGGGCAGCTCCGAAACCTGCGTGGCCCAGATCAAAGCGTTACAACAGGAAGGGATCACCTACTTTGGGTGCAACTTTGCCTTTGGGGGCCTGGCGCACGACAAAGTGATGCGCTCCATGCACCTCTTTGCGGAAGCCGTGATGCCACACTTCCGTGCGTAGGAGGTACGCTCCTGGACCTGCTCTCGCGCTGCCTTGGAGGATGCTGTCGCGTATTTGGTCGTGTGGCAGATGTGCCCTTTGCCACGCTCCATGGCATGCTGAGGCCTCCTGCTGAACGAGAGCGAGAGCGCATCATGCCTGGGCTTTGCTCCCACAGTCGCCCTGATCAAGGCATGCAGGACGGCAACACGAAAGTGCACATCTAAAACACGACCCACGGGCCGTGTCTTCTGCCTATCCGTCCACGTGCTTCTGCTGTATAGTGTGTTCCCAGAGGCTTGCCTCGCCGATGGTGCATCGGGCAGGGCAATTGGGATGCGCGTGGAGAGGAGACGCATGATGGCGACCAGAGCGCCCTTTCTGACTACCCCTTACAGTGGGTATCTGCACAATCAAGTCCCTCCAGAAGACGAGGAACTCACCCACGTCGGGCCTGGCACCCCTGGCGGCGAATATCTGCGCCGGTTCTGGCATCCTGTGATACGCTCTGATGCGTTGCAGGACGTGCCCGTGCGGATCCGCATTCTGGGGGAGGATCTGGTGGTCTTCCGTGACCAGCGTGGCCGGGTGGGGCTGCTGGAGCTCCATTGTCCGCACCGGGGGACCTCCCTCGAGTTCGGCCTGATTTGTGAGACAGGGATACGGTGCTGCTATCATTTTTGGCGCGTTGACGTGGATGGCACGATCCTGGAAACGCCGGGAGAACCGGCCGAGAGCACGCTGAAGGACCGCCTCTACCATGGGGCCTATCCTGTCCGTGAATACCACGGGTTGGTGTTCGCCTACATGGGTCCGGCAGCGAAAATGCCCGCTTTGCCGATCCTGGACACCTTTGACACGCCGGGGTGCCGCATGGTGCCCACCGTCCCCCACGTGTTTGATTGCAACTGGGTGCAGTGCCAGGAAAACGTCATGGACCCGGCGCACCTGGAGTTTCTGCACGCCATCGAAGGCAGCCAGTTTACCGAGGAGCTCAAACTACGTTCCGTGCTGGACTGGATGGATAGCCCGTCGGGGATCATCTGTACCGCCACGCGGCGGGTGGAAGACAAGATCTGGCTGCGGATGAACGAGTATCTGCCCCCCAACCTGCGCCAGTTTGGGGGCTCGCGCCGGAGTGTCCGCGAAGTCCACGTGGCACGGGCGCGGACGACCACGTGGTCGGTGCCCCTGGACGATACCCACACCATGATTCTGGGCTTTCGGCGCCTCGACGCCCACGAAGAGCCGCCGACCCGGGCCGGCTTTGGCCAAACGGGGGAGCGCCCCTACGCCGAGCGCCAACGCGTGCCCGGTGACTACGACGCGCAAACGAGCATCCACGGGGGCATGTCCCGCCATGCCCTGGAGCACCTGGCCACCACGGACCGCGGCGTGATCATGACGCGGAACAGCATTCGGCGGGGCATCCAAGCGGTGCAAAAGGGGGAGAACCCGGAACATGTGCTCTGACAGGAAGGGCAGGTCGTGCCCACGTTCGCCAACCATACGGTTATCCTCGCACCCCCTGCAGCGACGCCAGAAGCAGACGCGCAGTACATCAGGGAAACAGGGCGGATGCTGGCGGAGGGCTACCTCAAAGACCCTGCATCCCTGGTCGATAGCCCCCAGTAGAACCCTGAGCACACGGAAGGCGGGACACCCATGAGTCGCATCCCGTACCTCACGGCTGAGGAGCTGTCGGACGAGCAGCGGCGCCTGGCCGCAAAGCTGGCAGCCTCACGGGGCGGACGGCTCGTGGGACCCGGTGCCTTTTGGCTGCGCAATCCCGCACTGGCCGAGCAGGCCGATGCCTGGCGTCTCCTCATGGAGCGCCGCACCTCCCTGCCCAGACGCCTGTCGGAACTGGCGATTCTCGTTGCGAACCGCCACTTTACAGCGTCGTATGCCTGGTGCAGGCATACGGCGGCGGCGTCACGCGCTGGTCTTGATCGTGCCGTGATTGAGGCGCTGGCGGATCGCCAGCAGCCGACGTTCAGCGATCCCATGGAGGGGATGGTCTACGGCGTCTCCAGGGAGCTCCTGGAGACGACCGGTCTCTCTGCGGCCACCTACGCCCGTGCGCTGGCGGCGCTCGGACCAGAGCGTCTCGTTGAACTGGTGGCGCTGGTCGGCTATGGGTGCATGCTGTCTCTCTCGGTCAACACGTTCGAACCGGATCCCTTCCCGGATGATCGGGCCCTCGTGCCCGCAGGATCACCCCCAACAACCTATGCTCGTACCCCTGGGGGAACGCGGCTTTTGCCACTGCAGGACGCGGCCTTGAGCGACGCACAGCGGCGCCTGGCCACCCAACTGGAGGTGGGCAGGCCAGGCAGTGTCACAGGCGCCTATGCCATCTGGCGGCGTACGCCCGAGATCGCCGAGCGCGCCTTGCAGTACGAACAGGTCCTGTACAGCAACCTTGCCGTGCCGCTCCCCTTCATCGAACTCGTCGTGCTCGTTGCGGCGCGCTTTTGGACCAGCGACGCCCTGTGGACCGGGCACCGGGACTGGGCGTTGGACGCTGGGCTCAGTGCTGACCTCATCGCGGCCATCGCCGAGCAGCACACGCCGCGTGGTGCCAGCGCGGACGAGGCACTCGTGCATGCCTTTGCCAGCGAACTACTCACCCAGGGACGTGTGGGCGACGACACCTTCGCGCTGGCCGTGGCGCGGTTTGGCTATCGAACCGTGGTCGAACTGGTCGGCGTGGCAGGTTTTTACTCCATGGTGGCGCTGACGTGCAATGCCTTGGCAGCGCCACCGGCACGCGGAGCCTTCACCCCGCGTTGAGATCGCTGTCGAATTCGTGGTAATCCACGCGCCTGTGCGCGCATCTAGGGGGATCATGCCGCGGTGCGCCAGCACGTGGGCTGGTTGCCGGCGGAGGACGCTGCGCATCATCGCCAGGAGGGACCCCATACAGACGCCAGGAGCCGGTGGACAGGACCCAGGCCCACCGCAGCCGGAGCCACGGGTGTGGCTCGACATGGACCAAGCAGCGCTTGACGCCGCGTATACCCAGAGCGTCTGGGCACCGAACCGCGAGCAGCTCGTCGCCCGGCACCGGAGCAACAGCGCGATCGCGCGTACGTACCTGGGTGCGCCACAACGCTATGCTTACGGTGCGACCCCGATCGAGGCCCTCGACGTCTACCGCACCACACGCCCCAGCGCGCCGATCTATATCTTCATCCATGGTGGGGCGTGGCGCGGTGGCCTGGCCAAGCACTCCGCCTTTGCCCGTAGGGTCAAAAAACTCGAAACCGCCTTGATAGCAGATTCGGAAAACGCGCAACCCGTGACAGGTTAGTACGCCGCCCGTAACACGGCCATAATGGGGCCCGCGTCAGCGATGGGCTTGGGGTTGGTGCGGAGACTGCGGTCGTGCAAGGTGGCGGCGGCAATGGCCGCTAGGCCCTCCTCGGGCACATCGACCTCCCGCAGGGTCCGCGGCAATGCCAGGGCACGACACAAGGCGTCGACGGTGTCTGCGGCGGCCAGACCGGCCTCGGCGTCGCTCATGCTGGGCGTGGCCACACCCATCGCTTCGGCGATGAGCCGTTGGCGCTCGGCGCAGGCCTCGAGGTTGTAGCGCATCGTGTGGGGTAACAGGATGGCGTTGGCCTCGCCATGGGGCACGTTATACAGCCCGCCCACGTGGTGGCAGGTGGCCGTGTTCAACCCCAGCCCGCCGAACGACGCCAGCGACGCCATGACGCAGGCGGTCTTGGTGGTCAGCAGGGTGTCCATGGCGCCGCCTTGGCACTGGGGCAAGTGCGCACAGAGCAGGCGGATGGCATGCAGGGCCATCCCGTCGCCGAGGGGGTTGTGCCCGCATTTGCGCCAGGATAAGGTGTAAGGCATTGAAAGAAGTAGCATACTGCATGGTGCCATATCCTCCTCAGACAACAAGGAGTCAACCATGCAGCTGCCACCCCCAGATCCAGATACCCTGTTTGAAGACCTGTTGCAAGACCTCCCGTCGGAGACGGTGAGCGATGGCGCGGGAATTCAAGGCCTTTGTACGAGCGAAAAAAGTCAAGCCCCCCAGCAACTCTTGCGCGTGGTCTTTTTATATTGCGGCTTGGATAAGTCGCTCCGGGAAACTGCGGCTGACTTCACGCTCCTGTACGAGACGATTACCGCCTCGTCGATTGCGGAGCGCTTAGCTGCCTGTCGTCCATGGGTGCAGGCCGTGTTGGCGAAGATGCTGCACACCAACGCGGTCACCACGCTTCCCGCACCCTGGCGCTTGCTGGTCATCGACGGCAGTCACGTCCAAGGCCCTGGCGCCCAGGGCACCCAGTATCGCCTGCACATCTGTATGGACTTGGTCCAGTTACAGTTTGTCTCCATTACCGTCACGGACCAGCATACCGGCGAAAGTCTCGTCCACTTTCCGTTGGGGCCTGGCGATATCGCGCTGGCAGACCGTGGGTATGCCTATGCCACCCCCATCGTCGAGACCGTCAGGAAACAGGCTGATGTCATCTTCCGGATGAGCCCTGCCCATCTGCCCGTGTACGATGGGGACGGACATCGCGTGGATCTCATGCAGGTGTTGCGGGAGCAACCCTGGGAAACCAGCCGTACTATCGACGTCCGCGTGCAGGCGCCCAGCCTGGGTGAGGTGCGTGGCTCTCTCCACGCGTATCGTCTATCAGAGGAGCAAGCCAATGTGGCCCGACAGCGTATCCGTACCCAGAGTCGGAAGAAAGGGCGCACGCCAAAGGACACGACGCTGTTTTGGGCCGGGTGGGTCCTCGTCTTTACGACTGTGGCTCCATCTCTGCTCAGTGCGGAGACCATCAGCGCCCTGTACCGCGTCAGATGGCAAATCGAGATCGCGATAAAACGCTGGAAGAGTGTGTTAGACGTCGGCAAGTTACGCGCGAAAGAAGGCAGTCCATTGGCCGCGGTCTGGTTGCTCGGGAAGCTGCTGTATGCCATGGTGGTGGAGCGGCGGGCGCGACGGCATCTCGGTGCAGACTGGAGTCGATTGGACGGGGAGCGGCGCGGGACGTTTTGGCGCGTGTGGAAACTCATCCAAGACGAGGTGAGCGTCCACATCCTTGGGGTTGCAGCCTGGCGAGAGGAGGGCTGGGAAGCGTGCGTGAAGGTCATCATGGAACGACCACGCCGCAGAAAACTGCAACGCTTACCCGACGAAGTGATCGACATGTACCATGGCCTTCCCACAAGTGACCAAGAAGAACTCAGAGAAGCTGCATAAGCTATGAGTGTACAACGAGGTTACAGCTTATCCTGGCGCAACTGGGGGAGTGGTCGAACCCTGGAGCCCTCGCTGAGGCGCTGAACGCGCTGGAAGGAGTCACGACGTGGGAGGGTGGCTACTTTGCGAGCGCGGCGGATGCTGTGGTAGCCGCTCAGGAAGGGCAGATGGGAGCGGTGCTGCAGGCCCCATTCCTTCCTGCGCATATGGTCATTCTGGAGCCTGGCGAAGCTGGCATGTTCTTGGTCCGAAACCCAGCCATCGGAGGGACGTATGAGGTCGCAGTGGAGTGGATTACCAAGTATGTGGCAGGTGGAGTATGGTGATGCCCCTACGATTGCATGAGATCAGAGCACTTGGAGATGACAGGTATGAGGTGACCTTTGATGGTGAAGGAGGCACTACAGAACGCGTGGTGTGCCGCGTCTTCAAGCGTAAGGGCGTCTCTGGAATCCGGATGGAGCCGGACATCGTCATGACGAAGCACCCCCCGCAGATCAACAGCCGGGAGGTCGCCGCGGCGGTGCTTGCCTACCACCGTAGCCAGCTGAAAAGCCCGAGACACGAGCAGCAGTCATGATGGTCTCTCAGGAGCACTCAACCGCAAATGGGGCCAATGTCACCCTCAGTGCCTTCGGGGTCGAACTGTTTCCGACGTCGTCGCGCTCAACGGCGGCGGGGATGCGCCTGGTCTTCTCACCCTGGGCGGGAGTCTGGGCCTGCTCCTGGAGTCGCTCCTCTACGGGGTGGTCGCGTCCCACTGGGTGGCGATTGGGGCTCTCGCCGTCCTGGCATTACCCGGGGCCTTCCTCGTGGCCCGGTGTTTCCCCGAGACGGCTGGCCGGACGCTGGACGAGATCGCCCCCGAGCGGACCTGAGGCAGAGGCGTGCGCCGGGAGCCAGCGCCTGCCCCTGGGGCGGTGGCAGCGTCGGGAGAGGTGGGGTTGCGGTGGGGCGTGGGCGACGCAGGGGCGTCTCCCCGCCCTGGCCTGCGGCATCGCCCGCCGCCAACCTGTGTGCACGCGGAAGCGCGCCGACGGGATCGCCACGAGGCCGGCACACGCCCGGCGCGCCCTGGCCAGGATGGGAACGTCTGCTATAATGCCGGCGCATCACGCCGACGGACCATGGAGGAGGGAGCATGGATGACCCTAGCACCAGCAGCATCGACGTGCGGGCCCGCACCGGCTGGCGGCGGTGCACCGCAGACCCTGGAGCCACCGCACCGGAGGACGAGGAAGGATGAGCCATCTGCCTGTGAGAGACAGCCCAGGTGAGGAGCCCGAGGCTCAGACGCCTTGGACGCGCCGCCGTTTGCCCCTCCGCATCGCCGAGGTCCGGGAGGTGCCGGCCCCTCCTGCGCCCACGCCCCTCCCGGGGCATCTGTGTGAGCAGTGCCTCGATGCGCCTGCGGTCCTGGTGGTCCCGGCCCCCGGAGGGGGAGATATGGGGATCTGCGCCGACTGTCAGCAAGCCGCGGCGCTAGCGACGCTCCCGGTGCTCACGGCGGCGGGCCAGCAGACGCTCTGGCATCCCATCCGCGACGCAGACCGGCTGGCAGCCTATCGGGCGACTGCGGGACCGCTGCCGGCCTGGTGGGATCGCTGCGTTACGACCGCGCCCGCCCGAGTCTGCCCGTGTGGGAGCTATCGGTTGCGCTGGGGCGAGGACGAGGCGACATAACGCCTGCGACTGTCTGGCCCAGGTGCGCTCTCGTGGTCCGCTGCGGCGCGTGGGATGTCGTGCGCGAGGATGTGCCCGCATGCCCGTGTGTCCTGGGCCTGCCGGAGCTATGGCTGGGGCCGCGGGATCCCGGCCCGCCCGGTTTCCAACGCTGCGCGGACGCGACTGAGCACGCCGGGCTCGAGCTGCCGCATGAGCTTGCCGATATACTGCATCTGGCGCGTGCGCGCGCCGTGTGAGCGCATCCGCTGCGCCGCCACCACGGCTTCGTGCAGGGTCTCCGGCAGATCGAGCCGGGCCAGCTGGGTGGCGGACAGGGCGACGAGCTGGACCCCTAGTGCCTGTAACGCGTGCGCGTCTCGTTTGCGCTGTGTTTTGCTCGGGGGGAGCGGGGCGTCAGCCGCGGGGAGTGCAGGCGGGTGCGGGCGTGGATCCTGCGGAGGGGACTCAGGCATGAGGCGCTCCTCACGAGCTGCACACCAGCGGGTCCAGCCCCCGCTGGCGCAGCCAGGCGCGGAAGACGACCTTCCCTCCCGGAGACAGGGCCACCGAGACGTCTTCGTCGTCGCCGCGCGGGGTAAACGCGAGGTGGTCAAACAGGGTGAATGGCTGCTGCACGAGCGTCGGGAGTTCCGCTGGGCTAATCCAGGGAGTGAGATCATCCAGGAAGCCTTGCAACGCGTGCTGGTGCGCCTCGACCGTCGGGCAGCCCAGGGTACGCTGGAGCAGCGCCACGACAAACTGCATAACGAGTGCGTGGTGGGGGGCAGGCGCATCGGCCATCGTGAGTCTCCCTTCGCCAGTGATGGTAGCCTCCAGAGGTTAGAGCACACCCCTCGCGCGCACGCACGGCGTGGGGTGGACGCCCCCCAGCGGTGGGTGGCTTGGGGCCGGCACCCGCCTTTCCCGGCGGGAGAGCCCACGCTCTCCTTCTCACATGGGACTGCCCTGGCGTCCAGCCAACGACCGCACCCACCCTGCCCCGTGACACGGCACAGGGCACCACACGCGGGGCGCTCCGGCGGTGGCCGCCGGCGGCGCGAGCACGACACCCACGCGATCGTCGGAAGGCGACACCTCCATGGCACAGACACCGTCATTGCCGCAGCACCCGAAGGTCCGCCTGCGCACCTATACGCTGTCGGGGGGGTGGCAGGTCCTGGTCGGTCACACCGACGCCGACACCGACGCCCTGAGTTTCCGCGTCGCCAGGCCGGAGGATTGGTGGTTTCATGTCCGTGGGATGCCTGGGAGCCACGTCGTCCTCCAGTGCCCGCAGGCACCGACCCTGATCGTGAGACCCTCCAGCGCGCTGCGGCGATTGCCGCCTACCACAGCAAAGCGCGTACTGCGGGGGTGGTGGCGGTCTCCGGCACCCGCGTCCGGGACGTCCGCAAACCCCGAGGTGCGAAAGCCGGCACCGTGCAGATGCGCCACGAACGGGTGTTCAAGGTCCGCCCGGCGCGTGGCGACGTGGCCGGGGAGCCTGGCAACGCCTCTGCCTAACATTGCTGGTGCCCTGCGGTCACGGGCGCTTGCGCGGGCGCCGGGCCGCGCGTGCCGGCCTGGGCAGGGGCCGCAACCGCCAGACCGGCGGGGGCTCCTCCTCCACCTCGGCGGGCTCGGCGAAGGTCATGAGCTGCCCAAAGGCCAGCAGAGCCACCCCCGTGGCCACGAGGCCACAGAGCGTCGCCATCCCCCGATCGATGGCGGGCACCAGTCAGTGCAGCAGGAGGCCGAGACCCAGCCCACCGCCGCAGATGCCCCCCAGGAGGAGCCCAAACACGGTGACGCAGCTCAGCATAAACGGCCTCGCCCTTCTCCTGGCCCTGGTGGCCCTGTGGGGGGGCCTCCCGTGGCCCCCCGTGGCCCCCCTGCCAGGGGAGTATACCCGATGCGCCTGCCCCGTCCAGGGCGACGCACGGCACGGCAGGCACTCGGCCATGCGTGGCGGCGGGCCTGGCCCTGTGTCACGCCAGCGATCGTCACTCTGTGGCGCTCTCGCCCTGTGTGGAGCGCGTGCTCCCAGCCCCACCGGGGCGCGCGCGAGCCTAGAGGAGCTACTCGTCGGCAAACGAATAGTAGGTCTCGCTGCCATCGGGTCGCGTACCTCTTGGCTGCGGATAAATATTTCAGACTCCTCCTGATCCGTCTGGATAGTGGCACTCAGCCGGTCAGCCTCCCGCATGGCCATGTCGCCGCCGTCCTGGGTACCGTGCGCCGCCTGGGCTTAGATGGGCTCATCGCGGCCAAGAAAAGTGGACATCGCGAGTTGGTTTTAGCCATGATCGTCGCTCGTATCCTTGCCCCGCAATCGAAGCTGGCCACCGCCCGCGGCCTGGGACCTGACACTGCGTCGACGAGTCTGGGCGCGGTCCTGCATGTCGAAGCGGCAGACGCGGATGCCCTGTATAGCGCCATGGATTGGCTGCTGCGCCGCCAACCCCGGCTCGAAGCGGCCCTCGCGGCCCGGCATCTGGCGGAGGGCACGCTCGTCCTGTGCGACCTCACCTCGACGTATTTCGAAGGGCGTACCTGTCCGTTGGCGCAGTTTGGCCACAGCCGCGATGGCAAAAAGGGCAAGGTGCAGATTGTGGTGGGGCTGGTGTGTAACGCGGCGGGCTGCCCGGTCGCTGTTGAGGTGTTCCCTGGGAACACGGGGGATCCGACCACGCTGGCGCCCCAACTCCAGAAATTGCGCGGCCAGTTTCATCTGCAGCGGATGGTCCTGGTGGGTGACCGGGGCCTGCTCACCGACGCGCGCATTCGCGCAGAGCTGCAACCCGTGCCAGGACTCGACTGGGTGAGCGCCCTGCGGCGCCCAGCCATCCAGGAACTCGTGAAGGCAGGCTCGCTCGACCTGACACGCCTGGCGGAGACCGACGTGCTGGAGTTCACCGCTCCGACCTATCCCCAGGAGCGCTTGATCGCCTGTCGTAACCCCCTGCTGGCCCTCGAGCGGGCACGGAAGCGGGAGGCCCTCCTCCAGGCGACTGAGCGGGAGTTGGACGCAATTGTCCAGGCGACCACGCGCACCACACGCCGGCTCACGGGCCAGGCGGCGATTGCCTTGCGGGTCGAGAAGGTGCGGAATCGTTTCAAGATGGGCAAGCACTTCCAGATCGCGATCACCGATACGCAGCTGCGGTATACCCGCGATACGCAGCGCCTCGCTGCGGACGCGGCACTCGATGGGGTCTATGTGGTCCGCACGAGTGTGTCTGGAGAGACCCTCTCCCCCGAGCGTACTGTCGGCGCGTATAAGAGTCTGGCGGCAGTGGAGCGCGCCTTTCGGAGCCTGAAAACCGTGGACCTCTACGTCCGTCCGATTGGGCACCGGTTGACCGAGCGGGTGCGCGCCCATGTCTTCCTCTGCATGTTAGCGTATTACGTCGAGTGGCACATGCGCCAGGTGCTGGCCCCGCTGCTGTTCGATGATGACGACAAGGCCGCGGGCGAGGCCCGGCGGACCTCCGTGGTGGCGCCAGCGCAGCGGTCCCCGCGAGCCCAGCGCAAAACCCGCACCCAACGGACCGACGAGGGCCTGCCCATCCATAGTTTCCAGACGCTACTCGACGACTTGGCCACCGTGACCCAAAATCGCATCCGTTTTGGCGCGAGCCAGACAGAGGCGACCATGTTGACAACCCCTACGCCGTTGCAGCAGCAGGCTTTTGACCTGTTACAGGTGTCCCTCACAATGTAGGCAGTCACGGACCTATCAATGTGCTGGTTCTCTTTCCATAACAGCTAGTTACGTCCAAATTCGCCAGGTAATTTCGGCCAACGAGTTCGAAGCGGTATGCACCCGCTTGGCGATTGAGCACATCACCATTGTGAGCACCCAAGGTGAAAGCTGGCTGAACATCATGGAGACGCATTTCAATGTGCAGCGACGTTTGTACGACTACCAGTTCTCGTTAACGCAGAGTCCCTCAGAGTTCGAACAGGTATATCGGGCTTTCCTTAAAACGTATAACACGACGGCTCATGCTGGGCTGATCCAAGATGGCTTTGCAACCCCGATTCCGCTGGTGGTCTTAGGCGACGCCAAAGGCCGTCTGTACTCCGAGGACGCGCTCGCCCAGAAGTTTTCGCGGGCCTTGTTCCCGCGCACGACGAATCGCTATGGCTGTGTGACTTTGCATCGTTACCATTTCTATGTAGCCGAGGGCTTACCGCAGACGCAAGTGTTGCTGTGGGTATATGAGGAGCAGCTCAGAGCCGTGGTGGATAGCGTCGTGTTGGCTGACTACCACTGCCATTATGACGGACACACACGGCAAGTGCGTGATGTCCGACATGGCACCGTGTACGCTACCTGCTTTGCCTCCCCGCAAGGGGCGTTAATGCCCCGACAGGCCGAGGAGTCTGTGGTGATCTATCGCCCCAAGGCGCCCCGTCGGCAGGGCGGGCTCCCCTTGTCCGTGCAGCAATTGTTGCTCTTCGAGCTCGGGCACCCAGCCTAACGGAGCGTTGAGAGACCATCGAGGCAGCTGCCGCTTGTCGCTATGACAACGTTCTCGAGCGTCCAATGCACTACAGAATGTATGTCAAGAGAGCAGCCGAGGCGTGTACGACCGGCGGCACATGTCGTCTGCGCCTCGAGCCAGTCCGGTCGTCTTCCGTCCCCACAGGTGGCAAGGATGTCGTGGCCAAGTTTGGTACGGCATACCGGCGTACGCTTGAGTGCCCAGCGCATTCACGAGCTGATCTCGGCTGAACTCACGCGCCTGCTGCCGGAGGCTGAGCATACGTTGGCGGTCCGCAGTGGCTTGGCGGTCCTGCACACCTTGGCCGAACAGATCACCACCTTGGAAAAGACGGTGAGCAAGCACGTGAAGCATACCCCCGCCTACAAACAGTTGCTGACGGTCGATGGTATAGGGCCTATTTTAGCGCAGACGATTGTCCTGGAAACGGGGGATATTGGCCGCTTTGCCACCGTGGGTAACTACGCCTCCTATTGTCGGTGTGTGCAGAGTATCAAAATCAGCAATGGCAAGCGGAAAGGCCAGGGCAACGTCAAAAATGGCAACAAATATCTCGGGTGGGCCTATATGGAGGCGGCCCAGTTTGCCATCCGGTACAACGCGCGGGGCCAGAAGTTTTACCAGCGGAAACAGGCGAAAACTCATGTCATGGTCGCCCGGAAAGCTATCGCCCATAAGCTGGCGCGGGCCTGTTTTTACATCATGCGCGATCTGGTGCCCTTCGATGCCCAGAAAGCTTTTGGCTGAGGTCTGGTCAGTAGGTCGATTGAGGCTCAGTAGTTGAAAATGGTGATATGACAAAATAAAGCTATAAAAAACAAAGGACTCTCCGATAAACCTACTGTATCTATAGGGATTGTCTCAAAACCGGTCCAGAAGCTTGTTGGCAGGTTGACACTTTTTCAGGGTATCTCACAGGTGCTCGGTCACCACAAAACAATATGATAACAAGCGTTTAGCGTTGTTGGATGGCATCGAGCGGGCTGTGCAAAGTGTAAACCTCCAATTGGGCTCCCTGAGACGATCCCTATCTATAGGCGTAACTTGCGCGGTGGTATGCACTTACGGGTGCGATGATGGTAGAATCTTGCCGACTCGTTGCGCAATAATTGACGCTGGACTTGACGGCAGATGTAGGCCACGCCGGGCGTGCAGAACACCTCCAGCAGGAGCACGCTCAGCCCATAGCGCACTTGCGGCAATGTCAAGGCCGGCGTCAGCTGCTGCCCTCGGTGGGTTTCACTCATCAAGAACCAGACCGCCATCAGGGTCAACGTCATGTGATGATGCCAGCCCTCCCAGGTCCGCACCAGGTATGCGTCCATCCCCGCCTCACTTTTGCCTCGCTTGAAACTGGCTTCAATGCAGCTACCAGCTTTGATCACGCGCGCCAACTCCGCCAGGGACGGCTCCTCGAGCTCTGATGCGGGTGTCTGTGTTGGTGTGAGGTAATAGCGATAGCCATAGCGGGTGTCCTGATCGCAGGCATCGCGTGAGGCCTGTGGCTCCAACGTCCGGTCGTCCGAGAGAGGTCGCCGGGTGACCACCAACCACTCCGCGGGGCCCGTGCGTTTGCGCTCGAGCCGTGTCTGCCCCCGGCGCTTGACCAGCTCGATCTCCACCGGCCCTTTCTCGCCGTCTCGTACCGTCAAGCGGGTCCACGTATCGCCAGGGAGTGCTTGGCGCCACTCCGTCACCGATTGCCACGGGGCTTTCGGGCGCCGTCCCCGCCCTGAGTACGCGGGTAACGGGGCCTCCAGATCGCGCATCGTGGTGGTGCAGGGGACCCCCAGCACATAGCGCTCACCGCGCTCGCGCAGCGCGTGGCGCAACCGCGTGTGGCGCCCCAGTTCATCGTCACCCGTGACCCAGCCGTGTGGTACCTGCTCACGCCACGCGTCGAGCATTTCCAAACACTGCTCCTGTCGCGTCTGCTAGCGTACCTCCAACGGCACGTGGCATGCCTGGCGTCGTGGCTCGTCCCGTGCCCACTCCTTGGGCAGAGACAGGCGGAAGTCGAGCAAGGCATGGTCGTGACGAGAGATGTAGCCCATGAAGACCCCGACCTGGCAGTTGTCCACCTTGCCCCGGTGGCCACACCATTGGCGCTTCACGCCCACCGAATGCGTCCCGCGCTTGGGGAAGCTGCTGGGATCGAAAACGATAATGCCATCGGGTTCGCCCAACCGCTCGGCCACTTGGCCGACTAACACGGTCACCAAGGGTCGATGATCCCAGGGCACCGTGCCGATGAAGTCTTGGATGACCTGGCGCTCGACCTCGACGAACGTCGCGATGTCCTCAGCATTCTTCCCGGGCAAGTGGGACAGCAGCCCCTGGAGGTAGAGGTGCATATTGCGTTGGCCGGCCTCGGTCTCCAGAACGTGTTGATAGGGCACGACGAACTCGGCCAGACGATCCACCATCCGATGGAAGACGTCGGGGGAGACGAGACAATCGCTCAAGACTTCCTCTCGCCGCTGTACCCACACGGTGTGCATCTTTTCGCCTCCTCACATTGTCCTGTTGATACGGGATGCTGTTTGGAAGCGATTGTAATGACAAGAAGTTACGGGATGTTACCGGGGCCAAAAGAGGAGATACAGTAGGTTTACGGCCAGCTGCACCAACTTCGCGCCCACCGTAATTTCTGTGGACCACAACCTCAATGGACCGACGGGACAAAGAGGAAATCGCCGGCTTCGTGGCCAGCATAGTGAATGGGAGCATATTGCGGGAGCTGTTCAAGCGAGTACGCCGCGGCTACGTAGGCGACCCGGGCCGCAATCTCTTTGTGCAGCCGTTGGCCTTCCAGGATATCGCTATTGGTGCGGAGCACATCCAACAAGGCTCTGGCAAAGACCGAGTGGCCACCACCGCCACTGTCCAAAACCGGTTGCAAATCACCAGAGGCGAGGACGGTGCGCGAGCGCTTCTCGGCCATAACTCTGAGCCAGTGTTGACGCGCTTCGTCAGACATGCCCGTTTCAAGCTGGGCAAGTGCCGAGCGGGTCAGGGCCCCCGCATAGCAGGAGTCAGACACGATGAGCACATGCTTAGCTGCCATGATGCCGAGCACATCGGTAATGGCAAACGTCGGGATCCAGTTCGTATTACTGTCCGCTTCACCATCCACGGGCAGCCAGTATCCACGCCCAATCTTCTTTTCTAACTGTCCATGCCCGGCATAATAAATGAGCAGATTGTCCTTGTCCGTCATGTCCCGGCGTAACTCGTTGAGCGCCTGCAGGATATCGTGGCGCGTGGCATTGAGTAGCACTCTGGTTTTAAACCCATACTTCCTGCCAAGCACTTCGGCTATGCGCGTGACATCATGTTCAGGCGTTTCTAGCTGGGGCAAATACGTGTACTTTTGGTTCCCAATCAGCAACGCATAATAAGTGCCAAAGTTGATGCCCCCCGGTGTCGGCGTGGCTGCCTGGGGTGGGACGGAGTCGACGGTGAACTGAAACTCTGCCTCCCCGCGTTTGCCCTGCTTGTCGATAGCCACCATGTGCACCGAGGTCGTGGGCTGCTGCAGCGGGATGCGAGTGCGAAATATGCCGTTGGCATCGAATTGCTCTTCACGATCATTGACAGTAAACGCCAACACCCCAGCCGGGGCCGTTACCCTCCCGACCACAACCCGACTGACCTCTTTACTGCCGGTGGGCATGGCAGCAATCTTGAGGGCGCGGGTCTTCACCAGCGGCGGATCAATAAGCTCAATAGTCGGGGCCGGGAGGGGTACCTGGGGTTGGGGCGCGCTGGCTGCCGGCGCGCTGGCCAATTGCGCCCGATAGCGCTCGGTGTCCGCTTCGAGCCGGGCCATATGTTGATGTAATTGCGCAATTCCCTGGCGGTGGCGCTCAAGCTCAGCCTGGCGTTGGGCGAGTTGCGCTTCTAGTTGCTTGACCGCCGTGTCATCACGCGCCGCCTCTGCCTGCTGCTTGCGTTGCTCCAATTCTTGGCGCGTGGCCTCGACAGCGCGTCGCTCAATCTCGACCTCGCTCTGCCGTCTGTGTAACTGCTGGCGTGCCTGTTCGAGCTGCTGACGGGTGCGCTCCAGCTCCTGGCGCAGCGCCTCCGTCTCGCGGGTGAGTCGGACGACCTCTTGTTTGAGCGTCTGCGTCTCGGCGGCTGCAGGCGCGTTAAGCGTCCCGGGATCAAGGGCAATAGCCTCAGTCAGGCCGGCGGCCTGCCGATACCACCGCAGCGCTGTGACCGGATCTTTCTCCACGCCCAAACCTGTCTCGTATAGATGGGCGAGATTGATCTGCGCTCGGGTATAGCCTTGCTCTGCGGCCTTACGGTACCAGGTGACGGCTAGGGCATAATCAGGCTGGCCTCCTACCCCTCTCTCATAGATTTCACCGACATAGGTCTGCGCGACCTTGTCGCCCTCCTGCGCCGGCGCCATCCAGACCTTTAAGGCCGTGGCGTAATTACTCCGATCATAGGCCGTGTATTCACCGCCGCGGATCTCGCAGTCCTGGGCCGTCGTCTTGACAGGCTGTCGTGGTGTTAAATAGACGAAGCGCTGCCCAA
The DNA here is from genome assembly GCA_963840945.1 of uncultured beta proteobacterium. GTDB lineage: Bacteria > Pseudomonadota > Gammaproteobacteria > Burkholderiales > Casimicrobiaceae > CAIWHR01. Next base: position 332,551 of record CAWJAU010000019.1, on the reverse strand, counting down.
GTTTCTGGACTCGACCAGGGAGGAGACAATCCACCACCAGGAAGTCATCGACCCCGCCAGCCGAGCCCCCAGACCGCTGCGGCACGGTCGGCACACCGCTGGCAGCCGTGCTCTCGCCAGAGGCACATCCCAGCGTAGACAGACTGAAACTGATCAACAATACGCTTATGACCCATGGCACCCAGGGCCGTAGAGACGCACGCGCAAAACCCGTGTTCACGATACTGTCCATCCTATCCATGCATGCTAGACTGGCCAACGGGGGAGGTCAGCATGCCCAGCGCACCCCGCAGACACAGGTATACGCAATGCTGTCCCTCAACCCTCGTACACCACCCAACCTCTAAAAGAATCACAATTCTCCCCGTATACCCAGAGTAATATCATGCCGGCTGACATTCGCCAAGCCGAGCACCGTTTCGTAGTCGATAAAGGCCGATATCCCGCCACGAAAGGTCGCCGAGAGCGCCACGCTAATGTTGGCATAGTTCCTGTCCGGGTTATCGGTCGTGTAAAGAATGGGTTGAAGTTGCGGATCGTTTATGAACTGTGCCGTCAGGATCCGACTATTATTCTTGAACTCGTGCTCCCACTCAATCCGTACCTGAGGTAGTAACACTCCTAGACCCGTGCTGATCGCATAGGAGACCCGCCCGCCCAGGGCCGTAGTTAAAGACTCCACATCTTGACTGTCCTGAGCCAGAGCCCAGCCGAAACCTGGTAGTGTATTATTGATCTTTTCTTGATACCCATCAATATTAAGCTTGAGATATTGCAGACGTATTAATGGCCCAAAGGCCAACGCACCCTGCCTGAAATCATAGCCGGCACCAACGCTGAAGGAAAACTGATTGCCATTGGGATCGGCATGGGCTATCTGATTTATAGATGGCGTTGTCCCACCCGGGCCTGTGCCAGACGGCGTTGTCCCTAAACCGTAGCGGATGACACGATCAAGACTATAGTTGTTCCAACCAAAACCTAGCATGCCGTCGACATAAAATTGTTCGAGGACATAGTATGTACCATAGAGCGAGAAACCATATGCGCGCGTATCGGCACTGCCACCACTGACAGAAGTGGGTACATTGTTCACCAGGGTGTTGGTATTATCCAGATCATTATTAACAGATTGATAGGTAAAAGCTCCTCCTAGGACCAGCTTGGGGGTGAACCGATAGTCAACCCCAGCGATGACACCGTAGGTATGAAAATTGAAACCATCTTCGTTGCTCGTGGGATCTTTGTCTCCAACGGAGAAGAGGCCATTGGCAAACAGGCCCAGTCTGCTGAATGGGTCTGGCGTATTCGTGCTCGTGGTCGGGGTGGAGCTACTGACGGCCGCAAAAGGCCCCAGGGTGGCCACCAGGGTGCCAGGCAGCGTTGGCTCCTTGGGATTCAATCCCAGTCCTTGAATGCTAATGCCCGACGCTCCCCGGCGCAAAGCCGCGAGACGTGCAGCTATAGTCTTCGTCGAGGTCTCAACGGCGCTCCTCCCTTGTGTGGAGACTTCTTCAGAGGCCACCTGCCTCAGCACTGGATTCTGTTGGGTCGCGGACAAATCGTCACAACGTTCTTTGAGATCTCGCGTACCAGTGCCAGGCGGGAGCGTCAATGAGTTTGGGAGACTCGGACAGATAGCCCCTGGACGTGTATAAATCGCCGACCTAAACGACTCCTCTGGCGTCTGTGCCTGACCCGGAGAGACAATGCAGAGGCTCAGGGTGAGCACAATGGCCGGCAACATGACCAGGGACAAGAGAAGCGAGCTGCCCTTCTCCAACCACTGCGGTGCTGTGCGGTTACGCCAATACGGTACTTGGAAACTCGTCGACTGCCTTTTGCATCGCGTGGGGCGCACTCCAGGCATGGTCCTCTCCTTACTTGGGTGTGTCTGATCACAACAAAGGTCAGCGGTGAACGGTTTGGTTGTAACATACCATATATTTCTTAACAACACTTCGAATATTTTTTGAGTGAAAAGGGTGAACAAAGGGCTTTGTCCCAGGTTCAAGGGGTAGTGGCAGCTTTGCACAAAAAGTCGGGTTAGTTTGATAACTGATGAGTCAGTGAGAACGGTTTGAACCGAAAAACCCAAGCAAAAGAGGTCAAACAGGTCTCATTTTCTTCCGTAATCACTGTCAACGATAGACTTTTTGTGCAAAGCCGGGTAGTGGCCATGCATGAGGATTTTGGTCATGTACCTAGACCTACTGTATCTCCTCTTTTGGCCCCGGTAACATCCCGTAACTTCTTGTCATTACAATCGCTTCCAAACAGCATCCCGTATCAACAGGACAATGTGAGGAGGCGAAAAGATGCACACCGTGTGGGTACAGCGGCGAGAGGAAGTCTTGAGCGATTGTCTCGTCTCCCCCGACGTCTTCCATCGGATGGTGGATCGTCTGGCCGAGTTCGTCGTGCCCTATCAACACGTTCTGGAGACCGAGGCCGGCCAACGCAATATGCACCTCTACCTCCAGGGGCTGCTGTCCCACTTGCCCGGGAAGAATGCTGAGGACATCGCGACGTTCGTCGAGGTCGAGCGCCAGGTCATCCAAGACTTCATCGGCACGGTGCCCTGGGATCATCGACCCTTGGTGACCGTGTTAGTCGGCCAAGTGGCCGAGCGGTTGGGCGAACCCGATGGCATTATCGTTTTCGATCCCAGCAGCTTCCCCAAGCGCGGGACGCATTCGGTGGGCGTGAAGCGCCAATGGTGTGGCCACCGGGGCAAGGTGGACAACTGCCAGGTCGGGGTCTTCATGGGCTACATCTCTCGTCACGACCATGCCTTGCTCGACTTCCGCCTGTCTCTGCCCAAGGAGTGGGCACGGGACGAGCCACGACGCCAGGCATGCCACGTGCCGTTGGAGGTACGCTAGCAGACGCGACAGGAGCAGTTGATGTGTCAACACTTTTCCGGACACAGAATCCCATTGGTTTTCAAAGCCCGCTCATAGGCCAGTGGCGCGAGATAGCCATTCGCGGAATGGCAGCGCTGACGGTTATAAAACACTTCGATGTATTCAAACACAGCTGTCTGGGCGTATTCGTGCGTGTCAAACTCCTCCAGATAAACCAACTCGGTTTTTAAAGTGTGAAAGAAACTCTCCGCCACCGCGTTGTCCCAACAATTGCCCTTGCGGCTCATACTGGGCTGTATCCCATGCTGGGTCAGGAGTTGTCGATAGCTATCGGCCCCATACTGGCTGCCACGGTCCGTATGCATGATCAACCCCACAGCGGGCTGGCGCTGGCAGAGTGCCATGGCCAACGCCTGGTTGACCAGTTCCACCCGCATCTGGTCGGCCATCGCCCACCCGACGACTGCCCGCGAGCACAGATCCAGCACCACGGCCAGATACAGCCAGCCTTCGCTCGTAGGGAGATAGGTGATATCGCCGACGTAAATGGTATCGGGTTCTTGTACTGTAAACTCCCGATTGAGCTGGTTCGGAGCGACCGTCTGGGCTTGGCCCGAGGCGGTAGGCGCTTTGCATTTCCGCCGCGTTTTGCAGCGCAGTCCAGCTTGGGTCAGCAACCGCCCAATGCGACGGCGGCTGACCTGTAACCCCTCTTGAGCTAACAGATACTTGATCCGGCGCGTCCCATACGTGCCACGCCCCTGGGCAAAATAGTGCTTTACTTTGGCCTCCACTTGCTGCTCAGCTTCCACCTCGGCGCGGGGCGGGCGACTCCGCCACTCGTAATAACCACTCCGCGAGACCTCCAGGAGCTGACACATGCGACTGACCTTGAACTCGGTGTGCTGCTGGTGCATCCATGCGTACTTTACGGCAGCTGTTGCGCCAAGTACGCCGCGGCCTTTTTTAAGATGTCTCGCTCCTCCTTCAAGCGGGCATTTTCTTTCCGCAGGCGCTTCAGTTCCTCATAGAGATGTTCGTCGTGGACCTCCTTCTCCTGGCGCTCAGTGCGATGATATTTCCCGCTCCAGGTATGCAAGGTGTTTTCATTCACCCCGAGGTCACGGGCGGTCTGGGCAATGGGTTGATCTGAATCGACTGCCAGTTTCACCGCACGTTCCTTGAATCGTCGAGGAATTCCCATTTTGCGGCGGCCCTCACGGCCCCATGGCGCAAGGGAGAAGTGCATGGGGGACCGTGCTTGAGCGCGGGCTGAGGACGGGGGTGGATGTGGTTGGCAGGATGTGATAGAAACGTTCTATCACACACAACCTCACACCCCGAAGCGATGTGGCCTGATGACTGCCGACGCCCTGCCAGCCTGGAACGTCTTCAAACAGATCTTTGCTGAGCATTGGGACGGGTTCAAACGTGTCTACCCTCGCTACGACAAGCGCTACTATGATGAACTCGTGGACAAGATGCTCGGGTGCGGGAATCCTGACAAGATGGGCTATATTGAGTATCGGTGTCTGTATTGCGGAGAGGGCACGCATCGCGTCGCGATGAGCTGCAAATCGTCGCTGTGCTTACGCTGCGCCAAAGTCTATGTGGATCATTGGGTGAGCCAAGTGAGCCAGATGCTCCATGAGGGCGTGATCTATCGCCATATTGTGCTCACGATGCCCGCGCTGTTACGGAAGACGTTTTATCAGCAGGCCCAAGCCGTGTTGAGTCCGTTCATGCGCTGTGGGGTCCGATGTTTGGATGATTGCTTCAGCCGGGTCAGTGGCCGCATGCTCAAGGGCGGCTATATTGTGGTGATCCAAACGCATGGCCGCAATGGCCAGTACAACCCCCATCTGCACATCATCGCCACCAGTGGCGGCTGGGATCCGCAGGCCAGACAGTGGGTGCATCTGGAATGCGGCGGGGTATTTTTTCATCGTGGCTTGGCTCATCGAACACACCTCGTATGATGCGTGAGTTCCTTGTCTCCGTGTGTCCGGGAGAATATAGCCACATCATCTTGTCGTACCTCTACCTTCCACGTTACCGTGTCTCCGTCAGCCTATCCCATGGCTTTCCCATGGGCCTTTGCTTGTGAGACAATAGACATTATCAGTTTTAAATGCTGTCACGGCACTGGTTCAGTTTGATGGGAACGGTTTTGCCTTTTGAAATCATCACTTATGCCATTTGAATCTGGAAAATTTCATGCACAGACAGCCGCCTCTCTAGGATGCCCAAAGCGACAGCGGGAACTTCTCGGATGGTAAAATGGACACGAAGAAAATTGTGCACCACCCAGTACACCCGTAACAGCCTCTGCAATCCTGTGGTTGCTTTGGCATACATATTGGTCTTTCTTCGAAAGGTGGCACATTTTCGGCGCAGTGCACTAAAGAACGCTTCGGCATGATTGGCATGGATGTCCGTCTCTGCAATGGTACGAGCTGTCTCAGGATGTTCCTTCCATGGACTCTGATATTTGGGTCGCTTTCGACCTTTTTAGACTTACTGTATGTCTCGGCGTAACTTCCGCGGTGGCCTACACTTACGGGTACGGTGATGGTAGAATCGGGCCAACTCGTTGCGCAATAATTGTCGGTGCACCTGGCGACAGATGGAGTCGATGCCGGGGGTGCAGAACACCGCCAGCAGGAGCATGCTCAGCCCGTAGCGGACTTGTGGCAGGGTCAAGGCGGGCGTCCACTGCTGCCCCCGGTGGGTTTCCCCGATCAAGAACCACACCGCGACGAGAGTCAGCGCCATGTGGTGATGCCAGCCCTCCCAGGTGCGTACCTGGTACTCGTCCATACCCGCTTCACTCTTGCCTCGTTTAAAGCTGGCTTCAATGCACGTTCCCGCTGTAATGACGCGGGCCAGTTCTCCCAGGGACGGTTCCGCCAATTCTCCGTTGGCCACACGGGTCGGGGTCAGATAGTAGCGATAACAGTAGCGGGTATCCTGATCGCCGGCATCTGGCGAGGCTTGCCTCTTCAATGTGCCCTCGTCCGCGAGGGGACACCGCGTGACGACCAGCCACTCTGCGGGTCCCGTGCGTTTGCGCTCTAGGCGCGTCTGCACGCGTCGCTTGATCATTTCGATTTCAATCGGCCCTTTCTCTCCGTCTCGCACCGTCAACCGTGTCCACCCATCCGAATGAAGGGCTTTCCGCCAGACTGTCACCGACTGCCACGGTGGCTTCGGCGGCCTGCCGCGCCCCTGGTACACAGGCCATGGGGCCTCCAGGTCACGGATGGTCGTGGTGCAGGGCACCCCCAGTACATAGCGTTCGCCCCGCTCACACAGCTGTTGGCGAAACCGTGTGTGGCGACCCAACTCATCGTCCCCTGTTACCCAGCCGTGCGGCACCTGCGCACCCCACAGGTCAAGCATCTCCAGGCACTGCTCGTGGCGCGTGTGATACGACACGGCCTCGGGCACGTGGCATGCCTGGCGTCGGTGCTCGTCTCGTGTCCACTCCTCAGGTAGAGACAAGCGGAAGTCGAGCAAGGCGTGGTCGTGGCGCGAGACGTACCCCATGAAGACTCCCACCTGGCAGTTATCGACTTTGCCGCGGTGGCTGCACCACTGGCGCTTCACCCCGACTGAATGCGTCCCCCGCTTGGGGAAGCTGCTGGGATCAAAGGCGATCACGCCATCGGGTTCCCCCAATTGCTCGATCACCTGTCCAACCAGGACCTTGATCAACGGGTGATGATCCCAGGGCGCGGTGCCAATGAACTCTTGGATGACCAAACGCTCGACATCGACCAAGGCGGCGATCTTCTCGGCATTCTTACGGTTCAAGTGGGACAGGAGACCTGCCAGATAGAGGTGCACATGGCGTTTGCCAGCCTCGGTCTCCAGCGCGTGTTGATAGGGCACCACGAAGTCGCACAGACGGTCAATAATGGATTCGAACACGTCGGGGGAAACGATGCAGTCACGCAACAGGTCCGCTTGCCGTTGTGCCCACGCCGGGGTCATCTTTTCGCCTCCACAAAATGGCATGTCGATACGGGATGCTGCTTGGAAGCGATTGATACAACAAGAGGTTACGTGACGCAACAGAGGCGTATACAGTAGGTATAACTAGATAACAAGAAAATCTTATATCAATACATCTTGTTATCTCACATACTTGACGTGGGAATATGATCGAAGGCACGAGCAGCAGCGTGACGCGCTGCTCTAGATGGCTCTCGTCACGTCAATGTTAGCAGGGAGCCCATTTATGAGTAAGCAAGAAGGCAATGCCCTCGTCAGAGGCAAGGATATTAAACTTAAATGTTGCTCCAACGAAGCCATGGAGCCCCTGTAAGCCGCATACAGTCAGGCAGCCAAGGAATCAGGCGTCCGCGAGAGCCTGTCGCAGCTCATCTTGATAACGTGGCACCCCGCCAATCTGGGTCAACTTCTGGAGAATACGACGCTTCTCTTGGTTTGCAAGGAGCTGCTGAAGCTGCCGCTGTGCGTCGCCAAGACTCGTAACGCCCGCCGTCACCCCAGGTGGCGACATGGAGAGCAAAATGTAGGCGCAATACACCCAGTGGACATGCGACATCACCGAGTCAAATCCACTCGTGGCGACATCCTCGAAGCCCAGGTACTGCTTGACTGTTTTATGAAACAGTTCAATCGCCCAGCGGAGCCGATATCCAAGAATGATCTGGCGTGCTGTGACTCTCAGGTCATTGCAGGCTAAATACTTGCGGCGACCATCCGGTCGTTTGCGAGGTTCTGAGCACACCAATTGGACTTGCCCCACGTAGCGCAGATACCCAATGGTGTCTCGGGTGCGAAACTCCATTCGCTTACGCTTCGTCCCATTCGTCAGGATACGAATGGTTTGCCACTTGAGCCAGCGATGATTGCGGAAAAACGTGGCAATGTGACACCACTGCTTCGTCTTGGGTGTGGTCAGGGCGAGTGTTGGCGATTTCACACTGCGGGTTTTCCCCAGGGCGATAATGAAATGCCAGGGCTTGGCGGCGATGGCCGTCTGGATCTTTTTATTGTCGTAGCCGCTATCCGTTAAAACAACCACCTGACGCGGATCATAGGCACCGATATAGTCTTCCAGGTTCAACTGCTCAATGTACTCCACCACGAGGTCATGCTCGGTGCGATACTTCAGCTTATGATCCCGGCAATAGCGCTGGCTATAGAACGGGATGGGACGAAGCGGGATCAGCCTGTCCTGGAGGAGCAACACGATATTGGTCCACTGATGACCCACGACAAATCCTTGGCCATGATTAAATGTCTTGGCGTTTTCCGGATGCAGACTCGCGCGATGTTGGAGCGTACTATCCACAACAATCGCAATATCCCAGGGCAGCTCTTTCAACTTTTGCCGGGCTTTGGCCACTTGCTTCGCTTGTTTCTTCGAGAGGCTCTCCAGCGTAGAGACTGCGACCTGGCTATGGGCTTTCAACATCTTCGAGAATTGGGATTTATGCCGTCCGGAAAACCGGGCGGCTTCCTCGAGAGAATGTTTCCTGGCCACGACCATCAAAAACAAGAGGTAACTCGTGCAGACGTTCTCAAGACGTCGACGGACCAAGATATGACGGGCGATCCAAGTCTGCACAGTCTGTGCTCGCATGTGGCCTCCCCGATGTCGCGCTGGTGATGTGGATAAAGGCAGATACTCTAGCGCTTCACAGCTGAGGGGTCGAGCCATCTTTGCAAAAGACGTTCGGTGTGCTATACAGGCGTCAGCCTCCCGGTGATCCGCAAACGTGGTGGAGATGGATATCTCAACGACGTGAGATCAGAGCGTGGATACGCAACCGGGAGGTGGGTTCTGCCCACCCTCACTACTTCCGGGTCTCGGAAGCCATGACTCCTTGGAATCTGTTGTTTTTCTGTGTGTTTAGGAACCGGGCAAGACTTTCCGGCAACGTTTAAGTTAAAGGAACGGTGGTCGTGCTGTCGAAGACACAGCCACAGCAGCTTTCTTTGTTTCAGACGTTTCTCCCTACTGATGAACGCTATTCAAATACGATAGATCTCTACGATGCTATTCCAAAATACTTCCCCAAAAAAAGGCTGAAAAAAGGAGACTATAGCAAGGATACCGGGTTGCTTCAGGCAGCCCGTGCCTCATGTAAGGTGTGGAGGGTTTGGTGGCGCCCTGCCGCTTGGGCTTCTCGCCACATGTCCAGCGCCAAGCGTGCGCTGATCTGGGCTTGCGTGCGTACCCGATAGACCTGTTTTTGCATCTTGCGATAGCGCCGGTTACCCCGCTCCACCGCATTCGACGTCGCGGGTAGCAGCTTGTCATCAAGAAACGTCAGAGCCTTTTCCAATGTGGGCGAACAGAGCTTCTTGAGCGTCTCACCCAACTGGGGAAACCGCAGAAGCCGCCGCCGTAGTTTGGCCAGTTTGTCGAGGGCGGTCTGGGTTCGGCAGCGCCGATCGAACAACGCATATACCTGTTCCATGACCGCACGCAGCGCACGTAACTGGGGCAAGCCACGGCTGACACGCCACAGGGTCTTCCGTTCGGTTTTGTTCAGATGACGTTGGACGAAGAGATATCGCGAGGTGAACAACGCGGCGCGCTGCTCTGCCAGCCGTTTTTTGGTGCGAGCCGCCTGCTTGGCTGCTGGCGTGCTCGGGCGCCCCTTGGGCAGTTTGGGTTGCTTGGCCGCGAGACTCTTACGCTCGCTGGCTACAGCACCCAACACCGCTTTGACCACATCGGCGAGGACATGAAACGTACAGATTTGATGCGGCACCCCACTGAAGAGCTCCGCCAGGGGCGCAGGATAGAGCGCTGAGCCATCAGTCGTGATCCCCACAAGCGTCAAGTTGCGTGCCGACAAGGCCGTTTGCAAACGCCTCAGAAACGCCCGGATGTCGTCGTGGGTGGGATCGTGATCCAAGATGTCATAGAGGATGCGCTTGTAGCAACGATTATCGACCGCGGACAGAATGCAGAAGGGGCCATCATACACTTCATCGGCGGCGACATAGCCCGAAAAATCCGCCAATGCCCAGTCCAGGAAGTCCGTGTCCATGCGTGCCTGCGCCTTTTTTCCCCCCAGCCTCGACCCAGTTCTGGATCGTCGCAAAGGGGACAAAGACGCGGTGGTCTCGCCACAGATGCCAACTCGCCGGGCGGTAGGGCAAGCCGTCCTCGACCACGAGCCGTACCGCCAGATCAATCACACGGTGGGTGTACTGACTGCCCGGTGGCGCGAGATCGGAGAGGTCCGCGCTAAAGTACTTGCGGCATTTCGTGCAGTAGTGCTGCGAATACGTGACCACGAGATCACGTGGACACCACACGGCGAGATTCCCTAAGTCATGCAGCGTCCGCTGGAACTGCTTGTCTCGATAGGCCCGATGACCACAACGCGGACACGCTTGTCGTGTGTCGGTACGCGTGTAAGGGACAATCTCTGGCGGTGGTAAGTCTGCAATCGCGGTGATCCCTTCCGTGGGATCAGGTCGATACGCCCCCGGACCGAACATGGCTGTATCCTCCTTGCTCGCATGTTAGGGCCAGAACTATACGACAAATGCCCCACGGGAGCCATACCAAAACCCGGTAAAGATGCTATAGTCTCAAAAAGAGCTGAAGGAGAGGGGACACGACATTGATCTCCCGTGATCTGATTGATTCCTTGAAGATCTGCAATCTCACGAATATCAGCGTGCAGTTCACTACCAGACACTTTTCCAAGGCGGAGATTTTTCGCTTAACCTGTTGAATCTATAGACATAATTTTGTTTTTTTGCTGGACCTCGTGTGAAGGTTGGCTCATCGTATACTCCACCTGCAATCGAGAACAGGAGGAACGGACGATGAGTGACAACCTTCGCCGCTATCATGCCATCCGCAACGCCCTCGTGCAAGCCTATCCGGCTCCGCCCACAGGCAACCTCGCCCGCCACCTCAGTACCTTGGCGGCGCTCATCAGCGGCATCGTGGGCAGCAAGAGCACGCAGCTACCCACCATCGCGGCGAAAGTGCCCAACGGGACGAAGCCCGAAAGCCGCGTCAAACGCTTTGCCAGGTGGTTCGACAACGACCATATCTTGGAAGAGGTATATTTTTTACCCTATGCGGACCTCTTGCTCCGGCATTTCGCCCTCCAGACATTGGTGCTCGTCATGGATGGCAGTGTGGCGGGCCGCGGTTGTATGGCCCTGATGATCCACGTGGTCTATAAAGGTCGTGCCCTACCGCTGGCGTGGCGGGTACGTCAAGGCCCGAAGGGGCACTTTCCCGAAGACCTCCATATCGCCCTGGTCGAGTTGGTCAGTGGACTGATACCAGAGGGCGCGCAGGTGGTCTTACTCGGCGATGGCGCATTTGATGGGACCCGCCTGCAACAAACGGTACAGGACGCAGGCTGGTCGTATGTGTGCCGGACGGGTTGCCACAGGACGGCGTGGTGGGACGGCGAGACCTTTCGTCTCGACACCTTGGGGGCGTGCAGCCAGCCTGGCACCCTCGTTGCGTTATCGGAGGGGTGGTTTACGCGCGCAAATTATGGTCCCATTATGCTCATCTGTTGTTGGGCAAAGGGATGTAAAGAGCCCCTGTATTTGGTCACCAATATGGACGCCGCCGAGGAGGCATGTCGCTTGTACTCAAAGCGATTTCGGATAGAGACCTTTTTCTCTGATCAGAAAAGTCGGGGCTTTCATCTGCATAAATCGCATCTTTCCGATCCTCAACGACTCTCGCGCTTGTTAATTGCGGCGTGTTTAGCGTATATCTGGATTGTCTCTCTGGGTTCGGTGTGCAGGAAAGAGAGGTGGGTAAGGATTATCCATCGTCGCCACCGCTGTGATTTAAGTCTCTTTCAGCTCGGCATGAGACTCCTTGAGCACTTTTTGAATGAAGATTTACCTATTCCTGTTGCTTTCCATATCGTCATTTAGAAATCAGAAAGTGTCCGGTAATGAAAGCGTGCAGAAGGATGATGGCAAGGCAGTCATGCAATCCGCTATTTTTCCAACGCTCCTGATCGCCAGCAAGGAGGAATGGCTCAAGAATCCAAGAAACACGCGTTGTTATGTGCAGTTCAATCCTCTCGTGACGCATTGTATTAACCAACTCACCTACCGGCAATTCGATTACATAGCATACATGAGGTATAGATACCGGCTTTCCCGATGGTTACACAAGCGCTTGTGTCACAATTACGTGCAGGCCGGCCTCATGAATCCGTATACCATCAAGCTGAGCACGATCATGCGGGACAGTGGCACGTTAGAGGCTAAGGAGAATTACGAGAACGTTCGAAGAATAGACGAGGCACTTCATGAACTGAAGGAAAAGAAAATTCTGCTGTCCTTCGAGAAGGATATTGTACGTGGAAAGCGTAATTGTATTGTGGACATTAAGTATACAATGCTTCCTACTGTCGAGTTTGTTGGAGAGATTAAGCGGGCAAATAGCCGGGCGCAAAAGTTAGATGAAATGCTCCCCTCAAGGAGTGACGCTTGATCGCCTTATACAAAGGCACGTACCAACGGCACGAAACCTCTGACCTATCATTGCAGCCCGGCAGTCAGAGGCAAAACCTGTCATGGCAACCCGGCGGTCGAAACAAAAAACCTATCATTGCAGCCCGGCAGTCAGAGGCACACCTGTCATTACAGCCCGGAGACCCAACTCCAGACCTGTCATTGGAGCCTGGCGGTCGAAACAAAAAACCTATCATTGCAGCCCGGCGGTCAGAGGCAAAACCTGTCATGGCAACCCGGCGGTCGAAACAAAAAACCTATCATTACAACCCGGCAGTCGATATCTGACACCAAAAACCTATCATTACAGCCCGGCAGTCCACCAAAAACCTATCATTGCAGCCCGGCAGTCCATCAAAACCTATCATTACAACCCGGCGGTCCACCAAAAACCTATCATTGCAGCCCGGCGATCGGGTCCAAAAGCCCCAGATCTATCATTGCAGCCCGGCGGTCAGAGGCAAAACCTGTCATTCTAGACCGGAGATCAATGCATAAGATCAAGCAGTGGCAACGATTTCCCCCAGTTTTTCTCGCCTTAGCCTTTAACCTTTAACCTATATTTTAGCCTTCTTTAGCCCATCCGGTACAAACCGTTATGATGGGTCGTGTCCCTGTACCCTGCGGCTAATTACCACCGCTCAATTTCTAGCGGTTTGTAGTGGTCCAAACACTCCATCGTAAGCTGAGAGTCTCCGATCCGATTCTTAACCGAACGGCCGTGTACCTCGTGACAATGGATAATTCGGTCATGTACCTGCCGGGTAGAGCCGATGGTTACCCATCCGGCCCCCCCACAGACCCGTACGTGCGCAATTAACGCATACGGTTCCTCAGGCAAAGCATTCTGCTACCCTTACAGCAGTGCAATGGGGGTCTGGTGACACGATTGGTGAGCGCAAAGTCTCTCTCGTGTGTCGGCCCACTGCATGCTCTGCCCGACGTCGCCTTCCCTCCCGTGGGTCGCTTGGGTCTCACTTCCCCACGTTCCGCGGTACTATGCGACGCTACGACTGCCACCTGTCCCTCTCGGAGTCCTTCGCTTGTCGCTCGTTCCCCGATACCTTGCGTGCTTCTCGCTGTTTGTGGTCTCCCCACAGGGCTCGTGGTCTGGTCGAAGCGCCCAGAGCACGCCAGGGCCTTTGGTCACCCGGTCCCCCAATCCGGGCATCGCGTCAAGGAGCCAGGTGGCTCTCCCAAGTTCCCGAGTTCCCCCTGTGCAGACATGCCCCGCTCTCAGACCCCGGTGGTGTCCTGCGCACTCGCCATAGCGCACCCAGGACTGCTGCCTTCCAGCCACTGGAAACCGTCGGCTTACCACGACTATACCCATTTCGGGGCTCAATCACGCGGCCTGTCTCCTCGCTACACCCGGCTTCGTACGGCCCCTTGCGGGGAGGCACGCGGGTTCGCTACTGACCTGTTGGCTAGACTTTAGTCAGGTGGGACTTGAGCCTTACTGACTCGCACCTACTGGGAAACGACAACCCATTTCATGAGCTTTCGCCCAATTCCAAGGTTTCGGGCTTACCTTGGCGCGACCAGCGTGCGGGTAAATCCCAGCGGCCTGCCTGGCGGCCGCCAAAAGAGCAAAAAGGCCTAGATGAGAGGCTCCTCAGGGCATCCCAATCGCCCTCTCACCCCTGAGGACGCCCTCGACGCCAGCCGTGTAGACGCACGTCGCTGGCTCAGGCCACCACTCCGTGCTGCTTCCCACTCCCATGGCATGCTCACACCCTCGCTGGCTGTGGCCATGGTGGTACGCGAAACAGCAGCACCTCGCGCAGCGTCCAGACATGATCCGTCAGGCCAGCAGCCATGGCGGGCGTCCGTGGCTGCCAGCGCTTGGCCGAGCCTGTGCCATGCGTCGGCTCAGCCTGGAGTAGAGGGTGGCGTAAGGTCGCGTGCGGCAAGCAAAAATTATAGTACACATGATACACACCAAGTTGCTGACGTACGCCGTCCTCGCCCTTGCAGAGCGTGGAGACCCGACGTCCCACCGCCCCTACATGCTGACGGATATCCAGGTTCAGGCGCTCAACGAACGATGTGTTAATCTTCCAGCCACATGTGGCTAACACCTGCTCAACAGCTTCAAGCGTGCCGAACACCACACGGTGCGAGACGTCGACCAACCGCCGGCGCCGCACGGCCTTGACGACCTGGGCATAGAGGAACTGCGGCAGCGGCATCCAGCGAGGCCTCGGCGCGGGACCTTGGGCATGGCGGCGCTCGGGCTGGACCCATTGCCCATAATGGGTCAGCAAGGCCGTCATGTACTCGCGAAAGCCATCGGTGAGAAACAGCGGGGTGCAGTCCGGGGCCAACACCTGCGCCACGTGGTGGACCAAGCGTTGGGCCATCACCAGAGTACGATTCCCGACGTCGCTCGCCAGCAGCAGCTTGCTCTCGGGGTCCATCGCCACCCACACCCAGCGAGGCGACCGCTCCAGGCGCTCGATGGCCTCCGCCTCACCGATCGCACTGTCTTTGACCGCGCTGAGCAGCGCAAACAACTCATCCAGTTGCACCTGCCGCACTCGCACGTCGTGCAGGACGTGTTGGGAGAAGGCCTGCAGCTGCTCGGCCGCTTCGACCAGCCACTGCAGCACCGTATTCGGGTCGACCTCGAACACCCGCGCGGTGCCGCGGATGCCCAAGCCTTCCGCCAGACAGGCGATGACGCACACGATGAGGTCGACAGAGGCGCGCTTGCCATGAAAGAGCGTGCCGAGGGTTTCGAGAAAATAGCGGCGGCAGGCAACGCACAGCAGTTGTCGCCAACAGCCCCCATTGGGATGGCCGTTGGCACGGAGATTCCCCCAGCCCACCCAGCCCCGATACGCACAGGCTGGATTGGGGCAGAAATGGTGCGAGGTGTCGATCTGACGGCGGCGTCCGCGCGTCATGACGATGCGCGGGGGTGGGGCTCCAGGGGCGTGTGGGTGGGGGGCACTCTCATGGGCGCAGGCGTCGCAGGGTGGCTTGGTGGTGAGGCCTGCAAAGGGTTTCGGCTCACGGCTACGCTTGCGCCGTGGGAATGGGGGCTCCTGGGGCGTCGAGCACACAGCAACGGGGCCGCTTGGCCATAGCCCATGGAGCATGAGACACAGCCACACCAAAGCGATGAGCACCAACTGGTAGAAAAAGAGATGGGAGACCATGGCAAAAGCCCTCATACAGGTGGAGCAATGAGGGTATTGTACCTGGTCTGTCAGGTTGCCGAATTAGCCGCAAGCTAGAGGTACAGGACCCGTTGTTGTATGTCTTGGATGACGGTTCCCACAGCGACCTCCTTGGTCAATCCCTCGCCTTTTAATACACATGGCTAAGGATGGCGAGGTCGCCCTCTCGTTTCAACCTCTACTAAGGATGAGTTGCTCATTTTTCGGGGTCTGATGGAGGCCAAGTGGCCGATCCGATGATCGAGGCCCGCAGGCCAGCCGTATAGCCCCGTTCGTAATTCGGCGGAAACTCCGTGGCATAGTCCTTATGCTTGTTGAGGAGACGTAGCGAAATCAATCGCCAATCGACCTTGTACCCTGTCTAGGCCGCCACTTTGGTAATCCAGCGGGACGTGATCCAGGCAAAGGGACAGACCGGGTCCCAAAAGAATTCGATGTCATAGTGCGGCATACGTGGCCTTTCTGCAACACGACCCTATATCGTCCCGCCGGCCGGAAGCTGACCTTCCCGGCCCCCTGCATCGCTTGCACGATTTCCTGCGCGGTCAGGAGGGGGGTGAGGCGAAAGTTCCGGTATCGGCTCGTGCTGGCCACAGCGATGGACACTGCCGCGGCTTGGATGTTGTCCGGGACTTCGGCCAGTCCGACAAAGTCATCGGCCCCAAAGGTGTAGTAGAGGGCTTCGAGTTTGCCCCCAATGCTCTCTAGCGCGGTGCGGACGACCGCCGTGCGATCTTCAGGATTTTCCATCAGGCCGGCCCACGCCTCCGGTGCATAGCCGCCTTGAAACAAGTAGTGTGCCATGTGTCCCTCTCTTTCCAGCAGATGAGCGCTGCTCCGCTCTGCCTGTCTCCGCAGGCGAGAGCCCAGGACGTAGAGGCAATGCGCACGCTATTCTGCCACACTCCTGCTGAGCGTGCAAAGCTCGCAAACTTCTCCGGATTGGGGCTACCTACTGGCAGCGAACCTCAGCCATCGCGCCATGGGCACCAGCATGCCGTATAGTCAAAATATTCGAACTCACCTTTCTACGGGAGGTTACGCCCCTACCATCGCTCACACTTCGGCTTGGCTTCCGCCTCACGATTACCGATACTTACCGGCAATACAGACGGCACAGGCTGCGGGGGAGAGGCGATGGACTGGAAACACCTGCTGGCATATATCACAGGAACCGTTGATCAGGAACTGCTGCTACGCAATGAGTACCTGGTGACAGAGAATCGTATCCTGCGTCATCAGATCCCAGGACGCGTTCGGCTGAGTGACGGCGAGCGTAAGACCCTGGCTGAGATTGGCCAGAAGCTCGGCAAGCAGGCCCTTAAGGAAGTCGCCACCATCGTCAAACCTGACACCATTCTCGCCTGGCACCGCAGGCTTGTGGCTCAGAAGTTTGACGGCTCTCCGCAGCGCAAGGCGCCTGGACGCCCCACGATCGATCCAGAACTGGAAGCCTTGATCGTGCGTATGGCCCAGGAGAATCGCTCCTGGGGCTATGACCGGATTGTCGGCGCCCTGGCCAACCTGGGCTTGACGGTCAGCGACCAGACGGTGGGCAACGTCCTCAAGCGCCATGGCATCGCGCCGGCTCCCGAGCGGAAGACGACGACCACCTGGAAGGAGTTTATCCGCACACACCTGGAGGTGCTGGTGGCCACCGACTTCTTCACGGCCGAGGTCTGGACGCTCGGAGGGCTCGTCACGTATTACGTCCTGTTCTTTCTCCGGCTCGGCACCAGGGAAGTACATGTTGCTGGAGTGACGCCGCATCCCAACGAGGCGTGGATGGTCCAAATGGCTCGCAATGTAACGATGGAGGAATGGGGCTTCCTGGCTCCCGGCCAGTACTTGATCCATGACCGCGACGGGAAATATTGCCCGGCGTTTCAGCAGATCCTCGATGCGGCGGGGGTCAAGCGCGTGCCACTACCCCCACGGTCGCCGAATCTCAACGCCTACGCGGAGCGCTGGGTGCGCTCCGTCAAGGAGGAATGTCTCTCACGGATGATCCTGTTCGGGGAAGCGTCACTCCGCCATGCGCTGACACAATACGTGGAGCATTTTCATCACGAGCGGAATCATCAAGGTAAGGGCAACCTGCTCCTCTTTCCTCCAGTCAACCACGACTCAGAACGTACAGGTTCCATTCAGTGTCATGAACGGCTCGGGGGACTCCTGAAATACTACGCACATGAGGCCGCATGAGTTTTTTGACCATACGAGTGCCAATTATGGGCTTTTTCTCACGCATGTCTCTTCTCTATCTCAGAAGTTCATAGAGTTTTGAACGTCTCCTTTCTTATCGGCATGGGAAGGCGATTGCTTAATATTTGGGCTGTGAGGACACACTCGCTTCGGTCGAGATCACCTCAAAAATATCCCATATGCAACACGTAGGAATATGCTAGTGCGCTGAGTAGGGAGCATGCCTACCGCAATTACACTACAATCAACCTCAATGGTGATATCCTTTTTGGTGTTTCTATAGCGGGGATACTTCAGTAATACGCGCATGCGAGGTAGGCACGATGGCTAACGAGGAACACGTGCAAAGGCTCAAGCAAGGCGTGGACGCATGGAATACATGGTGGCAACGGCATCATGAAATTTGGATAGATCTCAGGGAGGCAGACCTTGAAGGGGCAGATCTCAAGGAGGCGGTCGCGTACCCGAGACCTGCGGATATTGTTTAGAGGCTTCTCCCGTTCCGTCTGCGTTGTATCCATCAGCCAGTCGTCAGGCCTCAAATCAGATTTTTAGCCTCTCCTTGAGCCCTCCTTGCCTCGTTTAGACATACCTGTCCTGCTTCGCTGCATGATCATATGCTTCGCCAGCCCGTTACCGTACCTGGGGCTGCGGCCACGGTGGCACGCCGATAGAGCAGTACCTCTTTCAGCGTCCAGACGTGATCGGTCAATCCGGCCGCCATCGCCGAGGTACACGGCCGCCACACCTTGGCTGAGCCACTGCCGTTGGTCGCCTCAGGAAACGGCAACGGCTGGCGTAGACTGGCGTGGGGTAAGACAAAGTTGTGATACACCTGGAACAGGGCCAACTGATCCTGCAAGCCCGCTTCGCCCTGGCACAGCGTGTTGACCCGGCGCCCGATCGCCGCCACGCGCTGGCGGATGTCGAGGTTGAGCCGGTTACAGTCGATGGAGGGATCGCTCCCTCCACCTCTGCTTCAAAACCGTGCGTGCCACTTTTGCGGCACACGGCTCCTCAGTGATGTGCCCTATTCACAGGTATCTGGCTGGCTGTCGCAGACCGCCAGCCAGACTTGTGGTCTGACGTTTCACGCCTCCCCCTTGCGGGGCATCGCTCCCTCGCGCTAACGCGCGGGTTCTAGCGCTTTTCCAGCGTTACTCCTGCCGATCCACCTGCACCTCACCGTCCTCACGTCAGCATATCCGAGGCATTACCCTCGGCCTTGGCTTCTTGAGGAATCCCTCCCCGTACGCCATACGGTTGGCACCTGCTCCGGTTGTCCCGGAGAGGACGGACGGGGTTACTCCGTTCCCAGTTCCCATGGCTCGCATCCGTAGGGTGGTGCTCTCCACCGGGTTTCTATGGCAGTGCAGACCGGTCAGTGTCGAAGGCTGCCGGCGCCCTATCCTGTGCCCTTTTGGCTCCAGCGCGTCAGCCTCTTGCGCTGGTTCGCGTTCACGATGGCTTCACACACCTTTGCTTGCGCTACCCATAGATGCCTGCTAGACGGGATACCCGGCGTGAGGCTGCCAGGCTCCGCCGTTTAGCCCCGCTTCAGACCGTTGAGGACCAGTCGCGGGCCTGGGGGCTATGCTGTCACTCCTGCACCTGGAGGGAGGGATTTGCACCCTCATGAAGAACTGAGTTACGAGGTTTATAAGCACCTCGCGATCTGCCCGGAAGCCAGAGCTTCCTTTCGACCAACGGGTCGCACCTCCACAAAGGCGGTGTTGATGGTCCAGCCGCATCGCGCCAGGACCTGCTCGATAGCCAGCTGGGTGCCGAACACCACGCGGTGTGTGACCCCTACGAGGCGTCGGCGTCGGTACGACTTCACCACCTGGGCGTAGAGCAACTCGGGCAGCGGCATCCAGCGTGGCTTGGGCCTGGGGCCTTTGTCCTGGCGCCGCTCCGGGTGCATCCAATGGCCAAAATGGCGTCAGGATGGCTGTGGCGTAGTCCTTGAGGCCATCCGTCAAAAACAGCGGCACACAGCCTGGCGCTAACACCCGCGGTCACCTGATGCACGACACGCTGCGCCATCGCCAGGGTGCGGTGGCCGACCTCGACGACCACCAGCAACTTACTCGTGGGGTCCATGGCCGTCCACACTCAGTACGGGGAGCGTTCCAGGCGCCGGATGGCCTCGTCGTGGCTGATCTCACCCGCTTTGAGGTCACGCAGCACGGCGTATAACTCATCAAGTTGCAACTGCTCCACGTGCAGATCACAGAGGAAATAGGCAGAGAAGGCCCCCGGAGCAACTGCGCTTGCTGGCCGCCGAGGAGATGCCCGCCTACCGCCAGTGCTCACCGCACCGGGGCTGACTCCATGCGGTATTTCATCCGGGATTTCACGATGGATATTCCCTGCACGGTGGACGAGCTCTCTACCATGCGGGAGCGCGGTCAGAAGATGTACGGCCAGCTTCCCCGGACCGGCAGCCAGCGCCGCGTCATGCGGCCCTCTATCGCGCAGAAACCGCGTTATTTGTCTGACCCGGTGTTGGCCACATGGGAGGATTTCAACCTGGCGGAGGTGGACAGCAGCGGCATGCTGACCATTCCCGTAGCCCGCGATCCGCGCCAGCCCCGAGGCCCGCGCGTGACCGGAGCCAACCACGACGGCCAGCTTGCGTTGTTGCCACGGTAACGCTTTCCTGCTATGGTACATTGAGAGATGGAGGTTAGCTATGGAAGTTGCCATATATTTACCAGACGACGTCGCAGCAGCGATGCCGTGGGAGGACGTGCCGCGCCATATCCTCGAACAGATTGCCCTGGAAGGCTATCAAGAACGATGGCTGAGTGAGGAACAAGTGCGCCGGTTGCTCGGCTTTGAAGTGCCGATGGAGGTGCACGGCTTTCTGAAAGACCATGGTGTGCCCCTGGATTATACGGTGGAAGACCTGGAGCAGGATCGTGAAGCGCATAGGCACCTGGGCCTGTAGATGCTGGTGGTTGCTGATACATCCCCCCTCAATTATCTGGTGTTACTGCAGCAGGATACGCTCTTGCCCACGCTGTATGAGCGTGTGAGGATCCCGCCCGCCGTCCGTGAGGAATTGCAACGGCCTCGCACCCCGCAAGCCGTGCAGCAGTGGGTCGCCCATCCTCCCGCGTGGCTGACGGTGCAGCCACCCCAACAGTCCCTGTCCAGGCAGCAATTTCCGCGATTGAGGAACGGGGAACTGGAAGCCATCCCGTTAGCGCAGGAACTGCATGCCGATCTGCTCTTGATGGACGAACGTGACGGCCGACGAGTAGCGCGCGGCCGTGGCTTACGTGTGACCGGCATTATCGGTGTCCTGGAAACAGCCGCTATCCGGGGTTTGATTGACTTACCCTCGGTGCTGGCCCAACTGCAGGCGACGACCTTCTACGCCTCCCCATCCCTGTATGACGAAGTGCTGGCCCGTGATGCGGCCCGCAAAGCCAACCGACCCACGGACGGCCGTTGAGGGTAGGGTCCGATTGCTGCCTGTCAGAGGGTGAAACGCTTCGTCCAAAACTGGTGCACGATGGCTCTGACGTACAATACGCCTCCCCAGAGCGCACGTGTACTTATGACATGATGGGAGTGTGTTCCCACAGGGCACAAGCGCACGGAGGACCGCGATGTCCACGACCCAGCCGTTCCTGACCATCGCCCAGGGTACGCGCCGCTTTGCCTGCTCGGCTGTGGCTGTGCAGGCGATCATCGTCAATGCCGACGAACGGGTGCTCCTGCTCTCCTCGCCGACGAAGAACCGGCCGGACGAGTGGCAGGTCATCAGCGGCGGCCTCGAGGCGGTGGAAACCGTCCTCGCGGGGGTCTTGCGGGAAGTCCGTGAGGAAGCCGGCCCCCACCTGCAGGTCCGGCCCTTGGGCGTGGTGCATGCCCAGACCTTCCATTTTGACCATCATGTGCCGTATATGATCGGTCTCTACTACCTGCTGGCCTACGAAGGAGGCGCGGTGCAGCCAGGCGATGACATGCGGGACGCGCGCTCCCAGTGGTGGTCCCTCGAGGAGTTGAGTGCCACTACCGTCCGCTTGCATCCCTCGACCCAGCTCTGGATGCTCCACCGCGCCGTGGTGCTCTACCGTCTCTGGCATGATCAGCCTCCGGTCCCCCTCCAACCCGCTCTCGACCCGGAACACGTCTCTGAGGCGTGAGCTGTGACCTCTGAGGCGTGAGCTGTGACAAAGAGAGGGGGATAGAAAAACACCGATGCATGGAGTTGCATGGAGTTTTTCATCTGGGCTGAAAGCCAAGCTGGAAACCAGCTGTGGTGCAATCGCGTGCTCCCTATTATAGAACATGCGCCCGCACTATGGAGGCTGGATCGAGCCCACAACGCCATCGACCGGAAGGTGTTCATGATGAAAGCCTTTCATCATCCCCACGGGAGCCAACAGGCGTTTCTGACGGGGCTCGCCCACCTGTACAACCTGGTGCCGTATCAACGTCGAGCCCAGCACGCGGGCCAATGCGGGGTGGAAGTCAAGGCGGACGCGTACCCACCGCAGATTGGATGCTCAACCTGCCAATTCTCACCTCGGGCAGCTTTCGATGAGCAGATGACACACTCCACCACGTAATTCGGTGGAATGTGAGACTATAGCATCTTTACCGGGTTTTGGTATGGCTCCCGTGGGGCATTTGTCGTATAGTTCTGGCCCTAACATGCGAGCAAGGAGGATACAGCCATGTTCGGTCCGGGGGCGTATCGACCTGATCCCACGGAAGGGATCACCGCGATTGCAGACTTACCACCGCCAGAGATTGTCCCTTACACGCGTACCGACACACGACAAGCGTGTCCGCGTTGTGGTCATCGGGCCTATCGAGACAAGCAGTTCCAGCGGACGCTGCATGACTTAGGGAATCTCGCCGTGTGGTGTCCACGTGATCTCGTGGTCACGTATTCGCAGCACTACTGCACGAAATGCCGCAAGTACTTTAGCGCGGACCTCTCCGATCTCGCGCCACCGGGCAGTCAGTACACCCACCGTGTGATTGATCTGGCGGTACGGCTCGTGGTCGAGGACGGCTTGCCCTACCGCCCGGCGAGTTGGCATCTGTGGCGAGACCACCGCGTCTTTGTCCCCTTTGCGACGATCCAGAACTGGGTCGAGGCTGGGGGGAAAAAAGGCGCAGGCACGCATGGACACGGACTTCCTGGACTGGGCATTGGCGGATTTTTCGGGCTATGTCGCCGCCGATGAAGTGTATGATGGCCCCTTCTGCATTCTGTCCGCGGTCGATAATCGTTGCTACAAGCGCATCCTCTATGACATCTTGGATCACGATCCCACCCACGACGACATCCGGGCGTTTCTGAGGCGTTTGCAAACGGCCTTGTCGGCACGCAACTTGACGCTTGTGGGGATCACGACTGATGGCTCAGCGCTCTATCCTGCGCCCCTGGCGGAGCTCTTCAGTGGGGTGCCGCATCAAATCTGTACGTTTCATGTCCTCGCCGATGTGGTCAAAGCGGTGTTGGGTGCTGTAGCCAGCGAGCGTAAGAGTCTCGCGGCCAAGCAACCCAAACTGCCCAAGGGGCGCCCGAGCACGCCAGCAGCCAAGCAGGCGGCTCGCACCAAAAAACGGCTGGCAGAGCAGCGCGCCGCGTTGTTCACCTCGCGATATCTCTTCGTCCAACGTCATCTGAACAAAACCGAACGGAAGACCCTGTGGCGTGTCAGCCGTGGCTTGCCCCAGTTACGTGCGCTGCGTGCGGTCATGGAACAGGTATATGCGTTGTTCGATCGGCGCTGCCGAACCCAGACCGCCCTCGACAAACTGGCCAAACTACGGCGGCGGCTTCTGCGGTTTCCCCAGTTGGGTGAGACGCTCAAGAAGCTCTGTTCGCCCACATTGGAAAAGGCTCTGACGTTTCTTGATGACAAGCTGCTACCCGCGACGTCGAATGCGGTGGAGCGGGGTAACCGGCGCTATCGCAAGATGCAAAAACAGGTCTATCGGGTACGCACGCAAGCCCAGATCAGCGCACGCTTGGCGCTGGACATGTGGCGAGAAGCCCAAGCGGCAGGGCGCCACCAAACCCTCCACACCTTACATGAGGCACGGGCTGCCTGAAGCAACCCGGTATCCTTGCTATAGTCTCTGGAATGTGCCCATTTCAACACGAGATGAGGGGGCGTTGTTATGATTCCACACCTGTTTTTCTACCAGCTCGTGCTGATCGCCTTGGTGTGGGTATTCCTGATGCTCTACGGGCTGTGGCCATTGGAGCCCGCTGCAGTGCGACCGACACCACCCAAGCCAGTCACGCCACCCCGCAAGCGCTCAGGCGACCCCCAACCCTTTATCGGCCCGACCCGTAAGCCCCCCTGCGACGCCTGTGAAGAGGGCGTCGCGCCTCGTCGTGAGCCGCCCTGCACCCCGCCACCGCTGATGGTCTCGCCGCGAGGACGCCGGCGTCAGGTCGACACCTCCCAGCAGTTCTGTCCGGCTCCCGACTGTCGCTATGGCGGCTGGCTCGGCTTGGGTAACATCCGGGCCAATGGCCATCCCAGTGGTGGACCCTGGCGTCAGCTGCACTGCACCGGCTGCGAGGGCTACTTTTTGGAGACCCATGGCACCCTGTTCCACGGCAAGCGCGTCTCGGTTGACCTCATCGTACACGTGATCGGCTGCCTCGCTGAGGGCCTGGGCATTCGCGGCACCGCGCGGGTCTTCGAGGTCGATCCGAACACGGTGTTGCACTGGCTCATGGAGGCGACGGAGCAGCTGCGGGCCTTTGCGCAGTTCTTCCTGCACGACCTGCACCTCCCGCAGGTGCAACTCGATGAACTTTATGCCGTGCTCAGTGCGCTCAAGGACGGCACGATGAGCGAGGAGGGGGCGATCGAGCGCCTGTCTCGCTCCCCGCGGTGGGTGTGGGCGGCGCTCGATCCCGAGAGCAAACTCCTGCTGACAATTGAGGTCGGTGACCGCACCCTCGCCATGGCGCAACGCGTGGTCCATCAGGTGGCCCAGGTGCTGGCCCCGGGCTGCATCCCACTGTTTCTGACCGATGACTTCAAGGAGTATGCGACGGCGCTGCTGACGCACTATGGGCAGTGGGTGCAGCCCGCACGTCGTCAGGCCGCAGGGCCAGCGCCCAAGCCCCGCTGGATGCCCTGTACCATTTGAGAAGAGTTGAGATCGAGTAGAATCGAGTGAGACGGTGGTGATCCTCTCGCTCGCAGTGCCTTGGATGCCCCGCACCTAGAGTGCCGGGCAGGGACTTGCACGCGAGCGAGCGAGCCGTGGGATACCTCTGGTAGAAAGTCGTGCACCAAGCACCCGTACAGGGCCGAGTGACACCTACGCGAGATCATCACAGAGAGAAACTCTTGAGAGAGACGAGAGAGAGCCATGGGCCTTATCGTGCCGACCGTCATGCAGCCCGAACGCGAGGATCAGCCCCCATCCTACGATTGCTTTGTAGGCATTGATTGGGGCTCACAGCAGCATCAGGTCTATGTGCTCGACCGCGACCGTCGCCGCATGGGTGAACGGGTCGTGGACCATGATGGCGCCAGTCTGGCCCAGCTCGTCGCCTGGCTGTGGGGCTTGTCGGCGGGCCAACCGCAGCGCGTCGCCGTGGCCATCGAAGTACCGCGGGGCGCGATTGTCGAAGGGCTCGTCGAACGCGGCTTCCACGTTTTTGCGATTAACCCGAAGCAACTTGACCGCTTCCGGGATCGTCACAGTGTCGCGGGAGCCAAGGACGACCGGCGCGATGCCTTTGTCCTAGCCGATTCACTGCGTACCGATCAGCCCAGTTTTCGTCGGCTCCAACTGGATGAACCGCAACTCTTGCTGTTAAGGGAACTGAGTCGAGCGGAGGAAACGCTGCTCGAAGAGTTCCGTCGCAGTGCCAATCGGTTACGGGACCAGTTGCACCGGTTTTATCCTCAGATGCTCCACCTGTGCTCGGGAGCCGATGAAGCATGGCTGTGGGACCTGATCGATCTGGCCCCCACCCCAGCTCATGCCGCGCTGTTGAGTAAGGAGCAGATACAGAGGGTGCTCAAGGCGCACCGTCTCCGCCGTGTCAAGGCCCAAGAGGTGTTGGCGTGCTTACAGACGCCGGCGCTGCCCGTAGCCCCTGGCGCGGTACAAGCGGCTCAGGCCCATTGTAGGTTCTTGCTGCCGTGTCTGCGCGTGCTGGCCGAGCAACTGCAGGCCTGCGGCCAACAGGTCGGTGCCCTCCTGCATACCTTGGCTGAGATGCCGGGCGAAGGTGAGGGGCCATCGGATGTGGCGATTGTGCAGTCTCTGCCTGGAGTGGGACGTAAAATTACGGCCTGGCTCTTTGCCGAAGCGGCTCAGCCCTTGGCCGAGCGAGACTATCAGGTGTTACGTACGCATGGCGGGGTGGCCCCGGTGACGAAGCAAAGCGGCAAACGCCGAGTGGTGGTGATGCGGCGTGGATGTAACCCGCGCTTACGCTATGCGCTGTATCACATGGCGCGAGTGGCCATGCAACGCGATGCGCACTTCAACAGCGTGTATGCGGCGTTGCGGGCGAAGGGGCAGCGTCATGGTCAGGCCTTACGCAGTATTGGCAACCGACTGCTGCGTATCCTCATGGCCATGCTGCGTCATCGGACGTGCTATGATGCGAGCCGGATTCATCGCGAGCCGGTCGTGCAGATGGGGGAAAAATTTTGATAAATTGGGGTTGACAAATGGTAGAAAGTCCCTACCCGGGCTGCTCTATGCGCAGGTGATCAAGACAGTACGCCGGCGACGCCTGGTCCGCGTGCGGCATCGGGTGGTCTTCGGGACGTTTGAGGCCGTGCAGCAGGTACTGGCCGCCTGTGGCTGGCAGATCAACACGGCCTTCGTGGAACGCCTCAACCTCACCATTCGGCAGCATGTGGCGGCGATCGGCCGACGCGTCTCCACCCTGTGCAAGGGCGAAGCTGGCCTGGACCAGCAACTCGCCTTGTACCACAGCTACTACAACTTCTGCCTGCCCCATGGGAGTTTGCGCCAGCCACTGCCCCAGCCGGTTCCGACCAACGGGACGGGCTCGGCCAAGCAATGGCGACCGTGCACGCCTGCGATGGCAGCCGGATTGACGGATCACGTGTGGTCGCTGAAAGAAATCCTGCTCTTTCGGGTGCCGCCGTGGCCACAGCCACAAACAGTCTAAAAACCGCCGCGGGTTTATGATCGTGTTGTTGAGGGGCTTAGTGTGCTCAGATACAGGTCAAGAGACATGGATGGGGTCTTGAAAACCGGTTTCGAGTGCTGATCACCGACTGATTGACCTCTCTCAGACGGATTGGGAGAGGGCCCGCAACAATATACGCAGCCAGCAGGTACGCGACCCGTTTGAGCAAGCCGAGATGGCACAGCGTTAACGTACAGACGCCGAATCCGATTGCTCGCAATCCAGCCGTCGCCGACTTCACGATCGTCTCCAGGCAGAACGCAAGCCAATCACGCCACGATGCGGTCGGTTGCGGCGGGATAGACTCGCCACTCGATTCCGCCTCCGTGCCCGGACGGCGGACCCGGAACCACGCGGCATAGAGCGCCGGGACGTAGAACACGGTCAATACCGTGGCAATCACGAGTCCGCCGAGAATCGTGATGGCCTGGGGTCCGAAGAAGTCGCTCCGCGAAAGCGGGATCATCGCGAGCACTGCTGCGGACGCAGTCAGCATGATCGGGCGGAACCGCCTGACCGTGGATTCGACGATGGCCGTCCAAGTATCGCGGCCGTCCTTTTCGTCGCGGTCGATCTGATCGACGAGGATTACCGTGTTGCGCATGATGAGACCGGCCAGCGCGATCAGTCCGAGCAGCGCCACGAAGCCGAAGGGCGCGCCGAAGATAAGCAAGGCGAACGCGGCGCCGATGATCCCGAGAGGCGCGGTGCTGAATACGAGCAACGTGCGCGAAAGACTCTGCAGTTGCACCATCAGCACGAATAGCGTGATCACGGCCACGAGCGGCAGCCAGACGAAGATCGAGCCCTGGGCGATCGCGCTTGCCTCGCTGCTTGCGCCCTCCTCGATGAAGTAGCCGCGGGGAGGCGATCCTTGAGGGGACGCAGCGCACGGGAGAGATCGCGCATCAGGTCGGGCCCTTGCACCCCCGGCGCCGTATCGCAACGAACGGTCACGGTCGGGAAGCGGTCGCGATGCCAGATCACGCCGTCTTCGATCCTCGATTCGACGCGCACCAGCTGCGCCAACGGGATCGATTGACCCGACGCGCTGCGGACGTAGACAGCGCCGAGTGCATCGACGCGACTGCGTTCGCTAGGTTGCCCTCGCCAGACCACGGGGATGAGTCGGTTGGCTTCCCGGAACTGTCCGACCGTGAGCCCGGAGAAGTGCGCTTGCATCGCGGTCGCAATCGATTGCGAGGACACCTCGAGGGCGCGGGCACGATCCTGATCGACGACGAGGTTGGTCGCGACAATCCGTTCGCGCCAGTCGTCGTTGACCTCGACGACGTTGGGGTCCTTGCGCATGACCTCCGCCACTTCCTCGGCGATGGCGCGGACCGTTCGCGTGTCGGGCCCGCGAACTCGATACTCGACCGGGTATTCGAGCGGAGGTCCCGACGTTCAGGCGCAGCACGCGCCCGCGCACGCCCGGGAACTCCGTCGCGAAGCGCTCCCGCAACCGGGCCATGACTTCCTCACGCACCTTGGTGTCCCGCGTCATCACGACGGTTTCCGAGAGATTCACCGTCGTGAGCTGTTGCACCAGCAACAGGAAGAACCGCGGCGATCCGGTGCCGACGTAAGTTGCGTAGCTCACCACGCCGGGATCCTCGGCGAGGATCCGCTCGAGTTGTTTCGCCGCGCCGTCGGTCTGCGCGATGCTGCTGCCTTCCGGGTGCCACAGATCGACGAGAATCTCGGCGCGGTTCGACAGCGGAAAGAACTGCCGCGGAACCTTCGTGAACGCGAACGCGCCGACGACGAACAGCGCAAGCGTTCCGATCAGGATCCACCCGCGATGCTCGACGCTCCAGTCGACCGATGCGCGCAGGCGATTGTAGAACGGCGTGTCGAATACTGCGCGCGGACCTTTGATCAGCTTCGGAAGCAGCGCGTAGCCCAGCAACGGCGTGAAGAGGACGGCCGCGACCCAGGAGAGCAGCAGCGAGATCGCGATGACCCAGAAGATCGATGCCGGTATATTCGCCGGCCTGCGAACGCGCGAGCGCGATCGGCAGGAAGCCGACGACTGAGACCAGCGTGCCCGTGAGCATCGGGAATGCCGTCGCGGTATAGGCGTAAGCTGCCGCCTGCAGTCGCTCCATGCCCTCCTGCAGCTTGTGCGCCATCATCTCGATGATGATCATCGCGTCGTCGACCAGGATGCCGAGCGCCAGGACGAGCGCGCCGAGCGAGATCCGCTGAAGCTCGATGCCGGCGACGAGCATCACGAGCACCGTACCCGCCAGAACCAGCGGCACCGTGATCGCGACGACGCCGCCGGCGCGCAGACCGAGGCTTGCGAAACTCACGAACAGGACGACCGCCAGCGCTTCGGCGAAACGTGCGCGTGAATTCGCCGATCGCCGTCTTGATGACGCTCGGCTGGTTCGCGACGCGCTCGACGTCGATCCCGACCGGCAGGCTCGCTTCGATCCGCGCCAGCGCCGCGTCGAGCGCGCTGCCGAGCTTGAACCACGTCGACACCCGTATTAGGGACGATTCCCAGGCCGATGACCTCGCGCCCGTTGAAACGCATCCTGGATTCGGGCGGATCGACGTAGCCGCGCCGCACGGTCGCGATGTCGCCGATGCGCAGCGTCGAGCCGTCCGACCCTAAGCGCAGATTGCGCACGTCGTCGAGCGAGCGAAAGCTGCCGTCGACGCGCAGTGGAAGGTCCAACCGGGCCGTCGTGATGGTTCCCGCGGGCGCGATCGCGTTCTGCGCCTGCAGCGCAGCCCCGATCGACTGTGCATCGAGCCCGAGCTGGGCGAGCTTCGACTCCGAGAACTCCACGTAGATGCGTTCTTCCTGGACGCCGATCAGCTCCGCCTTCTCGACGTTGGGAACGCGGAGCAACTGCTGGCGCACGTCGTCGACGACGTCCTTCAGCTCCCGGTTGGTGAAGCCTTCGCCGGAGAACGCATAGAGAACGGCATAGGTGTCGCCGAATTCGTCGTTGAAGAACGGTCCGATGACGCCCGGCGGGAGAGACAGGCGCGCGTCGCCGACCTTCTTGCGCGTCTGATACCAGATGTTGGGGAGTTCGTTGCGCGGAAGATCCTGGCGAGGCGTGACGAAGATGACGGACTCGCCGGGCTTGGAGTAGCTCTTGAGATAGTCGAGCGACGGCAGGTCCTGCAGTTTCTTCTCGATGACGTCGGTGACCTGGTCGGCGACTTCCTGCGCGGTCGCTCCCGGATAGAGCGTGCGCACGACCATGACCCGAAAGCTGAAGTCCGGATCCTCCCGCTGGTGAATCGAGCGGTAGCCCTGCACGCCGCCGAGGAACAGCAGCACCATCGAGAACGTGACCAGCGCGCGGTGACGAAGTGCCCACTTGCTGAGATTCAAGCGGCTCATCGCGGGTTGCCGGTTGCAGCGTTGGCCGGCGTAACGGGCGCAGCGCCCGGCAACTTGCCGCTCTCGACCGAATGCGTCGCAGTCGGCCCGCGTTCGACGGGGGACGCGCCCAGTCCCGATGGTGCCAGCGCCTTGATCGGCGCACCTTCTCGCAGCCGCGACGCGCCCGCAGTGACGATGCGCTGGCCGGAGAAAGACCGTAAACGATGATTTCGTTGTCGCCGGCCGGTGAACCCAGCCCGACCGGAACGCTCGCAACCGACGTGGCTTCCGGGTTCACGACCCATACGCGCGCTTCGCCACCCGCGTCGGCGTGGCGCTGGAAGATCGCCGAAAGGGGAACGACGTGTCCCGGCAACGACTGACCGCTAACCTCGGCAGTGGCAGACATTCCGATCTGCACCCAGTCCGGCCGCCCGGGCAGCGAGACTCGCGCCGAGTAAGTGCGCGACGCGGGGCTCGCACTTGCGGACAGTTCACGCAACCGGCCCGTCAGCGACGCCCCCGGTTGCGCCCAGAGCGAGACTTTGATCGCCTGCGCGCGCACGACCGCATCGCGCCGATCCTCGGGCACGTCGATGGCGATTTCGAGTTCGTCGGGTCGGGCCAGCACCGCGACCGGCTGGCCGGCCGTCACGACCTGGCCTGCCTCGGCGAGCACGGCGACGACAATCGCCTCGTGATCCGCCGCGAGGCGCGCGTATGCGACCTGGTTCTTCGCCTGCTCGAGCTGCGCCGTCAGGGTCGCCAGTCGCTCGCGCAGCGTCGCAGTCGTCGTCTGGTGACGGTCGAATTCGGCGCCGCTGACCAGTTGCTGGTCGCGCAATTCCTGGTAACGCTGCAGATCGTCGCGGGCAAAGGCGAGCTCGGCCTGTGCGGACTTGAGCTGGGCGGCGATCGAATCGGCAGCGAGACGGTAGTCGGTCGCATCGAGCTCCGCGATCGTGGTTCCTGGCTTGACGCGGTCACCGACATTGACATGGCGGCGCAGGATCTTGCCGCCGATGCGAAAACCGACCCGCGCTTCGTAACGCGCCTTGATCTCGCCCGCGAGCTGCAGCGACTCGACGCTCGAAGCGGAGCCGATTTCGATCAGCCGGACCGGCCGCGGCTGCGCGGGCTCCGGCGGTGGTGGCGAACAGCCGCCAAGCACGATCGCCACGAGCATGACGGCCACGCCGGCGCCGTGACGCGGTGGCCGCCACGCCGCGATGCGCGTCGCCCACGAAGACTTTGGGTCAAGGTTGCGCAGGGACCTGTACATAGAGGGCTTCGATCGAAAATAGAAGGCCATGGCCTCCGTGATTGAGCGTCCTTACCCGTTCGCCAGGCGCGACAAGGAACGCTCCAGCGCATGGTGCAGCCGAACCACTTCCTCGCTGCCCAGGCTTGCATTCACCTCGTCCTGCGCCTTGCGCCATAGCGGCAGCGCGCGTGCAAAGGCCCGGCGCCCCTGCATGGTCAACAACACTGTCCGGCTTCGGGCATCGCGGCCATCGACGATCGACACGAGGCCGCGATGCGTCAGCAGCTGCAGATTCCGCGTCAGCGTCGTGCGGTCCACGTCCAGCTTCTCCGCGAGCGCCGACACGGTTACCGGGTCCGGCGCGTGCAGCATCCCCAGCAGTGAGAACTGAGTGCACCGCAACCCCGCCGGCGCGAGCCATTCATCGAACCGCTGCGTGACCCTGCGAGTAATGCGGCGCAGGTTCAGGCATGTGCACTGCGTGGCTACCGCTCTCACCTCGGCCAACTGCGGATTCGGGTTCCTTCTCGGCGCCTTCATGCTCGGTTGCCATATCGTGTATCTACACGTATCTGATTATAGTGTATCTACACGTAATGCGACCGTCAAGCTCTCTCCGAGCAGAGAGCCGGTCTAAAACCCTGTTGGCAAAGTGGTACTTGCAGCCCGCCGGAATCGCATGACGCCGCGGTTCCTGTCGAGGCATCTTTTGGCGGGAGCAAAACGACCGGTGAACTGTTTCCAGCGACCGGACTTTGTATTTGCTGTATTTGCGGCGCTCGGAGCCGCGCTCATGGTCTGCCCGCATCCGATCCCTTCGCCGTACGGTGCGCGCGAGCGGCATTCGACAGCTCCTGTCAAGCAGCGGTGCGATAGAACCTATGTGGTATCGCGACCGCTCCGCGGCGAGGCGCTTCGCGTCGCCTGGCGGTCGAGCCACCACAGCAGCGGCAACACGATCACGGATCCAGGCAGCAGCAGGATCGCGAGAAACAGGACGCGCCTCGCCGCATGCCGGGAGGAAATGGCGACGCGCCATTGCTTTAGCTTCGCGCGCATGGCCCGATACCAACGCTTCGACTGTGAATCACGACGTCACCTTTCGATGCTCATCGCGACCTTCTCGTCCCTGTCACTCCAGCCGCCGCCCAGGACCTTGTAGAGCGTCAGCTGATTGGACAGGCGTGACAGCCGGACGGTAATCAAGTCCTGCTGCGAGCCATACAGCGACCGTTGCGCGTCGAGCACCGCGAGGTAATTTTCGACGCCATGATCGAAGCGCATCTGCGACAGTTGGTGGGTATCGGCGTTAGCGTCGACCAGCGACTGCTGCGCTTCGAGTTGCTCGCCCAGCGTGCCGCTCTGCGCGAGGGCATCGGCGACCTCGCGAAATGCGCCCTGGATCGCGCGCTCGTATTCGGCGACCGAAATCTCGCGACTGGCCTGCGCGGCATCGAGGTTGGCCTGGTTGCGTCCGCCGTCGAAGATCGGCAGCACGATCTGCGGAAGGAAGGTCCAGGCACCGGCGCCGCCGCTGAAGAGTGCGGAGAGGGCGCCGCTGGCGACGCCGCCGGCCGCCGTCAGCGTGATCGTCGGATAGAACGCTGCGCGTGCCGCACCGATGTTCGCGTTGGCTGCCTGCAGCCGATGCTCGACCCGGAGGACGTCGGGCCGGCGCTGCAGGACCTCGGAGGGCAATCCCGGCCGGCAACTCGGCCATCGATGAAACCTCCGCCAAGCGCTTGCGGCGTCAGCTCGCCGCATGCACCGGCGCGCCCACCAGGAGCGTGAGAGCGTTCTCGTCCTGCGCGACCAGGCTCGTGAAGCGCGGCATGTCCGCGCGCGCCGAATCGACGGTGGTCTGCGCCTGCCGCACGGCTCAGTTGCGTGGCTACGCCGGCGTCGAAACGGTGCTTGACGAGCTCGTACGCGGCGTGCTGAGTTGGCGAGCGTCTCGCGCGCGAGCTTGAGGCGCTCGCGGTCGGCGGCCAGCGTCAGGTACGCGTTGCCCACTTCGGCGATGAGGCTGATCTGGACGCTGCGACGCGCTTCCTCCGTCGCGAAGAACTCCTGCAATGCCTGGTCGTTGAGGCTTCGCACGCGGCCGAACAAGTCGAGCTCGTACGCGCTGAAGCCGATGCTCGCGTCGTACACATGGGCCGTGTTGGTCTCGCCGCTGCGCGAGAGGTCGCCGGGCACGCGCTGCGCGAGCATCGAGGCTGCGCGTTCGATCGTCGGGAAGAGGTCGGCGCGCTGGACCTGGTACAGCGCGCGCGCCTGCTCGATGTTGAGCGCCGCTACGCGCGCAGGTCGCGGTTGTTGGCGAGGGCGAGCGCGATCAGCTCGCGCAGGTGCTCGTCGACGAAGAAATTCCTGCCACGCGATGTCGGCGGCGGCTACGCGTCTTTCGCGGTGCGCGCGGCGTACGCCGGGCCGCCGGCCAATCGGCCGCTACCGGAGCCGCCGGACGCTCGTAGGGCGGGGCAAGGCTGCAGGCGGCGAGCAAGCCGCTGCGGCACGCCGCGAGCCGGCGTGACGATCGCGCTCATCCTACCTCCGCGGCCGCCAGCGCGAGCCGCGGTGTCGGCGATCGCTCTCCGCGTGGCCCGTGTATGCACCTTGGCGATCAACGAGTAGAACACCGGCACCACGAAGAGCGTGAAGATGGTGCCGACACCATGCCCGAGACCAGCACCGTGCCGATGCTGTTGCGCGCCGCGGCGCCGGGCCCCGACACCAGCACCAGCGGCAGGTGGCCGAACACGGTGGCCGCCGAGGTCATCAGCACGGGCCGCAGCCGGGTCAGCGCGGCGTCGCGCAGCTGCGGCCAGTCGCTCCAATCCGTCGGCCTGGCGCCGGTTCGCGAACTCGACGATCAGGATGCCGTTCTTGGCGATCAGGCCGACGAGCGTGATCAGCCCCACCTGCGAGTAGATGTTGATCGTCGTGAGGTCGAGAAAGCTGAACACGAGCGCGCCCGAGATCGCGAGCGGCACCGAGCCCAGCAGCACGATCAGCGGGTCGCGGAAGCTCTGGAACTGGGCGGCGAGCACGAGATAGATGAGGACCAGCGAGAAGCCCAGCGTCACCGCGAGCGCCGAACCTTCGTGGCGGATCTGGCGCGACTCGCCGGCATAATCGAGCGCGATGCGCGAGCCGCCCGCAGCCGTCGCGGCCTCTTCCAGTACGCGCAGGCCCTCTTCCTTGGTGACGCCGGGCTTGACGCCGCCGAAGACCCGCACCGCGTTGCGCTGCTGGAAGCGATTGAGCGTGCGCGGCGCCGTACTGGTCTCGATGTGCGCGAAGGTCGACACCGGCACCAGTTCACCCCGCGGCGTCTTGATCTTGAGATCGAGCAGGGGGCCGAGGTTCGCGCGCGCTTCGTCGCCGATCTGCGGAATCACCTTGTAGCTGCGATCGAAGAAGTTGAAGCGGTTGACGTAGTCGCCGCCCAGCAGGGTGCCAAGCTCGCGACCCACGCTTGCGAGGTCGAGCCCGAGGTCGGCGATGCGCTCGCGGTCGAGCACGACCCGCGCCTCGGGCAAATCGATCTTGAGGTCGCTGTCGACATAGAGGAACTTCCCGCTCTGGAAGCCGGCGCCGACCACCTTGCCGACCGTTTCCAGCATTTGCTCGACCGGGGCGTCGCTCTGCAAAATCAGCTCGACGTCGTATTGGCCGGGTGTCGGCAACGGCGGATCGAGGCGAGGGAATACCCGCAGTCCCGGCACCTGCGATACCGCGCCGTACACCTCGCCGTACATCTGTTCGGTCGAGCGGTCGCGTTCGCGGAATGGCTTGGCCACCATGCCACCGAAGCCGCCCCAGTTCGCCGTCAGCGACCACGTGAACTCGGTTTCCGGGAACGCGCTGACCGCCTTAACCACTTCGCAGGTGCTCGCGGTTGGTGGCGCTCAGCGAAGCGTCCGGCGACGCCTGGAAGAACAGGCTGATGTGGCGCTGGTCCTCGACCGGCGCCAGCTCCTGGCGCGAGAACTGGTACAGCGGCCACGCCGCAGCCGTGATCAGGAGCGACGCTGCGACGATCGCGCCAGCGCATCCCGAAGCGCGACGTCGAGCGCACGCGAGTACGCGCTGCGCACGGACTCGAACGCCTGGTTGACGAGCGTGGTCAGTCGCCCCTGTTCCCCATGCGGATGCACGAAACGCGAGCTCATGACCGGCGACAGCGTGATCGCGACGATGCCCGACACGACCACGGCAGCGGCGAGCGTCATCGCAAACTCGAGGAAGAGCGACCCCGTAAGCCCGCTTTGCAGTCCGATCGGCGCGTAGACCGTGGCCAGCGTGATCGTCATCGCGATGATCGGTCCGATGAGCTCGCGCGCGCCAACCAGCGCCGCCTCGAGCCGCGTCTTGCCCTCGCGCACATGGCGCTCGACGTTCTCGACCACGACGATCGCGTCGTCGACCACGAGTCCAACCGACAACACGATAGCGAGGATCGTGAGCAGGTTCAGGCTGAAGCCGAACGCGTACATGACGATTCCCGCACCGATCAGCGAAACGGGCATCGCCACCAGCGGAACCAGCGCGGTGCGCATCGAGCCCATGAACAGGAAAACGACTAGCGCGACGATCGCGATGGTCTCGGCCAGGGTCTTACTGATTTCGGTCAGAGCGTCGCGCATGAACATCGTGCCGTCCCAGACCAGGCGCATCTCGATGTCCTTGGGCAGCGTCGGGCGAATCCGCTCCATCGCCTCGCGCAGTCGTCCCGCTACTTCGAGCTCGTTGGCGCCGGGAACCGGCCACACGCCGAGGTAAACGCCCTCCTGCGCGTTGTACTTGGCAACGAGCTGCGCCTCTTCGGCCCCGAGCTCGACGCGCGCCACATCGGCCAGGCGGACGATCGCACCGTTGCGCTCGGCCACGATCAGTTGCTTGAACTCGTCGACCGAGCGCAAATCGGTGTTGGCGAGCAGGTTGACCTGGACGAGGTTGCTCTTGGTCTGGCCAACCGCAGCAAGAAAGTTGTTGCGCTGGAGCGCCGCCTGCAGATCGCCGGGCGTCAGCCGCAATGCGGCGAGGCGGTCCGGATCGATCCATACGCGCATCGCAATGTTGCGCCCGCCCTCGTTGTTGCTGACGCGCTGCACGCCTTCGATCGTGGCAAGCTGCGGCTGCACCGTGCGCACCAGGTAGTCGGTAATCGCCGAAACGCTGCGCTCGTTGGAGTTGAAGCTCAGGTAGAACGCCGCGTATGGCCGATCTGCGCGCTGCACCTCGACCGCCGGCGGCTCTGCCTCGGCCGGCAGCTCGGAGCGCACCTGCTGCAGCCGGGCGGTGACCTCTGCCAGCGCCGCGGTGCTGTCATGGTTGAGCTTGAGGTGAACGGTGACCGTGCTCACGCCAGCACGGCTGGTCGACTCGACATGATCCACGCCGCCGATCGCCGACACGGCGCGTTCGATGGGCGTGGTGAGGAAGCCGCGCACGGTTTCCGCGCTGGCCCCGGTGTAGACGGTGGTGATCACCACCGAGGAGCTCTGAAGGTCCGGGTACTGCTGAACCGGCAGCGTCATCAGCGCGCGCGCTCCGATCAGCACGATCACCAGATTGACGACCACCGCGAGGACGGGGTGCTTGATGAAGATGTCGGTGAAAGAACGCATGGCTTCCAGGACGTCTAGTGCGTCGCGGGAACGAATCGTCAGCTACCGCCCGCCACGCGGCTTGGCGGCGGCGTGCCGGCGTCCGCGATCCCGACCAGCCCGGCGTCGCGCAGCTTGAACGATCCGGAAGCGGCGACCTGCTCGCCGGCCGCGAGCCCGTTCTGTATCAAAGCCTCGTCGCCCAGCATTGCGGCAACCTGCACCGGGCGAAGTTGCGCGCGCGCTTTACCGTCCTTGTCCGGCGCGAGCACGAACACGTGATCCCCGCCAGGGCCCTTGCGCAACGCGCTGGCAGGAATCGCCACCGCTTTGCTCGGCGCGCCGACGCCGACGCTCACGCGCACCGACGAGCCGGGCGCCGGCGCGTGGGCGGCCGCCGCACCCTCGATCCGCGCGCGGACGGCGACGTTGCGCGTGGCCGGATCGACGCGGGCGTCGAGCGCGGCAATCTTCGCGACGATCGGCCCTCCGTTGCCATTGGCAGACACTTCGATGCTGTCGCCTTTGCGCAGGCCGCTTGCGACGTCCTGCGGGATCGTGAAATCCACGTGCACGGCGTCGTCGATGCTTTGCAGGGTCGTCAACGCAGTCCCTTCGTTCAGGTATTGTCCCGGGTGCACGTCCGCTATGCCGACGCGCGCCTTGAAGGGCACGCGTATGGTCTTGCGCTCGATAATGGCTTGCGTGCGTGCGATCTGCGCCACGGCGACGTCGCGCTCGGCGCGTGCGCGGTCCACCTCGATCTCCGACGTTGCCTTGAACTCGCGCAAGCGCTCCAGGCGCGCGAGCGACGTCTTCGCAAGCTCGGCCTGGGCGATCTGCGCCCTGAGATCGGCTTCCTCGACCGACACGTCGAGCCCCACCAGCACCGAGCCTGCCTCCACGACCTCTCCGGACTTCAGCGTGACCTTGCGAACGGTGCCGGCCAGTTCGTTGCGCAAAGTCACCGATCGCAGCGCCAGCACCGTCCCGATCGCCGTTGCCGCGGGCCGGTGCGTACGCTCCTTGGCAACCGCAACCGTTACAGATTCCATCGGCTCCGGCTGGTTGGCGGATGACGCCGCCGCCGCCCGGATCGACGAGTACTTCCAGGCAGCGAGTCCGCCGCCGATCGCGAGGATCGCGACCAGGAGCAGAGTCGACGCGATGGTGCGATTCATCAGCGAGCTTTTCCCTGTCAAGCCGCTCACGCGGTCATTAGAGGCGCGAGGACGAAGACGAGCATGCACGCCATCGAAGCCAACGTCGCGAGCAACGCGATCGCCAACCGCTGCTTCAGCGTCTGTTTTCGCATAGAGCCTCCTCGGCAGCATTGTCACGCGCCTCGGTTGCTCGAAAATTTCAGGGTGGAGCTAGCGCGGTTTCAATTGCAACAGCACGCGTGGCGTCGCGTTCAATGGCGCAACGCGTTCGCGAGGGAGCGCGCCATGTCGCGCGCTACGAGGGGCTTAGTCAGGACTTCGACGACGCCGGCATCGCGCGCACGTGTCGCGAGTGCGGGCGTGGTGAACCCAGTCATCAGCACGATCGGGACGTCGGGACGGATGCGGTGAATCTGTTCGGCGAGTTCGGAGCCGGTCATGCCGGGCATGGCTTCGTCGGACAACACCGCGTCGAAGCGATCGGGCGCGCCACGGAACGAATCGAGCGCGGAAGTACTCGAGACGAAGCCGACCGGCTCGTAACCAAGCTTCGCCATCATCTCTTCGCCGAGGCGCACGAGGGCCACTTCGTCGTCGACGAGCATGATCGTCTCGCCGCTGCCGGCGCGCACCGGTTCTTCGACGTTCCTCGGCGCCGTGACGTCGCCTTGCCGCGGCACGTACACGGTGAACGCGGCGCCGACGCCCGGCCGGTTGGCGACGTCGATGCCGCCGCCCAGGTCCGTCACGATCCCGTGCACGAGTGACAGTCCCAGCCCGGTCCCGACGCCGGCGCTCTTGGTCGTGAAGAAGGGATCGAAGATGCGATCGACCACCTGCGGGTCGATTCCGGGTCCGGTATCCTCGATTCGCAGGCGTATGTATTCGCCGGGCGACAGGCTGCACGTGGTAACGAGGCGCGGCTCGCTCAACGCAACGGTGTCGACCGCAACCGTGACACGGCCCTCGCCATCGACTGCCTGGACGGCGTTGGAGCACAGATTCATCACCACCTGATGTAATTGCGTCGGATCGCCGAGTACCGCGGCGTCGCCGGCCGCGAGCGTGCGCTCGAGCGTCACACCTGCCGGGAGCGCGCCTTCGACGATATCGAGCACTTCGGCGACCACGGATTGCGCATGCACCTGCACGCGCTCGCCCATACCGCTGCGGCTGAAGGCGAGGATGCGTTGCACCAGTGCCTTCGCCCGCATGCCGGCGCTCATCGCGGCATCGACATAACCGCGCAGCGCCGTGCCTGCCCGGGCCGATTTCTGCGCCAGCTCGCCATAGCCCAGGATCGCGGCGAGGATGTTGTTGAAGTCGTGCGCGACGCCGCCGGCAAGCGTTCCGATGGCTTCGAGCTTTTGCGCCTGACGCAGCTGAACCTCGAGGCGATCGCGCTGCGCCTCGGCGTCCTTGCGGTCGGTCAGGTCCTCGATCGATCCCGCCATCCGGTACGGCCTACCGTCTTCGTCGCGTAGCGCCACGCCACGATCGCGATACCAGCGCCACTCGCCGGACGCTTGCCGCAACCGATACTCGACTTCGAACGTTCGCGTCTTACCGTGCAGGTAGTCCGCCAGCGCCTGGCGCACGCGAACGCGGTCTTCCGGGTGATACTCCCATTGCGATATCCAATCGCGCCGCGGCCGCACTTGGGGACCGGGTTCACGGCCCAGCAGTTCCTGCGCGCGGGCCGACATGAATACCGTATCGGTAGCGAGCTCCCAATCCCACACGCCCTGGTTGACGCCGGCGATCGCCAGTTGATAACGCTGCTCCGATTGTTGCAGCGCCTCCTCCGCGCGCTTGCGTTCGGTGATGACGATCGAGGCGCCGGCCATGCGCACGGGCCGGCCGTCCGCGTCGCGAAAGCATTGCCCGCGCGACTGGATCCAGCGAATCTCGCCGTCGGGCAGCACGATCCGGTACTCATGCTCGAGCCGCGGCGTCCGTCCGGCCACGTGGTCGCCGACGTTGCGCTGCACCGCCTCAAGGTCGCCCGGATAGAACCTGCACTCGCTCCATAAAGGCAGCGCGGGTCGTCAGCGTCTCGTCGGCGCCCAATCCGAAGATCTGCTTTACCATCGGCGACGCGTACAGCTCGTCGGTCGCGATGTCCCAGACCCAATGACCCTCGTTCGAGCCGGTCATCGCGATGGCGTAACGCTCCTCCGACAAGCGCAACGCCTGTTCGGCGCGCTTCTGGGCGTCGACATCGCTGACGGACCCGGCCATGCGCAGCGCCTTGCCGTCGGCGTCGCGTACGCACATGCCGCGGATGCGCACCCAACGGTAGGTGCCATCCACATGACGGACGCGATACTCGCCTTCGTACAGCGGCGTCTTGCCGGCCAGGTGGGCCTCCATCGCCGCGGCGCGACGCGGCGCGTCTTCCGAATGGAAGTGCAATTGCGCGAACCATTCGGCGCTCGCCGTCGACTCTGGTCCCGGCGGTAACCCGAGCAGCTCGCGCGTGCGCGCCGAAGCAAACACCATGTTCGTGCACTGGTCCCAGTCCCAGATCCCGTCGTTGGAGCCGGCCACCGCGAGGGCGAACCGCTCGTGCGACGCGTTGAGGGAATCGCGCACCGACGCCAGCCGCTCGAGTTGTCGTATGAGGAGAGCGATCAGCACAACCGCAAGCACGGCAAGCACGAGCGTGCGCGCGGCGGTGCCCCAAGCCATCTCGCGCCAGGATGCGAGCGCCACGTCCGCGTCGCGCGTGACGTGCACCTCGAGCGGAAGACCGGGCACGGATTGCGCTGCGGCGAACCGCTCGACGCCATCGATCGGACTGACCCTGCGCAAGGCTCCGGACTGCCCTTCGCCGTGCTTGGCCAGCACCGTTTCGAACAAAGGGTAGGGCTGACCGATGGCCGACTCGACCGGCGGATGACGCGCGATCAGGGTTGCGTTCCGGTGCGCAAGGCTGACGTTCGTCCCGGGTTCGAGGCCGATGTTGCGATAGAACTGCTGGAAGTAATCGATGCGGCCGCGGGCACCTATCGCCCCGGCAAACTCGCCGGTTGGCGTTTCGAGGCGACGCGCGAGCGGAAGCATC
The DNA here is from genome assembly GCA_963840945.1 of uncultured beta proteobacterium. Classification (GTDB taxonomy): domain Bacteria; phylum Pseudomonadota; class Gammaproteobacteria; order Burkholderiales; family Casimicrobiaceae; genus CAIWHR01. Next base: position 291,151 of record CAWJAU010000019.1, on the reverse strand, counting down.
CACTGGCCGTCGCTCGGGCTGTGCACCGCGGGGCTTACGTGAAGGCCGGCTCGCGGGTCGTCGCGAACGCGAGTAAACGCTTCCAGGTGCGCGACCTCGAGCTTCGTTTCGGGCGGCAGCCACGAAATGGCGAGAGCCTCGCCGCTGGCGTCGTGCATCGCGAAGCCGTCGACCTGAGTGAGCCCCACCGCCTGCCCATCCAGGTATGCATGCAGTTCCGCGGGGCTCAACTTCGACAGCCGCCCGCGCTGAAACTCGGTGGCGACGTGCCGCAGGACGATGTCCACGGCCTGCACGCTGCGCGCGGTTTGCTCCGCAATGATCCGTGCCTGAGTATCGAGCTCGCGCCCGGTCTCCTCGACCGCGTGGTGATAGCTGCGAACGATGTCGAACGCCGCCATCGCGACGATGATCGCGATCAGCAGCCCGCCGGTCCACGCCACGCTGCGTCGGGTAAGGTGCCGCGACGTGGCGAAGGTCGATCCGCCTGTATCGCTCATCGGTGCGGATGCATGAGGTCGCGGATCGCGGCGATCAGGTCGTCCCGGGCCACGGGCTTTGGAAGCACGCCATCCACGCCCAGGGCACGCGCGCAATTGCCCCCACAACTGACGTTGGAAAAGAAGGTCGGCGACAAGGCGAGTATGCGTATGCCCGGATACTGCGCTGCAACACGCTGCACCGCGTCACGTCCACCATGACGCGTAAAGGGGACATCGACAATGGCTATGGCAGCGCGTTGCGCGGGCTCGCTCCGCGCCCCCGTTGGCGACGGCGAAGCCGGCCGAGGTCAACCATTCGACCAGCAGATCGAACATGGCGCGGTCGACCCCGATGATGCGTATCAGTGGAGCCTTTGCGAGCGATGCGGTCTGCCGCTTCGGACTCATGCGCCCGGTCCTAGCATGAACAGAAACCACGCCGTCGTCCGAACCATTGTGTGAAATGCGTCGTACGCCGCAGCCTGAGCAATCATAACCCTACACCATTCATGCGATTTTACGCGAGCGACCGCGGGTTACATTTGTAATTGTCTCGCACCCTCCGAACGACACGTGCCCGACGGAATTGTGCGACCATAGTGCCGGCGGGCGCTCATGAACACCTCCGTGATGCCGCAGGAAATCGGCAGCGACGCCACCACGACGCTGCCCTCTCACGTCGTTGCCCTCGACGACGATGCAGCCGTGCGTTCGCTCATCTCCGAGTATCTTTCGAAGAACGACCTGCGCGTGACCACGGTGGCGAATGGCCGGGAATTGGCCAACGTCATCGCCCGGGAATCGATCGACGCCATCATTCTCGACCTGCGCCTTCCGGGCGAGGACGGAATGCAGATCGCGCAGCGGCTGCGTTCCGAGTCGACCGTTCCGATCCTGATGCTGACCGGTCGCGTCGACGAAGCGGATCGGGTCATGGGCCTGGAGCTCGGCGCAGACGATTACCTGACCAAGCCGTTCTCGCCGCGGGAGTTGCTGGCGCGCATCCGTGCGCTTCTGCGGCGGGCCAAAGCGAACGCCACGATCGCCGACGAAATGGCGCGCGTGCGCGCGTACCGCTTCGGCACGTGGGAGTTGAACGTCGGGCTGCGCAAACTCAAGTCCGCGAGCGGCCGGACGCTCGAGTTGACCAACGGCGAATTCAGCCTGTTGATGGCCTTCCTGTCGGCACCGCAGCGTGTCCTGAGCCGTGACCGATTGCTCGAGCTTTCTCGCCTGCATAACGCCGAGGTCTACGATCGCTCCATTGACGTCCAGATCCTTCGGCTGCGCCGCAAGATCGAGGCCGATCCATCGGAACCGCAGTACATCCGCACTGAACGCAGGGCCGGCTACGTCTTCAGCGCAGCCGTGGAAAGGGTGCGCTAGGCGTCGCGTCGATTCACTTCGCACCAGCAGCGGCCAAGGACTCGGCATCACGGAGAATCCGCGCCGCGACGACGCTTGCCGTCACGATGACTGCGGAGCCTACCAAGGTGTTGATCTGCAGCGCGGTGGTGAATGCCTCGCCGGCAGACGTGCGCACCAGGTCGCCGAGGCGCTCGGGTAGCGTGCTCGCGGCGGCCATGGCACCGCCGAGCGTGGCCATGGCGTCGGCGGCCGTGGTTGGCGGAATCGACGTCGGCAGCGCGTCGCCAAGCGTCGACCGATACACCACCATGCCCAGGCTGCCGAAGACTGCGATGCCGAGTGCGCCGCTCAACTCGGAGCTCGTTTCGGAGAGAGCCGATGCCGCACCCGCGCGTTCCGGGGGTGCGGCTGTAATGATCATTTCGTTTCCGACGGTGAAGACCGGCGCCATGCCGGCACTCATGATCACGGTACTTGTCACAAGCACGGCGATGGCATAGGGCCCGTCGACCAGCGCCAGCAGTGCGAAGCCCAGCGCCGAAGTCGCGAGTCCCCACACCAGGATCGACACCGGAGACCAGCGGCGAGCGAGCCGCGGGGTGACGAGCGAGCCCACCACGAACGCGAGAGCCCACGGCAGCGTCGCAACCCCGGCCTGCAGAGGCGTCAATCCCAGCACGAGCTGCAGGTATTGCGTAATGAAGATGTAGACGCCGAACATCGCCAGGCTCGATAGTCCGTAGGCGGCAATCGCGGCGGAGAACTTCGACTGGCGGAACAAGGTGGTATTGAGCAGCGGGTAGGCGAGGCGGCTCTGCCGGCGCACGAACAGCACGCCTAACGTAAGGCCGGCCGCGAGGAGCAAGGCCGGCGCCCACGCGAAACCGCGCTCAGCGAACTGCTTCAACGCGTACACAATGCCAAGCACCGACGTCAACGACTGGGCAACGCTGACGAGATCGACCTGCCCGGCGTTCGGGTCGCGGTATTCGGCCAGCAGCGTCGGCCCGAGCAGCAGCAGCAAGATCATCACCGGCACGGCGACCAGAAACACGGAGCCCCACCAGAAGTACTCCAGCAGCACGCCGCCGACCAGCGGCCCGATCGCACCGCCGACCGAGTAGCTCGCGATCCACACGCCGATGGCGAGCTGACGCTCGTGCTCATCGTGGAACATGTTTCGGATGAGCGAAAGGGTCGAGGGCGCGAGCGTGGCGCCCGCGATGCCCAGCAGCGCGCGCATCGCTACCAGCATCTCGGCGCTGCTCGAAAACGCGGCGATGGTCGACGCGGCGGCAAACGCGGCGGCGCCCAGCAGGAGCAGCTTGCGGCGGCCGATGCGGTCGCCCAGCGTCCCCATGGTGATGAGGAAGCCGGCGACCATGAAACCGTAGATATCGATGATCCACAGCAGCTGCGAACTGGTGGGCCGCAACTCCGCACTGATCGCGGGTAGCGCGAGGTTCAGCACCGTGAGGTCCATCGCGTACACGAGACACGGCAGCGCGATGACCGCGAGGCCGATCCATTCGCGACGCGTTGCCTTCGGCGGCGCGCGATCGATGGGTTGCGTAACCCCTGCGCTCATTGGTCGCTCATACCTCGACGATCGGTTCGAAGCCGCCAAAGATCAGGCGCTGACCGTCGAACGGCATCGGATTGACGTCCGGCTGTAAGCGCGGGTCCGCCATCACCTTCTTCATCCCTTCGTCGCGGACCTTGCGCGAGGGCCAGATCACCCACGAGACCACCACGGTCTCGTCGTCCTTGCGCTTGACCGCCATCGGAAACGACGTGACCTTGCCATCGGGAACGTCGTCTCCCCAGCACTCGACGACCTTGAGCGCGCCATGGTCCTTGAACGAGAGCGCCGCTACCTCGGCGTGCTTTCTGTACTTTTCGCGATTGGCGGTGGGTACTGCCGCAACAAATGCGTCTACGTAGCTCATTGCAGCCTCCTTGCTGGATTCAGATACGGATTGGGGCCGGACTTCCGCGTATCGACGAACGACGGATGCCGAAATCGACAACGACTCGGACGAGATGGTCACAGTTGCGGAAACGCGGGGGGACATTGCTTTTCCTCGTGGCTTGCCGGGTGGTCCCACGGAAGCCCCCTTGCGAACACGGATTCTGCCACCGGCAATGGGGATGCCACATTGTGCAGGCGGGTGTAGTCCATGCGTACCGCAAGGACTTCGGCCCCGCCCGGCGGCCTGACATACAGCTCCATGGCGTGGCGGTCGTTGGCGCAGACGTGGATCACGGTGCGCGTTAAAACGATCCTGCCTGCGTTGTGCTCTCCCGTGACGCCTTGATCGGTGAACATACCCGTCATCGTGATGGGCGCGTGCGGCCCGGACCCGCGTTGCCCGGCGTACGACATCATGTTCGCGTTGATGGCGTCGACGGTCACCCATTCATATCGCTCATCGACATTGCTGTAGCCGAGCCAGCCGCGGCGCCAATAGCTGCGTCCCGCCATGGAGCCAGTGGTCGTGTCTTCGAGGTAGCGGCCGCCGGCGATCCACTGCTTGCTCGCCACCAGGTCCTCGGATACGAGCGGGGGATCGTCCGGAGTGCGACCCAGAAGGGCGTGAACGCTCATGCGCACGCTCCACTTGCCGACGAGTGGCTCGAGCGCGGAATGTCCCGGACCGGGCATGCCGCGGAGTACCCAGCTCGGGGCGTCGGCGACCGCGTCCGGCGAAGCGGTTGCGCTGTCGTGCTGCAGCAAGCGTAGGCCGATGGCCACGATGCAGACGATCGCCAGCGCGAACAGTGGAAAGTACGTGATGCGAGATCGTTCGGAGTTCCGGCGCATGGCTTTTACTCCAGCATCCTTTCAGAAGTGATCGAAGCGCGCGAACTCCGTCAGCGCGTGGATGGCGGGTGCTTCCGAGTGCCATCCAGGCTCGACGTCGGCACGACGCAAGCCGATGTCGCGGAGCTCGTGATCGCTCATCGCCATCGCGTCGAGGCGCGTGACGACGGGCCGGGCGCGATGCTCGTCGATGCGCTTGCGGATGAACGCTGTGATGCGTGTGGCAAGCGATCTCCACACCGAGTTCATGCGGCGACGCGCCCGTTGCACAGGCCCAGGCGGGTGGTCTGGAGGGTTGCCATCGAATGGATCAGTGGTTGAACGTCTCGAACGCCGGCCCCGTGCTGGTGCGCTCGAGTTCGCGCTGCCGGCGCTCGAGATCCGCGTGATCCGTTGCGTCGGCGAGATAGCGTTCGTGGGAGTCGTGGTTCCGCCACCAATTCAGCAGACGCCGAAGAGCGGTAACATTTCCCACTCTGGACGGAGGGCTGTCGGTAAACTCATAATCGTTCATGGCTCGTTTCGCGATTCCTGCTCGTGTGAACCTCGATCCGGTTTTTCGCCGTTCGTCTCCTTCCCCGCGTGGCGTAGAAATATCGCCAACGGCACCCATCATCAATATCTTCTGTAACAGGCCGTGTTTATTTTGTAACGGAGCGCGTTGCATCGAGGCGGAGCAGATGCGACGCTCGTTCAACCAAAATCTTGAGGGTCCCGCCATGGGAGTGTCGGCGGTGGCTTGCTTCGCGAGGCGGACACGCGTGAAGAGATACAGCAGTACAGCGCAGCTTGAACAACGTCTCGCCCGCAAGCAATTCAAAGCAACGGCTCCGCGTGAGCGAAGCCGCGCCTCACCGGACTAGTCGTCGCGTTTCCGAAAAGCGGCCTCTCCGGCGTCCGAGACCTGGACCCACTTCGGGTCGGGAGCGGAGTTGGGGACGTAACTCTCATGCCAGTTCCACCACTTGTACGGTCGGCTCTGCGGGTAGCCCTTCGGCGAGTCTTCCCACGTCTCCTGACGCCCGAGCGCGGTCATATCGAGGTAGCTCCAGACGGTGCCCATCGCCTCGTCGCCGCGGCCGTTGATGAAGTAGGTGCGGAACACGCGCTCGCCGTCGCGGATGAACGCGTTGTGGCCGTGCCATTCATCCACGCCGAAGTCGGCGTCGAAGCTGTCGGTGATGGTGTACCAGGGGATTTTTTCCCAGCCCATTCGCGCCTTCAGGCGCGCGATGTCGGCCTGTGGTGCTCGCGAGGCATACGCGAGGGTCGTGTCGCGCGCGTTCAGGTGAGCGAGGTGGGAGACTTGGTCGGCGCCCAGGGAACAGCCAATGCAGGCATGCTCCGGCCAGCCGTGCACGCCGGGCTCGAAAAAGGCGCGGTAGATGATCAGCTGACGGCGCCCCTCGAACAGGTCGAGCAGGCTCGCTTTGCCCTTGGGCCCGTCGAACACATATGACTTTTCCACGGCGACCCACGGCATCCGCCGACGCTCGGCGGCCAGCGCGTCACGGGCGCGGGTGTGGGCCTTCTCCTTGACGAGAAGCTGCTCGCGCGCAGCCTGCCAGTCTTGCGGCGAGACAATCGGTGGCGTGTTCATGGTGTGCTGTCCTTCTTTCCGGCCCTTCTCAGGCGATTTACTCGTGGTCATCGCAGCCTCCGAATTAGAGCGATCTATCGTGTCTTCGGACTGGAACGTGGTCATGCGATAGTTTTGCAGCCAGACGCGGAGGGTGGAGTAACAAGTGTGACGGGATTCTGGCCACAAGTAACGGTAGGCGCTGATCGCCATTACTACCATCCTTCGGCGTCCGCAGCATGCCCGACGCGCCTTGGCGGGTCGGGTCGAAGTTGAGTCGGAAATCAGTGCGATCTGTCATGGGGTCGTCGTTTGGTCAAGTGCAGCCGGCACGGTCGCGGACACGAGATTGATGAGATGGTCGCGTAGAAGCCGAGTTCCACACCTACGATCCGACGATGCGGCGTCGCTGGTTTCACGCGGGCTCGAGATGGGAGTGACTGGGCTCAGTGGCTGCGCCATAGGTCAGCAGCTCGCCTTGCCAATTGCTGTGCTTCAGAAACTGCTCCCAAGTCAATGCATGCGGATCGATTTTCCGACTCCACGTCAGGTCGCGCTCGGGGGCGTAGTAGCCATATTCGACTGCGTATTCCACCATGCCCACCAACTCGCGCACGAAATGCTCGTCGGCGCCAAAAGTCGGAAAGTGGCGCAAAAAGTTGACGCGCCCGTAAGCGGAGGCGTAGCGCGCAGGCTGCCCGGTGACGCGCACAAACGTGTCCACCATCTCTTGCGCCGAGAGAATCTCGCCGATGACCGGCAGGCTCTGGCCGGCGTATTGCGTCGGATGATCGAACATCTCGCGCACCGCCGGCCCAGTGGCGGTGAGCGGATCAACGAACGGCATGGGGACGCCGGGCGGCAGGTATATGGCAAACGCCAGACCATCGGCCCTGCGTTGCGGCACATAGTATTCCAGGAAGTTGCTGTAGAAAAACGCCAGATACACAAACGAGCTGCGGATGGGCAGGCTGCGAATGTAGGCCTCTACCTTCGCCTTGTCGGTGAAGTGCGGTGCCCACTTGGTGCCGCCGGTGCGCGCTTCGACATTTTCGAGCCCGCTAAAGACCACGTGTTCGACGCCGGCCGCCACCGCCGCATTGGCCAACTCCTGGCCGAGGGTAAGCTCGAGTTCCGACGGCGGCACCTTGACGATGGGCGGGGTCATCAAAAACGCCCCTGCCGAGTCGCGCATGGCCGCGGTTAGCTCGGCCTGCATGCCGAGTTGCAGGGGCGCGTCCACGACCTCGGCACCCTTCTGCGCCAACACTTGCGCGGCCCGGCTATCGCGGCGCCGAGTCAGGGCCCGCACCCGGTAGCGCCCACTGTCGAGCAAGGCATGGGCGACACTGCGGCCTTGCTTGCTCGCGGCGCCGACCACAGTAATCAAGGGTTTTTGGTTCATGCTATTTCTCTGGTGTTGAGGGGGTAGACCGTCTCCGGCCCGCGCCACGTCCATTAGCGTGTGGTAAGGCTGACGCGACGAGGGTCGGCCACAACGCGAATTCTCGGTCGCTCTGAGCTATATGTGAAATCGCAGAAATTCTCGGCTACTATCCATCTCATGGATAGCAAGCGCCTCGACCTCAATCTGCTGGTGACACTGGAGGCGTTGCTAGTGGAGCGGAACGTAACGAAGGCGGCCGACCGCCTGCACCTGAGTCAACCAGCGGTCAGTGCCCAGCTGGGTCGTCTGAGGGATGTGTTCGATGACCCATTGCTCATTCCCGCACAACGTGGGATGACGCCGACCGCTAAGGCAATCGAGCTGCTCGACCCGTTGCGCCAAGCCCTCGATCAGGTTCGTGCCACTATCGCCACGCACAGGGACTTCGATCCTGCTAAGGCCAAGTTGACAGTCGCTATCGCCTGCACGGACTACTTGCAGGCGGCCGTGCTCAAGCCGCTCGTCGTGGAACTCAGGACAAAGGCGCCCGGGCTGCGTGTGGCGATACGCACTCTGGACATTGCACAGTTGGAAGCACAGATGGCGCTTGGCGATGTCGACCTGGCGCTGATGACGCCGGAAGCCGCGCCGCCCAGTCTTCGCACCAGGCACCTTTTCGATGAGCGCTATGTGCTCATCGGCCGCTGGAATCATCCGCGACTACGGAACAGGATCACGGTCGAGGAATTTGCCCAGCTGGAGCATGTGATCGTCTCCCTTCGCGGAGGTGGCTTCGTCACTCCAGTGGATGACGTTCTGGCTGCCCTCGGACACCGTCGCAATGTGGTGCTGTCCGCGGCTTCATTCTTGTTCGTTGCCGAAATCGTGGCTCAGTCGGATTTCGTGGCTCTGGTCCCGGAACGACTAGTACACGACCGTGCCCACAAGCTCAAGCTGATTGACTGTCCGTTCCCCGTGGAAGGTTTCGCCGTAGGGATGGTGTGGCACGAACGCGGTCACGGACACAGTGGGCAACGTTGGATCAGGGAGGCGATCGCCTCACTGACCCGCACACGAGGCAGGATAGGCAATACGAAACTGCCAGCCGAACGGAATAAACGAAAATAACTCTTCCGAATTGTGGAATGAACCATCGATCGCCTCGAGTCGATGCAAGTTCTGATTGCGGCGGTCGAAACCGGGAGCCTCCCTGCCGCCAGCAGGCGTCTCGGAACGCCGCTCGCGACGGTGACCCGCAAGGTTTCCGAACTGGAGTCGCATCTTCGGACGCGTCTTCCGACCCGCACGCGGCGGGGACTCACACTGACCGATGCAGCCCGATGCTACGTCGCGGCTCGCAAGCGGATCCTCGAGCAAGCCGGCGAGGCCGAGCGCACCGACAGCAACATTGCCGCATTCTCGCAGGTCGGGAGCCAGCGGGCGCTCGTCGCGGCTGTTTTCTGGGAGCGCGACCAACCGCAATGGGTCGATTCCGTTGAAAAACTCGAATGATGGGTGTTGACGAGCGACGAGCGAAAATGTCGACCTCGTAAAACGGCCCAGGATCGACGATCGTCACTCGGTTGGTCCTCCGAGACCCCTGAAAAATCCGCAGCGCAAGTCGCTAAGGAGTTTTTCAAGTGCGCCGGGAAAACCGGCAAGGAGTAGGTGGTGAAAGTCCGCTGCACTGAAGGTGTAGCGATCCACAATGGCCCCGAGTCATGCGTGGGCATCCGTGAGGGTGAAGGCGAAGCGTTGATAGGGGAGTGCATAGGCCAGCCATTGAGCCGCGAAAGACTTCATCCCGGGTGCCGACACGGTCGACTTACGTGGAAGGCAATACGGACGGGCGCGCTAGTGCGAGCGCCCGGACGGCCCGGCGTGGTCGGAGACCCTGGCATGTGTGGACGCTCTTTGTATGGGAACCGGGAGATCTTGGGTCTGGCCGGCGGAGGCATCGCCGGTCCGTACCGGGAAGGCGAGGAGCCGTAGCCGGTGATGTACGGATCCAAGAAGTCAGACCCCGCAGTAGTAGCTGTGAAGCCGACGAACAATGCCGGAAGTATCTCGGCGGCGGAGTCGGTGGAGCCAAGGGCGGGGGCCGAGGGAAACGCGGACCAGCAAAGCACGCACCGGACGCAGATCCGGGCTCGCGTGTCACAGGCGCTGGAACGCGTACGTCAAGCAGCAAAGGCAAGGAAGAAGGAGACGGTTCACTGCGCTGCTCCACCACGTCGATTTCGATCTGCTATGGCTGTCGTTTTACGCACTCAAGCGTAACGCGGCGCCGGGGGTGGACGGGGTGACGTGGCAGGACTACGAGGCCGATCTGGAGAGCAATCTTCAGGTTCTGCACGACCGAGTCCATCGGGGCGCGTACCGGGCACTGCCAAGCCGGCGGAAGTACATCCCCAAGCCGGATGGGCGGCAGCGGCCGTTGGGTATCGCCGCGCTGGAGGACAAGATTCTCCAGCGTGCAGTCGTGGCGGTACTCAACGCCATCTACGAGGAAGATTTTCTGGGTTTCTCGTACGGATTCCGGCCGAAGCGCAGCCAGCATGATGCATTGGACGCGCTGATTGTTGGAATTGAACGGAAGAAAGTGAACTGGATACTCGGCTCTCGACGTCCGCAGACTTCTTCGGGACGGTCAGCCACGAATGGCTGCGTCCGTTTCCTGGAACATCGGATCGGCGACGAGCGCATTCTCCGGATGATTCGCAAATGGCTGAAGGCGGGAGTGCTGGAAGACAGGGATCGTGACGGAAGGCGAGGTAGGCACGCCACAGGGGGCGACGGTTTCACCCCTGCTGGCCAACGCCTACTTGCACTATGTCTTCGATCTCTGGGCGCAGCAGTGGCGCAAGCGCCACGCCACCGGCGACATGATCCTCGTGCGCTATGCCGATGATGTGGTGCTGGGCTTTGAGCACGAAACTGAGGCCAGGCGGTTTCTGGAGGAATTGCGACAGCGGTTGGAGGAGTTCTCGCTGTCGCTACACCCGGATAAGACCCGGCTGATCGAGTTTGGTCGCCATGCGGCGGCCCGACGCGAGAATGCAGGGGCTTGGCAAACCGGAGACGTTCACCTTTCTGGGTTTCACGCTCATCTGCGGGAAATCACGCACGGGCAATTTCCAGATTCTGCGGAAGACCCGCGGCGACCGCATGCGAGCAACCCTCAAGCGGGTGAAGGACGAACTGCGACGGCGGATGCACCAGCCGATCCCCGAACAGGGACAATGGCTACAGCAGGTCGTCATGGGCTTCTTCGCCTACCACGCGGTGCCGACGAACTGCCGGGCCCTCCTGGCGTTTCCGCCATCACGTTCGGTCCTCTGGAAGCGCACGCTCTCGCGGCGCAGCCAGAAGGCTACGCTGACGTGGGAGCGGATGCTGCGACTCGTTCGACGCTTGGCTTCCGCCACCCGCGCATCCTTCATCCCTGGCCCCGCAACGCTTCGACGTCAACCACCCAAGGTGGGAGCCGAGTGCCTGAATTGGGCTCGCTCGGATCTGTGCGGGGGGCGCGCAGTAATGCGCGTTCCTACCGCGAACAGAATCGGTCGTGAGCCGTCATTGACGACAGACCGCTCCCGCCCCGGGAGCAGACCTCTGAGTGCGCCGCTCAAGTGCGGACGTTTAGCTAGCGTCGTGCGAATTGCACCAAGGGCCTGGTGATCGCCGAGTCGATCGAATCTGCATCGAAATGAGGTCGATTTGGGAGTGAAGGCGGCCGGCAACGCAGCGCGCGCTCTGCCTCCCCTTGCATGCCGCCAATCCGTGTGTATACTGAACTGCATGGTTCAGTATAGCCGGGCCCGCTTCGATGCCTCGTTCGCCGCGCTCTCGGACGCCACCCGACGCGGCGTTCTGGAGCAGCTCGGAGCGTGCAGACGCTTCAATCACGGACCTTGCCGAGAAGTTCCACATGACCCTCACGGGCATGAAGAAGCATGTCGGCGTCTTGGAGCAGGCGGGGCTCGTCACCACGGAGAAGGTCGGGCGCGTGCGGACCTGCAAGCTCGGCCTGCGCCGACTGGAGGAAGAGGCGGCATGGATCGAGAGGTACCACCAGCTCTGGGACGCCCGCTTCGACGAGCTGGACAAGGTTGTCGAGGAACTGAAACGGAAGGAGAAGGTCGATGGACGCAAGAAGAGAGAGTGAGCCTACCCCCATGAAGAACCGCACGACAGTGGAACGGAAATCCGAGCGTGAGCTAGTCGTTACGCGAACCTTCAACGGCCCGGCGCGCATCGTGTTCGAGGCGTGGACCAAGCCCGAGCTGTTCAAGCGGTGGTGGGCGCCGAAATCGACAGGCGTGCCCCTGCTTTCCTGCGAGATGGATGTTCGTGTCGGGGGCAGGTACCGTCTCGAGTTCGGACACGATGCCTCAAAGCTCTATGGCATTCTTCGGCAGGTATATCGAAGTGACACCGCACTCGCGCCTCGTCTGGACCAATGAGGAAAGTGACGACGGTGCCGTGACCACGGTGACCTTCGAGGAAAAAGGCGGCAAGACGCTGCTGGTCCTGCACGAACTCTATCCCTCGAAGGAAGCTCTCGACGACGCCATCGCCGGGATGGAGGGTGGGATGCCCGAGCAGTTCGAGCAACTGGACGAGCTTCTCGTCACCCTGGGCGCGAGCGTGGGACGGTCATGAAGTCGTCGATCTCGCGGTCGGCCGCCTGGCTCTTCACTACGCGGAAGAGAACCCCGACGAGGTCGTCGCCGCCCTCGACGACAAGACCGAGGCTGTGACGAACGCTGAGCCCAACCAGTTGGAAGTCTGCTTTTATGGTCGCTCTATGTCTGATATGGTCGATGACTGCCAGTGCCCGTGCCGGCCGAATGGCCGCACCCAAGCGGGGTGCAGCCGGTTGTTTTGCGCTTTCGTGTGCCTGAGACAGCCCCACGGGATCTTGGCGCCAAAAGATATCAAGGCCGCTTTTCGCTGCGAGGTTCGACATGCAAAGGTCCGCGGGCCGGGCTAAGACCGGCAAACTTTCCACTCCCAAGGCGACCGGCCGATGCGTTTGCGGGGACGTGAAGTTCGAGATCGACTATCCCGCATTCTGGGCCTGGCACGACCATTCCGATGCCAGCCGTCGCGCCCAAGGTTGCGCCTACGCGACGTACGTGGGTACGTGGCGCAGCCGATTTCGCGTCTTGCAGGGATCCGAACGCATCACGCGGTTCGACGAACCGAAGACGCGCGCAAAAAGAAGCTTCTGCGCCCGATGCGGGACGCCCCTATTCTACGAACGCGCGAGCGCGCCAAAGTGGGTGAACATTCCCCGCGCATTGTTTTCGGGACGCACGGGCCGTGAGCCGCGCTACCACTTATCCATCCAAGAGAAAGTGGATTGGGCTTATATGGGAGAGCCTCTGGCGCCGCTGAAGGGTTACCCCGGTGTGATGTGGGTCCGGCCAAAGCGGAAGAAAAGCGTAGAGCTGCCCGAGGTATTGTAACCAAGTACGTGATTTAAATTGACCGTTCGCCCTGAGCTTGTCGAAGGGTAACGGTTGATACTGGCGCCCTTAGGCGGGCCGATCCGCAGCGGAAGGGAAATCTTCGCCCTCGATTGAGCGACCGGACCCCATCGCTGACAGCGTTTCGATTGGATTTCCCGATAGCAGACGGTCGTCACCGACAGCAACGGGTCGGCTACGGCCGCCTGGTCCCCGATGATGAGCGACGGGTCTACGATATACACCGGCCGTTCACAGGCGCATGGCAGCTGCGCGCCATTAAGCCGCCACTCGGTCTATTTGCTTCAACGCCGGCAGTCGACCCGTTGCCGCCGGTGGGCTTTCTCGAAAGCGGACACCGACATTTGCGCCTAATCGACGCTGCGCGAGGTGCCAGGCCAGCGAGTCGATTGCACGTGGTCGATACGATGGTTTCGGGTACCCACGAGAACGGTTCGAGCCACCATCAGCTGCTGCGCCCGTTCGTTGATGACGCGACGCTGGAGCGCATGGACCGGCAACTTGAGCGCGGCCGCTACCGAACGCACGAATTCGGCGATTCGATTCTGGTCGAGCGTCACGCGGACGAGGGACCAGGGCCCGCCGAGCGCCCTGGATCCGCCGACTCGTTCGGCCGGGTCCCGATACCGCCGCAGCGACCGCGCATACCTTGTCGAAACTTCTCGCGCTCCTCGGGCGGCATCTGCGCCCAGCGCTCGGCCATCCGGTCGCGCCAGTGCATGCCGTAACCCAGGCGCCCGCGCCAACCGCCAAACAACAGCCGGCTCAGAACCAGCAGCCCCAGCGCCTGCCAGAAGTCGATTGCGCGCCATCCGAACACCACCGGCATCAGCCAGTTCCACAAGGTCATGACGACAAAGCTCAACGTTGCCACGCCAACGATCACCACGACCGCGATCTTCGCCGCCCTGCCCACCCGATATCGATTCATGACTCCCGCCTATGTATCCTCATCGAATGCCTCGTAAATCGCCTGCAGTCGCTGACGCAGATAGCGCACTGCATAGTACTTCCGGGACAGCAGCGTGTTTACGCTCAAGCCCGTTTCCGTGGCCAACTCCTTGAAGCTGCGGCCTTCCCACTCGTGCGCGATGAAGACGTCGCGCTGTGCGTCGGGAAGCTCGTTCAACGCCGCGTCGAGCTCTTCGAGCAGCACCTTGCGCGCGTACGCCGCCTCCGGACCGGCCCCTCGGGCGATGGAAGGAGCTCGTCGATCCCCGGTTGCTCGTCGGCTTCGGCAGGATGGGGCGCGACGGCGCTGATCGATGGCATCTTCTTCCGCCGAAAGAGATCGGTGATGCGGTTGGTCGCGACACGGAACAGCCACGCTCCGATCTTCTCGACCGGCTTCATCAGCCGGTACGACTCGATCAATTCGTAGAAGACCTCCTGCAGAATGTCGTCGACATCGCTTTCGTCCGCGACGCGCCTGCGGATGAAATTGCGCAGGCGCTGTCGCTCGCGCCCGATTTCCTCCGAGATGCGGTGCTCCTCTTCGGCGCTCATCCAGCCCGCACGCAGCGTTTCGTCCATGGCTATCCGTATAGACGGATCAGCGGCCGGAATATTGTCCGGACCCGGCCCTTCGGCCGGTAGGCAAATCTCGCCAAGTTCCCTATCGTGCTCTCATCGCAATGACTGGAGCTGACTCCGTGACTGATATCCTGACCCAATTTTCCAAGGCCCTGAGCGAGCGTGCGGCATTCGCACGAGGTCTCGTCGCTGCCATACGCACTCCCGGCGATCGCCACCTGACCGGTACGCTCTGGGGCGACACCGATGTCGTGGCATCCGAGCAATCGCTGCCCGATGGCGCCGAATTCGACGTCGTTGCTGCCGGCCGCACGATGAAGGCAAGGCTTGCGGGCCGCGATCCGGGAACCAATATTGCGGTGATGCGGCTTCCCGAACCCGTGTCAACGCCTGCGATCGTCCCGGCCGAGGCGACCGTGGGCGAGCTCGCAGTTGCGTTCGGTGCCGATGACGCAGGCGGCGCCACGGCAAGAATGGGCATGGTGAACCTGGCGGGCCCCGAATGGCTGAGCAACGTGGGAGGACGCGTCGACAGGCGCATCGTCCTCGACATCCGCATCTCCCGCTCCGAGGAAGGCGGGCCCGTGTTCAATGCGGAAGGATGTCTGGGGATCTCGACCTTCGGGCCACGGTACCAGGTACTTGTGATTCCGGCGGCGACGCTCGCTCGCGTCGTGCCGGTGCTGCTCGAGCAAGGCCGCGTTGCGCGGGGATGGCTCGGCGTTGCCTTGCAACCGGTGGCCGTGCCTGACGCGCTTCAGGGCGAGACCCGGCAGCCGATGGGATTGATGGTGATGTCTCTCGTCGACGGTGGCCCCGCTGCCAAAGCCGGCATCCGTGCGGGTGATATCGTCTTGAGCGTCAACGGCGCCTCCGCAGGGCGGATTCGTCGCGTTGCGAGACAACTCGGCTCGGAGAGCATCGGACGCAAGGTCGACCTGCGTGTGATCCGCGGTGGCGACGTACTCGCGCTCGAAGCCACGATCGAAGCGCGTCCCGCCGCCGAATGACTGCGTTGGCCGCAAGCGCATTGCCGTTGCGAGCGCTACGCGTATGGATCGTCGCGGCAGACTTCGCGCGCCGCGCCGAACTGCGGAGGATCGTCACCGATGCAGGCCACGAGGTCGCGGATCGGATGGAAGCCGCGGACGTCGTGCTGGCTGACGGGGACTTCGGATCGGCCGAAGGACGTCCCGTCGTCACCGTGGGCGGAACCGGGACGTATCAGGCCGGTGCTCTGACGCGCAGCGCCGACGCAACGCAGATTGACGCGTCGCTTCGCGCAGTAGCGGCGGGATTGATCGTTCGATCGCCGGGCGCGCGTCCGGTGGGTTTCGCGGCGATGGCCGAGCGCGCGGTCCAAACGCTGCTAACACCGCGCGAAATAGAGGTCCTGGGCTTGATCGGCGAGGGATCGACCAATAAGATCATTGGGCGGCGACTCGACATTTCACTGCACACGGTGAAGTTCCACGTTGAATCGCTGTTCCGCAAATTGGGAGTGCGCTCGCGAAGCGAGGCCGTCGCGAAAGCCCTCGAGCGCAGGCGCGACGAAACGATCGATCTCTGACCGCCGGGGTCGGGTGGAAACGCCAGCCTGCTGCGCTGGCCCGACCACGCCCGATCGCTCGGTCGGCGTTGCGCCTGGCGCGGAGCTATGTCACGTGAGCTCGCCTTGGCGAGTCGCGTTTGGAGACGCCGAAGCCCGGGAACAGAAGGGACTACGGCCCTAGAGTCGCCCGAAGATCCCGATCGGCGCTTCCGCGATTGAGCGCTGATCGCTGTAGCGCACTCCAACAGACACTTCAGTCGGGACCGTGGACGTCGAACGCGGCGGCAATCTTGCGCAGCCACTCAGCGCTCCAGGTGATCTTCCCTGATCGCAGATCGCCGATCAGCGAACGAACCCATGCGAGTTCGCCGCGCAGCATCGCTTGCTTGTACTCATCTTCAATCAAGAAGAGCCTGGGCAGGCCGCCGTCGCGTGCCTTCTTGGTCACGGTCCGGGACTGAGCGAGCGACTGCTCGAGCGCAGCGACGCGTGCTTCCAGCTGGCGCAGCGCTTCCTTCGCTGCCAAGCAGCGGGAGAAACGCAAGCGCGGCCGGAAACTCGGGGAATTCCGTAGCCGGTACCGCCAACATCGCCTTGAGCCAGCTCTGCAGCGTCGCGGAGCCTTCATCGGTGATCTCGTACACCACGCGCTCCGGGCGACCCTCGTCGCGCACGGTCCTTTGTACGCGTATGAGCCCCGAACGCAGCAAGCGGCCGATCGTCTGATAGACGCTGTTGCGCTGGGCAACATTGACCACCGTGTCCTTGCCGCGCGCCTTGATGAGCTCGTGCATCCGATAAGCGTGCATCGGCTCCTCGGCCAATAGCGCGAGCACCGTCAACGCGAGCGGAGAGCGCTGACGGGAGCGGTCTGCCACCGGGTGGTCCCTTCTTGTCGTGCAAATCAGGGGGTTGACTTGCCAATTATCCATTGTATAATTAGTCATAGTATGACTATCTTGGAGTGCATATCCGATGAAAGCCTTGATTGCAGGCGGAGGTATCGCGGGCACGGTTTGCGCCATGGCGTTGAAGAAGGCGGGGATCGAACCCGTTGTTTTCGAATCTTTCGGCCGCGGTGCCGATGGCGTCGGCGCCTTCCTCACGCTCACCGTGAACGGTATCGATGCCTTGGGCGCAATCGATGTCGAGGTCGCGCAACTCGGAGGATTCGAGACGCCGCGCATGGCGGCTTACCTTGGCAACGGGCATAAGCTCGCTGAGTTGACATTCGGTCCAAGGTTGCCCAATGGCGCCGCAGCGAGGACCATCAAGCGCTCCGAGCTCTACGGCGGCCTGCGTGACGAGGCGCGGCGGCGCGGCGTTCAAATCCAGTACGGAAAGCGCGTCGTCGATGCGCGAATCTCGCGATCGCGCTCGGTTATCGTTCGGTTCGCCGACGGCAGCGAGGAGGAGGGCGATTTGCTCGTCGGCGCCGACGGACTGCGTTCGCGAGTACGGGAGATCATCGATCCAGGGGCACCCGCTGCCCGTTACGTCGGGCTGCTCAACACCGGAGGCTACGCCCGCGGCATCAAGGTGCCCGGCACCCCCGGCACGATGCAGATGTTCTTCGGCAAGCGCTGTTTCTTCGGCTACGTTGCCCAGCCGAACGGCGAGGTCTGGTGGTTCGCTAATCCTGCGCGGCGCAAAGAACCCACCCGCGAGGAACTTGCCGCCATCACCCCGGCGCAATGGCATGCCGAGCTCTGCGAGCTGTTCGCGAAGGATGGCATGCCCGCTGTCGAAATCATTCGTGCCACGAGGGAAATCATGGGAGGTTGGGCGACCTACGACTTTCCCACGGTCCCGAGGTGGCACAACGATCGCATGCTCATCATTGGCGATGCCGCCCACGCCGCTTCGCCCTCTTCGGGACAGGGCGCGTCGATGGCGATCGAAGATTCAGTCGTCCTCGCGACCTGCCTGCGTGACGAGCCGCGCATCGAGGATGCCTTTGCGTCGTACGAGCATCTCAGGCGCGATCGCGTCGAACGCATCGTTGCCCAGGGCAGGCGGAACGGCAACGGCAAGACGCCCGGTCTTCTGGGCCGGGTTGTGCGTGACCTGATGCTGCGACTGATCTTCAGTCGCATGCGCGCTGAAGGTGACTCGTCGATGGGGTGGATCTTCGAACACCATGTCACTTGGGAGAGGATGCCGGCAGCGAATCGATGACGGCATCGCCCGGCCCCTTTACAAACTTCTGCCCGGCATCGATTGCGCGACACCCTGCTGCATCGGAGCAAGCTCGGTACCGATTCGGGCCGCGCGCCCCGCGCCGACGAGCTTGAGCACTTCGCCGAATCCTGCGCGCCCGATGCGCTCGACGAGCGGGCGGTCGATTAGCATATCGCCTTGGTCGTCAAGACAGCTGGGCGCGTCGATGTGTCCTTCAATGCCATCGGACTTGGAAATCTGTAGCCGAAGGCCGCACTTCAAAACGGTGACGGTGAGATATCGAACCGTTGCCGACCGCCACCCCCTGCAATAGCGGCCGTTCACGGCAGCTAAGTCCCCTCAATCCTCGGGGCTGGTGTCCGACCCGCTACTGGAAGAGGGTGCGGGCAGCGTGAAATGGTCAGGTTTTCGGGCGCGGCTTCATGCCGCCGTTGACCCCCCACGGTGTGCCGAAGCGGTCGGTGACCATGCCGAATACGTCGGCCCAGAAGGTCTCGGCCAGCGGCATCGTGATCGTACCGCCGTCGGCCAGCGCGGCGAAGACGCGCCGCCCCTCTTCAGCCGTGGGGTAGGTCAGGGCCAGCATAATTCCCTGCATGCCGGTGTGCGGTACGCCGGGCGGCGTGTCCCCGGCCATCAGCGAAAAGTCCGGGTGCACCAGGTACGCGTGCATCACGCGCTCGGCATGGCTGGGCGGCACAGGTTGGTCACCCATCGGCACTTGCGAATAGGTGATGAGCGCGTCCAACTTGGCGCCGAGCACGCGTTCGTAGAACTTCATCGCCTGCGTGCAGGTGCCGTCGAACGACAGGTAAGGGTTCAGTTGAGGCATGTTAGTCCTTTCGAGGGTGGACTCAGAGCGCGGGCGGTTGCGTCGCGCTCCATCGGTAGTCGAACCACGTCCGGCACTTTCGACAGCACCGGCTCCGAGGGGCGGGTATCCGGCGACCTCGAGTCCGGCGGCTCCTGGCCGGGAGCCGCGGTTCCCGATCTTCGCCGAAAGCAGCCGATGGGTAGACTGCGCTTTTCGGCGAAAGGCTGCAATGCGGCGCCAGCCCCCACAGGCAGTCGTCGGCCAACAGCTGCGGGTCTGTGTCGCCGTCTAATTTTCCGGCAAGCGGGCATTGACGAGGCGACCCGCCGCCGGCAGCCAATCTGCAACCCGCTGCCAAATCGGGTCATCGTTGTGCACCTGTTCAAGCAGATGTAGAGACTCATCCTGCTCGCGTAACGCCCGCCGGAGCTTGCACAGCAACGCAGTCATCCTCTCCGTCCCTTTGCCTTCGCCGCGACAGGGACCTCTTTGCGCGGAGGTGCGATATTGCTGTGATTGAAGCGTTTAGCGCTGTCGCGAGAGCCGCCTCACCGCTAACTAGGTCCGTCCATCTAATCTCCAACCCTTTGCGGCGCCCCTTCTGCGCCAACACGAACTTGTCAGGCGTAATGGTGAGCGTGTATGGCGTTCCGCTGATCACGATCTCGCGCTTCAGTTCGCTATCAACCCTCGTGGTTATTTCCAATCTTCCATTCGAGTTCGGTCTGAGGAGTTAGCTAGGGAACAGCGGGAGAGTAGCGAATAACCGCGCTGCCCCGTTCATCGCCGCGAACCTGCCTCGCCTCGCGCAATGGGTGACGTAGCGCCGAAGGAACACCGCCAGCACGAACGCCTCGGCCGCATCGACCACTGGCCCCAATTCTGGCGGTCGCTCGCTTTACCGCCGGAACTCGGCATCTAGCGGCGACTTATGCGGGTTGAAGGATCGCGCCCTGGGTCCACGTCACGATTCTCCGCCGGCTCGATGATCTCCCACTCTGCGTAACGGCTGGCGATCTCCAGTGGGTCTGCACGGTCGAGCGTGGATCCATTTGCCGGTACGCGTGTCGCGATAGCGAAAGAGGAAGAGCTCGAGGCGTGGCCCCATTGGCCACTATTGCTCCTGGCCTCAATGCGGCGCAAAGTATCGCCATCGGCGTCCGCCAGACAGCGCGCGGACGTTCCGCAAGGGGGAGGGAAACCGTGCGATTAGCCACGCTTGTGTTGGCAGCGGCCATTGGGTGCGCCGCGTCATCGGTGCTCGCGCGCAGCCAGAAGGGTCCTGCCACTCCCCCCGCCCCAATGGCCGAAGCCTACAGCAGGGCCATGCCCGGCGTTGCTCGCGATTCACATGGTGCTGCAATGGCCGGGTAGGGTCGGATCTGCGACCGTCGAACATCGGGGCGCTCGCGTTCAGACTCGGAAGTCGCTGAACGACCACTTCCAGACATTTGGCATTTTGCCGCCCAATTTGCCGGGAAGCCGCCCTCCACGCCAAAGTAGCGGTGGCGGTGGATAGGCAGCGGCGGCACCAGGGCGGCCGCGTCGTCGCGCAGGGAGCTGTCGACACTGCGATCGCGCCAACCGCCGACTCGCACACCGCAGCGCTCCTCGCCGAGTCCGTCCAGCAGATCCTGCGCAATCTCGCACACGAAGGCGGCACGACGATCGTGGCCGTCACGCACGATGGCGACTTCGCCTCCGCCGCCGATCGGCGGATCGGTCTTGTCGACGGGAAGCTCAACAGCGCTTGGCGTCCGGCGTAGCGGGGTCTGCGATGACACTTGCGCCCTGCGAAACACGGCTCGACATCCAGCCCGAGTGGACCGATCAGAACGGCCACATGAACGTCGCGTACTACGTGCTCGCCTTCGATTTCGCGACGGATGCCTTCTACGATCAGCTCGGGATCGGCCGGAGCTGTTTCGAGCGCGAGCGACGGTCGCTGTTCACGCTGGCGATGAATGTCGACTACCTGGCTGACCTCTTCGCCGGCGACAGCGTGCGCATCGTCACCAGGATGCTCGATGGCGATCACAAGCGCATCCACTACTTCCACGAGATGCCTCACGCGACGAAAGCGTATCTCGCCGCGACCAACGAGCTCCTGGCGATACACATGAACATGACGACACCGCGCAGCGAGCCGTTTCCGCCCGAGGTACAGACACGACTGAGCGAGGCGAGGTCAGCGCACGCGGCGCTGCCACCGCAGTCGGGCGCAAGCTCGGGATCCGCGTCAACGGATACGGATAGGTCTTGTAGGCTTGGAAAGCCGAGGTGCCTCGTTGCGGCAACTGGTGTCGGATGCCGAGCGCCGAATACTTGCGCGGCCGAGCTCGGTACGAAGGACTGCTTTGGGTCGGACTTTCCGGCGGTCTTTCTAGTGACGTTGACTAATGCGATGTGCCCGAAAGCGGCGACCTCTGGCAGTGGGGCGAAGCATCAACAAAGCCACTGTCCTGAGGCATGAGCGCATCGAGTGATTGCTCTATGCTTGCTCAGTACTCGCCGGCACCTCGGGTCGACAGCATTCGTATTCGATCTGTTCGTTGGCGTTCGGCCGCCCTCCGGGCGTGAGGTCCAAGAGGGTCCACATCGGCTCCACCGTGCCGACATGTCGTGGATCTTGGCCCGGCTCGGGCGGCAAGAACAACAGCTCGGAGGCCCAGCTCAGCCTAATGACCCCGTCGACGCCCTTGTGGAATACGGTGAGGATCGGCACCTGCTGCCCCTCATCATCCTCGCCATGATAGTCGCGTTTGAAGCTGTTGTTGGCGGCTGAAACCAGCTTCAAATTGCGCCAGCCCCGATGCGCTGCAAAGGCCGCAACCCGCTCGATCGGCGCCTTGGCCACGGCCGCGATGTTCGTTCCCAGCCCCTCTACGTGCGGTACCGCTCCTTCCCAGTTGTCCAGCAAAGCGGTGCAAGATGGGCACGGCCCTTCCTCCACTGGCAGCTCTGCCATCGGCCCGCTGCTCGGTCCCCGCCGCTTGTCGCTGCAGTGCCGCGGAAACATGAAATGGTAGAGGATCAAAGCATCGGTACCGGGCCGGAACAGTTCGGACAGCCGTACCTTCGCAGGCGCCCCCGTTGCGTCAATATGGTCAAATTCATAGTCTTGGGGAACGGTTCCGCCCGGCGGGAGTGCCCGAATCTCCGCGGCTACTGCCTCCATTTCGCGCCTGAGCGCGACCTCGCGCTGCAGTAGCGTATTGCGAGTGGCCCGATACTCCGGACTTTCATTTGGAAAGGTCACGCCCATGGACACCTCCATCGCGGCGAAGTGAGCTAAATTATGGCACGACTGCCGAGGACCTGAACCCATTCGCACGGGGAACGTTCGCTTCGGAGGGGCTCAGCCAGGCCGCGCGACAGGTGTGCGCGCTTTCGGTTTCCCCCGCCGGCTCGCATAGCCGCTGCGGTTGCGACGACATGGCCTTGAAGCGTGGCGCAGCGACAGCGAAGTGGATGGTTCATGCAACCCCTTGTCTCGAAATTGCAACATTGCCCTGCCATAGTGGGCGACCGCGGACCCGCCGGACCGCGCCCTCCGGCCCACACGTCATGGCCACACTTCACGACAATTCGAGGACGCTCGTCGCCGCTCTTCCGCTCGCCGCGACATCGAGCGCAAGCATGGCTGGCTCGGACCTTCGGCGCGCCCAGCAGGCCGAGTTCTTCCAACGCGCAGACCTCTGCTCGCGCACATTGAGCGAGGCACGGAGGCTCGTGGCCACGGCCGCGTTCGGGCCGACGTTGAGCGGCCTACTGGCGCGCGCGTGCGACGTCCTGGATGACATGGACGAGATCCTGATCACCTTGAATCCGCGCCTGGATCGCGAGGCGTACCTGCATGCGGCGGAGCTCCATCGCGCATTGGAGGAGATCCAATCGTTGCTGCCGCGGCAATTCCGCGGACTGCAGCGCGACAACCACCTCCATCGCCTGGCCGATCGTCACCGGACGGCGGGTTTGACCCGGGAGCAGCTTGGCGAATAGCCTGCGACAACGGTCCGATAATGGGCAGCGGCATGGGGTACCGTGAGCGGTGAGCGAGATCAACTCACGATTGCTTGAGGTCCTCCTTGAACATGGCGTCATACCGCCGCTGCATCTCCTCGGGCGTCACCTTCTCGATGCTGTGGCCGATCAACCAGCGATGCCCCCAGGGATCGAACACGCTCCCGCTTCGCTCACCGTAGAACTTATCCGCAGGCTCCCTTTCCAGCTTCGCGCCCGCGGCCACCGCCTTCTTGATCAGCGCATCCGCGTCGTCCACGTGGATGTGCAGGGAGATCGGCGTCCCGCCCAGCGCCTGCGGCCCGCGCAATCCGTACTCCGGATACTCGTCCGAGATCATCAGCGTCGCGGGCCCGAGCTTCACCTCGGCGTGCCCGACGCGCCCTGAGGGCTCCACCAGCCGGAAGAGCTCCTCGCCTCCGAAGACGTCGCAATAGAACTTCACTGCTGCCGCCGCATCCTTGACGGTGATGTACGCAAATAGCTCGTGGATCATGTCGCCTCCTCGTTCATGGAAGCCTGACCTTACCATCCGCCCGTGTCGCGGTCTTGAACGGAATTTACCGGGATGTGGCCCGGCGCCGCGGGCGCGATGCGGCGATATTCCTCGGGCGTGACCCCTGCAAAGTCGCGGAATTCGCGGCTGAAGTGCGCCTGGTCGCTGTAGCCGGCCTCGAGCGCCAGCTGCGACCAGTCGATCGCGGGCTCGGACTCCAGGCGCTCCAGCGTCCGCTGGAACCGCAGCACGCGTGCATAGAGTTTCGGTGGCAGCCCGACTTCCTGCCGGAAGATCGCGATGAACGCCCGATGACTGAAGCCGCTGCGCCGCACGAGCTCGGAGACGCGCGCCGCGGGGTCGAACCCGACGAGCGACTCCGCCACCGCCGGATGGATCCCGCGCACCGGCCGCACGCGCGAGACGAGGAACGCCTCCATCACGCGCAGCCGCTCCTCGGGCCGGCGCGCCGCGTGCATCTCCGCGATCACCGCATCCACGATCGCATCGCCCCAGAGGTCGCCCAGCCGTACGTGGCGCCCTGCGAGCTCGTCCGCCGGCACGCCCAGCAAGGCGCGCGCGGCGCCGGGACGAAGCTGAGCGCCCACCGTGATCGTCGCCGGCGCGACCTCTTTCACGTAGTAGCCGGCGCGCAGCCCGCGCACGACCGCATGGCCGTAGGGTGAGGCAACGCCGTCCTCGATAATCCGCACGACCGGCCCGCGCAGCCGAAACGCGACGTGCATCTCCGCCGAGGGCGCCATGTGCTCGCGGTATGTCTCGGTGCGGCGCAGTATCGGACTGCCGTGCCATACGGATCGGACGAATGGTCGCAGCAGCGGATGGGGCGGGCGCTCCATGCGCGCATCTTAGTGCAGGCCTGGGAAACAGCGAATGTCGTAGTCCAGGCGGCACGCGGCGCCTTCGAATTGGAAGATGGCAACGCCCTCCAGCCGCATCGCTGCTCCAAGACTCGTCACGCGCGACGTTTTGGCGCCGAACGGCAAAGAAGGGCCTTGCGGCGCTTGTCATCACGTGGGACGAAGGCCGCGAATGCCAAAGGCGATTCGGCCGCCGTCTGGAAACAGATCCGGGCGGCTAGCGAAACGAGCGGGGTCGTGGTCAAACGATGCAGCCAAGCCGCCTACTAGGGCGAGCGCTTCGATGCAGATTCGAGATGCCGTTTCTGGCACACGCGAGTGCGGAGTTCCGGCCGGGACGAACAGCACGTCGCCGGGCTTGACCCGGGTTATTTTGCCGGCGATTTCGTGCCCCAGGTCGCCTTCGAGGACATGGATGATCTCTTCGCCGGGTGCGTGTGCCGGGGAGACGCCTGCCAGGCGCGAACTCGACGATTACCTGAAGGGCCTCGCGCCACGGGATGCTCATGTCGTGCCGCGAGAGATCGACGGAAGTCTTCGCCTGCTCCTGCCTGTATATGCCTTGATAAGCATATGCCTTACGTATATATGCTGCAATCTACCTTCGAAATCATTGCGGAGCCAAACCGACGCGCGATACTGAGCCTGTTGGTCTCGTCAGAACAGTCGGTCGGAGAGATCGAGCGTCGGCTTCGTATGCCGCAGCCGATGGTGTCAAAGCACCTGCGTGTGCTGCGCGAGGCTGGCTTCGTCGAATCCGCGGTGGACGCCCAGCGCCGTCTCTACCGACTCAGGCCAGAACCAATGCAGGAGATCGATGACTGGCTGGCTCAGTTCCGTGGGTTCTGGTCCGCTCACGTAGACGCGCTCGAACACCATCTCGACCGCATGGGTCGATCAACACGGACGAAAAGGAAGACGAGGAGAAGGCGATGACAGATCGCGAGCAATACGAACCGGGGCCGGCGAACTTGGCGCGCGTACAACAAGACCGAGAGAAGTGGACGCTCGTTCTCGTCAGGGAACTGCGCCACGCGCCGGAAAAAGTCTGGCAGGCGCTGACCGATCCAGCGCAACTGCGCGAATGGGCACCCTTCGACGCCGATGGGAGCCTGGCTGCGGTGGGAGCGAGGGTGAAGCTCACCACGGTGGGAGCGCCTTCGCCGCACGTGACCGAGACCACCGTGACGCGAGCCGACCCTCCGAAGGTGCTCGAGTACAACTGGGGGGCTTTGATATGCGGTGGAACTCGAAGCCCTTGGTCAGCGGTACGCGCCTGACGCTGTGGACCAACATCGATCGCCGCTTCATCTCGATGGGTGCCGCCGGGTGGCACGTGTGCTTCGATGTTCTGGATCACCTGCTCGGCGGAACTCCCATCGGCCGCATCGTCGGCCCCGAGGCCATGAAGTTCGGCGGCTGGCAGCGGCTGAACGCGGAGTACGCCAAGCAATTCGGAATTGAACCGCCCAAATGATAGAGGAGGTCGCATTGAACTGGAACAAATGGGTTCGGCAGATTCACCGCTGGCTGTCCATTGCGTTTACGGTGGCCGTCATCGCCACCTTCGTCGCCCTGCAACAGGAGATAGCCTGTCGTCTGGGTGAGCTACGTGCCGCTGCTCCCGCTCGCCTTGCTTCTGCTCACCGGCCTGTATTTGTTCGTGCTGCCGTATGCCACCAAGTGGCGCAGCGGACGAGGCACCGACTGGCAAGAAGAGAAGAGAAACGCCAGTCTGATAGACGCGAGAATCAAGGAGCTAGGTGACTGGCGGGGCAAGATGCTCAGCCGGCTCCGTACCCTGGTCAAGGAAGCCGATCCCGAAGTCGTCGAGGAGTGGAGGTGGAGCGTTCCGGTGTGGTCGCACGACGGATTGATCTGCACAGGCGAGACTTACAAGAACGTCGTGAAGATGACCTTCGCCAAAGGGGCGGCTCTGAAGGATCCGCCGGGCCTCTTCAACTCCAGTCTTGAGGGGAACACAAGGCGAGCCATCGACTTCCACGAGGGCGAGAAAATAAACGAGGAGGCGTTGAAGGCGCTCGTTCGCGCCGCCGTGACCCTGAACAAGTCCAAAGCCCAAAGCTAACCCACGGAATCAGACATTTTCCGTGGGACCCTGCAAGAAGCCACCGTCTTGGTTCCATTATCGAGTCAGTAATAGAATCGCGCTCCCGCAACAGGTAAATCGCCAGCCAGAACGTGATCGACGATGTCGCACTAGCGTAACGGTGGATCACGCAAAACCTCTTCGTCACGAGGACCGCGGATCATCCCGAAGCTGTGAACGCGCTGATCGACAAGCGCCCGCCGAGCTTCACCGGCGGCTGACGCGTTGCCCGCCTGACCGACGCGGTCTGCTCCGGTGTACCGGAACGGAGTCTCAACAGGCCTACGGCACGACCTCCACTCCCCGTTTCGCGGGTCCGGCCAAGTACCTATCTGATCTGTAGGCGCCTCTGGTCGAGTTGCGCACCCGCAACCACACCCGGAAGCACCCGTCGAGGGCAAGCGCTAGCCCACTCGAAGACGTTTCGAATTCTGCGTGCAGACCGTTTCGAGGTGGCAGTTTCGGTGGACGGGCGAGTCGCAGGTGCTGATCCCTATGTCCTGTGGATGTGTGACAAAAATGGCATTGTTCGGCGAGCCTTGGCGAGTGAGGGCGGGCCTTGGCGATGAGTCTGGTGGAAGCGGCATGGGCCTATCAATACACCGCGAAGGTGAGCGCACTGATCGCGCGGCGCCAAGCCGACGTACCCAAGGCCGCGCTCGACATCGCCTGGAAGGCGCAAATGCGGCTGTGCGCCCGTTTTCGCCGGCTCGCGGCACGCCGGGTCAACCGCAACAAGATCGTGGTGGCGATCGCGCGCGAGCTCGCCGGCTTTGTCTGGGCCATGCGCAACAGGTCAAGCCCATTTGATTGAGGCAACTCGACGCACGCAGAAAGGAGGCAGCGCACCAATAGCCTTGACCCTTCAGCTCGATAGGCGAGGTGACGCGCTCGCGGTTGGAGAATCCTCGGGCGGATTATTGGATCGCCATCGCTGCGACACCCCAGACGTTAGAGCGAGGCGGCTCCGTGACGAACAACAGTCTTGCGGCTAACCAACGCCCGCATATCAGTTTAATCGACCGTCGTCATAGATGAGCCCGTCGCCTCGCCTATCGGGCCTGCTCGTCCCGGATGATGCTTGGAAGGCAGAAATTCTCGCGCCCTCTTGGCAACCGAAGCCATATCGAGCCCAGGTCGGGGAGCCAAAATCAATGAGTTAGCTCGGTCGAGCGCCCGACTTGGGTAACATTCTCTGCAATATTCTTTTTACCGCGTCCTGCGCTTAGCTGCGATCAATCAAGAAGATAACAGGACGAGAGCGGCGGACTCCTGATCCGCACGGTGGACGAGCCTCGAAATCGAACCAGCCTTCACGGGCTCAGTCGGTTACTCCACACAATGTCTTGTGTAGAATAGTGCGCAGCCTAAACGGAGGCGCCCATGGCGACAAACCTTGATCTGGACGACAAGCTCATTGAAGCGGCCCGGCGCCTTGGTGGGCACAGGACCAAGCGAGACGCGGTGACACGCGCGCTCGAGGAATACGTGCGATGGCTGCGGCAGCAGGCGATCGTCAGTGAATTTGGCAAGATCGACTATGACCCGAAGTTCGACTACAAGAAACAACGCCGGGTGGCGTGAAAGTTCTCGTCGATACGTCGGTATGGTCGCTCGTTCTCCGGCGCCGCGTCCCCTCTCGAGACGAGGTTGTCGCCCATGAGTTAGAACGCCTGATTGTTACTTACCGCGTCGTCATGATCGGGCCGATACGGCAGGAGCTCTTGTCCGGGATTCGCGCGCACGAGCAGTACGAAGGGCTACGCGAGAAGCTTCGTGCATTCCCGGATCTGCAGTTGCACTCCGAAGACTATGAGTTGGCTGCCGAGTTCTTCAACCACTGTCGTGGTCGAGGCGTGCAGGGCTCCAATAACGACTTCCTCATTTGCGCGGTGGCCGTGCGCCGCGGAAGCTCGGTGTTTTCCACAGATCGCGATTTCGAGGCGTATGAGCGTGTTCTGAAGGTAAGACGCCACAAAGTTAGCGACTGAACGTCGTTAGCGGGCATTGGCAAGCGAGGGCGTTGTGGTTTCTGGATCAAGGTCGAAAGGCCAAAAGGCCAAAAGGCCAGTGCGACCGGCACCAAGCGTTACGGAGACGGGTCGCATAGGGTTCAACATCAGAAGGAACGATGGCTGCCGCGCTGTGGAGCCTACGTGTCAGTACCAATCCGCAGCTCCATACTCGGCCATGTCTCGACCCTGAGCTGCCCGAATAAGATCACTCGACGACGCGGTCGGTCAGCATCAGGATTTCCTGTGGCACGGCCACGCCGAGGCGCTTGGCTGTCCTCTGGTTCACGATGAGCTCGAACTTGGTGGGCTGCTCCACGGGCAGGTTTGCCGGCTTGCTGCCCTTCAGGATCTTGTCAACGTAGCGCGCGCCGTCCCGCCCCTCGAGACTGTAGCCCGGACCGTACGACATGAGGCAGCCGTTCTCCGCATAGTCGCCGCGGGCGCACACGCTCGGCAGGCGATGCCTTGCCGCAAGCTCGGCGATGC
This sequence comes from uncultured beta proteobacterium, assembly GCA_963840945.1. Lineage (GTDB taxonomy): Bacteria > Pseudomonadota > Gammaproteobacteria > Burkholderiales > Casimicrobiaceae > CAIWHR01. The sequence goes on along the minus strand of CAWJAU010000019.1, from coordinate 261,925 downwards.
GGAGCTGGTTCGAGTTGGCGAGAGGATTTAGCGTTACCCACACTGCACGATTCTGCGCGGCGACAGCCCGCGCGAATGCCTCCTCGTATTGTTCGTTGCTACTTACTTCCATCGAGTACAGCGTGAGACCGAGCGACTTCGCGTGCTCTTTGCTCTCCTCCCACTGCGGCACTGACCCAGGCGCCTTCGGATCCCACAGCACTGCAATGCGCGTCACGCCGGGGAGCGTGGCCTTGAGATATTCGAGCCGCTTGCCGGTGAGGATGGCGGCCATGTTGGTTACGCCAGTCACATTACCCCCTGGATTCGCAAGGCTCGCGACGAGGCCGGCGTTAACCGGATCGGTCACCCCCATGAATACGACCGGCACCGTGCCGGCGGCTTTTTTCACCGCGATCGCCGCGTTGGTGGTGACGCCCACGAGCACATCGGGCTTCATCGCCACGAGCTCCGCGGCGAGCAGGAAGCCGGTCGAGAGAGCGATCCTCGTGACGGTACTCGATGATTACGTCGCGTCCCTCAACGTAGCCGAGCTCGCGCAATCCCTGCTGGAAGGCTTGCAGCCGTGGGGTGTCCGCCGAGAGGGAAACGGCGGCGAGGTAGCCGATGCGCGACACTTTGGGCTGCTGCGCAGCCACGAGGGTTGCCGCCAAGGCGAAGATGAATGCAACGAGTGCATGGATCGCGAAACGCATAATGGATTCCCGCAGATGTGGATTCAAGTAATTGAGCTCACGCACAGCGACGCCGAGCGCGCCGGCAAGCAAATGATCGCAATAGTGTTGGAGCAAGGCATCAGCATTCGAAGCCAGGGCGGATAGTCAAGCATCTCATCTGGCTGGACGTTGGCGCGAGCCATTGCAGATGGCGCGGCACAACTTCGGACCGAGCCGGATGATAACGTGGCGGGGCGTAGCGCCTGCCGGCGTTGCGCACATCGCCCGCGTCGCGCCGCAGTGGGCCAACGCTTCCCTGAGCGCCCGAACAGAGAACCTCCAGGGCAGCATGGCGATGTGTACGACGTCACGGCCAGCTCAGCTCGCGATGGCGATCGGATGCGCCCCACGCTACGCGATTCAGATCGGCTCGACTGATGCCGATGTCGCGTAGATCGCGGTCGCTCATGGTCTCGAAATCATGGAACGCAGCCGCGGCCACCCGCCGCTTCTCCGGCCACGCTAACACTCCGTTCGCTGCGGCGCGCAAGCAGGCGTCCCCGGCCCGAAGGAAGGCAACAATTTGAAACATCGCCGTTGCCGGGCGGAACTGTGTCTCAAAGGTCGACATGATGGAATTCTCCTCAAATCCAAAGGTAGTGAATGTCCTGCAAGCCAGGATGGAGGTGAAGTCTATGCAGCGCGGATAGCAGGAAGACTTCGCGAGCGCGCCGATTTTGTTTCGTTTGTTGCGCACAACGTCAACGCCTGGACGCTCGGGATTCGATTCACCCGAAGCGGGCCGGTATGGGCGGACCAGAAATCTCCGTGACCCGCCGGTTTCGACACCGCCGGAATTCTTTCGCCGGCGCTTGCCGACGTCCTTTGGGGAGTCGAGGCATTCCCGGGGCATGTACGCAGAAGGCTGGCACGCCGCATGCTTTCGGCAGCATTGATTTGTGCTGCGATCTCACGGGCGATTGGGTCTGGACACCCCGCGCGCGCGGCGAGTCGGTGCGGCGCGCGCTGCTATGCGGTATCCGGTTGTCCCGACAACGTAGAGGATCGTATGCGCTATAGCTTGTTGATAATGAGCTGGCTCTCGCTGATAGGTGCCGCCTGGGGTCAGGTGCCCGTGACGGCGCGGCCGCAAGAAATGGTCTTCAGCCATGCCGAAGTGGAACTTGCCGAGGCTAAACGGTTCGCCGGCCTTACAGGGACTCTTCGTCAGAATGGCGAATTGGACGCGGACTGGGAGGTATGTATCCGCGTGCTGGCTATTGTCCAGCGACTCGCGGCTGCTGCCCGCGAGCTGGCGCCCGAGCAAGTGGGTGTGGCTTGGGAGGTTCACACCACGACCAACCCGGACGTTGATGGAATATCCATGGCGGGAGGGAAGCTACTGGTTGGCATGTCCTTCATCCAGCGCATGCACCTGACCGATAGCGAGGTGGCTATGGTGCTTGCGCACGAAATGGCGCACGTGTTGGGACACCACCACAACGAAGCATTGAGCAGCGCCTTTATCCTCGCGTTCCGCAGTTTGCCGAAGAAGCCGGTGCCTTTTGTGGGACTGGCGATCTCGGCGGTGCGGGAGGATCGGGGGCTCGTCTTCGCCATGGGGCCACTCGCCCGGATGCAGGAATTCGAGGCGGACGCGCTGGGGCTCCTGTTGGCGAGTCGCGCTGGATACCCGATTTCCGAACTGGTGGGTTTCTACGCAAAGCTGGCAGCTGAGGATGATACGGATGGCGCTTCGGGGACCGCCAGCCATCCGAGCGGCGCGGCACGGCTGCATTACGCAAACGCAATGAGGCAACTTATTGACGTAGGCATGTTCGCCCCTTGATTACCGCCCGCTTCAAGGGCACGAAGCTGGGGGACATTCCCCTTGAGCAGCCTTCGAAGCTCGAGTTCGTGATCAACCTGCGGACCGCGAAGGCAATTGACCTGTCGATCCCGCAGCCGCTTCTGCTGCGCGCCGACCGCATGATCGAGTGACGGGTGCGGCGATCAGACATGCGTCAGTTGCCGCTCCTCGGCGCCGCCGTCCCCGATTGCCCCAGGCATTGAGCAATCTTATCGTCGAGCGTCCGCTCACTCCAATTGGACGGCCGCTTTACGAAGGGGGGAGGGACCGGGTTGGGTCGATCTCCGCTTGTCCGAAACGGCTACTAGCGTCTTTCGTCGTTGAGTGCGGGGGGTCCAGGTAGCTCCCGAGGGCGTCGACCGAAACAACAAGCGTTTCCTCTAAGGGTACAGATGCTCGGTGAGTGGCGCGTCGCGGGCTCGGTAATGTTGCGAAGTTTCTAGAGGGGAAACCTCGTGATATAAATCTTAGGCGGGCATTTTGGCCAAGATCGTTGACTGGCGCAGTTTTCCGGGCCATGACCGGCCGACTGTTAGACAGAATGGCTTCCTGTCAGTAAGTAGGCGGCGGCCTGCCTCCTCGGTATCGTGGATTGCGTGGCGAACCATGCAGAGCCACACGTTGAGGCGCAAAGGCATCAACCGAAAGACAGGAGGCGGGCATGGGTCACAGGTCTAGCAAGCTGTACGTGGGTATGGACGTGCACAAGGAATCGATCGATATCGCCATTGCCGACGAAGTAGGGGAGGTCCGCCACCACGGTCAGATCGGCGGGGACCTGAATGCGTGTGGCGAGCGGTGCGCAAGCTCGAGTCGCAGGGCCGGGAGTTGGTGTTCGTCTACGAGGCCGGGCCGTGCGGCTTTGGCGTCTACCGCGGGTTGATTGGCCGTGGCCATGGCTGTTGGGTAGTAAGGCCGTCGAACACGCCGCGGCGGGTGCGTGATCGAATCAAGACCGACCGGCGGACAGCCTGAACTGGCTGGCTTGGCACGCGCCGGCGAGCTGACGCCGATCTACGTGCCCGACGTGCGCGATGAGGCGATGCGCGATCTGGTGCGCGCGCGAGGACGCGGTAGTGATGCAACGCCAAGTGCGCCAGCGCTGGCGGCGTTGCTGCTGCGTAATGACGTGCGTTACGCGGGCAAGACGGCCTGGACCGCGGCGCATCGGCGCTGGCCCCCCCCCCCCCGCCGCCGCTGGAGCAGGCGAGCACGCCTGTGCAGCGCCTGAGCCAATACATCGAACAGGAACTGGCCACCTGGCGCTGGCGTCGGTGGTGGCCGCGCTGCAGGCTTGCCGGGGCATTCAACTCATTCATGCCGTGCGCATCGTGGCCGAACTGGGGATGTCCCGCTTTCCATCCGCGCCGCTCATGGCCTACCTTGGCCTGATCCCCAGCGAAGATTCCTCTGGTGAGCATCGCCACCAGGCGCCATCACCAGAGCCGGCAATAGCTCAGCCCGGCGCGCACTGGTGGAAGCGGCATGGGCCTATCAATACCGAAAAGTTCGTCATGCGAGGTCAAACCGGACCAGCCGGCAACTAGGATAGGGATGGATGGACGCGAGCTCTTGCGCTCGAGGACGTCTGCAATATCGTCGGTCTATCAATATCAACGATTTACTCCGCGATAGCGAATGGCAGTTTTCCGAATGCCGTCCACGTGGGAGTACCGAGCGGTAAGGTGGAGGTCAGCCGACGTGTCGGCGTGGCTGACCGCTAAGGTCTAAAAGAGCGAAGCGATTGATTTGGCAAGAACGCGGTGGGACCATGGGTCTGGGCATTCCGGAAAGCGTCGGAATTATCAACAGGTCGTGTGAAATGGAATTGCCTTGGATAGTCAGTTTTTGGTCAAGGGAAACCCGGAGACCCGCGTCCAGCCTGGCGGTCGACGGGTTCGAATCCCGCCCTCTCCGCCATTTCGCTGCGTAATCAATAACTTACAACCGCTGGCGGCGGATGCCCGCGGCCAGCGTAAACCGATGTAAGGGCGCTGCGCAATTCCTCCCGGTCCGCATCACCGAGCGCCGTGCTGAAGTGCAGCACGTGCTCCACGATGTCGGCAGTCTCGAAATAGTCCTTCGCGCACGCGAGGTGGATGTAGCCCAACGGGGTGAACTGCCCCTCTTTGAAGGACGCCAAGCGAATGCGCCACGCACCGCGCGGGATCGGCTTGCGACATTGCCGGCAGGTCGCCTGGCCCTTCGCGCGCTCCGCGCCGTCGATGCGCGGCAGGCGGGGCCGTGCGAGGGTCGCATGCGCCGCGCGCTCGAGCGCCTCGCGATGCGGCACGGCGCTCGCCGATTGCACCAGCGCCTCGAGCATTGTCTCAGGCCGCTTGTAGGCGGCACACAACGGATCAACCATAGCGTCGTCTCGCCGTCGGCGAAAGGATTCGCCACGCGCTCGCCGAAGCGGACCTCGCCGCGCTCAAGCGCACGGCCACGACCGCGGCACTTGGAGCGGCCGTCACTGCCGGCTCGAAGAGTAGGGCATGCGGCGACTATACGCGTCGTCACCGGCGCGTAGGAGGAAAGCGCGACCTCCAGTCGGTCTCGAGAGTTCGTCTGGCCGGAGCGTGTGTGCTCGAAAAGGATCGCATCGGCGATGCGCAGCCCGGTGTCGGGGTCGACGAAATTCCTGGGGCCAATGTAGTCGTGGCGAACTCCGCGCCGCGCTCGCGCAGCGCTGCAACGCCTGGACACAGGCCTCACGGAGTGCATCGGCTGCGGCTGCCTCTCGCTCGGCCGCTGCCAGTTCGCCAATCCCGCCGACCGCGCGGCGCGGGGTGGGGCGGGACCATGTTCTGGATCGGCGACCGGATTCCGAAAGGCTGACGCTGAGGCACCGATTGCGCTGAGTCGCCGCTATCCGGAAGAGGCGCCGGCAATGGCCCAGCGGGGGTCCATCAGTGGCTGCTTCCGTACAGGCGCTCGCTCGTCGATACCACCTTGCCGTCCGCACCGAAATCGATGTCGAAGTCCGTCCTGCCGAACGGCGCTCCCCGCACCTCATAGGTCCAGCTCGGCCCGGGCCTACCGCGGTACTGGCGAGTGCGCGCCGGAGGGCCGAGATGCTGCTGGACTTCGGCTTCATTCATTCCAACAGCGATCCTGGGTTCGTCGCTTTGCGTGATCGAGAAGCCACCCGCGGCCTGAGCCGCAGCGGCACAGAACGCGAGTCCGGTGGTCAACAGCCAGCGCAAGATGCGCGACTTGGGAATGACCGTGCTCTGGGCGAAAGCACCGGTGGCGATCGCGGTGTCTTCCGCAAGCGTCTTGATGAGCTGGTTCATTGCATTCTCTCCTTTTGAGATTTGGTACCTACGACCTTGAACTACCTTGAACTACCGCAGCGACTTGAAACCTGGCGAAGATCTTCCACGATCGCTTGCGGCTGCTCCCACGCGGCAAAGTGCGCGCCTTTCGGGTGGCGCCGATAGTAGATCTACTTGGGATAGGCCTTTTCGGACACTTTCGCGAAAATCGGCAGATCTCGTCCGAACATCACATGCCCACTCTGTGCGAAGTGTTTTGAATTGCGCGAAGCTCCTCGGAGATGAGCTTCGGCTGCTCCCACGCCGCGAAGTGCCCGCCCTTGTCGAGCTTGTTGTACCGAATGAGCTTGGGATACGCCTGCTCTGCCCAGCTCCGCGGGCATTGAAAGATCTCATCTGGAAAGGCGCTCACGGTAGTGGGGATGGCGACGCCCATCGGAACGAAAAAGGGAAGCTTGCTCTCCCGATAAAGACGCGACGAGGAAACCGCCGTGTTGGTCAGCCAGGTGAGCGTGAGGTTGTCGAGAACGTCGTCCCGCGAGAGGCCTTCGCGTTGCCCGTCGAAGGCCCGTGCGATGAGCTCATAACTCCGCAAGTCGTGTTCGAGGAACCAGGCGGCGAGCCCGACCGGCGAATCCGCAATCGCGTACAGCGCCTGCGGGTGGTTCGCCATCATGCTGAAGATGGGCAGGCCGTGGGCAAAAAAGAAGGCGAGCCGTTCGAACGCAGGCTTTTCGTCCGCCAAGAGGCCGGGCGGCGGGCCGTCGCCAGACCCGGCCGCCATGAGAATTGCAGCCGGTACGGCGGAAGGCAAGTTGACGTGGATGCCGAGCAATTCCGGACGCGCCAGCACGCCCATCTGCTCCGTGATGAACGTGCCCCAGTAACCGCCCTGCGCCACGTATCGCGTGTAGCCGAGGCGTTCATCAGCACGATCCAGGCGCGGGCCATGCGGGTGGTGTCCCAGCCAGTTTCGAACGGACGTGGATGAAGTGAATGATCCAGCCCGTCGATCCTCGGTGACGAAATTCGGCAAGGCGTTCAGCCCCGCCTGGCACGGGCGCCAGTCATGTTCCGTCCCCCAATAGCGCGCGAGCTTCTGGATCGTCGCGAGCTGCACGCCCTGCGACGCATCGAAAACCGGTTCCTTCTCGGGCCAGACGGTGGCGTTTGGGCGCCAGCGAAGCTAGTCAAGCTCGCTTTGGGGCGCGTGGTAGGTGAATGGGCGGATCGAGGGATTTTCGGCCTGGCGCGCAGTGGGCGCCGCGGCGGCAGTGGCTGTATACGTGGCGAGGGTTGTCATGGTCTTGTGAGTCATGTGCGGCTCCTAGGTTCGGAGGAACCAGAGGTCTGTCGCACGCGTTTGAAAGGACCAGTGGTGCTTGCTACTCGGAGACGATGTAAAACAGGATTTCGAGCGCGAACTGACGCGTCTTGGGGTCGACCCATTCTCTGCCGCAGCGGAGCGATCCACACTGGCATCGCCCAGAATGTGGCCGCGCGCTACGCACAGCACTTCGCCGGAACCGGGGCGCGCTATACCCGAGCCAATCCGCCGCCCCGACTGCTCGTTAAGTTCGCCTGCCTGAACCAGTCGGAAGCCGGTCGAATGGAAGCGGCGAAAAAGAAACTGGCCGCCACCGATAACCGAATACTGGTTGGCAAGACCGGTGCTGCCGCGCGAAAATCCCTGTTCGGTTGATCGATCGCCGGATGCGCGGCCGGATTACGGCACCACGACACACCAGTCGAAATGAGAACACCAAGCTCACTGCCACACGTGATGCAGCCGAAGTCCGAGACGTGGACGGCCGCCGATGGGACCGTCGTCACCATCCGCCCCATTTCCGCGGCGGACCTGGCTCTCGAGCAGGAGTTCGTGGAGGGTCTCTCGGCGTCCACCGGATATCAGCGATTGATGTCGGCCAGGCACCCATCGCTCGAGGAGCTCAGGCGCCTCACCGACATCGACCGCGAACGTGAGCTCGCGCTGATCGCGATCACGCCGGTTGACAGCAGAGAGCGTCAGATCGGCGTGGCCCGCTACGTCAAGGAGAAGTCCTCGCCGAGCGACGCCGAGTTCGCGATCGTGCTGAGCGACGACTGGCAGGGCCGCGGGCTTGGGACCAGGCTGCTCGTCAGTCTCCTTGTCGCCGCGAAGAGCCATGGCGTTCGACGGCTGGTCGGGACAACGATGTCGGAGAACCGCGGGATGCTGGAGCTGGCTCGCAAGCTGGGGTTCAGGCTTTCGACAGACCCTGGCTCGGCGACGATCACCGACTTGACGGTGGACCTTGCTGCGTGGCCGCCCGCAGGTGCGTAAGGTATCGGCGATCGCACAATTACTGCATGAACCAGCCGTGGCTGACCACTAGCGACTGTCCGGTCAGCGCATTCGTCGGAAAGGCCGCAAAGAACAGGGCCGCCTGAGCAACGTCGTCGACGGTGGTGAACTCACCGTCCACGGTATCCTTAAGCATCACCTTTCTGACGACGTCCTCCTCCGAGATGCCCAGGCTCCTTGCCTGCTCGGGAATCTGCTTCTCGACCAGTGGCGTGCGCACGAAGCCGGGGCAGATCACATTGGCGCGCACTCCGTGCGCTGCGCCTTCCTTGGCAACGACCTTGCCGAGCCCGATCAGTCCATGCTTGGCGGTGACGTAAGGAGCTTTGAGCGGCGAAGCCTCCTTCGAATGCACCGACCCCATGTAGATGATGCTGCCTCGTCCGGCTTTGTACATGTGCGGCAGGCACGCGCGGGTAGTCAGGAAGGCACCGTCCAGATGGATCGCCAGCATTTTCTTCCACTCGGCGTAGCTGAACTCTTCGATCGGGTGGATGATCTGGATGCCGGCGTTGCTGATCAGGATGTCGACGCCGGAAAAGGCATCGATTACGCCGGCAACGCCCTTGTTCACGGCAGCCTCGTCGGTGACATCCATCGCAATGCCGATTGCCTGACCCCCGTTGGAGCGGATTTGCGCAGTCGCCGCGTGCGCCGCGTTCCCGTCTAGATCAGCAACAGCTACCTTGGAGCCCTCGCGTGCAAACAGGAATGCTATGTCCTTGCCGATGCCGCTCGCCGCACCCGTGATAAGTGCACACTTGTCTTTGAGTTTCATGTTCGAGTCCTTTCTCGGAAGAGGATTAGCGCGACAGATTGCAGCATCGGCGTCATCGGCTCGCTCCGGTGGTGCCGGACGCTTCGTCGGAGCCCCTTCTGAGCTTCCGTTCGCGATGGGCACAGGTCCGCCGCATGTGGCAAGCACGCATGGCTATGGCTTCGGCCTCGGCCATCACCAAGCACGTGGAGCTCAGTTCCAGCGACAGGACCGTCATCGTCTGCAGGGACGAAATTTCGGCATGCTGCCGCCGCTGACCTGGCGCCTCGCGGATCTCGGAGCGAAGCACGCCTTTCTCAAGGCCGGGCTGGGATGGGGACCATGCCCTTGCACATGGTGAAGGCGGACCTCGACAGCGGGGCGTTGGTCAAGATCCGGGTCGAAGGTTCGCCGCGCGACATGAGCCTTCCAATGAGGGTGGCCTTTCGCAAGGACACGCCGCCGGGGCCAGCGGGTCAGGCCTTCACTGCGCAACTCAAGCGGAAGTAGGCGATTCGCCGCCGACGTGGCGGACCGTTGTGGAACGAGTCATCCACGGTCCCAGACACCTTCCGGCGGAGACTCAAGCGGGCGTCCTGCCCGCTTTCGCCTTGTCTCGTACCGGCAACTTCCACCCCGGCCGAACGAAATGGCACGTATACCCGTTTGGGTTGCGCTCCAGATAGTCCTGATGCTCTGACTCCGCCTCCCAGAAGGGTCCTGCTGGGGCAACTTCGGTCACCACTCGTCCGGGCCATAGGCCCGATGCGTTGACATCGGCGATAGTGTCCTCCGCGATGCGTCTTTGCTCATCGCTGGTCGTGAAGATGGCCGAGCGGTAGCTCGCGCCAGTGTCATTGCCTTGGCGATTGCGCGTTGTAGGGTCGTGGATCTGGAAGAAGAATTCCAGAAGCTCACGAAAGCTGAGCCGTTCCGGATCGAAGACGATCTCGATGGCTTCCGCGTGGGTTCCGTGGTGGCGATACGTCGCATTCGGAACATCACCGCCTGAATAGCCAACGCGAGTCGAAATGACGCCGTCGCGCTTGCGGATGAGATCCTGCATGCCCCAGAAGCAGCCACCAGCAAGTATCGAACGTTCCCGTTTCATCAGACTTCCTCTACCTGGTCCAGGTAAGCGCCGTAGCCTTCCGCGGCCATGTTGTCGCGATGCACGAAGCGAAGCGAAGCCGAGTTGATGCAATAGCGCAGTCCGCCCTGGTCGCTCGGGCCATCCTCGAAGACGTGGCCCAGATGGCTGTCGCCGGCGACCGAGCGTACTTCGGTACGGAGCATTCCGTGGGAAGTATCCTGCAGCTCGTTGACGGCCGTGGTCGAAATCGGCCGCGTGAAGCTCGGCCAGCCACAGCCCGATTCGAACTTGGCCGAAGACGCAAATAACGGCTCGCCCGACACGATGTCGACGTAGATTCCGGGCTCGTGGTTGTCGAGAAGCTCGCCGCTTCCGGGCGCCTCGGTACCACTCTCCTGCGTCACGCGATACTGCTCCGGCGAGAGGCGTGCTACGGCCTCGGGTGTTTTGCGATAAGTGGGCATCGGCATCCTCCGTCGCTGTTTGTTTGTCCAGAGTTAGGTGCCGATGATGCCACCATCCGCGCGCCGGATCACGATAGTGGCCGAGCGCGGCCGTTGAGCCGCCAAACCGTCGGGCCAGGAGGAAACCGCCTTTGGGGCTGCCGGATCGGATCGCTCGCTTGGCGCCTCCCCTGGGTGCTGGATATCGACGAACATCGTGCGAAGGTCGGGCGTCGCCGTAATGCCGGTGATCTTGCAGCCGTTGGGCCCTACGAGAAAGCGCCGTGTTTTCCCGTATCAACGTTGGCGGCCAGGAGCATGTTGTTGCCGCGAGCTAGAGGGAGGCTTTACGCGGCGAGCAGTCTTTCGATATCGGGAACAGTGTGCGAGGTTAGCTCCTTGGGTACTTCGGCGGTGATCCGATCGACGACCTCTTTATGAAACGCTTTGCGCAGATTGCCGAGCACCTTGGGCGGCGCGACGACGACGAGCGCTTCAAACTTGTTGGCATGAGCGAGCCGATAAAGTATCGCAGCGATCTCGGCGGCGAATCGCTCTTCGCCCAGGCGATGCCAATCGGTCTGTTCCATCGCGCTGCGAGCAGTGCCTGCGCTGGCGGCTGTGCGGCCCGGTTTATCGGTGCCTTGCTCGTGTGTCGCCGGATTGTACTGGGCGAAAACGTTCTCGACCTCGAGCTTGAGCTTTTGCGGACTTCCCACGTTGCGCAGGAAAAGCGCTTTCTCGCCATCGCCAACAACCACAAGAGCTTGTTTAGGAATGTTCAACTTAGTGCCCCACCGATAGACGCTTCAATCACGCAAATTGAGTATAACGATTCGACGACGCAGGTCAACCGTCCATGGGTGGCGGTAACTACGGGCCAGCGAGAGCGCCCAGCCATTGTGGGCAATGCGGCGATGGACCATTGATCACGGGGTCCAGCGGGGTTTGGGGGCGAGCGAGTCGGGCGACGGTGTTCGCCTGCGGTACGCTAAGCAGGTGGTGCAGCGCACTCCATGACACAACTCTGTCATGGAGTGCGCCGCTGCATTCCGGCATAATCCAATCGCACGCGAATGAGCCGACGTATGTCGCTCTTCCGAAACGAGCAACCATGTACTTCTTAGCCCTCGCAGTTGACTATGACGGAACCATTGCGAACCAAGGCGCAGTGGACCCATTGACTCTTCAGGCCTTGGAAAGCCTGAAGGCGACCGGTCGACGCCTAATTCTCGTCACCGGCAGGAACTTAGTGAGCTTGCGCAAGGCGTTCTCGCAGGTCGAGCTCTTCGACCGAATCGTCGCCGAAAATGGAGCGCTGCTCTACGACCCTAAGACAGAAAGTGAACGCCTCATTGCGCCTGCGCCCTCAGTCGCTCTCGTCGACGCGTTGCGCAGGCGGAACGTGACACCGCTAACCGTTGGGCAATCTATCGTTGCAACGTGGGTCCCTCACGAAAAGGTCGTGCTCGAAGTGATTCAAGAACTAGGGTTGGAATTGCAGATTGTATTCAACAAGGGTGCGGTCATGATTCTTCCAACCGGCGTGAACAAAGCTTCTGGATTGAAAGCAGCACTGCAAGAACTGGACATTTCGCCGCTGAATGTAGTTGGCGTGGGAGATGCGGAGAATGACCACGCATTTCTGCATTCGTGCGGATGCTCCGCCGCAGTCGCAAACGCGCTCGCAACGCTCAAAGACGAGGTTGACATAGTCCTCAGCGGGGACCACGGGGCCGGGGTCATCGAGCTCATCGAAAGGTTGTGCCGGGAGGATGCGCGCATCCTGCCACCGCATCGACATGGTGTATTGGTTGGACGCGATCGAGACGGCACGGAGGTTTACGTTGAGCCGCAACGCGGGAGCGTGCTGATTGCCGGCAAATCAGGGACCGGGAAGTCGACACTTGCGACTGCCTTGACGGAGCACATGGCAGAAAAGAAGTTTCAATTCTGCATCTTCGATCCAGAAGGGGACTATGGCGACCTTCAGCATGCAGTCTCAAACGGAAATGCGAAGACGCCGCCCGTTGTAGATGAGATCCTGGAACTCCTTCAAAAGCTGGAGGCCAACGTGGTAGTGAACACTCAGGCACTCGCTTTGGCGGACCGGCCGGCGTTCTTCGCGAAGCTTCTGCCGCGCGTGCTGACACTGCGGGCTCGTACAGGCCGGCCCCAGTGGATTTTGATTGACGAAGCACATCACCTGATTTCCGCCACGCGCGATGATGTCGGAGAGAGTTTGCCGGAGACGATACCTGCGGCGGTCTTCATCACGGTGCATCCGGAGACGATGGGCGTCAGCGCATTGCGGACCGTGGAAGTTGTTCTCGCGATGGGCGATAGCGCGACACAAACGTTGCAGCAGTTTTGCGAAGCGGTCGAAATTGAAGCCCCAACGCGAATCCCTGGTCTCGAGGAGGATGAGGTGCTCTTCTGGGCTCGTTCTACCGGCAAAGCGCCGTATCCTGTAAAGGCGGCGAAGCCGAAGCAGGCGCGTGATCGTCACAAGCGTAAATATGCAGAGGGCGAACTTGACAAGGAACACAGCTTTTACTTTCGTGGACCTGATAACAAGCTTAGCCTACGCGCCCAAAATTTGCTGCTCTTCGTCCAACTTGCCGAAGGCGTGGACGAACGGACGTGGGAGCATCATCGGCGCGCACGGCAATACTCGGCATGGTTCCGGAAGGTCATCAAGGATGACGAGCTGGCGCGTGAAGCAGAGGCGGTGGAAAACGATCCAGGGATTGATGCCGATGAGAGTCGGACGCGCATCATCGAGGCGGTGACGCGGCGTTATACTGCGTCGGCCCAAGGGCCGCACAACCGGCAGGAACGGGATGCGAGGCCGGCCCGCTAGCCGGTTCGGTTCGCTTGTTGGCTTTGCCGTTGAGCGCGAGGATTGCAGGTTTGCCTCGGATCTGTCGACCGGAACAACAAGCGCTCATTCTAAGCATGCTGATGCTTGTGATTCGTGCGTCGTCGGCTCGGTAATATTGCGACGCCGATTAACCCTTCCCGGGGGGCGGTCGCGGACCTGCGCTCGTACGACCCACGGGGGAGCGCGAAAAGCAGGTCAGGCGGGTACTTGGCGCAAGACTTCGATGATTGGTCCGGGAGGAACGAAGACTGGGGGCTCGAATGGCGCCTCGTGAATCGCCAATAATCCCAGCAGCAGTACAGCCGCGACCGTGAATATGCCTAGCGCGGCCATCTGCGGACGGGGCTTCTCCAGATGTACCACGGCGATGGCGATTTGGGTAATGAGAGCAAGCAGCAGGACCGCCGCCCACTTCGTCACGACGGTTCGATCGTTGCTCAGAGCGATCCGGTCTTCGTGGGCGGCGCGTACTCTCAGCACCATGTCCAGCATGGTTCTTTGGACGCTGGCGTCCTTGGCGTTTGCAGGTTGCGCCACCTCTCGCAATAGCGCATTGAGCGCCGCGTCCGTCTTGGCGGACCTCTGCTGCATCGCAAGTCGAGGCCATTCGTCCTCGACCACCGCGCTGACATAGCCGCGAATTGCGGATCGTAAGCTCTGGTTGTCCGACCCGCTTGCGGCGCTGAGACTGTAGACCCCGATCAGCGTGTCGCTTTCAGTGAACACGATGCGCTCCGCTTGCTTGTTGCGCTCCCAGATGTCGTTGGACAAGAAAGCGATAAGCAACCCGAAGACAACGGCAGTAGAGACGAAGAAAGGGGCGACGACGCCCTTGAAACTCATGATGTAACCGCTGAGCCTCGATCGAAAGGACAGCCATACGATCAATGCTGCTACGCCGAGGTAGAAGGCAAGGAGACTTGCGAAAATCGCAATTACGGGCCATGCGAGCCACGCTGTGAACCAGCTTTGCATCATGCCTCCCAAGAACGTGAGCGCCTGCTAGCATATTAGGCCATTGCCGTCGGCAATCGGAGAAAGCACCTGTCCGCTCGTCCTGGCTACGAACACTAGCGACCGTGGACCGAAGCGAGCCGCATCTCTCATCGCACTTCCCGGCATGAATCGACCGACGTAGCCAGTGCAGAAGGTGACCTCGTTCGTGCAAACTAGGCGACGGGCTGCCGTCGCGAAGGTGCCTCGGTGTCTTGCTCGTCATTGCGGATGACTCCGAGTTCACCATCCGGCTCGAGTCTTGCGATCTTCACCTGCGAGATACGGTCGATGCCGTGCTCATGTAGCTTGGAAAGCACCTCTTCAGTCGTGATCCACTCGCGCTTGAGATTGCGCCGCACCCACTTTCCATCGCGGATCAAGGGAAGCGACGGGGGCTCGATGAACCTTCGCATCGCTCGGCTGCGGAAGGCGAGCCAATCCAGCGCAACGTTCCAGAACACGAGTGTTGCAACTAACACTATTCCATCGGCAATAGATTTGTACTCCCCAGACATCGCGTTTTGCGCTGCGTCCGCAATGATGACAATGAAGAGTACATCGGGAATGCCCAGGGAACCCACGTCACGCCTCAGGATGAATCGAAACGTCAGGACAAGCCCGAGGTACATGACGGTTCCTCTCAGGACCAGCTCCAGTGGAGAGAGTGTGAGTTCAAACAAAGTGCTCAACAGGACCTCCTAAGACCGCGATCGTTCGGCATGCGCAGCAGATCGTCCTCGAGCGGCACCGCGACAAATTACTCGTCCCAACAAGTGGTGCTACAGGGTTCGAATTTTGTGTGCCCTTATGACTAATTCTTGCTGACGAAACTTTGCCTCGAGTTGTCTGCGATAGTTCGACCACCAAGATCGCTTCAACCGCGGGGTCATGACCTCGTAGATGATCAAGACGTCGCGTTGCGCCCGGGCCCGGTCACTGGCTTTCCATAACCCGAGTGCGGGTGTGCGACGATGCGCCGTCATCCCCCCGAGCTGCGTGACAAGCTCCGCGCGCACAGCTTCATAGAGCCGAGCTGGAAAACGCTTCCCTTTCCTGTCGAAGAGAGGGAGGAAAATTTCCACCAGGTACTGGCTTGGCATCGTGGCTTCCGAGGAAAGGGCGGAACACGGGTTACGGCCTGGCGCTGCTGCTTCGGATAGCTTGTCGTTGAACCAGCGGGGTCTGTTAGCCGTCCGCGGGTTTGCCAGCCGGCAACTCGTTGCCGGCGACTGTATAGCCCGGGGGGACATAGAAGTTCAACGTCAACAGGTCTTGCGCCCCGTCGTTTCGAATTTCGTGCCGATCGCCATGCTCTATTAGAAAGAGCGACCCGGAGCGTAGCGAGTGCCGATGACCGTTAACGATGGCGGTTCCGGTACCGGTGACAACGAAGAGCCATTGATCGGCGGCGGAATGTCGATTCTTGGCGCTTCCCTCTGATTTGCCGGGTGCCAACACCATTTGCGCAGCTTGCGACCGCCTGTTGCCTAACACGATGCGAAAACCCTTGCCGAAACGCAGAGTCTTATGCTTCATCGTCCACCACTCCTAGATGGGAACGCGCGAGCAGCTGTCGGAACTCAGGACCTTTCCCGCCGTTCTCTCCAAGCGCCGCCGCTCTAGTCGTCCTAGCGAGATTTGGCGCTCGCTTGTTCTGCCCTGGCGGCGCCGATCGCAGTCTTGACCTGATGCTTTTCTTCCGGAGGAGGTAGCACAGTTACCATTCCTAGCGATTTGGTCCACAGCTCGCGGCACCAGCCTTTGGTGTGATACAGGTGCTCGTCTTCCTGATCCTCGACAGTCTCGCACGCTTCCTTCAGCGCCTTGCCGCCCGGACCCGTTAACTTCTTGGCGCATTGCCCAAAAGCTCCCAGTTCAGATGGTCTTTGGTTTCCGCTGAAACGACGCACTCGCAGGCCACCAGTTGAGCCGCTTTAGGATTACCGGCGGCGCGCGCCATTTTCATCGCCGTGACCAGGGCTTCACCCACCGTACGCACGACGTCGCGGGACGGTACTTTCTCGTCGGGATCAAGGTCGAATGCCGCACAAATCGACCCAATATTTCCACATGCGTTTCAGTTTGCGCCAGATACTCGGACCATTCTTGCTTGAGGTCTTCATTCAGCGCAGAGTCCACGGCGTTCCGATACACCTGGACGCCGCCCATTTCGTGCTCAAGAGACTGGAGAATCAGGTCGTTCAGCTGCTGTTGTTTCATCATTCCTCCCGGCAGGATTAGTCGGATTTGAGAAATATCCGCAGCGGCAGACTAGGCCGAGAAATGAAAACACGATGTAGGGCGGCACCGCACACCGTTGTAGGGTAGCGCCTGTTCGCCCCTACCGCGCGATAAGGCGCTCGGTAAACGTGCGCACGCTGGGAGTGGACAGAGTTATGCAGGCCATGGGGAAATAGGCGCTGGCCCGCAAATATTTAGGCGTGCGTCCTACATATCTCGTTCGGGCGTATTCCTATCGTAGGCGCAGCCTACGGGCCATCGGCGGATGCGTTGCATCGAGGAGCTACCGGCTTTCATGTGCGGGAGGGTTGAATGACACACGCCGTACTTTCACCACGCACGCTATGGTCGATGGCGAAAGAGTCCGTCTCGGCATGGATCGATGATTTCGCGCCGAGCATGGGGGCTGCCATTGCCTATTACACAGCGTTCTCAATCGCCCCACTCATTATTATCGTGATTGCGATCGCGGGGGTTGTCTTCGGAAAGGATGCCGCGAGCGGGTATCTCTACGGTCAGATCTCCGGCCTTCTCGGTGACGACGGCGGCCAGGCCGTGCAGGGAATGGTCAATAGCGCAAATGCCAGTGGCAAAGGACCTCTCGCGACGGTCATCGGCGTCGTCCTGCTGGTCGTCGGCGCGACCACCGTGTTCGCGGAACTGCAAACCGACCTGGATCGCATCTGGAAAGCGCCGGCCGCAGTAAAGTCGGAGGGCCTTTGGGGATTGATCCGGAGCCGCGTGTTATCGCTCGGGCTCGTCGTAAGCATAGGATTCCTGATGCTTGTCTCGCTAGTCATAAGTTCGGCATTGGCCGCTCTTGGTGAATGGTGGGGAGGCGCATTCGAAAGCTTCAAGTGGCTGCTGCAGATCCTGAACTTCGTGGTGAGCCTCATTGTTATCACCGTAATGTTCGCCCTGATGTACAAGATCCTGCCAAGGGTCAAGATCGGATGGCGTGACGTGTGGATCGGTGCTGTAGTTACGGCTCTGCTCTTTACGATCGGCAAGTTCCTAGTGGGCCTGTATCTGGGTAAGGCGGGCGTCGCATCGAGTTTCGGCGCAGCCGGATCGCTCGCCGTCTTGCTCGTGTGGGTGTACTACTCGGCGCAGATCTTTCTCCTCGGCGCCGAATTCACCTGGATATACGCGCATCGTGTGGGGTCGCGACAAGGGCAAGGTAAACCGGAGACGGCGAAAACGGTCGCGACCGTGCGCCCCTCTGCGGGCCAGACCACCTCCCCAGCGCAAGGCACCCGATACCCGTCGCGGCCGGGATTGCGGCTGCAAGCCGTGATCGCCCGCGTCGCAGCGGCGGCTGGCATTGCTTTCGTGCTTGGCGCCGCTGCCGGCGGCCTGACCAAACAGCGCTATCGGAAGGCGCCCGCACGCTGGCTGCCCCGCATTGACTGATTGCTCGCTGATCCGCGACCGGGGGTCCGCTTGCTCTGTCCAGGCGGGGTTGTGAGGCTCGCCCTACAGAGGATATGGCCGGCGTCCGATTGCTGAACACCTTGTCACCATTGAACCTTGCCGTAGCTCGTCCACGTCAGAGGAGAAGGCCATGGGTATTATCTGGACAATCATCATTGGGTTCGTCGCTGGCGTGATCGCCAAGTTCATCATGCCAGGCAGTAACGAGCCGTCGGGTTTCGTCTTGACGGCGCTCCTCGGTGTCGTGGGAGCCGTCGTGGCGAGCTATCTCGGGCGAGCGCTTGGATGGTATTCGCCGGGGGAAGGCGCCGGGCTCATTGGCGCCGTCGTCGGCGCCATTGTCGTTCTCTTTATCTGGGCAGCCATCGCCAAGCGGCGCGTGTAGGACTAGACCTCATTCACTTGCTGCGCGGTTTATCCCGGGACACCGAAATACCATTGTCTGTAATTTCGATCTTCCTAATGGCTGTCGCCTACGTTCTTCAGCCAATGGCCTATTCCACCTACAGAGGAGAATGAAATGAGCCGCGGAATGCCGTCCATGGTTGCCCTTTTGGGCCTTCTCGCCGTCGCTGGTTATCAGAACCGGGACAAAATCGCCGAAGCGCTCGCCGGGCGAAAGCAGGAGCCGATCGGCGGACCGGGTCAAAACGATCGACAGAGCGGTGTGCTCGACAAGCTGGGCGGGCTGCTCGGCGGTGCGAGCGCGGGGAGTGTACTGAGCGGGGGGCTTAGCGACCTGATCGAGCGCTTCAAGCAGAACGGCCAAGGCCCTGCCGCGGATTCCTGGGTGAACACAGGACCCAATCAGCAGCTGCCCTCCGACCAGATCGAGCAAGCGATCGGCCCCGATGTGCTTAACACGCTTTCGCAGCACACGGGACTCTCGCGGGAAGAGTTGCTGTCAAGGCTGACACGGGATTTGCCGGCAGCGGTGGACAAATTTACGCCGGCGGGCCGCTTGCCGACCGAAGACGAGGCGGCGCGACTGATCTAACGATTACGCTCGCACGCGCGCTGCTTCGCTCAAGAGCGCCGGCCTAGACTGGCGCTCATCGTTTCGCGCAGGCCAAATACCTCCGCCAGCGAGCGGATCTCGGGGAGCACATACACGACGGCTCGGTGACTCGCAAAGGTAGGCTGGATGTAGGCCTCATAGAAATCGACCGGAATGTTGATGCAGCCGTACGAGATCCGGTTGTCCTCACTGGTTGGCGTCGCGAGTCGCTCCAGGCGCCGTTCTTCGGGATTCAAGGTGAGCACGCGGTGCATCGACACGGCCGCGTCGTAGTCCACCCATACGACGTCCTCGCCCCTGGCATTGTGGCCGCGCTCGCCGACGAAGCGCCCCGCCGGCGTCGTGCGCTCCTCTGGCAACACGTCGGAGATCTGCCGGGCGCCGATTCCGGGGACCGTGTCGTCGCCGCGGGCGCCACCGAGGAGAACGGGAGACGAGGCCCTCAGCCTCGCATGCGCATCGAAAACATAGACCCGCGCATCCCGCTTGTCGACCACGACAAACGCGGAACCTGAAGCATCCTTCGTCGCGGCAACCCAGCCCGCGATGCGACGGACGTCGTCGGATGAGCGTTGCCCATGCAGGTCGGCCAGCCGGTCGGCCAACCTTACGATGTTCTCCTTCGGTCCGGCTGCATCCTGGCGGTGCACCAAGGCGACGGAAGGCCACCAAACCAGGCCTGCGAGAATTAGCGCACCGAGGACGACTCCTCGCAACAATCCCGTTGCGATCTCCCTGTCGCGCAGGAAAGATAGCACTCTACGCATGGCCTTAATGCGCCGGTCGGGCATGCCCGACCGGGCACAGGCTCTCATTCATTAAATCGACGCTCAGTTGCGGTCGGGACGAGCCATCCGCTCGCTGTCGGTACTGGCCGTTGACGACGTCCCAGTTGTGCTCGAGGTCGAACCGCTCGGGGGGTTGGCCGTGCTGCTGCTCGGCGCTCCGCTCGACGGGCGCCGCAGTATTTTGGGCCGTGGTCATAGGGCTCGACGAATTGGTGTTGCTGCTGTTGCCGGTATTCTCGGCGCTACTCGCTGCCGGGCTGGGCGCCGCGCTTGCTGGCGGGCTAGGCGGCGCGCTTGAATTGCTTGAATAGGGGCTGGTTTGCGCATACGCAAGACCGATCACCGTTACGGCCGCAGCCGCCGCGATCGACGAGACAATGGATTTACTCGAGCTCATGGTGGTTCTCCTATCATTGAAGTGAAGTCCGCCCCATATAGCCGGAGCGAGTCACAATACTGACGACAAGCGATCGATTCCGGCATCAGGCAAATCCCTCTTGGCGGGTAGGCTTTGTCTGTCGGACTCTCTCAGGCGATACGAGCCGTTTGAGAAAGTCCGATTCGCCAGCGGTCGGGACGCCGGGATTCCGGAGGACGCTCCTAGGCACGTATCAGAATTTCGACCGACGGCGGCACCGCGCCGATCGGCGCCGCCATCACCCGGTTGCCCACCCGCCCGAACGTGAGATCGACCCTCGCGTCGCCAATGGGGAGGTGGCGCACGGCGAGATGCTCGATCTCACGCGGCAGTTCGGGGCGATCGATGCGCAGCACGCCACTCAGTCCGTCGATGGTGATGCCGAGACACGCCTGCAGCATCATGAAAGTAGCCCCGGAAGACCATGCCTGGGGCAGACAGGCGACCGGGTAGCCGACGGGAGGCTCGCCGACGGTGCGCACGAAGCCACAATACAACTCCGGAAGCCTCATCTCGAAATGGACTGCCGCGCCGAACAAGTCGCTCATCAGCTTCGCCGCAGCCTGACGGTGGCCGTAAACCGCCATTCCGGCGGCGCAAAGGGCCGTGTCATGGGGCCAGACCGAGCCGTTGTGGTACGACATCGGATTGAAACGCGACTCATCGTTGGCGAGCGTGCGCAGGCCCCAGCCGTTGTTGAAGGCCGCCGACAGGAGTTGCTCGATGACGCGTGCGGCGCGTTGCGACGAAGGGAGGCCGCTATAGAGCAAGTGCCCGGGATTGGACGCCCGCACGCGGCACGGCTGTCCCGAGCCATCTATGGCTATGGCGTAGAAGCCGAGATCGGGCAGCCAGAAGCGTTTCTCGACCGCAGCGCGTAACCGCCTCGCGCTCCGCCGCCACTCCTGCGCGCGGGAACGTTCGCCGCGGCGCTCCGCGAGCCAGGCCATCGCGTGGCGCGCGGCGTAGACGTATCCCTGGACTTCGACCAGCGCAATGGGCGGTTCCGCCATGGTGCCGTCGGCGTGAAAGATCGAATCGGAGCTGTCCTTCCAACCCTGATTGACAAGGCCGGTGCGAGTCTGCGCGGGCATAGTCGACAAATCCGTCGCCGTTCGAATCGGCTATCCCTTCTATCCACGCCATCGCGGCCTCCAGTGTCGGCCACAACCGGTCGATGAATGCGAGGTCGCCCGTGCGCCGCGCGTATGCGCCAGCAAGCAATACGTACAGCGGTGTCGTATCGACGCCGCCGTAATAGCGGCGAAACGGCACTTCCCCCGTCGCTGCCATCTCCCCTTGGCGCGTCTCATGCATGATTTTCCCCGGGGCCGCGTCGTCGAACGCGGACGTCTCCCGCGCCTGGTTCTCCGCCAGGAACTGCAGCACGCCGCGTGCGAGCGACGGATCGAGCCAGAGCATCTGCAGAGCGGTCACGATGCCGTCGCGCCCGAACGGCGTGGAAAACCAGGGAATTCCGGCAAACGGATACGGCCCGCTCGGCAGGTCCGTCGTCAGCAATGCCAGATCCGCCCGTGCCTTCTCGACCCACATCCGAAACGGTCCGCGCGGACAATCGAGCGATGCCCCCCGTCTACGCTTTTGCCGCATCGCTCGATGCGCATGGGCCGCCGCCCGCCGATAGCGATGACAGTCGGGAGCGGGCGCGGGCTCGGTACCGACTTCCAGATAGAGACGCAGCCTTGCACGACGGGAAAGTACGAGCGTCAATTCCGCGGTATCCTGCGACAGCGAATCGGGCCGTTGCGAGAACGCAACCACGCACGAGCGCACGACGCCATCAAGGCCTTCGTAAGCAAGCGTCACGCTGGCCGCGCCAAGTCGTGGCGGCAGTATGCGGCCGTGGGTTTGCCGCGCGTGTCCGCGGACCTCGAAGATGTCGGCGAAGTCCGTCGCGAAGCCGAAGCGCAGCGGTGCCGGCACCTCCCGCTCGCCGTAGTTCGTCAAGGTCAGCTGCTCGTAGAGACGGCCCTCCCAGAGCAGGCGCGTCCGCTCGATGTGGATCACTCCTTCTGGGGTCAGGTGTCCCCCAAGCTGCGGAAGCGGACGATTCGTCACGTTGGCGCGAAAGTACACGTTGTCCTGGCTTACGCCGGAGCTCAACAGCGAGGGCGCCTCGCCACCGACGGTGAGCGTGAACCGCGACAGGAGACGGGTGTCGTTGTAAAACAGACCGTCACCCTCGCCGGTGACATCACCCAGCTCATCGGCGACCAGAAATTCCTCGTTGTACTTAAGCGCGTAACGCCCCATCGGGGTTCATGGCCACCGCTGCGTGCCGGCGGCGGATTTCCAGCACGCGCGATTCCGGCGCCGAGAGCCGGGAATAAAGGCCAACATATTTTTTGGACATTGTCTCTACCGAAAAGCGCCGCTCGAACGTCGCGCGGACGCGCGCCCGGTCGAGATCGTCGATCCGGTCGACCGCGGATCGTGCCTCCTCGACGGACCGGACGATGAATCCTGTCACTCCGTGGTCGACGATCTCCCGCACCGAACCGGCGTCCCAGGCAATCACCGGGGTGCCGCAGGCCATTGCTTCGATCATGACCAGGCCGAAGGGCTCGGGCCAATCGATGGGAAAAATAAGTGCAGCCGCGCCTCCAAGCAACTCGTTCTTGGCAGCATCGTCGACTTCGCCGAGGAATTCCACATGCGGTTGCTTCAGCAGCGGCTCGACGACCTCGCGGAAATACTTGGCATCGACAGCGTCGACCTTTGCCGCGAGTCTGAGCGGAACCCCGGCACGCCGCGCCACTTCGATCGCACGATCGGGGCGCTTTTCCGGGGAAATCCGTCCCACGAAGGCGAGATAGCCCCGATGCGCGGCGCGATAGTCGAATAGTTGCGGCGGGATCCCGTGGTGCACCGTCGCGAGCCAGTTAGCAAAGGGCAGCGGCTGGCGCTGACT
The DNA here is from genome assembly GCA_963840945.1 of uncultured beta proteobacterium. Taxonomy (GTDB): domain Bacteria; phylum Pseudomonadota; class Gammaproteobacteria; order Burkholderiales; family Casimicrobiaceae; genus CAIWHR01. The sequence goes on along the minus strand of CAWJAU010000019.1, from coordinate 238,773 downwards.
GTCGGAAATCGAGACCAAGGGAAAGGCCGGCCAGCGGCGGTAAACGCCGGCGAGGTCGGCGAGATCGAGGCGACCGTGCAACGTCGTCAGTGTGCGGTCCGCAAATCCCTCGAAGAACGGGAAATGAATCAAGTCGATATGAAAATGGAGGATATCGAACTCGTGAGCCCGTCCACGTACTTCGTGCAGCATGGCAAGATGCGCGGCGACGTCCGATTTAAGCGGGGAGGGGTCGAGCCTGATCGCCCGCTCCCGCACGGGGACGAGCCGCCCCGCGGTTCGGGCCTCGCCGCTGGCGAAAAGCGTAACGTTGTGGCCAAGCTCCACAAGCGAGTCCGTCAAGTGCGCAACGACCCGTTCGGTCCCACCGTAGAGGGAGGGTGGCACGGATTCGGCCAACGGCGCAATCTGGGCGATCTTCAAGGGTGTCCGGAGCAAACGATATCTACGCCTGACATAAAGCGAGCGAATGAAAATGATCACAACCATTTGCAGGGTACGGCGTATTCGCGAGTACCGCCGTCAGTCGCATCTGATTTTGCCGTAAGTGCCAGACTAAACGACGGCGGGGACGTCCGGCGCGCCCGTAATCGCTCGCTTCTCCCGGGCCTTTGCCGCGGCGGCGGCCTCTTTGCTGGCGCGATATTTGCCTCTGCCTGTTGTGGGGCGCGATATTTTGCCGCGATAGCACCATCTCAGGGCGTGCGTCGCCAACGTCCTACAAGGAATTACCAGACCGTCTGATTCACGGGAGGTCGCGCCAAGTTCATGCTAAATGCGCATCTAGACGGACTCGACAAAATATGGCTAGTGCGCACGGGCTGAAGCCCGCTATTGAATTGGCGAAGATCAATGGGGTCCGCTATCCCAATGAGTCCGCTCAATATCGACAGGCGCGTGACGCTTTGCTCGCGGAAGAAATCGAGCTTCGGCGTCATATCGAGTGTGTGGCGGAACAACGTCGAGCGCTCCCGCCCGGGGGAGCGATACCGAAAGATTATCAATTCGAAGGCGAGGGCGGTCCTGTCAGAATGTCCGAGCTGTTTGGTGACAAGCAGACGCTTGCCATCTACAGCATGATGTACGGGCCACAGCGGAAGGAGCCGTGCCCCATGTGCACCTCGCTGCTTTCCGCGTGGGACGGTGAAGCGCGCGACGTTGAACAACGCATCGCGTTGGTGATAACGGCACGATCCCCTGTCGAGCGCATCCTCGCATTCAAGAAGCGGCGCGGTTGGCGCTACTTGAGGATCGTCTCCGACAGCGGCGGCGAGTACACGCGCGCCTACGTAAGTGCGGAAGATGCCGATGTACCGGGTTTTAACGTCTTCATGCGGCGCGACGGCACCATTCGTCATTTCTGGTCCGGTGAGATGGGCTCGAAAACCGCTGATCCCGGTCAGGACCCGCGCGGCGCTCCCGACCTGATGCCGCTGTGGACCATTCTCGATAACACGCCCGAAGGCCGCGGCACCGACTGGTACCCGCAACTCGAGTATGAGACGGGGAGACGAACATGAGCGAACCAAGGTATCCAGACGAGAGCCGGGAGTATCACGATGCTCGCTGCGCGCGATCGATTGCGCAAAAACGAACAAGAGCTCATCGACAAAGTAACGCGGCGCCAGAGAGGTGACGGCACCTGCAGCGGCTGGAACGTGGGCGCTATGGGGCAGACGGAAAGGAGTCCGCATGAGATCGAAATCGATTGTGATCGCGGCTGTGGTGCTCGTATTGGGCGGTTGCGATCAGCCGCGACGCTGATCATGCGACGTCCGAAGTTGCCTCGCCAAGTTAGCATGGACGTATCGGAGCACGCGGAGCCCTGTCATGTTCAAACAGTCGGTAATTCGTCGAATGGAGGCCGCGTTGCGAGGCGGCTTGACTCGTAGCACGCCAAAACGCGTACGCCTCGGCGCATTAGCCGTCGGCGCGATGGCGTGTGGCGCTTTGGCCATCGGAACGTTGGCGCTGGGGCGCTTCGCGATTGGCCGTCTTTTTGTGGGCCGCGCCCGCATCAAGCGGCTCGAGATCGATGAGCTCGTGGTGGCGAAGATTTCCGTCGAGGACCGGTCGCAACGCGGCGCAGAGTTGCAGCAAGCGGGCTAGGGCCCACCCGGCTTCCAAACCCTCAATCCGCCCGCCTCGGTCGATTGAGCTTCGGGGCTTGTTGCGATGAGGCGCGACTCGCCCTCAGCCGCCGGCCGCATGTAGACCCAGTTGCTGGGCTTCGGCGAGCCAAAGTGGGCAGTCCCTATGTCGCGGAGTTCATCGTCAACATTGCGGTGCACGAACACTTCGAGCGCTCCATGATTTAGCATGCTGCCTCGGAGGTGCCGCAATGAATACTCTGTTGCAGCAGCTGATCGAGCTGACGGGCCGGCTGGCGACGGCCGCGGGGGCGGCCGCCGACTCGCTCGCCTCGTTACGCCGCTTCCTCGCTGCCTGGTTGATCCAGCAGAACCCGGGCTTTGCGCCGGTGGTCGCAGATCCGGATGCAGACCCCGAGTTGATGCAGGCGGCGCGCGAGGGCGAAGTGCTGGCCTCAGAGCTGAACGCCGCGGGCTCTCGCCTGCGTTGGCTGCGCGAGCCCTATCTGGCGGTCGAGTCGCAGGCCGAACGTGCGCGCGATGTGTTCGGCCCTTTTATCGACGATGAGCTGGCGCTGGTGCAGTTCGCGTTCTTCGAGAACGCGCGCTTTGTCGTGGTTGTATCGCACCTGCAGATGCCATTCTTCGAGATCCGCGAGCCGGTACTGCTGCTGCCGGCCGACAGCGCGCCCGATGCCGCGGACCCGCTGCGTTGGAATCTTCCTGCTGGAACGGTCTGGCTACGCGCCGAGCGGTTGGCAGCGGGCGCACAAGGCTTCGTCGCGCTCCGCATCAGTGGTGGGGTTTTCAACGCCGGTGCCGTGCTGCCGCCGCCAGAGCCCGATGGAACTCTGCTCGTGCCAGTCGTGGCGCCCTGGACCCTGAGCGTCGAGCCCGAACCCGCGCCGGTCGCCGATGCCGCCGGGTCCGACGGCAACGCCTTGGCGATCGAGCTGCCGTTGCGGCTCGAGCTGGGCAACGGCGTCGCCCCCGTCATCAGCGGCGCACTCGGGTTGGCGGGATTCGGCGACGCGCTGCGCTTCACGACGCAAGCTGGCGCAACGGTGATCGGCGGCGATGCGATCGCCTTTACGTTCGACACCGCCGGCGCGACTTGGGGCATCACAGGCAACCGCTCGCCGCTGTGCCAGGCCGAGGGCAGCGCCGAAGTCGCTGCAGCGGTCTGGTCGCTGCCCTTGTCCAAGGCGCCGCTCGAACAGGCCGGCGAGGCCGCGCACGGCGGCTCGGTTGCGCTGCTGTTGCGCAACGGGCCCGCTCTGCGCGTTACCGGCGCGAGCGGCGTGTGCCGCGCCATCGACAGCGTGCTCAGCGCAGACGCGAGTGGCCTCGACTGGAAGCTGCGCCGCACGGAGACGAACCTGTCGATCGACGTCGCCCTGTGGGACCCTTCGAGCAGCCGGCTGCAGTCTGGAGTGAAGCGCATCGCGGCGCTGCGCTACGCGAGCCGGCGCGGCGGCGCAGACCTGGTCGGGCTCGAAGGCGGCCGCCTGCATAACCGCTGGAACCGGCCGCTTGCCGCCCGAGACCGGCCATTCGACTTCGACGGCACCGGCGATGTGACGACCTTGATCACCGAAAGCGATGGCCTGCATCGAACGGCGGCAAGCGCATCGCGCGATCCCGATACCGACGTAGTGGAGGGTTACGCTCTCGAGAACCTGTACCTGCACCTGCGGCCCGCGCGTCGCATGGCCTTCGTCGGCAGCGGTGCCGCGCCGGCCACGCTGGCCGAAGGCCGCGCGCGGCTGGTGTTCGACGTGCGCTTCGCGCAGCCGATGCTGCCCGACCCTTACGCCAACAACTGGAGCGTCGAGCACCTGGACGTGCGCATGGCCGCTTCTGCGCTGCGCGCCGACGTGGCGTGGTCGGCCGGAGTGGAGCCCTCCGTGCATCCGCGCTTGCGCGATGCCGTCAGCTTTCCGCAGCAGCCGCCCGATGCCGCGCGCGACGATGCTGCTCGCAACCGCTTCCGGGGCGTGCTCGATTCCGAGCGCTCGCACCTCGCGCTGCTCGACTTGTCGGGGCGCGACCAGCAATTCGGCCTCGCGATCGAGAGCGTGCCCGATACGCCGCTGGTGATCGATGCCGACAACCGCCTCGTCTGGCCGCTGCGCAACGTGCGGCTGCTGATGCAGCCGCAGGTGCATTGGGAGCCGGTGCATGTGCTGGCCAACGACAAGGTGCTCGCGAAGGACGAGGTCGTGTTCTCGACGAGCCACGGCGGCCCAACCCTGGTGGGTGCGACGAGCGTCAAGCTCGTGCCGATGCTGCCGGGCCTGGTCGGCGACGAGATCGTCGCCGTTGCCAACGGGCAGCGGCGCGCGGCGGCGCTCTTCGGCCTGCCTTTCGGGATGCATGCGTCGGTGATGATGGAGCAGCGCTTCGAGCAGGCGTTCGGGCCGCTGCCGATCCTCGCGCTGCTGCATCAACCCGGCTTCGTCGATCGTCCCGGCGACGTGTTCGAAGCGGCACGACAGCTGCGGCTGATCGCCACCGGCGCTGGCCTGCCCGACGGTGTGGCGAATCCGTCGCGAACGATGCCGGGCCTGATGACACAGACACCGAACCTGCGCGCGAACGCGAATGGCCTCATGAGCGTGCTGAGCAAAGAGGTCGCCGGGGTCGTCGATGCGACCTTCGCGAACCGCGTGCCGCTGCACCGCGCCGACCTGTCGGGCTACGGCCTCAGCACCTTCAGCCGCTGGCGGCGCGAGCTGCCGCCACCGCCCGCGAAGGAAGGCACCGGCGTCACCCAGGTTCGCTTCGACGTGCTCGTCGGGCGCACGTCTTACGAAGTGATCGAGCTGCAGTCGCGGCTGTGGACGCCGCAGTGCCGCATGGTGCGTACGATCATCATCGAGCGGCGCAACTCGGGCGAAGTGACGCGCTACGACAGCGGCTGGAACCCGATCGAGGACGGCGACTGCAAGCGCTACGCGAACATCGAGACCGGGGTCGTCAAGGCCTTCCGCAACATCTGCAACGTGCGCATCACGCCGCGGCCGCTGATCGAAGTGGACGCCCAGTGGACGTGGCAGGAAGTGCGTTACGACGCCGACCTGCACCTGCAGCCCGAGCCCGGCAACCCGGCGGCCGACAAGCTGCTGCCCATTCGCGATCACGTCGGGTACATCCAGATCATGCCGGTGGACGTTGTCGCCGCGAACGGTGAATTCGATGGCCCCGGTACCGTGCCCGGCCCGGCCGAGTTCGATGCGCTGATGAAGGCGCTGGGCCATACCGTTGGCGGGACGCTCGATGCGGCGATCAAGCTCGGCGGCACGCTGCCGATGCAATTGAGCAGCCTCGAAGTTGCGCGCGACATGAGCAACCCGGTGCCGCCGCGCTTCGTGCTCGCGGCCAGCGGCAGCCCGGGCCTGCCGCGCGCCGGCCAATGGGCACCGGTGCGGATCGACGGCAAGACGCGCGACGTCTCACCGGTCGACCCGCGTCGCGGCCTCCCGGTGATCCGGCGCGATGGCGAAGCGGCCTTCGTGTTCCGCGACGCAGCGCTCGCCTACCAGCCTGCGCCCGCCACCGAATTCGGCTTGCTAATGAGCACATCGTCGGGTCGGGTGCTGTTCCCTGCGCCCACCGTTACGCCGGGCCAGGGCACGGTGGTCAGCGCAGCGCCGCTGGTCGCGGACCCGTATGCGCTGACCCAGGCCAGCGGAGCGTTCCCGCGCCCGGCATTCGCGCTGCAGTGCCAGGGCAACGCGATCTTCGAGCTGAACGCGACCGACGGCTGGAAGCTGCTCAACGGCAGCTTCCTGTTCACGCCGCCCGTGCCCGAGCTCGCCAAGGGCGGCGAGTGGGCGATGCAGCGCGGCTTCCCGCCTGCGCCGACGATCCAGCTCGGCCTCGACACCATCGGCGGCGCACTGCCGTGGGCGATCGGCATGCCGCAGCCCGACGACCTGAGGCTGCACATCGACGGCCTGCCCGACGCGCTCTTCATCCTGCGCTCGGCGTTCAAGGCCGCGAGCGAGGGCAAGCCCGGTTTTGCGGAGCCGACTCTGGTGCTCGGCCCGGCGCTGAAGGCGGTGCAGGAAATCGTCGACGTGCTGGGCCAGTTCGTGAAGATCGGTTTCAACGTCGATGTCGACGTAAGCGCCGGAAACGGGCCGAGCCCATCGTTCATCGTGCAGATCCGCCTGCAGCTGCGCCTGCCCAAGCAAGCGAACGAGCGCATCGACATCGGCGTCGGCAAGTTCCAGGGCCGCTTCGAGATCCGGGGCCAGCTCGAAGCCGCGCTCAGCGGCGCGACGCGCGGCCGCATCGCAGTCGAGATGCGCGGCGACGTGCAGCAGGCCATCATCCCGCCGGTGCTGTTCGCCGGCGGCCAGTTCCGCTTCGTGCTCGCGATCGCCGAGGACGGCAAACCCCTGATCGAGCTCGGGCTCGGCACCGTAGCGTCGATAGGCGGCGACCTGATCAAGAACCTGATCGAGGTCGAAGCGACCGTGCACTACGGCTACACGCTGATCCCGCAGACCTTGCAGCCCGGCGTGATGCTCGGCATGGAGGTGCGCGCCAAGCTGCTCGCGGGGCTGCTCGGCTTGTCGTTCGGCGTCGACGCAATGGCGCGCCTGCAGCGAGTCGATCCGAAGTCGGTGACGATCTGGGCCGAGCTGCATGCCGCGGCGACGGTGCAGGTGGCTTGGCTGTTCGAAGAGGAGCGCGAGATCACGACGCAGTTCGAGCAGAAGCTGCCGCTGGGACTGTTCGCACTGGCCGCCGGGGCGAACCCGCTCGCCGTCCTCGTGGCGACCGCAGTCGAGGAAGTGTGAGGCGACGATGGCCCTCGAAACCGCTGCCCTGACCCTGCTCGCGTTTCCGCAGCTGTGGGATGCCGATGCCGGCACGCTGCGTCTGCGCTTCTTGTGCGTGCCTCTGCGCGGCCCGCTGACTGCACTGGGCGCCGGCTTGCCGAACTTCGCCGATGCGAACCTGAGCTTCGAGGCGCGACTGATCGGCGGCCTCGACCATGTGCCGCGCGCGGCCGACGTGGTCGCGAGGCTGCCGCTGAACCTCGAAGCGCCGCCGTTGCAGAAGGTTGCGCTGTTCGCGGAGCTGGCGCGGCAGATCGACATCGACCCCGCGGCTTCGCCCGGCCCCGGTGCGATCGCGCCGCGCTACCGCAAGGCCGTGACGCCGAGCTATCGCGCCGTCGTCGGCAGCCGCGAGCTGAGTCCGTATCTGGCCGAGGGCGACGAGTTCGATTGCGCGTTGCACGAAGCGCACGACAGCCAGCCGCCGGCGCCGGTGGTGCTGAAGTCGAGCCTGCGCTGGGGCCAGGTGCTCGCGCTCGCCTTGCGCCAGCCGCGGCTGGCCGAAGAGCTGGGGCTGATGGGCGAGGCGGTGATCACCCCGGACGCCGGCCTGTTCGCGCGCGGCGGCTGGCTCTATGTCGCGCTCGATGCCGCCAGCGCCGGGGCCGGCGTCGCGGGTGTCGCGGTGTCGTATGCGGCACGCATCCCGCCACTCGCGCAGACCCGGCCACTGTATGCCGCGGTGCTGTTCCCGATCGACAAGGCGAACCTGGTGCTCGACGACATCGAGCGCGATGCGCAGCGCTACAACCATGGCCATGCCCGGATGGTGCATGGCGCGCAGGTCGGCGAAGACGGCACGCAGCAACAAGCCAAGCCGGAAGATGCCACACCCGCCGACACTGGTGACGCGATCCGCCTCGCGTGGGACGACGAGCAGGTGGCCGAATGGTTGAATCGTCAGGCCAGCATCGCCATCGACGCACCGATCGGCACCGCAGGCTATCGCGTCGACGTGCGCTTCGCCGGCGAAGGCGGCGACTGGCAGTCGCTGCAGCGCCTGCGCAGCGTCGAGGACCTGCGCGTCGGCCCGCTGGTGATCGGGCCCTACGAGGGCGAAGGCAAGGTCGAGGTGGTGCCGGTGCGCATCGCGCCCGCGCGACCCGCCGACTACTGGATGCCGCGCTACTTCACCGCGTGGCACGGGGCATCGCTGGTGCTCGCGGACGACGACCTGGTGCGCCTGCATCAACGCAACGACCTCGGCTTCGATGCCGCCGCGGCCGACCTGCGGCTCGGCCGCAACCGCCGCTTCGAACCCACCGGCCTGCAAGCAGTGCCGTTACGCTACGGCCGCGACTACGAGTTCCGCGTCCGGCTTGTCGACCTGAGCTGCGGCGGGCCTTTGCCCGACGCGCCGCTGCCGCCGCAGGCCGTGCCGCCGGCGCGCGACGAGCACTACACCGCGACCATCGGCTTCCGCCGCCGCAAGCGGCCAGGTGCGGTGGAGGTGACGCAACGGCCGACGCGCGCCGATCCCAAGCTGGTCGTAGCGCGGCCGCTGCTCGGGCATCCCGACATCCTCTACACGGACGCAGGCCGCAGCTTCGCCGAGCTCGTGGCGGCCTTGGAGGCCGACATCGCCGCCGGCCGCCAGCGCGGCTTCGGCTTGCCCGACCCGGATGTCACGACGCTCGAGATCGTCGTCGAAGTGCGCGCCCTCGATGCCGACGACAGCCCCTGGCACGAGCTGTACACCGCGCGGCGCGACTTCGGCGCTGCGGAGAGCCTGGAGGTGGATGTCGAGCTTCAAGACATCGCGAAGCTCGCCGACTTCGCTGCGCCTGCGCCGGCTGCGCAGGCGCTGCCGCTGCCGACGGCGCGCGACCTGCGGCTGACCTTGCGTGCTGTCGGCCGGGACGACGCGAACTACTTCGCCGACGAAGCAGCGCGCAATGGCATCCCGGTGGTCGTGCAGCTGCATGCGATCGCAGCTGCCGAAGCGCCTTGGGCCGAGGCAGCGCCCGAGCTGCGCAGCTTCTTCTTCCGCCTGCCGCCGCCCGATGGCTCGGTGCCGCGCCCAGCCGAGCGCCTGGCCAACGAGCTCGGGCTGGACCACCATGATCTGACGCTAGCCGGCCGCGCCGGCAGGCGCACGGTGTTCGGCTGCTCGGCGGCGCTGCGCCATACGCTTTCGCCCGAATGCTCGGCGCTGACCTTGTCTTCGGATGCCGATGCGACGCAGCAGTGGATCAACGTGCTGCGACTCACCCTGGACCGCGACTGGAGCTGGCGCGGGCTGACGCCATCGGGCATCGCGGTGCACCGCCGCGTGCAACGAGGCGATGGGCCGCTAGGCGCGCGCGAGCGCGTGGGCGCGCTGCAGCTCCCGACCGCCATCGCGCCGAATGCGGCGGCCGGTGTCGAAGCGGGCAACGCGCGCGCGCCGGCGCGCCAGTCGTGCGAGCTGTTTTTCTTCGATGCGTTCGACCCCAAGCCGAATCCACAGTCCGGCCCCCCCGAGTTCCCTGCCGAGGTGACCCTGAGCTATGAGCTGACGCCCGAGTTCGAAGGGGGCGGCAACGACCCCGCCGAGCCTTTGCCAGCGCCGGCAATCACCGTGCCGGTGGCGACGCCGCCTTCGCAAGTGCCGCAACTGGTGTCGGCCGGCATCGCGTTGACGCCCTACGAAGCCGCCGAGGACTATTCGTCCAGCGAGCCGCGGCGCGGGCGCCTGTGGTTCGAGTTCGCGCAGCCGCCGCTCGACCCGGGCGACTCGTATTTCGTGCGCGTGCTTGCGGTCGCCCCCGACCCGCTGCTCACCGACGAGCACATCGCCGAGCTGGTGCCCGAGCCGCCGTTGCCGATCGACCCCGAATGGGTGCGCATGATCGACGTGGACCAGTCTCACGACGACAACGGCGCGCGGGCGATGCAAGGGCTGCCGAAGCGCGATGCCCCGAACGCCGTCTACGGCCTGGTGCCGCTGCCCGAGGGCTCGAGCGAAGTGGTGCCCGAGCTGTTCGGCATGTACACCTACGAGATCCGCGTCGGCCATGCCGATGGCCGCTGGTGCACCGCCCAGGGCCGCTACGGCCCGCCACTGCGCGTGGCCGGCGTGCAGCACCCGCCTCCTCCGCTGACCTGCCAGGCTGCACGCGTGGCCGAAGGAGTCATCGTGCGTGCTCCCTATGCAACACCGGTGTACGAAGGCCGCCACGTGCGCCCGCCGAAACCGAAGACGCGGTTGTGGGCCCTGCTCTATGCCCGCGTGCGGCAAGCCAATGGTGCAGCGTGGCAGAACCTGTTGTTGCTGCGCGCGCCTCTGCAGCCTCCCGCGCCGCCGCCGGTGTTCGCGGTGATGCTCGTGCCCGCGCAGCCACCGGTGCTGCTAGGCGAAGGCGCCTTCGCGATCGATGACGTGCATCGTAGCTTGCGGCTGGCGGGCTTGAGCGACGATGCTCCGCTGACGACGATGGTCGTGGAAGTGCATCGCGAGCCGGAGTTCGAGGAGCCAGTGGGACGGGAGCTGGGGCACGCGAGGGTGTTAAGAGCGTCGGCATTGGTAGGGGTGCCGGATGAGTGTTAGCGGGTCCGGCCTCTCCGGAACGTCCAGGCAAGTGCATGCGCCCCGGGGTGATATTCGCTCGAGGGGTGAGGTTGGGGTGACCATGAGCGGCCTCGCATCGTCGGTGGTTGACGATCTCGAACCCGTTCACCAGCCGCATCTGCGTGTACACCGTACCCAGGAATTCTTGCATCGCAGTGCGCGCACAGAACGCCTCGAGCCGCCGCGGGCGACTCCGCGCTAACTGGCGCAGGATGACTGAAGCTGCATTTGAGAGGAATCGACCAGTGGGTCCCACACGGCCTGCAAGCGCAATACGATCTGGAAGTAGCGGAGCGCGTGGCCGGAAAGGCGATCGCCAAGGCTGTTGTCCCGCTGGCGGCGTGACGAACGCATGGTCGGTGTATGATAATTCCGCTCGACGTTCCGCGCGCCAGGCGCGAGAAGTCGCCCGAATGCACGGACTCCGATCTACGTTCTGAAGAACGGCAAGATCGTTGCGATCAAGCCGTAACGCGTTGGGCGTGTGTGTGAACTAAGGTAGTTACGATACGTCGGGCCACGAAATGGCGACGCCAGCCAGGCGTCGAAGCTGGCGTTCGGGGCCACGAGCCTCTTTCCGTATGGCGCGTGTAATTTCGGTGTCGCGGAACGATTTTTCATGGCACTCAGTCGCAAAGCGACAAAGGTGAGCGCTGGCATCCTGTTGTACCGGCTGTTAGCGAACGGACCCGAAGTGTTCCTCGTCCACCCCGGCGGGCCGTTCTGGGCGAAGCGTGACCTCGGCTCGTGGTCGGTTCCAAAGGGAGAAGTCGACGGCGAAGAGGACCTGCTGGAAGCGGCAAAGCGCGAGTTCCACGAGGAAACGGGCGCTCGGATGGAAGGCGAATTCATCGAGCTCGCCGCGTTGCGCCAGCCGAGCGGGAAAGTCGTTCGCGTTTGGGCCGTCGAGGGCGAGATCGACGCCTCTTCAATCGCGAGCAACACGTTTTCGATCGAGTGGCCCCCACGGTCCGGCGAGCCCCGCGATTTCCCCGAAGTCGATCGCGCCGGATGGTTCACGCTCGCCGAAGCGCGCGACAAGCTGCTGCCGGGGCAGCGCCCGTTGCTCGATCAGCTGGTGCAGAAGGTGTGGGAATGAAGTCCGAATATCCTACGCGGCGATGCAGCTGTAATCGTTATTTAACTTGGCGGCAAAAGACGGACGCGCCTGACCCGGCATCTTGATTTCAATACCGTTTGCTCCAACCAACCTTCACGCGAGGAAACTACCAATGATTCAACTACTGGGCCGGGCGACCTCCGGCAATGTGCAGAAAGTGATCTTCATGCTCGAGGAGCTCGGGCTCCTATACGAGCGCAAGGAGTACGGCAAGCAGTTCGACAACACCACGACGCCCGAATACGGGCGATGAACCCGATGCAGAAGGTGCCGACGCTGGCGGATGGCGACACCGTCGTATGGCAGTCGAACACGATCCTGCGCTATCTGGCGAACAAGACGGGCACCGCGCTATACCCCGCCGATCCGGCGCAACGCTCGAAGGCCGATTGCTGGATGGACTGGATGCTGGCCGAGCTCAACCCAGCGTATGTCGCCGGGTTCCGCGATGCAAAGAAGCCCGAAGCGGAGCGCGCGGCCGATACGGCAACCAATCTCGGCAACGAGCTCAAAGTGCTCGAAGGCCAGCTCGCGAAGGCCGCGTGGGTAGCCGGCGCGCAATTGTCGCTCGCCGACATTGCGCTGGGCCCGGTCGTCAAGCGCTGCATCGGCTTTCCGCTCGGCCTTGCACCGCTGCCGAAAACTGCCGCATGGATTGCCGCGTTGCTGGAGCGTCCGGCGTTCAAGAAAGCCACAGCAACGGGCTGAGGGGTGCGCGACACTTTCGCCAGCGGTCGAGCTCTCACGCAGGCAGAGTCCAGAATTCCTTGTTGGTAACCAGGCGTACGACCGCGTCCGCGGCGGCCTCGAGCAGCCGTCTCGCCCTTTCTCCGCACTCGCGCGTCCGCGGGTCTCCGATTGCCCCGTGCGAGGTCCGCGATTTGAACGATCGCCAACGGAGCGCCGCCTCAGTGCCGGTAACTTGCGGCACCTCGCGTTCTGTTGGTCCGACAGCACCCGCAGCGAGCGACATGTCCACGAGCTCCGGTGCGAGCGCCAGCACCATCGAGGTTTCCGCCTCGCAGGCGTGGCGGACCGTGGATTGCTGTTCGAGAATCTTCGCAATCTCCGGCTGCGCGAGCAAGAAATAAGTCGTCGTCGCGATCGGAGCATCGAGCTCGACGGCCAGCTCGCTTGACCGCCACCGTCAACGCGGCGATGTTGCCGCCGTGCCCGTTGAGCAGAAGCACATTGCGGAAGCCGTGGCGGACGAGCGAGCGGCATATGCCGCGTACCAGGGCGAAGAAGGTCGGAAAATCGACCGATAACGTCGCGCCCAGGCTCATATGGTGCTCGGCGAGACCGCTCCATATCGTCGGCGTGATCAGTGTCGGAACCGTGACGTAGGCCCGCGTCGCCGCTCGGCGCGCGACCTCGCCGACCAGCAGGCAATCCACTTGCGTCGGCAAGTGCGGGCCATGCTGTTCGGTGGACCCGATCGGCACGATGACAACTGCGTTTTGCGACGCTAGCGCCCGAAGCTCGGGTGCCCTCAGGCGCGACCATTCGACTTCTGCCATTATTCCCTCCTGCCTTCGCGTTCGAGCAGCCGCTCGAGGAATGCCCGGGTTCGCGCTTCCTTCGGTTGCTCGAAGATCTGCGCGGGAGGCGAGCGCTCGATGATCTGTCCGTTGTCCATGAAGACGACATCGTCGGCGACATCCCGCGCGAATGCCATTTCGTGGGTGACGACCAGCATCGTCATCCCCTGCTCGGCAAGCTGGCGCATCGTACGCAGGACTTCGCCGACCAATTCCGGGTCGAGTGCCGAAGTCACCTCGTCGAACAGCATCACGCGGGGATTCATGGCGAGTGCGCGCGCAATCGCCGCGCGCTGCTGTTGTCCACCGGACAAGCCGCTCCGGGTGAACGTCGCGCTTGTCCTCGAGGCCCACGCGGCGCAGGAGGTCGATCGCCAGAGTCTCCGCCTCCGCCGGTGCCATCCCGAGAACGCGCCGCGGCGCGAGGGTGATATTTTCCATGACGGTCAAATGCGGGAACAGATTGAACTGCTGGAACACCATTCCCACCTTCTCGCGCAACGCCTTGAGGGAAGCGCGGTCGGGCGCCGGACCTGAATCGTCTTCGCCCTTCGCGGCGAGCGTGCCATCGATCCGGATCGTGCCGCGCTGAATGGGCTCGAGCGCAGCCAGGCAGCGCAGCAAGGTGCTCTTTCCGGAGCCGCTCGGGCCGATGACGACGAGGACCTGGCCCGCGCCCAATTTGAGATTGATGTCGTTGAGAACGGTGGCGGTTCCATAGCGCTTGGTGAGCTGCTCCACGACGATGAAGGCCTCGCCATTCATGAGACCTAGACCCGCGCCATCTTGAATCGGCTTTCCAGCCTGCCGATCAGGAGCGCGACCGGATAGGTGACGACGAAATAGAGAACGGCGACGATGGTCAGCGTTTCGACCGGGCGGAACGTTTCGACGGCGACGAGCTGACCTATCCGCAGCAATTCGAGCGTACCGATGGCGGAGGCCAGCGCGGTGTCCTTGATGAGGTAGATCGTCGTCGTGCCCATCGGCGGCAATACGTTGCGCACCGCCTGCGGGAGCACGACGTAACGCAAGGTGTCGGTCAAATTCAGGCCAAGCACACGCGCCGCTTGCCATTGGGTTCGATTGACGCCGATGATGCCGGCGCGAAAGATCTCGGCGTAGAAAGCCGCGATGTTGAGGCCGAGCGCGACGGCCGCTGCGCCGAAAGCGCCGAGGTCGTAGCCCGTGAAAAGCGGCAGCCCATAATAGAGCCAGACGATCTGCACGAGCGGCGGCGTCGTCCGGAAGAACTCGATGTAAACGTATGCCGGCCAGTACAGCAGCGGATAACGCGAGTATTTCATGAGGGCGAGCACGAGCCCGAGCACGAGGCCCAGGCTCGCGCTGATCAAGCCGAGCTGCAGCGTGACCCCGACGCCGCGGATCAAATCGGGGAGGTACCCGAGAATCCTCGCGAACTGGAAGTCGCCCACGGGCCAAGCCCGACGATCAGTTCGCCGCCTTGATCTGATCGGGCTTCATGTACTGGGTGATGAGCGCGTCGAGCTTGCCGGAGCTGCGCATCTTGGCGACGAAGCCGTCGACGTAGTCGCGCATCTTCGTGTCGCCCTTCCGGTATCCGTAGCCGACCTTGCAGGCCTTGACGTCCAACGGTTTGTTGTGGCCGGGCACGATGCGGATCTTGTCGCCGAACGCCTCGAGTGCGACGGTGGTCTGGATCGGCGTGTCGAGGACGACAGCGTCCGCACGGCCGGCCACGACTTCCTGGATCAGGTCAGCGGACGTCGATTGCCCGAAGCCTTTGAGCGTGGCGAGCGGGGCCACTTCCTTGGCGACGGATTCCGACCACGAGCCCGCGGGCACGGCGAAGACGACTTCGGGCCGATTGAAGGCCGCGACGGTCGTCAGCCCCTTCGTGTTGTTGGCGGCCGTGGTCAGCGTTGCGCCGATCGTGATGTAGCTTTCGCTGAAGTCGATGACTTCCTTGCGCTTGTCGGTGATGCAAAGGGCGGGAACGATGTCCCATTTCTTCGCTTCGATGCCGGCAACGGCCGTCGCCCATTCCGAATTGACGATGTTGAGCTTGACGCCGAGGTCGGCCGCCATCAGCTTCATCATCTCGACATCGATGCCGACGTACTCGCCGCTCGGCCGCGGGGATATCAGCGGCCGGTAGAGAACGCCCGCGATCCGCAGCTCGCCGCGCTGCTTGACCTCGTCGATCGTGCTCTGGGCTTGCGAAACGGCGGGAGCCGCACACCAGAACAGGGCTGCCACTATCCCGAATATCGCCATTCTGCGCATTGTGGTTCTCCTCTGTATGGAGCGTTAAGCTCCGGGTCACGCCCAACTCGATCTCCGCTGGGCGTCTAGTCGGTCCGGAAGGCGAAGCTGCTTCGCTTTTCCAGATAGGATGCGAGCAATACGAGTGGCCAGGTAAGCAAGAAATAGATTACGGCCACGGTGGTCAGCACCTCGATCGGGCGGAAATTCTGTGCCGCCAGTAGCCAACCGCGATTCATGACTTCCGGCACGGCAATCACGGCGGCGAGCGATGATTGCTTGAGGAGGCTCACCAATGCGTTGCACGCGGGCGCGTAGATGAGCCGCAAGGATTGCGGCAGGATCACCCACCAGAGACGCTGCCCGTAGCTCAATCCGACGACGCGGCCGGCGTCCCATTGCCCGCGCGGCACTGCGAGGATGGCGCCGCGGAAAATTTCCGACATTTGCGCGGCCGAGCTGCATGCGAGGGCTCCCGCCACCACCGTGAATGCGTCGAGACGAATGTCGACCAGAACCGGCAGCGCGTAATAAGCCCAGACGATGTGCATCAACGGCGGAGTGGTGCGGAAGAAGTCCACCAGCGTCTGCACGACCCGGCTCAGAACCGGTACCGCCGCGCTGCGGATAACCGCAATGGGCAATGCGATCAGGATGCCCGCGACGAAGGCGACGAGCGTGATCGCCAGCGTCAACGGGATGCCGAGCAGGAGGTAAGGAATGTCACCAATGATCGTATCGAAGCGAAGCATCGGCCTGCCCGGAGTCTAGTAGACTATCGGCCAACGATAGAGAGTTCCCCACACATAGTCAATCGAGCGCCCCTCGCATGAAAATCACCGAGGTTCGTTGTGTGCCGGTCCTGGTTCCGCGCCGCCGCGCGTACGGCGGCGTCGTCAAGACGGCGCTCGGGGCGGCGGCGTTCTCCGATTACACGATCGTGTTCGTCGATACCGATGCCGGTATCACGGGCCTTGGCGAGGTCGACAGCGTGTTCAAGCGCCGCGGCGCGCTCTTGCGTCACGATCTCGAGAAAGGCGCTCGTTCCGGCGGTGATCGGCGAAGATCCGTTTCGCATTTCCCGGCTCGTCAAGAAGATGGACGATGCGCTCGAGGGGGTCGAAGAAGCCAAGGCCGCGATCGAGATGGCGTTGTGGGATATCGTCGGCAAGGCGCTCGAGACGCCGGTCTACAATCTCCTCGGCGGCAAAGTCCGCGACCGCATCCCGCTCAGCTATTCGATCCCGTTCGGCGCACCGGACGACATGGCCACGCTGGCGCAAGAGCGGGTGAAGTGGGGGCATCGGACGATCAAGGTGAAGGTCGGAAGCGACGATTCGGCGCGCGACATTGCGGGCGTGAAGGCGGTCCGCAAGGCGATCGGCCCGGATGTGAAGCTGCGCGTCGACGGCAACATGGGATGGCAGACGGCGAAGCAGGCGATCGCCGTCATCCTCGCGATGGAAGAATGCAATCTCGAACTCGTGGAGCAGCCGTTGCCTGCCCACGATCTCGACGGGATGGCGGAGGTGCGGCGTTCCATCGGCGTGCCGCTGATGGCCGATGAAAGCATCCGCAATCCGCGTTCGGCGATGGAGGTGATCCGCCGCGGCGCCGCCGATATCGCGAACGTCTATGTCACCGAAGCCGGCGGACTGCAGAACGCGGCGAAGATCTTTGCGATGTGCGAAGCCGCCGGCATGCCGTGCATGATCGGCAGCATGCCGGAATTCGGCATCGGCACCGCGGCGCAGATCCATCTCGGCGTCGCCATGAACAATCTCGGCCCCGACAGCGACACGTGCGGGGTGCTCTATCATCAGGAAGATCTGCTGACGACGCCGCTGCGGATCGAGAACGGATTCTCCTATCCGCCGGAAGGTCCCGGTCTCGGCGTCGAGGTCGACATGAAGGTGCTGGAAGCCTGGAACAAGGCGGCCATCGCGGCGCAATAGGCGGATTCGACCGATGCCGAACCCTCAGCCGCAGAGTTGCGATCTCATCATCAAGGACGGCTGCCTGCT
Source organism: uncultured beta proteobacterium (assembly GCA_963840945.1). Taxonomy (GTDB): domain Bacteria; phylum Pseudomonadota; class Gammaproteobacteria; order Burkholderiales; family Casimicrobiaceae; genus CAIWHR01. The sequence goes on along the minus strand of CAWJAU010000019.1, from coordinate 221,348 downwards.
GACGATGGACGCGCGCCGGACGATCGTCCCGCGCGGCGCCATCGCGATCAGAGGACACACGATTGCAGCGTGCGGGCCGCAGGCGGAGATCGTGCGCGACTGGCGCGCGACGGACGTCATCGATGCCAAAGGCGCGATCGTCCACCCGGGCTGTGTCGATGCGCATCTGCACGTCAACGCGCAGACCTGCCGTGGATTCTTTCGCGGTGACGCGAGCAAGGGCGCCGCTGGAGGTCCGAACTATGCCGACTGGAAAGCGACGCTGACCCCCGAAGACGAGCACGCCGCGGCGGGGCTCGCTGCCGTCGAAATGCTTCGGCATGGGATCACGACTTTCGTCGAGCCTGGCAGCGCGTTCGAGCCGGATGCGGTGGCCTCGGCGACCGAACAGGTCGGCATCCGCTGCACGCTCGCCGAACCTTATCTCTGGGACACGACGGAGGTCATGCAAGCGATCCCCGGGCTCGCGAGCAAAGCCTTGTTCGCCCGCGTGCCGCCCGAGCGCGACCGGTGCCTCAAATTGCTCGGCAGCCAGCTTGATCGCAACAAGGACAAGGACGGAATTACCCACGGCCACGTTGCGCTCTATGGCGAGGGATCGGCGTCCGACGAGCTCTTTGTCGCGGCCAAGGAGACGGCCGATCGAGCGGGCGTGATCCTCAATACTCATATCGGGTTCGATCTCGATCTCGCGGCGGCGATGGAGCGCAACTGGGGCAAGCTGCGTTTCGTGCATCTGGCGGAGCTCGGCGTGCTCGGGCCGAATACGACGTGGGTTCACATGAACTTGATCCGCGACGAAGAGGTCGACATCGTCATCCAATCGGGGTTGTCCATCGTCTGGTGTCCGCTCGCCTATGTCTCGCGCGGAACGCCGCTGCGGCAGCCCACTCGGATCCCGGAGATGAAGAAGCGCGGCGTCAATGTGGCGCTCGGCACCGACTCGGCGCGGCAAAGCTCGTCCGGCGACGCCGGCTTCCTGGCGCTGCAGCTCGCCGGCGGGGCAGGGCACGCTACGGTTTCCGAGGATATCTTCGAGATGATGACGCTCGGCGGGGCGCAGGCGGCCGGACTCGCGCATCTCATCGGCAGTCTCGAAGTCGGAAAGCGCGCCGATATCGTGATCCGCTCGCTCGACGCCGCCGAGCTGATGCCGAGCATCGATCCCGTGCACCAGCTCGTCACCGTCGGTCATGGCCCGAGCGCCGACACCGTTCTCGTCAATGGTCGCGTCGTCCTGCGCGGCGGCCGGACGACGCTTGCCGATGACGCCGAGCTTTTCGCGAAGGCGCGCGCGTCGGTCGATCAGGTCATCAAGCGGCTGGGTCTCAGTCCGCCGGGGCTATGGCCGCGGGCGGAAGGCGGTTGACCGCTCGCACCATTGGTGCGGATCGTGCGCGAGACCTTCTTTCGCTGTTCGCGATCGTCGACGCGGAAGCTCCGCCTTCCTTCGTGGTCAGTGGATCGTCGTTTCCTCCGGTGGCGACCGCGGGCCGATGTCCAGCGAGGATACGGTGTCCGCCAGCATTACGATGCGGCCCTTGCGCCGCGTTTGGCCGGTGTCGCTGTACTCGAAGCCATAGATTCGCCGCAGCGTGAGCTGGCCTTCGTCGTTGCGCACCGGCCAGATCGATTCCAGTGCAACGGTGTCATCGAGAAACAGCAGGCCCTCTACTTTGCACGCGGCGCGCATTGCCGCATTCGCGGCTTCCCGCACCCTCAAACTGTCCCATACGAACCATCCGCTTGCCGCGAGCACAAACAAGCCAAGGATTTCCGGAATCGACATGATTTTGGTTGGCCGACCACGTGGCGTCGCGGGCCTTGCCCAGAGTGCCCACTCGAATCGCCAACGGATAGCGGAGTCTGGCACACTAGATAGCGCAGGTCCGCTCCAGATTCAACCGTGCCCTGCGGTCCACCACGCTCGTTGGTTACGTGTTGTTGGGCCGATAGGTCTTCGCGCCCCCATTTCATTCGCACCTTGGAGAGATTCCGATGAACTGATTCCGAGATCCGCGCATTCCTGACCATCGCGCTCATGGCCGCGCTTGCCGACGGCGCCAACGACGAGCGCGAGCGCGCCGCGCTAAAGAGCCTCGCCGGGCGCCTTGGCGAGGGCCGGATCGATCTCACCGACGTCTACGACGACGTGCTGGTGCGCAAGATCTCCATTACGGATGCGGTGCGGCCCATCACCACGCCGGAAGCCCGCCGCCAGGCCTACGAAACCGCAGTGGCGGTCGCGGCCTCCGACGGGGTGCACTCGCCGGCGGAAGGCGCGTTCCTGGGCGATCTCGCCGCGGCGCTCGGCGTGCCCGCGGGGCAAGCGCAGGGTTACGTGAAGCAAGCCGATGCCGTTGCGGAAGCCGCGGGCGTCGCCAGCGCGAGCGGTACCGAGCCGGTCCGCCTCGTGCAAGGGCAGGTGATGCCGGATGCGACTGCATTGGACCGGCAGATCGTGAGTGCCGCCGTGACCAACGCCGCGCTGGAACTGTTGCCCGAATCGCTCGCCTCGATGGCGATCCTGCCGCTGCAGGTGCGGCTCGTCTACCAGATCGGCAAGGCCTACGGCTACGAGCTCGACCAGGGGCATATCAAGGAATTCGTCGCGACGCTGGGCGTCGGCCTTACCGGACAGTACCTCGAGCAATTCGGCCGCAAGTTGCTGGGCGGATTGCTGGGCACCGTGCTGGGCGGCGTCGGCCGCGGGGTCGGCCATCAGACGGCGAGCTCGGGCCTGGCGTTCGCGACCACCTGGGCAATCGGGCAGCTCGCCAAGCAGTACTACGGCGGCGGTCGCACGCTCGATGCCGCAAAGCTCAAGGCCGCGTTCGCGCCGCTGCTCGAGCAGGGCCAGGGCCTGATCGGTAAGTATGGCGCCGAGATCGCCGAGCGCGCCCGCACGATCGATGTGCGCAACCTGCCGGCGCTGATCAAAACCGCGTACTAGGGACGGCTACCGTTCCCGGAGGGGAAGGTACGCAGTCTCTTTCATGCCGATGGTCGCCGCGCCCGCAATCACTGTCATCACGGCGACCAGACCGCCAACCGCGACGAGGCCCCAATTTGCCGCCAGCGATGTCGCAACCATCGGGGAGAACCCACCGACCACGGCAGCGGCGACCCCGTACGGAGCGGCGATCCCGGCGGCGCGTGCCGCAAGTGGGAGCATCTCGGGGAAGGCCGAAAACGCTCCGGCGGCCCACGTGCACATGAGCAGCACGCCGAGTAACTGCGCGACGAGCTGATGGCCGACGGATCCGTCGAGCGAGGCCATCACCGGGATGGCCAAGAGACCCGCGATGGCGAACAATCGAAGGGTCCACACTCGACCGATGCGGTCGGACAAGAGGCCGAGAAAGGGCGACGCCACCAGCATGGCGGCCGAGCCGATCGTGTTGACGTGTGCCGCCTGCTCTCTTGTGATCTTCGTAAACGTCGGGCCGAGCGAGGGGAGCAGGGAAGTGAGCCCGTACATGACGACGAGTCCGGCGCCGCCGATCATCAGGATCCGCACGATGGCGGGGCGATGGTTGCGCCACAGATCGGAGAAAGGTTGCCTCCGGCGCCGTTCCTCTTCGGAGGCACGATCGGTCTCAGGCAATGTGCGTCGCAGCAGGAGGCCGCCTAGAGCCACAAGCCCGCCGACAGCGAACACAATGCGCCAGCCGAACGACTCCATCTGATGCGTGTCGAGAAAGATGTGGAGAACGCTGATGAGCCCGGCCACGGCGAGCGTGCCCAGCGCGACGCTGCTCTGGTAGGTGGAGGCGAACAGGCCGCGTCTTCCTTCGGGCGCGCTCTCGGCGAGATAGGTTGCGCTGCCACCGAGCTCCGGGCCGAGTGCGAATCCCTGGACGAGGCGCAGGACCACGAGCAGCACCGGTGCGAGTAGCCCGATGCTCGCGTAGGCCGGCAGCAGCGCCATGCCGAAGGAAGCCATGACCATCAACGTGACGGAAACGAGAAGCCCGGAGCGGCGGCCGTGCCGGTCGATGAATCGACCCAGCACGATCGCGCCGACCGGTCGCGCTAGCGACCCCACGGCGAAAACCGCAAACGACGACAGCATCACGGCCGCGGGGTTCTCGTGAGGAAAGAACTGCGCCCCGAAGTAGGGCACGAGCAGCGCGTAGGCCATCCAGTCGTAGAACTCGATGGCATTTCCTGCGTTGACACCCAGCAATACACGAGTGAATCCAAGCGCGCGAGTTGACGTTGACGGCACGGGAAGATCCTGTTGAACGTGGGTTGGCGAACATCGATGCAGCCAGGTACGGCCAGCCGCTTGTCGCGGATCGACAGGACAAGGGCATCCGAGCGTCGGCGTGGCGTCGCCAAGGGTATCATCCGTGAGCCGTCCCGCTTGGAGAGCTTCCGATGACCGATCTGGAGCGTTCAGACGGCGTAGGGACCTCGACCTATGCAGAGCTCAAACGGCCGGATCCTGCTTTCGCCATCCGACCTCAACGACTACGTCAACTGCCGGCACCTGACCACGCTCGCGCGCGAGGTCGCGCGTGGCGAGCGCGAGAAGCCGCACGTGGCGGACGAGGGCGCGCAGCTCTTGCAGGAAAAGGGCGAGCTGCACGAGTTGCAATTCCTGGAGTCCCTGCGTGCCGAAGGTCGCGAGGTGGTCGAGATCGCGATGGACGAGCGGTGGGACTTCGACGCCGCGGCGGCCCGTACGCAGGAGGCGATGCGGGCCGGCGCGGAAGTGATCTGCGCAAGCGACCTTCGTGGACGGCCCTTGGCGCGGCCGCGCCGACTTCCTGATGAGGTCGCCGGGTACATCGAACCTCGGCGCGTGGAGTTACGAGGCGCTCGACGCGAAGCTCGCTCGCGCCGAGAAGCCCACCTACGTGCTCCAGCTCTGCTTCTACAGCGACGGCATCGCCAGCGTTCAGGGGCAACGCCCCGAGCACATGCACGTGCTGCTTGGCATCGGCGAGCAACGTACGCTGCGCTACGACGATTTCGCCGCCTATTACCGCCGCGTGCGGGCGCGGTTCGAAGAGGCCATCGGCTCGACGGCGCCAACCGAGGCCTATCCGGTCGAGCATTGCGGCCTGTGCAGCTTTCGCGGCGTGTGTCGATCCGCTTGGATCGCCGAAGATCATCTCGTGCAGGTGGCGGGCGTGCGCCGCGAGCAAGTCGTGCGGCTGCGCGACGCCGGAGTTGCCGACGATGACGGCGCTCGCCCGGGCCGCGCCGCAAACGGACGTGCCGAAGATGGCGCGCCCATTCCTTCGAGACCTTGCGCGATCAGGCGGCGCTCCAGGTCGAAAGGCGGACGACCGGACGACTGGATTGGCATGCGATCGCGTGCGACCCGGGCCGCGGATTCGAGCTTCTGCCGCGGCCGTCGAGCGGAGACGTGATCTTCGACATCGAAGGCGATCCGTTCTGGGAACCCGCGCGGGGCCTGCACTTCCTCTTCGGCCTTCTGCTGAGAGAGGGCGCCGACTGGCGCTATCGTCCCATCTGGGCGCACGACCGCAGCGGCGAGCGGGCGATGTTCGAGCAGTTCGTCGACCTGGTGCACGCGCGACTGGCCGCCGATCCGCAAATGCATGTGTATCACTACGGGACCTACGAGAACGCGGCGCTCAAGCAGCTCATGGGCACCTACGCCACGCGCGAAGACGCGGTGGACGAGCTGCTGCGGCGGAACGTCTTCATCAATCTGCACACGGTGGTGCGCCAGGGCCTTCGGGCCGGCGTCGACAGCTACTCGTTGAAAGAGATCGAAGTGCTCGCGGCGTTCGCGCGACGGGCCGACGTCAAGATCGGGATGGACGCCGTGCTGGCGTACGAGAAGTGGATCAAGTCCCAAGACGCGGCGACGCTTGCGTCGATCGCCGATTACAACGAAGAAGATTGCCGTGCCACGCTTGCGCTGCGAGACTGGCTTGTCGAGCACCATCCAGCAGACAAGGCGTGGGCGGAAGTCGTCGCAGCGAAGGAGCAACCGCGAGCAGGACGGTGGCGAACGCGAGCGCGTTGAGGCAACGCCTGATCGAAGGCGAGGAACCCGGATCGGTCCGATGGCTCGCCGGCGAGCTGCTCGGAGTATCACCAGCGGGAAGCGCGGCCTGCGTGGTGGTGGTATTTCCTGCGCCGCGACCTGATGACCGACGACGGAGCTGCTCGATGACGCCGAAGCGATCAGCGGTCTCGAGCCGACCGGCGAGGTCGTACCGGACAAGAAGTCGCTCATTCACACGCTGCGGTTTCCGGCGCAGCAGCACAAGTTGTCGCCGGGCAAGCAAGTCGTCGATCCCGCGACCAAGGGGTCGCCGGGGACGATCGTCGCGATCGACGACGTCACCGGCACGCTCCAGCTTCGTCGCGGGCCGAGCTTGCGCGACGTTCCGCTGCCTCGTGCCATCGCACCCGGCGGTCCGTACGACACGTCGGCTCAGCGAGCGGCGCTCGCGCGGTTTGCGTCGTCTGTCGCTGACGACGACGGCCACTATTCGGCGTTGCGCGACATCCTGGCGCGGACACCGCCCCGCATCGTGGGGCGCGCGCCGGGTTCGGACATCCAGACCACCGACCTTGCCGGAGCAACGAGTGCTCACGGCGGCACTGGACCAGAGCTACCTTTTCATCCAGGGTCCGCCCGGGACCGGAAAGACGTGGACGGGCGCTCGCCTCATCACCGACCTCATGAGGCGCGGCCGGCGCGTGGGCGTGACTGCGACCAGCCACAAGGCGATCCACAACTTGCTCAATGAAGTCGAGGAGGCGGCGGCCGAGGAGGGACGTATCGTTTCCGCGGACTGAAGAAGGCGGGGAAGGACAACGACGAGTCGCGCTACGACAGCGAGCACATCACGAGCGAAACAGACACCGCGGCCTTCGCGCGCGCCGGACGCTGACGTTCTCCTGTTTGCCGGAACCGCGTGGCTGTTCGCGGACGAATCGCTAGACGGCACAGTCGACACGCTGGTGATCGACGAAGCGGGGCAGGTGTCGCTGGCCGATGCGCTCGCGATGGGAACCGCGGCGCGCAACGTCGTGCTGCTCGGCGACCCGCTGCAGCTCGCGCAGGTCTCGCAGGGCACGCATCCTCAGGGCACGGGCTGCTCGGTTCTCGAGCACCTGCTCGGCGACGATGTGACGATTCCGCCGAACATGGGCCTGTTCCTCGAGCGCACGCGGCGGATGCATCCCGACGTCTGCCGATTCATCTCCGAGATCGTCTACGACAACCGTCTCACCGGTATACCCGAGCTCGAGCGCCAGACGACCGAATTCGGCACGGGGTTGAGGTTCCTGCCTGTCGATCACAGCGGGAATGCGGCCGCTTCTTCCGAGGAGGCGGCCGCGATCGCGGCCGAGATCGGCAAGATGGTGGGATCGTCGTGGACCGACCAGCACGGGGCCACCGCAACCCCTGCGCCAGAGCGACTTCATGGTCGTTGCTCCGTACAACGCGCAGGTGCGCCGGCTTCGCGACGCATTGCGGCTGGCCAACCTCGGTGACGTCGAAGTCGGAACCGTCGACAAGTTCCAGGGACGCGAAGCGGCCGTGCTGTTCTATTCGATGGCGACGTCGAGCGTCGAGGACGTTCCGCGCAGCCTCGAGTTCCTGTTCTCGCGCAACCGCCTCAATGTAGCGATTTCGCGCGCGATGTGCCTCGCGTTCGTCGTGGCAAGCCCGAGGCTTTTGGAGTCGCACGCTCGCACGATCGATCAGATGCGGCTGATCAATGCGTTGTGCCGGTTTGTGGAAATTGCCGAGGCGCAGGCTGACTTGCGAGGGTCGCCTTCTTGTTTCCGATAAACTGCAATCATGAAAGCCACCCTTACTCTCACGAACCGCGGCGTGGTGACGCTCCCCGCGAAGCTTCGACGGGCGTTGGGCCTCAAGGCCGATGACCAGCTCATTGCCGAGACGACGCCGGAAGGACTGCTGCTGCGGCCGGCGGTGACATTGCCGGTCGAGATCTACAGCGAGAAGCGCATTCGAGAATTCGATGAGGCCGAGACCAAACTGGCAAAAGTACTGAGGCAACGAAGCCGTCCTAAGAAATCCGCCCGATGAGCGCTGGCGGATGCGCATCTTTCTCGATGCCAATGTGCTTTTTTCCGCGGCGAAGGCCGACGGCGCGATCCGCCAGCTTCTGAAGTTGCTCGAAAAGGCCGGCCACGAGTGTTGCGTGGACGGTTACGTGATCGAGGAAGCACGCCGAAACCTCGTTGTCAAAGCGCCGGACGGCGTTGGCACTCTCGAGAAGCTGTTGTCGTGCATGAAGACGGCAGGTGCGCAGCGCAGTGACGCGTGCTCGTGTGTGTGCACTGACGCAGTAACGGCACGTTGGGGAACAAGTCCTCCGGCTGAGCCGAGCCGCGTGCCGCGCTAGATGCGGGCGGCGAACCGCGCGTGCCCGGCGTGATCCATCAGCGTCCTGAAGTCTTCCCGGTTCATATGGATCAGCTGCTCGTGGTCGCCGGCCTCGAAATAGACCTCCGGCTGATCGGCGATGCCCTCGTCGACGACGGTCGACATGCCATAGGCGAGCCCGACGGGCGGAATGGCGCCGAGCTCGCAGTCTACGAACAGGTTGGGTAGCGCATTCTCCGTCGCCAGGCGAAGTCTTCGATTCAGTTCGCGGGAGAGTCGTCCGAGGCGGATGTGGCAAGTCGACGGCAGGACCGCCATCACGAAGCCGTCGTCATCTTCGAGGATGACGGACTTGGCCAGGCGATCGCCCGGAACATGCGCGAGCTGCGCCGTCTCCGCGCTGTTATGCGAATGTGCGTGGAAAATCACGTCGTAGCGGACTCCGCGCTGCGCTATGTAACTCTCGACCGTGTGCGCGATTGCCATAGTGGCTTCTCCTCAATTGGAAGTTCCCCGCGGGAAGTTCACCGCGCTTCAACGGTAGACGATGTCTCTACCCCATTGATATCGCGGCGGGGCCGGCGTAGGATCGATCATACAACTCCAAACGTGACAAGGGAGAGTGTTGATCGCTTGATACGAAAGGAGTAGTTCGCATGTGCCACGACTTCGACGCATACCTCATGAAGGCGCGCATCGCAGAACAAATGCGCACGAAAAGGCCCGTTGCCGATAATTCAGAGAAGCAACGCGGCGCAACGGCCCCCGCCGTTCCCCGTGAACCGGAAAAGCACGGCAAAGACCACGAGCCCGTTCCCGTGTGATTTTGGGACAACCGCCGCGTACGCATTGCGGCGAGCGTTGCGGTGTAGGCAACGCCTCGCACGCACGACGAACCCGGTCCCGCATAAGCGACCTTCGCGGGCGTAGCGCGACAGAAACGCGCTAGACCGAGCGTAGGCGCGTTGAATGGGCGCCGTCGAACCGACGCAATAACAGCGCGAGGGCCCTCGCCTTCGCGTCCATGTGTTGCGCTTTGGCGAGCACGAGATTCTCGCGAATATAGCGCTTCAGCACAATGCGGCCTGCTGGAGAGTGGACAAGGCCGGAACCGATCTCCGCGGCGATGATCTCGGGCACATGCTCATGCTCGGCAATTGCCGCGACCTCCGCGTCGGAGAGATCGCTCAAATCGATGCAATCCTTCAAGGTCAACATCCGAGCTCCTCATTCGGGCAACTGCTACATCCCTCGATGGTTTGATGCAGCGCTCCTTACGAGCGCTTTCTGCCGGGCGGGTGGAAACATTGTCCGCTTTTATGCCAGATGCATACAATAATTTTGGCGAATTTCGATATGCGCGGAGGTATCGTCCTCGAGACCGATTGATCCGGAAGGCATTCCGCCGAGGCGGTCCGAATCTTGCATCGATAGCGCACACTCACTTCACCGAGCCTCGGGGACTGTGCGGTGATCTCACGCGAACGGATCAGCACCCCACGTGTTGCGGGTAATGCTGGCCGTCGTCGCTGCTTTTTGGCGCTCAGGGCCCGCACGTCCTGAATTGCGCAGACGTGCGGGCGAAGCGGCCCGTCAGTGCCGTTCGACGGATTCGGTCTGGTCGATCGATTCGATCGATTCGATCGATTCGTCCGGCTCGTGGCCGCTGGGCGGCGGCTGATGCGGCTTCATGCCGGGACGGTTCGTTGGCGCGTGGGGCGAGTAAGCACCGTGGTGTTTCTTTTCCCGCTTCACGCGTTTGTCATGGGCAACATTTCTCGGATCAGTCATTGGAAATCTCCTTTCGGATACGCAGCGCTATGACTGCTGGTGGTTTTCGTGCTGAACGGTCCCCTACTATGCTCACTCACGCGGGCGCCCGGAATCGGCGGATGTTCGATTTGCGTGTCCGACAATTCCTACGAGCAGTAAGCGGGCGCTTGGATCAATCTCGCGGCTGCGCGGGTTCCCTAAGGCCGCGCGAGCGCACAGCGATAACGCGTCCAGGACAATGCTTTCCTGGTTGCGTCGATACACCACGAATGAACAACCCGAACGCTCGGTTACTCCGGAATTCGGCCGTACTTGGGAGCGCTCCAATAACCTCCTGAAACAAAAGTGAAATAAAAGCTATGAGGTTGAGCATCGAACCATTTCATCAGGCCAGCGGGTCACTTAGCGCGGACGCGGATCGGATACGCACAGACTTATCCACTCGAATTGTGGAGAACTACCCGCAGTCGGGCGAGCTGCTCCGTCGGAACGCCATACCTGACGCGGCTTCCCGAACACCGGCTCCTTCGCAGAGGGAACTTGTCCAGTATCGGGGCATCCCGGCGAGGTGAGGAGCTCGGCACCGCGCTGATTGTTCATGAACAAAATTGGGAGTGCCTCGCCTTGCTCGCTCATGGTCCTGCGCGGTGGTTTGCATCGCGCGGACCGGCATTTCACCGCTAGCAGAGAGGAATGTCTCATGTCGTAGCCTCCTTGCAGGAATGAGTAATTCCGTTAAGCTGCAATCTTTCTCGATGCCAACGTGCTCTTTTCCGCGGCGAAGTCTACGGCGCGGTCCGCCAGCTGCTGATGCTGCTCGAGAAGTCCGGTCATTGATGTAGTGGGGATCGCCGCCGCGTCGTTACGCATGTCGCCCGGTCTCACCGATGTTCTTACCCTTCGAGCCATTCAGGAGCTCGCCGACGCGCGGACGTTCGCGCGAGGTCTGGCCTATTTCCACGGCGGCGCGGTTGGACTGCTGGACGCCGATGAATACGAGGCTCGCGCCGGCGTCCAGGGCACGCGGCGCTATGGCGTGCGGCTCGCCGCCGGGCCGGGTGGGGAACTGGAATACGAGTGCGATTGCCCGGTTGGCGACGATGGAACCTTCTGTAAACACGCGGTGGCCGTCGCGTTGTCCTGGCTGGAGAACACCGGAGAGGAAGTCTTCGAGCCAAGTGAGAAGGAACCAGCGAAGCCGCGCAAGAAGCGTAAGACTCATGGGGAACAGATTCGGGAATACCTGGAAACCTTGAGCCAGGACACGCTGCGCGAGTGGCTGATGGAAGCCGCGGATCGGGATCCGGGTATTCGCGACAAACTGCTGTTTTCCGCGAAGGCAAGTGCCGGGAGCGACATTTCGTCGCTTAGGTCTGTCGTTCGCCAGGCAACGAAGGTCTCCGGCTTCGTCGATTGGCGCGAAGTGGGCGACTATGCCAATCGTCTTGGTGACTTGGCCCAGATCCTCGACGGGCGCATTGGCGACGGCAATCCGAAATTGGTTGAGGTGATCGAGGATGCCATCGCACAGGCCGAGGATTCGTTGGGGGAGATCGACGACTCCAACGGCGAGGTGATGGCCGTCATCATGCAATTGTGTGATGTCCACGAGCGAGCATGCAACCACCTCGGGCCGGACCCGGTGGCGCTCGCTGAGCGACTATTCCGGTTCCAGACCACCGGCGCCTGGGATACTTTCCACAGCGTGCTACCCAGCTATGAGTGCGCCTTGGGCGAAGCCGGCCTCGCGCGTTATCGGCAATTGGTGGAAGCGGCGTGGAACAAACTCCCGGCACTTGGCCCCAAGGACTTCCGGACCCATTTCGACAGCGATCGCTATCGGGTCGAGCACGCGATGGAAGAGCTCACGGCCTTGTGGGGAGACATCGACGGTCTGGTTACGGTCAAGGCGCGGAATCTTTCGAGCCCGCGCGCCTTTCTCGACCTGGCCGAGCTTCTCCAACGGCATGGTCGCCACGACGATGCGCTCAGTTGGACCGAGAAGGGAATCGCGGCGTTTCCCGACGAGCGGCTCGACGACTTGGTGAAGTTCTGCATCGCGGAAAATCTCCGCCGCGGTGATGCCGGGCGCGTGGAATCGCTTGCCTGGCAGCGGTTCCTGCGGCAGCCAGGCAGCGAGGCATACTTCGAGCTTGTCGGCGTTGCCAAGCGGATCGGGCTTGCCGATGACCTCGCGGCGAAGGCGCTAAGCCAATTGTGGCAACTGGTTCGCGCCGAGGAAGCTCCGGGAGCGAAGCGACTCCCCGGCTGGCAACCTCCTCTCCGTAGCGCCTTGGTCGCCATTCACCTGCGTCAGAAAGATGCCGAGAAAATGTGGGAGACTTTTTGCGGCGGACCGGTCGACGTGCGGCTGTGGGACAACGTTGCCGCCGTGCGCGGCATGACGCACCCGGAGGAGGGCGTCATGCTCTACAAGAAGTTGCTGCCCCACCTCGTGGATGCCGGAACGCGCGGGGCGCAGTACGGCGCGGCATTCGAAATCGTCAAAGCGGTACACGAGCTACGCGTCGCCCAAAGCAAGGACGCCGTCTTCCAGCAGGAGCTCGCCGAGTTCCGACGGGCGTGGAAGGCGAAGCGAAACTTCATGAAGCTGCTGGCCACGTTTGACTGAAAGGGGGTTGGGATATGTGTCGTTCGACCAAGATCGCGCGGGGTTGATTCGCTCAATCCCGCTACCTGTCGCGCCGAGAATGCCTGCAGCGTGATATCTTTCAAACGCACGCGGAGATTTTTTCATGGCCCAATTCATCGTCCGTGACCTCGAAGACGCGCGTTCAAGGTACCAACGTGCTTTCGACGCTGAGGCGCAAGGTGCCAGATGGAGCGGTGGTTGGGTGGCTGGATCGACTGCCTGCCGAATCGACCTGGATCACCAGCGTCACTCTGTACGAAGCCCCGCTCGGACTCGCCACGCGCAAAGCCCGGCATTTTGCGGATCTCAGGATTAACGTAGTCGATCCATGGCGGGCCCCCGGACGCTAGATAGCCCGGGACGAACGACTGCGATCTCGACCGACGGCACCGCATGTCCCCTCGCAACGAAAAGACCGCCAAAGCGTCCACGCGCGGCAACCTCCGGATCGGCGATCACTGGAACGCGATCACCATCATCGCGCTGTCGCAGAGCAATCCGTTGAAAGCGGTAGCGGAGCTCGTCGAGAACAGCATCGACGCTCGTGCGAAGACCATCGTCATCACTCGCGGCAAGGACAAGGGACAGCATTACCTGCGGGTGAAGGACGACGGCGACGGAGTGCGCAAGAATGCGAATGGCGAACCGGATTTCCACTACGTGGCGACCCACGTCTGTGATTCCATCAAGCGGCGGCTGAAAATAGAAGGCGCGCGTGGATTGCAGGGTGAGTTCGGCATTGGCTTGTTGAGCTTTTGGACGCTGGGCGAGGACCTTCTGTTGACTTCGGCCGGCGATGACGGTCGCGCCTGGCAGATGCACCTTCGCAAGGGTGAACCGAGCTACCGGATCGCGCTGCGCCCCGCACTCTTTCCGGAGCCGGGGACCGAAGTCTTGATCCGCGGCATTCTGCCGGGTATCAAGAATTTCAGCGGCGAAAAGATCCAGTGGTATCTAGCCTCGGAGCTGCGCGACCGCATCCGTCATTCCGGCGTATCGATTCGCGTCGTCGACCGAACCGCGCGGGCGGAGTTCAAGGTCGAGCCGCGACAGTTCGAGGGAAGGCTGCTGCACGAGCTGGACGGCGCGTTACCACCGCAGGGCGAGGTCTATGCCGAGCTCTACTTGCATGCGCATTCTGCGGCGAACGCCGTGTCGCTCTATCGCTCCGGTACGCGCGTACTCGAGAATATCGCCGAGCTCGAAGCGTTCGCGCGCATGCCGTGGACGAGCGGCTACGTGCAGGGAATCATCGACGCGCCCTATCTCAATCTTACGCCGGGCACGCGGCTAGGCGTGGTCCACGACGCCACGCTCGCGCGCCTGACGGAAGAACTGGCGCCGCTCGAGAAGCGGCTCGCCACGATCATCGAGGACCAGCAGCGCGCCGAGGAGGAGCGGGCGAGCCGCGATGTGCTGCGCTCGGTGCAGGGTGCGCTCAAGGAGGCGCTGCTCGCGCTGCCAGTCGAGGAGTACGACTGGTTCGATCTGCATCGCGGCGAGGGCAAGCGCCGCCCGAGGACGATTGCCGAAGCGGCGCCCGGCGAGGCGGCGCAGGCCGAAGAGCAGGCCGTCGCGATGGTGGCCGGTGACGACCAGGAGATATCAGAGCCGCAACGCCAATTCTTCGAGTACGCGGGTCCGCTGTTCTCGGTGGTCATCTCACCAACGTCGAGCGTCGTCGAAGTCGGTGGCTCGCGGCAGCTGCGCGCCGTCGCGCGCGATCGGGCCCGACGGTCTGTGGAGCGGGATCTCTCATTTGCGTGGAAGATGCTCGACGGCGAAGGAACCCTCGACCCCGTCGACGGGGAGCATACGACCTTCCGCGCGGCCCACGAGCCGGGCCTGACATGTGTCGAAGTGATTGTCACCCAGGCTGACGTCGTGTGCAGGGCCGAAGCGCAGATCACGGTGGCAGCCTCCCTGGTCAGCAAGACCGGTAGCGCCGATTCCACCTACCAGGGACTTCCCGGTTACACGTACCACAAAGCGGCCGGCGAGCTGTGGCGTTCGCGCTTCGACGCCGAGCGCAATCTCGTCGTGATCAACAACGGTCACCGCGATTTCGTCTATGCGGCGCGCAACAAGATGCTGAAGCTCCGCTACATCTGCCGGCTGTTCGCCAAGGAGCTCGTGCTGAAGAACTTCGTCGGCATTCCCCAGGATCAGCTGCTCGAGCGCCTGCTGGAGTTGACCTTGTACACCGAAGAGAACTTGCGATAGGACGCCGCGTGGATGTCCGGGATTTTCAACCCTCGGCACCCGGATGCCTGGACGACGGCAAGAGTCGCGGCGACAACTGTCGCCTAGCGCACTGTCGTGAATATTTACACGGAGCGCTTCAACTCAAGCATTTCATAGCCGAATTGGGACTTCGTGGACTGTTTTGACAAGACATTTTCGTTGCTGGCACGCGATATGCAAGTCACGTGTGCGACGGACCCTCTGGTCTGTTCCTTCCAGCAGAAACGGTGCCTCATGCTCGAGACTGAACCGTACAACCACGATATCAGCGGTGATCCGCTGGGTACCTTCGCTACCGACGACGAAATTGCGATCGCGGACCAGTTGCGACATCAGCTCGAAGAACGATACCTCGAAGGGACGCCGGCTCTATCGAACTTCCGGAGGCTTGATACTCTTTCTGGTTCGGCGTAGTTTGAGAGCGTAGATAGCGCGTTGGTGGATCGGCGCTCGCGGACGCGACCTCGGTGGCGCGATCCGGCTTCGTGGCCGGAGTGTCACGCAACCGGAGGCTCGCCGAAGTCCGCAGCCGCGAGATTTCGCCGAGGTCGCAGGAATCGATGGGGGATACTCTATAGATGAAATTCACTACAGGTCGACCCCGACGCCGGTAATCAAACACCGGCACACGTTGCGGTAACGCGACGAACCCAAGCCACAGCAATGTGGCCGTCCTGCGAAGCCCCGCGATTATCGTGGGGCTTTGCATTGGTGCGACGCAGGTGCGTGGCGGCGGGTCGGTCGTCAGACAGTACCCGCAGGTGTATGCCGCCGCCTTCTGCGCCGCAGGGACAAAGACCGCCGCCAAACGTCGAATGGCGGCTGCCCGATGATCGGGGCTCACTTGAAGGGAACGGGTGGTCCGATCAACGGTGTTCTTATCGGCGCTGCAGCACCGATGGCGATCACGAACGCGTTGCCCGCCGGCTTAAGAATCGGATTGGCGTCTCGCTTCCAGTTATTCGTCAGCCAGACGTTTCCTGAAGGGTCAATCTGGCCGCCCGTAATTCGTTCCAAAGAATCGCTCCTGTAACCGGTCGCCGGTGATATCGAGGCTCCGCCTGCATGCCTGGAGGGCACTTCTTGGCCTCGATGCCGCAGAAGCGGGCGATCCCGGTTGCAACGTCGGTGCTCGTGCCGACCTTGGCAGCGCCAAAGTTGAAGACCCAAACGGTGTCATTCCCATCGACCGAAGAGCGGACTCTCCGGCTGCCCGCGCACGCGCCGGATCAAATTTGCAGGCAACCTTTACAGTTAGAATATTACAAGACTGAACGCAATTGATTTCGTCTACGTCTGAGTCGCGAGGTTGGCGGATGCCACTCCCAATTGAGGACTATGCACTGATCGGCGATTGCCATACCGCCGCATTGGTCGGCCGCGACGGCTCCATCGATTGGCTTTGCCTTCCTCGATTCGATTCGGGCGCGTGTTTCGCGGCGTTGCTTGGCGAGCCGCGGCACGGACGCTGGCTGATTGCGCCGAACGGGCAGACGCGCAGTATCCGGCGCAAGTACCGTGACGGCACCCTGATACTTGAAACCGAATTCGAAACGGATGAGGGCGCTGTCCGGGTCATCGACTGCATGCTGCTCTCGAATGAGCGCTGGGATGTGCTGCGCATCGTCGAAGGCTTGCATGGGCGTGTGGCCATGCGCATGGAGCTCATCATCCGCTTCGACTACGGCTCCATCGTGCCTTGGGTGCGGCGGGTGGGCGACACGCTGCTGGCGACGGCGGGGCCCGACACGCTCGAGCTGAGCACCCCCGTCGCCGTTCGCGGCGAAAACATGAAAACGGTGAGCGAGTTTTACGTCATTGAAGGCGAGCGGGTACCCTTCGCCCTCAATTACCGTCCGTCGCACGAAGCCACCCAGCGCGCAGTCGACCCGGAGCGGGCACTCGCTGCGACCGAGAAGGCGTGGCGCAAATGGTCCGGGCGTTGCACCTTCCCGGGTCCGTGGCACGATGCCGTCGTGCGCTCGCTGATCACGCTGAAAGCACTGACATACACGCCCACTGGAGGTCTGGTCGCAGCGCCCACGACTTCGTTGCCGGAACAACCGGGCGGCGTGCGCAATTGGGACTACCGGTTCTGCTGGCTGCGCGATGCTACGTTCACGTTGAACGCGCTGCTGCTCGCCGGATACCGCGACGAGGCCGTCGCCTGGCGTGGTTGGCTGTTGCGTGCCGCCGCGGGTTCTCCCGAAGATCTGCAGACCCTCTACAGCGTCACGGGTGAGCGCCGCCTGGACGAATACGAGCTGGGCTGGCTGCCGGGTTATCGGGGTTCGATCCCCGTACGCGTGGGCAATGCGGCGACGAAACAGTTCCAGCTCGATGTCTACGGCGAAGTCATGGACACGGCGCACCTGGCGCGAGCCGCCGGCCTGGAATTGGAGCCGGCCGCCTGGAGAATACAGGTTGCGTTGCTTCATTTCCTGGAATCGAACTGGCAACAGCCCGATGAGGGCATATGGGAGATCCGCGGCCCGCGCCGCCATTTCACTCACTCGAAGGTGATGGCCTGGGTGGCTTTCGATCGGGCGATCAAGGATGCCGAAGCCTTCGGGCTCGATGGCCCCGTCGAGCGTTGGAGGCAGACGCGCGATGCGATTCACGCGCAGGTCTGCGCGGCGGGTTACGATGCGCGAGGCAACACGTTCGTCCAGTCGTACGGTTCACCGTATCTCGATGCCAGCCTGCTCCTGATTCCGCAAGTCGGCTTCCTGCCGCCCGACGATCCGCGTGTAATCGGTACCGTCAGCGCCATCATGCGCCATTTGGTCATCGATGGATTGGTGCTGCGCTACTCGACCGCCACCGACGTGGACGCGCTGCCTTCGGGAGAAGGCGCTTTCCTGCCGTGTTCATTCTGGCTCGCCGACAGCCTGGTGTTGATCGGACGCCGCGAGGAAGGCGAGGCTTTGTTCGAACGCTTGCTCGCATTGCGTAACGACCTGGGATTGCTGGCCGAGGAATACGATCCGCGCGAGCGGCAGATGCTCGGAAACTTCCCACAGGCGCTGACGCATATGGCGCTGGTCAACACCGCCCGACTGCTGTCGATGCCAGCGCATGAAGTCAAGCGCGCCGGCGAAAAAGGTGAGCGGTCTGCGGCGGTGGCTCACGCTTCGTGAGGGTATGCTACGCTGTTCCGAACGGTGCCTCGTTGGGTTGAATCTACGATCCGTCAAATAATCGCTATCGATGCAGACGCCGCCCGCACGGAATGAACCCTGCCCCTGTGGCAGCGGCAAACGATACAAGTACTGCTGCGGAGCCGTGATCCCGATATCCGCGACGACGTCGGTTCGTCCGCCGCCACCCTCCACGGACGGCCATGTCGATGCGGCATTTGTTCCCGACCCGTCACGCAGTTGCGGGACGTGCACCGCGTGCTGCGACGGTTGGCTGACTGCGAACATACGCGGGCAAGAGATCCGCGTCGGCGTCCCCTGCCGTTTTCGCGGGGAGGGCGGCTGCTCGATCTATGAAGACCGCCCGGCGAATCCCTGCCGCGGCTTCCATTGTGCCTGGCGGTTGAGCGGGAACCCATTCCCCGAGTGGTTCCGGCCGGACCGGCTCGGCGTAATCATCCTCGCGAAGCGTTGGCGTGGCCGGGTCGCCTATTACCTGGCGCCCGCGGGCCGTGACCTGGATGCTTCCTTGCTCGAATGGATGCGCAAACATAGCGAGTCGACCGGAACTCCGTTCCTTTTCGAAGTCAACGGGCGCTACCGGGGCTTCGGCTCGGCCCAGTTTCAGCAGGATATTCTCGACAGGACGAGTCGCGGCGAACCTGTACTGCCTGGCCTGAACCCAGGCATCGCCGGTCCCTGCAAGTTGACCTCTCTGAGCAGCGACGTATCCGCCGCCGAAGACGCCGAGAACGGGCTGCCACCGTAGCGACGGCCAGTTCAGGAACTTGGCTTCCAGTTCCGCATGGCTGAGCGGAAAGGAGACGAGTTTGCCGGTGGCAGACACCATCACGCTGTCAGTTTCATCACGACGATGGTCAGATCGTCCTCGGGTGGCGTGCCTCCCGCGAAGCCCGCCAACGCCGCAAGAACTCCGATGACCAGTTTCTCGGGATCCTCGGCGCGATTCGCCGCCACTGCCTCGCCGAGGCGGTCGACGCCGAACATTGCGCCGGCCGCATTCTGCATCTCGGTGATGCCGTCGGTGTAGAACACGACGATATCGCCGGTGCGCAGCATTACCCTCACGTCGGTGAAGTCCGCGACCTTGGCGATGCCGAGCAGGCATCCATCGGCGTCGAGGGGCGTGCATCCCGCCTCGCCGCGCCCGCAGCAGAAGAGGAGGTGGATGGCCGGCACTGGCGTAGTTGAGCTCCCGGGTCGTCGCATCGAAAACCGCGCAGCACGCGGTGATGAAGTACCCGGCGCATTCAAGGTCGTCGTGCAGAAGATCGTTGAGCTTGCACAGAAGCTGGGCCGCGCTCGGCGCGACCAGTCGCTCTGCCAGGAACATCGTGCGCGCCTCGGCCATGAGCAAGGCTGCGCCGACGCCATGGCCGGACACGTCGCCGATGAGGCTGTCCACGCCATGACAATTCCCTCCCCGCGGAAAGTAACCGAAATAGTCGCCGCCCACCGCCTCCGCGGGAATGCAGCGGCCCGCATAGCGTACGCAGCCCATCGCCAGCGGGTCTTCCGGCAGCAGCGATCGCTGGATCTGCTTGGCGATATCCATGTGTGCGCGCGTCACCGCGAGCTGGACTTCCGCCTTGCGGGTCTTTTCCTCCGCGATGCGAAGGTCCCGCTCGCGCGCCTGCAAGGTGGTGGCCATCGTGTTGAACGCAGGTGCGAGGAGGTCGAGCTCGCTTTTGCAGCCGAGCACGGGAACGCGCGTGCCGAGCTCGCCGGATGCGAGCTTCCTGGTCCCGTCGACGAGGGCATCGACCCGGCGGAGAATGAACCTTCCGCCTGACCACGCGGCGATCACGGCCACGATGGTCGCGAGGACGAGCCCGGCGAGATTGCGAACGAGGCGGCGATTGATATCCGCGAACGCAACCGCCTTCGGCGTTCCCATCGTCGCGTGCAAATCGAGGCCGGGGATCAGCGGGGCATGGGCCCACAACCGCGTGATGCCTTGCGCGTCGGCGGCTTCGAAAAGGCCGCCATCTCTTTGGCTGAACAGGATTTCGAGAACCTGCGGTTCGGGCAGCGGTTTGCCGATCCAATCGCCGGCATCGGGCATCCGGGCGAGCACCGTTCCATTGCGATCGGTCACTACCATGATGGCGCCCGGCGGAAACGCGACGTTCGCGAGAGCCGCCGTGAGCCAGTTGAGGTTCTGCACCACGAGGACGACCCCATCGGGCTCTCTCGAAGGGCCCACCAGCGGGTAGGCATAGCTGATCGCGGGAAGGTTCGTGATGCGACCGATCTGATAATCGCCGATGGCGAAGTCGTGCATCTGGAGCGCCATCTTGAAGTACGCGCGATCCGCGACATTGATGGGCGTCCGGAACGGAAGCGCGCTACAGACGAGACCGCCATTGGGATCGGCCACGGCAATGTTCAAATACAGCGGGTACGCCTTCAGCATTTCCGCCAGGAACGCATTGCACGCTGCCGCGTCCTTCGTGTGGATCTGCGGCAACCGGGCAAACGCCGTCAGCAACTGGCGCGCGGCCTCGATCTGGGCAGCCTGGTTGCTGGTGACGATGTGGATGAGACGCATCGCGTCGTCATTGACATTGGCGATGGCCGCCTTGCGTTCGTCGGCCTGCGTGTACGCCGTCAGCACCAGCCACGGCACCAGCATCAGGAAGACGAGGCCAAGCAGTCGGAGCCGCAAGCTCCAGAAACGGGTCGGCGCCGGCGAAGCTTCGTTCTCGCCTTGTCCGGGCGGATATCCGTCGGCACCCATGGCACGCATTCTAGACACGCCTACCCGGGATCCAGCGTGAACAATTCCTGTGGCCGGGCGACACCCTTCATCGCATAGCGGCCGAGGCTCACGAGCCGACGGCGCGCGTCGCCAGCCGCCTCGGCGAACGCCCAGGACACGATCACCTTCTGGTCGAGCGAGGCGCACAGCGCTTCGATTCGCGCCGCCTCGTTGACGGCCGACCCCAGCACGGTGAAGTCGAGTCGCCGCGGGCCGCCCAGATTGCCGTAGAGGAGCTCGCCAGCGTGCAGGGCGAGATGCGTGTCGGTCACCGGCAGGCCGGCCGCCGCGCGCCGCACGTTCAGCGCGGCGATGCGGTGCCGCACCTTGGCCGCGGTATCGAGCGCGCGCGTGCAGGCGAGCGTCGTGTCGGCGTCGGGGAAGATCGCGAGGATGCCGTCGCCGATGAACTTCAGCACGTGCCCCTCGTGCGCCTCGATCTCCTCGACCTGTGCCTGGGCGTAGTCGTTCAGGAGGGCGAGCACCTGGTCGGCGCTCACGCTGTCGGAGATCCTTGTGAAGCCGACGAGGTCGCTGAACCAGACGACGGCCTGGATCGACTCGGCCCGGCCGCGCACGATATTGCCGGCGAGCACGCGGTCCGCGGCGTGTCTCCCAAGGTAGGTCGTGAGCAGCGTGCGCGTGTCGCGATGGGTCGTCCGCAACATGAACGACAGCGTCAGCGGCGGCATGATGCCGGCGAGCAATTGGACTTCCGCGTCGGCGAAGCCCTCCGGCGCGTCCGTCGTCCACGACGCGGCGATCCCCTCGCTGACGCCCATGCGAATGCGTTCGCCGATGCGCACTTCGAATGCCAGGTAGTCGGTGAAGCCTTGGTCCTGAAACTTGTCGAGCATCTGAAATTCGCCCCGGCGGTACGTGGCATCGAGGCGCCGGCGCAGCGTGGGCTGACCGCTGCGGAGCAGGAAGCCGAAGGGGCTTTGGGGGAAGTCCTCGCTGACAATCGTGCCTTCGTCGTCGCGCGCGAACGTCTCCTCGACGCCTCCTTCATCGCGAAGCCAGCGCACGCCGCGGCCGTCGAACGTCGGATCGAGAAGGTCGGTGGCCACGGAGATCCGCACCACCGAGATCCCAGCCGCATTCAGCCGCTTGCCCACGCCGGCAAGGATTTCGACCTCGTCGGCGCCGGCCAGCGTCGCGGTCACGATCCACTCGCCGATCTCTGTCTTGGCGCGCTCGTCCATCAGGTCGGCCGGATGCGTGTCAAGGGTCTTTGTGCGGAACGACAACGTCGGTCGCCGAGTCGATATAATTCAGCGCTTCGTTGAGCATGGACAGCGCGCGCTCGGTATGGCCCGCGGCCAGCTGGTCCCTGACGCGTGACGATCGTCTGGCGCAGCTTCTGCTCGTAGGCCTCTGCCGCTTCGAGCTCGCGGACCAACCGGGTGACTTCGCTCTCGGGCGCTCGGCGCGCGGGCTTTGCTGGCATGGGCTCTCCTCTGGCACTAACGGATCTCGATCCCCTGTCACGCACGGAAACGCCAGGGGGTCACGCATTCTAGACTGGCGATAGCCACCTCTCGTTCTTTGGCCAGCCGACCCGTGGTATCCTCGCATAGAACGTTCGTTCGATTGCCGGAGGCCGTTCCCCCATGCCTGACTCTCTGATCGGATGTCGCCGCGTCGTCCTTGACCGAGGTTCGATCGGCAGCAGCCGCCGGCGAAGACTTCCTCGCGCAGTTGAACGCGCAGCAGAGGCTCGCGGTGGAGCACGGTACCGGACCGCATCGGCGAGACGATGGTCCATTGCTGGTCATTGCCGGCGCCGGTTCCGGCAAGACCAATACGCTCGCCTATCGCGTCGCGCATCTGGTGCTGAATGGCGCGGATCCGCAACGCATCCTGCTCCTGACGTTTTCGCGCCGCGCGGCGGCGGAAATGGAGCGCCGGGCCGGGCAACTTCTGCATCGGGCGCTCGGCGGTGCGACGAGGCACGGGCCAGGTGCGCTGCAGTGGGCCGGTACGTTCCACAGCGTCGGCGCGCGCCTCCTGCGGGAATACGCGCCACGCATCGGACTGCCGGAATCGTTCACGATTCTCGACCGCGGTGATGCGGAGGACCTCGTCGCGATCGTGCGGCACGAGCTCGGAGTCGACGCCACGAAGCGCAGGTTTCCGACCAAGGCGACGTGTCTCGCGATCTATTCCCGCATCGTCAACGGCGAAGCGACGCTGTCCGAGGTTCTCGAGCGCGGCTATCCCTGGTGCGTCCCGTGGGAAGCCGAGCTGAAGAAGCTCTTCGACGCCTACGTCGGCGCGAAGCAGGCGCAGAACGTCCTCGACTACGACGACCTGCTTTTGTATTGGGCGCACATGGTCGGAGAACCTTCGTTGGCGCGGGAGGTGGGCGAGCGGTTCGACCATGTGCTCGTCGACGAGTATCAGGACACCAACCGGTTGCAGGCGTCGATCCTGCTGGCGCTGAAGCCGGGCGGCAAGGGCCTCACGGTCGTCGGCGACGATGCGCAATCGATCTATTCGTTTCGCGCCGCGACGGTCCGCAACATCCTCGACTTCCCTGGGCATTTCACGCCGCCCGCCCGCGTGGTGACGCTCGACCGAAATTACCGCTCCACGCAAGCCATCCTTGATGCCTCGAACGCCGTGATCGATCTCGCGCGGGAGCGCTTCACCAAGAATCTCTGGACCGACCGCGTGTCCTCGGGCAAGCCGCGCCTCGTCGCCGTGCGCGACGAAGGCGATCAGGCGCGTTACGTAGCCGAGTGCGTGCTCGAGCAACGTGAGCACGGGATGGCGCTGAAATCGCAGGCCGTGCTGTTCCGCAGCTCCAGCCACAGCGCGCAATTGGAGCTCGAGCTCGCCCGCCGCGGCATTCCCTTCGTGAAATACGGCGGACTCAAGTTCCTGGAGGCGTCACACATCAAGGACGCGCTGTCGATGCTGCGGTGGGCCGACAATCCGCGTAATCGAATGGCGGGCTTTCGCGCCGCGCGCCTCCTTCCCGGCGTCGGGTCCGCCACGGCGACCAAGCTCCTCGATGCGCTCGATGCAACAACGGATCCGGTGGCGGCGCTGGAGGCGTTCAAGATCCCACCGCCGGCGGCGCCGGATTGGAAGGCATTCCTGGCGATGTTTCGTGCGCTCCGTGCGGCAACGGCGGATTGGCCCGCCGAGCTCGAGATCGTTACGCGGTGGTACGAACCGCACCTGCCGCGCCTGTACGACGACGCGCCGGTGCGGCAGAGGGACCTCGTCCAGCTCCACCAAATCGCGTCGACCTACTCGTCACGCGAGCGCTTCCTCACCGAAATGGCGCTCGACCCTCCGGACGCAACGAGCGACGAGGCCGGTGCACCGGGAAAGGACGACGATTACCTGATCCTGTCGACCATTCACTCGGCCAAGGGGCAGGAGTGGAAGGCGGTGCACATCCTCAATGTCATCGATGGTTGCATTCCGTCCGATATGGGCACGGGAACGACGGAGGAAGTGGAGGAGGAGCGCCGTCTGCTGTACGTGGCGATGACGCGGGCCAAGGAGGCGCTGCAGCTCATCCTGCCGCAGCGTTTCTACGTCCATCAGCAGACCGCATACGGCGATCGGCATGTCTACGCTTCACGCAGCCGGTTCATTCCCGAGGCTCTGACGGCGCTGTTCGAATCGGCTGTCTGGCCAATTGTGGTGCGAGAGGTGAATGAGAGCCACCCGTCGATCAATCCCGCCGCGCCAGTCGATATCGCGGCACGCATCCGCCAGTCTTGGGGGTAAGCTGAACGCTTAGAGGGAGACACCCGTGCCTGCATCGAAACCAAGGATCGGCGTTATCGGCATCGGCTTTGGCGCGCAAGTTTACATTCCGGGCCTGCAATCCGAAGGCTGGGAAGTCGCGGCCGTCTGCAGCCGCAACCGCGAAAAGGCAACGAAGGTCGCGGAGGCCGCCGGCATCCGGAACGTGCACACCGACCCGCTGGAGCTGATCCAGAGAGACGATATCGCCGCCGTTGCGATTACAACGCCGCCCGGCGCCCATCGTGAGCTCGCCATCGCGGCGCTGAAGGCCGGGAAGCATGTCCTCTGCGAGAAGCCGTTCGCGATCGATGCAAGGGAAGGCGCCGCGATGCGCGATGTGGCCGACGCGAGCGGACGAACGGCGATGGTCGGGCACGAATTCCGGCACACGCCGCAGCGCGCCTACATCAAAGAGCTTCTCAGCGACGGATACGTTGGCAAGTTCCAGCTGTGCACGATCGAGCTGTTCCTCGATCGCTATGTGACCCCGCAACCGCGCCCCCTGACCTGGAACGCGTTCAAAGCAGACGGCGGCGGCGTTCTCGGCGCGCTCGGCTCCCACTACATCGATGGCCTTCGCCACTGGTTTGGCGAGGTCGCCTCGGTTTTCGGCCACGTCGAAAAGCTGCGGCCGTACCTGACAGACGCCTCAACGAACCGGATCGTCAAAGCCGAAACGGACGACACATTCCTGTTCTCGCTCGAGTTCAAGAACGGGGGTTTCGCGACGATGATTTCGTCCTTTGCGGCGACTCCGGCGCGTGGTGCGAAGATTGTCGTCATGGGCGACAACGGCACGCTGATCGCGGAGCAGGCCGGACCAAACCCCACGGAGGATGGCGTGGTCATCGGCAGCCGCGCCGGCTCGCCGCTGCAGGAGCTCGCAACGCCGAAAAAGTACACACCGTTCACGGACGCCCGCGACCATCGTCTGATGGCGTTTCGCCTGCTGGTTCGTGACTTCACGACGGGAATCGAGCGGGGCACGTCGCCCGCGCCCAATTTTGCCGATGGCTTGCGCTGTCAGGAGGTGCTCGATGCCGTACGCGAGTCATCCGAATCAGGGCGCAAGGTGAGACTTGCGTAGGCGCTGATCTCCCCGGCGCGCCGTCCGGCTCACTTCAGCGAGCTTGCCAGGTCGCGCAATGTTTGGCGCGCGTTGCCTTCAATCGGCGAACCGTGCGCGACGAGAATGCGCTCGAGCGACTCGATCTCGGCCCATTGCAGCAGCTGAGCGCGCAGCGCGTCCGTATCTTTGATCATCGCCATCTTCACGACTCTGGGGATTTGTGCCTCCTTGCCGGCAAACCCCACCACGTGCAACAGCCAGCCGCCGACGCCGGACCCGTTCCGGATGTTGCCGACGATGTCGTTGAGCACGAGCGTCGTGCCGTTCGGCGTGCGAACGACAAGCGCGGCCTCGTGGCCGCGCGTTCCGGGCACGGTCACGAACTCCACATTCGCGTCGTCGAAGCGCGGCGCCACCGAGTCGACCGGCACGATCTCCTCGACCTTCGCTCGAGCACCTTCGGGTGCGACGACCAGCAGCGACGGGTAGCGGTCTTTCCAGATCTTTGCGTCGAGCCGATGTTTGTCGCTCGGGACGATCAAGTACGCGAGATGGCCGTAGCCATCGAGCGAGGCCATCTCATCCTCGTCGAGCGCGATGGCGCTGAACACCACCAGCCGCGAATCGGCGAGACGCACCACGGTCATGCGCCGCGGCAAGTCCATGAGCGGCATGTGGATCTTGCCGACGACCGTCAGGATGTTGTCGTCGATTTGCGAGAGCTTGCCATGCGGCAGGACGGTCCACACTTTGAACGGCTGCGTCATGATCGGCATCCTTCGCGGTTGGTGCGATCGCTAACAGAACCGACCGGAAGATTGGCGTCAAATATCCCGATCTTCATCGTCCTGAAGGAGAACTGTGATGACCGACCCGAGAAATGTTGCCCATGACAAGCGGGTGCAGAAGGAAAGGAAGCATCACGGCCCCGGTGCCACCCGTGGTCCCTATGCAACGCACCGGTCCGGCATGAAGCCGCACCAGCAGCCGCTTCCCAGTGGTCATGGGCCGGACGCGGACGAACCGGTCGACAAGACCGAATCCGGCGAAGAGCCCTGACGGGGCGATATCCACAACTGCGGTTTACGAGCTGCCTTCCTTGCGATCGCGGAGGCCCGTCACCCCGGCGCTGTTAGCGCAATGGACGCAGCAGAAGTACCGGCCCGACGACTCCACGCCGTGACCGATGATTCGGCACGCGCAATGGCTGCACGTCGGCGCGAGCATGTGAATCGCGCATTCGAAGCTGTCGAAGGTGTGCGTGGCACCGCCGCCGGTGACGGTGAAACTCTTGTCGTAATCGTTGCCGCAATGGTCACAACGAGCCATTTTCACGCTCCTTTGAAAGGTTCCGGGCCGCGACTCTGAGGATTGGTTATTTCGGGTGCGCCGTCTGTGCGATGGCGAACACGATTCGACGAGGTCACCGTGCTTCGCGCTAAACTGCTGCGAATGCCACCTGATCGAGTCGGTCCATCCCGATACACCTATGCCGCCTGGATTCTTGCAGGCGTTGGCCTCCTGCTCGTCCTGCATTTGCGGCTGTTGCCCGCCGTGCTCGCCGGGATGCTGGTCTACGAGCTCGTTCACCTGCTAGCGCCGACCGTCAGCAACTGGCTATCCGACAAGCGGGCCAAGCTCATTGCGGTTGTCTTGCTGTCGGCATTGGTGGTGGGCACAATCAGCGCGGGAATCGCGGGCGCCATCGTCTTCTTCAAGAGTGACGCCGGCAGCATATCGGCACTACTGACGAAGATGGCGGAGATCGTCGCGGGTTCGCGCAAGACGTTACCGAGCTGGCTTGTCGATCAGATGCCCGACAATCCCGACGACATGAGGGAGGCCCTGGCAGGTTGGTTCCGCGTGCACGCCGCGCAAGTGCAGTCGCTGGGCGAAGTGGCGGGACGGACTGTGATCATTGCGCTGATCGGCATGATTGTCGGGGCGATGATCGTGCTGCACGAGGCACTGTCCAGCGCGCCGCGTGGCCCCCTCGCCACGGAGCTCGTCGAGCGCGTCGACAATCTGGGTGACGCGTTCCGTCGCGTAGTCTTCGCCCAGGTCCGCATTTCGTTGCTTAACACGATCTTCACGGCGGTGTATCTGACGCTGGTCCTGCCGCTCTTCGGTGTCGATTTGCCCTTGAGGAAAACGTTGATCGCGGTGACGTTTATTGCCGGGTTGCTTCCGGTGGTGGGCAATCTCATCTCGAATACCGTCATCGTGATCGTCAGCTTGTCTTACTCGTTCGGCGTGGCTCTGGCGTCGTTGGTGTTCCTGGTCGTGATCCACAAGCTGGAGTATTTCCTCAACGCCCGCATCATCGGCAGGCAAATAGGATCGCACGCCTGGGAGCTGCTGGTCGCCATGCTGATCATGGAAGCCGCGTTCGGCATTGCCGGGGTCATCGCCGCACCAATCTATTACGCTTTCATCAAGGACGAGCTCACGAACCAGGGCCTGATCTAGAAAGCCAGGTGCAGTGCAGTGGTCAATGCCCTCCTTCGACGTTGAGCCCCGCATCGGCGAGCGCAGCCGCGAGTTCCCGTTCGATGCGCACCGCGTCGAGTTGGGCGATGCGCTGCAGATGCAGCACCGGGCCGATGAGCAGTTCTTCGCCGCGCTTCAGGACGCTGCCCGCTGCGCGTATGCCCGCCCGGTGCTGGTCGAACCGCTGCGCTGGCGCGTACGCGGTCATGCCCACATAGATTCCCTGCAGGCCCGCGTGCCGATCGCTGTAGTCGAGGCGCACGAGATAGATGTTCCGCCGTCCGCGCTTTCCTGCCCGAAACGTTGCCGCGACGTCGTAGACGAGCGGCAGCCACGAGACGTAATTCATCGGCAGCCATTCGGGAATCGACTTCGCCGCGTGCTGCCACAACTGCGTCAGCGCCGCTTCGATATGGCTCGGGAATACATTGCGCATCCACCACTCGTGAATGCAGTGCGCGCCGGAGACGCCATCACCGGCCGAGAGCGCCGCAAGAAACTGCGCCTGCAACTCGAATTCCCGCACGGCCCGCAGCGGACGCGCCGCCGGCGCCGTCGTGGCGAGCGATGCGTTGTTCATTGGCTCATTGCTCGATTCGTGAGCACCGCCGCGCCGCTGATCGCCCCGGCGCGCAATGCGGCAAGCGCCTCGTTGGCCTCGCGCATCGGAAATTCGACGATGTGGGTTCGAAGCGGAACCCTCGGCGCAAGCTCGATGAATTCGACGCCGTCGCGGCGGGTGAGGTTGGCCACCGAGCAAATGTGACGTTCTCCCCACAGGAGCTCATAGGGAAACTGGGGGATGTCGCTCATGTGGATTCCCGCGCACACCACGGTTCCGCCCTTCGCGACATGGCGCAAGGCAACCGGCACCAGGCTGCCGACGGGCGCGAAGATGATGGCGGCGTCGAGGGGACGCGGCGGGGCTTCCTCGCTCGCGCCGGCCCACACCGCACCGAGGGTGCGCGCGAACGTCTGTGCCGTCGCGTCACCGGATCGCGTGAACGCGAACACTTCCTGTCCCTGAAGCGGGCGACCTGCGCCACGATGTGTGCGGCCGCGCCGAAGCCGTAGATTCCCAGCTGGCAAGCCTCACCCGCCGCCCGAAGTGCGCGATAGCCGATCAGCCCCGCACACAGCCATGGGGCGAGAGTCGCCGCCGGTATTCCGGTCGGCATCGCGAAGCAGAACCGGTGGTCGGCGACCACGTACTCGGCGTACCCGCCATCCACCGTGTATCCGGTGAACCGGGCGTTGTCGCAAAGGTTCTCGCGGCCTGCCCGGCAATAGGCGCACTCGCCGCAGGTCGACGCCAGCCAGGGAACGCCGACGCGGTCGCCGCGCGCGAACGAATCGACGCCGTCGCCTGTCTCCACCACAGTGCCGACGATCTCGTGCCCGGGAATGATCGGAGAGCGCGCGTGCGGCAACTCCCCGTCGACGACGTGAAGGTCGGTGCGGCAGACCCCGCACGCATCGACCTTCACGACGAGTTGTCCCGGGCCGGGGCGAGGGTCGGCAACGCTCCGGAGCTCGAGCGTCGTGTGGGGAGCTTTGAGGACCATTGCCTCCATGGCGCATTGTGGCACGGTCGATTCTCCGGCAAGCGGCTATCATTACGGTGACCCGATACCATCTTTCCTGTGAAGGCTCACCGATGGAAAAACGCAAACTGGGGAGTACCGGATTCGACGTCGCGCCACTCGCTTTCGGCGGCAACGTCTTCGGCTGGACGGTCGACGAACCGACTTCGTTCCTGTTGCTGGACACCTTCGTCGACGCCGGCTTCAATCTGATCGACACCGCCGATTCCTACTCGCGCTGGGTGCCGGGGCATGTGGGCGGCGAATCCGAAACGATCATTGGCCGCTGGATCGCGCAGCGCGGCCGGCACGACGACGTCATCATCGCGACCAAGATCGGCTGGGACATGGGGTTGGGTCACCAATGCCTGCGCCGCGAGTACATCATGGAAGGCGTCGAGCAGTCTTTGAAGCGCCTGCAGGTCGACGCCGTCGACCTTTACCAGTCGCATCTGGACGACGACAAGACCCCATTCGAAGAAACACTCGAGGCGTATTCACGCCTGTTGAAGCAGGGCAAGGTGAAGGCAATCGGCGCGTCCAATCTCACTGCGGAACGCCTGGCGCAAGCCCTGGCGGTCAGCAAGGAGCGCGGCTATCCGCGCTACGCGACGCTGCAGCCCCTCTACAACCTGTACGACCGCGACAGCTTCGAAGGAGCGCTCCAGGAGCTTTGCGTGCGCGAGCATCTCGGCGTCATAACCTACTTCTCGCTCGCCGCCGGGTTTCTCACGGGCAAATATCGCAAGGAGGCGGACTTCCGGAAGAGCCAGCGCGGACGGGGCATGCAGAAGTACCTGACTGCCCGCGGGCTGCGCATTCTGGGCGCGCTCGATGAGGTGGCAAAACGAATTCAATCCAAGCCGGCGCACGTCGCCCTGGCGTGGCTCCTCGGCCGACCGGGCGTCACCGCGCCCATTGCCAGCGCGACGTCCCTTGCGCAACTCAGAGAGCTGATCGCGGCGACGCGACTCGAGCTCGACGCCGATGCGTTGCGCGCGCTGGATGTGGCCAGCGCGCCAGCGTGATTCGCGATGTGCACCGGTGGCCGCCGTCGCCTGCCTCGCCGTCAGCGGTGACCCGGTGATCAGGTCTTGCCGGCGCCGAGCTCGAGGAAGCTCTCGAACCCGCCCCAGAACATGCGCATCCCGTCGAAGGGCATGCTCTTGGGGTCCATCATGGGCTTCATCCGGGGATCTTCCATCACCTTCGCGTTGATTCTGTCGCGATCCTCCCGCGACTTGTAGACGATCCACGAAAACACGACGGTCTCACCGTCCTTCAACTGCACGCTCTGCGGGAACGACGTGACCTTGCCGGGCTTCACGTCGTCGCCGACGCACTCCCAATACTGAAGGGCGCCGTGATCCATCCAGATCTTCCCGGCGGTCTCGGCCATGCGACGATAAGCATCGAGGTTCTTGAGCGGCACCGGCACGACGAATCCATCGACGTAGTGTGTCATTTGGGCTCCTTTTGAGGGTATTCAGTTCGAGTTTCCGAGCGCTGGATGTCAAGCGTAGCATCACGCGGTAGCAGCCTTGCCTCCGTTGCTTTACCGTAAAGGGTTCCCCAATGAAGAATGTTCTCGCATTGTCGCTGCTGCTCACGGGCCTTGCTCGGGCCGAGTCCATCGGCGAGGTCGATACGGTATTCCAGCTCATCGGACCGGATCACAAGATCGTCGTCGACGCCCATGACGATCCCAAGGTCAGCGGCGTCACCTGCCACGTGGCGCGGGCCAACACCGGCGGCATCAAAGGCGGGCTCGGGCTCGCGGAAGACAAGTCCGAGGCGTCGATCGCGTGTCGCCAGGTCGGTCCGATCTCGTTCGCACGGCCGCTCCCGGCCCAGGAGGAAGTCTTCAACGAGCGCATCTTCACTGGTGTTCAAGAAGCTCCGGATCGTGCGAATGGTGGATAAGCCCCGCAACACGCTCGTCTATCTCACGTACTCCGATCGCGTGATCGAAGGCTCCCCGCAGAACAGCGTGACCGCCGTGCCCGTCGACCGGGCGACGCCGATTCCGCACAACTAGCCGGCTCCCGGCGGGGACAACGCCCGAAAGCTGCGTTGCGTTGTCCCCCGTATCCGTCTCGGCTCAGTGCGCCGACTGCGAATGTTCGCCGCCTGGCTCCGAGATCTCCGAAATTGCCTGGCCAGCGGTGCTCGGATCCTCGTTGCGAGCGAGATCGCCGAAAGAAAGGATCCCCACCAGGCGCTTGTCCCGGTTGACGACCGGTAGACGCCGGATTTTCATCACGCTCATGTTCCGTGCGACTTCCTCGAGATCCTGATCTTCGAAGCAGTACAACACTTCCTCGCTCATGATGTCGCGCACTTTGGTCGTCGGCGCCTTCCCTTCCGCGACTGCGCGGATCGCAATGTCCCGATCCGTGATAATTCCGATCAGCCGATCATGCTCACCGACCGGCAATACGCCGGCGTCAATCTTGGCCATGACTTTGGCGGCGTTACGTATGCTCTGCGTCGGGCTCGCCACCTGGACGTCCCGGCTCATTGCGTCGCTTACTTTCATCGCTGAACCTCCACTTGGTTTGCTGCTGCAGTTTTGCCCTTCATGGGCTTTGGCCACCCGGAAACGAACGGACATTCAGCTACGTCGCTTCGGGCGTCATGTTCGACAGATTGCGGCAGGTCTGGTTCGAAAAAAATCAGCGTAATTTTTTGCCTTACGTTTCCGATACTTGAGGATAGTGGCGATGAATTGATGAGTGCTTTCGGTGACGGCGTGTAGGTTTTTTCCTACATCCCGGCTCAAACGGTGACGCGGAAGGTCGGGCGTTGTGCGCGTCCCGAATAGGTGCCGGTGTGCAAAGTGTATCCACGCTCATTGTGCTTGATCATCGCTTGCCGCCGCCCAACGCGCGCATACACGTACGACTTGGAGCACTCCAGCTCCAACCATCCACCGATTCTCAGAAGCATGTCGCGTCCTTGCGTTCGTCTTGATCGCCCCGGGCTGAGATAGCGTGGGTTGATTTGTTTCGATCGCATGCAAGGTCTGTGCCTACGGGCCGCCCGCGGGCGTGAAGTTCGCCAAACTGACCTGAGGGAAGTACATCCCGCGCAACGTGCGCGACCACCAATGACCGGTCGCGAGGTGCGTGCCCTGGTCGGTGAAGCGATAGTCGTAGAGCCTCGCCCGAACGAACTTCGGGGGACCTTCGGGGAACGGATTGGAATCCAGCAGCGCGAGCACCGGCGGGCTGCCCTGGAGCAAGCGCAGCATGAGGCTCACGAACCAGGGGTTCTGCCTGAAGTCGCCGAGCGCGGCGAACCACATCTGCCAGTCGAGCCGCGGCTGGTGGGACATCGTCCACGGCGCCTGGCGTGCCAATGGCCCGGGCTTGTAGCGAAACACATATTCGCGCCAGGTCTCCCCATCGGCCGAACCTTCGATCACGATTTCGGGTCGGGAGGTGGTCATGACAGCGAACAGTCCATAGCGGTTGACGATTCTGAGCGGCGATACCATCTCGGCGAGGGTGTTAGCCACGGGCAGGTCGGTGCGCGCCAAAGTCTGCGCGATCTGGTTGACGCCAACCGCTACGACG
This sequence comes from uncultured beta proteobacterium, assembly GCA_963840945.1. GTDB lineage: Bacteria > Pseudomonadota > Gammaproteobacteria > Burkholderiales > Casimicrobiaceae > CAIWHR01. The sequence goes on along the minus strand of CAWJAU010000019.1, from coordinate 187,909 downwards.
ACACACGCCACCGCCGCCGCGAGCGTCGTCGCCATGCGCCCCGGGTGCGCTGCGCTACGTTGCACCCAGGACGCCAGCCGAGGTGGAAACCATCGGCGCAGCGCCGCGTCGTCGAACAGAAAGACGCACATCAGCATGGTGAGCAGATTGAAGAAATTGTAGTTGCCCGTAAGCATGATGAGCGCCTGGAACAGCAGCACGCAGCAGGCCGCGACGGCCCGGGGACGCCGGGGCAGCAGCACCAGAAATACGATCCCCAGCTCAACTACGAGGGTACCTGCGGTCCCGCCGACCAGGAGCCAGTGCGGGAGTTGGGCGACATACCAGGCGGGTGGGGACGGCAGCGGTTGCGTCCAGAAGTGATACTCGAGTGCCCTCAATGTATGCCACGACGCGTCGCCGGAGAGGAGCTTCACCGCGCCCGCCAGCAGCAGGTAGCGGAAGATCAGCCATCGAAACAGCCAGATCACGATCCGCGACCCGCCGGTGACGAAGATCGCGAGAAATCCCGCCTCCAGGAGCAACGCGTCCCACTGGAACCTCAGGAAATCCTGTCCGGCATAGATGTACGACAGGTAAAGCGCGAACAAACCGATGAGCGCGGGCCGGGTCCACCAGTCCAGGATGACCAGCAGTCCCAGCACGGCGCCGACGACGGTGCCCGCGATCAACGCCGTGTCGCTCGCATTCAGCCAGAACAGCGTAGGCAGGATCCGATACGCGGCGCCGCCGAGCGCCCGGTACGCGGCATCGAGGTAATCGGCCAACGGCAGGATTCCATTGCTACCCACGAGCCCCTGTATCTGCACGCCCAGGGACGTGAACGCCGCCAGGTAGATCGCGCCGAAGAGGCGCAGGAACACCCAGCACAGCAGTTCATAGCGTTCCGACTCGAGCGCGGGTCCCCACAGGATCTTCGAGATGCGATTCAGCAAGCCTCGCCGGCGCGCGAAAAAGGCATAGGCCCATTCGCTTGCCGGCGCGAAGCCCGGCACGTGTGCGTAGAGCCACCACCATGCGCCGCGCCCCGGGACCTCGCGCAACACGCGGAAAGTGGCGGCCGCTCCGGAATACGCATGCCCGTCGGGCTCGATGAACTGAATGGCGTGGCGAAACGCCGCTGGCGGGATCGCCGGGAAGTCTGTCGCGGCTTCCTGATACGGGCGATAGACGACGCGCTCGCCCGTCAGGCCCCGCCAATAGTCGACCCAGTAGCGGCAGATGCCGCAGTCACCGTCATAGACGAGGGTGGGGCGAGTGTCTGACATTGACCTTGCGCGGACTCGGGTGAGGCATAATCCCTCCGGGTCCATGGGGTCCCATTACCCCATTATCCACTTTCGTCCGGGGAGATTTCCCGATGAGCAAGCGCAAAGCACTGTTTCGATCGATGACCGCCGTGGTCGGCATGCTTGCCATGGCTGCGGTTTTGAGTGCGCCCTCGGCATGGGCGCAAGGACAGAAAGTCCTCAAATTCATCCCGCAGGCCGATCTGCGGATTATCGATCCCATCACCACCACCGCGTACATCACCCGCAACCACGGGTACATGATCTACGACACGCTATTTGCGACCGACGCCAAATTCGCGGTCCAGCCGCAGATGCTGGACAAGTACGAGTTGAGCGGCGATCGATTGACGTACACGTTTACGCTGCGCGACGGGCTCAAGTTCCATGACGGCCAGCCCGTCCGCTCGGCCGATTGCATCGCCTCGATCGAGCGCTGGGCGAAGCGCGACGCGCTCGGCCAGAAGCTGGCGGAAGTGACGGACTCCTGGAAGGCCGTCAACGACAAGACGTTTACGTTGAAGCTCAAGCGAGCCGTTCCCGCTCGCGCTCGAAGCGCTGGCCAAGCCCTCGTCGAACGTGCCGTTCATCATGCCCGAGCGCATCGCCAAGACCGACGCATTCGACGAACATCACCGAGCCGATCGGCTCCGGCCCGTTCAAGTTCGTGAAAGAGGAGTGGGTACCGGGCAGCAAGGTGGTCTACGTCAAGAATGCCGATTACGTGCCGCGCAAGGAGCCGCCGTCGTGGGCGGCAGGCGGCAAAGTCGTCAAGGTCGACCGCGTCGAGTGGATCTACATCCCGGACTCGGCGACGGCCGCCGCGGCGCTCAACGCGGGAGAAGTCGACTGGTGGGAGCAGCTGCCGCCGGACCTGATCCCGGTATTGGCGAAGAACAAGGACATCAAGGTGGAGAACATCGACCCGCTCGGCTCGATGGGAATGATCCGTTTCAATTTCATGTACCCGCCGTTCAACAATCCGAAGATGCGCCAGGCGCTGCTCTACGCCGTCGACCAGAACGACTATGTGGTCGGCATCGCCGGTGACCCGAAGAACGGCCGTCCGTGCTATTCGTATTTCACCTGCGGCACGCCGCTGTCGAGCGAGGTCGGCGCCGCGCCGCATGAAGGGCAAGCGCGACTTCGACAAGGCGAAGCAGCTCATCAAGGAAGCCGGCTACAACGGCGAGAAGATCGTCATCATCTCGGCGACCGATCAGCCGATCGTCCATTCGCAAACGCTGTTGACCGCGGACATGTTGAAGAAGCTCGGCCTCAATGTCGAAATCCAGGCGGGCGACTGGGGCACGCTGATCACGCGGCGCACGTCCAAGGAGCCGGTCGAAAAGGGCGGCTGGTCGATTTTCCACACGTGGCTGGTCGGGCCCGATCTCACGAACCCGGCGGTCAATTTCGCCGATGCGCGGCACGGGCCAGAAGGCGCTGGTTCGGCTGGCCGGAGGACGCGAAGATCGAGGAATTGCGCGACACGTGGTTTGCCACCACCGATGCGGCGGCATCGAAGAAAGCAGCGGATGCGGTGCAGGCGCGCGCCTTCGAGTTCGTGTCCGTATGTCCCGACGGCGCAGTTCATTCTGCCCACCGCCTATCGCACGAATTTGAGCGGCGTCATCATTGCGCCGATCGCGCTTTTGTGGAACGTCGAGAAGCGATAGCGGCTTCCTCTCCCGAGGCGTAGACCGCGGATGATCGCGTACGTCGTCCGGCGGCTGTTTTCGACCATCGTCGTCATGGCGGTGGTTGCGTTCGTGGTGTTCTCGCTGCTGTACCTGACGCCGGGCGATCCGGCTGCCGTGATCGCCGGAGACATCGCCACCGACGAAGACATCCGGCGCATTCGCGCCCGGCTCGGTCTCGACGAGCCTTTCCTGGTGCAGTTCGGACGCTGGCTGTGGGCGCTGCTGCACGGCGATCTCGGCACCTCGATCTTCACCAATCTACCGGTGACGAGGTTGATCGGACAGCGCGTCGAGCCCACCGTCGCGCTCACGCTCTGCACGCTGGTCGTGGCGATCGCGATCGCGGTGCCGCTGGGTGTGATCGCCGCCGCCAAGGCCGGCACCTGGCTCGATCGCGCGGTGATGGCGTTCTCCGTGCTGGGCTTCTCCGTGCCCGTATTCGTGGTCGCGTACGTCCTGATTCTCACTTTCTCGGTTGAGCTCGACTGGCTGCCGGTGCAGGGCTACCGCAATCTTCGCGACGGCGTATGGGAATGGCTGCGGCATCTGATCCTGCCGAGCATCGCGCTCGGCACGGTGTATGTCGCGTTGATCGCGCGCATGACGCGCGCCAGCATGCTCGATGTGCTCGCGCAGGACTACATCCGCACGGCACGGCAAAGGGGCTTGCGCCGAATCAGGTGCTGATCGGCCATGCGCTGAAGAACGCTGCGATTCCGGTGATGACCATCATCGGCATGGGCATCGCGCTCTTGATCAGCGGCGCCATCGTGACCGAAACCGTGTTCGCGCTTCCGGGCATCGGGCGGCTGACGGTCGATGCGATCCTGCGCCGCGACTACCCGATCATTCAAGGCGTGATTCTCATTTTTTCGGCGGTCTATGTGCTGGTCAATCTCGCTGGTCGATCTGTCGTACATGTTCTTCGATCCACGTATCCGCTATTGAGATGGAACCGCGACGCTCAGCTGCATCGCCGATCGCGCCCGCCAGGTCGGTGTCGCCGACGTGGCGGCGCTTCCGCGATGCGTTCCGGCGTCATCCTACGGCGCTCGTCGGCGGCGCCATCCTCGTCGGCATGGTCGCGATCGCGGTCTTTGCGCCGTGGCTCGGCACGATCGACCCGCAGGCGGTCGCGCCGATCAAGCGCTTGCGGCCGCCGTCGAGCGCAGTTCTGGTTCGGCACCGACATGCTCGGCCGCGACGTCTACAGCCGTGTCGTGTATGGCGCGCGCGTGTCGCTCGTCGTCGGCCTTGCCGTCGCGATGTTCTCGACGATCGTCGGACTTGACGATCGGGCTGGTGACCGGCTACGTGCGCGCGCTCGATGCCGTCGTCATGCGCGTCATGGACGGGCTGATGTCGATCCCATCCGTACTGCTGGCCATCGCGTTGATGGCGCTGACCAAGGCGAGCGTCGGCAACGTCATCGTCGCGATCACGCTCGCCGAGGTCCCTCGCGTCGTGCGCCTCGTGCGCAGTCTCGTGCTGACGCTGCGCGAGCAGCCATATGTCGAAGCGGCCATCGCGGCGGGAACGACGTTGCCGCTCATCCTGTTGCGGCACATCCTCCCCAATATCGTCGCGCCGCTGCTCGTGCAGGGGACGTATGTCTGCGGATCGGCAATGATCACCGAAGCGATCCTGTCGTTCATCGGGGCCGGCACGCCGCCGAATATTCCGAGCTGGGGCAACATCATGGCCGAAGGCGCGAAGCCTGATCCAAATCGCGGGCTATCTCCTGCTTTTCCCGGGAATCTTCCTCTCGCTGACGGTGCTCGCGGTCAACCTGCTGGGCGACGGGATGCGCGACGCGCTCGATCCGCGCCTTGCTCGTCGCATGTGAGGCCGTGGAAGCGATGGCTCCCGCTGTGCCGCTGCTCGAAGTCGATGGGCTCAAGACCCATTTCTTCACCCGCGACGGCGTCGTGCGCGCCGTCGACGGCGTTTCGTTCTCGGTGGCGCGCGGCGAGACGCTTGCCATTGTCGGCGAGTCCGGCTGCGGCAAGAGCGTCACCTCGCTTTCGATCCTGCGCCTGATCGCCTCGCCTCCGGGACGCACGGTGGCCGGGCGGGTTCTGTTCGAAGGGCGCGATCTGCTCGCTGCTCTCCGAGCCGGAGATGCGCAGGATCCGCGGCGATGCCATCTCCATGATCTTCCAGGAGCCGATGACCTCGCTCAATCCGGTGTTGACCATCGGCCGCCAGATCGCCGAAGTGCTGGTGCTGCACCGCGGACTCGCGCGCGCGGACGCGCATGCTGCGCGCGGTCGAGATGCTGCGGCTGGTGCGCATCCCGGAGGCGGAGCGCCGCGTCGCGCAATACCCGCACCAGCTTTCGGGCGGAATGCGGCAGCGGGTCATGATCGCGATGGCGCTCGCCTGCGAGCCGCGGCTCTTGATCGCCGACGAGCCGACCACCGCGCTCGATGTGACGATTCAGGCGCAGATCCTCGACCTGATGCGCGAGCTCAAGGAACGAACCGGCGCCGCGATCGTGCTGATCACGCACGATCTCGGCGTGGTGGCGGAGATGGCGCAGCGCGTCGTCGTGATGTACGCCGGACGCAAGGTCGAGGAAGCGCCGGCCACCGACTTGTTCGCACCGTCCCCGCCATCCGTATACGCGCGGGCTGCTCGATTCCATTCCGAAGCTCGGCGCTGCGAGCACGCGCAACGCGGTGACGCGACTTGCCGAAATCGCCGGCACTGTGCCATCGCTCGCCGAACCGATCGTCGGCTGCGCCTTTGCGCCGCGCTGTGCCTATGCGACGGTGCGCTGCCAGAACGAATATCCTCCGCTCGAGGAAAAGGTGCCCGGTCACCGCGCCGCCTGCTGGGAATCGGAGAGAATGCTCGCCGAGGCGGTGGTATGAGTGCTGCGCATGCGCCGCTGCTCGAGGTCACCGGCCTCACCAAGCATTTTGGCGTGCGCAGCGGTGTCTTCGGTCGGACGGGGGCGAAGGTGCACGCCGTCGACGAGGTCACGCTTCGCGATCGCCGAGGGCGAGACGCTCGGCCTTGTCGGCGAGAGTGGCTGCGGCAAGTCCACGCTGGGCAAGACCGTGCTGGGGCTGGTCGCGCCGACGGCGGGGACGATCCGCTGGCGCGGGCGAGCGCATCGATCAACTCGGGGCCGCGCCATGCGGCCTTACCGCCGCGAGATGCAGGCCGTGTTCCAGGATCCCTATGCGTCGCTCAACCCGCGCATGCGCGCGGCGGATATCGTCGCGGAACCGATCCGCAATTTCGAGCAAAACACCGCCGCTGCAAATCCACGAGCGGGTGGCTTCGCTCTTCGAGCGGGTCGGCTTGCGCGCCGACCAGATGCCCAAGTACCCGTACGAATTCTCCGGCGGACAACGCCAGCGTCTCGGCATCGCGCGGGCGCTGGCGCCGCGGCCGAAACTGATCGTCTGCGACGAGCCGGTCTCCGCGCTCGACGTCTCGGTGCAGGCACAGGTCATCAACCTCCTGGTCGATCTGCAGCGCGAGTTCGGCCTCTCGTATCTGTTCGTCGCGCACGATCTCGCCGTGGTCGAGCACATCAGCCACCGGGTCGCCGTGATGTATCTCGGCAGGATTGTCGAAGTCACGTCGACGCGCGCGCTGTTCGGCAATGCGCTGCACCCTTATACGGAAGCGCTGCTCGCCGCGGTTCCGGTGCCCAATCCGAAGGCCCAGCGAAAGCGCCTCATACTTGCCGGCGATGTGCCCAGTCCCATCAAGCTCCGCCACCGGCTGCCGCTTCCATACGCGTTGTCCCTATGCGTTCGATCGCTGCCGAGTCGAGGAACCGCTGCTGAAGGAAGCGATGCCGGCGCACCTGGTCGCGTGCCACCTGCGCGAAGTGCCGACCGGGACCACGAGCGAAGCGCAGCGCGGGAGCAACCTACCCAAAGGAAATGCCCGACATGCCTAGCCTCAACCATCTGAGTGCGACGGAGGCGGCGCGGAAACTTGCGGCGCGAGAAATCACGGCGGTGGCGCTGCTCACCGATTGCCTGAAGCGCATTGTGGAGCGCGAGCCCACGATTCGCGCCTGGACATGCGTCGATGCCGATGGCGCGATGCAACGCGCCCGCGCACTGGACTCGCAGGCTTCGGCGGGATTGCTGCATGGGCTGCCGATCGCGGTGAAGGACCTGTTCGATACGTTCGACATGCCGACCTGCTACGGCTCGCCGATTTATGCCAACCATTGCCCTGCTGCGGATGCGGCATCCGTTGCGCTGGCGCGCGCAGCGGGGGCCATCGTCGTCGGCAAGACGGTCACGACGGAGTTCGCGACGTTCCATCCGGGGCCGACGTGCAATCCTCGCAACCTGAAGCACACGCCGGGCGGATCGTCTTCCGGCTCGGCGGCCGCCGTGGCGGATGGAATGGTTCCGCTCGCCTTCGGCACACAGACGGCCGGCTCCATCGTCCGTCCGGCGGCGTTTTGCGGCGTTGTCGGATACAAGCCGACCTACGGCACGATCAACCGCGTCGGGGTGAAAATGATCTCCGATACGCTCGATACCGTCGGGGCACTTGCGCGCACCGTGCCGGATGCCGCGCTTTTTGTCGCCGCGTTGAGCGATCGGCGCGAGCTCCTGATCGAGCGGCCCCAACCCGGCACGCCGCGGGTGGGCTTGTGCAGAACGCACGAATGGGACCGGGCGGGTCCTGAAACGATAGCGATGTTCGAAGATGCGGCGCGGCGCTTGAGGAAAGCCGGCGCCAGTGTGCGCGACATCATGCTGCCGCCGCAGTTCGCGGGGCTCGCCGACGCGCAGCTCGCGGTCATGGTGCGCGAGGTCGCGCAATCCTTGTCGCATGAGTGGCACTCGCACCGAGACGGCTTGAGCGGCGAGATGGTCGCCATGATCGAAGCCGGTCTTGCGGTATCGGCGGAGCGTTACGACGCGGCGCGGACTTTGGCTCGGCAGAGCCGCGCGGCGCTCACGAGTGTTTTCGCGGACATCGACGTCGTGCTTGCGCCGAGCACCGCCGGCGAGGCGCCGGAAGGAATACGAGCGACCGGTGACCCGTTGTTCAACCGGATGTGGACGCTGCTGCGTACGCCTTGCATCCATCTGCCGCTGGGGCTGGGACCGCGCGGACTGCCGGTCGGCGTCACGATCGCGGGCCCGATCGGAGCGGATCGATCCACGCTGCTGGCCGCGGACTGGATCCACGCGAGGCTCGGCTCGCCTGCTACCGAGTTGAATTGAGCAAGGGCAATCGATGAACACAACGTCCGTAATATCTCCTGGCGCACCCGTTACGCCGACCGCAATTCGTGTCGACGGCGCCCGCTTGTGGCGATCGCTGATGGACTTGGCACAGATCGGCGCCACGCCGAAAGGAGGCGTGCGCCGGCTCGCGCTCACCGACCTCGACGGACAGGGGCGCGATCTCGTCGTCCGCTGGCTGCGCGACGCGAACGCGAATGTGGAAATCGACGGCGCCGGCAACATCTTCGCGACGCGCCATGGGCGTGATGACGCGGCACCGGCGGTGCTGACCGGGAGCCATGTCGATACGCAGCCGTCGGGAGGAAAATTCGACGGCAATTATGGCGTCCTCGCCGGATTGGAGGTGCTGCGCACGCTCAACGACGCCGGCATCGTGACCGAGAAGCCGATCGCCGTCGCCATCTGGACCAACGAGGAGGGCAGCCGCTTCGTGCCGGTGATGGGCGGGTCCGGCGCGTTTGCCGGTGTATTCACGCTCGAGCATCTGCTCAACCAGCGCGACGTCGATGGCGTCACCTTCGGCGACGCTCTGCGTCGCATCGGGTACGCCGGCAGCGCACCGGTGGGCGGGCGCGCGCTCGATGCGTATTTCGAGGCGCACATCGAGCAGGGGCCCATTCTCGAGCGCGAGGACAGGATCGTAGGTGTGGTGACGGGAGCGCTGGGCCTGCGCTGGTACGACTGCGTCTGGACGGGGCAGGACGCGCATGCCGGGCCCACGCCGATGGAGGCGCGCCGCGATGCGCTGCGCGGCGCGTCGCGGATGGTCGAGGCCGTGAATGCGTTGGCGGTCCGCCATGCGCCCGACGGCCGGGCCACGGTGGGCGTCATGCAGGTCAGCCCGAATTCACGCAATGTCATCCCCGGGCTCGTCAAGATGACCGTCGACATGCGCCATCCCGACGACCTGCATCTCGCGACGATGGATCGCGAGCTTCGCGACGCGGCGGCGCGTTATCGCCCGCGACCTTCACCTCGAATGCGATCTGCAACAGGTCGACCAGTTCCCGGCGTCACGTTTCGACCCGGGCTGCGTCGGTGCCGTGCGCGCCGCGGCGCGGGCGCTCGGCTATCCCCATCGCGAGATGGTGAGCGGCGCCGGCCATGATGCGATCTACGTTGCGCGCGTCGCGCCCACCGCGATGATCTTCGTCCCCTGCAAGGACGGCATCAGCCACAACGAGATCGAGGACGCCCGTCCCGAGCATCTCGAGGCGGGGGCCAATGTGCTGCTGCATGCGATGCTCGCGCGGGCCCTCAACCCGGCGCCATCCCCTTCTCCGTGAGCTCCTTGATCGCGGCCTCGTTCTTCGCGAGATGCGAAAGTCCCATGCCGCGCAACACATGCGGCGCCTTGGTGAACTGAATGTTGGCGTAGCCGACGATCTCGATTCGATTGCCCCACGGGTCCAGAAAATCGAGAAACGGGCCAGGCAGGGTCTTGATGCCTGCATCGGCCAGCGCCTTGCGGACGGCCTCCTTGTCGTCGACGACCAGGCCAAAATGACGGCCGTCGTCGGGCGGCTGCGTGCGGCCTTTCTGCAGCGCGATGAACTGGTCGCCAAGATCGATGAAGGCGTCCGTATCGCTCTTGCTGCGAAGCTCGAAGGCGAAGAGGCGACCGTAGAACGCCAGCGCGGCTTCGATGTCGCCGACCTCCAGGGCGACATGGTTGAATCCCACGGCGCGTGCCTTTCTCGATTCAGTCATCGAATCCTCCGATTGTCATCGCCGCAGCGAGCGCACCGTGACCTATGCCGTGGCGCGCCGAAGCGTGAAGAAGAATGTCGCGCCTTTGCCGGGCGTCGCATCGGCCCAGATTCTACCGCCGTGGCGATTGATGACGCGTTGCACGATGGCAAGGCCGACGCCCGTTCCGGGAAACTCCGCGGAGCTGTGCAGCCGCTGGAACACGCCGAACAGCTTGTCGTAGTATTTCATGTCGAACCCGGCGCCGTTGTCCTTCACGAAGTAGACCGCCGACTCGCCCGCGCTGTTCTCTCTGTCGCAACCGATCTCGACGATGGCCGGATCGCTGTCGCGCGTGAACTTGATCGCGTTGCTCAAGAGGTTCGTCAGCGCGTGCTTGAAGAGCGCGGGATCGACGTCGACGCTGCCGAGGGCTCCGATGTCGAATTCGATCCTGCGGCCGTCGGTGTCCGGATGCAGTTCGTCCATGATCTGTTGCACGAGCGGCTTCAATTGCACCGGCTGGGTCCGCAGCTCGGCGCGCCCGAGGCGTGAGAAGGCGAGCAGATCGTCGATCAGCTGCCCCATTCGGTGACTGTTCGCGCGGACCGCGGCGAGCAGGCGGTTACCCTCCGCATCGAGCTTGCCGCGCGTAATCCTCCTCGAGCATCCGGGCATAGCCATCCACCGCCCGCAGCGGAGCGCGCAGGTCGTGCGACACCGAATAGGAAAAGGCCTCGAGCTCCTTGTTTGCCGCCTCCAGCGCATTCGTTCGCAGATAGACGCGAAGCTCGAGCTCCTCGGAATATTGCTTGATGCGCGTATAAAGTCGGGCCTGGGTGATGGCAATGGCGAGTTGCGTGGCCACTTCGCGGGCGATGTCGACCTGCTCCGTGGGAAAGTGCCAAAGCTCTCCGCCAAAGCTCACGGCGCCGATCAGCTCGCCGCCGGCGATCATCGGAATCGCCATGTAGACCTTGACGCCGGATTTGAGCAGCGCGTCGACTTCGGGCCCGGGCGGCAGCGCGAGCGTGTCGATGACCTGTGCTTCGCCTCGTCGCAGCGCATCGACGTCGCCCATCAGCTGCAGCGAGTAGCGCACGCCGGGCCCGGTGCGGATCCGGCGGCGCCCGGCGGCGGCGAGCCACTCCACTTCGCCCGCGGCCAGGTCGAAGACGTTGACGACCGCACGCGGCACTCCAAGCAGCTCGCGCAGCGGCCGGATCACGGCCGCGGCGATCGCGTCGGAGACTCCTCGGCCGCGATGGCGCGGTCGATCTCGCGCAATATGCCCAGACGTTTGACGCGCTTTTCGTGCGCCTCGGCGAGTCGCGCGTAGAGCTTGGCGTTCTCGAACAACAGCACGAGGAGCACGAAGCTCGAGGCCAGCAGCCCGTAGGTCCGTCCGACATAGAAACCGAGATCGAAACGGCCGGCGTTGAACACTGCGGCAAGGGCAACGTCGAAGACCCACGCGCACATCACGACCATGAGCCACAAGTCGAGCACGGTATGCGGGCGCCTGCGCCACAGGAAAACCAGCGCCACCAGGCTGAAGAGCCATACGCTGGTAACGACACCGATCATCGCCGGCGTATAGCGGTTACCCTGCATGATCGCCGGTAGGTTCGCCTGGCCTATGGTGGCAAGGGACACTCCACCAATCACGGCAAGTAACGTCACCGCAATACACCACAGGATCGGCGCGCTCGAGTGTCCCTCTGGCGGGCGCGCCGGGTAAACCTTTCGGTCGAGGAGCGCGTACGCGATCACGAGAAGCGGGAACCCCGCGTGCCAGAACATGTACAACCAGGCGGTGCTTTGCGGTCCGGCGCCGAGCAGCCCGGTCGGCGCGAACAGCCCGGGGAAGCTCAGGGTATGCGCAATGGCAATGAAGGCGGTGAAGAGATAACCCCCCGCGAGCACCAGCAGTCCGCGCGTTCGCAGGATGCTGTATTGACCGAACAGCAGGACCGCGGTGATCAGGTCATTGATGACTTGCGCGGTTTGATAGATCGGGATGAAAGCGACCACCGGCGCAAGCGGCACTTTGGCAAAGGGCACCGCCGCCAGGAAGATGACCGCCGAGACCCCTACGACCGCAGCCGCGAGCCAGCGATCGCGGGATTGAGCTGGCAGCGTCGACAGGAAAAACGCGCGCTCGTCCGTCAGGTCGCGCGCCATCCGTCTCCCTCGACCGCGATCGGCATCGCCGGCAGCGCGCCGCCTTCAAGCAGCGCGCGCATCTCGTCCGCGGGCATCGGGCGCGCGAAGTAGAAGCCCTGCGCTTCGCGACAGCCGTGGGATTTGAGGTATTCGACCTGCTCCGCCGTTTGCACGCCTTCGGCGGTCACATCCAGCATCAGCTCCTCCGCGACCGCGATGATGGCGCGCACGATTGCCGTGTCGTCGGGGTCGGAGGCGAGGTCACGCACGAACGATTGATCGATCTTGAGCCCGGTGACGGGCAGGCGCTTCAGGTAGCTCAAGCTCGAATAGCCGGTGCCGAAATCATCGAGCGAGATCCGGACGTCCATCTCGCGCAGCAGAGACAGCGCCGAGATCGCGGCTTCGGTATTCGCTATCACGGCGCTTTCGGTGAGCTCGATCTCGAGACATGCGGCCGGGAGCCGCGCGCTGTCGAGCGCGGCTCGAACGGTGGCGGCCAGATCGTTGTGAATCTGACGCCCGGAGATGTTCACGGCAATGGGCCATTGCCGGCATCCCGTGTCCTGCCAGGCCCGGTTCTGCCTGCAGGCTTCGTGGATCACCCAATTGCCGATCTCGACGACGAGGCTGCTTTCCTCGGCAATGGGAATGAATCGCTCCGGCAGAATCAATCCCTTCGTCGGGTGCTGCCACCGCAGCAGCGCCTCCAGGCCGACGATGCTGCCCGTGGCGAGGTTGACCTTGGGCTGGTAATAGAGGAGGAACTCGTTGCGCTCGAGCGCGTTCCAGAGATCCGTCTCCAGTGTCAGGCGCTCGTCGAGATTCGCGTTCATCTCGGCCGAGTAGAGTTGGGAGTTGTTGCGGCCGAGATCCTTCGCCCGATACATCGCGGTGTCGGCGTTGCGCAGCAGCGTGTCGGCGTCGGCGCCGTCGTGCGGAAAGCTCGCGATGCCGATCGAGCAGGTCACCTTGAACTCCCGCTGCTCGATCATGAAGGGCTCGGTGATCGCCTTGATGACTCGCTGCGCCACGCGCAGCCTGCCGCTGTCGCGTCCATGCTCGGTGACGAGCAGCACGAATTCATCGCCGCCCAGCCGCGCCACGGTGTCGCCCTCGCGGATGCAGGCGGCGAGGCGCTCGCCGACGATCTTCAGCACCTGGTCACCGATGTCGTGACCGAGGCTGTCGTTGATCAGCTTGAAATTGTCGAGGTCGATGAACGCCACGCTGCACGTGCGGCCGTAGCGGTGGGCGACCCGCAGTCCCTGTTCCAGTCGATCGCGAAGCAGGTTCCGGTTGGCGAGCCCGGTGAGCGCATCGTGGTTCGCCGCGTGCTCGAGCTCTTCCTGATAGCGCTTGATTTCGGTGATGTCGTGCTGCACGCCGACGTAATGCGTGACCTGGTTCGTCCGCGGATCCCGCACCGGCGTCACGTACAGCATGTTCCAGAAGAGGCTCCCATCCTTGCGGTAGTTGCGCAGCAGCGCCCGGCCGTCGGTCTGCTCCGCGATGGCGCGGCGGATCTTGTCGAGCTCGGGTTGATTGCGATCGGTGCCTTGCAGCAAACGGCAGTTCTGCCCGAGCATCTCCTCGCGGCTGTACCCTGTGACGTGCTCGAACGCGTGGTTGACATACACGATGGGCATCTTTGGATCGGTGGCGCTCACTATCAGGACCGGGTTTACGCTCGCTTCGACCGCACGGTCGCGCAGGCGCAGGGCCTCCTCGGTTTCCAGCCGCTGTGCGCTCTCTTCGGCGTCCTTCAGGGCGCGCCGGACCGCCGTGGGCAGGCGGGACAGGTTGGTCTTGAGAATGTAGTCGTTGGCGCCGCTGCGCAGCGATTGGATCGCGGTCTCCTCCCCGATCGTTCCCGATACGAAGATGAACGGAACGTCGGGCCGAATCCGACGCACGATCTGGAGCGCCGACAAGCCGTCGAAATGGGGCATGGCGAAATCGGAAAGCACGATGTTGGGCGCAAACTCTTCGCACGCGCGGACGAGATCGGCGGAGGTCTCCACGCAGCGCCACTCGAATTCCATCGCGGCGCGCTTGAGCTCGCGCACCGTTAGCTCGGCGTCCGGGACGCTGTCCTCGATCAACAGGATCCTGAGGGCGCTCATCGGCTCGCGCCCGGCGCGTCGCCGGGCAGCCGGTTGACGAGTACCCAGTAACAACCGGCCTTGGCGACCTCGTCGACGAACTTCACGAAGTCGACCGGCTTCACGATGTAGCTGTTCACTCCGAGCATGTAACTCGCGGCGATGTCGCGTTCCTCGGCGCTGGAGGTCAAGACCACGACCGGCATCGCCTTGGTTTCCTCGGCGGCCTTGACCTCCCGCAACACCTCGATGCCATCGACCTTCGGCATCTTGAGGTCGAGCAGCAGGAGCTTGGGCAGTCCCGCCGGACGGTCGGCGTAAGCGCCGCGTCGAAAGATGAAGTCGAGCGCTTCCGCGCCGTCCTTGACCCGGACGAGCCGGTTGGTGAGGTGTTTGCCCCGCAAGGCCCGGAGCGTCATTTCGGCGTCCTGGTCGCTGTCTTCGGCAAGCAGTATTTCGACGGGGTCGAAATCGTTCATCGGACTCCTTGACCTTACCCGGTCAGCGGAATGTTGCCAGGACTGCTCTGTACCGAATGCTACCGATGTTGCGTCGATGCGGCCCACAAAAAAGCCCGCGCAGGGCGGGCTTTTTTGAAAGGTGCGTTGCCTAGTCGGCGGACAATACCGCAACCTTCGCGTTGCCGGACGACTCCTTGGTCTTGTCGGACGCCTGCTTCGCGGGGGTTTTGCTGGCGGTCGCCTTCAGTACCGAAGGCGCCGGAGCTTTGCTCGCTGCGGGCGCCTGCACCGACGCCAGTTGCGCAGGCGGGGTTGCCGAGGCCGACGTAGCGGCTTCGTACTCGCACGCGGAGCCGAGGGCCGGCGCTAGGCCGAACAAAGCCAACACAGATGCTGCCAACACTTTCCGCATGGTCGCCTCCTTTTGGACTGAACCCGTACCACAGAATTTGCGCGTGTTGGGAACGATTGTCAACCGACCCTGGCGGGATAGCCCCGACGGCATAATGGCGGATGATCGTTCACGTGGTCGACGGTACCTACGAGCTCTTCCGGCACTTCTACGGTCTGCGCCGCTTCAACAAGGGAAAGGACCGCCCGTTAGGCGCCGTGAGCGGCGTATTGCAGACCGTAATCCAGATGCTGGAGCAGGGGGCCACTCACGTCGGCGTGGCTACCGATCACGTCATCGAATCGTTCCGCAACGGCCTTTGGAAGGATTACAAGACCGGCGAGGGTATCGAGCCGGCGCTCTTGGCGCAGTTTCACCCGCTGGAAAAGGCGCTCGCCGCGATGGGTGTCGCCGTATGGCCGATGATCGAGCTCGAAGCCGATGACGCGCTCGCGTCGGCGGCCCGGATCGCGTCCGAAGATACGCGGGTCGACAAAGTCTGCATCTGGACCGTGGACAAGGATCTCGCCCAGTGCGTCCTGGACGACCGAGTCGTGCAGGCGCACCGAATTGCGAAGACGATTCTGGATGCCGAGGGTGTGCGCCGGAAATTCGGCGTCGCGCCGGCGCTGATCCCCGATTTCCTGGCGCTCGTCGGTGACGCGGCAGACGGATACCCGGGCATTTCGGGAATCGGGTCCGTGAGCGCGGCACGGCTGTTGAACCGGTACGGCGCGATCGAAGCCTTTCCGCAAGCCGTGCTCGGCGAGCGCCGCGACCTCGCGCTGCTGTTCAAGAAACTCGCCACTCTCCAGACCGACGCGCCGCTGTTCCGCGACGTCGAAGAGCTTCGGTGGGGAGGACCGACGCCGTCGTTCGCCACATGGGCCGAGCGTATGGAGGCCCCTCGACTGCTCGAGCGTTGCCACAAACTCGCGGTCCAACTGAATGGGGAATGAGGCCATGGGCAGGGACGCGAGCAACGGAGGAGCCTCCGCCGGACATCCGTCGGCCGAATTCACATTTATCCTTCCTGCTAGCTTTGAAAATCCTCTAAATTGTTGAATAAAATAATGAAGTAGTCTCCTGGCGCGCGCCTCGCCGGTCGCGCTAGTCTTCCTTCTCCACGAAGCCGAGTGCCTGCTGCGCGGCGCGCAGCGCGTGCCGCTCTTTGAACCGCACGGCGAGGAGCCGGTTCACGGCGGCGAGCATCGCGATACGAGCGCCGGCCGGCAATCCGGCGGCCGCTTCGTCACGCACCGCGCTCCACGTCTTCAACCAATGCGCCGGGAAGATCGGCAGCCCGAACCCGTGGTCGACGATGGCGGCGATCGCCCGCTCGTGGAACGCCGCTTCGTCGGGGACGACCCATTCGCGAATCGCCGTCGCTACCGCGAGGTGGGGGTCGAGATAGCCGCTGTTGCGACCCACGAACAGCGCGAGTTGCAGCAGTCCTTGCGGCCAGAGCTTGGGATCGCGCGTGCACTGCTGCCGCAGCGCATGGCCGAAGGTGAGCGCGTGGCTGAAGTCCAGCCACCCGACATTGTCGGCAATGCCGTTGTCGGTGCGAAGCGCGTGCCGCTCGTCGAAGCGCAATAGATGCCGCGCGGACGCTTCCATCAGCGCGAAGTAGACGTCGATCGGCGCATGTCCGGCGGCCGCCAGCGTCGCGCTCAGCACCTGCCGGATCGAGCGGCCTTCGAACGCATCGGCACCGGGCAGGTGGCCCGTCGGTTGCGCTCCCGTCGGCCAGGCGGCGAGTGCGTCGGCATACCCGCGAAAGTCCGGCAGCAGATCCTCGCGTGTCGCGTAGATCAGCGAGCGCAGCCATGCACGCAGCAACGGCGCCTCCACGGCGGCGCCCAGCCTCTCGATCAGCCGTTGCGCGTGCATGAGGTAGATGAGCGAATGACCGAAATCGTTGTAATGCGCGAGCGCGGCCCCGGCGAGCGCGGGCTCCAGGTCGGCGTATCGCAGACCTTGCGCCATCGCATCGTTCACCAACGCGATCGCGGCACTTTCGTCCTGCGCCTCGATCGCCGCGGCGAAGTTGGCCGCGCTCCACGTCGTGCGCCGCTCGGTGAACGGATAGGGCGGCTCCCGCAGCGTGTCGTACGCGATGTGGGCAAGCGCTTCGGTGGCGCAGGCGAGACGCTGGGTTTGGTCCGTCACCGAATCGGCGAGGTGCAGCCACGCGTCGGCCGCGGCGTAGGCGTGCGTCATCCCGTCCTTGAGTCGCGCATGCGTGCTCTCGACGATCCGCACCAGCGCGATTTCCGGTCCGGCGCCGGCCTTGCCCAGTCGCGCAAGCTCGCGCGCGATCCGAGCGGTGTCGTACTCGGCGATCGCATGGTCCAGATGCCCGAGCGCTTTGCGGACACGCTCCGCGGCGGGTGGATCGCGGAGGTCGAGCCAGACGGCGCCAGCCTCCACTTTCGCCGGATAGACGCGCAGGTTGTCGCCGCCGTAGATCGTCGCACCGGTCTTGAGGTCGAACTTCCAGTTGTGCCAATGGCACGTGAGCACACAATCCGGCGTCGAGCGCTCCTTCCACCAGCGGATAACCCTCGTGCGGACAGCGGTTGTTGCACGCGAGAATCTCGCCCTGGTGGAGGAAGAGCGCGATGTGCTTGCCCCGAAGCTTGACCGCGATGGGGTGCGCGGGCTCGATGCGGCCGAGCTCGACCGCGCGGGTCCACTGCGCAGGGTTCGGGCTCGACGGGTCGTCCGGCATGGGGCGGCGCGCTTCTTGGACCGGCTTTACCTGGCCTTCCACGCTTGCACGAGCTTCTGCGCCGCGGCGATCTGCTCGGGCGTCATCCTTTTGGCCAGAAGGTCGCGATTCTTGACGGCATTGTCATGCACCTCGAATTCGGCGCCCGCATCGCGCGTTGCCGCAAGCTCGAACCACCGATACGCCTCGACATAATCCTTCGGCACGCCTTGGCCGTTGCCGTAGAGAGTACCGAGCTCGTTCTGGGCGTCGATGTCGCCCTGGTCGGCCGCCTTGCGATACCACTTGGCCGCCTCGGCATAGTCCAGCGGCACACCCTGGCCGGAGGCGTACAGCGCGCCGAGCCGGTTTTGCGAATCCACGTCGCCCTGGTCGGCCGCCTTGCGATACCACTTGGCCGCCTCGCCGAAGTCCTGGGGCACGCCTTGGCCAACGGTGTACATGTAGGCGAGGTTGTATTGGGCGCTTGGCTTGCCTTGGTCGGCGGCCTTGCGAAACCACTTCGCCGCCTCCGCGGAATCTTCCTTCACGCCTTGCCCCTTGGCGTAGAGGACACCGAGATCGTATTGGGCGCCGGCCTGGCCCTTGGCGGCCGACCGGTGAAACCATTTCGCGGCTTCGACGAAGGACTGCGGCAGCCCGCGGCCGTTGGCATACATGACGCCCACGCTGTATTCGGCGTCGGCATTTCCCGCCTCGGCAAGCGGGACGAACAATTGCAAGGCGGTCGCGTAGTCGCCCCGGGTGTAGGCGGAATAGCCATCCTCGAACGCTCCGGCCAATGCGCTCCCCACGAACAGCGTGGCAATGCACGAGGCGGCGAACGACACGCACAACGACGTCAGGATTGCGCTGCGAAGGCGAAGGATGGTGGCAAGCATCCGGCAATTATGCACCTGCACCGTCGCGCGACGGTGCAGATGCCGCCTTGCCGCGACGCAAGGCGCCGGCAAGTACCAGTGATACACTTCTGTTGCTCAGCGACCCACGTGGACGAGATTTCCTGGCGGAACAGGAGGCGCACGTCGCGGCGTCCGCCGCCGCCTCCCCTGCGTTCAAGCGAACGTGATCACCTGGCAGCCGTCGCGACCATGAACCCGATCCAGCTGTTCGATCCCCTCTCCAGCACCTATACGTACGTGCTGTTCGACGTCACCTCGCGCGATGCTCTCATCATCGACCCGGTGGACGAGCAGATCGAGCGCGATCTCTCGGTGCTGCGGGAGTACGGCCTCAAGCTCGCCTGGACCGTGGAAACGCATGCGCATGCCGATCACATCACGAGCGCGGGCCAGCTCGCGGAGCACGCCGGCGCGAGGACCGCGGCCCCGGAAGGCTGCGGCATCACGACGGCGGCCGTCCAGCTCAAGGATGGCGACTCGCTGTCGTTCGGCGCGGAGAGGATCAAGGCGCTGCATACGCCCGGTCACACCGCGGGGAGCATGTGTTATCTGTGGCGCGACCATGTGTTCACGGGCGACACGCTGCTCATCAACGGTTGCGGCCGCGCGGACTTTCAATCCGGCAGCGCCGAGGCGCTGTACCGCAGCATCACGCAGGTCCTGTTCGCACTGCCCGACGCCACCACCGTCTGGCCCGCGCACGACTACCAGGGCCGCACGCATACGACCATCGGCGCCGAGAAGGCGGGCAATCCGAGAATCGCGGGCAAGACCCAGGCCGAATTCATCGCCATCATGGATACGCTCGGTCTGCCGAAGCCCAAGCGGATCGACGAAGCAGTGCCTGCCAACCTCACGTCGGGCCTGCGTCATGACGCAGGCGGCGGCCCGCTGCTCGAGGCGCGTCCCGCGGCGGGTTACGCCGGCGATGTTTCGCCGCAGCTCGCCTACAAATGGTGGCGTTCCGGCGACGCCGTGCTCGTCGACGTGCGTACCGACGCCGAGCGCGAGTGGGTGGGATTCATTCCTGACGCCGTGCCTCTCGCGTGGAAGCAGTGGCCGGGGATGAAGATGAACGAGGCGTTCGATGCCGGCCTCACTGCCGCGGTGCCGAAGGGCAAGAAAGTCGTGCTGCTGTGCCGCAGCGGCATGCGCTCCATCGCCGCGGCGAAGCGCGCAACCGAGCTCGGGCTCGAGGCCTACAACATCCTCGAAGGCTTCGAGGGCGATCCCGACGAGCGCGCGCAGCGCGGCCACAAGGGCGGCTGGCGCCGCCACGGCTTGCCCTGGCGGCAGGGGTGACCGTCGCGCGGCCGATCGGTCATTTGCACCCGCGCCGTTGCGGCGGCGGTGGCGACGCCGCACCCGCTTCGCGACTCGCGCCCGCTGCCTGGAGCCGGTCGAGGTAGTGCCGCCACATCTCGTCCTGGCGCAGGCCGTAGTCGTACAGCAGGTCCCACGAGTAGATCCCTGTATTGTGGCCGTCCGAGAACGTGGGCTGGACCGCGTAGCGCCCCACGGGTTCGAGTTGCGTAATGTCGACTTCTTTCTTTCCCGTCTGCAGCACTTCCTGCCCGGGGCCGTGGCCGCGCACTTCGGCCGACGGCGAATAGACGCGCAGGAATTCGCACGGCAGCTTGAACGTCTTGCCGTCGGCGAAAGAAATCTCCAGCACCCGTGATTTCTGGTGCAGTTTGATCTCGGTGGGTTGTGGAGTGTTGGAGGCCATGGGGTGATCCGTAATCCTGTTCGGTCGGGAACGCGCTAGTTGATTTCGGGCGGAACGGTCCCCTTGCGCAACGCGGGCACCACGGGCGGTTGCCCCGTTCGCTGGAGGATGGCCTGCGCCTCCGCGGAAACGAGGAAGCGGACGAGCTCGGTGGCTTCCTTCGCGTTCCGGGCCGTCCCGGGCACGGTGGCCGCGTTGCGGATCGCGTCACTCAGGTTGACGCTATCGGGAAAGCGAATGATATCGACGTCATTCCTCGCGGCCACCGCCGCGGAGTAGTAGACGACGGCGGCATTCGCGTTGCCGTCGCGGACGGCCGCGATGGCCTCGGGCACCGTCGTCGCCTTCGCGGGGTCGAGCATCGCGCTGTCGATGATCTTCGGTGCGAGCTCGGGCTTGCCTTCCTTTGCCGTCGCGCGCTTCACGAATTCGATCGTGCGGCCGGTGGCAAGGTCCTTCTCGCCGTTGACGCGGACGAACCGCACCTGTGGCCGGAGGAGATCGCTCACCTCGCGGATACCGAGAGGATTGCCCTTGGCGACGATGACGACCATTTCGTTGGCGGAAAACACGACGTACCAGGTGGCGGCGTCCTGGCCCGAGCCAGCGATTTTCTTGTTCATCAGGTCTTCGTCGATGACCGCGGGCGACGAGGGCGCGAATACGTCGCAAACGTCGCCCTTCAGGATCCGCGCGGCCAGGTCCCGCGAAACTCCGGACGTGAGGCGGAGGTTGACCCCCGCGTTCCTGGCCTCGAAGGCGAGCTTGATCTCGCGCATCGGACCCGAGAGCGAATCGGCGTGAAAGACGTCGATGTCGGAAGCCATGGCAGCGGTGGGAGGAGGGTCATCGCCGCGATGCGCAGGAGCGACCGGCCGCGTCGAGCAATGCGTGCATTCGGCGTTGGCATGCTTGTCCCCCGTTGCAGGGACAGATTGTGAGGAGGGCATCATGCCACGGCGCGCGGCGCGCCCTTCATTTTCTTGCTGGCAAGCCCTCCGTCGCAATCGCGAATACTTGTTTAGAGGTTCCTAACCGTCGATTCGTTCCGCCATCGTCCAGGCGACGTCGGCGACGAGGCGGGCGCGGCCGCCGGTTTCGACGGCATTCGCGCTCGCGGCATTGCCCTGCAGCGCTCGGGCCAGCACGCCGTGCAGGATCGCGGCGATCTGAACATGTTGAAAATGAGGTAGATGTCCCAGTGCGGGATCGCGTCGCGGCCGGTGCGCCGGCAATACGCGGCGACGTACTCGGCTTCGGTCGGGATCCCGAGCGCCGCGAAGTCGCCGCCTTTGAGGCCACGGAATTCCTGCGGCGCGAGACGCCACGCCATCACCTGGTACGCGAAGTCCGACAGCGGATGTCCCAGCGTCGACAACTCCCAATCCAGCACCGCAAGCACGCGGGGCTCGGTCGGATGGAAGATCGCGTTGTCGAGGCGGTAGTCGCCGTGGACGAGCGAGGTTTCGTCTCCGGGCGGCACGTGCCGCGGCAGCCATTCGATAAGCCGATCCATCGCCGGAATGCGCTCGGCTCCCGCCGCCTGATATTGCTTCGACCAGCGGGCGATCTGTCGTTCGATGTAGTTGCCCGGCCTGCCGAAGTCGCCCAAGCCAGCCGCCTTGAAGTCGAAACGGTGCAATGCGGCGATGACGCGGTTCAATTCGGCATAGTGCGCCGCGCGCTCTTCGCCCGTCATTCCGGGAAGCGTGGGGTCCCACAGGATCCGCCCCTCGACATACTCCATCACGTAGAACGCGGTGCCGATCACCGCTGCGTCCTCGCACAACGCATAGGTCCTCGGCACGGGAACATCCGAGCCGGCCAGCGCGGAGAGCACGCGAAACTCCCGCTCGACGGCATGCGCCGACGGGAGCAGATGGCCGGGCGGCTTGCGACGTAGAACATAACGCCGGGCACCAGCCGTGATTCGGTAGGTCGGGTTCGATTGCCCGCCCTGAAACTGCTCGACGATGGGTTCGCCGTCGAAGTCGCCGACGTGCGTTCGCAGGTAGGCCTTGAGCGCGCCGGCGTCGATCGGATGCAACGACGTCGTCAGCGTGGCCCCGGGATTGAAGTCGATCACTGGAGCGCCCTATCAAGCGACGTCCGCGAAACTAAACGGCCGTGCACCCGCCGTCGACCGCGAGCGCCTGGCCCGTGACGTGCCGCGAGGCGTCGGACGCGAGATAGGCGATCGCGCCCTTGAGGTCCTCGTCGCCGCCCAATCGTCCGAGCGGTGTCAACGCGACCACGCTCGTCGCGATGCGATCGAGCGTGACCTTGGACATCTTCGACGGAAAGAAGCCCGGGCAGATCGCGTTGACGTTGATGTTGTACCGGCCCCACTCGGCCGCGAGCGCGCGGGTGAGATTGATGAGCGCGCCCTTGCTCGTGTTGTAGGCGATCGTCTGCAGGCCCCATTCCGGCGGATTGCCGTAGAGGCCGGCGATGGACGCGATGTTGATGATCTTCCCGCTCTTCCTCGGCAGCATCGAGCGCTTCCCGACTTCGCGGCAGAGGAAGAACTGCGCGTCGACGTTGAGGTTCATCACCTTGTTCCAGCCGTCGTCCGGATAGTCCTCGGCCGGGGCCCCCCAGCTGCAGCCGGCGTTGTTCACCAGGATGTCGATCTGGCCCCAGCGGTCGAGGACCGTCGTGACCATCCCGGGGATCGCGCCGAAATCCGAAAGGTCACCCGCGATCGTCAGGCACTCGATGCCGCGCGCGTTCGAGCTCCGCCCGCGCCTCGTCGAGCTCGTTCTGCTTGCGCGCCGTGAGCGCCACCTTTGCGCCCATCTCGCCCAGCGCCTCCGCCATCTGCAGCCCGATGCCGCGCGAGCCGCCGGTGACGATGGCGGTCTTGCCGGTGAGATCGAACAGTGCCCGGACGCTCATGCCAGCCCTCCTTGCGCGGGTCGCGCCCGCATCACAGCACTTCGAACAAGCCCGCGGCGGCGACCCATTCGAGATAGCCCTTCTGGACCGCCGAATGATTCGTTGCTGCCGGCATGCCCGTCGGATTATCGGCGATAACGGCGCGCACCGCCGAATCGTTTGCGGGTGGCATACTCGGCGTCTTTGACCGAACTCGAGTGACAGAGGCTCCCATTCCGAACGGCGCACGTCCGTGGGTTTGGCCGGTGTTCGGCAGCATCGGCGCCATCGTCGTGTCGCCGCTCCTGTCGATCGCAAGCGGTGAGGGCGCCCTCTACAATCTCTGGCTTGCGGTCATGCTGGCCGTTCTGTGGGGAGGACAGCGCCTGACCCGACGCGAAGTGGGGCTCGTTGTGGGCGATGGCACGTCCTACCTCGTTGCCTTCGCCTATGTGGCCGTGATCGTCGGTCTGCGCTCCGGCTCTGTCATGCGTGCGGCGACCGTCTCGCGATCTGAATTTCACGGACCTCTCGCGCCACGACCACGGTCTATACACTCTTCGGCGCCGGCGAATTGGTGGTGACCAGCTCGGCATCGCCGATCACGGCATGTGGGACCCCGAGCGCGGCTACGCGGGACTCGCGCTGGCGCTGGCCGCCGCGGCGCTGCTCTGGGTCTGGATCAAGCCCGCGACATCGCGCTCGGTCACGAATTAGGACGCCGCGCGCTTGTGTGGGCCTGCGCTCGCTACCCGCTCGATTCCGCGGCGCGCGACGCGGCGCCCTTGCCGGCGCGAAAAGCGAGCGCCATCGCGAAGGCCGCCTGCGTGAACTTCAGCACCTCGGCAAACTCGTCGTCGGAGAGCCGGCGCGCGGCGTCGCTTCCGCGGTAGAGGTTGGCAAATTCGCGCTCGCGTCCGGCCTGGAGCGCCAATCGGCCGATGCCGAGCGACTCCAGTGTCTTCCACACGTCCGGATTGTAGGAGCGCGTGAAGCGCATCACGAACGAGATCGGATCGTTGCGCCCGAGGACCGACGCGAGCCGCAGGATGATCTCGAACGGCAGCGCCACCTTGCCGTTCTCCACCAGCTCCAGCAGCGTCGGGTCCTTGAGATCGATCGCGCGGCCGACCTCCTCGATGCTCAGTCCCGCGGTTTCCCGCACGCGCCGAAGCACGGCGCCGGTTTTCGCGAGCGCTGCCCGTTGCCCGGGCTTCGGCAGCATCAGCTTCGCGGCGCCCAGCGTGACGTCGGCTGCCGCACCGGCCACCCCCAGCACGGAGTCGGTCCATGAGCGCACCTGCTGCGCGATGTCGACAAGCGTGGATCCGCGAAGGCGGCGGCGCGGCCGACCGTGCGCGGTTCCGGTTGCCCGCTCGCGCAGGGGCTTCTTTCGCGCTCTTGCGCCTCTCGGCCATGGCGATGCCTCTCCGTGGTCGCGCTCCGGCGCATCCCGCGCGCCCTTGGTTAATGGTAAATTCGCTTGGTTCGCCAGTGTATTGGCGTTGCGGGATCGCCGTCCATGGGTGAATCCGGTGACTCATGCCGGCGCCGCCAATCCGCGGACCTCAGGCCGGCCATGACCCGGTCACTCTCGCCGTCGCGGCGAACCGACCGACGGACATTCCCGAAAGCCATGCAATGACTACGGTGACCGCGCTGCCGACAGATCCGGTCCTGCCGCTGCGGCAGGCGTTCGAGCGGATGCAATCGGCGTTTCGCTCGGACATGGCGCCCACGCTCTCCGCGCGGCGCGACCGGCTCTCCCGCCTCGCGCGAATGACGCGGCGCCACGCGAAGGACATCATCGGCACGATCTCCGCCGACTTCGGGCACCGTTCACCGCATGAAACCCTGATCGCGGACCTCCTTGCCGTCGACGAGGCGATCAAGCACGCGCGGCGCCACTTGGCGCGGTGGATGCGCCCGCAGCGGATCGCGACGCAAGTCATCTACCGGCCCGGGTACAACCGATTGCTCTCCCAGCCGCTCGGCGTCGTCGGCGTGGTGGCGCCGTGGAACTACCCCTATCAGCTGTCGATGCTGCCGGCGCTGGCGGCGCTGGCGGCGGGCAACCGGGTGATGATCAAGCCCTCCGAGCTCACGCCGAGGACCGCCGAGCTGATGGCGCGCATCGTGCGGGAGTCCTTTGCGGAGGACGAACTGGCGGTCTTTCCGGGCGACGCGGCGACAGGCAAGGCCTTCGTGGAATTGCCGTTCGATCATCTGTTCTTCACCGGGTCGACGGCGGTCGGCCGCCTGGTCGCGCAGGCGGCGGCGAAGAACCTGACGCCGGTGACCCTCGAGCTCGGCGGCAAATCGCCGGTGATCGTCGATGCCGACGGCGCGTTCGATTCGATCGCGCCGAAGATCGCGATCGGAAAGCTCTTCAACGCCGGCCAGACATGCATCGCGCCCGATTACGCGCTGGTTCCGCGTGCGCGGACCGACGAATTCGTAACGGCGATGACGGGCGCAATGGCAAAGCTCTACCCGACGTTGGCCGGAAACGCCGACTACACGAGCATCGTCAGCGAGCGCCACTATGCCCGTCTCGCTGGCCTCATCGCCGATGCGAAGTCGCGTGGCGCGCGCCTGATCGAGGTGAACCCGGCAGGGGAGAAGCTCGACCCCCTCACGCGCAAAATGGCGCCCGCGCTCGTCCTCGACGTCGGCGCCGACATGGCGGTCATGCGCGAGGAGATTTTCGGACCGCTGCTTCCGGTGGTTCCGTACGACACGCTCGACGACGCCCTCGACTATGTCAACGGGCACGATCGGCCGCTGGCGCTCTACTGGTTCGGCGACGACACGCGCCGCCGCGATCGCGTGCTGCGCCACACGATCGCGGGCGGCGTCACCGTGAACGGCTGCCTCACGCACTTCGCCCAGGAGGCGCAGCCCTTCGGCGGCGTCGGCGCGAGCGGAACGGGGTCCTATCACGGTGTCTACGGCTTTCGCACCTTCAGCAAGGAAAAGGCGGTGTATTACCAGGGCCGCCTCGGCATCATGCCGCTGTTGCTGCCGCCCTATGGCCGTGTGCTCGACCGCGTGCTGGCGTGGTTCTCAAAGACCTGATTTGGGGAGCGACCGATGAACTTCGACTACACCCCGAAAGTTGAGGCGCTGCGCGAGCGGCTGCTGGCGTTCATGGCCGCACGCGTTTATCCGAACGAGCGCCGTTTCCGCGACGAAGTCGAGGCCAACCGTGCCAAAGGCAATCCGTGGATCCCGACACGGCTCGTCGAGGAACTCAAGGTCGAGGCGCGGACCGCCGGACTGTGGAACCTGTTCCTGCCGCAATCGGCGCGCGGCGCCGGACTCACCAACCTCGAATATGCGCCGCTGTGCGAGCTCATGGGTCGCGTCACGTGGGCGCCGGAGGTCTTCAACTGCAGCGCGCCCGACACCGGCAATATGGAGACGATCGAGCGCTACGGCACCGCCGACCAGAAACGACAGTGGCTGGAACCGCTGCTCGAAGGCGAGATCCGGTCGGCGTTCCTGATGACCGAACCGGCGGTCGCTTCGTCGGACGCCACTAATATCGAATGTCGGATGGAGCGAGACGGCGACCACTATGTCATCAACGGCCGCAAATGGTGGTCGTCGGGCGCGGGCGATCCGCGTTGCCGGATCTACATCGTGATGGGCAAGACCGATCCGGACGGTCCGAAGCACCGAGCGCAATCGATGCTGCTGGTGCCCGCCGCGACGCCGGGGGTGAAGGTCATCCGGCCGCTCACCGTGCTCAACTCCGACGACGCACCGCACGGGCATATGGAGATCGATCTCGCCGACGTGCGCGTGCCCGCAGCCAACCTGTTGAAGGGCGAAGGGTGCGGTTTCGAGATCGCTCAAGGACGGCTGGGCCCAGGCAGAATCCATCACTGCATGCGCCTCGTCGGACTCGCCGAGCGCGCGCTCGAGCTGATGGTGAAGCGACTGTCCGGCCGCGTCGCGTTCGGCGCCGAGATCGCGCGCCAGACGGTATGGCAGGAACGCATCGCCGAGTCGCGCTGCATGATCGAGCAGGCGCGCCTGCTGGTGCTGAAAGCGGCGTACCTGATGGACACGGTCGGCAACAAGGTTGCGAAGAAGGAGATCGCGATGATCAAGGTCGTCGCCCCCAACGTCGCCTGCAAGGTGATCGACTGGGCGATCCAGGCGTACGGCGCCGCCGGCGTCCACGATGAATTTCTGGTCGGCGCCTACGCCAGCGCCCGCAGCTTGCGCCTCGCCGACGGCCCCGACGAAGTCCACCGGAACGCGATCGCGAAGCTCGAGCTGCGCGAGGTCGCGAGCGCGGCCGGCGGCGCCGGTATCGCCCCGGCCCGGGGCACCTGAAGACGGCGGTCGGGGCCGCGGGGCCTTACCGACACGCATGCAATCGCCACGAGGGACAGACGACACCTTCGACTACGTCACGGCCAAAATCACCGAATGAACACCGGCCCAAATGCGCCAGTAAGTCATTGATACAGAGTCAATACGGATAAGAGTGGACGGGGGTGGACCGGGGTGGATAGAATACGTGGACTGTAATCCGAACTGTAATCCACGTCAACTGTCATCCGTGCCCCTCGTAGACACCAAGGTCAAGGCGGCCAAGGCGCGGCTGTCCGACTACACGCTTGCCGATGGAAACGGGTTGTATCTCCGGGTCCGGCGCACCGGTGCCAAGACATGGATCACCCGTCGAATGTTCGCGGGCAAGGTCCACGTCCAGACGATAGGAACGTACCCGGACACAACGCTGCTCGAGGCGCGAGATATTGCCAGCGGGCAAGGCGCTCGATAACGCGCCGCCGGACAAGCGGACGGTGCGCAGCCTGGGGGAGCAGTACGCACTCCGAGTGCTCGAGCGCAACTACAAGGACTCGCGTCCCGTCGTGCGCTATCTCGATCGCGATATCTACCCGCTGCTTGGCTCGAAGCGCGTGCGAGACGTCGGCGCTTCGGACATCGATCGCTTGCTGCAAGCGAAGCTCGAAGACGGCGAGCACGCGACGAACATGCTGCTGATGCTGCTCAAGGGGATGTTCGGATTTGCGGTGCGCACCGGTTGGGCGAAGTCGAATCCGGCCGCGAGTTTTTCCCGCAAGGACGCCGGCGGCAAGCAGGATCCGCGACAGCGCGTGCTCAACGACGACGAGCTGCACGCCATGTGGTCCACGCCGACGATGCACGTCGGGGCAATCCGGCTCGCGATCCTCACCGGCTGCCGGATCTCTGAGGCGTGCGGCGCGCTGTGGGATCAAATCGACACTAAGCGGAAGCGCTGGACTCTTCCGGCGACAGCAACTAAGCAGGGCGCGGACCATTGGTTTCACCTGGCACCGTTGACGATCGAATTGCTGGAATCGCAGCCGCGCGCCGGCGCCCGCGTTTTCCCGGCGCCGATCGTAAAGTCGCTGCCAACGTTCTTTTTCAGACGCGAACGCGCGGCAAGGATGTTGACCCCGACTACACGCTGCACGACGCTCGCCGGACGATGGCGACGCGATTGGGCGAGCTCGGCGTTAATCCGCTCGTCGTGGAGCTCATGCTCGGTCACAGGCTCCCGAAGGTACTCGCGACCTACAACACGGCGCAATACGAAACCGAGCGCATCGCGGCGGCCGAAATGTGGGGCAAGCATGTCGCGCGGCTAGTCAAAACCAAGCCGGGGCCGGCGCGATGAACAAGCGACCCGAATTCCCGAAATGGGCGCCGGCCGATGCGATTCTTTTTATGAATGACGAAAGGGCCGAGCTCGAGCGGCGAAGGGCCGAGCTCGAGCTGCGGGGCGACGTCGGCAGTGACCCTCGGCGCGACTGCCCCTCGTTGCTGCACAGGCTTTTGACCCATGAAGACATGCGAAACGTTTGGAACGCGCTGCGCCTGTCGAAGAAGAAATTCCCGGAAACGGTCTTCGCCGCCACCGCTGCCAGCGCTTTTTGCGGCCCGCTTGACGAGGCGCGCCTCACTCCCGCACAGCATCGGAAATTTGTTGGAGAGGTACAAAAACTGGCCTGGAAGCTCTCCAAGGTGTTGCGTGGCACAGAACTTGATTACAGATTGATAGTCCACCTCGATTTGTACCATCCCGAGGTGGGCCGCCATATTTGGGGGCGCTTCTCCCATATCCTTAACGAAGTCGGCTATAGCGCCATCGAGCTTGCCAAAGAAAGCGCGGGCAAGCGCACTCACGGGGAGGATGCGCGTCGAGCTTACTTTGTGCCTGAGCTCACCCGATTTTTCCGCGAATATCTTGGTGGCCCGCGGCGCGAACTCGTCGCAATTGCCACTCGTGCGGCGTTCAATGATCCATCCTTTGGGACGCGTCAGGTAATCAGACTTTCCCCCTGACACTTTCGGGCGGCGCGTGCCGCGAAAGTGTCATATCGCGTCCCGCGCATCCCCTGCGATTCTTCTAGTTATGCGCCAATCCAGGCAGCATTCTCGCGCGGGCTCGATCAACTACAAGCACACCGCCTAGTGGCCGCGTCCGGTTCATTCGTGTGGCAGGTCGGGACGAAATGACACTAGCGAACAAATGCGAACAAACGCGAACATTGTTCGCCCCTGTACGCCATGTTCGCGCGAACAAACAGGAACAACACCCTATAGGGGTGTTCGTTTGTTCGCATGGCGTAGGTGCGTGTTGCTGGCTCACACCCGCACGCGCTTGGAGCTTTCGGGGCATGTGCGCGACCGTCGCCCGGCCGGATGCCGAGCACCAACCGAGAGGACTTGCCATGTTCAAGAGTTCGGGGCTTCCGGTGAGGGCGCAATGACTTGGTACGGTCGTGGCACACGCCATGAGCGGGGCTATGGCTACACCTGGGAACGCGTACGCCTCCAGGTACTGAAGCGCGACGGCTCTCTGTGCCACTGTGCCGAATGCGTCGCCACTGGACGCTTGCGCCCTGCCCATGAAGTGGATCACATCAAACCGAAGGCGCAAAACGGGACAGATGATTTCTCGAACTTGGTTGCCATTAACAAGGACTGCCACAAGAGGAAGAGCATGGCGGAACAGGGCAGACCACTACGCGAACGGCCAACGATTGGCCTCGACGGCTATCCCGTGCAGCCTGGGCGGGGTGGAACGGGGGGGCGGAGGGCTTGATGAAAGCATCGGATTGCTTCGGGACCGCCGCGGGGCTTTTCTTCGCTATCTGTACACGAATCGGAGGCAATCTGAATGAGACAACCGGGCAGGCGATCCGGCGTCGCACTGGCGACGCTCTCTACCGTCGCTGGACGGCAACCTAGCCTCGTCATGCCAGCGACGCTTACTGCCGGTGAAAAGGCCGTCTGGCATCGCGTGGTCGATCGCACGCCGGCCGGCTGGTTTCAGCCCGAAATGCTCGATCTTGTCGTCAGCTACGTCGCGCACACCGCGGAGGCGCAGCGCTTGCGCAAGGCCGCGCATAGCGAAGGGCTGGAACTGCGGGAACTCGCCATGCTGTCCGATATGGCGCGCCGCGAATCGCTCGCAGCGTTGCGGTTCGCGACCGCGTTGCGGTTGACGGTGCATTCTCGCTTGCAATCCATAAGCGCCGGCCGTCGCGGCGAGCGTCTGCGCCCGAGCGGCGCGATTGATGCGCTGTTCGAGGCTTCCGATGACTGAAGCACGTCGCAAGCGGATAGAGCTCGAGCGCGAGCGGCTGCATCTGCGGCCGTGGCAGCTGGCGCCCTCGGAAGTCTTCGGCCGCGGCGAAAGCCCGTATGCGTCAACGCCGAACTGCGCTGGCCACATGGCATGGATCGAGGCCCAGCGATGGGTCTGCGAAATACTCGCGGAGCATCCGCGCTATTTCGACGATGCCTAGGCCTTCGCTCGCTCCCGCGCGGATCGCGCCTGCGTCGGCGGATTCCACCGAGGTGCTCGCGCTGTTGCGCCGGATTGCCGCGGACCTGCACACACTGGCCGCTGCCGCCCATCCCGCCGGCAGCAGAAATGAGGACGCCGCGCTCGGCGGTTTGCTGCGGGCGATCCACGCCTGTATCGCCGATCGCGTGTTCTCCGCAGGCGACCTGTTGGTACATGCCGCGCTGCCTGTCGCGGCCGATCTTCACGCCGCGATCGTGGCCACGGTCCGCGCTGCCAACGCGCGGAAGGTCGGCAAGGCGCTGGCACGGGCCGAAGGCCGCCACCTCGGCGGCTTCGTCGTCGTTCGTATGGACATGGATTCCACCGGCATCCTCTGGTGCGTGCGCAGGGTTTCGCAAACGCAATCCCCATGATCGTTGCGGCACGGTTTCGGGCGGCGCACGCTCGCGCCATCGGTTGAAACCCTGGAGCTCCAATGGAAATGCTGCGCGACCTCAGTCACGAATATCAGCAAATGCGGGAGGAGGCCGACGCCAAATTCGCGGCCGCGCGATTCGTGCAAGCGCTCGCCGTCGCGAAAGGGATGGTCGAGGCCACGACTCCGGCGCAAAAAGTCTGGCTCGACCGCGGCCGCCGCGTGGACGTCGCCAAGGCCGCGGACGTGGGATTGGACGACTTCGACACCCCGGCGGGCACCCCGATTTCGGACAGCATTCTCGCGTTGACGCGAACGGCCTCGATCCCGCAGCGGCTGGTCGGGCTGCGCACCATGCCACTTAACACGCGGTTCTTTGTGCAAACGGCGGCCATCACGGCCGCGCAGGTCGCCGAGAGCAAAGGCATACCGGTGGTTCGCGGCGATTGGAGCACCACGACGCTGACGCCGAGAAAATTCGGTGCGATCACGGTCGCCACCAACGAATTGATGCGCGCCTCCCCGCAGGCGTTCCAGGCGCTCGTCGCCGACTTAGCGCAAGCGGTGGCGGCAGCGGAGAACGCGGCTTTTGTGGACCCCAACGAGGTCGACTCCGTGCTCAACGGTACGTCGACGTTCGCTTCGACCGGACCACGCTTGCGGCCGTCGACGCCGACTTGAAGCACCTGATTGAGCTCGTGCCGGCGGCCTTTCGCGGCGCCGCGACTTTCGTCATGTGTGGAGGTACCGCGCTGTATCTGTCGCAGCTGCGCGGCACCGGCGGCGACCTGGCCTACCCGTCGATGACGGCGACCGGCGGCATGCTCCTCGGCCTGCCGGTGCTGGTCACCGAGGCGATGGAATTCGACGATTCGCCGATCTCGCGCGCGATCGGACTCATCGATTCGAGCCGAGTCTTTTATAACTCCGGCGGCGCAATGCTGACCGTGAGTAGCCAGGCCGGGCTGGAGATGAGCGCCGCACCCGTTGGGGCGACAGACACGCCGGTCGCCGCGTCGCAGAATCGTGTGAGTCTTTTCCAAGCTGAAGCGACGGCGGTCAAATCCATTCGCGTGAGCGCGTGGCATGCGGCCGCCGACGCGGGCGCGTATTTCACGACGGCGTACTGATCCGTGGCGATGAACACCAAAGCCCAAGAGCAGCTCGCGGCCGACGGTGTCAAAGCCATCAAAGACTACGTCGCCCGCGCGCTCGCTCCCGTGGTGGCGAACGTTGGCGGGATCGCAGGGCGCCTCGATCGCCACTTTGCCAGCATCGAGGCATTGGAACGGCGCCTCGCTGCATTGGAGCGAAAGCAAGGAGGCGAGAAAGCGCGCCCGGTGTCTCTCCTGAAGGCTGACGACAGATGATTCCGCCGATCGGCGTCACGTGCTTGCAGTTGGATGAGGCCGAGATCGTCGATGACGTTCTGAGCGTCTTTCTGCTGCTGAGCGATGGCTCGCTCGTCGGCGCCTGCTTGCCGATTGCCGATCTGATTCGACAAGGCCATACGGTTGTAGAGGCCGTGGACGCGCCGGCGTTCTGCGTACCCCGGCGCTGCAATGACGTTCCGGGCGGCGGGTAATCCTCCTGCCCGCGATCACACGTAGCCGGGTGGCGCGCTGCCCATTTCACCCGGACATCATCGAGCGCGATCGGCTGAAAACGGACCCTGAGCTGTCGAAGGGGCCGCCCGAACTGCTCACAAGAACCGA
This sequence comes from uncultured beta proteobacterium, assembly GCA_963840945.1. Lineage (GTDB taxonomy): Bacteria > Pseudomonadota > Gammaproteobacteria > Burkholderiales > Casimicrobiaceae > CAIWHR01. The sequence goes on along the minus strand of CAWJAU010000019.1, from coordinate 154,671 downwards.
TTGAAGCTGCCGTTCGGATTGCAAAAAAGCGGGAGGTGAACCGCTCTATCGGGCTTAGTCGCGCAGCTCCATGTCGCCGAAATTTACAGTTGACGCCCACGCTTATGCGTCAAAATTCATAACTCATGGAATTTGTAGTCTATTTATTGTCGGGTACAAAAATTGCTGGCCTTCGTGAGCCGTATCCAAAATGATGTTTTCCTAGGGAGACTGATATGTTTGCAGAGCGACACGTCAGGATTGCAGCTGTTGTTTGCGCGATAGCGATCCCCGCAGCCTTTTTGATCGGAAGTGCCGCTCAGGCAAGCGTTATTCTTAGCTTTCCCAGTTTTGCGGGGGCTTGCGGAACCACATTGACGTGCGTCGGAGCCACCGCGGAGTCCGGCACGAGGTTACGGGTCACGCCTGCCACCGGGAGCCAAAGTGGCGCCGGCTATAGCACGACTGCCATCACGCTCGGCGCTGGCGCGACGTTCAGCACGACGTTCCAATTCCAGTTTACGAATCCTGGCGGCATCGATCCTGCCGATGGGATTACCTTCGTGCTTGCGTCAAACCCGAGTGGATTGGGCGATGTAGGCGGCGGTATCGGCTACCAGGGAGTACCGAATAGCGTCGCAATCGAGTTCGACACTTTCAACAATGGTGGCCTCGATTTATCAAGCAACCACGTTGCTATCGACACCAACGGCGTGCTTACGAACACAGCGTCTTCCAACCCGTACGGGGTCGCTACCTGCGAGTTCCCTGGTTCTACTTACTTGCAAACCGGTTGTATGTCGAACGGCGATATATGGACGGCGACAATCGGCTACAACGGCAGTGTCCTTACCGCCACGCTGCGAGACGCCGCGAACCCGACATTTACAGCCATCAGCAGCTTTCCGATCAACATCGCCGGGCTCCTCGGGACCACGACGGCCTTCGTCGGCTTTACGAGCGGGACGGGGGCGGGGTTTGAAAATCATGACATTTTGAATTGGCAACTCGCGAACGATACGTCGTTAGCCCCAATTCCAGAACCGGGCTCGATTGCACTGTTGGGCGTGGGTTTGATGAGTCTTTGGTCAGTGCGCCGTAGGCGCTAACGGCAACTCCATGCGAGAAGGGCGCCAAATTGGCGCCCTTGTTGCGCGCTCGGTGCTGCAAATCAAGCCAACCCGTAGCCCATCCTCGCCTAGCTTGCATGCTGGCGCTTCGGCGACCCGTAACGACATCCACCGCGACCGCTACTTCGCCACATCGATGTGCTCGCGCGAAACGGCCGCTCACGGGAAATTTTCACGGCGACCCCGAGCGGCCGGAGTTGGCCGAACGCGGTCGTCTCCCGCACGTTCAGACTCGGATTAGCAGGGCTACTGATTCTGTCCGGCTCGCGCGCTATCATCCCGGAGCCCGCTACGTCTACCGCCTAGAACGCGATTGCAAGCACGATCTCGAGGCGCTGGCTACCCTCGCACGTCCGACGTGCTGATCGTCGCGCTAGTGCGTCGGTGGCGATACCGCTCGGCCCGCTGCTGCGGCGAGCGATTCAGTCCATTCCTTGATTAGCGCTTCGCGCGATCCCGCGGCGTCGGCGTGATACCCATGCGCTTGCACTGCGCAACGTAGTTGCGGTAGATGCGCTCCGGGTCGGGCGGATCGAGCTCGGGAACGGGGCTTGCGCCGTCGGGCATGGCGCGAAATTCTAGCGTGCGACCGCGTAGAACGCGCTACGGGGCCGCGAGCGAATCCGCCCATTCCCGGATGAGTGCCTTCGCGCGATCCCGCGGCGTTGGCTTCACGCCCAGGCGACGGCACGTCTCGATAGTTGCGATAGACGCGATCGCCCGAACTTCAGCCGACGATCGATGCACTCGAAGTGTTCCTCCTGCGGCCGTTCCTCCGGCGATATGTCACCTACTGCGCCAGGCGCCGCAGGTTCGCCGCGATGAACGGGGCGGCGCGGCTGTACGCAAATCTGCGCTCGACGGTCGCGTAGAAGCAACAAGCCCCGTCGGAGCGGGGCCAGTTGCTGGCGCGGAACAGGGTTACTGCTTGCGGCGCGAGAAGCTGAGTCCGGCAAGCCCAATGCCTAGCAGCACCAATGAGGTCGGCTCCGGCACGCCCGTCACGACGGTCCCGTTGATCGTAAACGAGTTCACGGTGGCCGAGGGACCCCAGATCGCCCCGCCGTCGGACGTGAAGCGGTTGCCGCTGAGCATCGCGACGCCCGTCGGGGTGACCGGTGGCATGGATGCGAGCCAATTCAGGCCCGAGGTGTCGAAGTCGGCTGCGGAACTCAAGGCCAGCCAGTATTTCTCATCGGCTAGCAGGGTAAACGGGCCGGTCGGCGTGAACGTGAAGTTGTTGATGCCGCCCACGAGTGTCGGGATGGAGAAGGTGCTCAGCACGGTGGAGCCCGGGATGTCTGGGTTGCCCGAGTCGTCGAGCAGCCGGAGGATCGGCGCCGTTAGCGGGCGGCCGAACATATCGAGCTGCAGGCGGAGCACAACCGAATCTAAGCTGTAGTCTTCACCGGGCATCGTGAAGGCCAAGGCTTTGATCCGCAGCGGGCCCAAGGTCGCGGAGGCGATGTCGTCGTTCGTCTGGGGGAGCGTGCTGAGGATCACATCCGCGCGGACCGATGCGGCTCCCAAGGCCAACCATCCCAGGAGCAGCAAGGCCAAGAAGCCAGAGTGTCTTGTCTTCATCGATCATCCTCCTTCGAGGCTTAACACATCCCATGTGGGTACTTCCTAGGAAACGGTAAGCACTTTGTGGGCCACAATCGCAACGCATTGTTTCTGGAAGCAGTGGGTTGGCTCCTCCTCGGTGGCGCTGGCAAGTATGTAAAACCTGGCGACAGGAGACACTCCCCCGGAATCACATCTCGGCGCAACCGATGCCGAGGCGCCGGCAAGTCTCGAGATAGTTGCGGTACACGATATCCGGGTCGGGCGGATCAAATGCGGCGTTGCTGCTGTCAATCTCGTCGGATAATCGCGCCATGAGTGAGACCCTATCACGAGTGGTTAGGCGGCCGGGACGGTCAACGCGCGCCGTACGCCACTGCCCCGGCGGAGTCCGGGGCAGCGGGTTGCATTTGTAATCCGCGATGTAATCCAACTCGCCAGGGACCAGCGCCAGTGCTAGGGACTGTAGACACCTTCGACTACGTCATCGTCGGCGCCGGTTCGGCCGGGTGCGTGCTCGCCGCGCGGCTGTCCGAGGATCCGTCAGTTCGGGTATCTCTCCTCGAGGCCGGCGCGCCCGACCGCAGCCTGCTCATTCGCGTGCCGCTCGGTCTCGCGCTGCTGGTTCCCCATCCGATCCACAACTGGGCGTTCGAGACCACGCCACAGCCCGGATTGGGCGGGCGCCGCGGTTATCAGCCGCGCGGCAAGACGCTGGGCGGCTCGAGCTCGATCAACGCGATGGTCTACACGCGGGGGCATCGCAGCGACTACGATGCCTGGGCAGCGCTCGGTAACCGGGGCTGGTCGTACGCGGAGGTGCTGCCCTTTTTTCGGCGCGCGGAAAACAACGAACGCCTCGTCGATGCCTTCCATGGGCAAGGCGGTCCGCTCAATGTCGCCGATCCGCGCTCACCCAGCGGCTTCGCGGAGCTGTGGCTCGCAGCGGCGGAAGCGCAGGGTCTGCGGCGCAATGTCGACTTCAACGGCGCGGAGCAGGAAGGCATCGGGCTCTATCAACTGACGCAGAAGAACGGCGAACGCTGGAGTGCGGCGAGAGCCTATCTCGCGCCCAATCGCAACCGGCCAAACCTCGACGTGCGGACGCGAGCGCACGCGACTCGGATCGTGTTCGAGGACCGGCGGGCGGTCGGGGTCGAATATCGGCAGGGCGGCGTGATGCGGACCGTGCGCGCGCGGTGCGAGGTGATCCTCGCGGCCGGGTCGCTGCAGTCGCCGCAATTGCTGCTGCTGTCAGGAGTGGGCGACGCAGAAACGCTGCGCTCGATGGGCATCCACTCCGTCCTGCATTTGCCGGGCGTCGGCCGCGACCTGCGCGACCACGTCGACTTCGTCATCGCCTACGAGTCGCCGCGAAAGGACCTGATCGGGTTCATGCCAGGCGACATGCTGAACGCGTTCAGGAGCGCGCTCCGCTACCACCACGACCGGCGCGGCATCTTCGCATCGAACATCGCGGAAGCGGGCGGCTTCCTCAAGACGTCGCCAGAGCTTCCCGCGCCGGACATTCAACTGCATTTCTGCATCGGGATTCTCGAAAGCCACGGCCGGCGGCTGCACGCCGCGCGCGGTTTCTCCAGTCACGTGTGCGTCCTGCGGCCGCGAAGTACCGGTTCGCTGACGCTCGAAAGCCGTGACCCGCTGGCCGCGCCGCGGATCGATCCGGGCTTTTACACGCATCCCGACGATATCGAAACCATGGTAAGAGGGTTCAGGATCACCCGCGCGATTTCTGAATCGCCGCTGCTTGACCGGCATCGCGGCAAGGAGTTGTTCACGGCCGGTATGAAGACCGACGACGAAATCCGCGACGTGCTGCGTCGACGTTCGGACACGATCTACCATCCGGTCGGGACCTGCCGGATGGGGACGGACGAACTCGCGGTCGTCGATCCGGAGCTGCGCGTGCACGGCGTGACGGGACTGCGCGTCGTCGATGCGTCGATCATGCCGACGTTGATCGGCGGCAACACCAATGCGCCGACCATCATGATCGGCGAGCGGGCAAGCGATCTCATCCGGAACGCACAACGGTCATGAACGCCGCGCCACCAATGAATGACTGGCGCTACGAGCCGATCAACCGGCACGATGTCGTCACCATCCGCATCATCTGGGTGGCGTTCTTCCTGTCGCTGCTGGTGCACATCGCGGCGCTGCTGACCTCACCGCCGGTGGTGCGCTCGCTCGCGTTCGATCCCTCCGATCGGGTCGAGCCTTCAAAGGCGCTGATCGCCCAGCTCGCCCCGCGCGCGAGCCCGCCGGAGGCCTCGCCGCCGCCGACGCCACCGTCACCGCCGTCGCGCGCCGCGCCTGCGCGCCCTGCACCTGCGCCTGCGCGCCCTGCACCTGCGCCCGCGCGGCCCGCGCCGCGGCCGACGCCGCCCCCGCCGCCCATCGTACGCAACGAGCCGGTCCCCGGTGCGATTCCGACGCCGCCCCCGCGGCCCACGCCCCCCGCGGAGGCCCAGCCGACGCCCCGGCCGCCCGCGGAGACCGATCTGTCCGCGTACATTGCCGCGCGGCGCAGCGCGCGTGGCGATGCCCCGGCGACATCCGAATCCAACGCGCCGAACGCTCCGCCGGCGGAAAGCGAGAAGGAGCGGCTGAACCGCATCGTCGCCGCCAACCTCGGCTTGAACCAGACGCCTACTTTCGGCGACGACCCGAAGCGCGGCGGCGGGATGTTCCAGATCCGGCGCATCGGCTACGACGACGCGGAGTTCATCTTCAACGGCTGGAATCAGGACATCGGACGTGTCGCTCGGCAGCTGATCGAAGTTCGCAAGGGGACGAACCCGGACATCCGCATCGCCGTGGTGCGGAAGATCATCGAGATCATTCGCGCGCACGAGCCTGGGGATTTCATCTGGGTGTCCCGCCGCATGAATCGGCAGGTCGCGTTGTCGGCGCGTCCGGCCGACAACGCCGCGCTCGAGGACTACATGATGCGCGAGTTCTTCGGCGGCGATCAGCGCCAGCCCTAGGGACAGCGGCACGCTAGTGCGCCGCGGCCTCGGCGATTCGCTGATCGGAAGTTCTGCGGAGATCCCAGGCGAGGCCAACCTTGGACAGCGCAAAGATGAGCCACTTCGACGGGTCCCAGTGATACCAGCGGTAACCGTTGCGGTAGTCCGACGGGAACCGGTGGTGATAATTGTGGAAGCCTTCGCCGTTGGTGAGCAATGCGCACAGCCAGTTGTCGCGGGCCGAGTTCGATTTGTCGTACGGTTGCTCGCCGAACGTATGCGCGAACGAATTGATGAAGAACGACGAATGCAGGACCACGATGATGCGCAGGCAGACCGCCATGATGAATCCCCCCAGCGGATGCCCGATCCACCACGCAATGAGCATGGGCAGAGCGACGCCTCCGCCGACCGACCACCAGGCATGATGATCGTGTTGCCACGACACCAGTCGCGATCGCCGCAGGTCCTTCACGTTGTTGTAATTGGTGCGATGGCGCCAGAACATGATCCAGCCGATATGGGCATGCCAGAAGCCGTGGTTGACGCCGTAGGGATCGTGCTCCGTATCGGTGAAGCGATGGTGCTGGCGGTGCTGCGACGCCCATTTCAGCGCGGATTCCTCGAAGGTCGCCGCGCCGAAGAGCAGGACGAAGAATTGCACGATGGGCGAGGCCTTGAACGCGGAGTGCGCGAACAGGCGGTGATAGCCGATCGTGATCGACAGGCCGGTCGCCGCGCAGAACCCCAGGAACAGCGCGATTTCCGGGCCCGTGATGCCGCGGTAGTAGATGTAGAGCGGCGTCCCGACCAGTGCGATGACGTGCAGGACAATGAAGAAAATGAGACCGAGCCACCGAACTTTGCGCTTCGGCAAAGGATATTCGTCGGCAATGTTGCTGGTTTCCAGGGCCATTAGCGATGAGCGTATCACGGGCCGGCGCGCCTCGGCCAGCCATGCAATCATAGGGTTAGGCGCGCCGGGACGCCCAGGGCTTACTCGAACCCGGCGGCCTCGCGCAGCGAGCGCGTCGCGGGGCCCGACAACATTTCGGCGAGGCGCCTCGCAAGATCGGGCTCCTCCGCGCTGCTGCCCACTGCGACAGTGTAGACCGTCGAAAGTTCGAAGCCGGGGGGAAGCGGGCCGACCAGGACGACGCCCGGCGTGTACCGAATCTCGGTGATCTGGGTGCAGCCGACGAGTCCGGCGGCGGTTGAGCGAGCGAGCTCTCGCATTGCGGCCGCGCCGTTCGGAAAGGGATGGAGCCGCGGCGCGACGGCGTCATGAATGCCGAGCTCGCGCAGCACCTTCATGAAGTGGATGCCGGCCGTGGCAAGCTCGGGGTCGGGGAAGTAGAGGCCGGACGCGTTGACGAGCGTCGCGCGCAGAGCATCGCCGTCGGTGATGGCGGGCAGCGATTCGCCTGCGCGCACGGCGATCCCCGTGCGCACGCGACCGAGCGGCGCGTCGGTGCCCCGCCGCACGTGTCCCGCGGCTTGGAGCGTGGCGATGAGCGGCGCGGTCAGGATGATGGCGTCGCACGGTGCGCCGGCAAATGAGCTTGTCGCGCATCGCGCCGACGGCGCCGAACGTGCCCCGCACGTTCGCGCCGGTGGCAAGGCGAAAGTCCTCCTCGATCGCCCCGACGATGCCCTGCGCGGCGCCGCCGGACAGGAGTTGCAGCGTGATGCCCTCGCGCTGCGGCGACGTCACTGGTCGGCCTTCGCTCCGGAAATCTTCACGATGCGCTCCCACTTGACGACATCGGCGTTGAGATAACGGCCGAACTCGTCGGGCGTCATCGGCATCGGCAGCGCGCCTTGGCTCGCCCACTCCTGGCGGACGTCGGGCCGGTTCTGGATTTTCGTGATCTCGGCGTTGAGCTTGCTGACGATTGCAGGCGGCGTGCCCTTCGGCGCCATGATGCCGAGCCAGATCACGGCCTCGTAGCCCGTCACGCCGGCCTCGTCGATGGTCGGCGTGGTGGGCAGCACCGAGGAGCGCGCCTTCCCGCTCGTGCCCAGCGCCTTGACGCGTCCGCTCTTCGCGTGCTCGCTCATCGTCGGCACGGCGTCGAACATCATCTGCACCTGCCCGCCGAGGATATCCGTCCGCGCGCCCGAGCTCCCCTTGTACGGAACGTGCACGATGTCCACGCCCGCCATCGCCTTGAAGAGCTCGCCGGCCATATGGTACGGCGTGCCGGGCCCGGACGACGCGTAGTTGAGCTTGCCCGGACTCGCCTTCGCAATCCGGATGAGATCGGCGACGCTGTTGGCGCCGACGGAAGGATGCACGACGAGCACTAGATCGGAATAGTTGACCGGCGCGACCGGCACGAAGTCGCGCATGAGCTGATAGGGCTTGTTCGGGATCAGCGTTTCGTTGACCGTCTGCGTGTTGGACATCATGAGCAGCGTGTAGCCATCCGGCGCGCTCTTGGCGACCGCGTCGGTGCCGATGATCGAGCCCGCACCCGGACGATCCTCGACGACGATCGGCTGCCCCAGCGCTTCCTGCAGCCGCACGCCGATGAAGCGGGCGTAGACGTCCGCGGGTCCCCCCGCCGCGAACGGCACGATGATCCGTATCGGCTTTGTCGGATACTCCTGTGCAAACGATGATGCCGAGGCTAGTCCCAAGCAGAAAGCGAGGGCGATGGAGCGGACGATGGTGCGTGGCATGCAAGGCTCCTGGCGGAAATGCGCTCAAGGGATGGGATGGGGCGCCTTCTTCGAACGATCGCGCACGAGCTCGGCACGAAACGGCGCCAGCGCCGTCACCATCTGCGCGAAGATCTTGGGCGTGGCGGCGATGACCTGGCCGCCGTGCAGAAATTCACCGTCGCCGGCGAGGTCGCCGATGAGGCCGCCCGCTTCCTGGATGAGCAGGCTGCCGGCTGCGACGTCCCAGGCATTGAGCCCGACTTCCCAGAACCCGTCGTAGAAACCCGCCGCGACATAGGCGAGATCGAGCGCGGCGGCGCCCGGCCGCCGCAAGCCGGCGGTCTGCTCGATCATCGCCTTCATCATCCGCATGTAGGTGTCGAGATAGCTGCCGTCGCGAAAGGGAAATCCGGTGCCGACGAGGCAGTCGCGCAGATGCTGGCGCTTGGAGACGCGGATGCGGCGATCGTTCAGGAACGCACCGCGCCCGCGGGACGCCGTGAAGAGATCGTTGCGCACCGGATCGTAGATCACGCCGTGCGCGATCTGGCCGCGGTGCGCGAGCGCGATCGAAACGCAGTACTGCGGAAAGCCATGCAGGAAGTTGGTCGTGCCGTCGAGCGGGTCGATGATCCAGACGTTTTCCGCATCGGCGTTGGCGCCTTTGGCCGTGCCTTCCTCTGCTAGAATTGCGTGGTCGGGATAGCTTCCGAGCAGCGTCTCGACGATCGTCCGCTCCGCTTCGCGGTCCACTTCACTCACGAAATCCTTGGGGCCCTTCGACGTGATCGTGAGGAGGTCGAGTTCGCGGGCGCCACGATTGATGACGTTGCCGGCGCGGCGCGCCGCTTTCACGGCGATCGTGAGCATCGGGTGCATGGTCGCGCTCATTGTAACCGCTGCCGGAGCCGGGCCCGTATTGGGGCCGCAGGGCGCCTTCGCACGGAAGGCAAGCTGATGTCCGCGGCCGATCGCCTCCTCGCCATCCGCATCGTCCTCGTCGCGCCCAGTCATCCGGGCAACGTCGGCGGCGCCGCGCGCGCGATGCTCACGATGGGGCTCGACCGCCTCGTGCTTGTCCGCCCGCGACGCTTCCCCGACCCGGAGGCCATCGCGCTCGCATCGGGCGCCACCGCCGTGCTCGACCGTGCCGAGGTCGTCGCGACGCTCGACGCCGCGCTCGCCGGATGTGTGGCCGCCGTGGGGCTTTCGGCGCGGCCGCGTGAATTCGCGGGGCGCGTGCTGGCTGTGCGTGAGGCCGCCGCCGAAGCCATCGCGCGCGCAGCCCATGGCGACGTCGCGCTCGTTTTCGGCACCGAGATGTCCGGGCTCTCCAATGCCGAGCTCGCGCGCTGTGGCATCGTCGCAACGATTCCGGCGAATGCGGACTATGTCTCGCTTAATCTCGCAGCCGCGGTGCAGGTCGTTGCGTACGAGCTGCGGCTCGCCGCGACCGGCGGGGAAGTCTGGCGCGCGCCCCGATTCCAGCCCGCCACCGTCGACGAGATCGAGGCGCTGTACACGCACGGCACGGCCACGCTCGCCGCAATGCGTTTCCTCGACCCGCGCATGCCGAAGCGGCTGCTGCCGCGATTGCGGCGGCTTTTCTCTCGCGCCGCGCTCGAGAAGGAGGAAGTCAACATCCTGCGCGGCATCCTCGCCCGGATCGACCAGCTGCTGGGGAGGGGTTGACCATCGCACCCACCGACCGCTGCGCCAACTGCGGTGTGCGCGCGCCCGACGCCTTTTGCCCGGCCTGCGGTCAGAACACGCGCGAGCGGCTTCCGACGTTCAGGGAGTTCATGCGGGAAGCGACGGGCCGGTACATCGCTTACGACGGCAAGTTCTGGAAAACGCTCGCGGCGCTCCTGTTCTGGCCCGGATTTCTCACGCGTGAATATCTCGCCGGTCGCCGCCAGCGTTATATCGGCCCGGCGCGGCTATTCCTCGTGTCGAGCCTCGTGCTCTTCGCCACCCTTCGACTCGCGACGCAATCGATCAGTATCGACGAAACCGTCCAGTTCCACCCGACGAAGGAGCCGAAACCCAAGGTCGAGTCGGGGGAGCTCCTGACGCTGGACGACGACTTCAACGTCAACCTGAGCGAACTTGCGGGCACGACGGGGATCCTGCGCAAGCCTATCGCCCGCTTCAACGGTCTTCCCCGCGCGCAAAAGCTGGAGCAGATCTTCGCCGGGACGTTGCGTTACGGCCCGTATGCGATGTTCGCGCTCCTGCCCGCGTTCGCGGTCCTGCTGAAAGTGCTCTATCTCGGGCGTCAGCGGCGGTATCCGGCGCGCCCTCGTCTTTATGGCGAGCACCTCGTGTTCGCCGCGCACAACCACACATTCGCTGTTCGTCGTGGGCTCGCTCATCGCCGTCTCGCCGAACGGTTATGTAACCGGTGTTCTGGTGCTGTGGGCGTTCGTCTATCTCGCATGGTCGACCCGAGCGGTATACGGCGGCGGGTGGCTCGGCATCGCCGCGCGTGCGCTCGTGCTTGGCGTCGCATATGCGTTTCTGTTCGCCCTGGTGACGATCGGCCTCGTGATCGCGGCCGTCCTGTTGCGCTGAGGCAGCGGTTGGGACGTCAGGTGATCAGCCGGACGAGCCACAGCGAAATCACCGGAAAGAAGACGAGCAGCGTGATGCGGACGGCGTCGGTGATCAGGAACGGCACGACACCGCGGTAGGTCTCCGCCATCGGAACGTCCTTGGCGAGACTGTGGATCACATAGACGTTGAGCCCCACCGGCGGGGCGATGAGCCCGACTTCGACGACCATGAGCACCAGTATCCCGAACCAGATCGCCTTTTCGGTCAGCGGCAAGCCGTAGAAGTCGAGCGCCATGATTGCCGGGAACAACACGGGAATCGTCAGCAGGATCATCGAGAGCTCGTCCATCACGCTGCCGAGAACGATATAGAACACCAGCACGCCGAACATGACCACGAGCGGAGGCACGCCGAGGGAAGCAACGGTTTCCGCGAGCTGTGCGGGCATCTGCGACAGCGCGAGCGTCGAATTCAGCATGTCGGCACCGAGAAAGATCATGAAGATGAAGCCGCTGGTTTCGGCGGTCGCGAGAAACGATTTACGGATCCCGGTCATGTCGAGCTCGCGCTTTGCGAGCCCGGCGACGAACGTCGCGGCCGCGCCGACCGCAGCGCCCTCGGTCGGCGTGAAAATGCCGCCGTAGATGCCACCGAAGACAACGAAGAAGATCGCCGCAATGGGCCACACTTCGAGGAATGTCGCGATGCGTTCGGCGTTGCTGTGGCGCGGCTGGGCAGGTCCATGAGAGGGATGGAGGCGTACGTACACTGCGATCGCGACCAGGTAACCGCACGCGGCGATGATGCCGGGGACGAACGCAGCGGCGAACAGCTTTGCGATGTTCTGTTCGGTGAGAATCGCGTAGATGACCAACACGACCGAAGGCGGAATCAGGATGCCCAGCGTTCCCCCTGCCGCCAGCGTGGCCGTAGCGAGCCGGCCCGAATAGTTATACCGGCGCATTTCGGGAAGCGCTACCTGCGCAACCGTGGCGGCCGTCGCGACCGACGAGCCGCAGATCGCGCCGAAGGCCGCGCACGCGAGCACGGCCGCCATCGCGATGCCACCGCGGAAATGACCGATCAGCGAGCTTGCGAAGGCGAACAGCGAGCGGGAAAGGCCACCCTGGGTCGCAAACTGGCCCATCAGCAGGAACAGCGGAATGACCGACAGGTCGTATGCGGAAAACCGGGCGAATAGCGCGCCTTTGAGATGGTTGAGCAACGCGGCTTCACCCGATAGCGCGACATAACCGATCGCGCCCGGCACGAACATGGCGATCGCGATCGGCACGCGCAACGCCATCATGAACAGCATCGCGGCGAACAACAGCAACCCGATCCCGAGGCTCGTCATGGGCGGGCCATCCGGAACGTCCGCAGGGCGCCGCGAAACGCGACGAGCGCCGTGAGGGCGATGCCGGGCAGCATGCCGGCATAGGTCCACCACGAAGGCATGCCGAGGATCGTGGTGGTCTCGCCGCTTGCACGCATGCTGATAAGGCCGGCGCCGGTGCGCCAGGCGACCAGCAGCATGACGATTCCGAGCAGGAGCGCGCCGAATGCGTCGAGACGCGACTGAGTCCGGCGGCTCGTCTTCGCGGTGAAGAAGTCGACGATGATGTTGGCGTTCTTGAGCTGGCAGTAGGGCAGGCACAATGCGACGAACACCGCGCAGCCGGTTTGCACCAGCTCGTAGTCGCCCTGCAGCGGCCGCGAGAACAGTGCGCGGCCCGCGATGCTCGCAACCGACATCAGCGCCAGCGCGGTAAGGACTGCGCCGCCGGCCAGCGCGCAGACCTCGCATGCCCGGTCAAGCCATGTCGGCGCCGGCTCGTCGAGCTCGCGGCTCACCGCGAACCGCTATTTCGTCTCGTACTTCTTGATCAAGTCCGTCGCGGCCTGCAGGAGCATCTTGCCGTCCTGCCCCTTAGCGCTGACGTCCTTCACCCATTCGTCGGCGAGGTTCGCCGTGGCCTTCTGCCAGTTCTCGAGCTCGGAAGCTGGAATGACGTAGAACGTATTGCCGCGATCGACAGCGAGCTTCCGCGCGGGTGGCGCCGAGGCGTCCCACGTCGAGCCCATTGTCTTCGACAGCGCTGCGCCGGAGTTCGCGTCGATCACCTGCTTGAGGTCGGCCGGGAGGCTGTCGTACTTCGCCTGATTCATCGCGAGGGTGAATACTGCCGTGTAGAGCGCGCGCGCCTTCGGGTCCGTTTCGCTCTCGTACTTCGTGAACTCGTGCGCCTTGATCGACGGGATCACTTCCCACGGGAGCAGGTAGCCGTCGACGACGCCTTTCGACAGCGCGTCACCGAGCGCCGGCAGCGGCATCGCGACCGGCGTGGCGCCCAAGGCGCCGAGCAGCTTGTTCGTCTGCCGTGTCGGCGCGCGCATCTTGAGGCCCTTGAAATCGGCCATCACCTTGATCTGCTTGTTGACCGTGTGGACGTAGCCGTTGTCGTGCACGTTGACGGCGAGCATCTTGATCCCGGGGAACTCCTTGGATCCGTACTGCGTGTAGTAGTCCCACGCCGCCTGGCTCGTCGCCGCGGCGCTGCGCGAGATGAACGGCAGCTCGAACACTTCCATCATCGGAAAGCGACCCGCGGTGTAGCCCGGAAGCGTCCACACGATGTCGGCCACGCCGTCCATTGCCTGCTGGATGAGTTGCGGCGGCGCGCCGCCGAGCTGCATCGCCGGATAGATCTGGCATTTCATCCGGTTGTTCGAATCCTTCGCGATCTTGTCGCACCACGGTTGCAGCAGTGTCGACGGCGGCATCGCGGTTGGCGCCCAGAAGTGATGGACCTTCAGCGTGACCTCCTGCGCGCCGGCCGGCAGGGCGATCGCAGCCGCGGCGACGAGCGGAAAGAGCCAACGGGATTGGGGGCGCATGTTTCCTCCTGGTGGAGCGCAAGTCGGGCAACGGCGTTATTCCGTCATCGCCCGTCGTGCCTGCGCGTAAAGGTCGGCCGATGTTAGTCAATTCGCGAAACCGGGGCAAACCGCTGCCCAGGTCGCGTGTCGGGGTTGATCGGGCTGGGGCCGTCCCAATAGTTGAGTACGCCAGTCGGAAATGCGAAAATGCCGTCATGTGGAACCGCCTTCGCGAAGACATCGCCGTTGTGTTCGATCGGGATCCGGCTGCCCGCACCCGGTGGGAGGTGCTGACGTGCTATCCCGGGTTGCATGCGCTGGTCTGGCACCGCTGGGTGTCGCATCGGCTTTGGGGCCTTGGCCTGCGCTGGCTCGCCAGGTGGCTCGCCCACTGGGGTCGCTTCCTGACGGGAATCGAAATTCATCCGGGCGCGGTGATCGGGCGCCGGGTTTTCATCGATCACGGGATGGGAATCGTGATCGGAGAAACCGCTGAAATCGCCGACGATTGCACCCTCTATCACGGCGTGACCCTGGGCGGGACATCGTGGAAAGCCGGCAAGCGCCACCCCACATTGGGCAAGGGTGTGGTGATCGGCGCCGGTGCAAAGATTCTGGGACCCATTTTAGTGGGAGATGGCGCCAAGATAGGCTGCAATGCCGTCGTAGTGCGCGACGTTCCGGCTGGTGCGACGGCGGTGGGGATCCCTGCCCGGATCCTGACCGGTGACGATGCGCAGAGGCGCGAAAGCCATGCAGCCAAGATGGGTTTTTCCGCCTACGCCATTGCCGCCGACATGAACGATCCGATGGTCCAAGCGATTCATAGGCTTATCGACCATGCCGCCGAAACCGACGCCCAGATGCAGAACCTTATCGCTCGGCTCAAGGAGGGCGGCGCTGATTTTGGGGATGCCCAGGCAACGGCCGCCGGGTTCGACCCCAAGCGGATCAGTGAAATGATCGATAATGATTGAGTGAACTCAGGGGTCTTTTAGTTGACTAACTTAGTCGGGATTGTTAAAATACGACCTGTAAAGAAGGCGACCGCAGCCGACCACGGGTTACCCGAATCCAAGACCCGGGGATGCACGAAATGAACCAACCAACCACAGGTGACCGACCATGCGCCTGACTACCAAAGGACGATTCGCCGTCACCGCGATGATCGACGTCGCCATGCACGGCACGAAGGCCCCGGTCACGCTGGCCGGCGTTTCGCAACGGCAGAAGATTTCGTTGTCCTACCTCGAGCAACTGTTCGGCAAGCTGCGCCGGCACGGCTTGGTGGACAGCGTGCGCGGGCCCGGCGGCGGCTATCGCCTGGCACGAGGGGCGGAAGCGATTTCCGTGGCGGAAGTCATCGTCGCGGTCGACGAGCCTATCGATGCCACGCAGTGCGCGGGGCGGGAGAGCTGCAAGGACGACGGCAAGCGCTGCATGACGCACGAACTGTGGGCGAACCTCAATGCTCACATCTTCAGTTTCTTGCGGTCGGTTACGCTGGCCGAGCTTGTTTCGCAGCAACAGAAGCCCGATGTTACGGTGCTGCAGGACCAGCGGGGACAGGCCGCGACGTCGCGGACGCCCGCCACGGCCGATGCCGCCTGACGAACTGACCACATTGGCGCCGCCATGCCTCCGGACGGAAACACGGCAATGAAAACCCCGATCTACCTCGACTACTCCGCGACCACGCCGGTCGACCCGCGCGTGGCGCAAAAGATGATTCCCTGCCTCACCGAGAATTTCGGCAATCCGGCATCGCGCTCGCACTCGTTGGGCTGGACGGCCGAAAAGGCGGTGGAGGATGCCCGTGAACAGGTTGCGGCGCTCGTCAACTGCGACCCGCGCGAGCTCGTGTTCACCTCGGGTGCTACGGAGTCGATCAACCTGGCGCTCAAGGGCGCCGCGCACTTCTACAAGGACAAAGGGAAGCATCTCGTCACGGTGCGCACGGAGCACAAGGCCACGCTCGACACGATGCGCGAGCTTGAGCGGGAGGGCTACACGGTCACGTATCTCGACGTGCTGCCCGACGGCCTTCTCGACCTCGAGGCGTTGGTGAAGGCGCTGCGGCCCGATACGATCGTCGTGTCCGTGATGGCGGTCAACAACGAGATCGGTGTCATCCAGGACATCGTGGCGATCGGCGAAATCTGCCGTGCGCGCGGCATCATCTTCCACGTCGATGCGGCTCAGGCCACCGGCAAGATCCCGCTCGACCTCGGTGTGCTCAAGGTGGATCTGATGTCGTTCTCGGCGCACAAGACCTACGGCCCGAAGGGCGTGGGCGCGCTCTTCGTCCGGCGCAAGCCGCGCGTTCGCCTCGAGGCCCAGATGCATGGCGGCGGTCACGAGCGCGGCCTGCGCTCCGGCACGCTGCCCACGCACCAGATCGTCGGCATGGGCGAGGCCTTCCGCATTGCGCGCCTCGAAATGGCGACGGAGAACGAACGGATCCGGATGTTGCGCGACCGCCTCGCCAAGGGCCTCGCCGACATCGAGGAGATCTACATCAACGGCGATCTCGAGCACCGAGTTCCGCACAACCTCAACGTGAGCTTCAACTACGTCGAGGGCGAGAGCCTGATCATGGCCATCAAGGACATCGCGGTGTCCTCCGGATCGGCGTGCACGTCGGCGTCGCTCGAGCCGTCCTATGTGCTGAGGGCGCTCGGCAGGAGCGACGAGCTCGCGCACAGTTCGATCCGGTTCACGATCGGGCGCTTCACGACCGCGGCGGAGATCGACTACACGATCGACCTCCTGCGGCGGAAGGTGGAGAAGCTCCGCGAGCTTTCGCCGTTGTGGGAGATGTACAAGGATGGCGTGGACCTCGAGTCCGTGCAATGGGCAGCACACTGATTGGAGCGCACTGACCGGGCGCAGCAACACCGGTCGCAAAGGAGAAGGCAATGGCATACAGCGACAAGGTACTTGATCACTACGAAAATCCGCGCAACGTCGGCTCGTTCGCGAAGAACGCCGAGGATGTCGGCACAGGCATGGTCGGCGCCCCGGCGTGCGGCGACGTCATGAAGCTGCAGATCCGTGTCGGCAAGGACGGCGTGATCGAAGACGCGAAATTCAAGACCTACGGCTGCGGCTCGGCCATCGCCTCGTCGTCGCTCGTCACCGAATGGGTCAAGGGCAAGACGCTCGACGAGGCCGCGGCGATACGCAACACCGCGATCGCGCAGGAGCTCGCGCTGCCTCCGGTGAAGATCCATTGCTCGATTCTCGCCGAGGACGCGATCAAGGCGGCCGTCGCCGACTACAGGACCAAGCACAGCACGGCGCAGGGCGCCGCTCGCGTCGAGACGGCCCAGGAGCAGGCGGCCGATTGAACGGAAGCGTCGAGACAAGACCCACGATGGCCATCACATTGACCGAATCCGCGGCGAAGCACGTCGCGAGCCGCCTCGTCAAACGCGGCAAGGGCGTCGGACTGCGCCTGGGCGTGCGCACGTCCGGCTGCTCGGGGCTCGCCTACAAGATCGAATATGCCGATGACGTCCGGCCCGAGGATCTGTCGTTCCAGTGTCACGGCGTCACCGTTATCGTCGATCCCAAGAGCCTGCAGTTCCTCGACGGCACGGAGCTCGACTTCGCGCGCGAAGGATTGAACGAAGGATTCAAGTTCAACAATCCCAACGTCAAGGATGCCTGCGGCTGCGGCGAGTCGTTCAACGTCTAGCAAGCGGGTCCGCGGCGCGAGAGGGCGATGATCGATTTCTCGCGCAATCATTTCCAGCTGTTCGGGCTGCCGGAGCGTTTCCGCTTCGATGCGGCACTGCTCGACCGCGCGTACCGCCGGCTGCAGGGCGAAGTGCATCCCGATCGTTACGCGGCCGCCGGCGAAACCGAGCAGCGGCTCGCGCTGCAATCCTCGGCCAGGGTCAACGAGGCCTACCAGGCGCTCAAGGATCCGGTGGCGCGCGCGCAATACCTGTTGTCGCTCCATGGCGTCGATGCGCTCGCCGAAACGGACACCGCCCTGGCATTCGATTTCCTGGAGCGTCAGCTCGAGCGACGGGAGGCTGCTGCCGAGGCGGCGGCGGCCGGCGACGCGCGCGCGCTCGAGGCGAACCTCGACGAAGTGCGCGCCGAGGCGCGGGAGCTCGAGCAGCGCGTTTCGTCTCTGCTCGACGTCGACGGGGCATGGGATGCGGCGCGCGGGACCGTGCGTGAGCTGCGATTTCTGACGAAGCTCGCTGCGGACATCGACGCGATGTTAGCGTCTGTCGAAAACTGACGGACTGATGGCCCTGCTACAGATTTCCGAGCCCGACGAGCCGGCGCGGCGCGAGCGCCCAACTCGCAGTCGGCATCGATCTCGGCACGACCAACTCGCTCGTGGCCACAGTGAGGAACCGCATTCCCGTCGTGCTGCCGGATGAGCGGGGCCATCCTTTGCTGCCCTCGATCGTCCGCTACGGCGAGAAGTCGGTCGATGTCGGGTACGCGGCGCAGGCCATGCAGGCGCGCGATCCCCGAAACACCATCGTCTCGGTGAAGCGCATGATGGGCCGCGGCCTCGCCGATCTTCCGGATGCGCGGCGCTTTCCTTACCGGTTCATCGAAGAGCCGGGGATGGTCAAGCTCGCCACCCGCTCCGGCGTGAAAAGCCCCGTCGAAATTTCGGCGGAGATCCTGCGCGCGCTGCGCATTCGCGCCGAGGCGAGCCTCGCTGGCAAGCTCGCGGGCGCAGTCGTCACGGTGCCGGCTTATTTCGACGATGCGCAGCGGCAGGCGACCAAGGACGCCGCGAAGCTCGCCGGCGTTACCGTGCTGCGGCTCCTGAACGAGCCGACGGCGGCGGCGATCGCGTACGGCCTCGACAACGCGGCGCAGGGCACGTACGCCATCTACGATCTCGGCGGCGGCACGTTCGACATCTCCATCCTGAAACTCACGCGCGGCGTCTTCGAGGTGCTCGCGACGAACGGCGACTCGGCGCTGGGCGGCGACGACTGGGATCATCGGGTCCATTGCTGGATCCTCGAAGCGGCCGGATTGCCGCCGCTGTCCCCCGAGGACACGCGGCTCCTGATGGTGAAGGCGCGCGAGGCGAAGGAAAATCTGACGCTGCATCCATCGACGACGGTCAACGCGACGTTGTCCGATGGCAGCAAGGTCGAGCTTGCGCTGGATGTCGAGACGTTCACCGAGATCACGGCGCACCTCGTGGCGAAGACGCTGGGTCCGGTGAAGCGCGCATTGCGCGACGCCCGGCTCACCCCCGCCGACATCCACGGCGTGGTCATGGTCGGCGGATCGACGCGGATGCCGCAGATCCAGAAAGCCGTCGCCGATTTTTTCGGGCAGCCGCCGCTCACCAATCTCGATCCGGACCAGGTCGTGGCGCTCGGCGCCGCGATCCAGGCCAATGTCCTCGCGGGCAATCGTGCGGCCGGCGACGACTGGCTGCTGCTCGACGTCATCCCGCTGTCGCTCGGCCTCGAGACGATGGGCGGGCTGGCCGAGAAGATCGTCCCTCGCAACTCGACGATTCCGGTGACCCGCGCGCAGGAGTTCACGACGTTCAAGGACGGCCAGACCGCGATTGCGATCCACGTCGTCCAGGGTGAACGCGAGAAGGTGGCGGATTGCCGCTCGCTCGCGCGCTTCGAGCTGCGCGGCATTCCCCCGATGACCGCCGGCGCGGCCCGGGTCAAAGTCACGTTCCAGGTCGACGCCGACGGCCTGTTGTCGGTATCGGCACGCGAGCAGACGTCGGGGATCGAGGCGTCGGTGGTCGTGAAGCCGTCATATGGGCTGTCCGATGCCGAGATCTCGCGGATGCTGCAGGAATCGGTCGTGCATGCCGCGGAGGACATGGCCGCGCGCGTTCTCACCGAGGCCCGGGTCGAGGCCGACCAGCTCGTGGCGGCGACGCGCGCGGCGCTCGCCGCGGACGGCCACCTCCTCGCGCCGCCGGCGCGGCGCGCGATCGAGGAGGCCATCGACCACGTACTTGGCCAGCGCGACGGCAGCGATGGCGAGGCGCTGCTCGCGGCCACTGCCGCGCTCAACCGCGCGACCGGCGAATTCGCGGCGCTGCGAATGGATCGCGGCGTCGCGCGCGCGCTGACGGGCCGCAACATCGATGCCCTCACCTGACGCCGCACCATGACCAAGGTCGTCGTGCTTCCGCATCCGGAAGTGTGTCCCGAGGGCAAGACGTTCGACGCCGAGCGCGGGGTGTCGATCTGCGACAACCTGCTGGCGCATGGCATCGACATCGAGCACGCGTGCGAAAAGTCATGCGCCTGCACGACCTGTCACGTGATTCTCCGCGAGGGCTTCTCCACGCTGGCGCCGTCGTCCGAGGATGAGGATGACCTCCTCGATCGCGCGTGGGGACTGACCCCGACCTCGCGGCTGTCCTGCCAGGCGATCGTCGCCGACGGCGAGCTCCTGATCGAGATTCCGCGGTACACGATCAACCAGACGAAAGAGCAGCGATGAAATGGACCGACACCCGCGAGATCGCGATCGCGCTCGCCGAGCGTCATCCCGACGTCGATCCGCGCACGCTGCTGTTCACGGATCTGAAGCGCTGGGTGCTGGAGCTGCCCGGGTTCGCCGACGACCCGAAGCACAGCGGCGAGAAGATCCTCGAAGCGATCCAGATGGCGTGGATGGACGAGGGCGACTTCGACGACGACTAAGAACCTCTGAACCAGTCCCGTGACCGAGCATCCGGGCGGCAGGCGCTGCAACGAGGAAACCGAACTCCTCAGCGGAACAGGTTCAGGACGGCATCGAGCCCGCAATGATCGATCGCGTAGGTCGCCTGCGCGCGCACGATCGGCTTCGCGCGATAGGCGATCGAAATGTCCGCCACGGCCAGCATCGGCACGTCGTTCGCGCCATCCCCGATCGCGACGACGATCCCGTTTTCGCCGGCATAGCGCTTCCGCATCGCCGCAAGGCGCGCTGCCTTGATCTCGCCGTCGACGATCGGCGGCACGACGCGACCCGTCAACTTCTCGTCGGCGATTTCGAGTGTGTTCGCTGCGGTTTCGTCGAAGCCGAGGCGCTCGGCGAGCCGATCGGTGAAAAACGTGAAGCCGCCGGAGACGAGCAGGGTCTTCGCGCCGGCCGCCCGGAATTCGCCCAGCATCCGCTCCGCGCCCGGCGAGAGATGAAGCCGTTCGACATAGACCCGCTCCAGCTCACGCACGGGCAGCCCGGCGAGGAGCGCGACGCGGCGGGCGAGGCTCTCGGCGAAATTCAGCTCGCCGCGCATCGCTGCGGCGGTGATTGCGGCCACTTCGCGCTTGATGCCGACCATGTCCGCGATCTCGTCGATGCATTCGATGGTGATCAACGTCGAATCCATGTCCATCGCAACGACCCGGACGCGGTCCCGCGTGAGGTCCGACGGCACGAATGCGTGGTCGATCCCAGCAGTCGCGCAGCGTTCGGCCACTCCTTCCTGCCGCTCCACCCGCGTCAGCCGATAGGCCGGCGCGCCTCCTTCGAGCACGTGAATGCCCTGCGCGCCGGCAAGCGAGGCGAACGCCGCGATGTCGGACGCGGTGAGCGTTGGACCCTGCAGCACGAGGTCCATGGCCGATCCGCGTCAGTGCTGCCCGGCCGGCCGGGCGGGGCGATTTCCTTGCGCAGCGGAGGTTCGGGCGTATGATTTCGCCCCCGCGTCCGGCGGCGCTCCACCGGAAACCTCGGCGAGCGTGAAATCGATCTTCGCGGTTTCGAGGTCGACGCGCGCAACGGTGACGCGTATGCGGCCGGCAAGCTGGAATACCCGGCCGCTGCGTTCGCCGATCATGGCATGGCGTCCGGCATCGAAATGGAAATAGTCGCGTCCAAGCTCCGTCACGTGCACCAGGCCGTCGATATGGAGACCGTCGAGCGTGACGAAGATACCGAAGCTCGTGACGCCGCTGATGGTGCCGTCGAAGCTTTCGCCGACCTTGTCCTGCATGAAGTAGCACTTGAGCCAGTTCTCGACGTCGCGGGTCGCATCATCCGCGCGGCGTTCGGTGAGCGAACAGTGCACGCCGAGCTCGCTCCACGACGTGCCGCCCGGCTTGTATTCGCGTCCGGCGAGCACGGCCTTGATGGCGCGATGGACGACGAGATCGGGATAGCGGCGGATCGGCGACGTGAAGTGCGCATAGGCCTCGTAGGAGAGGCCGAAATGACCGACGTTGTCCGGCCGATAACGCGCCTGCTGCAGCGAGCGCAGCAGCACCGTCTGCAGCAGTGCGTAGTCGGGACGATGCTTGATCTGCAACAGGAGCTTCGCATAGTCGGACGCGGTCGGCTCATCGCCGCCGGGGAGTGCCAGCGCGCAGCTTCCCAGGAAGTCCCGGAGGATCGTTAGTTTTTCGGGCGTCGGCCCTTCATGCACGCGGTAGAGCGCGGGATGCTTGTGCCGCGCGAGAAATTCCGCGGTGCAGACGTTCGCGGCAAGCATGCATTCCTCGATCAGCTTGTGCGCGTCATTGCGCACTACCGGCACGATCCGGACGATCTTGCCCTGCACGTCGAATTCGAGCTGCATTTCGACGCTGTCGAAGTCGATCGCCCCCCTCGCTTCGCGGGCACGCTGCAGCGCATGGAACAAGGCGTAGAGATCGGTGAGCCGGGGCAGCAGCGTTTTCGCCGTGCGCGGAGCGCTCGACGGTGTTTCGAGCCAGTTCCACACTTGGGTATAGGTGAGACGCGCCCGCGAATGCATGACGGCCGGATAGAACTCGTACTTCGCAATCCGGCCCTCGCCGGTCACGTCCATGTCGCAGACCATGCATAGCCGATCCACGTCCGGCTTGAGCGAGCAGAGCTCGTTCGACAGCGCCTCCGGCAGCATCGGGATCACGCGGCGCGGGAAATAGACGGACGTGCCGCGCTCGCGCGCGTCGCGGTCGAGTGGATCCCCGTCCTTCACATAGTGCGAGACGTCGGCGATCGCCACGATGAGGCGGAAGCCCTTGCCTTTGCGCTCGCAGTACACGGCGTCGTCGAAATCCTTCGCCGTTTCGCCGTCGATCGTGACGAGCGGCAGCGCGGTGATGTCGACGCGGTCGGCGCGGTCGCGGTCGGTCACTTCCGTCGGCAACTTGCCGGCCTGCTTGCGCGCCGCGAGTGAGAATTCGTGCGGCAGATCGTGCTTGCGCAGCGCGATTTCGATCTCCATGCCAGGGTCCGTGTAGCCCCCGAGCACCTCGACGACGCGCGCGATGGCCTCGCGCTGCGGCGAGGGCTGCTGGATGATCTCGACGACGACCACGTCGCCGGATTTCGCGCCGCCGCGCTCGTCCTGCGGCACCAGCAGGTCCTGATTGATCCGCCGATTCTCGGCAACGACGAACGTGATGCCGCGCTCCTCGTAGAAGCGGCCGACGACCGTCGTATTGGCGCGTTCCAGCACGTCGACGAGCTGTCCTTCGGGACGGCCGCGCCGATCCGTACCCGAGCGGCGGGCTGTCGCCCGGTCGCCATGGAGCACTTGTGCATCTCGGCGGGACTCAGGAAGAGATCGGCGCCGCCGTCGTCGGGAACGAGAAAGCCGAATCCGTCGGGATGTCCCTGCACGGTTCCGGTGATGAAGTCGAGCTTGGCGACGACGCAGAGCTCGCCCTTGCGGTTCATCAGGAGCTCGCCGTCGCGCTGCATCGCGTCGATGCGGCCGAAAAACGCGTCGCGGGCGCGCTTGTCGACCTCCATCTGCCGCGCGAGATCGGACGGTGGCAGCGGAACGCCCGCCGCCTTCAGCGCATCCAGTATCGCCACGCGCGAAGGCAGCAACGCGGGATCGATGTCGTGGCGACCCCTTCGTGGGCGGAGTGGAGCTGCGATCTCGTCATCGCCGCGTCGTGTTGCGGGTCGCGTCGACGGCGCGTGGGCCGATGTCGATCGCGGCGGTTTCGCGCGTGCTGTGGGCGCTTTCGCAGCTCGCGATTTCGCAGTGCGTGACTTCGGGGGGAGCGCGGGTTTCTTTGACAATGAAGGGTCCGAAACGTAAAATTATGGGTTGGTTTGCCCAGGTGGCGGAATTGGTAGACGCACCAGGTTCAGGTCCTGGCGGTAGCAATACTGTGGGGGTTCGAGTCCCTTCCTGGGCACCAAGACAGTTTTCCGAATATCCCCTGAATCTTTACTCTTCCCGCTAAGGGATACGTCAAGTTCGGGTGGGCAGCCAAGCGGAAAGCCGAACCGCGCGAGATCCCGCACGGGAAGATCATACCGCGAACGGTGAAGTGGGCCCTGAAGCGGCACGCCGAGACGGCGGTACCGACGTACCGCGGCGCGCTGGGAAAAGGTGTGCTGCGATATGCCTGCTGGCGACAAGTACGGGCTATCGTATCGGCACAGGCTCCTGGCTGACGTTTACGCGGGCCGACATCGCGGAGTTGCGCGAAGTCCGGCGGCATTCTGAACGCGAGTCACGCGTATCCAAAAACCGAACCGGTCCTGGGCTTGACTAGTTGTCGTCGTCCGCGTTGCCTTCGGTCTTCTTGTAGAAGAAGTAGTCGGCGGTGTAAGGCACGAATGCTTGATTGCCGACTTCCGCTGACGACGCACAGCCCGTCGAGGGTGCGACCCCTCCCGAAGTATTTAGCCGCTGGATATAAGTGGTCGGCGTCAGCGCGTGGCCACCGGTAGGTCCGTCTTCGGCTCCCACCACCGTGATCTTCAGCCACGCAATGGCACCGGGTGCGACGAAAGCCGAGTCGGAGGAGGAATCACCTGGCACCACCTTGCCCCAGACGGTGCTCGTGTCCTTCGAGTCCTGCCACGCGGCGCGAACCAGGCCATCCGCAAACGGGTTCGGGCCGACCTCGAACGGGTTGGGGCTGAAGTAGTGGGTGGCGACTTCCTTGAGATTGTCGGCGAACAGCGTGGCTTGCGGCGTGAACAGCGTCCAGGCGAAGCGAGGGTGACCCGCGGCATCCACACCCGCGGGCAGGCAGCTGTAGTTCTGGGTGCCGATGGCGTGACCCACGAGAAATGCCTTGTTCCCCGCCGGCACCTGGATGTTGGCGGGCACGGGGGGCGGTGTGACCGCGTCGGCATAGGCGCGCATCGGCAGGGAGGCAGCGAAGGCCACGGCGAGCGCAGCGGCGCATGCGATGGGCAGGTTGCGACGTGGGGTCCGGCTCGACAATGCATTGTGGTTCTTCATATCAATCCTTTCGCACTTTGTGCGCGGGGGGTGGGGTTGGGAGTGTTGAATCTTCGTAAAGCCGGGATTGCGATATCGATGAAACGGGCGCGTGCTTCCGCCTCATCGATATGCCGCGCGATCGCCTCATTGACCTCGGATGCATGCGTCAGCGGGCCCATGTGGCCGGCACCGGCAATGACCGAGAGGCGGGCGGCGGGCATGAGGGTCGGCAACGTCTCCGCGATCAGTCGCGTTGGTTGCGGCGCATGTTCACCCCGCAAGATCAGCGCGGGAACGCGCAGCTCGGAATACGCGGTCATGCCTGTCGGCTCATCGATCAGTGCCCGAAAATCGAGCGGTGCTTTGGGTATCCAGCGCGTGAGCGCCGCCTGCACCGACGGGCGCAATGCCGCCCATGCGCCGCGGCCGCTCCAGTAGTCGACAAACGAAGCCGCCGCCCCACGGTAGTTGCCCGTGATCACTCCTTCGGCGGTCCTGGCGGCGATCCCCAGTATTTCCGCAAGCGCGCTGGCGGCGCGAGCGCCCATTGCCCTGAGGAGGTGGAACGCCGATGGCTCGTATAGCGTGAGGCTGGCGATGCGGTTCGGCCTCTCGACGGCCGCGTGCAGCGCGACGCCGCCGCCATAGGAGTGGCCGACGAGGTGCACTGGGCAATCGGAGCGATCGATGATCTCGACGGTCCTTGCCGCCTCGTCCGCAAGGGTGAAGGCATGCTCACCGCTCCAGGGACCCGTGCTGTCGCAGCCGTAATGCTCGGGAGCCACGAGCTTGCTGTGGCGCGGGTCGAGGGCGTCGCCGAGCTGGCGCCATTGCCCGGCGCCGGCGCCCGAGCAATGCAATGCGATCACCGGTGCGGGGTGTGACAAAGTGTGGCTCAGGCGCGGCATGTGCATGGCGTCCAAGAGTCCGACGATTCGTCGCCTACTGGCACGCCATGATCGGCGCCAGCGCATCGCCGATGCGCGTGGCTTGCGCTTCGGTGATCATGCCGGCGAGCGCTTGCCTGAAACGCGGCTCCTGGACGCCCGAGACGATGTACTGCCAGCGATACGCGGCGAGAACGGTCTGCTGCAACGCTTCCACCTCGACCGCTGTCATGGGCCGGCCGCAGATTTCGACGAAGTAATGCGTGTCCGCCAGTGACTGGACCTGCAGGATGCCGTCGACGGCGCCCACGAGCGCGATCAAGTCGTCCACGGCAGCATCGCGCGCCTGCGACGTAATCTTCGCGTCCTCGCGCACCCATTCCATCTCGTCCAGGATCGCGTGCTGCGATTCCTCCTTCGCGTGGTGCAGGAATACGTCCTTCCACAGCTCGCACACATGGGCGTCCGTGTCGATGCTCTGTCGATAATGCGCCAGAACGAAAAGCTCGATGTGGCAGGTCAATGCCAGCACGGCCCACGTGGACTTCGCGAGCACGGCCGAGGCGACGGCGTTGGGCTCCGGCACGAATGTGTAACCCCCGGGCATACCTCCCGCGCACATGCGCTCGATGCGGCGGAACAGCTCCTGATGCTTGATCTCTTCATCGCCGAAGCGCACGAGCGCCTGCAACGCGTTCTGATCTCCCAAGGCGTACTCGCGGCTCACGTCGAGCACCTTGGCGGCGATGAAGCGCTCGACCAGACCGAACATGTTGGCGTAGGTGCGGCCCTGAATCTGGCTCAGCAGGCGTTGCTCGTTCGCGCTGAGAAAGTGGAGGCGATCGACCTTCGACAAGCCGTCGGGGAGGAACCGCTTGGCGAAATCGAAGCTCCGGCCGCGAATCACGTCGCGATCGATGTCCCACTGGACGCGCTTCGAGACCTCGACGCACTTGGCGTAACGCGCCGACTCGACGTGGGATTGCAGGATGGATTGTGGTACGGGCATGGAAAATCTCCTGGGGGCAAGGAAGGTGGACATGGGTAGACTCGTAACGACGGGTTGAGAATGGCCGTGATGCGCGAGGGCGATCCCGATGGGGGCTTCAGTTGTAGATGCACTCGGAATCAATCTGCGTAGTGCATTCGCGCGAGTTGTCCGTCCCTCCCGTTGCCGGGTCCGGCAGGCGCGTCGAGGGCGATCCGCTGACGGTCCCGTAGGGGGCGACCGGCGCGGCCGTCGCCTCCACGCGAACCGTCGCCGTGTCCGGCGTGATGGCGGCGGACGCATCCGGGGAGCTTACGAAGTGAATGACCCCGACGATGGCAAGATAGAGGGCCGTGTAGAGGACGAGCACGGCCACCACCACCTTGAGAGGGGCTCCGCTACGACCGGCACCGATGTCATGACGCAAATGATTGGTTGCCACGATGGTCTCCTTGGTACCACCGCCCGGGGGCGGCTTGCACTCCCTTGGTCTCGGTGAGGCCGGGAGTGATGCCCACTCTAGGGATCGATTGCTGCAGCGGGATTTCACCGAATGGGCAATTTTGTTTCCTGTGTTTCAAGAGCCCGTGACCCCCTTTGTTTCATTTGTTTCATGGAGCCGCGACAGGCGCGTCGCCCTCCCCATTGCGACGCAGCCGTTGTACGATTTGCACGTCCGCCCGCCCCGGATGCAATCGTTCTGCCGGCGGGATGGCCCTGGAGAAACTGGATGCGACCGTGAGCCCCAAAGCCACCCTCCTGATCGTCGATGACGAGCCGGACGTACGCGAGGTGCTGGAGGAATATTTCTCCGCACACGGCTATGCGACGATCGGGGCCGAAAGCGCCGCCGCCGCGAAAGCATTGGCGGCTACGCACTGCATCGACCTGGCGCTGGTCGATATCAACATGCCGGGCGAGGACGGCTTGAGTCTTGCCCGTCACCTGCGCGAGCGCTACTCCAAGATCGCCATCGTGATGCTGACTTCCGCCGCCACGGTCGTGGATCGAATCGTGGGCCTCGAGATGGGTGCCGACGATTACGTTCCCAAGCCCTTCGACCCGCGTGAGCTGGCGGCACGCGTGAAGAGCGTGCTCCGGCGCACGTCGTCCGCGAGCCGCGCCGACATCGGCGCGGAAAGGGTTCGCGTCGGACGCTGCGTGCTCGACCTCGCCGCCCACCGGCTCACCGACGACACGGGCGAAGAGGTGGCGATGTCCCCGCTCGAGTTCGATCTGCTGAAGGCGCTGGCGGAGCAACCCAACCGGGCGCTCTCGCGTGAACGGATCCTGAATCTCACTCAGAAGCGCGACTGGGATCCATTCGACCGCAGTGTGGATCTGCGCGTGATGCGATTGCGCAAGAAG
Organism: uncultured beta proteobacterium; assembly: GCA_963840945.1. Lineage (GTDB taxonomy): Bacteria > Pseudomonadota > Gammaproteobacteria > Burkholderiales > Casimicrobiaceae > CAIWHR01. Next base: position 126,517 of record CAWJAU010000019.1, on the reverse strand, counting down.
ATCGAGCCGGATCCCGAGCATCCGCGATACATCAGGACCGTGCGCAACGAGGGCTACATTTTTGTACCGGACGGAGGTTGAGGACCAAAATGAACGGATCTCTGCGTGCGATCAGATGGCTGTGTGTCCTCGCAAGCGTCGCGCTTCTGCTCGGTGTTTCCGGATGCTCGCGCGAACCGGAAACCGCGCTGCGTATCGGCACCAACGTCTGGATAGGCAGCGAGCCGCTCTATCTGGCGCGGGAGCTCGGCCACCTCGATCCTGCGGTCGTGCAACTGGTCGAGTATCCCTCGGCGAGCGAAGTCCTGCGCGCCTATCGCAACCAGGCCATCGACGGCATGGTGATCAGCCTCGACGAGTTGTTCGGACTCGCTGTGGATGGGTTGCAACCGCGAGTCATCCTGGTCGTGGACGTCTCGCATGGCGCTGACGTGGTCGTGGGCCGTCCCGGGATGAAGACGATGCAGGACCTCAAAGGCAAGTCGGTCGCGGTGGAAAGCGGCGCGCTCGGCGCCTTCGTGTTGAGCCGGGCCCTGACGCTCAATGGGATGCAGGCGAGCGATGTCAACGTAGTGCACCTGGAGTCCAACGAGCAACCGAAGGCCTTCGAGAAGGGTACGGTGGATGGCGCCGTCACTTTTGACCCCTATCGCGCCAAGTTCCTGCAAGCCGGCGCCACCACGCTGTTCGACAGCACGCGGATTCCGGGTGAGATCGTCGATCTGGTGGCCGTCCGTGCGACCGTCATCGACAAGCAGCCCAAGGCGATACAGGCGTTGCTTGCCGGCTGGTTCAAGGCGACGGATTACATGAAGGTCGATCCCCGGGACGCGGCACGACGCATGGGAATACGCCAACAGACGTCCGGGGAGCAGTTCCTGGAGGCGCAGAAGGGCCTCCATGTTCCGACCCGGGAGGAAAATCTCAAGATGCTCGGTGGGCCGACACCGGAATTGGCAGTATCAGGACGCCGGCTCATGGCCCTGATGGTCGACGCGAAGCTGCTGCGCGCCGGACTCGACATCGAAGGCGTGCTAGCGCCGGGACCTCTGGCGGAATTGTCGAAATGAGCGCCGCCGGGCACTCGCGCCACCGTGGGGCCAAATGAGCGCCGCAAGCGTGGGGGCCCACCCATGACGATGCGCGTTCCGGCCACGCTCAAGCTCACGGTCCCGCTCATTCTGCTAGGCTTCGCGGCGATACTGAGCACGGTAAACCTGTTCTATCACGTGCCCCAGGCCGAGCGCGCGGCGGAGGAAGATAGCCGCAAACGGCTGGCCCAGGAGATGTCCCGACTGCAAAGCACTCTGGAGTATCTGTTGCTGAAGGGCGATCTGGCGGCGGCGCAACACGAGATCGCGGTGCTGGCGCACAACCACGAATTCACTCTCGCCGCGCTGACGGATGAGCGGAACACCGTCATCGAGGCGACGCGTCGTGCCTGGATGGGACAGCAAATAGCTGCGGTCTTGCCGCAATTCGATCTCGATCCAGCGGCCGTGGCCATCCGCGAACGTCGCGCGGGAATCACGGTCGATCCGAACGGCAACGAGTTGCTCGGCTACGCCGGCATCCTGATGGGCGGTGAGCGTGACGAGCTTCGTCCCACTCGCACCGGCAGTCTGTTCCTGGCCTACGATCTCAAACGCTACAAGGCGGAAGCCCGCGCCCACGTTCTCAAGCAATCGCTCTACTGGGCGGGATGGGTGACGGCGCTTGCACTTGCCATGTGGCTGGTCTTTCATTTCCTCCTGACGCGGCGCACCGCGCGACTGGTGCATGCGGCCGAAGAGCTTGCCGAGGGCCATCTGTCCGCGCGCAGCGGCCTCAGGGGAGGCGATGAGCTTGGCCGCCTCTCCCGCGCCTTCGACGCCATGGCCCTCGCCATCTCCACCGACATCGCCGAGCGCAAGCGCTCGGATGAGGCGCTGCGAGTGTCGGAGGCAAGCTACCGGGCGATATTCGACGCCGCCGAGGACGCCATTTTCGTCATCGACATCGAAAACGCGGACATCGTGGATGCCAATCCCAGAGCCTGCGCTGCGTTTGGCTATGGTCGCGAGGAGTTCCGGCAACTCGATCTCGGCATGCTCGGTTCCGGCGTGCATCCTTATACCCAGGCAGGCGCGATGGAGCTCTTCGCCCGTGCGGTTTCCGGAGAGCAGCTGCGCGTCGAATGGCATGGCAAGAGCAAGGATGGCCGCTTGCGCTGGCAGGAAGTGTTCGGCAAGCGCGTGACCATCGGCGGTCAGGATCGAATACTGGCGCTCGCGCGCGACATTACGGACCGCAAGATCGCCGAGGAGGCATTGCGCGCGAGCGAGGAGCAGTACCGCTCCATGTTCAATGCGTCGATCGATGGGTTGGCGCTATGGAACGCTGCCGGCGAGATCGTGGATACCAATCCCGCTCTGTGGCGCATGTACGGCTACAGCGACGGCGAGTTCTCCGCATTGCCGCCGGGCAGCTGGACAGGCCCGTCGTATCGCCCGGAGTTTCTGCAGGTGGCAACCGCCGGCGAATCGCTGCATTCGGAAGTGACGGAGCGGCGCAAAGACGGCTCCCCATTGGAGCTCGACGTGCACGGGATCCCGATGCAGTACCAGGGAGAGCCCCACGTGCTGACCATCGCTCGCGACATTACCGAGAAGAAGCGCTCCGCGGAAGAGCTCGCGCGCCAGCGCGAATCGTTGTATCAACGCGAGAAGCTCGCCGCACTCGGTTCATTGCTGGCCGGCGTCGCCCATGAGCTCAATAATCCGCTTTCCGTCGTTGTGGCCCGCGCGGTATTGCTGGAGGAACAAGGCGATTCGGCGACCCAGGTCGCGGCGCTGAAGATACGCACCGCCGCCGAACGATGCGCGCGCATCGTGCGGACCTTTCTCGCCATGGCCCGGCAGCAGCAGCCCGAACGGGGTCCGGTGGCGGTAAACGAGGTGGTGGCCGCCGCACTCGACATTGCGAGCTATGCCATTCGGACGAGCAGCATCGAGGTGGTGCTGGATCTGGCCGACGACATTCCCCTGATTCTGGCCGACGCCGATCAGCTCCATCAGGTGCTGCTCAACCTGATCATCAATGCGCAGCAGTCGCTGCAGGATCGTCCCGCAACGCGCCGGATACGGGTGACCAGCCGTTTCGACTCGCCGGCGGACATGGTTTCCATCAAGGTCGCCGACAACGGGTCCGGCATCCCGGAACATCTTCGCCCGCGGGTATTCGAGCCCTATTTCACCACGAAGCCCACTGGCATCGGCACGGGCGTCGGATTGGCGGTGAGTCTTGGCATCGTCGAAGCCCATGGCGGCACGCTCACGGTCGATTGTCCGCTCGAGGGGGGCGCCGTGTTCACGATTACGCTACCCGTCGGCACCGTAGAGGCGTCCGGCGCCGATAGCAAACCGCTCCCAAAGCAGAACGCAAGCCAACGTACGATCCTTGTCGTCGATGACGAGCCGGAAATTCGCGAAGCGTTGGCCGAGATCCTGACCGGCGCGCAGCATCGCGTGGTGACCGCAAGTTCCGGGCGCGAGGCTTTAGAGCGTATGGCCGCGGAGCACTACGATGTGATCCTTACGGATATCCGCATGCCCGACCTCGATGGGCGCGCACTCTACCGGGAAATCGAACGGCGCTGGCCCGGGCAGATCGGGCGCGTCGTATTCGTGACGGGAGATACTCTAGCGACTGCGTTGCGCGAGTTTGTCGACGAGAGCGGGCGTCCGGTCATCGAGAAACCATTCCTGCCAAGCGAAGTGCGTCGTGTCGTCGCCGAGTTGGCCAAGAGCGGAGAAGTAGCGCCTCCTAGTTAACGTTACGCGTCGAGCCGCGCCTTCAGCGCTTCCGGCCGCAAGTTGTCGTAGACCTCGAACGGCTGGTGGATCCATGGATTGTCGGCCAGGTACTCGACGAAATAGTCCGGCTTCGCCGTCGAGCACGCCTTCCACCACAGCACCGCGGTCTTGCACGATTTGATGACCGGCCACCGCACGGGCAGCGCCTTTTCCACGGCCGCGAGCGTGTGCCCGGAGTCCACCATGTCGTCGACCAGCAGCACGCGCGATCCCAGGCGCGGTGAGGTCATCGTCATGTGCTCGGCGATCACGAGCTCGCCGCGGATGGTGCCGCCCTCGGCCGCGTAGGAGTGCGTCGACAGGATCGCGAGCGGCCGTTCGTAGATCCGCGACAGGACATCCCCTACTCGCATGCCGCCGCGCGCGATGCAGATGATCTGGTCGAAATCGTAGCCCGACTCGTGGACGTTGAGCGCAAGCCTTTCCACGAGCGTGTTGTACTGGTCCCAGCTCACATGCAGGCTGCCCATCCGATCTCCCCCAGGCGTCGTCGTCTGCTATTGAAACGGGTGGCGCAGCAGGATCGTCTCGTCGCGGTCCGGCCCCGTCGAGACCATGGCGATCGGCGCGCCGGTGAGCTGCTCGATCCGCTCGAGGTAGGCGCGAGCATTGGGCGGCAACGCGTCGATCGTCCGCACGCCCACGGTGCTGTCGCTCCAGCCGGGCATCGACTCGTAGACCGGAACGCACTCGGCGACGGCGTCGGCTCCTGACGGCAGCAGCGCGACCGGATTCCCGCGCACCGTGTATCCCGTGCAGATGCGAATTTCGCGCATGCCGTCGAGCACGTCGAGCTTCGTGATGCAAAGACCGTCGACGCCGTTCAGCTGCAGCGAGCGCGCGAGCGCCGGGATGTCGAGCCACCCGCAGCGGCGGGGCCTTCCGGTGACCGAGCCGAACTCGTTGCCGCGTTGCGCGAGCGTCGCGCCGACCTCGTCGGTGAGCTCGGTGGGAAACGGGCCGGTGCCCACACGCGTGGTGTAGGCCTTGACGATCCCGAGCACGTAGTCGAGAAATTGCGGTCCGACGCCGGCGCCGGGAGCGGCGGCGCCCGCGAGGCAATTCGACGACGTAACGTACGGGTAGGTGCCGTGGTCGATGTCGAGCAGCGCGCCCTGCGCACCCTCGAACAGGAGCGACTGGCCGCGCGCGCGCGCTTCCTGCAGCAGCGCCGCGACGTCGGCGACCATCGGTTGCATTTCGGCAGCGAACCCCAGCGTCTCGTCGAGCGTCCGTGCGAACGGCACGGGGTCGCGCTTGAAATACTGCGTGAGCACGAAGTTGTGAAATTCGAGCAGCGGCGCGAGCTTCGCGGCGAATCGGTCCGGGTAGAAGAGATCCTGCAGCCTGATCGCGCGCCGGGCAATCTTGTCCTCGTACGCGGGACCGATGCCGCGGCCGGTGGTGCCGATCTTCGAATCGCCCATCGCGCCTTCGCGCGCCTGGTCGAGCGCAACGTGACAGGCGAGAACCAGCGGACAGGCGGGCGAGATCTTGAGCCGCGAACGCACCGATATGCCCGCGCCCTCGAGCTCGCCGATTTCCTGCAACAAGGCGGACGGAGAGAGCACGACGCCGTTGCCGATGTAGACGGACACGCCGGGGCGCAGGATCCCGGACGGTATCAGCCGCAGGACGGTCTTCTTGCCGTCGATGACGAGCGTGTGCCCCGCGTTGTGCCCGCCCTGGAACCGCACGACGCCTTGCGCGTGTTCGGTCAGCCAATCGACGACCTTGCCCTTGCCCTCATCGCCCCATTGGGTACCGATGACGACGACGTTCTTGCCCATGCTTGGCTTCCCGGGAGTGGCGACGGATTGAAGTGGGGTCAGATACGCAACATGCAAATGCGCAACAGGAGTACGGCCGAATGTTACATACCTGGCCCCGATCCCGCGGCTTCCCGCAGGATCACGTTGGCGAGCTGCCGCAGATCGAGCGTGAAACCGGTCGCCGGGCGCGCGCGGCCGAACGCCTTGCCGATGCCGTCGTAACGGCCGCCGTTGCCGATGGCGCTCGGTTCGCCGGTGGTAAACACCGAGAAGATCGCGCCGTTCTGGTAATGATACCCAGTGAGGTCGGCCAGATCGATGTGGAGTGCCTCCACCTGCGGCTCCGCCGACTGGGCGAGCGCTGCGAGCGACGTGAGTGCATTGTGGATCGCGGGTGTGTCGGGAAGGGATGCGCGGGCGGCGGCAAGCACCTCGCGCGCCGGACCGTACAGCGTGGGCAAGGCGCAGAGCGCGTCGCGCCACGCGGCCGGGAGCTTGGCCGTGAGCTCGGCGACGCCGGGTGCGTCCTTGGCGCGAAGCGCGGCGAAGAGCTCGGAATCCTCGCCGTTGCCAGCGATGCCGGCGCCGGCGGCAAGGGCGCGATAGACGCCGACGTGGCCGAGGTCGAGATGCAACCCGGCAAGGCCCGCCGCTGCAAGCGACGACAGGATGAGGCCGAGCACTTCGATGTCGCCGGCGATTCCAGGCTCGCCGAAGAGCTCGGCGCCGATCTGCATGACCTCGCGCGTCTTGGCGCCGCTCGCGGGCACCGCGCGCAGGACGCTGCCGGCATAGCAGAGCCGAGTCACGCCAGGTTCGTTCAAGAGGTGCGCATCGATTCGCGCGACCTGCGGCGTGATGTCCGCGCGCACGCCGAGCAGCCGGCCCGACAGCGGGTCGACCACCTTGAAAGTCTGCAACTCGAGGTCACGCCCGGTGCCGGTGAACAACGAATCGAGATGCTCGACCAGCGGCGGCTGGACGAGCCGGTAGCCGCGCGCGCGGAAGTGATCGAGCAGCGACACGGCGCAGACCTTCGGTCCGCTCGGCTTCGGCCGGGAGGACGTCCTCGATGTATTCCGGCAGGACCCACTTACGCATGGCGCACGAGCCAGAAACCGGCAAACCCCATCAGCATCGACGCCAGCCCGACGAAGCGGAGCTGCCCGTCGGTGAGCGCTACGAGTTTGGCGAAACTCTCGCGCCAGAAGCGCGGCGCGACGAGTGGCAGGAAGCCCTCGACGACCAGCACCAGCGCAAGGGCCGCCCAAAGCGAATCCGGCACTGCGTTCCCCTTGTCGCGCGTTACGGCGGCAGGACTACTTCGACGCCTTCGCCCCGGGACCGCCCTGGCTCCTCAGGTAACGGAAGAACTCCGAGCTGGGGTCGAGCACCATCACGTCGGTCCTGTTGCGGAAGGTCGCCTTGTAGGCCTCGAGGCTGCGGTAGAACGCATAGAATTCCGGATTGGCGCCGTAGGCCTGCGCATAGATCGCGGACGCCTTGGCATCGCCGTCGCCCTTCGTCTTCTGCGCGGCCTTGTACGCATCGGCCAGGATCACCACGCGCTGCCGGTCGGCGTCGGCGCGGATCTTCTCGGACTCAGCCTGTCCAAACGAGCGCAGCTCGTTGGCGACCCGCCGCCGTTCCGATTCCATCCGCGCATACACGGGACCGGTGACGTCGGGCGGGAGCTCGACCCGGCGCAGCCTTACGTCGACGATCTCGACGCCGATCGTCTTTGCATCGGCGTCGGCTTTCTGGCGCGTCGTTGTCATGATCTTGTCGCGCTCGCTGGAAATCGCCTCGTGCACGGTGCGCTTGTTGAATTCCTCGGCGAGATTCGCGCGGACCGTTTGCGACAGCCGGCGCCGCGCCGCTTCCTCGTCGCCCTGCACGCTGATGTAATACTGCTTGACGTCGGTGATGCGCCAGAGCACGAAGAAATCGACCAGCAGAGGCTTCTTCTCCGATGTCGTGATCCGATCGGGCTCCGGATTGTCGAGGAGCAGGACCCGCTTGTCGTAGAACTTCACGTTCTGCAGCAGGGGAACCTTGGCGTACAGGCCGGCATTGGGCAGCGTCTCGATGATCTCGCCCAGCTGGAACTTGATCGCGTATTGGCGCTGATCCACCGTGTAGAGCGACTGCGACGCGACCAGCAGCACCGCGACGAGGAGAGCGAGCAGGGGCACGGTCAGCTTCATTGGCCTCCTCGCTCACGGTTGCGTAGAGCCTCGCGCGAACGGCTCGGGTCGAGCGTTGACGGTCGGCTCCGGCGCCGGCGGCGTCGACTGCCGGGCCGCCGACGGATCGGCGCCGGGGGCGGCCGCACCGGACGGCGATGTGCTCTGCTGAATCAGCTTGTCGAGCGGAAGATAGAGGAGGCTGTTGCTGCCGGCTTTCTGGTCGACGAGCACCTTGCTCGAGTTGCCGACCACCGTCTGCATCATGTCGAGGTACAGGCGCTCGCGCGTGACGCCCGGGGCCTTCGAGTACTCCACGAGGATCTGCTTGAAGCGCGAAGCGTCGCCCTCGGCCCGCTGCACGACCTCCGCGCCGTAGCCGTTCGCTTCTTCGATGAGCCGCGCCGCATTGCCGCGCGCGCGGGGGACGACGTCGTTGGCGTACGCCTGGCCTTCGTTGCGGAAGCGCTCGCGATCCTGGCCGGCCTTCACCGCGTCGTCGAACGCCGCCTGCACCTTGTCGGGCGGCTGCACACTCTGCAGCGTCACCTTCTGCACGTAGACACCCGTCTGGTAGCGGTCCAGCAGCTCCTGCATCAGCTTCTCGGCCGACTTCGCGATCTGCTCGCGGCCTTCGTACAGCACGAAGTCCATCTTCGCCTTGCCGACGACCTCGCCCATCGCGGTTTGGGCGATGAACTGGACGATGAGATCCGGCTTCCTGACGTTGAACAGGTACGCTTCGGCGCTCTTGAGGTTGTACTGGACCGCGAACTGGATCTCGATGATGTTCTCGTCGTCCGTCAGCATCAGCGCCTCGTTCTCCTTCTTGTTCTTGGGCGTGTTGCGGTAGCCGACCTCGACTGTCCTCACCTGCGAGAAGTCGACGAGCTCCTTTTCCTCGACCGGGAACGGCAGGTGCCAGCGCGCGCCCGGCTGCGTGGTTTCCGTGTACTTGCCGAAACGGGTGACCACACCGCGGCGGCCTTCGTCGACGATGTAGAAGCCGCTGGCGAGCCACACGACGACCACGAGCAGCACGAGAATGCCGACACCGGAGAGCGGCAGCGTCGGCCGGCCGCCGCCGCTGGTGCCGCCGCCGGAGCCGTCGTCGGTACTGCCGCCCTTGCGGCCGAGGAGCTCGTTCAAGCGGCGGTTGACGTTGCGCCAGATCTCGTCGAGATCGGGCGGTCCGCCGGAACCGCGTTTGCCCCACTGGGGATCGTTCAGCGACATATAGGAAGGGAGAACCGGGAGAACCGGAGTGATTGCGTCGGGGGCGTCGCGCGTCAGGCGTCGAGGACGGGCACGGCGCTCACACCGGAAAACGGGACATCGGCCGGAAATCGCTCGCCCAGCGCAGTGCGCAAATCGGCACAGCCGGCACCCGTCAATGCGCTCAAACGAACGCGGCAGATTATACCAGACTGGTCGCGCTCGATTCCCGCGGAAAGTCCCGCGGCGTCGATCTTGTTCATGACCCGGATCTGCGGCACGTGCGCCGCCCCGATTTCCAGCAGCACGGCGTCCACCGCCGCGGCCTGTTCGTCGCGACAGGGGTGCGCGGCGTCGATGACGTGCAGCAGGAGGTCCGCCTCGGCGGCCGTGGTGAGCGTGGCGCGAAATGCAGCAACGAGATCGTGCGGCAGCTCGCGGATGAAACCCACGGTGTCGGAGAGCACGATGGACGATGCGTCTGGCACATGGATTCGGCGCAGCGTGGTATCGAGTGTGGCGAACAACTGGTCGGCGGCGTAGGCGCTGGCGCCGGTCAGCCGGTTGAAGAGCGTGGATTTTCCCGCGTTGGTATAGCCGACGAGCGCCACGGTGCGCACCGCCGCCCGGCGGCGCGTCCGGCCTTGCGTTGCGCGCTGGCGCTGCACGTGGGACAGCCGGTCCTTCAGCGTTCTGACCCGCTCGCCGAGCAGCCGCCGGTCGGTTTCGAGCTGCTTTTCGCCAGGTCCGCGGAGGCCGATGCCCCCTTTTTGCCGCTCGAGGTGGGTCCAGCCGCCCACGAGCCGCGTGAGCTGGTGGTTCACCTGTGCGAGCTCGACCTGGAGCTTCCCTTCGGAGCTTCGCGCGCGCAGCGCGAAGATGTCGAGAATGAGGCTTGTCCGGTCGACGACCCGGCATTCGAGCCGGCGCTCGAGGTTGCGCTGCTGTGCGCCGGTGAGGGTGTGGTTGAAGATGACGAGGTCGGCGTCGGACTCGGCGCGCTTTGCGGCAACCTCTTCCACCTTGCCCTTGCCGGCGTAGGTCGCGGCATCCGGGCGTTGCCTGCGGCCGGTCACCGTGCCGACGACGGTCGCCCCGGCCGACACCGCGAGTGCGTCGAGCTCGGCCATCCGGTCCTCCGGATCGGCGTCGCCGAAATCGAGCGCGACCAGCAATGCCCGGTCGCCGCCTTGAGGACGCTCAAACATTCGGGTATGGCGCGCAGGCTGCGCCCACGACCGCCCCGACCCGGCATCGGCCGCCGGGGGAGCGCCCGGTGGCGCTCTGCATCGTTCCGGTCAAGCTTCGGCGTCGCTCGAAGGGACGCTGTGCGGCATTGCGACCGAACGTGCCGGAACTACGGTGGAGATCGCGTGCTTGTACACCATCTGGGTCACCGTGTTCTTGAGCAGCACGACGTACTGGTCGAACGATTCGATCTGGCCCTGCAGCTTGATGCCATTGACGAGATAGATCGACACCGGCACATGCTCCTTGCGCAGGGTGTTCAGGAACGGGTCTTGTAGCATTTGCCCTTTGTTGCTCATCGCATGCTCCGCGGTCGTTGTTGTTGGGCGGGCGCAGAACCGAAAGCGGCGTCGGCCGGTGTCCCCTTCGGCCGAAATGGGGCCAAAAAGCGCGGGTTCAACGGTGCGTCCGGCGTTTCGGGGCGTCCGCGTAAGGGTTGGCGCCGGTCTTGAATTGTATCCTAAGGGGGGTTCCGCGGAGTTGGAACGCCTCGCTGAAGAAATGTTCCAGATAACGCCGATAGGTCGCGGGAATGTGGCCGAGGGCCGACCCATGGATCACGATCAGGGGCGGATTCTGCCCCCCTTGATGGGCATAGCGCATCTTGGGCCGCCCCATGCCGGCGCGAGGCGGTTGCTGGCGCATCACGGCCGCCGCGAGCGTCCGGGTCAGCTTCGGCGTGGAAAGCTTCGCCATTGCAGCAGCATAGGCGCCGTCGACCGAGCGGAGCAGGCTCGGCAGGCCGCTGCCCTCCCGCGCCGAGATGTAGTGATGCCGAGCGAATGCGAGAAAAGCGGCTTTGCGGTCGAGCTCGCGCTTGATGTCATCGCGGCGCTCGGGCGGTACCCGGTCCCATTTGTTGACGGCGACGACCAAGGCGCGCCCAGCCTCCAGGATGTAGCCCGCGAGGTGGGCGTCCTGCTCGGAGATGCCCTGTTCGGCGTCGAACAGCAGCACGACGACGTTGGCATCCTCGATCGCCTGCATCGTCTTGATGACCGAGAATTTCTCGACCGCTTCCAGCACCTTGCCGCGCCGGCGCACACCGGCGGTGTCGATGAGCACGTACTGGCGGCCGTTCCGCTCGAAATCGAGATAGATCGAGTCGCGCGTGGTTCCCGGCTGATCGAACGCGATCACGCGCTCTTCGCCCACCAGCGAATTGACGAGCGTCGATTTGCCGACGTTCGGGCGGCCGATGATGGCGACCTTGACCGCGCCGGCGTTGGCCGCGGGATGCGTTTCGGATCTGTCGGCGGTGGCCGAGGACGCGAGCGAGAGCGCCCATTCGGCCACTTCGGCGACGTTGTCGCCATGGGCGGACGATATCGGGTGCGGTTCCCCAAGACCGAGCTCGTAGAATTCGCTGGCGGCACGCTCGGGCGGCGAGACCCTCCGCCTTGTTGGCTACCAGCACGATCGGCCGTCCGGAACGGCGCAGCAGCTCGGCGATGTTCCGGTCCTGCGTCGTTACGCCTTGCCGCGCATCGACCAGAAACACGACGACGTCCCCTTCGGCGATCGCCTGGCGGGTCTGTTTCGCCATCTCGAACAGGATGCCTTCCGTGGCAACGGGTTCGAACCCTCCAGTATCGACGACGAGAAACGGCCTGTCGCCGAGCCGAGCGCGACCGAAGTGCCGGTCGCGCGTCAAACCTGGAAAATCCGCGACGAGGGCGGCGCGCGACCGCGTGAGCCGGTTGAACAACGTCGATTTGCCGACGTTCGGGCGCCCGACGAGGACCAGAGTGGGCAGCATGAGGAGGTGGGGCGGTGTTCAGGCGGCGTCGCGATCGCAATGGAATCCGGGGCATCCGGCTGGCTTGGAGCCTCGCCCCGGGTCCTATGCGGCCGGTTAGCGGACGCTGACCGAGAGGAGTGCCCCGCCCGTGCTTTGCCAGACCGCGGCGTCTCCGGACCTCGATGGCTGAGCGGTGGGCGCAGTGCCGTCGGTCGCGACGCGTCCCACGAGACTGCCGTCGTTGGTATCGAGCAGATGGACATAGCCCTCCGCGTCGACGACGGCGACATAGTCGCCGACCTTCTGCGGACCACCGGGACGGCGCTGCGCGAGCTTGTCCTGCTTCCACGCCGAGGCGCCAGTGGTCTTGTCGAGGGCATGGATCGCGCCCTTGTCGTCGGTGACATAGAGGTAGCGGGCATCCATGACGAGGCCTTCGAGACTCGACACGTCGCGCGACCAGTTGAGCGTGCCGCGAACGATGTCGAAGCACGCGACGCGTCCCTGATAGGCGACGGCGCACGCCTGGGTACTGTCGACGAAGGGCAGCGAGGTGACGTCGACGATCCGCTCGAGCTCGGTCGCGCCCTTGGGAGTGGCGACGTTCGCTTCCCAGCCGATGTTGCCGGTGCCGAGGTCGAGGGCCAGCAGCTTGCCGCCGGCCGTACCCACGAAGAGGGCGCCACGCGCGATGACGCCGCCGGAGAAGTTGCGGACCGTGAGAGGCGGATTATTGCGCTGATAAACCCACTTCGTCTTGCCGTCGGTGGCGGAAACGCCGAACACGCGGCCATCGCCCGACGAAACGACGACAACGCCCTCGGCGACCTTGGGCGGGCTCACGACCTCGCTCGTGACTTTCGCCTGCCACATCGGCTTGCCATCGGTGGTGAAGGCGAGCACATCGCCCTTGTCCGTACCGACGGCGACGAGCGTCGCATCCGCGCCGGCGGCCGCCGAAACCCGTTTGCTGGCCTCGATTCGCCAGACCGTGGTTCCGGTGGCCGGGTCGACGCGCGCGAGCGTGCCGTTCGCGCCTGCGGCGTAGACCGCGTCGCGGGCGATCGCCGGCGCCAGTCCCGGCGCGGCCTTGCCGATGGCAACCTGCCAGACAACTTTCGGCGTGACCGTTGCCTTGAATTCGGGCAGGGGTCCCAGTTTCTTGCTGCTCGAGAACCAACCGAACGACGGCGGCGGGATCGTCGGAATCCAGGACGACAGCGCGGCGCATCCGGCGAGCACCTGCAGCGCGATGAGGGCCGTGGCGCGGCCGAGCCAGTTCGAGGGGATACCGAAGCCGATCATCGGCGCTTTGCGGATAAGCCGCTCATGCGAGCGGTAACGTTGATTGGACGAAGTCACTTCGACGGTGCCGCCGCGGCACCGGGTGCAGGCAGGCCGGGCGTGGGCGTGCACCGGGTGCGCCGGCGGTGGCACCGGGTGCAGGCTGCGGCGGGCACGCCGGCGGGCACCGCCACGGCCGCGCCGGCCACGGGAAGGGCGCCGCCCTGCGCGTCGAGCTTCACCTGCACATAATTGCGATAAGGACTCTTCGGGTCGAGTCGCGCGAGCGCGGTCTCGTACGCGGTACGCGCCTCGGCGTTGCGGCCGGCGGCGGCGAGGATGTCGCCGCGCATGTCCGCGTAGATTCCCGCGAACGCGTCGTCGTGCTTGGCGTCGAGCGTGCGCAAAGCGTCGTCGTACTGCTTGTCGTCGAAGAGCATCGATGCGAGCCGCAACCGCGCGATCTGTTTCAGTTCGTCCTCGGAGTCGCGGTCGATGACCGCGGCGAGCTGCGCCTTGGCCCCGACCTTGTCGCCGGCGTCGTACAGCGTGGCCGCGACGATCAGCGCCCCCCGCGGCGCATACGCGGTGCGGCCATACTGGTCCGCGAGCTGCGCCATCGCATCCTTCGCCTTCGCGACGTCGTTGGCGCGCGCCGCGGCGCTGACGGCGTTATAGAGGACCGAAGCCTTCTCGGCCTGCTGCTGCGACCACCAGCGCCATCCCTGCACGCCGATGATGCCCACGCAGAGAGCAATGATGACGCCCGCGATCGTGTTGCCCCATTGCCTCCACCATGCCTTGAGGTCTTCAAGCTGGTCCTGTTCTTCGAGATCGTAGACGGCCATCGCGCTTCCTTGTCGAATGTCTATCGTGGTTCCAGCGCGGCCCGAAGGCTCGCGATGGGAACGGTTTTTTGTTCGCCGGACTCGCGCAGCGGCTTGATGCTCACCGCCCCCGCGGCCGCCTCGTCCGCGCCGATCAGGAGCGCGTAGCGCGCGCCCGAGGCATCGGCTTTCTTCATCTGCGACTTGAAGCTCCCGCCGCCGGCGTTGACGACGATGTCGCAACCGGCGTCGCGCAGCAATTCCCCCGCGCGCCACGCGAGGCGGGTGGCCGCATCGCCGTCATGAACGACATAGGCGAGCGGTGCGCGCTCGCCGGTCGCGCCGGCCTCCTGCAGCAGCAGCACGATACGCTCGATCCCGATCGCGAAGCCGCACGCGGCCGCGGCCTTGCCGCCCACCCGCTCGAACAGTCCGTCGTAGCGCCCGCCGCCCGCGACCGCGCCCTGCGATCCCAGCCGGTCGGTGACGTATTCGAACACCGTGCGATTGTAATAGTCGAGCCCGCGGACGAGCCGGGCATCGATTTCGAACGGGATGCCGCTGTCGGTCAGGAGTTGCTGCAGAACGTCGAAATGGGCACGTGACGCCGCGCCGAGGCGCCGGACGAGCTGCGGCGCGCCCTCGATCATTTCCTGCATGTCGGGATTCTTGGAATCGAGGATGCGCAGCGGATTGGTGTGCAGCCGGCGCTTCGCATCGGCGTCGAGCGCTCCCGCGCGGGACTCGAAATACGCGACGAGATCCGCGCGATGCGAGCGGCGCTCGTCGAGATCGCCGATCGAATTGATCTTGAGCCGCGTGCCGTCGTCGATGCCGAGCGCGCGCCACAGCCGCGCCAGCATCACCATCTGCTCGGCGTCGACATCCGGGCCAGCGAAGCCGAGCGCCTCGACGTCGAGCTGGTGGAACTGCCGGTAGCGCCCCCTTTGCGGGCGCTCGTGCCGGAACATCGGACCGCCCGTCCACACGCGCTGCGGCCGTTCGTAGATAAGCGAGTGCTCGATGGCGGCGCGCACGATGCCGGCGGTGGCCTCGGGACGCAGCGTCAGGCTCTCGCCGTTCAGCTTGTCCTCGAACGTGTACATCTCCCTTTCGACGATGTCGGTCGCATCGCCGATGCCGCGGACGAAGAGAGGCGTCGTCTCGACGATCGGGACACGCATGTTGCGGTATCCGTATTGCGCGAACACGCCGCGCGCGACGTCCTCGAAGCGCTCCCATAGCGCCGCGTCGCCGGGCAGCACATCGTTCATGCCGCGGACCGCAGTGATCGTCATGGCAGCTTGAAGCGCGCGACATTCTGTCGCGTGTGCGGAACGAGGTCGACGGGTTTGCCCCGATAGATGACGCGGACATCCGCGGCGTTGCCGATCACGACGTCGAGCGGCGGCGTACCCGATACGTTCTGCGTCGTGCCGCCCCGGTTCATGCCGGAGAGGACCACCCGTCCGTCGCGGTCGCGGATCTCGGTCCACGAATAGTCGCGGAACGTGAGGGCGATCGCCTCTTCCGCGGCGGGCGCCGCTGCGGTTGGGGCAGGCAGAGGCACTGCGATCGCTGCAACGGGCTCGGGGGTAGTCGATGGCTCCGTGGCCGGGGCGGTGGGCGAGCACTGGATTGGGCAGCGGCGTTCCGGTTTTGTCGGGTGCGGCGGGCGCCGGGGCCGAAGTCTCGGCGGAGGTGGCGACCGTAGTGCGCGCAACGCCGGCAGGACGCGTCCATTCGTACACGGCTGCAGCCGCCACGACCGCGGCGAGGGTGAGCGGTATCGCCCAACGCGTCCACGCTGCCTTCGAATGCTCCGCCGTCGGCAGTTCGCCCATCGTCTGGGCCGTGGGTTGCAGCAACGGCGCATCGAGCGCCGGCGTAGCGGTTCCCGTCGCCAATGCGCCCAGCACCGTCGTCTGGGTCGAGGCGGACGAGCCGCGCGTAGCTCTTGATGAATCCGCGCACGAACGTCCGGCCCGGCAGATGGCTGTAGTCGCCTTCCTCGAGGGCCCGCACCTGGCGAGGCGCGAGCTTCAACTGGTGGGCGACGGCGTCGATCGAAAGGCCCGATGCCTCCCGCGCGGCAACGAGGAGCGCGCCGGCCGTCGCGCCCGGTGGAAGGGCTCCACCCGCGATGGCATTCGGTTGCGGCGGCGTCACTCGCACAGCCCCGTCGTGACCGCTTTGGCCTCGGCCGAGTCCGGGTAGCGATTGCGGAGCTGGGCGACGTAGACGGTCTCGGCCGCCCGGTCACCCGCTTTGCGCTCGACACACATGCCGAGATAGAGGGCTTCGGGCGCGGGCGCAGGGAGCTGTGCCAACCGTTTCGTGTAGCCGCGTGCCTCGTCGAGCCGGCCGCCCTTGAAGGCGATCAACGCGAGCCCGTACATCGCGGGCGCGTTGGCGGGCGAGCGCGCCAGCGCACGCCGGTAGTACGCCTCGGCGCCGGCGATGTCGCCGAACGCCGCGCTGCAGCGTCCGGCATTGGTGAGCGCCACTTCCGGTGTCTTGTAGAACGGATTCCGGAGCGCCAACTCGAATTCCGGGATCGACTCGCGCGGCCGCTCGTTGCTGCAGAGATACCAGCCCCAGTTGTGCCGGAGGTCGGAGTCCTCGGGGGCAAGCGCCAGCGCGCGCTGGAAATTCTGCTCTGCCTTTGCATTCTCGCCGAGCATCGCGTAGACGAGGCCGAAATAGTTGTAGATCCGCGCATTGGTGGGATCGAGAGTTGCGGCCTCGGTGAGCTCCTCGATGGCGACGTCCATCCGTCCCCGCTCGTAGTAGCCCGCGCCGAGGTCGGCGTGGAGCGCCGCCCGATCCTTGGGACTTACTTCTGGCGCCTTGATGGGCGGCAGCGGCTCGGGTGCCCGTGGCGGCGCAGGCGGGCTGCTCGATTGCGTCGATGCGCACGCGCCGAAGAGTGCGACGAGGGCCGACATGGCGACAGCGGCGGCGACGCGGCGAAGCTTCGGATTCATCGCGGTTCCCGGCCGGTCCGATCAGTGTGCCGCCGTGCCGGCCGGTGCGCGTTGCAGCCGGATCTGCCGCTTGGTTCGGTCCTGGACACGGCCCGCGAGCTGGCCGCACGCGGCGTCGATGTCCTCGCCGCGGGTCTTCCTGATCGTCGTCACGAAACCGGCGTCGATCAGCCGCTGCTGAAACGCCACTATCCGGGAGCGCGGACTCGTCTTGAAGTCGGCGCCGGGGAAGGGATTCCAGGGAATCAGGTTGAACTTGCAGGGGACGTCGCGTACGAGCGCCGCGAGCTCGCGTGCCTGTTCGACGCTGTCGTTAACGCCGTCGAGCATCACGTATTCGAACGTCACGAAGTCGCGGGGCGCACGGTCGAGATAGCGTACGCACGCCGCAAGGAGCTGCGCGAGCGGATATTTGCGATTGATCGGCACGAGGCGGTCGCGCAGCGGATCGTTGCCCGCATGCAACGAGACGGCGAGGGCGACCGGGCAATCTTCGCGCAGTCGATCGATCGCCGGCACGAGCCCGGAGGTCGAGAGCGTGACGCGGCGGCGCGACAATCCGTACGCATTGTCGTCGAGCATCATCCGCAACGCCGTCACCACATTGTCGTAGTTGGCGAGCGGCTCGCCCATGCCCATCAGCACGACGTTGGTGATCGGCGCGCGGCCCTGCTCGACCCACGGCGCGTGATGCCATCTGCGAGCAGTGCGCGATCCGCATGCCATAGCTGGCCGACGATCTCGCCCGTCGTGAGGTTCCGATTGAATCCCTGCTTGCCGGTCGAGCAGAAGGCGCAGTCGAGCGCGCAACCCGCCTGAGAAGAGATGCAAAGCGTGCCGCGATCGTCCTCGGGAATGTAGACGGCTTCGACGGCATTGCCGGCGCCCACGTCGAGGAGCCACTTGCGAGTGCCATCCGCCGCCGCGGCGTCGCCGATCACCGTCGGGCCGCGTATTGCCGCGACCTCCGCCAGCCGACTCCCGCACGGCGCGGGACAGGTCGGTCATCGCATCGGGGCCGTCGACGAAACGCTGGTGCACCCAGCGGGACACCTGCTTCGCGCGAAACGGCTTCTCGCCCAGATCGGCGAAAAGAGCCGCGAGACCCGCGGCGTCGAGGTCGAGCAGGTTGATCACGTGCCCGCCCGGCCGTCCGAAGGGCACGTTGCGCCCCCTCGGGGGGCAGCGAACGGAGTGAGCGTGGGGGCCGTACAACCGCCCGCCCGGCCGTCCGAAGGGCACGTTGCGCCCCCTCGGGGGGCAGCGAACGGAGTGAGCGTGGGGGCCGTACAACCGCCCGCCCGGCCGTCCGAAGGGCACGTTGCGCCCCCTCGGGGGGCAGCGAACGATGAGCGTGGGGGCCGTACAACCGCCCGCCCGGCCGTCCGAAGGGCACGTTGCGCCCCCTCGGGGGGCAGCGAACGGAGTGAGCGTGGGGGCCATCAATCTCAGCGGCTGTAGACCGCGAGGGCCGGGAAGAAATACGCGATCTCCGTCTTCGCGGTATCCGGGCCGTCGGAGCCGTGCACGGCGTTGGCGTCGATCGATTTCGCGAAATCGGCGCGAATCGTGCCGGGCGCGGCCTTTTTCGGATCGGTGGCGCCCATGAGATCGCGATTTTTAGAGATCGCGTCCTCGCCCTCCAATACCTGGATCATCACCGGGCCCGACGTCATGAAATCGACCAGATCCTGATAAAACGGCCGATCGAGGTGAACTGCGTAAAAACCTCCGGCTTCGGCGGAGGACAGCCAGCGCATCTGCGCCGCGACGATCTTGAGTCCGTTAGTCTCGAACCGCGAATAGATTTTACCGATGAGATTCGCGGCGACCGCATCGGGCTTGATGATGGAAAGGGTGCGTTCGACGGCCATGCCTGCCACTCCGACTGAATAAATGCGAGTAAATTCAAAACTATACCATTTTTGGCCGCCTTTGTCGCCGGGCGCGGCACGCCACAGCCCTGCGGACCCGTCGTGGCGAAACAGGTCGCCCAGGCTCGCGACGATGAGCCACCGGTCGACCGCCAGGATTCTTGGAACCCGACGGTTCCTGCCCGCGCCTGGCCCTGCGCCTGAGATGCTCCGATCGTCAGCTGAAGAAACGTCGGAACGGTGTCACCAGCAATACCCGCCCATCAGGATTCTTCCACGAACGCCTCGTCGCGCTTCTTGCGCACCGCGGGCAACATCACGAAGACCATCGCGACGACCGCGAGGACCAGCATCGTGGCGCTGATCGGGTTGGTGACGAACACCGTCCAGTCGCCACGCCCGATGATGAGCGCGCGGCGCAGGTACTCTTCCATCAACGGGCCAAGAATGAACCCCAGCAGCATCGGCGCCGGCTCGCAATCGAGCTTGGCGAACACGTAGCCGAGGAAGCCGAACAGCGCCATCAGATGGATATCGAAATCGCTGTTGTTGAGGCTGAACACGCCGATGCCGCAGAACACCAGGATCAGCGGGAAGAGGTAGTGGTACGGCACCATGATGAGACGGACCCACAAGCCGATCAGCGGCAGGTTGAGAACGATGAGGAAGAAGTTGCCGATCCACATCGAGACGATGATCCCCCAGAACAACGCCGGCTGTTCCGTGATCACCGATGGCCCGGGCTGGATGCCCTGGATGATCATCGCCCCGATCATGAGCGCCATCACCGGATTGGAGGGAATCCCTAACGTCAGCATCGGGATGAACGAGGTCTGCGCACCGGCGTTGTTGGCGGACTCGGGGCCGGCCACGCCTTCGATGGCGCCCTTGCCGAAACGGCTCGGATCCTTGGCGATCCTCTTCTCGAGCGAATAGGCAGCGAACGACCCCAGGATCGAGCCGCTGCCCGGCAGGATGCCGAGCACCGAGCCCAGCGCGGTGCCGCGCAGGATCGGCGCCCACATGCGCTTGAAGTCCTCCTTGGTCGGCCACAGGCCCTCGATCTTCTTCACCATCACCGAGCGCGTGCTCTCGGTCTCGAGATTGCGCACGATCTCGCCGAGGCCGAACATGCCCATGGCAACGATGACGAAGCCGATGCCGTCGGCGAGTTGCGGCAGATCGAACGTATAGCGCGCCGCGCCGGAATTCACGTCGGTGCCGATCAGGCCGAGGAGCAGGCCCATGACGACCATGCCAAACGCATGCAACAAGGAGCCATGCGCCAGCACGACCGCGGCGACCAGGCCAAGGACCATCAGCGAGAAGTAATCGGGAGGGCCGAACTCGAGCGCCACCTGCGCGAGTGGCGGGGCGAACAGGGCGATCAACACGGTGGCGACAGTGCCGGCGAAGAACGAACCAATGGCCGCGGTGGCGAGCGCCTTGCCGGCGTGTCCTTGCCTCGCCATCTGGTAGCCGTCGAGCGCTGTCACGACCGAGGCTGCCTCGCCCGGCAGGTTGACCAGTATCGCCGTCGTCGAGCCGCCGTACTGGGACCCGTAGTAAATGCCGGCAAGCATGATCAGCGACGACACGGGCGGCAAGCCGAACGTGATCGGCAGCAGCATGGCGATGGTCGCGGTTGGGCCGAGACCCGGCAGCACGCCGATCAGCGTGCCGAGGAATACACCGGCCAGACAGTAGAGCAGGTTGGTCAGCGTGAAAGCGGTTTGCAGGCCCAGGCCGATGTTCGTCAGGAGTTCCACGATGAGGATGCCTCGTCGAATTTGCTCGTAGTCGAATCAGCTGCCCAGCCAGCCGCTGAACCAGCGGCCGATGAGCGGCAACGGTACGCCCAGACCCTTCACGAAAACGAGGGCGCACAAGGCCGTAGCGACCGTGGCCAGCACCAGCGTCGGCCCCCAGCGAAACTTCGAGCTGGCGAAGGCGGTCATGATGATGAACAGCGGCAGCGCGATGAGCAGGCCAGCGTTGCGGACGAGAAGACCGAACACGACCGTGGCACCCGTGATCAACAACAGTGGTTTCCAGGCGAAGGCGGGAATGGGCTCGCCTTGCTGAAGGAAGGAGCGGATCAGGGAGATGAGGCCGATGAACGAAAGCAGCCAGCCGAGGACGGCCGGAAAATAGGCGGGGCCCATCTTCAAGGCAGTCCCCATCGGCAATTCCCGGCCGATATAGATCGCGCACAAGCCGATTGCCAGATAGATCAACCCCGCGCAAAAATCCTTGGGACTGCGTATCAATGAACTCAAGACAGGCTCCCCTTCCGCGGTGCTTCCCTTCCGCATCATGGTAGGCCGCGAGCGGGCCCCGCGCTAGAAAAACAGAGGCCGGGACACCCCGGCCTCTCGTTCAACGGTCCCTGCAATACGACTCCGGGTCAGTCGGCGTAGGTGCCGGCTTTCTTGATGATCGGACCCCACACGGCGATCTGCGCGATGAGGTGCGCCTTGAGTGCCTCCGGGGTCGCCTGGCTGTCGGCGACGGGCTCCGTGCCCAGGTCGGCGAAGCGCTGCTTCAACGTCGGGTCTTTCAACGCGACTTTGAGCGAGGCATTGAGCCTGTCGATGACCGCCTTCGGCGTCCCCTTCGGCGCATACAGACCGTGCCAGACGCCGACCTCGAAGTTGGGCAGTCCGGCTTCGGCGGCCGTCGGGACATCCGGCAGCGAGGGAACGCGCTTCTTGGTGGTTACGGCATAGACCTTGATCTTGCCGGCCTTGATCTGGCTCGTGGTGTTGGTGGTCTGGTCGCACATGAAGTCCACCTTGCCGCCCAGCAAATCGTTCATCGCCGGGCCCGTGCCCTTGTACGGCACCGTCGTGAGGTCGGTGTCGATCGCCGTCATGAACAGCATGCCGCACAAGTGCGAGGCGGCGCCGAGGCCGGCGTTGGCGTAGGTCACCTTGTCCTTGTTCTGCTTGACATAGGCCACGAGCTCCTTCATATCCTTGGCCGGGAAATTGCCGCGTGCCACGAGGGTCATGGGGACGTCGGTCACGAGGCCGATGGGCGCGAAATCGTCGACCGCGTTATACGGCAACTTGCGATAGAGCGCGGGCGCCGTGGATTGGCCGATGTGATGCAGGAAGAGCGTGTAGCCGTCCGGATCCGCGCGGGCGACGCGGCCCGCACCGACGGTTCCGCCGGCGCCGGCTACGTTCTCGACTATCACCGTTTGCTTGAGGTCGGCGCCCATCGCCTGGCCGAGCAGGCGCGCCACAGTGTCCGTCGGGCCGCCGGCAGCGAACGGCACAATGATGGTGATGGGTTTCGACGGATAGTCGGCCGCATGAGCGAGCGGGCCGCCGAGGATTGCGAGCGCGGCGAACAACGGTACCAATATGCGAGTCGTCATGGCTGAAACCCTCTCTGGATGGTTACGAAATTGATGCTGGTCGGGCGCTAACGATCGAGTTCGAATTGTCTGTAGCCTGCCGATCACTTGACGGGAGATGCCGACGTGATCCATTGACCCAATGCCCATACTATTTCGGTCCAGCCGTTTCGTCCGAACCAACCGATCGAAGCAGTCCGTCGTGCTTGACCACCCGGATTCGGAGCAGCGTACCGTTCGGTCCCGCGTCGTCGTTTGATTTGTGTCATTCTTTCCCTCTACGACGTTGGCGGGCGATGCGGTCCCGCTGGATGCCAGCGGATTTCGTACCCGGGCACGCCGTCGGTCGCCTGGAACGCCGAGTCGACGCCAATGCCCGGGACCAGCGCGAGGACGTCGCCGCAAAAGACGAGCGGCAGCGATTCGCGTTGCCAGGCGGGCATTCTCGCATCCTGCAGCAGGCGTTTCAACATGCGTGCCGGCCGGCCGGCCGCGGGCCGAAGGCGCTCGCCGCCTGCGCGTGAGCGTACGGTGACGGCGTCCGCTTCAAGGGCTTCGCGAGCGATTCCCGCGCCTGTGCACGACGCGAATTCGAGCGATCCATGGGGCAATGCGAGCGCGGACTCGCCGTGCCATGCGACGGCGAACGGCGGGACAGCCGGCGCGTGCACGATGACGCGGCCGCGATAAAAGCCGATCTCTGCCCCGGCATGGGCGAGCCGGACGCGCGCGTCCGCCGGTGCCTGCGTGAGCTGATCGAGCATCACGGCAAGGCGCACCGCCGACGGCGCGCGGAGCCCGTGCTGGCGCAGGAACCAGCGCAGCAGATTGCGTGCGCGGTGCGGCGCACGTCCGCCGAGCGCGATCAGCGCAGCGCGATCGAGCGTCAGGCCGAGATCGACCTCGGACCCCATGGCATTGGCCCCATCGAGGCGTGCAAGATCGTCATGGAGCTCCGCCGCTTCGGCCTGGTGAGCGGCTGCCCGCGCGAGGGTGACCGGATAGCCGGGAAACGCCGCGGCGAGGCGCGGGGCGATGTCCCGCCGAATGAAGTTGCGTTTGACGCCGGTGTCGGCATTCGACTCGTCGTCGACCCACTCGAGACCGACAGCGCGAGCATAGGCGTCGATCGCCGCGCGCGGCAGCGACAGCAACGGTCGCAGCAGCGCCGGCCCCGCGGCCGGCGACCGGTACGTCGGCATGGCCGCAAGCCCGGCCGGCCCCGCGCCGCGCAGAAGCTGCAGAAGCAGTGTCTCCGCCTGATCGTCGGCATGATGCGCGAGCGCGATGACGTCCACGTCGACTGTCGCGAGCGCCGCATAGCGTGCCGCGCGCGCGGTGGCCTCCAGACTCGCTCCCCCGGCGCGTGCGACGTGCACACGATACACCGCTAACGGCATGTTCCGGGCCGCGCATTCGCGTTCGCAGAACGTTGCCCAGGCATCGGCCTCCTTCGACAGCCCGTGATGGACGTGCGCGGCGGACAGCGCGCACGGAAGATCCGGCGCGAGACGCCAGAAGGCGTCGACGAGCACCATCGAGTCGCGTCCGCCCGACAGCGCGACCGCGACGCGCAGGACGCTTGCACCGTTGCGCATCGCGTCGATCGCGGCGAACGCTTCGCGCACGGCGTGCAGCACCGGTTGGACGTCGGCCGCGGGTGAGTCCGGACATGGCCCCGGAACGATCGACCGGCCGGCGGGATCAGCCGGCGGGGATCTCCTTGTACTTGCCGTATGACAGGATCTTGTCCTCGCGCGTCTCGAGCAGCGTCTCGAGCGGCTGATCCTTGAGGCCGCGCAGCGCCTCGGTGAGAGCCTTTTTCAACGTCACCATCATCGCCGCAGGGTCGCGGTGCGCGCCGCCGACGGGCTCGTTCAATACTTTGTCGATGAGGCCGAGCTGTTTGAGGCGCGGCGCCGTGATGCCGAGCGTTTCGGCCGCTTCGGGAGCCTGCTCGGCGGATTTCCACAGGATCGACGCGCAGCCCTCGGGCGAGATCACCGAGTACGTCGCGTATTGGAGCATCAGCGTGACATCGCCGATGGCGATGGCGAGGGCGCCGCCGGAGCCGCCTTCGCCGACCACGGTCACGATGATCGGCACCCGCAGTCCAGCCATTTCGTAGAGGTTGCGGCCGATGGCCTCCGATTGTCCCCGCTCCTCCGCGCCGATGCCGGGATAGGCGCCTGGCGTGTCGACGAACGTGAAGAGCGGGAGCCCGAATTTTTCGGCGAGCTTCATGAGCCGCAATGCCTTGCGGTAGCCCTCGGGGCGCGGCATGCCGAAATTGCGGATAGATCTTTTCCTTGGTGTCGCGGCCCTTCTGGTGGCCGAGCACCATGCACGGCTTGCCGTTGAAACGCGCGAGGCCGCCGACGATGGCGGGGTCGTCGGCGTATTGCCGGTCGCCGTGCAGCTCGCGGAAATCGCTGAAGAGGCTGTTGATGTAATCGAGCGTGTAGGGCCGCTGCGGATGGCGCGCGACCATCGCGATCTGCCATGCCGTCAGCTTGCTGTAGATTTCCTTCGTGAGCTGGTGGCTTTTCTTTTGCAGGCGCGTGATCTCGTCGGAGATGTCGACGGCCGAATCCTCGTGCACGTAGCGCAGCTCGTCGATCTTCGTCTGCAGCTCGGCGATCGGCTGCTCGAAATCGAGGAACGTCTGCTTCATCGGCGGCGCGGCGTGAGACGGATGGCGCGCATATTAACGCAAGTGCACACGAGCGCTTCCGGCCTAGCGCTGCGAAGGAGCATGTCGACGTGCGCGATGTCGTCCTCCTCGTATGGCGCCCCCGCCGTTCGAAAGCCGAGGCTCGCGTAGAACCGCTCGAGACGTTGCTGCGCCGCGATGCGTACCGGCCGTCCCGGCCAGACGCGGCGGGTGCGGGCGATGCCCTCGGCCATCAGTGTCCGGCCGAATCCGATTCCGCGATACGGAGGCAACGGTCAACACGCGACCGATCGATGGTTCGCGCAAATTTGCGGCCCGGATCGAGCACCCGCAGGTAGCCGGCCAGAACGAGCGCCGACCCGCGCCGCAGGGCCGCCCCGAGGCGCGAATTGCGCCCTCGGGGGGTGGGGGGTCCGACAACCGGAGGGAGAGCTCGGCCCACGCGAAGAGATGCCAGGCGTGGAGGTCATAGCCGTCGGCGTCCTGAAATGCGCAGTGCTGCTCGACCGTGAAGACCTGCTGCCGTGCGGCGAGCGCCGCGTACAGTTCGGCGGCTGCCAGTTCCGGGAACCGCGACCACTGCCATCGGACCTTCACGGCCGGCACGGAGGTCGCGGCGTTCGGCGCGGAATCCATCGCGCCGAACATAACGCAGTCGGCTCCCTACGTCGAGGGTAGCGGCGATTTCGCGGGCGATGCGAAGTCCGCTGCAAGCGAGCGGCCCATCGCCGCGGCGATCAGCGCGAAATCGGGCTCCGGCACTCGCACCAGGCCGAAGCGAAATGCGGCGCCCCAGTGGGCCTTGCTGCGGATGAACGAGAGCGCGTCGATCAGTGGACGCACCGGCGCCGGCTGTGCGGCGAAGTAGTCGACGTCGAGCCGGAACGGGCGAAACGAATCGCTGACGGTGGCTTGGTAAACCGTGCCGTTCCTGATGCGCCCGATGGCGGTGAAGGCTTGCAAGAGCTCGCCATCCGGGTAAGCGGTGCGCGGCGAGTAGAACGCGAAGCCATCGCCTGCCCGCATTCGTTCCAATGGCCCGGCCTTGCCGTGGTTGACCTGCGCGAAACCACCGGCGACGCCGATGTCGACATGCTCCTTCGAGACGACGCCGATCCAGAAGTTGCGGGAAAGGCTGGGGCTCATACGAGTCTCCCCTCCGGTTTAATGCACCCTTGGCGCTGCGCGCCTTCCCTCCGGGGGACGCCCGCGCGAGCAGGGCGAAGCCCAGGCCCGAAGGGCGCGTCTGCGAGCGCGGGCGGCGGCCGACACGACGAGGCAACTCGCCACTCAAGTTCTCGCGGAGGCCGCGTTCGCGCCTTAGGTCGGCCCTGCGGCGCTCACTGCCGAGCGACGCCCGACACCGCGCAGGTGCGAAGCTCGGGTGGATACGTCACCTCGATGCGGCCCGGCCGCAATTGCGTGCCCGCCCGAGCGCCGCGTGCAATGGCGACGCTGCGGCGCAAGAGCTCGGCACAGAGCACGCCGGCGGTGGCGAGCGCCAGGCCGCCGGTGATGGCGGGCCGCGCAACGAGATAGGCGATGGCACGCAGCTCCGCGGGCATCATCGGCGCCAACGCAAGGCCGAGCGCGGCCGCGCCGAGCAGCGTGATGCCCGCCAGCGCGAGAGCGACCGCCCAAGCCGGCAGGCCGAGAAAGCGAAGCGTGCCGGAACGCCGGTGGCGCGCGAGCGCCACGCCAGGGAAGACCAGCGCCAATGCCGCGCCGGCGACGGCGAGCCCCGTGGCGATGAGCTGCAGCATCGCGGGCCAGCCTCCCGGCGCGAGGCCGGCGAGAGCGTCCACGCGCAACGCCTGCGCGAGCGGTGGCGCGAGCTTGACGATGAGCGCGAGTTGCAGGATGAGGAGGGTGGCGAGATAAAGCGGGCGGAGCATCACGGTTCTCCTGGATTGATGGCCGAACTCTAGGACCCGCCTCCTGCTCGCGCCATCGGGCAAATGGACGATGCGGCGATCCGCACAATGCGGGATCACCAGACGAACGGTACGAAGCGCCTCGTGCTTCGCGCGTAGTCGGCGTAGTCCGCGTGGCGCGCGGCCATCGCCGTCTCCTCGATGCCCGCCTTGACGACGAGGACGATCGCCAATGCGGCGAATGCCGCCCATCGCCAAGGCGTCGCGTATCCGATGCACAGCCCCAGCATCGCGAGCATCAACGCGGAGTACATCGGATGCCGGATGTAGCCGTACGGCCCCCTTTGGACGAGTCGTCCGCCAGATTTGGGGTCGGGCCGGATGTTGAAATTGCCCGGGCGATTCGCCGTCAGCGCCCAGACGAATAGTGCCGCCCCGGCCGCGACGAGCGCGCTCGCGGCGTGGTTCCAGCCCGCGGCGCCGAACGGGAGCGCGATCACGGCGATCAGCCCGAGCTGCAGCGTCACGATGACGACGGAGCGCATCGACAGCGACCCGTCACTTGGAGGCGGCATCGGCTTCCCCTAGAATGCGTCGACGGAGGCATCATGAAGTCATACCGGATCGCCGCCATCCCCGGCGACGGCATCGGCAAGGAAGTCGTCCCGGAAGGGATGCGCGTGCTCGAGGCCGCGGCGCGCAAGCACTCGCTCGGCATCGAATGGCGCGAGTTCGGCTGGAACTGCGACTATTACGCGAAGCACGGGCGCATGATGCCCGAGGACTGGTTCGAGACGCTCTCGCCGCACGATGCGATCTACTACGGCGCCGTCGGCTGGCCCGCGACCGTGCCCGACCACGTTTCCCTGTGGGGATCGCTCATCCCGTTCCGCCGCCGGTTCGATCAGTACGTGAACCTCCGGCCGTGCCGCCTGATGCCGGGCATTCCAAGCCCGCTCGCGAACAAGGTGCCGGGCGACGTCGATTTCGTCGTCGTGCGCGAGAACACCGAAGGCGAGTATTCGTCGGTGGGCGGCCGCATGTTCGAGGGGACGGAGCGCGAGATCGTGTTCCAGGAGTCGATCTTCTCGCGCAAGGGTGTGGACCGCATCCTGCAATTCGCGTTCGAGCTCGCGGGGAAGCGCACCGCGAAGCATTTGACCTCCGCGACCAAGTCGAATGGCATCTCGATCACGATGCCGTACTGGGACGAGCGCTTCCGGGAAATGGCCGGCCGCTATCCCGGCATCCGGACCGATCAGTTCCACATCGACATCCTCGTGGCGCATTTCGTCGCGCGGCCGGAGCGCTTCGACGTCGTCGTCGGCTCAAACCTGTTCGGCGACATCCTGTCGGATCTCGGTCCGGCGGTCTGCGGCACGATCGGCATCGCGCCGTCGGGCAACATCAATCCGGAGCGGGAACATCCGTCGCTGTTCGAGCCCGTGCACGGTTCGGCGCCGGATATCGCGGGCAAGGGGATCGCCAATCCGATCGGCCAGATCTGGTCCGGCGCGCTGATGCTGGAGCACCTCGGCCATCCCGACGCCGCGGCCGCGGTGGTCGGCGCAATCGAGCGCGTCCTGGCCGATCCTTCGGCGCCGAGAACGCCGGACATCGGCGGCAAGGCTACGACCGAGGAAGTGGGCAAGGCCATCGCGGCGGCGGTCTGAGCGCCGGGCGCCCCGTTCAGATCGCCTCCCACAACGCCGCGACGACATTCCCTGTGCGCCCATACCGGGCGTGGAGGTAGCGCATTGCCACGTGATCGAACGCCGTGGCGGGCAAGCGATGCTGGAACATCTCCCAGCCCCGCGACACGATCACGCGGCGAAAGCCGTAGCGCTCCGGCTGTCGCAGCAGCACGTCGTCGCCGATCGGCGCTTCATGGCTCTCCTCCATCGGCATCAGCGGGGCCCGCGTCACCATCACCGATTTGGCGTTCCATCTTGTCACGAGCGAAGGCGCCGTCCGGCCGCCGGTGTCGACCGGCTCGGCGAGCAGCAGCTGCCCCTTGCCCGCGAGGTGCGCCCGCACCAAGCGGAAGAAGACTTCGAAGGCATCGGCCGGCAGATGGTGCAGGCAACCCACGCAGGTCACGAGCGAGTAGCGATCGTCATCGGCGTTGAGGTACTGGAAGAAGTCGGACTCCACGAGCGCGCACCGGCCCGCCGCCACGCCGGGCACTCTTCGCCGTGCGACGTCGAGCATTTCGGCGCTGTGATCGACGCCGACGGCGCGCCGGAAGCGAGCGGCGTGGCGCAGCAGCATCTGGCCTGTGCCGCATCCCAAATCGAGCATCGACTCGCCCGGTGCGACATGGCGGTCGAGCGGGGCGAACAGCAGGTCGTTCGCGAGTAGCCGCGGCTCCGTGTTGACGTGGTCGTAGATGGCCGCCGTCTTCCGATGGAATGCGACATCGTGGTCGAAATGTTCTCGCCAGCGTTCGTTCATGGGCCGCCGCTTCCGCGTCAGGAGGCGACATGGTAGTGCAACGAACGTGACATGGGTCAGGCGCAGAGCGCCGGTTTGTGGCAGCATTACGCGAAATCAAAACGTCGGCGGGCGACGGCCCGCCCGGCACCTCACTGGGGATTCCGCCATGCTGATCGGCATTCCACGCGAAACGCGTCCGGGCGAGACGCGCGTTGCCGCTACGCCCGAAACGGTGAAGAAATACGCGGCCAGCGGCAAGCATGAAATCGTCGTCGAGGCGGGTGCCGGCGCTGCCGCGAGCTACCCCGACGGCGATTACCAGGCGGCGGGCGCGCGCGTTGGGAGCGCTGCGGAGGCGCTGGCAGCGGACATCGTGCTCAAGGTGCGCGGACCCACGCCCGACGAGCTTCCGAAGCTCAAGTCTGGCGCCATTCTCATCGGCCTCCTGAATCCCTTCGACGCCGCCGCGATCGAGGGCTGTGCCAAGGCCGGCGTGACCGGATTCGCGCTCGAGTCGCTGCCGCGCATCTCGCGCGCGCAGTCGATGGACGTGCTGAGCTCGCAGTCCAATATCGCGGGCTACAAAGCCGTGATCCTCGCCGCGGCCGAGTACGGCAAGTTCATGCCCATGCTGATGACCGCCGCGGGCACGGTGAAAGCGGCGCGTGTGCTGGTGATGGGTGTGGGTGTCGCCGGATTGCAGGCGATCGCCACCGCGAAGCGCCTCGGCGCGGTGATCGAAGCCTCGGACGTGCGCCCCTCGGTGAAGGACCAGGTCGAATCGCTCGGCGGCAAGTGGATGGACGTGCCGTACGCCAACGAGGAGGAGAAACAGATCGCCGAAGGCGTGGGCGGCTACGCGCGGCCGATGCCGCCCGAGTGGATGGCACGGCAGGCGGGCATCGTCCACGAGCGGTGCAAGGCGATGGACGTCGTGATCACGACCGCGTTGATCCCGGGCAGGCCGGCGCCCAAGCTCATCAAGGCCGAGACCGTCGCGGCGATGAAGCCCGGCGCGGTGATCGTCGACCTCGCCATCGAGCAGGGCGGCAACGTCGAAGGCGCGGAGCTCGACCGTGTCGTGGTGAAAAACGGCGTCAAGATCGTCGGCATCCCGAATCTCGCCGCGACGGTGCCGACCGACGCGAGCGCGCTGTATGCCCGCAACGTGCTCAATTTCCTCGCCCTGTCGCTCGACGCGAAGACTGGCGACTTCGCGGTGCCGAAGGACGACGAGATCGTCGTCGCGACGCTCGTCTGCGAGGGCGGGCAGGTTGTGCCGAAGAAGCAGTAAACCGCATCGAACGGAGAGCCCATCATGGCCGCAGGCGTCGAACCGATCGTCTTCTACCTCATCATCTTCGTGCTGGCGATCATCGTCGGCTATCACGTCGTGTGGAGCGTCACCCCGGCGCTGCACACGCCGCTGATGTCGGTGACCAACGCGATCTCGGCGATCATTCTGGTCGGCGCGATGCTTGCCGCCGGACCCGAGGTCTTCGATTGGGGCGGCTGGGTCGGCGTCGCCGCGGTCGTGATGGCGTCGATCAACGCGTTCGGCGGCTTCCTCGTCACCCAGCGAATGCTCGAGATGTTCCGGAAGAAAGAGCCGAAGGCATCGCCGGAGAAGAAAGCATGACGGCGGGATCCGGGGAGAAACAGCCATGACCGCCAACCAGGTCGCCCTCTGGTACCTGGTCGCGTCGATCTGCTTCATCTTCGCGCTCAAAGGCCTGTCACATCCGTCGACCGCCCGCCGCGGCAATCTGCTCGGCATCATCGGCATGACGATTGCCGTCGTCGTCACGCTGGCGCTCGTGTTCTCGCACACGAAGAACATCGCGATGATCCTGGTCGGCATCGCCGTCGGCGGCGCGATCGGCGCGGTGATCGCAAGGCGCGTGCAGATGACGCAAATGCCGGAGCTGGTCGCGGCCTTCCACTCGCTGGTCGGGATGGCCGCCGTGCTGATCGCGGTGGCGGCGGTCAACAATCCGGTAGCGTTCGGGTTGCCGGCGGAAATCCCGACCGGCAACAAGCTCGAGCTCTTCCTCGGCACGTTCATCGGCGCGATCACGTTCTCGGGCTCGGTGATCGCGTTCGGCAAGCTGTCCGGCCGGATCAGCGGCGCGCCGGTGACGTTTGCGGGCCAGCACGTCCTGAATCTGCTGCTTGGCATCGCGATGATCGGCTTCGGCATCTGGTTCTTCCTGGGCGGCGGCTGGATGCCGTTCATCGTCATGACGGCGCTCGCCTTCCTGCTCGGCGTGCTCATCATCATCCCGATCGGCGGCGCGGACATGCCGGTCGTGATCTCGATGCTGAACAGCTACTCGGGCTGGGCGGCGGCCGGCATCGGCTTCTCGCTCAACAATCCGATGCTGATCATCGCCGGCTCGCTGGTGGGCTCTTCCGGCGCCATCCTCTCGTACATCATGTGCAAGGCGATGAACCGCGCGTTCTTCAGCGTGATCCTGGGCGGCTTCGGCGCGGCGGAAGGCACCGCGGTCGCAGATACGGGGCAGAAGGCGGTCAAGTCGGGCAGCGCCGACGACGCGGCGTTCATCATGGGCAATGCGGAGACGGTGATCATCGTGCCGGGCTACGGTCTCGCCGTGGCGCGCGCGCAGCACGCGGTCAAGGAGCTCGCGCAGAAGCTGATCGCGAAAGGCGTCAACGTCAAATACGCGATCCATCCGGTCGCGGGCCGGATGCCCGGCCACATGAACGTGCTGCTGGCCGAAGCCGAGGTGCCGTACGACCAGGTATTCGAGATGGAGGACATCAACGGCGAGTTCGGCAATGCCGACGTGGCGCTGATCCTGGGCGCGAACGACGTCGTGAACCCGCTCGCCGAGCAGAAGGGCAGTCCGATCTACGGGATGCCGATCCTCGAGGCGCACAAGGCCAAGACCGTCATCGTCAACAAGCGCTCGATGGCCTCGGGTTATGCGGGCCTCGACAATCCGCTCTTCTACATGGACAAGACGATGATGGTGTTCGGCGACGCGAAGAAGATCGTCGAGGACCTCGTCAAGGCTGTCGAGTAGCTGCACGCCGGCAGGTAGAATCGGGGCGCGGCGCAGGCGAGCCGCGCTCTTTTCTCGCTTTGCCCCGCCGATACGCGCCGTGCCCGGTCCTCTCTCCCATCTCACCATCCTCGATCTGTCCCGCGTGCTCGCGGGGCCGTGGTGCACGCAGCTGCTCGCGGACCTCGGCGCGACGGTCATCAAGGTCGAGCGGCCTGGCGTCGGCGACGACACGCGCGCGTGGGGTCCGCCGTACCTCAAGGATGAAGGCGGGCGCGACACGGGAGAAGCCGCGTATTACCTGTCATGCAATCGCGGCAAGCTTTCGGTGGCCGTCGATTTCACGACGTCCGACGGACAGCGGATCGTGCGCGATCTCGCGCGGCAGTCCGACGTGCTCGTCGAGAACTACAAGGTGGGCGGGCTTGCGCAATACGGGCTCGACTATGCGACCATCGCCGCGGCCAGCCCGCGGCTCGTCTATGCATCGATCACGGGCTTCGGACAAAACGGTCCGTACGCGGACCGTGCCGGATACGACTTCATCATCCAGGGCATGTCGGGATTCATGAGCGTCACCGGCGAGCGCGACGACTTGCCGGGCGGCGGCCCGCAGAAGGCGGGCATCGCGATCACCGACCTGATGACGGGGATGTTCGCAACCGTGGCCATCCAGGCGGCGCTCGCGCATCGCGACCGCACGGGGAAGGGGCAGTGGATCGATACATGCCTCTTCGACTCGGCCGTGGCAATGATGGCGGTGATGAATCTCAACTACCTCGTCACCGGGACGCCACCCGGACGGGCCGGCAATGCGCACCAGAACATCGTGCCCTACGAGGCCTTCGCGTGCGCCGACGGCCACGTGATCCTCGCGGTCGGCAACGACGCCCAGTTCGCGAAATTCTGCGAGGCGGCGGACCGGCGCTCGTGGGCGGCGGACGCGCGCTTCGCGAAGAACGCCGATCGCGTGCGTCACCGCGCCATTCTCGTGCCGCTCGTGGCCGAAGTGATGCGGACGCGAACCCAATACGCGTGGCTCGCCGCGCTCGAGGCGCTGGGCGTGCCTTGCGGGCCGATCAACCGCATTGATCAGGTGTTCGCCGATCCGCAGATAGCGGCGCGCGGCTTGCGGATGGATCTGTCGCATCCATCCGCCGGCAGCGTGCCGCAGGTCGGCATGCCGATCCGGTTTTCGGTCACGCCGGCTGAATACGGACGTCCGCCGCCGCTCCTGGGCGAGCACACCGCGAAGGTCCTGCGCGAGCGGCTCGCGCTCGACCCGGCAGCGATCGCCGCGCTCGCTGCGCGAGGCGTGATCGGAGTACGCGCTTGACACCCTTTCAAGATGCGGTGGCCACCGCCTGGACTCGTAAGCCCGCGTTCTGGATCGCGTACGCCGCGCTCGCGGCGATCAGTTTGGCGATCGCCTGGCGGCTCTTTCCGCTCGCGATCCCGCTCGTCAATCTCGACATCACATTCTCGCGCGCCGAGGCTCTGGCGAAGGCGGAGGCGACCGCAGCGCTGATGGCGCTCGCGCCGGAAGATGCGCGCAGCGCCGTTCGTTTCGCCCACGACAGCGCCACGCAGAATTACGTCGAGCTCGAAGGCGGCGGCCGTGCGGCGTTCGGCGCGTTGGTTAAGGGCGATGTCTACGCGCCGTACTGGTGGGACGTGCGGATCTTCCGGCCCGGAGAAGTGAACGAGGTCACGATCCGATTCCGGCCCGACGGCGCGTCGAACGGCTTCGGGCGCCGCGTGCCTGAAGCCTATGTGCGCGACGCCGCCACCAAGGCGCTTTCGGCCCGCGCGGCGCGGACGCTGGCCGAGGAGCGCGCGGCGTCGGACTGGAAGCTCGATCTCAAGCCGTATGTGTTGCTCGAGCAGTCGCAGCAGACGCGTCCCGCCGGCAGGATCGACCACACGTTCGTCTACCAGCGCGCAGAAATGCTGGGCGAGGCGCGCATCAGGCTGCGGCTGACGGTCGCCGGCGACGAGCTCACCGAGATTGCGCCGTATGTGCACCTGCCCGAATCCTACGAGCGACGGTTCCGCGAATTGCGCAGCGCGAACGACACGATCGCGGGAATCGCCGGATTGTCGGCCGGGCTCCTCTACGGGCTTGGCGGCTGCATACTCGGCGTGCTGTGGCTCGCGCGCCAGCATTGGCTGGCCGTCCGGCCGGCGCTCGCCGCGGGATTCGTCGTCGGCGGATTGATGGCGGCCACGGCGCTATCCGCGGCCCCGACCGCCTGGTTCGACTTCGACACTGCGCAATCGACGACCACGTTCTGGTTGCGTCAGTTCGGGACCGTGGCGGCCGTCGCCCTCGGCGGCGGGCTCGCGTACGGGCTCGTGTTCATGGCGGCGGAAAGCCTTGCGCGGCGCGCGTTCCCCCACCAGCCGCAATTGTGGCGGGTCTGGT
The DNA here is from genome assembly GCA_963840945.1 of uncultured beta proteobacterium. Taxonomy (GTDB): domain Bacteria; phylum Pseudomonadota; class Gammaproteobacteria; order Burkholderiales; family Casimicrobiaceae; genus CAIWHR01. The sequence goes on along the minus strand of CAWJAU010000019.1, from coordinate 91,727 downwards.
CGGCCGAAGGCGGCGCGTCGCGCGCGGTGCTCGGGCGCACCCTCGGCGGCTACGGCTTCGTGCCCATCGAGCTCGCGCTCGTCGCCGGCTTTTATTACGCGACGAACCGCTGGCTCGGCTGGTGGCAGCCGTCCGAGGTGCTGACCGATCCCAACATCCTCTCGTACGCAGTGCCGGCGCTGATGCCGATCGCTGTTTCGCTGCAGGCGGGGTTCATGGAGGAATGCCTCTTTCGCGCGGTTCCGCTTGCGCTCGGCGCGCTGATCGGCGCGCACTTCGGGCGCCGCAGGTTGGGCATCGCCATCGCGTTCGTGCTGCAGGCCGTGATTTTCGGAGGGGCGCACGCGAATTACCCCGGCCTGCCGTCGTATTCGCGCCTCGTGGAGCTCCTGCTGCCTTCAATGCTCTGGGCCGCGATCTTCCTGCGTTTCGGGTTGCTGCCCACGATCTTGCTGCACGCATTGTTCGATCTCGCGCTGTTCTCCATCCCGCTGTTCCTGGTCGAAGCGCCTGGCGCCTGGATCCAGCGTGCCGCGGTGTTAGCGGCTGGACTCGTGCCGCTCGGCATTGTGCTGTGGCGGCGAATCGGGGCAGGCGCGTGGCGCGAATTTCCGGCGGCGTTTCGTAACGGGGCGTGGAGTCCCCGTGCCGCCGCGCCGGTGAGTTACCAGGGAGCCCGGCTCATCGTGGCCTCGCGCGGTCAGGACCTCGTCCAGCGTTCGTTGCCGTACCTTGGACTCGCGGGTCTCGTCGCCTGGTTCGCCTTCACTCCGATGCGGGCGGACGTGCCGCCCAACGTGCTCGATCGCGCCACGGCGGAGGCCGCCGCCGACGCCGCACTGAAGGCACGCGGTGTCACGCTCGGACCCGAATGGCGCCGCTTCTCGACGGAGCGTCAGGCGAGCGACGACTCACAGTGGACGCAGCACAAGTTCGTGTGGCGCGAGGCGGGCCCCGCGGCCTATCGTGCGCTGATCGGGACGACACTCGCGCCTCCGCTCTGGGAGGTGCGCTACGCGATGTTCGAAGGGGACGTCGCCGCGCGCGCCGAGGAGTGGCGCGTGGCCATCGAGCCCGGCGGCGAAGTGCGCCAGATGCGGCATGTGCTGCCCGAGGCGCGACCCGGGCCGCGACTGTCGAAGGATGCTGCGCTGGCCCTCGCCGAGCGGCATGTGCGCGAGAACTTCGGCGCGGACCCGGCCGCATTGACCCTGGTCGCGGCGGACGAGAGGGATCGGCCGGCGCGCACCGACTGGACGTTCGTGTTTTCGGATCCGCGCGTCGACGTCGGCAAGGACGGCGAGGCGCGTACGGCGGTGACGGTTGCCGGCGACGAGATCACCGGTGCCGGACGGTTCGTCCACGTGCCGGAATCCTGGCTCCGCGCCGAGCGCGAGCGTTCCGGACGCATGCAGATCGCGAAGATGGTGGGCGGCCTGGCGTTCGTCCTCGCGGCGCTCGCGGCGCTCATCGCCGGCGTGCGGAGCTGGATGCGCGGCCATTGCGACAACCGCGCACTCAAGGTCGTCCTCGCGCTGGTATTTGCGGCCTCGGCCGCGGGCATCGCCGTCATGTGGCCTTCGCTCGCGATGCAGTTGAAGACGACCGAACCCATCGTGTGGCAGGCATTGCTCGCCGTCGCGGGCTCGCTCCTAGCGGCAAGTTTTGCGGCGCTGCTCATCGCACTCGCTGCGGGGGTGGGCTTCTGGGCGGCGCGCACGACGCCGAATGTGCCGGCCGCCGGGCGGCTCCCGCCGTGGGCGGTCGGGGTTGCCGGCGCGTTTCTTGTCGCCGGTGCGGGCGCGCTGGCAGGCAGCTCCGTCCAAGCCGAGACTCCCCTCTGGCCTTCGTCCGGGTTCGAGTCCGCGGCGTGGCCCTGGGTCGCCGCCGCTCTGAGTGGTCTGTCGACGGTCTCGTCGATTGCAATCGGGCTGTTCGTGCTGCACATGCTCGAACGCGTCACCGCGGCCTGGACGCGCCGGTCCTGGGTTGCCGGCGCCGCGGTCGTCGCGCTCATCACGGGCCTCGTCGCACTCAAGGCCGGTGCTGTCGGCGCCGCGCTTGCGGAGGGCATTGCGGCCGGGCTCGTGGCCACGGCGGTCGTCTATTACGTGCTGCGCTTCGATGCGCGGACCGTGCCGGGCTACCTGGTGGCGGCCGCGCTGATCGACGCGGCGGAGACCGCCGTAGTCACGGGCACCCGGGACGGGTGGGTGGAGTTCGCGCTGCTCGCCGTCGTGGGCGTCGCGGTCGGCATCGTTGCGACACGCTATCTCGGCCGGCTGGCGCCGCACGATGCGGCACCGCCGTTCGCCGCCGCCCAGCCGCACTCATCATCGCAGCGGGTCGAGACTACGCCGGAATCCTGACCCATCCGGATTCTCATTTCGATCGCGCACCGATCAAGCTGCGATACCGCGCCATATGCCGGAGGGCCTCCTTCGGCTTGGCGAGCCTTTCATACAACAGCGCCAGGTTGTAATGGCCATCGGCGAGGCCGGGGTCGCTCGTCAGCGCGGCTTCGTACGCGACCACGGCGTCCGGTAGCCGGCCCTGGTCGTCGAGCAGCACGCCGAGGTTGTAGAGCAGGACCGGATCGTTGCCGCAGCGCCTGATCGCCTCGCGATAAACGCGCTCGGCCTTTGCGAAGCGGCCCGCCCTCGTGCAGGAGCCGGCCCAGATTGATGTGAGCATCGAGGAACCTGGGATCCTCGCCGATGGCACGCTCGTAGGCTTCCTGCGCACCCTTCGCGTCCTGGTTCTCGAGCGACGCTCCTCTGGCGAACCATTCCCCTGCGCTGCTCGAGACCGGAGCGCCGGGCGCGCGCTCGATCACGCTCAACGAGCCATCGGCGGGGTTCGCCCTCGAACTCGAGCAGGTATTGACCCGATTCCGCCTGCCAGCGGCTGCCGCCTTCACGCACGACGACGCGGTCTGCCACTGCGCCGATGCAAAGTCCCGACAACGGCATCGCGTCAGGGAGGTGGCCGCGAAGCTCCTTCAGGGATTTCGTGATCCGTCGCTGGGGCACCTTCGCCTCGGCCAGCGCCTGGGCCGTGCGCAGCACGATCAGATCCTGGAAAGAGAACCGCCAGGCGCCGCGGGGCCCGCGCGCGGGCGAGACGAAGCCGGCTCCGATCAACGCCCGGATCGTGCTGCGCGACAGGCGCAGCAGCTTCTCGACGTCACGGACGCCGTACGGTTGCACTACCTGCCCCGCGGGTTCTCTCGCTAAGCTTTCTTCGCCCGCCTTGCGTTCGGCCGGCGCGGCGGCCGGCTCGGCGGCGAGCTTGGCCGCTCGGCCCGTTTCGCCGGCTTCCTCGCCGCCGTCGCCGGCTCGGGGGCCTTGGCGCGCGCCGGCGCCTTTCTCTCGAGGCTGGCGCGCAACGCTTCCATGAGATCGATGACCTGCGCGCCGCCTTCGGGCGCCTCGGCCAGCGTGATCTCCTGGCCTTCGACTTTTTTCTGCACGGCCGCTTCGATGCGCGCCGCCACGTCGTCGGTGTACGCACTCGGATCGAACGTCTCCGACGCCTGCTGCTCGATCAACTGTTGCGCGAGCTTGAGCTCGGCGGGCTTGACCTCGGTCTTCGGGATCTCGAGATCCTTCATCGCCCGCACCTCGCCCGCGTAGAGGAGCTGCTGCATCACGAGGCCGTCCTCGACCGGGCGGAGCATCACGATGTACTGCTTGCCGCGCGCGGCCCAGCGCCCGAGCGCGCAGCGCTTCGATTCCCGCAATGCGCTCGCAAGCAGCGCGTAAGGCTTGGCGCCGCCTTTATCCGGAGCGAGGTAGTACGCCTTGTCGAAGTACACCGGGTCGACCGACTCGAGCGGCACGAACTCGGTGATCTCGGCCATGTGCGTGCCGGTTTCCTCCATCGCCTTCAGCTCTTCGGGCGTGAACATCACGTACTGGTCCTTCGCGAATTCATAGCCTTTCACCATGTCCTCGCGCGCGACCGGGACTTCCTCCTTGATGCAGAAGTACTGCTGCTTCAACCGCGAGCCGCAGGTCTTGTGCAGCATATTGAACGAAATCGCCTTGCTCGCCTCCGTGGCCGAATAGAGCTTCACCGGGATCGACACCAGCCCGAAAGAGACCGTCAAACTCGCAATCGATCGTGCAGCCATGCTCTGCCTCCTACTCGTTTGACGCCGTCGTCCCCGCGAGCGCTTGCTCGAGACTCTGCTTGCGGTCGAGGGCGTCGGCCCAGCGGTCGCCCGTTTGCGCCAGCCGCTGCGGCACGTTCGTGATTCTGAAGTCGAGCGGGTGGGCGCTGGCAAGCTCTTCCCACGTCAGAGGCATGGAAACCGGCGCCTCCGGCCTCGCCGCGTGGCGAATAAGCCACATTCAGGGTCTTGCCGCGGACGTTCATGTTGTAATCCATGAAGATCTTGCCGGTCCGCTTGGGGACGCTCCACTCGAGCGTGATGTCCTTGGGATGCGCCCGCATCAGGTGCCGGCCGACGAGCTCCGACACATGGCGCGCGGCGTCGAAATCGATCGTGCGCCGGATCGGCACGAACACGTGCAGGCCGGTCTTGCCCGAGGTCTTGACGATCGGCTCGAGCGACATGCTCTGCAGGAGCTCGCGCAACCAGAACGCCACCTCCTTGCCCTTCTCGAACGCGACGGTGTTGAGCTCGGGTTCCGCGCCGTCCGCCTCCTTGCCCGAATAGATGTACGGATCGATATCGAACAGCACGTAGTCGGGATAGTTGAGCACCGAGGCCTCGAGCGACGCGAGCGAGCTCGCGTAGTCGGTGCTTTCGAGCGCGCATCGGGACCGGCCTTCGCGCGCGAATGCCAGATGTGAAATTCGAGCGTCCCGGACTGCGCGAGCCACAAAAGCGTCGGGAGGTTGTTGCACAGCAGATACTCGTGCCGCTCGTCCTTGTGGCCCGAGAACACGGTGATCGTCTCGACGAACTCCGGCCGCTCCTGCTCCCAGTGCTTCTGGAAAAATCGCTGGCCGCGGATGCCGTCGGGCATGCGGATCATCGTGAGCGGACGATCGGCGAGATGCGGCAGCATGTACGGCGACACCTGCGCGCAGTAGCGCAGCAGATCGCGCTTGGTGAGCGCCGGCTGCTTCAGCGCCGGATCGGCCGGCCAATAGACGCGATCGAGATTGCGTCAGGCGGATCCGGTGCGGCCCCACCGCGAGCGTGAACGCGGGCTTCGTGTTTTCGAGCTGCGCGACGATGTCGTCGATCGGGTCCGCCGGTCGGTCGCGCTGGTCGGCGCAGCGCTGCCCGGCTTCGTGCGACGCACCGTCCTGCGGATCGACGTCGTCGCGCAGGCGCAGGAACACCGGCGCGCGCAGATGATCGTCCTCGGTCCAGCTCTGGAAGCTCACTTCGGCGACGAGCTTCGGGCTCGACCCACGTCGTCGGGCCGTTCAGCTCCGGCTCCTCGGCGAACGGGCACGTGCTTCGTTGCAGCGGCTTCAACCGCGCCTTGACCTGCTGCCAGCGTGCGCTCGTCGAAGCCCGAGCCGACGTGCGACGCGTAGCGCAGCTTGCCCTGCCGTTGTCCCTCCCAGTAGCCGACGAGGATCGCGCCGAGCGGCGCGCGCGAGCCCTTCCCTTTCGTATAGCCGCCGATGACGAAATCCGCGCTCGTGCGTCGGCTTCACCTTCACCCACGACGTCGAGCGCCGGCCGGCCTCGTAGCGGCTTTCCTTGCGCTTTGCGACCACGCCCTCGAAGCCGCTGGCGAGCGCCGCGGCGTTGCAACGCGACGCCGTCCTCCGCCGCATGCACGAGCTGGACGAGCGGCGACGGCAGCAGGCATTGGGCGAGATAGCGCCGTCGATCCTGGTAAGGCGAGCGGGTGCAGATCGATCCCGGCGAAATGCAGCAGATCGAAGCAATAGAAGACCACGGGCGTGCTCTGGTCGGCGGCGGCGATGTCCCGCTCGGTCTTCAGCTGCGCGCGATCCTGCAGCGCGCGCGAACGACGGCTTGCCGGCGCGCGTCGAATGCCACGAGCTCGCCGTCCAGGATCATTCCGTTCACGGCCTGCCGGCCAAGCTCCGCGGCGAGCCGCGGGAACTGTCGGCGCAAGCTCGAGGCCTCGCCGCGAGCGCAGCTTGACCCCACTGCTCGTCGATGAAGGCGAGCACGCGATAGCCGTCGAGCTTCGGCTCCCACATCCAATCGGCGACGATTGAACGGGGCGTCGCCCGCTTCGGCGAGCATCGGCGCGAGCTTCGCGGGCATCGGCCCGACCTTGCCCGAAGGGACGAGCTCGCGCGGCGCGCATGCGATGCGCGGGGACGAACTTGAGCTCCTCGACCGCCATTGCCGGAGAGCACCGAGCGATTCTGCGCGGTGACATCGACGGGCGCGGCGAAGCGGTCCTTGTGCTTCAGCAGCAGCCACTGCTTCGCCTCCTTGGTGCGCACCAACGCGAACGAGCCCTTGAGCTTCTCGCCGCGCAGCAGGACGCTCAGCTTGCCCTTGGCGAGGCCTTCCCTCACCTCGCGCTCCGCCTGCGCGCGATCGTGGAACCACGTCGCGCCCCCCTCGTCGGGCGAATAGACGCCGCAATCCCAGACGATCACTTCGCCCGCGCCGTATTGGCCCGGGTGGAATCACGCCTTCGAACGAGGCATAGTCGTACGGGTGATCCTCGACATGCACGGCAAGGCGCTTTTCGTTCGGATCGAGCGCGGGCCCCTTGGGAACGGCCCACGACTTGAGGACGCCGTCGCACTCGAGCCGGAAGTCGTAGTGCAGCCGCCGTGCGGAATGCTGCTGGACGACGAACAGCAGCGGCCCGCTCCCGGTGGCGGGAACGGCCGCCGGCGGCTCGGGGGTGGCCGTGAACGTCCGTTTGGCCGAATATTCGGTCAGGCTGTTTTTGGCCATAGTGGGATTCTACGGGCCCACGGCACAAGGCGAGGCGATCGATATGACGACTTCGAGGCTCCTGGCAGGGGCGAGCGGCTATTCGTTCAAGGAATGGAAGGGAACGTTCTATCCCGACGACATCAAGCCCGAGGACATGCTGGCCTGGTACGCCGAGCGCCTGCCGACGGTCGAGATCAACAATACGTTCTACCGGATGCCCAAGACGAGCGTGCTCGAATCCTGGGCCGGCTCGACGCCCGACGCGTTCCGGTTCTCGATCAAGGCGTCACGGCGGATCACGCATATCGCGCGGATCAAGGCGGAAACGGCCGCCGAGCCGCTGGGGTTTCTCTACCGCAACCTCGCCGCGCTCGGCGCCAAGCGCGGTCCGGTGCTGTTCCAGCTCCCGCCGAACCTCAAAAAAGACCTGCCGCGCCTTACGGCGTTTCTCGGCCTCCTTCCCGACGACCATCGCGCCGCGTTCGAATTTCGCAACGACACCTGGTTTGCCGACGACGTCTACGCCGCGCTGAAGGCGGCGGGCGCGGCGCTCTGTCCTCTCCGAGCGCGAAGACAACGCGCCGCCGCCGCTCGTCGAGACCGCGCGCTTGGGGCTATGTGCGGCTGCGGCTCGAATCGTACTCGGACGATGATCTCAAGCAGTTGGGCGCGCACGCTCGACGCCACGTCGTGGCAGCAGAATCCATGTGTATTTCATGCACGAGCCGACGGCGCCGGCGTACGCGGAAGCGCTGATGCGGCTCGCCTCGCCGCTAAGGATCGAGCCCGGCCAAGACAACGGAAGGAGCGCGCACCGATGAGTACCGAGCTCATCTTCAGGGCCGACGCCTACGCGAAGACCGCGAGCGCGCGGGTCGTCGCCGTGGACGAACGCGGCATCGAGCTCGACCGCACGATCTTCTACCCGACCGGTGGCGGGCAGCAGGGCGACGCAGGCGTGTTGCTGCGCGCGAACGGCGAGCGGATCGCCATCGCCGACACACGCAAGGGCGACACGCAGGACAGCGTGCGGCACATCGTTGCTCCGGGGATGCCGCAGCCGCTGCCTGGCGAAACGCTCGCGCTCGAGCTCGACTGGCCGCGCCGCTATGCGCTGATGCGCCTGCACACGGCGCTGCACGTGATGTCGTGCGTGGTGGTCGCGCCGGTGACCGGCGGCAACATTGCTCCGGACAAGGCGCGCCTCGACTTCGACATCGACATGAGCCTGCTCGACGCCGCCAGGATCGAGCGGGAGACGAACGCGCTGATCGCGCGCGGCGTCGAGACGGAGACCGTCTGGATCACCGACGAGGAGCTCGATGCCCGGCCCGAGCTCGTCAAGACGATGAGCGTGCAGCCCCCGCGCGGCGGGGGACGCGTTCGCCTGCTGCGCATTCCGGGGATCGACCTGCAACCCTGTGGCGGCACGCATGTACGCAACATCGCCGAGATCGGCGCGATCCGCGTGCTCAAGATTCGCAGCGAGGGCCGGCGCAACCGGCGCGTCGAGATTGCGCTCGCGGGCTGAAGGTGAACGCAAAATCCGAACCGGTGACGATCGCCGTCAGCAACAAGGAGCGCGTCAGTGGCTTGCTGCTGGCGCCCCCCGGCGCACGCGCCTGCTACGTGATGGCGCACGGTGCCGGCGCCGGCATGACGCATCCGTTCCTGGCAGCCATCGCGCACGATCTTGCCGTGCGCGGCATCGCCACCTTTCGCTATCAGTTTCCCTACATGGAGAAGGGCTCGAAGCGACCGGATTCGCCCAAGGTCGCGCACGCCACCGTCCGCGTTGCGGTAGCCGCAGCCTCGCGGCTCCTGCCCGACCTGCCGCTGCTCGCAGGCGGCAGGTCGTTTGGCGGCCGCATGACGTCGGCCGCGCAGGCCGAATCGCCGTTGCCGGAGGTCCGCGGCCTCGCGTTTCTGGGATTTCCGCTGCATCCCGCCGGGAAACCGTCGGACGAGCGTGGAGCCCACCTGTCCGCGGTGCAGATCCCGATGCTGTTCCTCCAAGGGACGCGCGACGAGCTCGCGGATTTGCAGCTCATGCAAGGCCCTCGCCGGACGCCTCGGCGCGCGGGCGACCCTCGAGCTGTTCGCGGATGCGGACCATTCCTTTCACGTCCCCGCGCGCACGGGACGCAACGACTCGGAAGTCCGAGCCGAAATGGCGGATGCCTTCGCGAGCTGGGCCGAAAGGACGATTCCCCGGCGTCCTACTGGATCGTGACCCAGTAGGGGATGACGTTGTTGTCGGCCCGATGCACCGCGCTGACGTTGCTGCGCGTCGCCCACGGGATCACCTGCCGGTGCAACGGGATATGGTTGGTCTCGGCGTTGTGCGCGAGCAGCGCGTCGTGGATCTCGCCCAGCCGTTCCTCTTCCTTCATGTTGGTCTTGATCTTCGCCGTGAGCTCATCGAGCTTCGCGTTCGAATAGCGGCCGTAGTTGTAGTCGCCGTCGCCCTTGCCGTTGTAGGTCGACAGCACCGGCTGCAGCACGAAAATCCCGTCGGTGTTCGCGCCACCCCAGCCCAGCATGTACATGCTCGTCTCGGTTTTTTCGAGCTTGGGGAAGTACGTCGCGCGCGGCATCGAGTTCACCGCGACCTTGACGCCGATCTGCGCCCACATCGCGGCCAGCGCCTGGCAGATCTTCTCGTCGTTGACGTAGCGGTTGTTCGGACAATCGAGCGTCACCTCGAAGCCGTTTGGATAGCCCGCCTCGGCCAGAAGCTTCTTCGCGCGCTCGCGGTCGTAAGGGAGCCGCTTCTCGATCGCGGGCGTCGTGGTGAGCGGCGACGGCAGCATCCCCCCGGACGGCTGCGAGAGCCCGCGCATCGTGTTCTTCTTGATCGCCTCGATGTCGACGGCGTGGTAGAGCGCCTGGCGAACGCGCTTGTCCTTGAAGGGATTCTTGCCCTTGATATTGGAATAGAGGAGCTCGTCGCGCGCCTGGTCCATCCCGATGAACACGATCCGGTTCTCCGTGCCTTCCAGCACCTTGATCCCCGGCGTCTGCGCGAGGCGCGGCACGTCCTGCGGCGGCGGGTCGTTGACGAGGTCGACCTCGCCCGACAGGAGCGCCGCGACCCGCGTCGCGTCGGAGACGATCGGCGTGTAGATCACCTCGTCGGCATTGCCCTCGAACCGTTTCTCCTTGAGGCCCCACCAGTTCGGATTCTTCGCGAGCACCGTCTTCACGTCCGGCTCCCGGGCTTTCAGCATGTAGGGACCCGTGCCGTTGGCCTGCCGCGCGGTGATCATGTCCTCCTTCTGGGTGTAGTTCTGCGGCTTCGTCGCGCGGTTCTTCTCGCACCACGCCTTGCTCATGATGTTGATCGTCACGATGTGCTCGAGCTCGACCGGATTGGGGCCGTTGGTCGTGAACTCGACCGTCAGGTCGTCGATCTTCTTCGGGATGCCCGCGGCGTTGGCATAGGCGCGAAGCTGCGACGTGTCGGAGCGCGCGCGCTCGAAGCTGAACACGACGTCGTCGGCGGTGAACGGCGTGCCGTCGTGGAACTTGACGCCCGGACGCAGCTTGAACCGCCAGGTGGTCGGATTCACCGCGGTCCATGATTCCGCGAGCGACGGCTGGAGCTGCAGCTTTTTGTCCCTGACCAGCAGGAACTCGTAGACGAGCTGGTTGATGTTGTTGGTGAGGTTTTCGTTTTGCGAGTGCGGGTCGGTGGTCTGCATGTCGCCCCGGCCGGCCCAGCGCAGCGTCTTGGCGCCGGCATCGAAGGCGGGGAGCGCGAGCGCGGTGGCGAGCGCGAGGGAAACGGCTGCGGCGCGAACGGATCGAATCATGGGTCCTCCTCTTTCAATCGTGGCCGGTCGAGGCGCACGCGAGCGGCGGCACCCCTGCCGGTGGTCGCGATCATAGCGCTTTGGTTCGCGGCTGGGGGTAGAATCCGCGCCGCCGCCCAAGGGTCGTGTGTCCTACCCCGGCGAACGCCCCGCGTGCCCCCTTCCCGAACCTGCATGACCTCGCCGTCGCCTCCGTCGCATGCGTGAACGCAAGGCCGAAGCGCTCCTCGCGCAACTCGCGCTCGGGATGGCGGCGGATGCGGCTCCGCTCGCGCGCCGCGTGGAACGAGCGCGAGCGGCGCAGGCGCCGCCGGCCGAGTGGGAGCGAATCGCCGGAGCGGTCGCGCGCTCCGTCGCGCAGCGGCGAAGCCCGTGCCGCGCGCCGGCCGGCGATCGCCTATCCGCCGGACCTGCCCGTGGGAGCGCGTGCCGATGAAATCGCGCGGTCGATTCGCGACCATCCCGTCGTGATCGTCTGCGGCGAAACCGGGTCTGGCAAGACTACGCAGTTGCCGAAGATCTGCATCGCGGCGGGCCGCGGCGAGCGCGGGCTGATCGGCCACACCCAGCCGCGCAGAATTGCGGCGCGCGCCGTCGCGACGAGGATCGCGCAGGAACTGGGGACGGAACCGGGAACGGTCGTCGGGTACAAGGTGCGCTTCACCGACCACACGAGGCCCGATGGGTTCATCAAGCTGATGACCGACGGCATCCTGCTCGCGGAAACGCAGGGCGACCCGCTGCTCGCCGCCTACGACACGCTCATCATCGACGAGGCCCATGAGCGCAGCCTCAACATCGATTTCCTGCTTGGGTACCTCAAGGGGCTCCTCGCCCGACGGACCGATCTCAAAGTGATCATCACGTCGGCGACCCTCGATGCCGACCGTTTCGCGCGGCACTTCGGCACCGGAGGAACGCCGGCTCCCGTCATCGAAGTGTCCGGCCGGATGTACCCGGTCGAACTGCGGTACCGGCCGCTCGCCGCGGGCGACGCCGAGGCCGACGACGAGGAGGAGCTCGAGGACGCGATCGTCGACGCGGTCGAGGACCTCTGGCGCAAGGGCCCCGGCGACATCCTGGTATTTCTTCCGGGCGAGCGTGAGATCCGCGAGACGGCCGCGCTGCTGACCAAGAGTCTCGCGCGCCGGCCCTACGCCGCGGCGGTCGAGATTCTTCCCTTGTTCGCGCGCCTGTCCGTGCCCGAACAGCAGCGGGTATTCGCACCGTCGCGCGGGCGGCGCCTCGTGCTTGCGACCAACGTCGCCGAGACCTCGCTCACGGTGCCCGGCATCCGCTACGTCGTCGACGGCGGGCTCGCGCGGGTCAAGCGCTATTCGGTGCGCAACAAGACGACGTTGCTGCAGATCGAGAAGATCTCGCAGGCTTCGGCCGACCAGCGCGCGGGCCGCTGCGGCCGGCTCGCCGACGGGATCTGCGTGCGCCTCTACGGCGAGGACGACTATGCCGCACGGCAGAAATACACCGACCCGGAGATCCTCAGGAGCTCGCTCGCCGCGGTGATTCTGCGGATGGGAGCGCTGTCGCTCGGCGAAGTCGAGGCGTTTCCGTTCGTCGAGCCGCCGGGCCCGCGCGCGATCGCCGACGGGTTCCAGCTGTTGCACGAGCTGGGCGCCGTCGACGCCGAGCGCCGGCTCACCCCGCTCGGGCGCGAGCTCGCGCGCCTGCCGGTCGATCCCCGCGTCGGACGGATGGTCCTTGCGGCGCGCGAACACGGCTGCGTGGCCGAAATGCTGGTCATCGCGAGCGCACTGTCGGTGCCCGATCCACGCGACCGGCCGCTCGCGAAGCAGCAGGCGGCCGACCAGGCGCATCTCCTGTTCCGGGACGACCGGTCGGATTTCCTGTCGCTTCTCGCGCTGTGGCAATTCTTCGACGCTAAGCTCGGCGAGAAGCTCACGCACCGCAGGCTCGTGGACGCGTGCCGGGCGCATTTCGTCTCCTACCTTCGCCTGCGCGAATGGCGCGACGTGCACGCGCAACTCGCGAGCGAGATCGCCGAGCAGGGCTGGAAGTGGACGCCGGACTTTCCCGCGGTCGTCGACATTGCGAAATACCAATCGATTCATGCGGCGCTGCTCGCGGGCCTCATCGGCAACATCGGAACGCTGGACGGCGAGAACGAAGGCTACGCCGGCGCACGCGGAATCCGGTTCTTCCTGCACCCGGGGTCGGGCATTGCGAAGAAGCGGCCGAAGTGGGTGCTGGCCGCCGAGCTCGTCGAAACGTCGCGGCTCTTCGCGCGGTGCGCCGCGAGAATCGAGCCCGAATGGATCGAAGCGGTCGCCGGGGACCGCGTGACGCGCGACTACTTCGAGCCGCGCTGGGACGAAGGCCGCGGCGAAGTGGTCGCGAGCGAACGGGTGCAGCTCTACGGACTGACCCTCGTCCCGCGGCGCCGCGTTTCCCTCGGCGCCATCGACCCGAAGACCGCGCGCGACGTATTCATTCGCGAGGCGCTCGTCCCCGGCGCGCTCGCGACGAAGGGCGCTTTCCTGCCGCACAACCGGAAGCTCGTCGCCGAGGTGACCGAGCTCGAGCACAAGGCGCGACGGCAGGACGTGCTGGTCGACGACGACGCCATTGCCGCGTTCTATGCGGAGCGCATCCCCGAAGGCGTCTATTCGCTCGCGACTTTCGAGCATTGGCGCGCGGGAATCGAGCGCGACGATCCCGGCGCGCTTCGCATGACGCGCGATGCCCTGATGCGCCACGCGGCGGCGCACGTGACAGAGGCGCTCTTCCCCGAGACGCTCGACATGGCGGGCGCCATGCTGCCGCTCAAGTATCGCTTCGCACCAGGACAGCCGGGAGACGGCCTCGCGCTCACCGTCCCGCTCGCGCTCTTGAATCAGATCGATGCCGCTCGACTCTCCTGGCTCGTCCCAGGAATGATCCGGGAAAAAGTCACCTTCCTGCTGAAGGCACTGCCGAAAGGTTTGCGCAACCGGCTCGCGCCGCTGCCCGACACGGTGACCGCGTTCCTCGAGGCCGTGCCGTACGGCAAGGAGGCGCTCGCCGATGCGCTTCGCGGCTGGCTGCGGACCCGACTCGGCGAAGCTCCGCCGGCCGGCGTCTGGGACCACGCGGCGATGCCCGCGCATCTCGAGATGCAGATACGGGTCATCGATGGCGCGGGGCGCGAGCTCGCGGTTGGTCGCGACGTCCCCGTGCTGCGCGCGCAATTGGGCGAGGCCGCGCAGCTATCGTTTGCCAAGGCCGGACCATCGCTCGACAAGCGCGGACTCAAGGCATGGACCTTCGGCGACCTGCCGGAAACGCTCTCGACCGTGAAGCACGGCCAACGGCTCACCGGCTACCCGGCGCTCGTCGACGACACCGACAGCGTTTCGATCACCCTGCTCGATACCCGTGAAGCGGCCGATGCCGCGACCCGCGCGGGCGTGGTCCGCCTGCTGCGGATCGCGCTCAAGTCGAATCTCTCGGGATACGAGAAAGGCGGGAGTGGATTCGCGCTGGCGGCGCTGCAACTGAAGACGGCGATCCCGACGGACAAGCTCCTGTCCGACGTGCTCGCGGCGGTCTGCGACCGTGCCTTCGTCGGCGAAGATCCGCTGCCGAGATCCGAAAAGTCGTTTGCCGAGCAGACGCGGCGCGCGCGGACCCGGTTGCCGGCCGTCGCCGAAGGCGCGTTCCGGCTGCTCGCTGCCATCGCCGCGGCACATCATGCGCTCGGGCAGAAGCTGGGGGTGGCACCTCCCGCACTATCCCGCGTTGTCGCCGAGGTTCGACGGCGTCGGGATGCTCTCGTGTATCCGGGATTTTTCCAGGCGACACCCTGGACCCAGCTCGCGCATCTGCCGCGATACCTGACGGCGCTCGATCACCGCTTGATGAAATATCCGGAGAACCCGACGCGCGACGCGCGGCACTCGGCCGTCGTCGAGTCATTCTGGGAACGATATCGCGAACGGCGGGAGGCGAATCGCGCGGGAGCGGAAGGCCGGGCGCTCGAGCATTTCCGGTGGTCGTTGGAGGAGCTTTCCGTTTCGTTGTTCGCGCAGGAACTGAAGACTCCCTATCCGGTGTCCGCCAAGCGCCTGGAAAAGGTCTGGGCGGAACTATGTCGCTGACGATCGGTGCGCGTTGTGGCGTCGATTGCCCCCATGGTAGAGTATCGTAACCTATTATTATGTAACAGTATTTGGCATCGACTCCCCTGCGTTCCCAGCGTTGTCCGTTGCATCAAGTTGACGTTTCACGAGGCAGGCGGGCGAAAGCGAAAAATTCGCTTGATAGTTCACGCTGAAATGGACGACCATGGTGCGTTACGACGACCTCGATGTGTGTCACGACGCGGCGTTGCCGCCATCGCAAGGCTCGACGTCGAATTCATCGCCAACCAATCGACCATCTTCCGCTCAGTACCTCGTGCAGTAACGACATCTTGACCCTATCGCGGCGCCCGTGAACTCGACTACGACCGAATCGACGTCCCGCAAGCCGATTCCGCGCGACATGGCCAGGATTCTCAGCGATTGCCGGGATATCGCGATTCATCGGCTGTTGATTTCGTTCGGCGCCCTGCTCGATCGCGTTGGCGAAATGCTGATAGATCGGGCGAGCCGAACGGACGTGCGCGAGGAACAGGTGGGTTGCCTCGACGCGCGTGATTCGCTGCAGCAAGGCAAGGGGGACCTCCTGGCGGAATTCGAGCGGCGGTTGCGCGTGCACGTGGACGACCGCATCGCCGGACGGGTCGCGACGAAAACGGACTTCGCGAAGCTCCAATCGGAAAAGCTGACGCTCATTGACACCCAGGCGATGGACGAGTCAGTGGTGACGGGCAACATCACCCGGGTGGTCGAAAACCTGTGCCATGAAGAGCTTCAGCTCCTGAACCGGGGGATCGGCCACCTGCTCGGGCAACCGGATCTCGAAACCGATCGCAATCCGTTCGCGCCCGCCGCCATCGTCGAGGCTTTCGCGGAATCGCTGCAGACGATCAAGGCCGAGGCGGGGGCGAAGTTCACGATCCTGAAGGAGTTGAATCGGGCATCGCTGTCGGAAATCAACGGCATCTACGCCGATCTCAACAAGCACCTGCAGAACCTGCACGTCATGCCGGCGGGCATCAACCGGCCGCTGCCGATTCGCCGCACGGGCGGCCGCCGCGCCAAGGCGGCGGACCCCGCAGGCGAGGAGGGTGCCGGCCCCCAAAACGCGCCCACCACGCCCGGCGCCGAAATCGATGTGATGGAGTTGTTCCGCCGCCGCTTTGGCGGCGAGCCACCCGCGGCGCCCGGGCCGGCTCAGGCCGGATTTGTTCCGCCGGGTGGGCCGGGCATAGGGGGTGGTCCTGCGCATGGCCGGTGGTCCTGGCATGGCGGGCGGGCAAATGCATGGGTGGCGCCACTGCCGACGGCAGCCAGCCGTTCCCCTCGATTTCGGTCGAGGGCGGTGCCCGCTATATCCCCAGGGGACCGATGGCGCCGACGCCGTCGGGCTATGTCCCCGGCGCACCGATCATCGCTACGCCGATGCTGGGCGAGGGCCTCGCGCGGCTGCAGGCGGGTGAATCGGATTTCGATCTGGGAGCCGGCACCTACGTCCAGTTCTCCGGCATCCCGGAGGGCAAGCACAACGTCCTGCGCGACCTGCAGCAGTCCTCCCTCGGCAAGAAGGTGAATCAGCTCGAGTCGATGACGATCGAGCTGGTCGCGATGCTGTTCGACTTCATCTTCGAGACCAAGGACCTGCCCGACGGGATCAAGGCGCTTCTCGCGCGCCTGCAGATCCCGGTGCTCAAGGCCGCGATGCTCGACGGCGCCTTCTTCGCGAAGAAAAACCATCCCTCGCGGTTGCTCGTGAACGCGCTGGCCGAAGCCGGGCGCGGCTGGACGCCGGTGATGGGGACGAACGACCCGCTGTACAGCCACATCGATGCGCTGGTCCACCGTATTCTCGACGGGTTCTCCGACGACCTCGCGATCTTCGACGAGGCGCGCG
Organism: uncultured beta proteobacterium; assembly: GCA_963840945.1. Taxonomy (GTDB): domain Bacteria; phylum Pseudomonadota; class Gammaproteobacteria; order Burkholderiales; family Casimicrobiaceae; genus CAIWHR01. The sequence continues at coordinate 75,059 of CAWJAU010000019.1, read as the reverse complement.
AGAAGCTCGAGAGGTTCCTCGCGGACGAGGAGCAGGCGGCCGAGGCCAACATCCAGTCGACCGCCGAGGAGATCGACCAGCACGACCGGAAGGAAATGGCGGAAGTCGTCGCCAAGTCCGAGATCGAGCGGCGCATCGAGATGTATCCGGTGCCGAACTTCCTCGCCTGGTTCCTCCGCCAGCAATGGATCCTCACGCTAAAGGACGTCTATCTCACGCATGGCGAGGAAAGCGAGATTTGGGAGCAGAGCATCGCCATGCTCGAGGACCTCGTGTGGAGCGTGCAGCCCAAGCGCACCAAGGACGACCGCAAGCATCTCGTCGCGCTGCTGCCGGCGCTCCTGAAGCGGCTGCAGGCGGCCATCGAGCGGGTCGAATGGCCGCCGGAAGGGCGCGAGCGGTTCATGGCGAACCTGGTGGAGGCGCATGCGGCATCGGTGAAGCCATCGATTGGTTCGGCGACGCTGGCGACGGCATCGGTGGCGGAACAGGCGCTGGCCGACGCGGAGCAGGCGAAGGCCGAAGGCGACGAGGAGAAAGCAGCGAAGGCCGAGGCGCTCGCCGTGGCGATGACGCAGGCCGAGCCTGTGTCCGTCGAACCCGAAGTCATCGACGACCAGTTCCTCGAGATCGCCCAGGACCTCGAGCGCGGCACGTGGATCGAGTTCGAGGCGGACGACGGGCAGCTCGCGTTCGCGAAGCTCGCGTGGATCAGCCCGCTGCGCGGCACCTATCTGTTCACGAACCGGCAGGGCCTGAAGGCGTTGTCGATGAATGCCGAGGAGCTCGCCGAGCGGTTCCGCACCGATCGGGCGCGCCTGGTCGAGGCCGCGCCGCTCATCGACCGTGCGTTCGGCAGCATGATGGCATCGTTCGCCGAGACGCTGCCGCCCCAGATCCACTGACGCCGGGGCGATCCTCGGGTGCGCCGGGCGCACCCCGCATCGCGGCCGACCCTGTTCCAGACGTGTCCCCAATTCGCATCGGCGCGCTCATCATCGGCGACGAGATTCTGTCGGGGAAGCGCCAGGATCGTCATCTCGCCCATGTCATCGGGACGCTTGCCGCGCGCGGACTCGCGCTCGCCTGGGCGCGCTACGAGGGCGACGATCGCGATGCGCTCACGGCCACGCTCCGCGATTCGTTCGGGGGCGGCGATCTCGTCTTCTCCTTCGGCGGCGTCGGCGCAACACCCGACGACCACACGAGGCAGGCCGCGGCGATCGCCCTCGGCGTGCCGCTCGAGCGGCATCCGGTCGCGGTCGCGGAGCTCGAAGCGCAATTCGGCGCCGCCGCCTACCCGCATCGCGTACTGATGGCCGAATTCCCGGCCGGCGCGACGATCATTCCGAATCCCGTCAACCGCGTCGCGTCGTTCTCGATCCGCAACCACTACTTCTTCCCCGGCTTTCCGCAGATGGCGTGGCCGATGCTCGATTGGGTGCTGGCGACGCGCGATCCGCCGCTCCATCCGCATGCTTCGAGCGAGCGCGCCATCGTCGTTCAGGGCGCGGGGGAGAGTCAGTTGCTTCCGCTGATGAACGAGCTCGTCGCGCGGTACCCGCAATTGAAGCTCTTCAGCTTGCCGTCGATGGTGGTAGACGGCAGGCGCCGCATCGAGCTCGGGTTTCGCGGCGACACGGCCGCCCTCGATGCCGCCATGGCGGATCTCGTCGCCGGCGTCGAGGCGGGCGGGTTCCGCTGGGAACCCTTCACGCCGGAGAACGCACTCGACGCGCCGCAGGCGGCGGCACCGTGACCAGGGGACTCGGCATGGACGCGAGCGGCGCCTGGTACGACGAAGTCGCGGTCGGCGACTCGTTTTCGCGCTCCGTCACCGTGACCGACACACATCTCGTGCTGGGCGCGGGATTGATCGGCGACTTCAATCCGCACCACACCGACGACGAGTACGCGAAGGGCACGCGCTTCGGCACGCGAATCCTGCACGGGATGCTCACGAGTGCGCTGATGGGGGCCCCGGTCGGGATGTATTTCCACGGCACCGCGATCGCCTATCTCGAGCACAACGCGCGCTTCAAGGCGCCCGTGCGCGCCGGCGATACGCTGAAGACGCGCTGGATCGTCACCGCGCGCGACGACAAGCCGAGGCATGGCGGCGGCGTGGTGATCCTGCGCGGCGAGTGCCGCAATCAGGACGACGTCGTGGTCGCGGAGGCCGATGGCAAGATTCTCGTTCGGGCCCGCGCGGGCACCGCAGACCCAGGAATGTCAGCCTGACGGCGAGGGGGCAGGGGATGTGGCGACCGCCCGCGCGCATTCGGCGACGAGATCGGGTCCGCGATAGATGAGTCCCGTGTAGATCTGGATCAGCGTTGCGCCCGCGTCGATCTTCTCCTTCGCATCCGCGCCCGAGAGGATGCCGCCCACGCCGATGATCGGCAGCGCCCCGTCGAGGGCCTTCGCGAGCCTCGCCACGACTACCGTCGCCCGCGCGCGGAGCGGTCGGCCGGACAATCCGCCGGCTTCGTCGGCCCGCGGCAATCCCTTGACTTCGTCGCGCTCGATCGTCGTGTTGGTAGCGATCACGCCGTCCACCTTATGCCGGACGAGGAGCCGCGCGATGCCTTCGATCCCCCGTGGCGTGAGATCGGGCGCGATCTTCACCGCGATCGGCGTGTACTTGCCGTGCCGGTCGGAAAGCGCCTTCTGCTCCGCCTTCAACACGCCGAGCAGCGCCGCGAGCGCGTCCTTCGATTGCAACTCGCGCAGGCCCTTGGTGTTCGGCGACGAAATGTTGACGGTGACGTACGACGCCCGCGCATAGACCGCACGCAGGCAAGCGACGTAGTCGCCGGCGGCGCGCGCGTTCGGCGTGTCGAAGTTCTTGCCGATGTTGAGACCGAGGATGCCGCCCCACGACGCGCGCGACGCATTGGCCAGGAACCGCTCGACGCCGTCGTTATTGAACCCGAGGCGATTGACGAGCGCCTCGGCCTCGGGCAGGCGGAACAGACGCGGCTTTGGATTGCCGGGCTGCGGGCGCGGGGTGACAGTGCCGCATTCGATGAAGCCGAAGCCGAGCGCGGCGAGACCGTCGATGTGCGCGGCATTCTTGTCGAGGCCGGCGGCGAGGCCGATTCGATTGGGGAATTGCAACCCCATTGCGGTGACGGGCGACGGCAACGGGCGCGCTGCGAGCGCCTGCACGATCCCCAGCCGCGCCGCGACGTCGAGGCTCGCAAACGTCATGTCGTGCGCGGTTTCGGGGTCGAGGGCGAAGAGCAGCGGGCGAAAGAACGGGTAGATCACTTTTCGACCCCACTTTTCGGCGCGATGATACCATCCGCGTGCTGTTCGAGATCCTCCTTTCCGTGTCGCGCCGACTCCGTTTCCTCGCAGTATTCGCTTGCCTGTTCGCTGGCGCGTTGCCGGCGGAGGCACGTTCCGCCGTCGATGCCAACGCGGCCGGCTATGCCGCGCGCGAAGACGTGCGTGCGTTCATCGGCGAGATGACCCGGGAGTACGGCTTCGACGGCGCGACGCTTGGCAAAGTCTTCCGGGCCGCACGCTACCAGCGCTCGATCGTCGTCGCAATGGACCGCCCGCTGCTGGAACCTCCGAAATGGCATGTCTATGCGCGATCCTTCCTGGCGCCGGAGCGAGTGGCGGGCGGTGTCGCGTACTGGAGCGCCCACGCGAGCGATCTCGCGCGCGCCGAGGAGCGCTACGGCGTTCCCGCGGAGATCATCGTCGCGATCATCGGTGTCGAAACGTTCTACGGCAGGAATGCGGGCAATTACCGCGTGCTCGACGCGCTTGCCACACTGGCCTTCGATTACCCGCGTCGTGCCGCGTTCTTCCGCGGTGAGCTGAAGCAGTTTCTGCTGCTCTCGCGCGAGCTGCGGATGTCGCCGTTGGCGGCGAAGGGCTCTTTCGCCGGCGCGATGGGCGTCCCCCAGTTCATGCCCGGAAGCTATCGCACCTACGCGATCGATTTCGACGGCAACGGGCGCGCGGATCTCTGGCATAGTTCGGCGGACATCGTCGGCAGCGTCGCGAACTATCTCGCGCGCCACGACTGGCAGCCGGGGAAGCCCGTGCTCTTGCCGGCGACGATCGCGGATGAGACGCGTGACGCCGTGTTGCGCAAGCTCGACGGCGGTCTTTCCGAGCGCCGCGCGGCCGACGCGTGGGCCGCAGACGGCGTGACATTGGCCGGATCGCCCGCCGATCCTACCGGCGATCCGGTCGGCCTCCTGCTGCTCGAAGAGTCCCTCGATGGCGTCGAGAGTGCGAGCTACTGGATCGCATTCAACAATTTCTACGTGCTCACGCGATACAACAGGAGCCGGCTCTACGCCGCCGCGGTGCATGAGCTCGGCAAGGCGATCAAGGCGGCGCGCGGCGAAATTGCGCGCTGAGGTGACGTTTCGCGGGCGGCTCTGCCGCCGCGGTGTGTGCGATACCCCACCGACGGCACGGCCTCAGTCATCCAGCATTGCCGGCGATGGAAGATGCGCGCGCGCTGGCGAGCACCCAAGCTCCGACCGATCCGATCTCGGAGGCGGCGGCGATGGCGCACGCGAACGGCCTGGTGTATGTCTCCGACTCCGACCCCGGAATCCGGCGCCTGCGGAAGCGCAAGGGCTTTGCCTACGTCAACCCCGACAAGCGATCGGTGACGGATGCCGCCACACTCGCGCGCATCGCGAGCCTCGCGATCCCCCCGGCCTACGCCGACGTCTGGATCTGCGCTGACGAACGCGGCCACCTGCAGGCGACCGGCCGCGATGTCCGCCAACGCAAGCAATACCGCTATCACCACGACTGGCGGCTGCTTCGAGACAGCGCAAAGTTCCAGCGCATGATCGAATTCGGCGATGCGCTGACACGGCTGCGGCGCCGAGTCCGGCGCGATCTTTCCCGGGAGGGTCTGCCGCGCGAGAAGGTGCTGGCCGCGATCGTCAGCCTGCTCGACGCAACGTGGATTCGCGTCGGCAATGCCGAGTACGCTCGCGACAACAACAGCTACGGCCTGACCACGCTGCACAATCGCCATGTCCGCTTCCTGCCCTCGGGTCGACTGCTGTTTCAGTTTCGCGCCAAGGGCGGCGTCGAGCACGAGGTCGCAGTCGACGACAAGCGGCTCGTGCGCATCGTACGCAGATGTCACCAGCTCCCGGGACAGCGCTTGTTCCAGTATCTCGACGATGGCTCGCGGCACCCGATCGATTCCGGGCAGGTCAATCAGTATCTCAAGGACGCCATGGGCGCGGAGTTCACCGCCAAGGATTTTCGCACGTGGGGCGCGACATTGCAGGCGATCGCGATCATGGCGCGCACACCCCAGCCCGAGTCGACGAGCGAATCCGCGCTCAATGCGTGCATTGTCGCCGCGGTAAAGCAAGTCGCGGCACAGCTGCGCAATACGCCTGCGGTGTGTCGCAAGTCGTATATCAATCCCATCGTATTCGTCGGCTGGCGCAGCGGAGCGCTGCACAAGATCATTCCCCCGGACGCCTCCACGGCGCGGAGCAAGAGCGAGCAGATGGCGCTGGCCTTTCTGCGGCAGATGGCGCGCGCAGCAGAGTCAACCTCTGCCGCTCCGACCGCGGAATCGGGCTGTGGCGCGGGTGGCCGCGCGACGTGCCCGGAGGGGCCCGCATGCCGGTACGGCGCTGCGTGGGGGTCAGGCCTAGGAGCCTGTCGGACCGGTAACTGTTGTTCCGGCAGCACCGGAGAAGGCGCCCCACGCTTTAGAATGCGCCTGCGATCTCGTCCGGAATTCGATGCCCACCCCCACGTCCCCACGCGGTGTCACGTCGCTCGACAGCCTTCCGCCGTCGGCGCTGACGGGTCTTCGTCGCGGAATCGAAAAGGAGAGCCTGCGCGTGCGGCCGGACGGTACGCTGGCCACGACGCCGCATCCGGCGCGCCTCGGCTCGGCGCTCACGCATCCCAACGTCACCACCGACTTCAGCGAGTCGCAGCTCGAGCTCATCACCGGCGTGCATGCCAGCGCGGACGGCTGCCTCGCGGAGCTCACCGAGATCCACCAGTTCGTCTATCGCGCGATCGGTGACGAATTGCTCTGGTGCGCGAGCATGCCGTGCAGTCTGCCCGCGGACGACGCCATCCCGATCGGCCGCTACGGCAGCTCCAATGTCGGCCGGGCCAAGAGCATCTACCGAACGGGACTCTCGCATCGCTACGGCAGGCGCATGCAGACGATCTCCGGGCATCCACTACAACTTCTCGCTGCCCGGAGACGCTTTCCAACGAGGCGTACTTCGGGCTGATCCGCAATTTCCGGCGGCATTCCTGGTTGCTGCTCTACCTCTTCGGCGCCTCGCCTGCGGTGTGCGCAAGCTTCGTCGCCGGCCGGGCGCACGAGCTCGAGCGGCTGAGCGAGGACACGCTCTACCTGCCCTACGCGACTTCGCTGCGCATGGGGAGGCTGGGCTACCAGAGCGACGCGCAGTCCTCGCTCGCCGTGAGCTACAACGACCTCGAAAGCTACGCCGCCTCGCTGCAGGAGGCGCTGACCAAGCCCTACCCGCCCTACGAGGCGATCGGCATCCGCGATGGCGACGACTACCGCCAGCTCGCCACCAGCCTGCTGCAGATCGAGAACGAGTTCTACGGAACGATCCGGCCGAAGCGTGTGATCCGGCCCGGCGAGCGCCCGCTGCACGCGTTGCGCGATCGCGGCGTCGAGTATGTCGAGGTGCGCCTCATGGACCTCGATCCCTTTCACGCCGTCGGCATCACCGCCGGCACGATGCGCTTGCTCGACGTGTTCCTGCTGCATTGCCTGCTTGCGCGAAAGCCCGCCCGACACGCCGCAGGAAATCGCGGCCATCGTGCGCAACCAGCAGCGCGTCGCCGCGCGCGGGCGCGAACCGGGTTGCGCCTCGCGCGCGAGCCGGACGAAGTGACGCTCTGCGAATGGAGCGGCGGAAATGCTGACCGAGTGCGCACCGATCGCCGCCGCGCTCGACGGCGCGAATGGCGGCAATGCGCATCGCGACGCGCTCGCGGGCGCGTCGGCGGCGCTCGACGATCCTGCCGCGACGCCATCCGCCCGCGTCCTCAGACTCGATGGCGCGCGAGCATGGCAACTCCTACGTCCGCTTCGTCCTCGCGCAGTCGCTCGCGCACCGTCGCACGCATCCTCCAATTGCCGTTTCCCGCCGAAATCGCCGAGCGCTTTGTCCGTCTGGCCGAGGAGTCCGTGACGGAACAGCGCGCGATCGAAGCCGCCGACACGCTTCCCTTCGAATCCTATCGGCAGCTCTATCTGGCGCCCTTTCGCCTGAACGATTAGGAAACAGCGGTCGCGCGGAATGGAGCGAGACCAGCTCGGCAGCTTCCGAGCCCGGCTCTCGCGTGCCGCTGCCCGTCGGCCGATGCGGCAATGTCCTACACGAGAACCCTCCGTCGACCGACACCGCCAAAAGCGTGGCAACGGTACAGTACAAACACACGCGGGCTCCCGGAAGCTGTCGAGGCTTCGGTGGTAGAAGGCGTTCGATGAAGCCAATAGGGTGGCGCCGGGGGATTTTAGCTTCATGTTGCAGAGGAGCCGGATCATGGCACAGAGCCACGTGCTGATGATGCTCGCGACGGCCGCGACTTCGTTTCTGGAAGGCGAATCGGATCGCACCGAAACCGGGCCCGCGACGTTTACCGGGATTGACCCGGATCGTCGCAGGGTGAAACCAGACGCGAGCATTTATAGAACGGGTGTGAAAAAGACGGGTGTGAACAAGACACCGGTTGTCACCGGCGCAGTTAACAAGCTCGCCATCGAGAATGCCGGCTGACGGGGGTTGTCGCCTTCCGCGTAACTATCAACCAACAGGAGATCGAAAATGACCAACACATACAAACGAACGACGTTGCTCGCTGCCATTATCGCCGGCACGGCGCTCATGACCGCGGGTTGCGGCGATCGGCAACCCGGCGCAACCGCTGGCCAGAAGGTGGACCAAGCCGCCACAACCGCTGGCCAGAAGATGGACCAAGCCGCCAACAAGGTCGGCGCCGCAACGGAGCGCGCGGCGGAGAAGACCGCGGTCGTCGTCGAAGACAGCGCCATCACCACCAAGGTCAAGTCGGCCGTGTTGGCCGAGCCGGGCCTCAAGACTCTGCAGATCGGCGTCGACACCAAGGATGGCGTCGTGACGCTGTCGGGCACCGTCGATACCCCGGTACTGAAGGAGCGCGCGATGCAAATCGCGCAGAAGGTCGATGGCGTGCGCTCGGTCGTCGACAATCTCGCGATCAAGACGGGTTGACGTAACGGTTGACGTCGCGGTTGCGACGCTGTCGCATTGACGATTGCCCGGTGCCGAACGCGCCGGGCAATCGCGTTTGCCGCCGTGGCGCGGCGGATGTGTTGCCCCCAGGAGAGTTCCGTGGTCAAAACGATCGTAGCTTCGTTCGATGGGTACCCGACCGCCCGCGGCGTCGTCCGGCGGTTGATGGACGACGGCTACATGTCGCGTGACATCGGCATCGTGGCGAGCAACGTCTCGGGCGACTACCGAGTCGCCGATGAAGTCGAACCGAAGGACCCGACCAACCACGCCGCCGCCGGTGCTCTCACGGGTGGAGTCGTGGGCGCCGCGGCCGGGCTGGCGGCAAGCTTGTTTGCGTTGTCGATCCCTGGGATTGGACCGATCGTCGCGGCTGGCCCGGTGGTGGCGCTACTGAGCGGCGCCGGGGCGGGTGCGGTAGCGGGTGGATTGATCGGGGCCCTGACCGAGGCCGGCGTTTCCGAAGAACACGCGAATTACTACGCGGAAACGGTGCGTCGAGGCGGAGCCCTCGTCACGGTAAAGGTCGACGAATCCCGGGCCGATCGCGCAATGGAGATCATGCGCGAGAATGGCGCGATCGATCTCGATGAGCGGGTCCTGCGTTGGCGGGAGGCGGGATGGGACGGCTGGAATCCTTCCGCGCCTCCGTATACAGCGGAGGAAGCGGAACGGGAGCGCCGGTTGTACGGAGCGCATGCCGACCCGTTGAGCGGCCTTCCGCTGACAATCGACCCTGAGGGTGACAATCGGCGCGACAGCACGATCCGACGCTAGACTGCCTGGATTCGCGTGTCCTCAGGATCGCCGCGACAGCGCCGCGCCCGCGTCGGAGGGAAGACGGAGCGACCATAGGACGGCGATCGACATCAGACCCGCCGCGGCAAGGAACGCGTTCTGGAAGTCGCCGAGGGCGAGCTCGTCCCCGTCCTGAGGGTCTGGAAAAGACCGAGCGCGACTGCAGCGGCGGCCACGCCCAGTGCGCTGGCGCCTTGCTGCGCCATCGCCGAAAGGGTCGTCGCGCCGGGCCGCATCTCTGGCGGGACGTCGGCAAAGGCGAGCGTGTTCATCGAAGTGAAGTTCATCGAGCGTGTCATGCCGGCGATGAACAGCACGCCATAGATCACTGGAAGTGCCGCCGAGGGTGACAGGAGCCCGCACGCCGCGAGCGACAACGCGCACAGCGTGCCGTTCACCCGGATGACGTCCCGAAAGCCGAAGCGGTGCAGCAGAGGAGTCGTGACGGTCTTCATCGACAGGTTTCCGGTCATGTAGACGAGCAACATGATGCCGGCCTCGAAGGCACTCGCGCCGAATCCGATCTGGAACATGAGCGGCAGCAGGAAGGGCGTCATGTTGATCGCGATGCGCGCGGCGAGCCCGGCGGTGATCGTGCTGAGGGAGAACGTGGGGATGGCCGCGGCAGCGAGATCGAGCAGGGCGAAGGGTGACGCAGTGCGTGGCGGACGGCCACGAAGCCGCAACCGAGGCCGAACGCGACGCACACGCCGCCGTAGGTCAGACCGATCCCACCTTCCGCGATGCGCGAAAGGCCGTAAATCAACGTGGCGAGCGATGTCGCTGTCAGCAGGAACCCGATCCCATCGAAGGGCGCCGCGCCGCTCCCGGCATGTTTCGGAACGAAGCGCAGCACGAGGTATACGCCGAGCAAGCCGAACGGAAGGTTGAGGAAGAAGATCCAGCGCCACGATGCGTAGGTGGTGATGAATCCCCCGAGTGGCGGCCCGACCACCGGCGCGATCAGCGCCGGCCAGACGATGAGCCCGATCGCGCGGATGATGTGGTGCTTGGGCGCCTCGCGCAGGACGATGAGGCGCCCGACGGGCGACATGAACGCCGCGGCCGTCCCCTGCAGAACGCGGGCCGCGAGGAGCGTCGGGAGCGAAGGGCTGGCGCCGCACAGTAACGATGCCAGCGTGAACACCGCGACCGCGCCGGCGAAGACGTTGCGCGCGCCGAAGCGCTCGCTCGCCCAGCCTGCCGTCGGCACGAATACGGTCATGGCAACCAGGTAAACCGTGACGCTGGCCGTGAGGTCGAGCGTGGATTCGCCGAAACTCCGCGCCATGGCGGGAAGCGCGGTCGTGATGATGGTGGCGTCCAGCGTCTCCATGAAGAACGCTGCCGCCACGATAAGTGGAATCCGCCGCGAGAATGTCTCGGCTGCTCCGTCGGCCGTCACTCGGGGGCGCACCGAACGATTCTAGTCGTCGGCAGCGCCGAGCGTCAAAAAGTTGCACAAGCGGGGTCCGTTGCCCAGAATGCCGGGCGAGGATCGCCGAAGGATCCGCGCTCCCGACGACTCGAAATCCGCCACCGCAGGAGACCGCTCCATGCTGCCGAACGAAAGTGGCCCGATCATCCAGCACGCAATCCAGCTGGCGATCGCGCCCGTATTCCTGCTGACGGGGATCGCCGCACTTCTTGGGGTCATGGCCAATCGTCTCGCGCGCATCATCGATCGCGCGCGCGACCTCGAGCAGAGGTGGGCGTCACTCGATGAAAAGGCTTTGCCGGCGGCCCGAATCGAAGTTGCCGATCTCGAGCGCCGCCGACACTTTGCAAGTTGGTCGATCAACTTGTGTACCAGCGCAGCGTTGCTGGTATGCATCGTCATCGCCACGCTGTTCTTCGGGGAGTTCTTCAGGACCGATCTCAAGTGGCTCGCAGGCGCACTATTTGTCGGCGTGATGGTCGCGCTGGTTGCCGGGCTCACTTGCTTCTTGCGAGAAGTCTACCTGGCGACCCATTCGATACGCATCGACGCCAATCGGTTCGAACGATGAGTTGAGGGCGTCGCGCCCGGCGCTAACCCCCGGTCAGCCCCGTCTGCCTGCGCACGTGCGCGACGAGCCCCACGGTCGAGGCATCGGTATCGGCGGGCAACGCGTTTCCTTCCGACAGCGCCGCGACGATGGGCCCGGTGAGCGTCTTGCCGTATTCGACGCCGAATTCATCGAAGGGGTTGATGCCGTAAAGCACGGCTTCGACGAACGTCCGATGCTCGTACAACGCCAGCAATTGGCCCAGCCGGTACGAGCTCAATTCCGGCATCAGCAGCATCGTCGATGCGCGATTGCCCGGACACACGCGTGCGGCGACGGCGGCATCCAGATCGGGCCCTCGCATGCCTTGCGCCGTCAACTCGGCCCTTACGGCATCGGGCCCTCGCCCGACCAGTAACGCCTGTGCCTGGGCGAGAGCGTTCGCGACAAGCAGCGTTTGGTGATCGGCGACGGGGTGCGAGGCGCCGACCGGCACGATGAACTCGACGGGCGCTTCCCGCGGACCCTGATGCAGCCACTGGAAGAATGCATGCTGGGCGTTAGTCCCGACCTCGCCCCACAGCGCGGGCGCTACGGGCTCGGTGCGAGGCGCCGCCGTCGCGCGCAACGCGCTTGCCATGGCTTTCCAGGACCAGTTGCTGCAGATAGGCGGGCAGGCGGAACAGCGCCTGGGCATACGGAACGACGACGCGCTCGGTGTGCTTGAGATGCGCCCCGTTCCACCAGCCCGTGAGCCCGAGGAGCACCGGCAGGTTGCGTTCGAGCGGGGTCTCACGGAAATGCGCATCGACGCTTGCGGCGCCGGCCAGCAGCTTCTCGTAGCGCTCCCAGCCGATCTTGAGCGCGATCGGCAGCCCGGCAGGCGACCACAGGGAGTGCCGTCCGCTTACCCAGTCCCATATCGGAAGGATGTCTGCGGACGCCACGCCGAACGCCCTCGCGGCGGCGGCGTTTCCGGTGACCGCGATGAAATGCGAGCTGACGTCGACGCCCTTGCCCAATGCGGCCAGCAGCCACGCCTTGGCGCTGGCGGCATTCGCAAGCGTCTCCTGGGTGGTGAAGGACTTCGAAGCGATGACGAACAACGTCGTCGCCGGATCGTGCGGCGCCAGCGCGCGCGTGAGGTGCTCCGGATCGACATTGGCCACGAACGAGACGTCGACACCTTGCGTCTGCGGGCCGGTGCTGCCGCGCGCGCGCGGCGGGCGCGCCAATGCCGAGCAGACGAGAAACGCTCCGAGATCGGACCCGCCGATGCCGAGATTGACCACGGCGCGAATGGGTCGTCCCGCGGCGCCGACGCGCAGGCCGCCGCGGATCTGCGCCGACAGCGTCCGCATTCTCGATTGCGCCGCGCGGATGTCGGGAATGATGTCGCGGCCCGCTACGACGAGTGGCGAATCGCCGGTCTGGCGCAGCGCCGTATGCAGCGCCGGCTTGCGCTCCGACTGGTTGACTTTTTCCCCGGCGAACAGCGCGCCGATCCATCCCGGGAGTCCGGCCGCGACGGCGTGGGCGACGAGGAGCGGCAGGGTGTCCGGTCCGAGCCGTTCCTTCGACAGGTCGACGAGCCAAGCGTCCCAATCGAAGGACAGGCGCTCAAAACGGGCCGGGTCGCGCGCGAAGAGCTCCGCGAGCGTCGTGCCGGCAAGCGCGCGCCGGTGTCCGGCGAGATCGGAGGGGGCGGCAGCAGGCATCGATTCGTCGTGGGCAGGGGAGATCGAGGGAAACGCACCCCGCCATCGTTCATTCCAGCATAGCCGATTGGCCCGGCATTGCAATGCCGCTCGCGGAAGACGGGCCGGCGCGGCCGGGGGCTTGATCCAGAGCAAATAGGAATCATTCGCATTCGTATTGACATTCGGAACGACGCCACCGCCAGAATCGCGCCTTCGAATCACCACACGTCAGGCTTCTCCCATGAATGGCTACCGTTTTCCCCGTTTCGCCGCTGCCGCGGTCCTGGTGTCCGCCATCGCGATCGCGCCGGCGCGCGCGGCGGAAGAGCCCGTGCTCAATCTCTATTCGGCACGCCACTACCAGACCGACGAAGCGCTCTACGACAACTTCACCAAGGCCACGGGCATCAAGATCAACCGCATCGAAGCCGGCGACGAGCAGCTCCTCGAGCGGATCAAGAGCGAGGGCGCGATGAGCCCCGCGGACGTCCTGATGATCGTCGACGCGGCAAGGTTGTGGTCGGCGCAGCAGCAGGGCCTGTTCCAGCCCGTCAAGTCGGCCACGCTCGCCGAGCGCATTCCGGCGAGCATGCGCGATCCGGACGGCAACTGGTACGGCTTTTCGAGCCGCGCCCGGGTCATCGTCTACAACAAGGCGGCCGTGAAGGCGGCCGACGTTCCGACGTACGAGGCGCTCGCCGATCCGCAGCAACAAGGGCAAGGTCTGCACGCGCTCGGGCAGCCATCCGTACAACCTGTCGCTGGTCGCCGCGCTGATCGCCCACAACGGCGAAGCCAAGACCGAGGAATGGGCGAAGGCGGTGGTCGCCAACATGGCGCGTACGCCACGCGGCGGCGATACCGACCAGATCAAGGGCGTGGCTGCCGGCGAATGCGCGATCGCGCTGTCGAACACTTACTACTATGTGCGGCTGCTCCGCTCGGCCAAGCCGGAGGAAAAGGAGTGGGCGGCGAAGACCGGCGTCGTCTGGCCGGACCAGGCGAGCTACGGCACGCACGTCAACATTGCGGGTGCCGGGGTATTGAAGAATGCGCCGCATCGCGAGAACGCGATCAAGTTCCTGGAATATCTCGCGAGCGATCCGGCGCAGGCGTATTTCGCCAATGGCAACAACGAATGGCCGGCGGTGAAGGGCGCCGTGGCGAAGAATCCCGAGCTCGAATCGCTCGGCACGTTCAAGGCCGATACGTTGCCGATTGCGACACTCGGCAAGAACACGCCCGCGGCGCAGATGCTGCTCGACCGCGCCGGCTGGAAGTAACGCCTTCGCCCCGGGTCGGGCCGCGCCATCCTGGTGCTACCGGAGGGCTGCGGGGGCGAGTGCCGCGATTTGCGTTGGATCCGGCGGCGGCTCGTGTCGGCCCGCTGCCATGCCTCGCCGCACGGCGCGCGCGAGGATCAGCAGCGGCAGCACTCCGACCGCGACGATCGCGAGCGATGGCAAGGCGGCCTCGGCGAGGCGCTCGTCGTGCGCGAGCGTGTAGGTTCGCGTCGCCAGCGTGTCGAAATTGAACGGCCGCAATACAAGCGTTGCCGGCAGCTCCTTCATCACGTCGACGAACACGAGCAACGCGGCGGCGGCGGCGGTGCGCGCCAGCAGAGGCGCATGCACGCGCAGGAGCGTGCCCGCCGTGCCCGCGCCGAGGCCGCGCGCGGCGGCATCCATGTTGGGCGTGATCCGCGCGAACGCCGGCTCGATGCCGTTCCACGCGACGGCGAAATGCCGGACCAGATACGCGTAGATCAGCGCGACGATGGTGCCGGTCAGCAGCAGCCCCGTGCGCACGCCGAATTCGCGTTGCACGAACGCGGCGAGCCAGACGTCAACCGCGCCTACGGGTAACAGCACCCCGACCGCGAGCACCGAGCCCGGGACCGCATAACCCAGCGCGAGCAGGCGGCTCGTCCCCTGAGTGAGCACGCCCGGCGCGAGCCTTAGCGCATACGCAACCACGATCGCGAAGCATGACGGCGAGCACGGCCGTCATGCCCGCGACGCGAAAGCTGTTCCACGCCAATTCGCCGAAACGCGCGGCGCCAGGCAGGCCGGGTTCCGACAACGCGAGCCGGCCGAGCAGCAACACGGGCAGCGCGAAGCCGATCATGATCGGCGCGACGCAGATCGCAGTCGCGAGGTAGCGGCGCCACCCCGTGAGAACCGGGCGCGCCGGCGGCTTCGGGCTGCGCATCCGGTTGCCGCTTGCCGCCCGCGCGGCGCCGCGCGACCAGCGTTCCAGCAGCACCGCGCCGATGACGAACGCGAGCAATGCCGCGGCCAGTTGCGCCGCCGCGACTTTGTCGCCGAGCGAGAACCATGCGCGATAGATGCCGGTCGTGAACGTATCGACGGCGAAATAGGCGACGGTACCGTAATCGGCGAGGGTTTCCATCAACGCCAGTGCGATGCCGCCGGCGACGGCAGGGCGCGCGAGCGGAAGGTCGATGCGCCAGAACGCGCTTCGCGCGTCGAGGCCCATCGTCCGCGCTGCCTCGATCAGCGACGCCGGCCGCTCGAGAAATGCCGTGCGCGCGAGCAGATACACGTACGGGTAAAGGACCGCGATGAACATCGCCGCCGCGCCACCGAGCGAGCGCACGTCGGGAAACCAGTAGTCGCCCTTCGACCAGCCGAACGCGTGCCGCAACCCCACCTGCACGGGCCCCGCATAATCGAGCCAGTCCGTGTAGGCGTATGCCATGACGTAAGCCGGCATCGCCAGCGGCAGCAGCAACGCCCACTCGAAGAAGCGCGCGCCCGGGAAACGCCGGTTCGTGACGAGCCAGGCGGTTACCGTCCCGCCGAACGCCACACCCGCGCCCACCAGTGCGACGAGCGCGAGCGTGTTGGCTATAAACCCGGGCAATACCGTTGCCGCGAGATGTGCGAATACCTGTCCGTGGCCCGGTGCGAGTCCCAGACCGAGCACGGCCGCCACGGGCAGCGCGGCCAGTGCCGCCAGCACGACCGCGAGCGCGACCAGTGGCGAGCGGTTACGCATCGATTCGCGCGGCGAGCGCGGGTCCGCGCGCCGGCAATCGTTCGCAGGACGGAATCCGCTCGCTGCAACATGCACCGATTATAGTCGCGCCTCCCGACCTCTCTGCATCGGCCGCGCCTCGTCGCGACGGTTATAATCGTCGCGTCCCCATGCGTATCCTGCTTTCCAACGACGACGGCTACTTCGCTCCGGGCCTGGAGCGCCTCGCCGCAGCGCTCGCTGCACGCGCCGAAGTCACCGTCGTCGCGCCGGAGGCCGATCGCAGCGGCGCGTCGAACTCGTTGACGCTCGACCGTCCCCTGATGGTGCGCCGCGCGCCGAGCGGCTTCCTGTTCGTCAACGGCACGCCGACCGATTGCGTTCATCTGGCAGTGACGGGCCTGCTCGAGCAATTGCCGGACCTCGTGATTTCCGGCATCAACCGCGGCGCGAACATGGGCGATGACACGATCTACTCCGGCACCGTGGCCGCCGCTACTGAAGGCTTCCTGCTCGGCATTCCGTCAATCGCGATATCGCTCGCGTCGAAGGAGGCGATGCATTTCGAAACGGCGGCGACCGTGGCGCTCGAGCTTCTCGATTGCCACGAACGGCAGTCGCTGGGCGCGCGACTGCTCAATGTCAACGTGCCCGACATGCCGCAGGCGATGCTCAAGGGATACCGCGTCACGCGGCTCGGCCGCCGGCACAAGGCCGAGAACGTCGTCAAGACGATCAACCCGCGGGGCGAGATCGGTGTATTGGGTCGGCGCCGCCGGCGCTGCCGCGGACGCGGGCGACGGCACCGATTTCCATGCGGTCGAACAGGGGTTCGCTTCGGTAACGCCGCTGCAGATCGACCTTACGAACCACGACGAGATGCCAACGGTCCGCGCCTGGTTCGCGCCGTGACCTGACAGAGCGAGGGGAAGCGCAATGGGGACGCTCGGCGAGAAAATGTCGGGAATCGGGATGACGTCCACGCGCACGCGAAACCGCATGGTCGAGCGGTTGCGCGCGGAAGGCATACGCGACGAGCTCGTGCTGGAAGCGATGAATGCCACGCCGCGCCACATCTTCGTCGACGAAGCGCTGGCGACAAGGGCCTACGAGAACACGCCATTGCCGATCGGCAGCGGGCAGACGATCTCGCAACCGTGGGTCGTCGCGCGGATGAGCGAGCTCGCGCGCGCCGGGCGCCCGCTCGAGCGTGTGCTCGAGATCGGCACTGGTTGCGGTTACCAGACGGCCGTGCTCGCGCGAATCGCGGGCGAGGTCTACACCGTCGAGCGCATCGGCGTGCTGGTGAACAAGGCGCGGCGCAACCTACAGTCGCTCAAGCTCAAGAATGTGCGGCTGATGCACGGCGACGGCATGGCGGACCTGGGCGAGGATCTCGCGTTCGACGCGATCGTCGTCACCGCCGGTACGACGCACGTGCCGGAAGGGCTGTTCAAGTATCTCAAGCCGGGCGGCCGGATGGTGCTGCCGCTCACCCAACATGGCCAAGGCGGCGAGGGCGTGCAGCGGCTGACCGTAATAGAAATGGCGCCCGACGGACGCCGGGAGCATGTGTACGATGCGGTGAGATTTGTTCCGTTGTTGCCGGGACTCGCGTGACAAGGGTCTGTTCACATGATGTCTGCATGCCGCGTTGCAAGCGGATGGCGCGCGAGCGTTCTCGTTCCCGCGAGGGCGTTCGCGCGGCGGTGATGCCACGGCTTGCAGCGGTCCTCATCGTGCTTTGCCTCGCCGCGTGCGCATCGCGGACGCCCGCCCCGGTCGAGGACCGAACGCCGCGTCCCCCTCCGCCGCCCGTTGCGTCGCAACCAGCGCCGCCTCCGGTTGCTGCAGCGCCACCAGCCGCGCCCGAGGCCGATTGGCGGCCTCAGTCCCACACCGTAAAGCGGGGCGACACGCTGCATGCGATCGCGCTCGATTATGGTCTCGACTATCGTGAGCTCGCGGCGTGGAACAACCTCGATAACATCAACGTGATCCGCACGGGCCAGGTGCTGCGCCTGACGGCTCCAGCGACCGAGTCGGCGCCGGCGGCCGCGGCCGCGGTTCAGACGGCCCCGCTCAAGACCGTGCCCCCGTTGACGACGGGCGAAGGTAGCGGCACGGCGGCGGGCTCCGTCGGGAACACGTACAAACACGGCGACCTACAAGTCGCAGCCGAAGGCCGTCAAGGAGCCGTATTCGGAGCAGGCGTTGCGCGACGTGCAACGCGGTGCTGCGTCGGTAGCGGCAACTCCGCTGGCGCCGGAGCCGATCCCGCCGGTTGTCGTCGCACGCGCCGATCCCAAGCCCGCGCCCGAGCCGCCCCCGGTTATCGCCCGCATCGATCCCAAACCCGCGGCGGAACCCGATGGCGATGACAAGGTCGATTGGGTGTGGCCGGCGAAAGGGAAGATCTTGACCGGGTTCTCCGAAGCGGCGAGCCTCAAGGGCATCGACATCGCCGGCACGTCCGGGCAGGCGGTGGCGGCGAGCGCCGGCGGCAAAGTCGTCTACGCGGGCACCGGTCTGCGCGGTTACGGAAAGCTCATCATCATCAAGCACAACGGCACGTATTTGTCGGCCTATGCCCACAACAAGGAGATCCTCGTGAAAGAGGGCCAGCAGGTCAACCGCGGCCAGCGGATCGCCGAGATGGGGAACACCGACGCGGATCAGGTGAAACTCCATTTCGAGATTCGCCGACAAGGCAAGCCGGTCGATCCGCTTCGCTACCTCCCTCCCGCATGAGCCTTCCGCAGGGCCGCCCCAAGGAAGGCGGCGTCCCTCTCGGAGGGACCGCGCGGAGCGCGAGGGAGCAAACCTGCCTTCCGCAGGGCCGCCCCAACGAAGGCGGCGTCCCTCTCGGAGGGACCGCGCGTAGCGGAAGGGAGCAAATCTGCCTTCCGCAGGGCCGCCCCAAGGAAGGCGACGTCCCTCTCGGAGGGACCGCGCGTAGCGCGAGAGAGCACCCATGAGCCTTCCACAGGAGGGAGTGCCGGACGACACCGAGCTCGAGCTGCCTGGGTTCGCGCCCGCGGAGGATCGCCCGCACCATGCGGCCGAGCCCGTCGCCGACGACGAGCCGTCCACGACCCGCCCCGAGCGGGATCGGTGGACGCAGGAACTGCCGCTTCCGGAGCCAGCCGCCGGCCTCGGCGCGGACATCGTCAACGATGTCACGCAGATCTATCTCAACGAAATCGGGCAGCACGTGCTGCTGTCGGCGCAGGAGGAGCTCGCGCTCGCCCGGGCGATGGTCGCCGGCGATTTTGCCGCGCGGCAAACGCTGATCGAGCACAATCTGCGCCTCGTCGTCAGCATCGCAAAGCACTACACCAACCGAGGGCTCGCGCTCCCGGACCTGATCGAAGAAGGCAACCTGGGGCTCATTCACGCGCTCAACAAGTTCGATTCCGAGCGCGGCTTCCGCTTCACGACCTACGCCACCTGGTGGATCCGCCAGGCGGTCGAGCGCGCAATCATGAATCAGTCGCGGACCGTCCGGCTTCCGGCCCATGTCGTGAAGGAGCTCAATGTGGTGCTGCGCGCGCTGCGCCACCTGGAGATGCATGGCCAGCCGGATGGGCGTGACGTCGCGCTCGAGGATGTCGCCCATCTGCTCGACAAGCCTGTCGAGCAGGTGCGAAAAGTGCTGGGCTACAACGAGCGCACGACCTCGCTCGACGCGCCGCTCGATCGCGACGGCGGCGGTGTCGATCGGCGACAGCCTTGCGGACGAAGGCGCCCTCTCGCCCGAGCTCGTATTGCACAACAGCGAGATCGAAGCGTGGGTGCGCATGTGGCTGGCAGAGCTCAACGACCGCCAGCGCATCGTGATCGAGCGGCGATATGGACTCAACGATCGCGACGTGGCGACCCTCGAGGAGCTCGCGCGCGAGATCGGCGTGACGCGCGAGCGCGTTCGGCAGATCCAGGCGGAGGCGCTCGAGAAGCTGCGCTCGCGCCTGAAGCGCGGCGGGCTCGATCGCGACTCGCTGCTGTAGCGCTCCGCGCGTCAGGAGGTGGCGGCCGGCGAGCGCCGCAGCGTTGCGGCCGCGGGCAGGATGCGCACCGCGCGGCGCAGGCGCCAGAGTGCGGACGCCCGCTCGAGGTTCGTGTCCGCGTGCGCCGCGACCGACCCGTAGCGAAGCTCCGCGTACGAATGGCCGATGATCCCGAAAGCTTTCGCAAACGCGGGCCAGCGCGCGGCGGCGCGCTCGACATAAGCGAGCGGCCCTTCATAAGGAGCGCGCGGCAAACCCGCGCGTGCGAGGCGCGCGCAGACGCGATCCCACACCGCACGGGCGCGATCCTGCCGGCGGCGGCGCCACGCGAGCCAGCCCAGCAAGCCACCGATCCAGAGCTGCCGTCAGTCCCACGACGATGGTCGTGATCTGCCATGGCGCGAGAACGTTGAGCTTCCATTCGCGCCACAACGTGCGCTGCCGATCGAAATTGAATCCGATCACGTTGCGGCGCCAATCGTGATTGATTGCGTCCCAGGACAGCTGGAAGCTCTTGAGGAAGCTGTCGTCCAGGCGCGCCAGGAGCGGGATGGGCTCGCCCGCGGCCAGCGAGCCGCCAAGCCCCAGCTGGATGCGTGACGGCGCGACGGCGGCGGTCGGATCGAACCTGCGCCACTGTCCGCCGACGAGGGCCTCGGCCCAGGCATGTGCGTCCGACTGGCGAACGATCATGTAGTCGCCGCTGGGGTTGATCGTGCCGCCCTGGTAGCCTGTGACCACGCGCGCCGGGATCCCCGCGGCACGGAGCATCACGACGAAAGCGCTGGCATAGTGCTCGCAGAAGCCGCGGCGTGTGTCGAAGAGGAAACCGTCCACCGGATCGGCGCCGAGGAGCGGTGGCGCCAGCGTATAGAAGAAGGGCTCGCGGTGAAACCAGTCGAGCACCGCGTCGATATAGGCGATGTCGTGGGATGCGTGTTGCGCATCTCGCGCGCGAACTCGATCGTCTTCGGATTGGCCCGGCCGGCATCGGCGGGCAGCTGGAGGTTGTCCCGTATGTCGCGCTCGAGCTCACGGCCGCGTCCCGCGGGATATGCATCGCGCAGGATCGACGTCTGCTGATAGCGAAGCGGCTGCGTGACCGGCAGGCGCGAGAGGAGCTGCTGGTCGCGCGTGAGAATGGCGTCGATGTCGGTGCGCACGCCGCCCGACTCCGTATCGGCCATCGTTTGCGGCAGGCTGCCCGGCAAGTCGAGCGCGAAAAGCCAGGGCTTCCAGTGCGGCTCGAGCGTGACCGTGTAAATGACGGCGGCGCCCTCGGAGCGCACGAACGATCCGGTGGAGCGGCGCCCCGACATCGTCCATTCGCGGCCGTCGAAGTCCGTCAGCACCGGGCCCCGCCAATAGCGAAGCCAAGGAGGAGGGACGGGACCGTCGAAATCCACGCGGAACGCGACGGCATCGGACAGCGACAGCTCGCTGATGGCGCCGGGGGCCATGTGATCGGACAATCCGGAGCTGGCGGCATGATCGGCCGGCACGCCCCACAGCGGTCCCGACGACCCGCGGAAAGAGCAGAAACAGCACCACGGCGAGCGGAATACCCTGGGCGAACATCTTGACCGTCCCTCCAACCGGCGTCCGCCAGCCCCCGCGCATGGCGCCGAGCGCCGCAGGTCGGGAGAGCACTTGCAACGTGCCGCCGAGGGCGACTATGGCGGGAATCGCCGCGGCCGCGGCGAGCAGCGACTGGCTGTAGAAGAACGGCGTCACGATCAGCAGGCACGCGAGGCAGACGATCAAGGTGCCGTCGCGAAACCGGCGCGTTTCGAGATACTTGATGCCGATCAACGCGAACAGGAACGCCACACAGGGATCGCGGCCGATGAAATATCCCATCGACTGGCGGATCGCGATCGCGGTGACGAGCGCGAGCAGCCCCAGCACCCACGACCGGATGACCGCCGATGGCGTGTCGGGATCCTTGGCGGCACGCGCGATCAGCACGAACCGGAGCAAGACGAGCGAGGTGCCGAGACCAGCGATCCAGAGCGGCACGAACGCAAGCATCGGCAGCTGCGTCGCCAGCATCAGCGCGCCGAGCCAACGCGTCTGGCCGATCGACAGCGTGTCGTCGCCACGCGGCGGCGGCGCACGGCGCTGCTTCTTGAAGAACAGGTTGGCCACCCTCATCGGTCTGGTCCTTGCTCCGGCATGAGTGCCAATGCCGTCAGCGCGACCCGTCGATGATCGCGTCCCTGGCCGACGGGGAGCGCGATGCCCGGAGCGTGCAGCGCGAACGGCCTCGCCGCGCGTTCGGCGGCGAGCACCCACGCCGTCAAGCGCGCGATTTTTTTCTGTGCGGAAAGCGGGGCGGGGAGCGAATCCCAGGCGAGCTCGAGGCGTCCTCCGCCGTTGCCGCCCTCGAACTGTTTCGTGTGCCATCCGGCGCCGCGCGCGACGGATTTCCACGCGATTCGCTGCAGCGGATCACCCGGCTGGTACGCGCGCAGTCCGGCGAGATCCGCGTCGGTACCCAGCGTGACGGACGCATTGTCCTGACCGGCGTTGCCGATTGGCAGCGGAGGCGGATCGACCTCGGGAGTGGGAAACGCGATACCGGCCAGCGGAAAATGGACGTAGGCCCACGCATGCCACAGTCCCATCGGAAATTCGGAAGACAGCGTGACACGGCCCAGCACGATGCGGCCGCGCCGTGACGTGAGCAATTCGAGCGCTACCGGCAGCGCCGCATCGGGGACGACGTCGACGATGACCGGCACGCAACCGCGCGCCGAGAGCGTCACTGCGTATCGCGGCGTTGCCCCACCCGCCAGCGCAAGGGTGAACGGCATGACGGCGCCGGCGAAGGTCTCGCCGGCGGCGAGCGGCCGCAGTTCGATGCCGGACAGATTGCGGAACGTATGCACGAGCGCCGTGGCGACGAGTCCGGCCAGCATGAACGTCGCGACGAAGCCGAGCGAGAGGGAGTAGTTGAGCGAAGTGAGCAGCGTCATTCCGAGGGTCGCCACGAAGGCGTATTCCGCGCCGCGTCGGCAGGATGTAGATCCTGCGGTGCCGGAGGATGACCGGATCGTGATCGGCCGGCGCGTGCCGGAAGAGCCGCTGCAGATACCCCGCGCGCCAGGATCCGGGCGCCGGCGGAGTGGCGGGAGCGAGGCGGGCGGAAAGGTTGGGCGTGGACATTGGCAGGAATCTCTACAAATCAGGCCACCGCCTTGCCCGTTCGCGGGCGGTGCCTCAGTGCCCGCTCGGGGGGCAGCGAACGGACTAAGCGTGGGGGCTGTTCACCCAGACCTACGGCACTGCGACGGTGCGCAACATCGCCTGGGCCTGCAAGGCGCCCGCGCGCGCCCCGCCGGCGAGCCGATGTCCCGCGACTGACGGGAACACCGCCTGCACGTCCTCGGGCAACACCATCGGGCGTCCGGACAGGAGCGCCCACGCGCGCGCCGCCGCGAGCAGCAAGAGTCCGGCGCGCGGCGACAGCCCGCGACGTGCCCCGGCGTCGGCGCCGCCGCCGACGTTGCCACGCGTGGCCGCGAGCAGGGCTTGCAGATAATCGAGCAGCGCCGGCGAGACATGCACCGCGTTGGCTTCGCGTTGCCATTCCAGCAGCGTCGGCGGATCGGAGAGCGCCGCAAGCGTGGCCATATGCGAGCGCCGGTCGCCGCTTATGAGGAGCTCGCGCTCCGCGGCAGGATCGGGGTAACCGATCTCGATGGCCATCAGGAAGCGATCGAGCTGCGATTCGGGGAGCGGGTAGGCGCCGATCTGCTCGACCGGATTCTGGGTGGCGATGACGAAAAAGGGATCGGGCAACTTGCGGGTTTCACCATCCTGCGAGACCTGTCGCTCCTCCATGGCTTCCATCAGCGCGCTCTGCGTCTTCGGTGGGGCTCGATTGATCTCGTCGGCGAGCACGACAGAGTGGAAAATGGGGCCGGGGTGGAACCGGAAGGCGCGGGTCTCGGTGTCGAAAATCGAAACGCCGAGCACATCCGCGGGCAAGAGGTCGCTCGTGAACTGGACGCGGGCGTACTTGAGGCCCAGGGTCGTGGCGAGCGCCTGTGCGAGCGTCGACTTGCCCACGCCGGGGATGTCTTCGATCAGCAGGTGGCCGCGAGCGAGGAGGCACGCGAAAGCGAGCCGAAGCGGCTCGCGCTTGCCGACCACAATCCGGTCGAGCTGCGCCAGGACGCCGGCAAGACGCTCGGCGATGGGGATGTTGGTTTGGCTCAGCGGGCGGACGGTCATGAGGTAGTTTTCTGTGGAAGAGTGCCGTTACCCGGCACATTAACGTGGAATCCAAGGCTGGTCATCTCTGGCTGGCGCGGGCTACACTCCGCCCGTCGGGGCGTCGGCGCCGTCCGGCGTCCGTCCGCCACCGATCCTCTTGCTCGTCGCTGTACTGCACATAAAGCAAACGCCGTGCCCACTGCCTACATTACCCACCCCTCCTGCCTTCTGCACGACATGGGGCCGTTCCACCCCGAGTGTCCCGACCGGCTGCGCGCCATCGGGGATCGGCTCATCGGCTCCGGCCTCGACGCCTACCTTGTCCATCATTCCGCCCCGGCCGCGGATGACGAGGCGATTGCCCTCGTCCATGGCCGCAGCTACATCGCCGCGATCGAGGCCGAGAGCCCTGACACCGGCCTGCATTACCTCGATCCCGATACCGCGATGAACGCGCATTCGCTGACCGCCGCCCGGCATGCGGCGGGCGCGGTGGTTCTCGCCACCGACCTCGTGGTGAGCGGAGAATGCCGCACCGCGTTCTGCGCCGTCCGCCCGCCCGGCCATCATGCCGAGCGCGGCCGCGCGATGGGCTTTTGCCTCTTCAACAACGTGGCGATAGGCGCGGCGCGCGCGATGACGTTCCACGGGATCGAGCGCGTGGCGATCGTCGATTTCGATGTTCATCACGGCAACGGCACCGAACAGATCTTTTCTGGCGACCCGCGAGTGCTGATGGTCTCCACGTTCCAGCATCCACTCTATCCCTATTCGGGGCTCGACAATCCTGCCGCGAACATGGTCAACGTCCCGCTGCCCGCGGGTGCCGGAAGCGAGGAGTTTCGCGAAGTCGTGCGCGAGCGCTGGTTGCCGGCGCTCGAACAGCACCGGCCGCAGGTCCTGTTCATCTCGGCCGGTTTCGACGCGCACCGGGAGGACCCGCTCGCGGGGCTCGACCTCGTCGACGCCGACTACGCCTGGGTGACGCGCGAGCTGATCGCGGTTGCCGCGAAGCACGCGCAGGGTCGCATCGTCTCGACGCTGGAAGGCGGCTATGCGCTTTCGGCGCTGGGCAGGAGCGTGGCAGAACACATTCGCGAGCTCGTGACCGCGTGATCCGGCAGCCGCCGTCGGCCGCGCCGCCGGGAGTCCGCATCGCACGTTTTTCGAGGAGGAGAAGTGGAGCGCCGAAAATTTCTCGAGTCATGCGTGGCCGTGTCCGGCACTCTCGGCCTTTCGGCACTGCCGGCATGGGCCGAGGCGACGCCCAGACTCTACGACCGGGCTCGGCTCATCGATATTCGTGGCGCGCCGCTGAAGGCCCGCGCGCTCGTCGCCGAGACCAACTACATCTTTCACTATCCTTTCGTCTCGACGCCGTGCTTTCTGCTCAATCTCGGGCGGCCCGCGGCGGCGGAGGCCACGCTGCGCCGCGAGGACGGAACGACGTACGCCTGGAGCGGCGGCGTGGGACCGTCCCGGGCGATCGTCGGCTTCTCGGCGATCTGCGCGCACAAGCTCGCGTACCCGACACGCGACGTTTCGTTCATCCGCTACCAGCCGCAGCGCTCGGCAACCTCCGACGCGCATGTCATCCATTGCTGCGCGGACCATAGCGTCTACGATCCCGCTTCCGGCGCGCGCGTGCTGGCGGGACCGGCGCCACAGCCGCTCGCCGCGATCCTGCTCGAGTACGACGCCGCGACGGACGAGTTGAGCGCGCTCGGCACGGTAGGCGCCGAGCAATTCGAGGCATTCTTCCGGAAGTACGAATTCAAGCTCGCGCTCGACCACGGCCAGGCGCGGGCGCAGAAGCCGGTGGGAGCGACGACCATCGTGCGCGAGCTTGCCCAATACTGCAAGCAGACGATTCAGTGCTAGCGCCCGCCGGCGATTCCGCGATCGTCGTCACCGACCTCACGAAATCCTACGGCCGCGTCCTGGCCGTGAACCGAATCTCCTTCGCCGTGCGGCGCGGCACCACGACGGCGCTGCTCGGCGGCAACGGCGCGGGCAAGACGACGACGTTGTCCATGCTGCTCGGCCTGCTCACGCCCAGCGCGGGCCGCGCCACGGTGCTCGGCACCGAGATGCCGGCGCAACGCCACCGCGTGTTGCCGCGGATGAATTTCACCTCCCCCTACGTGGACCTGCCCAAGCGCCTCACCGTCGGCGAGAATCTCGCCGTGTTCGCCGATCTCTACGGCGTGCGGGGCGCGCGGGAGCGCATCGCTGCGGTCGCCGCGGATTGCGATCTCGGCGGCTTGCTGCGCCGGCCCTACGGCACTCTTTCGGCGGGACAGCGTACCCGTGTATCGCTCGCGAAGGCCGTGCTGAACGAGCCCGAGGTGTTGCTGCTCGACGAGCCGACCGCCTCACTCGACCCCGACATCGGCGACCGGATGCGCACCTATCTCGAGCGCTACCAGCACCGCACCGGATGCACGATGCTGCTCGCCTCGCATCACATGGGCGAAGTCGAGCGGTTGTGCGACGACGTGATCATGCTGCGCGCCGGGGAGGTCGTCGACCAAGGATCGCCACGGGCGCTGATCGAACGTTATGGCCGCGAGACGATGGAAGAGGTGTTTCTCGATGTCGCGCGGGGGCGCGCCGACGATCGACTTGTCGGCACCGCGGCGGAGGAGCGTACGGCATGAGCGCAACTGGGGAAGCATTGCCCATGGCGCCGGCCTATACCGGCATCGCGGCGTCCGCGCGGCGGGTGCGCGGCGTGCTGCGCCGGCACGCCTACCTCATCCTCAAATCCCCGCTACGCATCGTGTCGATGATGTACTACCCGACGGTGACGATGATCGTGTGGGCGTTCGTCACGCTCTACCTGGCACCGACCAATACCTTCCTCAAGGATGCGCCGGGCTACTTCATCGGCGCCGTGCTGCTGTGGGACGTGCTGTTTCGCGGCCAGCTCGGCGTGTCGCTGACGTTCATCGAGGAGTTCTATGCGCGCAACCTCGGGAATCTCTTCGTTTCGCCGCTGACCTTGCCCGAATATATCGTCGGCCAGCTCTCGATCAGCGTGCTCCGTGCGCTGATCGGCGTCGGCGGCGCGTGCGTGTTCGCCTACTTCCTGTTCCGGTTCTCGATCTTTTCGCTCGGCCTCCCGCTCATCGCGTTCTTCGTGAACCTCCTCGTGTTCGGCTGGGCCATCGGACTCGCGATGTCGGGGATGATCCTGCGCCTCGGCCTCAGCGCGGAGGAGCTCGCATGGGCGGCGATCTTCATCCTCGCGCCGGTGTCGGGCGTCTACTATCCCATCGCCGTCCTGCCGTCGTGGTTGCAGCCGGTCGCCCTCGCCCTTCCCTCGGCGCACGTATTCGAGGGTATGCGCGCGCTGCTCGTCGAAGGCATTTTTCGTTGGGATTACTTCCGCGCGGCGGCCGCGCTCAATGTCGTCTACCTCGCGCTGGGGGCGGCGGTTTTCGCCTGGGCGATGCGGGACGCGCGCAATCGCGGTACGCTCCTCCAGATGGGCGAATAGCCGCCCGAAGGATTCGACGATGGCCCGCTGCGATACCGCGAATTGCAATCGATCGGCCCTGCTGCTCCCGCTCGTGCTCGCAGCTGCCCTCGCCGGGGATGCGCTTGCGATGTCGCAGTCCAGCGTCGCACCCCCGGGGTGAACGTGCTCGTCCACTGTCAGGTCAACATGCGAGCGTCGACGTTCGTCTTCCTCTATCGCGTCATTCACGAAGACGCACCTGTACAGGAAGCCGCCGCGAAGCTCACCGGCGTGTGGATTCCCGACGGCGTCTGGAAAAGGTTCATCGAAGACACACTGGCGGCTTACGGCAAGAAGGCGGACATCTTCTAAACACGACATGGAAAACCCACAGGTTGTATCAAATCCCGCGCCAAAGCTCGCCGCGTTGCGCGTGCGCGCCGTCCGCGTGCCGATGGCCGAACCGCACCAGACCGCGAGCGGCGCCGTCGCCGAGTCGCCGCTCGTGCTGACGGACGCCGTGTTCGACGACGGCCTCGTCGGCCACAGCGTCGTGTTCACGTACACGCCGATGGCGTTGCAGCCGGTCGCCGAGCTGGTCCGCAATTTCGAAGCGCTGATCAAAGGCGAAGCGCTCGCGCCGGCGGAGATCGAGCAGAAGCTCGCGCGGCGATTCCGGCTCCTTGGCACGCAGGGCCTGGTCGGCATGGCGCTCGCGGCGATCGACATGGCGCTGTGGGACGCGCTCGCGCGCAGTCACCGCACCTCGCTCGCGCGACTCCTGGGCGGCGTCGAGAAAGCCGTTCCGGCGTACGGCGCGGTCGGCTACGACGGCGCGATACGCTCGGCACAGGTGGCGGAAAGCTGGGCAAGGCGCGGCTTCACGGGCGTGAAGGCGAAGATCGGTTACCCGACGGTGCAGGAGGACGTCGCCGTCATCCGCGCGATGCGGAGCGCGGTCGGCGACAAGGTGTCGATCATGGTCGATTACAACCAGTGCCTGACGCCGGCCGAAGCCGTGCAGCGGATGCGCGTGCTCGACGCCGAGGGGCTCACCTGGGTCGAGGAGCCGACGCTCGCGCACGATTACGCCGGCCACGCGCTGATCGCGCGCGAGTCGGCCACACCCATCCAGTGCGGCGAGAACTGGTGGGGCGTGCTCGATTTCACCCACGCCGTCGACGCCCACGCGTCAGACTACGTCATGCCCGACGTGATGAAGATCGGCGGCGTCACCGGCTGGGTGCGCGCCGCGGCGATCGCGCAGGCCAGAGGCATTCGCGTGTCGAACCATCTGTGGCCCGAGATCAGCGCGCAGCTCCTCTGCGTCACGCCGACCGCGCATTGGCTCGAATATGCGGACTGGTGGAATCCGATCCTGAAGGAGCCGCTCGCTGTGGCGAACGGCATGGCGGATGTGACGGGAACGCTCGGCACAGGCATCGCGTGGAACGAGGCCGCGGTGGAGCGGTTCTCGGTGTAGTGATGACGAAGAACGCCGAGCCCGAAGCGTACGACCCCAAGCGGATCGCCGACCTGACGCTCACCCACTACAGCCGACGCACCGAGGAGTTCTGGGAAGGCACGCGCGATCACGACGTGAGCCAGAACCTCGAGGCGCTCCTTTCGCATATCGAAGGCACGCCGCCTTTCACGATACTCGATTTCGGGTGCGGGCCGGGACGCGATCTCAAGACGTTCGCCAGGCTCGGCCATGTCGCGATCGGCCTGGAAGGCGCGCCGCGCTTCGCGGAGATGGCTCGCGCCTTCAGCGGGTGCGAGGTCTGGCAGCAGGATTTTCTGCGGCTCGATCTGCCGGCGGACCGGTTCGACGGCGTATTCGCCAACGCGTCGCTGTTTCACGTGCCGAGCCGGGAATTGCCGCGCGTGCTGCGCGAACTACGCGCGGCTTTGAAGCCCCGTGGTGTGCTGTTCTGCTCGAATCCGCATGGACACGACGACGAGGGCTGGAATCGCGGGCGCTATGGCGTATATCATGCGCCCGCCACGTGGCGCGCCTACGGTGCAGCCGCGGGCTTTGCCGAAATCGCGCAGTATTACCGACCGCCCGGATTGCCGCGCGAGCAGCAGCCCTGGCTCGCTACCGTCTGGCGGAAGGCGATAACCTAGCCGCCGATGTCGTCCCCGAGGGGCGAACGAAAAGCGATCCCCACGCTCTCAGTCAGGCCTTATCCGCCAAAAAATTGGAAACCGTGAATTCGATACTGTCGCGATTGCCGGTCGTATTGTTGTCCTTGATGCTTCTCGCGGTGCCGGGGTCGCCTTCGCGGGCGCAGAGCCCGGCGCCCGCCGGGAACGCCCGGGTGATCGTCAAATACAAGGTCGATTCGCCGCTGTTGCGCCGGGAGACGCTCGCAGCCGGCAGCCCGCGGATGAGCGGGCGCGAGGCGCTGTCGCAGCGTGTGGGGCTGTCGCTTCGCGCCGGCGCGGATGTCGCCGAGCGGACGCAGGTGCTTTTCGCGAGCGGCATGACATCGCGAGCGCTCGCAGCGCGTCTTGCCCGCGAGAACGACGTCGAGTTCGCGGTGCCGGACGAGCGCCGCCACCGGTTCGTCGTGCCCAGCGATCCGCTGTATCTGACGGGCCCGGCCATCGCCGGCAACACGGGTGGGCCGGTGACCGGTCAGTGGTATCTGCGCGCGCCTGCCGGCGACGTGCAGTCGTCCATCGATGTCGAGCCCGCCTGGACCCACACCATCGGGGCTCCGGGCGTCGTCGTCGCGGTACTCGACACGGGCGTGCGCTTCGATCACGCCGATCTGCTGCGTGTGGGTGCCGGCGGCAACCTGCTGTCGGGCTACGACATGATCCAGGATCCCGAAGTCGCCAACGACGGCGACGGTCGCGACGCCGACCCCTCGGACCCCGGTGACTGGCTGACGCAGGCCGAGGTCACCCAGTCCGGCGGACCCTTCGAGGATTGCGGCAACGTCGCAGAGGACAGCTCTTGGCACGGCACGCAGACGGCCGGCATCATCGCCGCGCTGACCGGCAACGGCATCGGGATGGCCAGCGTCGGGCGCAACGTGCGCGTGCTGCCGGTGCGCGTGCTGGGCAAGTGCGGCGGGTTCGATTCGGACATCATTGCCGGCATGCGCTGGGCCGTGGGTCTGCAGCGTGGCCGGCGTACCGGCCAATCCAAATCCCGCGCGTGTGCTGAACATGAGCCTGGGCAGCGAGGGCGCATGCACCGCCGCCTACATGGCGGCGCTGTCCGAAGTCATGGCTACGGGCGCCGTCGTGGTCGCCTCGGCGGGCAACAGCGCCGGGCACGCGGTCAGTACGCCGGCGAATTGTCCCGGCGTCATCGCCGTGGCCGGACTTCGTCACGCCGGGACGAAGGTTGGCTTCTCCGATCTCGGGCCGGAAATCGCGACTGAGCGCGCCGGCGCGGCAACTGCGTGGATATCGGGCCGAACGATGCCTGCCGGTATCCGATCCTCACGACGACCAACCCCGGGCCCACCACCCCCGTGCCCAGCTCGGGGGGTGGTTCGACCTACACCGACGCCTTCAATGCGTCGATCGGCACGAGCTTTGCGGCACCGTTGGTGGCGGGAACCGTGGCCTTGATGTTTTCGGCGCAACCGGCGTTGTCGGCGTCCACGGTGCGGAGTTTGTTGCAATCGACGGCGCGAGCGTTCCCGACGTCGGGGGCGACACCGGAGAGGCCACCGCGTTGCCCCAATGCACGGTGCCCCGGTACAACGGGACCACGCCGATCGATCAGTTGCAGTGCTATTGCACCACGTCTGCCTGCGGCGCCGGAATGCTGGATGCCGGTGCGGCCGTGATCGCGGCGCTGGGCTTGCAGGCGCATATCGCCGTGAGCCCCGTCGCTCCCGTTGCGGGCCAGGCCGTGACTTTCAGCGCCGCGCCGTCGGTGGTCACCAGCGGCCGCGGCATCGTCGCCTATCGGTGGGAGATTGCCAGCGGCGGCGGCATCGTGGCGGGATTCGCGGGCGCGACGAATGGTTCCACCGCAACCGCTGTGGCAAGCGGCGCCGGAACCTTCTCCGTCCGTCTCACCGTGACCGACAACGCCGGGCTCGTCGCCACAACCGTTAGCGTTGTCAATGTGGGCGCATTCAACTCGAATCCGGTCGGCGGTACCGCAGCGTTCGATCGTCTCAATTTCCAGGGCATGTGGTGGAACGCGCCGGCCGGATCCGAATCCGGCTGGGGCATCAATTTCGCGCATCAGGGCGAGGTGATCTTCGCCACCTGGTTCACCCACGATCTCAATGGCAAGGCCTGGAATCTGTCGCTGAGCGCCTTCCAGACCGGGCCCAATACCTTCTCCGGGACGCTGTACCAGACCTCCGGGCCGCCGCTGGACGCGGTGCCCTTCGATCCTGCGCAGGTGCAGCGCATGGCCGTGGGCTCGGCGACGTTGACCTTCGTCGATGCCAACAACGGCACCTTCGCCTATACCGTCAACGGCATCGCGCAGACCAAGGCGATCACCCGCCAGGTGTTCGGGGCGCTGCCGACGTGCGTCTGGGGCGGGCTCAGCGAACCTGACGCTGGCCACCAACTACCAGGACATGTGGTGGGCGGCAGGCGGGGTGGAATCGGGGTGGGGCATCAATTTCGCGCACCAGGGCGACATCCTCTTCGCCACCTGGTTCACCTATGACTTCAGCGGGGCGAGCCTGCCGCTGTCGGCGACGCTGACCAGGGTGGGGGCGAACGTCTACTCGGGGTCCCTGATCCGCACTTCCGGGCCGCCGTTCAATGCCGTGCCGTTCAATCCCGGTGCGGTGACGCACGCGGTGGTGGGCATGGCCACGGTGACGTTCACCAACGGCAACGCCGCCACCTTCTCCTATCAGGTGAACGACGGCAGCAAATCCGTGACGCAGACCAAGTCCATCACGCGGCAGGTGTTCCGCGCGCCGGGCACCGCCTGCCATTGATGCCGCTGGAGAGCGCCGCGCCGATGCTCACGTCACGAGCAGCGCGGCGATGACGCTTCGCCCTTCTGCCGCAAGGATGTTGAACGTGCGGCACGCGGCCGGGCGTGTCCATCACCTCGAGACCGATGCGCGCGTCAGTCAACGCGCGCGTCAGGCGTGGATGCGGGAAGCGGATCACCGGACCCGCGCCGAACAGCACGACCTCCGGCTTGTGCGGAAGGAGGCGCTCGAAATCGGCTTCTTCGAGCCCGTCGAATCCGGCCGGCGCAAAGCCCGTGGCGATCGTCGCGGGTGTCAGCACGAGATTCTCGCGGTAGTCGCGTCGCGCCGATGCGCACCCAGCCGGGTCCGAGGCCGGTGACGATGTTCCCGCTGGCGGTGGCGAGATGGAATTTCACATTCAGCCGATCTAGCCGCACTACTGACAGCGTTGAGCGTCGCAGCAGCGACGCTCGAACGCGTTAGTGGGGCGGCGTAACTGAAAAGGGCGATTTGTGCATTGCAGCAAGTCTCAGAATTGGTTAGGATTGTAGCTCGTCACCGCTTTCACGTCGCTCGGACGGTTCCGGGCGCCTACGCCGAAAGATCTGCATGTTCCCACCCCCAGCAAAAGATTTCGCGCGCCTCACGCGCCTTCCGCCGTACGTATTCAATATCACGACCGAGCTCAAGATGGCCGCCCGCCGTCGCGGTGAGGACATCATCGACTTCGGCATGGGCAACCCGGACGGGCCGACGCCGAAGCACATTGTCGACAAGCTTATCGAGACCGTCAGCCGGTCCGACACGCATGGCTATTCGGTGTCGCGGGGCATACCGCGCTTGCGCCGCGCGATCTGCCACTGGTACCAGCGCCGCTATGGCGTCGAGTTCGATCCGGAGACCGAGGCCATCTCGACCATCGGCTCGAAGGAAGGCATCGCGCACCTCGCGCTCGCGACGCTGGGAATTGGCGACACCGTGCTGGTGCCGAACCCCAGCTACCCGATCCACATCTACGGACCCGTGATCGCCGGCGGCGATATTCGGCATGTGCCAATGACGCCGAACGTGGATTTCTTCGTGGAGCTCGAGAACGCGATCCACACGCTGTTTCCGAAGCCGAAGATGCTGATCATCAATTTTCCGTCGAACCCGACCGCGCAATGCGTCGAGCTGCCGTTCTTCGAGAAGATCGTGGCGCTCGCCCGGGAACACGGCATCTGGGTCGTGCACGATCTCGCCTACGCGGACATCACGTTCGACGGCTGGAAGGCGCCCTCGATCATGCAGGTGCCGGGCGCGCGGGAAGTCGCCGTCGAATTCTTCACGATGTCGAAAAGCTACAACATGGCCGGCTGGCGGATCGGCTTCATGGTCGGCAACAAGGACCTCGTCGCCGCCCTCGCCAGGATCAAGGGCTACCACGACTACGGCACCTTCACGCCGATCCAGGTGGCAGCCATTGCCGCGCTGGAGGGGCCGCAGGACTGCGTCGCGCAAATCGCGATGAAATACCAGAAGCGGCGCGACGTGCTGGTCAAAGGACTGCACGAGGCCGGGTGGATGGTCGACATTCCGAAGGCTTCGATGTACGTGTGGGCGAGGATTCCCGAGCCCTATCGCGCTGGCGGCTCGCTCGAATTCACGAAGGCGCTTCTCGCGCAGGCGAAGGTCTCGGTTTCGCCGGGCATCGGCTTCGGCGAATACGGCGACGACTACGTGCGCTTCGCGATGATCGAGAACGAGAACCGGACGCGACAGGCCGTACGCGGCATCAAGCAGATGTTCCGCGAGATCGGCATGCCAAGATGAACGCGGCCGTGGAGGCACTGAGGACGAGGACGCAGCAATGGCAACGCACGCGATGAAACCGCTGCAAGTAGGCCTGCTCGGGCTTGGCACCGTCGGGCTCGGCACGTGGAAAGTGCTGCGGAGGAACGCGGAGGAAATCGCGCGCCGCGCCGGACGGCCGATCCGGATCACGTGGATCGGGGAGCGCGCGCTCGAGCAGGCCCGTGCCGCGACCCGCGACGACGCTGGCGTCAACCTCACCGCCGACGCCGCCATCGTTCTCGCGCATCCCGATATCGACATCGTCGTCGAGTTGATTGGCGGCCTCGAACCCGCTCGTACGTTCATCCTGCAGGCAATCGCCAACGGCAAGCATGTCGTCACCGCCAACAAGGCGCTCCTCGCCCGGCACGGCAACGAGATCTTCGCGGCCGCGCATGCGAAGGGCGTGATGGTCGCGTTCGAAGGCGCGGTCGCGGGCGGCATTCCGATCATCAAGGCGTTGCGCGAGGGACTGACCGCCAACCGGATCGAGTGGATCGCCGGCATCATCAACGGCACGTCCAACTTCATCCTGTCCGAGATGCGCGCCAAGGGTTCGTCGTTCGCGACGGTGCTTGCCGAGGCGCAGGCGCGTGGCTATGCGGAGGCCGATCCGACGTTCGACATCGAAGGCATCGACGCCGCGCACAAGCTCACGATCATGTCGGCGATCGCCTTCGGCGTGCCGATGCAGTTCGACAAGGTCTACACCGAAGGCATCTCGAAGCTGACCGGCGAGGATATCCGCTACGCGGAGGAGCTGGGCTACCGGATCAAGCTCCTCGGCATCACCCGGCGCACGAGCGCCGGCATCGAGCTGCGCGTGCACCCGACGTTGATACCATCGAAGCGCCTCATCGCCAACGTCGAAGGCGTGATGAACGCCGTGCTGGTGAAGGGTGATGCGGTCGGCGCCACGTTGTACTACGGCGCCGGCGCGGGCGCCGAGCCCACCGCGAGCGCCGTCATCGCCGACCTCGTCGACGTCACGCGCATGCACACGGCCGATCCCGAGCACCGCGTGCCGCATCTCGCGTTCCAGCCCGACCAGCTCGCCGATCTGCCGTTCCTGCCCATCGGCGAAGTGGAGACGAGCTATTACCTGCGGATGCGCGTGCTGGACAAGCCGGGCGTGCTCGCCGACATCACGCGCATCCTCGCCGATCGCGAGATCTCGATCAACGCGATGATCCAGAAGGAGCCCTCCGAGGGCGAGGACCAGACCGACATCATCCTGCTTACGCACACGTGCATCGAGAAGCAGGTAGTGGCCGCGATCGCGAAGATCGAGGGGCTCGCGACCGTCAACGGCAAGGTGGTGCGCATTCGCCTGGAAGAACTGAACTGATGCGCTACATCAGCACCCGCGGCGCGTGGGCCGACGCTCCGCAGCCGTTCTCGGCGATCCTGCTCGAGGGCCTCGCGCCCGACGGCGGCCTCGCGGTGCCGCAAGCCTACCCGCGCCTGACTGACGCCGAGCAGGTCGCGCTGCGGCGCGTGCCGTATCCGGACCTCGCCTTCGCGGTGCTGTCGCGCTATTGCACGGACATTCCCCCGGACGACCTCAAGTCGATCATCGATCGCACCTACACGAAAGCGACGTTCGGCAGCGACGCCATTACGCCGGTCACGACGCTGGAACCGGGGCTTCACCTGCTGCACGTGTCGAACGGCCCCACGCTTGCGTTCAAGGACATCGCGCTGCAGCTCCTCGGCAACCTGTTCGAGTACACGCTGGCGAAAAGCGGACGCACGCTCAACATCCTGGGCGCGACATCCGGCGACACGGGCAGCTCCGCCGAGTATGCGATGCGCGGCAAGCGCGGCATCGACGTCTTCATGCTGTCGCCCAAGGACCGGATGAGCCCGTTCCAGCAGGCGCAGATGTTTTCGCTCGCCGGACGCCAACATCCACAACGTCGCGATCGACGGCGTGTTCGACGAATGCCAGGACATCGTCAAGGCCGTGTCTTCCGATGCTGTGTTCAAAGCTCGCTACCGGATCGGCACGGTCAATTCGATCAATTGGGCGCGCGTCGCCGCCCAGGTCGTCTACTATTTCAGCGGCTATTTCGCCGTGGCGAGGGCGCACGGCGAGCCGGTCGACTTCGCCGTGCCCACCGGCAATTTCGGCAACATCCTCGCCGGACACGTCGCGCGCGAGATGGGACTGCCCATCCGTCGGCTGATCCTCGCGACCAACGAAAACGACGTGCTCGACGAGTTCTTCCGCACCGGGCGCTATCGGCCGCGCCAGGCCGACGAGACGCACGCGACCTCCAGTCCGTCGATGGACATCTCCAAGGCGTCGAACTTCGAGCGGTACGTGTTCGACATGGTCGGCCGCGATCCTGCCGTCATGCGGAAGCTGTGGGCCTGCATCGCCCGCGAGGGCGGATTCGAGCTTGCCGGCGCGCCGCATTGGGATCGTGTCGCCGCATCCGGCTTCGTTTCGGGGGTCAGCACGCACGCCGATCGTATCGAGACGATCCGCCGCATGCATTCAAGACATCGGATCGTCGTCGATCCGCACACCGCCGACGGGCTCAAGGTCGGACTCGAACGGCGCGACCCGCAGGTGCCGCTCGTGTGCATCGAGACGGCGCTGCCGGCCAAATTCAGCGCAACGATCAAGGAAGCGCTCGGGCGCGAGCCCAAACGCCCCGCCGGCCTACGCGGACCTCGAAAGCCGGCCGCAGCGTTGTGCCGTGCTGCCCGTCGCGGTCGATCGGGTGAA
This sequence comes from uncultured beta proteobacterium, assembly GCA_963840945.1. Taxonomy (GTDB): domain Bacteria; phylum Pseudomonadota; class Gammaproteobacteria; order Burkholderiales; family Casimicrobiaceae; genus CAIWHR01. The sequence goes on along the minus strand of CAWJAU010000019.1, from coordinate 38,105 downwards.
AGCGTATATCGCGGCCAACGCGAAGGCGGTCTCGTGATGCCGCCGCGAACGCGGGATGCGCGGGGGCGCGGCGCTCGTCCCAGCATCGCCCGGCATCATCTGGCAAACCTCGCACGCAATCTCGGCGCGGGTCTGCGGCTCGTCCTGATGCTGCCCGTCTCGCGCCTTCGATTTCGCGTCGACCTCGTGCAACTGTTGTTGCTGCTGGTCGTGTCGGCGCTGATCGACATAGGGGTCGACTGGGCGCGCTTCGGCGCCGAGGGCTACTTCACGTGGTTCGGCCTCGGCAACGAGATCTTCGGGGCCGGCGTGCTGCTGCTGAGCGCTGCGATCCTCGCGATTGCCTTCGGGCAGCGCGAATTCGTCCTCGCGTTGCCGGTGTTGGTGCTGGCGGGCTTTCCGCTGCTGCAGGTCGTGCGCGTCGTGCCCTCGGTGATGCTGATCCCCGACCCGGCGACAGATTTTCTACTGGTCCGTGTTCGACGTATTGATGATCGTGTGGATGTTCGCGCTGTCGATGCGCTGCGTCGCGTTGTCGCTCGCGCCCTCGCGGCCGGGCCGCTGGCGGCGCGCGCTTCTGGGCGGACTCGTCCTGATCGCGCCGATCTGGTTTGCGTCGTCGATCGCGCCGATCGATCCGTGGTGGAAGGAACCGTCGGCCGAAGGTGCCGATCCGCGCTACCCGAATCCGGCGTCCGAACCGGTCCTGGCCGCGCAGCAGCATCTTCTCGAAGAGGCGTTATCCGGGCTCGAGGACGAGCGGCCGAACGTCACGGATCTCTACTTCGTCGGCTTTGCCGGCGATGCGCGCGAGGACGTCTTTCGGAAGGACGTGCAAGCCGCGCGACGCGTGATGGACGAGCGGTGGGGCACCAACGGCCGCTCGGTGACGCTCATCAACAACCCGCGGACCCTCCTCGAGTCTCCCGCCGCCACGGTGACGAATCTGCGCGAGACGCTGAACGAAATCGGCTCGACGATCGACGTCGAGCAGGATGTCGTGATGGTATACCTTGCGAGCCACGGCAGCCGCCAGCATGTGCTCGAAGTGACGCTGCCGCCGCTCGAGCTCGCGCCGCTCACGGCGCCCGCGCTGCGCGGGCTGCTCGACGAAGCCAAGATCAAGTGGCGGATCATCGTCGTGTCCGCCTGTTACTCGGGCGGTTTCATCGACGCCCTTAAGGACGACTACACGCTCGTGCTGGCGGCGTCTGCCACGGATCGCACGTCGTTCGGTTGCGGCAATCAAAGCGACAGCACGTTCTTCGGCGAGGCGCTGTTCCAGCACGGCCTCGCGCAATCCGAGTCGCTGCTGGCCGCGTTCGACGCGGCCAAGGAGCGCGTCGCGGCACGCGAGAAGGAGGGTGGGTTCAAGCCGCCGTCGAATCCGCAGATCTACGTCGGCCCGGCTATGGCCGACAAGCTGAAGGAGCTCGACCGCGGCAATGCCGCGCGCCGGACCGGACGCAGCGTCTAGCTTGATATATCCCATGCTGCGCATAGCCGCTTCGGGCCGTCGTGCGCGCAGCAGGGCCCGGGCCGCAGCGCGCCGCAGGGTAAACTCCGCGCCGTGGCAGCCTCGGTCGACGTCCGCAACCTGCAGCACGCGTATGGCGCGAATCGCGTCGTCCGCGGTCTCGATTTCACGCTCGCGGAAGGCCGGATCGGCTGCCTGCTGGGACCCTCGGGCTGCGGCAAGACGACCGTGCTGCGCTGCCTCGCCGGCTTCGAGCCCATTGCCGGCGGCACCATCGCGTTGTCCGGGCGCGTCGTCTCCGCGCCCAACCGTATCGTTCCGCCGGAGGATCGGCGTATCGGAATGGTGTTCCAGGATTTTGCGCTGTTTCCGCATCTGAGCGTCGCGGGCAATGTCGGCTTCGGCTTCGGCCGGCGTCCGTCGGCCAAGGCGCGCGACAGAATTGCCGAGATGCTGTCGCTGGTTGGCCTTGCAGGCGCAGGCGACACTTATCCGCACGAACTGTCCGGCGGCCAGCAGCAACGCGTCGCGCTCGCCCGCGCGCTCGCGCCGGAACCCGACCTGCTGCTGCTCGACGAACCGTTCTCGAATCTCGACATCGATCTCAGGGAACGGCTGTCGCTCGAAGTGCGCGACATCATCAAGGCGAGCGGAACCACGGCGATCCTGGTCACGCACGACCAGCACGAATCGTTCGCGCTCGCCGACGAGATCGGCGTCATGCACGACGGCCGCATCGAGCAGTGGGATGCCGCGTACGAGCTCTATCACCGGCCCGCGACGCGTTTCGTCGCCGATTTCGTGGGGCAGGGGGTGTTTCTGCGCGGCCGGATCACGGGTCCGCGCATGCTCGCGACGGAGCTGGGCGAGTTGGGCGCCTCGCTGCCCGTGCCCAGCGAAGGCATCGTCGATGTCCTGCTTCGTCCGGACGATATCGTGCACGACGACGCGAGCCCGTGGCGCGCCGAAGTTGCCGCCAAGGCGTTCCGCGGCGCCGACTTCCTGTACACGCTTACGCTCGCCTCGGGCACGCGCGTGCTTTCGCTTGTGCCGTCGCACCACGATCACGCCATCGGCGAGAAGATCGGGATCCGCTTGGCGATCGATCACGTCGTCGCCTTTCCCGCGTCGGTTTGACGCGTCAACTGCCTCTCGGCTATACTTGCAATCCTGTCGCGGGGTGGAGCAGTCTGGCAGCTCGTCGGGCTCATAACCCGAAGGTCGAAGGTTCAAATCCTTCCCCCGCAACCAAATAATCAAGGGCTTGCAGCGATGCGGGCCCTCGTTCTTTTCCCCTGTGCCGTATTTGTGCCGTGATCGTCTGCTTCGACGGTCCGCATGGCGCACAAAGGCGCTCGGCATAGGGGGGCTAAGTGATCCGCGGCCAGCTGCGCATAACGCCGCACCATCTCCGCACTTCTCCCAGCCTGTGGTCCGCAATAATTCGCGCCGCGGGCACGTCGGTGTCCGACGCCTGCAAACGCGGGCCGACTCTGGCATGATGAGCGCATGCTGCAGTTGGCGCGAGCATTCGTCGGAGTCGTCTCGGACGTCCTGAGGCTGGTCGTCTTCGTTCTTGCGCTCGTCCAGCGCGATCCGCGCTGAGAATCTGGTTCTTCGCAGACAGCTCGCGAGTTATATCGAGCGCGGTATCAAACCCAGACGCGTGGATCACGCGACTCGCGTCAGCCTCGCACTGTTCACCAGACTCTTCGATTGGCGCGACTGCGGTGGTCAACGTGCGACCGTCGACCATCGTTCGCTGGCACCGACTGGGCTGGCGGATCTTCTGGCGCTGGAAGTGCAGGGCAGGCCGACCACCGATTCCGCACAGAACTGCGCAGCCTGATTCGCAGGATGGCCGCAGAGAACCCGTTATGGGGCGAGGAGCGAATTGCCAATGAGCTATTGGTCAAGCTCGGGATCCGGGTGTCGCCGAGAACGGTCGGCAAGTACATGCCGAAGCGACCGCCGGGCCAGCCGCGTGGCGATCAGCGCTGGTCCACGTTCCTGAAGAACCATGCAAAGGCGATTCTCGCATGTGACTTCTTCGTTGCGGTCACCGCGACATTCCGGATGCTGTACGTGTTTGTTGTCATCGAGCACGGGACACGCCGACTGGCGCATGTGAATGTGACCGCGCATCCGAGCGCGGACTGGACGCTGCAGCAGTTGCGAGAAGTCGTCGGGGAGGAAGAGCGGCATCGGTATCTGATCCATGACCGAGATCGGATCTTCGCCAAGCATCTTGATGATTCGATCCGGGCCTTGGGTGTCGAAGTATTGCGATCGCCCGTTGCGAGTCCGAAAGCGAACTCGATCTGCGAACGCGTGATCGGGACCATACGAAGAGAATGCCTCGATTGGATGATTCCGCTGTCTGAAGCACATCTGCGGTCGATTCTGCGAGAGTGGATCGACTCATTACAATCAGGGACGTCCGCACAGCGCGTTGGGTCCTGGCGTGCCGGATCCGCCGCAAGGAATCTGCGAATGGCCCCGAAGTCTGAGTACCGACATCGATTGGCGGCGGATGCGCTCGTCCTCGCGAGGTCGATCTTGGGCGGCTTACATCACGAATACTCGCTTGCAGTGGCACCGGCCAGTACGTAATTGATCGGCATGGGCGTAAGGAAGTATTGATCTGTATATTTGCGGACCACAGGAGGCATTCTTGGCCGGAGTCGTGACACACTGTGCGCCGCACTCGCGCAACAGCATCACAATCCACTGGCGCCCCAGCGGTAGAGCCTACGGCGTGCTTTTCGCCCGTGTTACCGAGCGCAGGTCCTTGAGTTCCGACCGCAGCCACTGGCCGCTCTGCACCGGGAGCACTGTTGCCGCATCTGACCAGATAGGGCTGGCCCGACATGCTGCTGCCCGACGCAGCCATCTCGATGAACTGCTCGGTGGTCTGCACCATGCCCCGGTCTTCGAAGTACTTGAGCTTCTGCGACAGATGCGATTTCGCCTCTGCCGCGGTATACCAACTGCCGTTGCGATTGAATTCGCATCCCGAGGCCACCAGCCGCACCAGCAGGCCGTCGATCTCCGCCCTGGCCGCAGGAGACAATGGCGCTGCGGTCGCCGCAATCGCAACGCCACAGGTCAGCAACGAAAGCAGTAATCGGCTCACAGGTTCCGCTCCTTCCGATGCCCGAGATGCGATGGTGCCGCCTACAGCAACCATTCGATCGCCGCCTTGAGGTTCCCCACCAACTCGAACCGCTTTTGCCATAGGGATTGATCGAAAGCAAGCCCGTCCGCAACGCGGCGGGTCAGCGGCCGATGTACGCTCGATCATGACGGCATGAGCGAAGAGGTCCCGCTCACCGTGGCGCTGCTGGCGATGCCCGACGTCAGGGCATCCACACTCTTCGGCATGTACGACCTGCTGACAAGCCCCTGGCGCGATTGACAAATGCTGATGCACGGCGTCGAATGCGCGTCGCCGCTGCCGCCCAATCGAGTGGGGGCGCCGTTCAGGTTGACGGAAAAATGGTCGATCGGCCGGTCATCGCCAAGGCGATGCGCATCCTCACCCGCGCCTGACGCCAGGACTCCGGGGAAGCGGCGCCCGACCGCTCGCGGCAGGCGCTTGCCCGCTGCGTTCGATTTCTGCGACAGGAGTAGGATCACCAGTTGTCGTCTCCACGTCGAGGTGAATCGTTGGTCACGCCGCCCGCTCCGCTGGTAGCCCTGTGTGCCCGTGCATGGAACGGGTGGGCAGCTCTTGCAGTCGCTCTGCTGCTGGTCGGCAGCTGCGCAACGGTGCCGAAGGATTATCCGCGCACCGCATCGACCGCCTTCGAAGCGCACGAATCCACGGCGATCGGCAACGACATCGCAAGCATTGCCGCGCAACACCCGGGCGAGTCGGGATTCGCGATCATCCGCCGCGGGCGTCCGGCTTTCACGGCGCGCGTGATGCTGGCGGACCTTGCGCAACGGAGCCTCGACGTTCAGTACTTCCTCTGGGAACGCGACGCGACCGGGCGCATCCTCGCCGACCGCCTGCTTCGCGCCGCCGACCGCGGCGTCCGGGTACGCGTGCTGATCGATGACGTCAATCTCAAGGACAGCGATGCAGGAATCGCCGCGCTCGACGCGCACCCCAATGTCGAGGTCCGCCTGTTCAATCCCTTCGCGCATCGCGGATCGCACCTGGTCGGCTTCATTGTCGATTTCGACCGCGTCAATCACCGGATGCACAACAAGCTGATGGTGATGGACAACGCGTTGGCGATCGTCGGCGGGCGCAACATGAGCGACCCGTATTTCGAGGTCGACTCGGTCGCGAACTTTCGCGATCTGGACATCACCGCGGGCGGACCCGTGGTCCGGGAGTTGTCCAAGGTATTCGACCGGTTCTGGAACGGCGAATGGTCGGTGCCGATCGCTGCGCTGGTCGACCGGCCGTATGGAGAAGCCGACTTGCGTGAGCAGGTTCAACGGTTGCGCGATGCGATCGCCAAAGGCACGTATCCGCACCCGCTGGATCAGGACGTCGGGGCGCTTTCGTCCGCGCTGTCGACCATCATCCGCGGGTTCGTCTGGGCCCCGGGGCACGTCGTCTTCGACGATCCTGCCTCGATCAACGACCCGAGCTTGCGGGTGATGAACAAGCTCCTGCACCAGCGCCTCGATCGAGTGCAGAGGGAGCTCACGATCGAATCGGCATACTTCATCCCGCTCGACCGTGGCGTGGCCAAGATGAAGGAGCTGACCGACCGCGGGGTCCGTGTCCGGGTCCTCACCAACTCGCTAGCGTCCAACGATGTCATTGCCGCTTTCTCGGGCTACTCGAAGAGGCGTGAGGCGCTGATCCGCAGCGGCGTCGAGCTCTACGAGCTGCGACCGGAGCCTGGGCCGGCGCGCCAGCGGCTCTTCGGTTTTGGCGGCCGGTCGGGCCTGCACACCAAGGCCATCGTGTTCGACCGCGAGGACGTGTTCATCGGCAGCTTCAACCTCGACCCGCGTTCGAGCGCCATCAATACCGAAGCCGGCCTCTACGTGCAAAGCCCCGCACTCGCCGCGCAGGTCATCGACTACATGAACGAAGGCGTCGATCCCGAGGTCAGCTTCCGCGTGCAACTGGACAACGACGGAGAGCTGTTCTGGACCGCCTCCGACGAGGGCAAGCCGCTGCGCTACGATACCGAGCCCGTGACGACATTCATGCAGCGATTCAATGCCGGCCTCATCCGCATGCTGCCGGTCGAGTCTCAACTCTAGACGACCGGCACTGCGTCGCCACGCATCGAAATCCACAGCCTATCGGCACGCGAATGACCTGAGTCATGTGAGCTCGAGTTCCGGCGATGCATGATTGCTGACAAGAGCAAGGACGGCAAGGTCGACCGCGACGAATTCAAGGCTGGCTGGGCGCTTTGCACGGGCAATCCGCAAGGCTGATCGCGTTTCGTGAAAGTGCAGGAAGCGGTCATTGCCCGACGCGCCGCGGGAATGGCCGCTGCTTAGCAAATTGCGCGACGACGCTGACCGGCTGCTCGTGGCCGCTCGCCGGCATTGATGCGATTGGACTGAGCGGCCGCTGATTAGCGCACATCCGTCACCGATGCGCGAACGGCCGGGGTCGCTCGCAGTGCCGCCGTTCGAGGCGGCGGAGCGTTTGAGCGTACCCGACCCGAAGCCGTCGGCCGCGGTCCTCCAAACCAGTCACAGAAATCGATTGAAGCCGCCGTTCAAGTTGTGGCAACGAACGTCCATACCTTCTCAGATTGGATGCCCAAGAACAGAGGGCAGGCATCGCGCTCGCCCGGGCCCGCCGCTATGGGACCTGCCTGATGCCGGGCCGGGCAGCTTCGGCTCCCCCCGGGCCGCATTCAGTGCAGACGGCTGCACGAGGAAGCAAGAAAGCTAGTCCGATGGTCATGCGCACAAGCGCGTATCAGCCCGGCGGGTCATATGTTGCAAGGGCACAACAGCGTGCAAGGTCTTTTTTGGCGAACTTCTGGCCTTACTTTTGTGACTTCGCGTAGAGTAACAAAATCGCCCTCATCCCAGAGGCGCGCTAACGTTACGGAGAGATGTTATGCGTGTACTGCGTGTACTGGCAAAGCTTGGTGCCGCCAGCGTTTTCGCGGCCACACTGATGACCGGCGCTCATGCGCAGGAAGTGCACCCATATCTTCCCAATGAAGGCACGAGCGAGGTTGGCTTCTCAGCGACAATCAACTTTGAACCCAATAATTCCTATGGGGTGGTTGGCCGCTACGGCTACTTCTTCAACCGCCATTTTGAGCTGGGCCTTGACGCTTCCTATACGAAGGTGAAGAACGGTGACAGCGTAAACTTCTGGGATGCGGGCGTGTTCGGAAACTTTCACTTTCCGACGGCCACACCGTGGTTGCCCTACCTAGGCGGTTTCGCTGGGGTCGCTGACGGGTCGAATCTCAGTAGCTCGTTTTCGTGGGGCGCACAGGGCGGAGCGAAATACTTCTTCAACCCGAACGTCGCCGGCTTTGGGGAACTGCGCTGGCGCGATCTGGAGAAGGGCAACAACCAGTTAGGACTCTTCTTTGGTCTGTCGATCTTCTTCCGCTAGGTTCGTGCACAGAATCGGGTAGGAGGCCGGGGCGGCCCCTGCCTCCGCCCGGAGAGCGGGACTGTACCGGTGTGTCAGCCGGTCAAGCGCAAGGATCACGTCAGCTCGTAAGCCGTTGTCGTTGGTAACCCGCAACCAATTTCGACGCGGTGTCGCGAATGCGGCCCGGTCAGCAGCTTCACGACTCCGAGGCCGCTGACCGCGCGGGGCGCGGGCGGCTGCTGCGTTACTGCGCCCGCCCGCCATTCGCCCTGGACCGGCCGCGCGAACCCGAGCGCCTGCTCTACGAGAGCACCAAGCCCGGTTCGGGCGGGATCGGCCCGCTGCTGCCGACGCCGCTGGAGACTGCTCGACCGCCTCGCCGCGCCGGTGCCGCCGCCGTGGATTGCGCGAGCGGCCGCTCACCGGAAATTTTCGCGACGGCCCCGAACGGCTGGAATTGGCCGAACTCGGTCATACGCCGATGGCATTCTCGCGCGGACGGCGCCGCTCCTGCCCGCTAGCGCGCTAGAATTCGCGCCATGCGCGACGCCGCTCCCAAGATTGACCAGCCGGACCCGGATTCGCATCTATCGCCACTACCTAGTGACGACGCCTTCGTGAACGTTCAAAGCACTTTGTTCATATGGATTTTGCTGCTTGTCCATGTTGTCGCATCCGCTACCGCGGAGGCTGGCGCAGTAGTCGAGCGGGTTGTCTTTGAAGTTAATAATCCGTTCGAGCGCCGCGCCGAAGTGGTAGGTGAGCTTCGAATTCCGGACTCGGAGCGCGAGCGCCTACCGGCGGTTATGATCGTCAACAGCACCACCGGGTCGGATGGGCGTGGGGCGTTTTATGCGGAAGCATTGAATCAGGCCGGGATCGCCACCCTGGAAGTCGACATATTTCAAGGGCGGGGGATACCGGCGTCACTGGTTCATAACATGCCGCACATGTTTCAAAGCCTGCGATACCTCGCCAATCATCCGCGTATCGATGGGGGACGGGTTGGAGTCATGGGATTTTCCTATGGAGCGCAGGTTTCGTTGCTCACTAGCTCCGACGAGATGGCTCGGACGTACAGCGAGCGCACTTTTCGCTTTGCGGCGCATCTCGCTCTCTACCCGCAGTGCTGGGTCCTTCGCAAGCGCTTTGAAAACGACAAATTGCTGAAGCCCTCGATTTTCGTGGAAGTCACTGGCCTACCAGTCCATATTCTGGTGGGCGAAAAGGACGATTACGGCAGCCTCGAAGGGTGTCGCGCATTCGTGGCGAGTCTTTCAGCTCCTGCCAAGCCACACTATTCATTGTCTGTGTACGAGGGCGCGACCTTCGCGTGGGATAGCCGCTTCAACAGCACGGTGTACGAAGCGGAGGCGAACCGGGGTCGAGGCGGAATGGTGCGTGTCATCGCCGATGCAGATATTGCACGCCAATCACGGGAGTTTGCGCTGACGTATTTCAGACAGCATCTCGCCCCGAACTGATTATTCGCACCGCAAGACTCGAACCGACGCAAGTGCGGCCTAACTCGCGCAGGCGCGACGATCAGGAGCGCGAGCTACGTCGCGGCATGTCCGCGACTGTGATCGCGGCTCCTGCGTCGTTCTACGCGGTCGCGCTGCCCGTGTCGCGGTCAATCAAGAGGTCGTAGAACTCCGGGTCCGCTTTGATGCCGTCGAGCGTGATAAACACGCCTCGATCAGCAGATGCCGGCGTCGCGCCGCGTTCTGCGCGGCCGCGTTGCGGCTATCGATCAAGAGTTGTAGTACTCAGAGACGATTGACGGAATTACAACGGTATCTGTCCTTCACCCGGGGTACGCGCAACCGTTGTTGTGTGCCGACATTGTTCCCGTGTATACGATGAATTGAACGCCAAGGAACCGGGGGGGCTTGGCGGCTAACCCTGACGCATAGGCACATGGCGCCACGATAGGGTCGTCCTGCGTTTTCAGCGCGCAGACAAATCCTACGGACAAGACCAAAGGTTGGGGAGGCTATTCATGCAGGCACGCGAGCGGACCACGCTTACAGGGCAAATGCTGTCTAACACTAGCTACGGGCCGGCGACTGTTTGGCGGTGCGCCGTAGGCCTTGCACTGGTGATCGTTGTAACCCTGAAGGGCACCTATCAGCCCCCCGTGCGCGACGCCTCGCTAACGTCGGCGGAAACGAAACAATTGGCAGCGCTGGACGACGCGCGTGCCGCGGCGGACAGAAAAGAACTGCTGGACGACGCGCGTGCCACGGCGCACAGAAAAGAACTCTTTGACACGCGCCGGCTGCGTTTCGAGAAGGTTGCGGCAGTACGCGCCAACGTGTGGACACCCTGATCGCCGAATGGCGTGAAGTGTTATCGGGTCGCCCGGAGCCGACTACGCACTAGCGCCGCGCATCGAAAGGCGCGAGTCTGCTTATCGCAAGGGCCGAGTTCGACCCGTTGCAGCCGATCGATCTTGCGCAAAGCTGACCGTCGCCAGTGGGTAAGCGGTCGTTGATTTTCGTCGTGCATCGGCGCGCGATGTGTCATGGGGGAGGCTGAATCCTGGTCCTGCGCCCCATTTCCGCCGGCGAGATGCGCATCATCGCTTTCATCACCGAACCGTCCACGTTGACGTTAAGCTCGCCCTGTGGTTGCGGCCGTTCGGGAAGCGCATCGGCGGGGGTATCGAGGAGCATCTCGACCGCTGCGGTCTTCTTGCATCACTTCGCGCTAGGCCTGCTGCGGTATTGTTGCCGGATGAGCCGAACCAAGACAGGTGCGGAACGCCGTCGCCGCGCGCCGAGCATCCGGCGCCGGCTCGCATTCCTGGTGCTCGCCAGCGTTGTCCCCGCGGGCCTCCTCGCGGCGGTGCTGCTCGGCTACGAGCACCGGCACGACCGCAAACGGGTCGAGGCCGACACCATCGCCACCACGCGCGTCATGGTGAACGCCATTGACCGCGAGCTTGTCGGGATCACGGTCGCGGCCCAGGTGCTCAGCACGTCGCGGCGCGCCCAGGCGGGCGACCTTGCGGCGTTCTATCCGCAGGCGCACGAGGTGGTGGCGAAAGGCATCGGCGCCAACGTGGTGCTGAGCGACGCGAGCGGGCGGCAGGTCATGAACACGCTGCGCCCGCTCGGCGAAGCGCTACCCCTGCACGGCAACCCCGAGCAGTTGCGCGCGGTGTTCGCGAGCGGCCGCCCGGTGGTCTCCAACGTGTACGTCGCCGGCGTGCTGCGCCGCCCGGTGATGAACGTGACGGTGCCGGTATTCCGCGACGACCGGGTGGTCTACGCGCTCAGCATCGGTGTATTGCCCGAGCGCTTCAGGGCCATCCTGAGCGAGCAGAAGCTTCCGCCCGGATGGAGCGGCGCGGCGTTCGACATGACCGGCACCGTCGTCGCGCGCACACACGAGCACGAGCGCTTTGTCGGCGGCAAAGGCGCTCCGGAGTTGGTGCGGCGCATGGCCGAGGAGCCCGAAGGCGCGCTCGAAGCGATCACCCTCGAGGGCCTCCCGGTTGTGTTCCTTTTCAGCCGCTCGCCGGCGACCGGCTGGAGCGTGGCGCTCAGCATCCCGCGCGCGACCATCGCCGGGCCGCTCTGGCGGCGCAGCGCGGTGGTCGCTCTCGCGGTCGCCGCGGTGCTCTCCCTCGGCCTCGCCCTCGCGTGGGCCATCGGCGGCAGCATCGCACGCTCGATCCGGGCCTTGAGCGCGCCCGCAGCGCAGATCGGCCGGCGCGAGCGCATCGAGGTGCCGCCGCTCGGCCTGCGGGAGGCCGACGAGCTCGGCGAAGCGCTCGTGCGGGCCTCGCGCATGATAGCCGCTGCCGAGCACCGCGCGCAGCACGACCCGCTCACCGACCTGGCGAACGTCGCGCTGTTCCGGGAAGTCGCCGCGCATCAGGCCGAGCTCTCCAAGAGGACGCAGGCGCCGTTTTCGATCCTGTTCATCGACCTGGACGACTTTAAGTCGGTGAACGACGCCTCCGGCCACGAGGTCGGCGACGAGCTGCTGTGCGCAGTCGCCGCCCGGCTGAAGAGCGCGCTGCGCGCCTCGGATCTCGCCGCGCGCGTGGGGGGCGACGAGTTCGCGGTGTTGCTCGAGGGAGCCGGCGGCGAAGCCGCGGCCGCCGCGGCGGCCAAGCTCGCAGAGGTCTTGTCGGCCCCCTACGAGGCCGGCGGAGGCAGCCTGAAGATTTCGGCGAGCATCGGCGTCGCGAGCTGCCCCGAGTCCGGCACGAGCGCGGAAGAGTTGTTGCGCAACGCCGACGATGCGATGTACCGGATGAAGACTAGGTCTGGTCGTGCGCGCGCAGCGCGGCGGGCAGCGCTTGAGTAACGCCCCTGCCGGCTTTGCGCTGGATCCAGACGCTTGCGGCCCGCAAGAAGCGCCGGCCGATTCGGTTCGCCGGTGCGCACGGCCGCTTACGGGAAATGTCCATGGCGACCTCGATTGTCCGAAGCTGGCCGAACTCGGTCCTACGCCGCCCCAAGCTACCTTCCCCTATCTCGAAGTACGATCGCGCCCCCTGCATCGTTCTACGCGGTTCGCACGCTAGAATTCGCGCCATGCGCTGCGCCGCTCCCGAGCTCGATCGGCCCGATCCCGAGCGCGTGTACCGCAACTACGTGGCGCAGTGCAGGCGCATGGGCGTGACGCCGACGCCACGGGATCAGGCGCTAGGCTTGATCCAGGAGTGGACCGAAGCTATGACCCGTCGCCCGGAAGCGACCACGCACTAGCGCCGCGCATCGAAAGGCGCGAGTCGGCCTATGGCAATGGCCGAGTTCGACCGAAGCGGACGCTCGCGAACACCGTGTGGCCTAGTCGAGGATGTCGAGCGCGGGCATGCCGCCCGATCCGGTCAGGCAATGCCACAGGTAGATGGCGAGTCCCGGGTCGCCGGTCCAAAGCGAGTAGCGCCGGCGCCCATACTGCTGCCGCGCCCGCTCGCTTTGAACGATTGCGTGCATCGCAAACGATCGCGCACGGGCTAGCCAGATCGGATCACCTGTACGCTGGTACAGCTTGAGGAAGGCATAACCGTTGCCCGCCGTGCCGTGGCAGACACCGGGACCTTTGGCGACCGGCCCGGCTTGCCATATCGTTTGTCCAGCCATGACCAGCATCGCATCCATGTCGGCCGACCGCTTGCGCGGATAGTCCGACAGGCCCATCACGATACCGGGCGCGCCATGGCACCACTGGAGGAGAATCTTGGTGTGGCCGGCGCCTGAAGGTTCGGCAACCGGAGGCCAGTTGGCGCCATCACCCTCGAGGATCGCGGTGGCGCGGAGAGACTCGACGCAGCGATCGTAGAGCGCTTCGCGGCGATCCACGGGCAACAATGCCGCGCCGCGCAGCAGCGCATAGGCATTCCCTGCGAAGCCGTGGCCGGCGCCGAGTAGCTGCTCGATGCGGCCGTAGAGGTCCTGCGTCCACAGGTGGCAGTTGGCCGTCTTGCTGGGAAGCCAGGTCCGCCAGAGTTGCTCGACGTTCTCCAGATAGAGTTCGCGCCACCGTTCTTCGCGCGTCCAACCGAGCATGTGCAGCGCGCCGACCATGGTACCCGGTGCCGCCCAGAGTGCCTCGTTGGTTGGGTTCGGAATGTTCCTGGCGATCGCCTCGTGCAGTCGCCCGGCTGCATCGCGCGAGCTCGTAAGTCGCCATTGAATGAGCAAGATGCCGACTTCGCCCAGGAAATACGACGGCACGACTTCACCCGTGTCTGGTTGCGCGACGTAGGAGTCGTAGACGCGATCGATCAAGCCGGCCGGCTCAATGCGCGGCGAAACCACACCGACACGTTGCAGGTACCACAGCGCCCACAGCACCCCGGACGCACCCAGGTATATCGACTTGTGTGGCGGCTCTGGATCGTTCTCTGCATCAAGCGGGTGCCAAGGCCAGGTGACGTCGGTGCCCAGCGTCGCCTCGATGTCTTCGACAATTTCAAAAATGGCGGCGCGGGCTCGCGCGGCGTCCCAGTCGATGTCGAGCAACGGTTCGTGGCGGGCGGGCTCGAAAAGCATGGTGTCGCTCGGAAAGTCGAAACAAACCCGACTTCGAGTCAGGCTGCGCGCCCCGCGTGCGAACGGCCACCGCCGGCGCGACTGCGGGAAAAAAATCCAAGCACCGAAGCACCTTCCCGCTGAGACTATCACGACTGGATGCGAGCACGCGGACATGGGACGTGGGCTGGTCGGGCGTCGCCGGTGCGCCACCGTTGAGAGGGGGCAGGATGCGACGGCCGCTTGTGGCCGTTCAGCGACCGTCGCGCCTGCACGCGATCAGTTTGACCGTCGACCGTCGCAGATCGACCCTTCTCGGCCGTTGCGCCGTACAAGAACTGGACACTCAGCCGTGATTGACACGAGGCGTTCCGCTACTGAATCACCTGGTCCGCCCGAGCCAGTATCGACCGGGGCACGGAGAGACCGATCGCATCGGCCGTCTTAAGATTGATCACGAGGTAGAACCGGGTAGGTTGCTCGACGGGAAGGTCCGCGGGTTTCGCCCCCTTAAGGATGCGGTCGACATAGTGTGGAACGCGACGCGCGTCATCGACTAAGCTGCGTGCATACGACATCAGGAGCCCCGCCTCGGTCGCAACGTCGAACGGGCTGATGGCCGGCATCCGATGGTCGAGGGCGAGCTTTGCGACCCGCACGCGGTGAGCACCGATCAAGGGTTCGCCCAGGATGAACAGCGCGTCGACCTTCTCGCGACCGATCGTCGCAAACGCGATGTCGATATCCTCAGGCACCCTGACCTGGACCGGTATAAGCGTCACTCCGAGCCTGCGCGCCTCAGGTTCGATCTCGGCGCGAATGATGGTGTGCGCCGGGAACGTGTCGTTGACGAACATCGCAATGCGGGACGCCTTGGGGACCATCTCCATGAGGAGTTCCAACTGCTTGACGGACGACCCGACACCGAGGCCGCCCAACCCGGTGAGATTGCGACCGGGCCGGGCATAACTTGCGACGAGCCCCGCCACCACCGGATCGCCGACGGCGAAGAACACGATCGGAACCGTCGTGGTGGCATCTCTGGCCGCCACGCTCGGCGGTGTGCCCGTCGTAACGATGAGATCCACGTTTCCATTCACCAGCTGGGCGGCGAGTGCAGGAAAGCGGTCGTTGCGACCGTCCGAGTACAGACGTTCGAAGACCAGGTTCTTGCCTTCGATCCAGCCCCGCTCTCGCAGTCCCTCGACGAACGCCTCCCAGAGTGAATTGGTGTGCGCAGAGCCGAGCCACCCGATTCGATACACCTTCGCTGTCGGCGGGACTTGCGCCGCGAGTCGACCCGAGAACAAGGCGAGGACGAGACACAGTACGTCTCTTCTGCCCAGGCTCAACTCATCTCCTCCCTTGCGAACGCCCGAGAAATTGCACTGCCATTCCCCGCATCTGTTCAAGCGCGGCCGGATCCCAATTGATCGACGAATGGAAGTCCCATCATAGTACGCCTTCCGGCGTAGTTTCACGCCCGCGAGTGGGTGACTGCTTTCGCGAATATTCGCGCGTCACTGCTAAATGTCTCCAAGTGGCCGGGAGCGGTCCCTCGCCTACGACGGCTTACGACCCAGGAGCGGTTTGCCGATGAGTCAACATGGTTATCCAACCACTGTCACGGTAGGATCCGAACGTGCGCCGAATTTTCCGCCCAACAGCACCGCAGGCCCGGAAGTGAACGCAACGACGAGGTTGTACCACCACGGGAACTCGTGCCAAGCGTAGTAGAGGTGGATGAAGCACAGATAGCCCATGACAAGGACGGCAAGGAACCAGACGGCTTGACGACGTCGTGCAATCACGGCCGTCAGCGAGCCGGCGGCGAATTCCGCAAGTATCCAGAACGACGCGTTGAATACGGACATCGGGGGCGTGAAGGTATAGGCACCTGTGCTGCTCCAGATGCGGGCCTGAAGCGCATAAGCTGGCCAGAGAAGGACCAGGATCTGCGCAAGAACGAAGAAGCCGACCATCCACAAAATTGCCCCGGCGAATATGGCGAGTATGGCGCGCACCAGAGATCCGGAGCGGGCATTGAGCTTTGCAGTTTCAGGCATGAGCGGCTCCAATCGAGTTGAATGGACGTCGACCGATCATCAAATCATCCTGGACCAATAGGCATCGTGGGCGCGCCGTACCGCACATCACGCGTGATAACCGGACCTTCAACCGCGATGAACTGGCGAGGTTCAACTACTGAAGCACCTCGTCCGCGCGCGCCAGCACCGACTGGGGGATCGTGAGGCCCAGTGCCTTCGCGGTTTTCAGGTTGATGCTCCGCCCACGAAGATGACATCAACCTTGAGCGCCACCAGTTCAGCTGCAAGAGCGGGGAGCCGTTCGTACTTCCCCTCGGCATCTCGGTCATCGATCACGACGTCGCGGCCCTCGATGTAACCGAGGTCACGCAGTCCTTGCTCTGGAAGGTGGGGACCATTGGCCAGGCTGCCCGACAGGAAACCTATTCGAGCGACCTTGGCCGCCTGCTGGGCCTCGGCGGGGAGTGGTGCGGCAAGAAGCGCCCCGACGGCGATCAGAAAGTTCCTGCGCTGAACGAGGCCCATGCTTCCCTTCCCAGAAGGACGCCGGGAAGTCTACGCTGGATCGACTACTGTGGGTCCACTGCGACGTCGAATGACCGTAATGGAGCACGAGGCGCGACGGCTGCTGCTGGCCGAGGGTGTGTAAAAACGCGAGGTTGCCTAAACGAAGAAATTTCCTACACTGAAGGATCGGGTTTCTTCGGGGCGACGGCATGAAGCGATTCATCGAAGGCGAGGACCGAACCCAAGTGACACTGCTGCCGGCGTGTCTTGAGGACTACGTCGAAGCGGAGAATCCAGTTCGCGTGGTCGAGGTCTTCGTCGATGGGCTTGATCTGGATGCGCTTGGCTTCGGTGGGGTTGATCCGGCATCGACCGGCCGGCCGGCGTACCACCCGGCGATGCTGCTGAAGCTCTACCTCTACGGCTACCTGAACCGGATCCAGTCCAGCCGCCGCCTGGAGCGGGAGGCGCGGCGCAACCTCGAACTCATGTGGCTGACCGGGCGGCTGATGCCGGATTTCAAGACCATTGCCAATTTCCGCAAGGACAATGGGCGGGCGATCCGCAACGTGTGCCGCCAGTTCATCGTGCTGTGCCGCCAGCTCAATCTGTTCACTGCGGCGATCGTGGCCATCGATGGCAGCAAGTTCAAGGCGGTGAATAACCGGGACCAGAACTTCACCCCAGCCAAGATGCAGCGGCGGATGGCGAAGATCGAAGAGAGCATCGCCCGCTACCTTACCGACATGGACACCGCCGACCGCGCCGAACCCGAAGTAGCGGAGCTGAAGAAAGGCCGGCTGCAAGAGAAGATTGCGGCCCTGAAGGAGCAGATGCAGCGGCTCAGGAGGCTCGAGGCGCAAATGCTGGCCAGCCCGGATCAACAGCTATCGCTGACCGACCCCGATGCCCGCTCGATGAAGAACCGCGATGGTGGCATCGTCGGCTACAACGTGCAGACGGCGGTGGATACCAAGAACCATCTGATCGTGGCGCACGAAGTCGTCACCGCGGGCATCGATCGCGAACAGCTGACACCGATGGCCGAACAGGCGCGCGCGGCCATGGGCATCGACGCTCTAACCGTGGTGGCCGACCGCGGCTACTTCAAGAGCGAGCAGATCCGCAAATGCGCCGAGGCCGGGATCACGCCGCTGGTGCCCAAGTCAATGACCTCCAACAGCAAGGCGGAGGGTCGCTTCGACAAGCAGGACTTTATCTACATCGCCAGCGACGATGAGTACCGTTGCCCCGCCGGGCAACGGGCCATCAAGCGCTTTACCACTATTGAGAACGGCTTGACCTTGCACAAGTACTGGTCCTCGGCTTGTCCCAGGTGTGCGCTCAAGGCGCAATGCACCACGGGCGACTATCGGCGCATTGCGCGGTGGGAACATGAAGCTGTGCTCGAGGCGATGCAGCTGCGGCTGGATCGGCAACCCGAGATGATGCGCGTCCGACGACAAACGGTCGAGCATCCGTTCGGGACGATCAAGTCCTGGATGGGGTGGACCCACTTCCTGATGAAGTCGCTGCCGCGCGTGCGCACCGAGATGAGTCTGCACGTCCTGGCCTATAACCTGAAACGCGTGATGCGCATCCTGGGCATCGGGGCGATGATGCGCGCGATGAGCGCTTGAGCCGCGCAGGCTCCTATTTCGGTCGAAAACTGGCGCCCTCGGCCGCATGCGCCATCAAAACTGCGTAACCGCCGCTTACGGGTTACAGGACAGCGAAAAGGGTCCGCGCTGACCCTCCAAGGTCAGGTCCGCCATCATCGCTCAACCCGAAATATCTGCAAGCGTTCTTGCACAGCCTCGGCCGATCTCAGTCATTGCCGATAGCAATCTCGCGCGGGCGCCGCTGCTCCTGTCCGCTAGCACGCTAGAATCCGCCGACGCTCGATGACCCGCTCGATCTCAACCCGGAGCGCGTGTACCGCAACTACGTCGCCCAATGTCGGCGTCTCGGTGTTACTCCGACGCCGAAGGATCGTGCGAAGGCTGAGATCAAGGCGTGGACCGACGTCCGCGCGGCAGCGAGCGCAGCGCCGTCACCGGACGCTCAACGGCGCGGTCGGTCAAGTGGCAACGCCTGCGACGGTGACGCGCCGTCCCCGCATTGGGCGAGCAATCAGTTCAGCGTGCGCCGCCGCGATGCTGCGATCCCAGCAAGGCCGGGCAACACCAGCGCAACTCCACGAGCCCTTGCACGGGACCCAGGTTGATGGAATCCACCGGATTGGCGTGTCCTGTAAAGCAGTTGGCGCGCAAGGCGAAGCGCAGTCCAGTCTGAGGAGGGAAACTCCTCCTCCATGACCCAAGCGTATCCCCCCGAACTGGAAGATTCGCCCAAAAGCCGGGCACTGCGGCTATGTAAGTTCCTTTATGAGGCTTTCTGGCGGCGATCAAGCGCTCGCGGGCTTCCCGGAGCGCGGTGGCGAAATCTCGCCCAGGGACTACTTCTACCCCCTCGACGAACCCATAGTGCTGCCCGAACAATCGCAGCGCAGCCACCTTGTTCCAAAGTTCCACGCTGATGGTCTGACCGGTTACGGGGGGATTGCCGTCAGCGTCGCGGCCCTTGATCTCGGCGCGTGCGAGCTTCTTGATTGCGGCTGCGGCAAATCCAGTCCCATGATTACCACCGAACTCGCACACTTGATCCACACCGGCATAGGGCATGCGGTCGACAAAGGTCGACGCCCTGACGATGTTCAGAATCTCGCCGACGGGGTCTCGGCATGGCAGGTGGGGATGCTGGGAGTCCTGTCGACCAACCGGTCGCACGTTCCGCACCGATACTTGCCGCCCACTCAGGGGGCGAGGCGGCGCGGACGAGACTTGAGCGCGCAGCAATCTAATGAGAATCGCAAATGAATGACACCCGGCTTAGCCCGGAGTACAGCATCTTCAGCCACTCAAGTGGCGAACCGCTCCATACGGTCGAGATGCATGTGCTTGCTCGAGCGTATCGGGCAGCGTGGCGGTCGCTCTTCGCGAGCGATCCGCTCGGTCCTCACGTCATTGCTGCGCTCGACGTGCTGTTTGTGTTCTCGGCGGAGGATGTTGGGGGCGACAGCTAGCGCCCTGTCGGGGTCGACCGGTGCTCCTGCTATAGTCGCCCGACTTCCATTCGGGCCACGCATCGTGAAAGACGCAACGCTCGCCAGTGTGGGCCAGATCGTCTGGCGTTTGATCGAACGGCACGATCTTGCGCCTGAGCCGCTCTTCCGGGCGGCAGGGATCGACCCGCAGATCATTCACGATCCGCATGCGCACATCGCGCGCCCGAAGAGCGATGCGCTGATGCGGGCGCTAGCAGAGCAGATTGCCAATCCTGCCTTTGGCCTGCAGGCCGCGCAATGCTGGCACCCGTCGAATCTGGGCACGCTGGGATACGCTTGGCTGTCCAGTTCAACCCTGCATACGGCCCTGAAGCGCGTAGTGCGCTATTGGCGCATCGTCATTGCCGACGTGGCCGTCCGACTGGAGGAGACGCCAGAGGGCGTTGAATTCGTCCACACGCCGCCGGAGCTCGACAGCACTCCCGACGGAATTCGGGGCGACATTGTGATGGCGATCATCTACGACATGTGCCGGACCAATTTCGGCCATGCGTTTAGCCCCCGGCGCGTGGCATTCCGACATCCGGCCCCTGCCGATGCAAGCCCATACCAGACGCTTTTCGGTTGCCCGGTCGCATTCGGCGCGGATGCCAACCGCCTGCTCATCGGCCGTACCGAAGCCCACCATCCACTTCCGACCGGGAACCGCGACCTTGCCGCAGCCCATGACCGCATCCTTGTCGAGCAGCTTGCCCGGTTGGATAAGGGGAATGTAGTCGCGCGCTTTCGGGCCTCACTCCTGGAGCGAATGACTTCGGGCGAGTTTTCGGAGGACGACATCGCGCGTGATCTGGAGATGAGCCGCCGTTCGCTGCAACGCCGCCTCGCGGAGGCTGACGCCAGCTACCAGTCCCTCGTCGACGATACACGGCGGGACATGGCGCTGAGGTATATCCAAGATCCCGCCAAGTCCGCTAATGACATCACCTTTCTCCTGGGCTACTCCCAGCAGAGCGTGTTCACCCGGGCCTTCCGCAGGTGGACGGGCATGAGTCCGTCGGAGTATCGCTCCAGCAAGTCCTCGGCACGCGCCTAGGTCGAAGGCGCTTCAAGGGCGATAGGCGGCTACCGGGCCGCACCCCTCCTCACGTCCTGAATCCACCGGATTGGCGCGTCCTGTAAAGCGCTTGGCGCGCAGGGCGAAGCGCAGTCACGCCCGAGCGTGGAAACTTCTGTTAACGAACGTTGGCGCGCCTTTTGTTTCTCGGCGTAAGTGGCCCGCGGCCCGTTTGAACCGTCTAATCACATCAGACCTAACCAAGCAGGGAAGAAAGTGCAGACTATGGAAATGGATAATGACCTTTACAGAGGCATATCTGAAGAACTCGCGACGAATTCCTCGGATAGCGCGCTTTGGACAAGAGCAATTGCCGAGGCGGGGGCGACGCGGACAAGGCAAAGGCACTCTATATCCGAATGCGCTTCGCAGAACTAAAGAACAGCGGTGGTGTTCTTTGCCGCCGAGATGCCTTGAAGCCATCGCTACTTGATCACCTGCGCGAACAATCGGAAGTGGTGCGCGCCGCTGCGGAGGCTGCGCGCCGTCCAGTTGTAACGGCGCAGCAGAATCTTAGTCGCCGGCTGTGGCACGTATTTCAGTGGCTAGAGGAGGCGGTGCAATATCTCTGCGTCATCCGCCCCGCGGTGACGCGCGAGTTCCGATTGACGGATGCCCTGACGATAGACCAGCCGAAGTTCGACCACGGTTTTGTCTCGTTTCGTCGCCAAGGGCTCCGAGAATCGGAGCCTCTGGATTATGTAGCATTGCAGTACCTTCTCGCCGGTGACGAATCCCCGGTCATACGCGTAGGCATCAATGCGGCAGCCGCGATGGACGAGCTTCTCCGGACATCTATGCTCAAGTTCCATTACCAAACGGAAGAGGACAACCAAGGGATCGTGCGGTACGGTGCGTTCCGAGTGCAGCCGAAGATCAGCGCCTCGGTGCTCGTGCGCCCGGACTACCTTCGTCAAGTGGTCAATGTCACCTTGCGCAACGTAGATCGCTTCGATTCCGTAGTTCTGGAATTCTTGCCAGACGCGCTAGGCGAGTCCGCGCTTGAGGATCTCGTGCGCTGTGCGCTCGGTTCGTCAGATCGGTTCCTTCATCTGGCCCCGGTTGCCCTGGTCAAGCAGCACGGCAAGTCACAGGATAGGACCCGAATCGGATCCTCGGACCTCGCGGCAACATGCCCTCGCGCTTTGGTGAAGCGTTCGCATCGCCGGTATCGACGACACAGCCCGACGCACGACCTCGGATGCGGGCGGCGCCCGGCATCCGAGCAGCGGATAGAACGTGGATACTTGCCGGCACGTTCGTGGGTCCGCAATACCTAGTCGCCCCAGCCAATCGCTCGCATCGCCCGCTGGCGTAGCTCGTCCTCAGATTCGCAATCGGCACTTATTTTGTGCCGCCCATCATCAAGGCGCCGTGCCACTAATGTCCGCACCCCGAGCTGACCCTCGTTGCTACCAGGAAAGACTTTTCCAATTCATCACGAGCTCTTCGTCGGAGACGAAGCGGATCGAGATGTCGACCATCGACGCAGCGGTAAACCGGGTCTTGAGATTTCCACGAAAGTGGAACATAAACTCGCTCTTAGGGAGAGCAAGCTTCCCGTATTCGTCGAAAACGTTTTGATCGCGCAGCGACTAATACACGCTTTGGCACGTCCGGTTTCAGTAATCCCCGAGAATCGCGCGCGATGTTGCCTTTGTGGTTGGCGCGTCACAGAGTACAAGGTTGCGCCATTGGCAGTATGACTTCTAACGAGAAGTGTCCCGCAAATTCGCCGCGATCGAATTGATTCACAACCGCCCGAATTGTCGGCGGATCTCGGCCAAAAGATCTATCGGGCGATATTGAAAAGTCCGGGAGAATCACGGCTGGTGTGGGTTTAGGGAGCTCAACGGCGGCTGGCCGATTGTTTGCGGAGCCGGATTTGGCGAAACCTAGCACTTTCCCGGCCGGGAGTGGTAGCACCGAACCGCCGCGCGGCACCCCCCGCGTAGTGAATCCACCGGATTGGCGTGTCTTGTAAAGCACTTGGCGCGCAGAGCGAAGCGCGGTCACGCCCGAGCGTGGAGACTTCTGTTCATCCGTCGTTTTCAATCGCGGCACCGGCGGTTAATGGACACGGACACCTATTCTCTGCGCAAATAAGCAAGGGTAACTATGAATATTGGAGTCATATGAGCTTTGTATTGCAAGCCGTCGCACGATACGTCTCTATCTCTATCCTGGGTGTGTTCTTTTATACAAGTGCGTTAGCCCAGAATCTAGGAGTTTGTCGGGCTTGAGACCGATTTTGTTGGCGGACTTATGAGAGATGATCCATTTTTCAGCGAGCTCGCAAATTGAAGACTGCGGTGCCGGTTGCGAATGTGAATGAGCGTCTGACGAGGTCCGAATTGGCTTTGGCGAAGGGATCTTTTCGCCATTCACGTGGAAAGAGCATTCATTCGCTTCAGATTCCAAGCCAGACACACCAGATTCCATTCGCCACGGGCAGCAGTCACTCCGCGCAACGAGAATTGCCTGAATTTCATGACCCGTTTGATCAAACCGAATACCGGCTCGACGGTGGACTTGCGCAAGGCGTACAACTTGCGACCTCGTCGCGTCTGCAGGCGATGGCGCATCGCCTCCAATGGCGTAGGCTTTCCAGTCAAAGGCCGCGGTTCGTTAAAGCGTTGGCGCAACGAAGGATGATGAGTTTCTCGGCCCAACGCGATCAGTGGCCGAATCTTTGCCTGCACGCAGGCGTTGACGTTGTCCTCGCTGGCATATCCGGCATCGGCAATCAGCGTCTTGACCCGTCCCAGTCCCGGCGCCAGGGCTTGCAGTTGTTCGAGCATCGGCACCATCTGCTGCTTGTCATTGCTCGCTTGCGTCAGCGCCGGCGCCACCACCAGCAAGCTATCGGTGTCAACCGCAGCTTGGGCGTTGTAGGCTTGGTCGAAGCCACCGCCGGGTACCGGCATGATGCGCGAATCCTCATCGGTGAAGTTGACTTGATCCTTGTCCGACGGTGTGCCCGAGGGCGGCGTCGGCGGCCGCCCGCGAGGGCGTTTGCCGGTCTTCTTCGCCCGCTGCTCGCGCGCCGCCACCTTGGCCGCGTACGCCGCTTCGGCTTCGGCTTTGACTCGCGCCTCGATCTTCCGTTTGGCCTCGGCAATGGCTGCCAGGCGCTGTTCGCGCCGAGCCAACTCTTCAGGAATACTCAAGCCGTCCGGCAAGTCGCGCGCGTTAGCCACCTCCGCCCGTTTCAGCAACGCCGCCATCTCCGCCTTGAGCTTGGCTTGCAGCCTCTTGGCGTAGCCGTAACTCATTGCCTTGTGGCGCGAAGCGCTGGCGTGCACCTTGGTGCCATCCAGGCTGACCGTCCCCAGCTTCAGCAGCCCCATCGCCTGGGCATAGCACAGCACTTGCACGAAGATCGCCGCGATCTGCGGCAAGAACCGCTGCCGGAAACTATTGATCGTGTCGTGATCCGGATGCGTGTTCGCCGTGATGTAGCGCACCGCGATCGAGTCGTAGCTCGCTCGTTCCAGGGCTCGGCTGGAGAAGATGCCGGTAACGTAGCCATACAGCAGCAGCGCCACCAGCATCGCCGGGTGGTGCGCATCACTGCCTCGACCGGCGTAACTTTGCTCGAGCACCGACAAGTCCAGTTGTTCGACCACATCGACAATGAAGCGGGCCAGATGATCGTCGGGCAACCACTCTTGCACGCTCGGCGGAAACAGGTATTGCGTTTCGCGATCGACCGGAACAAAGCGCGGCATTGGCTCACCCTCGAAAGAACATCAATGCATTCAAGTGTAGTCAATGTTTCTGAATTTGAAAGTCCGACAGACTCCTAGGTACGACCTTCACGGATCTTTGGTGGAATCCCGCCGAGTCAGGTTGGGGAGTGACGGTCGACCATCAGCAAAACGTCATGTTTCTAACGTTCTACGTCTACGGCGCGGACCGCTCGCCGTATTGGGTCACAGGGCAGTTGCAAAAAGTCGGGACCGGTACCCCCGCGAATTTCCCGATAGTCTTCACTGGGACGGTCTACGAGACGAATGGCTCGCCATTTTCGGGGCCATTCGACTCCAGCACAGTGGGAAGAAACGCGGTCGGGGCGACGACGTTTACGGCGTTGGACGCTTATAACGCCACGCTGCAATACTCGATCAACTTTCGATCACGCCGAGCTTGCGGATGTGGTCCTTGACCGCGGCCATCTTCTCCTTCAACCGGGACACCCGCGCTTGCGGGACTGAGGCCGGTTCGCGGTCGGCTCGGTCGAGCTCGTTCAAGTAGCGCGCGATGCTCTCCTCGAGCTGCTGCCTGCGCGCCTTTAGCTTGTGCGGGGTAAAGTTCTTGTCGCGATTGTTCACCGCCTTGAACTTGCTGCCATCAACCGCAACCACGGAGTCGCCAAACAGGCCGAACTGACGACTCAGCTCGACGAACTCCCGGCACACTCGCCGAATTGCCTTGCCGTTGTCCCGGCGAAAGTCGGCGATGGTCTTGAAGTCCGGCGTCAAGCGCCCAGTCAGCCACATCAGCTCAACGTTGCGCTGCGTCTCGCGTTCCAGGCGCCGACTCGACTGCAGGCGGTTGAGATACCCGTAGACGTAGATCTTCAACAGCACCGCCGGATGGTACGCGGGACGTCCGGTGACCGCCGGCGCCACACCATCGAAGCCAAGACCGACCAAATCAAGTTCGTCGATAAAGACATCGATCACGCGCACCGGGTTGTCCTCAGCGATATAGTCGTCGAGACCTCTGGGCAGCAGCGTGACCTGCGTGCGTTCTTCACCTTCGACGAATCGTTTCATGTTGCCATCCCGAAGAAATCACCTCCTTCAATATAGGCAACGTTTCCGCTTAGGCAACCTTCGTTTTCACACAGCCTCGACCCGAAGCGGCCCGTCGTCCCTCCGGTTAGCCTATAGTCGACGGCGAAGATGCGGACATTCAACGCGAATGGTCGATAGCCAACAGTGCACAGAACGGCGCGCCCACGGCGCTGGAATCCTGCGCGGGTCCGGCACCGCTCAGCCCGGTGACGGGCTAGCTGTACAGATCCCTGATCACGCGGCGGTCCCGCGCGATGGTGGCCTGCACGGACTCCGGCCCTTCGATCCGCAGCGGAAACCGCAGCTGCCGCGCGTCCTGGCGCATGGCTTCGTTGTCCGCGATCGAGAGCAGCGCCGCAGTGGCCCTCGAGGTAAAGGTCGCATCGGCGCCGGGCGAGCAAAAGACGGCCACACTGGTCGTGTAGGCCGCCTTCGGATCGCCCACCATTTCCGCGAAGGTCGGCACCTCCGGCAGCTCCGGAGCGCGCAACGCGCCGAACGTGACCAGAACTCGCACCTTGTCCTTGGCGGCGGCCTTTTCGTTGTGCAACAGGGCCAGGCGGGTATCGATCGTGCCAAGGTCACACTGTTGCGTCAGCACGCGATCGAGAATCGCTTGCGCGCTGCCCGCCACGAAGGGTTGAAAAATCAGGCCCGCCCTCTTTTGCATCAGGTCCTTCGCACTGAGATACGCGGACATGCGATCGTTGTTCGCCATCGCCAACAGGGAAGGCCCTCTAGCCACGGCGGTGAGGCTCGCCCAGTCCTTCAGCGGAGAATCCTCGCGCACCACCAGCGCGCAGGAAAGGCCGCCCCCGATGCTTGCGATCGGCTTCAATTTGGGCAGCAGCCCGGCACCCTCGGCGTCGAGCAGGCAAAGGGTGAACGGGTCTGCGACAAGAAGCGCGTGCCTGTCGGACTCTGATCGGATGATTTCCAGCGTCGCGAGCGCGCCGCCCTCGCCCCCGATGTAATCCTGCACCACCGTCATTCCCACGGCTCGTGCGAACGGCGCCTGGATCAGTCGGGCCCCGATATCGGCCGGGCTCCCCGGCCCGAAGCCGGTGATCAGCCGAAGGGTCTCGGCGGCGGTCGCACCACGGTGAAGCAGAATACCGCCGACAGCGCCTGCTGCCAGCTGCATGAAGGTCCGACGATTGTGCATGGCTGCCTCCAAGTTGCCAATGACGCATGTCAAGACTGGCCAGCGTAGTATGGCCTCCTTCCAGATCCTGACAACGGATTCTCGAAGGAGGGCGACAACTGCGGGCGTCGAGGGCCCTTACTTGGGAATCAGTTCCTGCATGACTTTGTTGCCAACGATTTCGCGTACCTCGCCGCGCTTTGTCATCAACTGCACCTGCTTGTCCTCCGGACCAATGATATTGGCCCCGATGGCGTCATACTTCGCCGAGATGCCGTCGAAGGCTGCCCAGTTCTTGTATTCATCCAGGAACATCACGTCCCAATCGTCACGCCCCATCGAGTTTTCGGACAGGACGTGGCTAGAGATTACGAGTCCCTGCTTCTTAGCCTCCTCGTTGATTTTCTTGCGCAGCGGCAGGACATCGCGCATGCAAACGTCGAACATACCGGGCTTCACCCGAATCATGGATACCGTCCAAACAGTGCCTTCCGTATACGCTTTGTCCTGCGCAAACGCCATCATCGGCATTGCCATACCTCCGCACAGCACTGCCATGGCGACGAGTCGCAGTACGGCATAAGTCGTCTTTGTCATGCTTTTCCCCTGGTTGACGTGGCGGTCGGGTTCCGTGTGCCAGCACCATTGCCAGAAACGGGACTATTGTGGAATGCTCAGTCGCGCGGTTACGTTCCCACGGTCGAGCGTCCGCTTTGAGGAACGAGGGGCTATGACGGGTTGTGGCCGAACTCGGTCATATGCTGATAGCATTCTCGCGCGGGCTGCGCTAGCGCGCTAGAATCCGCCCCAAGCTACCTTCCCCTGTCCCGACGGGCGATCGCGCGACCTTGGCGCGTTCTGTGCGGTTCGCGCGCTAGAATTTCGCGCCATGCGCGACGCCGACGCTGCCGATCTACCCGTCCCGGATCGCGTGTACCGTTCCTACCGGCGCACATGCCGGCGCCTCGGCGTCGAGCCGACGCCGCGGGAGCGGCGTTGGCTTGATCCAGGAGTGGACCGAAGTGCTCGGTGCGCCCGAGCCGCGCCGTCACCAGAGGCTCAACGGTGCGATCGGTCAAGTGGCAACGCCCGCGATCCCTAATGCTGCTTCCGCCCGTCTCTGGTCAGAAGTTTCAGCAACACATCGAAGATCTTGAGCGCAGCCGGCGCGAAGTCGCTGCTCGCGAATGATGTGCGCATTGCGTAGATAGCTTGGATGCTCACGGCCTCCTGACTTGGGTCGATTGCGGCATCCGGCGGCAGCAGTTGGTAGTGGCGCCCGGTGCGACGATGACCTCCCAATCGCACGCACCCTTGATCCACGCCAGCAAGCTAGGCGCGATCTGCGGTGACTCGGTGGTGGTGACGATAAGCGCGTAGAGCTCAGGGTCGGTGAGCCCCTCGAGCGCAACTCGGACAACTGAGGTCGGTCACTGGCGCGCCCGAACCCATTGCCGGTCGTGGGTCGCGGTAGCGAAACGGGAAAAGCTCGAGGCGCGGTGCTATGCGGCCTTATCTGCCGCCAAAGCAACCCAAAGGGGAAAATGGCTACGCACACCACCACCGCGACGCCAGCGACGCGTACTCGCCCAAGGTCCAATCTCCCTTGAAGGCTGGGGGACGTTTCATATCGCTCCAGCGCGTCAGGTGATGAAGGTGGCGAGTGCGCCAGAACCTGGCACGCTTGAGGGGGGATTCATCCCCCCGCGGTGCTGGTGCCAGCGCACTTGCCACCTAACGATGAGCAAGGGTCATGCCATCGCTCCCGGCGGCGACGAATGTCACGTTAGAACACTACAACGAAGCACCCCCGACCTTGCGGCCAGGTGCGCGTGCTGATCGTTGTTGTATTCACGTACGCCGCAATCGCAGAAACGAAAACCCCGCCCACGCAGGGCGGGGTCGTGTTCGCATTGGGCGAGCAATCAGTTCAGCGTGCGCCGCCATGCGGATCCGAGACCGGCAAGCCCAATACCACGACGTGCGCCACTGGCCGTATCAATGCTGCGTTGACGGACACATTTCGTTCACTACTAGATCTCTTGTCGGAACATTTTCCAGCGCGTCGCCTGTGCAATGTGCGGAGTACAACATTAGTAGCAAGAATCAATGATCTGCAAAAGTGGTCTGGTACTTGCATAGGAGGACGCCTCCAACAGCTAAAGGGAGATGTCCATGGAGTCTTTAGACACTGTCGAGTTCCAGAAGCGATCCATCGCCAACGCCAAGCGGAAGATCGAGGGCGAGCCCCAACAGGTACTCGAGCGATCGTGGCCATGGATGCGCGCACGGACACAAATGAACGACAACGTTCTGCTGGATACCACCCTATCGTGGATGGCACGTCTACCTAAGGACGTGCGCCCCATGGTACTTGCCGCACGCTATCCACGGATTGCGAACAATATTGCCGACATCTGGCGGCGCGTCGCCCGCTGCGAAGAGTATCTGGACACTTTGGTCGTCGATCGCCGCGGCAATCGCAAGGGCTTTCCGCCCGATGTGGCCCAGGAGTTGAACAATCTCAGGGGCTTCTACGCGGAGCTGCATCCCGACAATCTATCAGGTTGGAATCAGGTAGGCTCGGCGTCGTAGCGCGCACGCTTTCCTTTCCCGCGCCAGCGCAGGCCCCGCTCCGGCGGGGCTTGTTGTTTGCAACGCTCAGAATCGCGCGCGCGACTATTCGGGAACGCGAGCTACCTTCACCTATCCCGAGAGTAGATCGCGCCCCGCAGCGCGCTCTACGCGGTTGCGTTACCCACTTGCCAGGTCCGCCGGCGAGGGACTGCTTGCGACCCGTTGCTGCCTGTCGGGCTGTCGAGAAGCAGACGTTCACGAAGATCGCTCTGCCGCCGATAAGCAGCCGTTCGTGTCAACCCATTCTTGGGACGACTATTCCTGCCGGCGAAAAGTCATTGCAGCGGCAGCGTGAACGCGAAGGTCGAGCCAGCGCCGACTTGACTCTCGACCCAGATCTTGCCGCCGTGCAGCTCGATGAACTTGCGTGAGATGGCCAGCCCGAGCCCCGTGCCTTCGATTTTCTTGGACGCTGCCCCGACCTGCCGGAACTCCTCGAACACCGCTCCTGATCTTCGGCTGCGATACCTACGCCGGTGTCGCTCACCGAGATCTCGATCGCGTTGTCCGTCACGGTGGCCGCCACATCGATCCTCCCGCCTTCCGGCGTGAACTTCAATGCGTTCGATAAGAGATTCAAGAGCACCTGCTTTACCTTCCGCTCGTCGGCGCAGATCATTCCCAAACGCTCGTCAACCATGCGGCCGAGGGCAATGCCATGCCGATGCGCCCGCTCCCGCACCAGGGTCAACGTGTTCTCAATGGCGCCCGGCAGATTGAACTCGGTCGGCTCCAGTTCCATCCGCCCAGCCTCGATCTTGGACAGGTCGAGGATATCGTTAATCAGCGATAGCAGGTGTCGTCCGGATTCCAGAATGTCGGCCAGGTATTCCGCCTGTTTTTCGTTGATCTCGCCGAACATCCTCTCTGACAGGACTTCCGAGAAGCCGATGATGGCGTTGAGCGGCGTGCGCAGCTCGTGCGACATGTTGGCGAGGAACTCGCTCTTGTGCCGGCTCGCCGTCGCCAGCTCGCGGCTCTTCTCCTCGATCTCCCGGAAGAGCCGCGCGTTCTGGATGGCCAGAGCCGACTGCGTCGCGAACGTCTTCAGCAGGTCGATTACCGAGGTATCGAATTCGCCGGGGGTCTTCCGGTATCACGACCAGCCCGCCGAGCAAATGGTCATCGCGCAGTCAGCGGCACCGCCATCAGCGACCGGTAACCCAGCCTGAGGACAATCTCCCGGAGCCGGCTCTGGTAGCTGGCATCGGTCATGATGTCGCGAATCTGCGCCGGCTCGCCAGTCATCGCCATCCGTCCGAGCGCGCCCTCGCCCTTCGGGATCGGCCCGGCCCGCAGGGCCGTGACCAACTCATCGGGCAGGCGGTCCGCCGTGTGCAGGTAGAACTCCCCGCGGGCTTCGTCGTACTCGTAGATTGCTCCGCCGTCCATGCCAGCAAGCGCTGTGGCGCGCGAGACGATCGTGGAGAGCACGGTCTCCA
Source organism: uncultured beta proteobacterium (assembly GCA_963840945.1). Lineage (GTDB taxonomy): Bacteria > Pseudomonadota > Gammaproteobacteria > Burkholderiales > Casimicrobiaceae > CAIWHR01. The sequence goes on along the minus strand of CAWJAU010000019.1, from coordinate 7,318 downwards.
GGTCGAGCGTCGAGCTGACTGCCTGCCCGACTTCGCCCAGCGCGCGGAGCTCTCCCACCGATTGAGTGAGCTGCGCGGTCCGCGCCTCCAGCTCCTTGAACAGCCGCACGTTCTCGATGGCGATCACCGCCTGGTCGGCGAACGTCTGGAGCAGGCGCGATCTGTGTTTCGGGAAACGGCCCGGGTTCGGCCGCGGCCAACGGCGATTCCGCCGATCGCATTTCCATCTCGTATCAGCGGGACGGCCAGGACGCTGCGAAAGCCTGCCGCGGTCGCATGAGTCCGCGATCAAATATTCCCTGTCCTCAAGCACGTCTGGGATGGCGACGACGCTCCGCGTCTGGATCGCACGGAGTACCGCGGTATCGCGGCTCGGGGGTCGCGGGAACAATTGCCGCAGTACTTCGAGATATTGCGAATTCAACGGCACGAGCGACACCAGATGGACCAGCTCGCCATCGAACGTGAAAACATTCGCCGACTCAGCACCGCATAACTCCAGCGAGGCTTTCGCAATGCTGTCGAACACAGGCTGCGCATCGGTTTGCGACTGGCTGATCACGCGCAGGATGTCGCTCGTTGCGGTTTGCTGCTCCAGAGCCTCCTTCGTCTCCTTGAACAAGCGCACGTTCTCGATCGCGATCACCGCCTGATCGGCGAACGTCTGCAGCAGGGCGATCTGTGTGTCTGGAAACGGCCCGGGTTCGGCATCGCCGATGACGATGGCGCCGATCGGACTCCCCTCGCGTATCAGCGGAACGGCGAGTACGCTTCGGAAGCCACCCGCGAGCGTCTGAGGCGTGATGGCATACTCAGGGTCTTCAAGCACGTCTGGAATTACAACGACGCCACCAGTCAGGACCGCCCGCGTGACCGCCGTATCGCGGCTGGGTGGCCTTGGAAAATTTCGGCGAATGGCCGAAGAATATTCGGGATACACGTTCACGGACGCGAACGCCGCAAGATGGATCAGTTCGCCATCGAACGTAAAGACGTTCGCCGAACTGGCCCGGCACAGCTTCATCGCGGCCGCTGCAATGGTCTCGAAGACCGGTTGCACATCCGTTTGCGACTGGCTGATCACCCGCAGGATGTCGCTCGTTGCCGTTTGTTGCTCGAGAGCCTCGGTGAGGTCGCGGTTGCGCTCCTCCAGTTCCTTGAACAGCCGCACATTCTCGATGGCGATGGCCGCCTGACCGGCAAAGGTCTTCACCAGCGCGATCTGCCTGTCGGTGAATCGTCGCGCTTCCATGCGCCAGAGCGCGATCGCCCCGATCGCCCGATCCTCGCGCATCAGCGGCACGCCCAGCAAGGCGCGAAAACCGAATTTCTGCTGAGGCAGCTGCGCATCTGGGTATTCGGTGTCGAGCAACGGAACGATATCGGCATGGTGGATGGTCTCGCGATCTATGACGGCACGACCCACGACCAACCCGCGGCTCAGGGGGAGAAGAGTCATTCTCCTCGGGGGTTAACATGTTGCCGAAGCGCGCGGCGAACCGGAGCGTGTCTTCTTCGACCAGGAACATACCGGCCTGGGCCGCGTCGCAAAGATTTAATGCGCGCTCGGCGACGGCGTCTGAGCACCGGCTGCACGTCGCTCGGCGAAGCGGAGATCACTTGCAGGATTTCGCTGATCGCCTTGTGCTGTTCCAATGCCTCCGCAAGGCGTTGCTTGAGTTGCAGGCCGGTAGAGCTGTCGACCTTCCGCGACCTCCTGGTGACAGTTGGCCGTGCTTCGACCTTGGCCTTTGCAGATTTTGTGCGCCCTTCCACCGGCCCTCCCTGCCACCCTCAGGCGCTACGACAGCGCAGCGATCGACGATAGCCTACGCTGCCGTACCGTTTCGAGGAAGGGGGCTTACTCTGTAGCGGGCGCCGCCATATATGCGCGCCCGAACGGAGGACGAAGCAAGAACCTGGAATGTTAGTTAGTGGAATGACTGGTTTAGAGCGGCGCGCATAACGGCTTCGGGTCGACAGCGCCATATAGTGACCGCTATCGGCAACTACGCGATACGGCCGGTTGTGGCCGAGGCTGTGTGAAAACGCACGCGATGCGAGCGTGACGGAAAATCGACCTCTCAGATCGAGCTGTATTCAACGATCGCCACCTTCGGAGGGGTGAGAAGACCCCCGAAAACGAAATAGCGAGGTGTTTTTACACAGCCTCGGCCGGGAGCGGTCTGTCGTCAACGACGGCTCCCGACCGAGGCTGTGTGAAAACGCACGCGATGCGAGCGTGACGGAAAATCGACCTCTCAGATCGAGCTGTATTCAACGATCGCCACCTTCGGAGGGGTGAGAAGACCCCCGAAAACGAAATAGCGAGGTGTTTTTACACAGCCTCGACCCACAGCGGCCCTTTGTTGGATCGAACAGCAGCCGTTCGATGACCGATTCCTGAGCGAGCGGATTTCCCGCGTTCACGACCCTTGTACTCGCCGAACGCTCGCTGCGAGCCTTCCTCACCACTCGGACGGCATCGAAATCGGCGCCGGGCGCGTGGTCCCCGCGATGCGCCGCGGTTTCACGCATCGTTCCCGTGTGGTGGTCGCAGTAGCGAAGCGCAGAGCGGGAGATGCATGGGTTTGATTGCCAACTCGCGCTAATGTTGCGACGGATCAAGGAATGGGGCGATGTGCGTTGACCTAGCACAATGGCAAACCTCCCACGGGCCGCAAGATTGGCCTCATTTCCGACGCTCCTTTAGAGGAGGACTCTATGAAGCTGCTGCGCCCCTTGACTCTTGCCTTGGCCGTGCTCGCTGCCACCGGCTGCGCGACGCAGCAGGACGCTGCTGTTGCCCCGAACACGCTGCTTGCCGCCAAGGTGAGTACCGCTCCATCCCTGAACGCCGGGGCCGCGGACCCCGTGTGGGCCAGCGCCAAGCCCCTTCGCATTGATCTCGCCGGCGGCGAGAACTTTGGCGGCAAGGGTTCGACCACCGCGACGCTGAAGGCGGTCTACTCGGGCGACATGCTCTACTTGCTCGTTCAGTACGACGACCCGACGAACTCGCTGCAACGGGGTCCGTTCAGGAAGCAGGCGGATGGCTCGTGGACGAAGCTCAACGATCCGAAAAATAAGGGCGGGGATGACAATGTCTACTACGAGGATAAGTGGGCGTTTCTGTGGCCTATCGACAATTCCGTGAAGGGCTTCGCGCAGAGCGGCTGCATGGTGGCCTGCCATGCCGGAGAGCCTGGGAAACCCTATGGCAACAAATACACCGCGAGTGCGGGCGAGATGCTCGACATGTGGCACATGAAGGGTAGCCGGACCGCTCCGCTCGGCTTTGTCGACGACCAGTACACGGACGACACGAGATTCGACGCCCAGAAATCGCCGAACGCAGGGCGCAAGAGCGATCCGGGTGGAGCGGAGTACGCGAACCTCAAGGTTGTGAACAATCGTCCCGAGTTTATGAACAAGGATGCGAAGCCTGCGAACGCGGGCGGCACGTACTACGTCATCAAGGGTAACGAGGTCCTGTTCGACGATGCGAAGTTCAAGGCGGGCGATGAAGTAGCGTCCTACATGATCATGCCCGTGAGCGGCGATCGTGCCGACATCAAGGTCGCGACGACCTGGAAGAACGGCGTGTTGACGTCGGTGATGTCGCGGAAATTGGTGACGGGAAGCAAGTTCGATGTCCAGTTCAACAATCTGGGCGCCCAGTACCCGTTCGGCTTCGCGGCATTCGACAATGCGCAGGTGCGCCACGCGGTGCACTACGACGCGAAGTTCTTGGCATTTGCCAAATAGGGACGCGTACGAACAGTTCTTCGAGGGCGGCTTTCGCCGCCCTTCTTTGTCATTGAACTGGGAGAGCAGGCGTGCTGATCAAGGCGCCGCGCCCGAACGAGCGATCGCTTTGGACACCTGGGCGTACTGCGATTGGTATTGGTGATCCTTAGCGCGCCAACAGCCAGCCCGCTGCAGCGGAGGCCGCGAAGGTAAACAGTGGCCCAGGCACGGCCTGAGCGGCACCGTATCCGGCCAGGAACGCATCGTTCGTAACCAATCCCTGGGGAACAACGGCTGTCTGCAGAAGGGGAAGCACAACATGTCCGCCACCAAAAACCAGTGCCCCCGCCTGATAGAACGCAGCGATGGCCGAAGCTGCTGGTGACTGTGCAACAGCTGCCAACATCGGTAGTAGAACGAGTAAGAGACCGAAGATCAGCAGCGACGCCGCGCCCACCCTCTTGCTCACACCGTAGTCGCGATGGCCGGCAGCGGGGAGGTGCCCGTGCTGCACCGCCCATCGCCCTACGATACCGCCAGCGACGATGGCTACGATTTGACCTGTGGCCGAGGGAAACACCAGCACCAGCAGCGCAGCAATCACCGCGACACCAGCTCGCAAACGGTCTGGACACAACGACTTGGCCATCCCCAAGACAGCCTGAGCGACGACGGCGACCGCGACCACCTTCAGTCCATGAACCGCTCCAGACTGAGTGAGCGCAGCCCATCGGGCGACTCCAGAAGCAAACAGAATGAGCGCTATGGCAGACGGGAAGGTGAACCCCGCCCAAGCTCCCAAAGCCCCTAGCCAGCCCCCGCGCCCGAGGCCGAGCGCAATGCCAACCTGCATGCTAGCTGGGCCGGGCAGGAACTGGCACAGCGCGACCAAGTCAGAGTAGCTCTTGTCATCCAACCACCTTCGTCGCTCAACGAATCAGAGCGGAAGTAGCCGAGGTGCGCAACAGGGCCGCCGAATGAGGTCAGCCCAAGCTTGAGGAACACAAGGAAAACCTCTGCCGCCGAGCCTCGCAGTGGTGCTGAGCTTTCCAGTTTGTCGGCGAGCGGGACTTGTGCGGGTGGGTCACCTTGCGGCAGTTGGCTCAAATAAGTCTTCCTTACGAGATGTCCTAGAAACCGCACGGACATGGGCCCGCCGCCCAGAAGGGTGTGTTTCGAATTGTAGAGGGGCGAGGGCCTGAAGCGGTAGGTAAACGATATCGCTTGGTGCCGTTCGGAAATGTCGAACGACTGTTAACGGGAGGTTCGCTCTGCGACTGCTGCTGGCCGGGAGCGGCTACCCGTCGACGACGGCTTACGACCGAGCAGCCATCCGGCCCTCATCAGAGCAGACGTTCAACCGACCGGAGTTCATCGATCGCCCGCGCAGCAGTGCTGCGAACGCCACCCCCTCTCGGACACGAACGCCAGAACCGTCGCCGCTGCCGGTCTCACCAGCGCGAGCCCGATTGCAATCGCCAGCGACGAAACCACCGCGTTGACCAGCAGCCTCGATCCGAGCGGACTCTTTGCCTTGCGCAGCGGAAAGGCCGCTAAGAACAAGAACAGGATGACGAAGAACGAAGGAACGATCAGATAGGGCATGTCATCCCGGCCCGGCGTGCGCCAATCTGTTGCCGGGAGCGGACGCGAAGCGTGGCACCCCGCCAGGCTACGGGATGATCCGGCCGGTAACGGCAGCCGTCAACGCCGGTGGCCCGCGTCGGTCATCGCGACGGGCCGGTGTTTTTCAGGAGAGCTTCTGCGCAACAAGCACGACGGCTGCGAGGAAGGCGGTTTCGAGACCCAGGAGAACGATTGCGCGCGCGCCGACCTTCTTCATTTCGACGAGCGACGTCTTGAGGCCGACGGCGGCGATCGCGACGACGAGGCAGGCGCGCGAGAGCTCGTTCAGCGCGGCACCCACGGGCTTCGGGATCCAGCCGAGGCTTCCGGCGACGACGAAGGCAATGAAGGCGAGCAGAAAGGGCGGCAGCAGCGGATCGTTGCCGCGCTCGACGTCGTCGCGACTGAAGCGGTGACGCACGACGACCGAAATCACCATGACGACCGGCAGCAGAAAAGGCGACGCGCAGCATCTTGCTGAGCACCGCGTAATCGCCGACCTCGGACGAGATGCTGTAACCGGCGCCGACCACCTGGGCGACATCGTGGATCGTCGCGCCGAGGAAGATGCCGGCCTGCTTCGGGTCGAGGCCCGCCCATCCGACGATCACCGGATAGAGAATCATCGCGATCGTCGAGAGCGCGGTCACGCCGGCGATCGTGAAGATCAGCTCGCGCTCCGAGGTCTCGCTGCGCGGCAGGACCGCGGCAATCGCAATTGCTGCCGATGCGCCGCAGATCGCCGTGGCGCCTCCGGTCAGGACGCCGATCCTGCGCGAAAGCCCCAGCGTCCGGGCGAGCGCCCACCCGACGACGATCGTGACGACCACGCCTCCAGCAATCAGCGCGCCGTTGTACCAGCCGAGGCCGCCGATCTGCTCGACGGTGATCCGCGCGCCGAGCAGCGCCACGCCGAAGCGCAGGATGCGCCGCGCGGCGAAGTCCACGCCGGCTTTCGCCTTCCCCTCGGCGGCGACGGCGTTGAGCGCCATGCCGAGCAGAAGCGCGTAGAGCAACGTCGGTCCGCCCCGATGATCGGCGATGAACGCCGACGCGATCGCGACGACAACGGCGAGCAGAAGCCCCGGCCAGTGCTCATGGGCGCGCCGCGCCAGACCGACGGAGGCCAACCGCTGCTGCCGATAACGCCTGAGTCATCGCGGGCTCGTGCTCGTTTGCGCGAGCTCCCGGATAACTCCTCCGCCTGCGGCCATTCGCCGTAGCCGGACGCGGGATTGAGATGGCCGACGTTGCCCAGATTGACGAGCTTGCTGCCCCAAGCCTGGGCGAGCGCCTCGACGCGCTCGTAGCGGCCCAGCGGATCGTTGGCGCTCGCGCCGACGATGGTCGGAAACGGCAGCGCGAAGCGCGGGGTTGGCAACCACCCGTTGTCGCGCAGGACCTGCTGCGTCGGATAGCCTTCGGGGAGCGGTGACTCGAAGTCGGGGGGTGCCGCAAGCAGCGCGCCCGCAATCGGTCGCCGATGCCGTTGCGCCCAATGCACGACGTCATCACGCCTGCGCTGTGCGCGACGAGGATCACGGGCCCGGCGATCGCCCAGCGACTTGTCGAGCTCGGCAACCCACGCTGCGCACGACAGCTTGTCCTGGTCGGGCTCCATCCGCGGCACGGACTTCGCGTTCGCGAGCTTCTGCTCGAGGAAGGTCTGCCAATGCGCCGCCACGTGGTCGCGCAGCCCCGGGACGATCAGGATCGTCGGCGAAGTGATGTCGGTCATCGTCGAATTTGTCGGCGCACGCCGTTAGAACTGCGCCTCGGCGAGCGCGAGCACGCTTTCCGCGCCGGCGACGATCGTGTCGCGCAACCCCGGAGCCTTCGTCAGGCAGTGTTCGGCAAAGTTACGCGACGTCGCAATCTTCGCGCGAAGGAAATCGGCATCGCCGTCTCCGGCCGCAAGTCGCGGTGCCGCCGCGAGCGCTCC
>CAWJAU010000018.1:0-496045 GCA_963840945.1 uncultured beta proteobacterium | reverse complement strand
ATGCTCGAAGCAGGGCGTGTCGATGGAGCGACTCGGCGCCAGCTCCTGCAGCACGTGACGCTGCCGTTGTTGATGCCCGCGATCACCGTGGCCTTCCTGTTCCGCGCGATCCTCGCGTTCAAGGCGTTCGAAACGAGCTGTATCTCCTGACCGGGGAGGTCCCGGCACGTCGAGCGAGCTCGTGAGCCTGCACTTGTACCGGGTGTTCTTCGAGCAGAATCAGGTGGGCTACGGGGGAGCTCTTGTCAGTGCTCACCATCGTCGTCGTGCGACGCTGCTCGCCGCCGCCGGCGGCTTGCCTCGGGCGTCAAGGGCAAATGAGCGCGTCGACTGCAACCCGGTCGACGCCCGCGCTGGAGGAGCGCCATGGGCCGGGAAGCGCGGCAACTCGCGCGAGGCTCCTCGGCTGGGCGCTGATCGTGCTGGCGCTCGTCGTGGTAGTCGGCCCCTTCCTGGATCCTGATGAACTCGAAATCTGCGCCATCAACGCGTAGGTGCATCGGTAAAGCGCTTCCTGCAATGGGCGATTTCGTTCAAGGGCCAGATCGCGATCCTCACCGGCGCGTGGGTGTTCACGCCGACGCTCGACAGCTACGCCGATGTTCTGTTCGAGCCGCCAGTCCGCCTTCGTCCATGCGCTGTACACGAGCCTGATCGTCGCCGCGGCGAGCACAGCCATCGTGCTCGTCATCGCCACGCTCGCGGCGTATTCGCTCCAACGATTTCGGTGGGCGCACTGGGTCGTGGCGGGATTCTAGGCTGGACCCTCGCCTTTCACGTGATCCCGTGTGCACTCTCGTGGGACCGGTACCTCACGTTCAGGCAGCTCGGGCTCTACGACACGCGAACGGCGCTCGTGCTGACGCATGTGACGATCAACCTGCCAATGGCGGTGTGGCTGATGATGTCGTTCTTCAAGACGGTGCCACCGGAAATCGAGGAGGCGGCGCTCGTCGCTGGCTGTCACCCGCTGTCGGCGTTCTGGCGTGTGACGCTCCCCGCTCTCGTTCCGGGATTGATCGCGACCGGCGTGCTGAGCTTTATCTTCAGCTGGAACGATTTCACCATCGCGCTCAACCTCACGTCGCAGGCGAACGCGACCGTCCCCGTCGTCGTCTCGAAGTTCGCCAACGACTACGAGGTGCTGCGCGCGCAGATGGCCGCCGCGTCAATCCTCGCCACGCGGCCCGCGCTGCTGCTGACGTTCGTGGGGCAGCGCTTCACCGTCCAGGGCCTGACGGTGGGATCGGTCAAATAGGCATTCCCAAGCTGAGGCGAGCGGGGTCTCTGCCGCGACCGGTCCGCAGCCGCGCATGCCTTTATGCAATAATTCCTGCCGGTGCGAACGAGTGCGAATCGGAGCATAAACAAGTTCGATCGACCCATTCGCAAACACGATTCGATCCGACACCGTCAACCACCACAGGAGGACCCCATGGCCGAAGCCGCTCCCCGCAAGAAGGTCACCATTCCGATGTTGATGGAGAAGAAGAAGAAAGGAGAACCTATCGTTCAACTCGCGGTGTACGACTACGAGACTGCGATTATCGCCGACCGTGTCGGCATCGATATTCTCTGCGTCTCGGACACGGGCGGCATGGTGCTGTTCGGTCATGAAAGCACGACCTCGGTCTCGTTCGAGGAAGTGATGTTCATGGCCCAGGCGGTGAAGCGCGGATCGCAGTATGGCCTTCGCATGGTCGACATGCCCTACATGAGCTTCCATCTGTCGGCACAGCAGGCGGTCGACAACGCGGCCAAATATGTTTCGCAGGCCGGCGCCGAAGTCATGAAATGCGAAGGCAACCAGCATCATGCGAAGTACATCGAGGCGATCGTGAAGGCCGGGATTCCCGGTGCAGGGACATATCGGCATTTGTCCGATGCGCATCCCGCAGCTCGGCGGATTCGCGGCGCAAGGCAAGACCGCGGACCGCGCGAAGGAGCTGGTCGACGATGCGCTCGCCTTCGTCGACGCCGGCTGCTTTTCGATCATGACCGAGGTCGTGACCTCGGAAGTCTCGGAATATCTCGCGAAGACCCTGACCGTGCCGGTGATCAGTCTCGGCTCGGGCAATACCTCGGACGGCGTGCACATCATCGGCTCGGACCTCTTTCATCTTTACGAAAAGCACACGCCGCGGCACTCGAAGATCTATTGCGATCTCGTTCCGATCATCGAGAAGGGTCTCACCGAATACCGCGACGACGTCAATGGCCGCGTTTATCCCGGCAAAGAGCACACGGTCTTCATGAAGGAAGACGAGCTCAAGCAGTTCAAGGAGCGAGTCGGCTGGAAGAAGTGAGCTTACGAGGCGGCTGGCGGCGCGCGCGGATTGGAATTCGAGTGCCGCAGCGCGCTCATCCTCGCGCCTCTGTTTCGCATCTCTCGATGCCCGAGCTCGCCTGGTTGCTGCCGATCGCCTTCGGCGTCGGCGCGCTGATCGGCGCGGTCGGCATCGGCGGCGTTCTGCTCATTCCCGCACTCACTGCTTTCGCCGCGCTGCCGATACAGACGGCGATGGCGACGGCGCTGTTCACGTTCACCTTCACCGGCATCGTGGGCACGGCGATGTTCCAGCGCCGCGGCAGCATCGACTGGCTTGTCGCGCGCCCGGTGCTCTTCAGCGCCGTCGTCTTCGCGTTCTTCGGCGCCTGGGCGAATTCGATCGCGCGTCCGAAGGCGCTCGCTCTCATCCTTGCGGGTATCATCATTTTCGCGGGCGTCTACACGCTCTTCCACCTGGCACGGGATTGCGGCAGCCCGCGTTTCACGATGACGCACGCGGACAGCGGGTCTTGCTGGTAGCCGTAGGCGCGATTGCGGGATTCGGCTCGGGCCTGACGGGCGTCGGTGGACCGGCGCTGTCCGTGCCGCTCATGGTCATGTTCGGATTTCCGGCGCTCGTGTCGATCGGCGTCAGCCAGGTGATCCAGATCGTCGCGGCGATTTCGGGAACGCTCGGCAACTTGCGATACGGATCGATCGATTTCGGGATTGCGGCGATCGTCACGCTGCTCGAGCTTGCCGGCGTCTGGTCGGAGTGCGCCTCGCGCATGCCGTGGACGCCGGCGTCTTGCGCAAGGCGTCGCCGTCCTGTGTCTCGTCGTCGGGATCGCGCTCGTCTGGCGCGAGCTGGGCGGGCCGCATTGACCTCGCATTCGCGTCGTGGCTCGCGACTCGCGCGCGGGCAAATCGAGTTTGCCCCGGGAGTCGCGACGCCGCGCAGTTTCGGCGATCCGCACCTCGAGCACCTCGCCACGCGCCGCGCGGGCGGGCTTTTCGACTTCTCGTTCATGAGTTGCGCCGCGATCGAGGCCCTGCGCGCTCGAATGCGTCAATGCGTTGCAGACGCGCCGCCTCGACGCGCTGCGCCCGGGCCGAATCGCCTATACGCTGCTGCTGCGGGACGTCGGCAGCGTGCTGAACGACGCCACCGTCTGGCGCCTCGGCACGCGATCGTCTTCTGGGTGTTCACCGGGCGTCGCGCCGACAGCCGCTTGCATTGCGGATTTCGGTGCACGTTTTCGATGTCGAGATCGCCGATCGGCGGACGCACAGGCGGTCATCGCGGTCCAGGGCGACATCAGCCGGCGGACGATCGAGCGTGCCTCCCGGGAATCGGGCTCGCCACGCTGCCCTATTTCGGCTTTGCAGCGAGCGATGTTCGGCGGTGCCGAATGCTGGATCGCGCGGCTCGGCTACAGCGGCGAGACCGGCTACGAGCTGTCGTCGCCGACGCGGCGGCGCCGCGCTCTGGCAGGCGCTGCTCGCCGCGGGAGAGGACGCGGGCTCGTCGAGTGCGGGTTCGACGCCACCGATTCGCTGCGGATCGAGGCGGGTCACATCCTGTTCACGCGCGAGCTCGCCTCGCCGATCACGCCGTTCGAGCTCGGCTTCGCGCGGCTTGTGGATTTCGATTGGCGGGAGTTTCACGGCGCGCCGGCATTGCGCGAACACCGCCGGCAGGAGCCGCTTCGCCGCCTCGTAGGCCTGCTGCCGGCGCAGGATGCCGAGCCCGAGCTCGAACGTGCCCGCGCGCCTCGCGGCGGGCAGCGCCGTCATGACGAGCGCCTGCTGGTCGCCTCTCCTGGACGGCGCCTCGGCATCGGCTTCGTTTCCGCCCGCGATGCCGATCCTGGCACTACGGTTCGACTTGCTGACGGCGCGCGCGCCCGGGTTGCGCGCTTGCCGTTCTACGATCCCGCGAAGGTCCTTCCGCGCCGCGCGACCTGACGCTGGGCGGTCGCCATGACGCCTTGTATCGTACTTCGAATTCGCCCTTGACGCAAACTCATCAGAGGAGCCTGCCGTCATGAAACGTACGCCCCTGTACGACCAGCATGTTCGCGACGCGTCGGCAGTGATCAATCTCAAGGGCTTTGCCCGGGCGATGCAGTACGTCGGCCACGTGGACGAGCATCGCGCGACGCGCGAGCACGTCAGCCTGTGCGACGTGTCGCACATGGGCGAGCTCGATTTCAAAGGACCCGATGCGCTGGCGCTCGTTCAGAAACTGATCACCAACGACGCCGGCAAGCTCGCCGTCAACCAGGCGCTCTATTCCGCCATGTGCGACGAGCGGGGAATTCTTCTGGACGACCTCGTCTGCTTCAGGCTGGGCCCCGATCATTTCGTCTGGGTCGTCAACGTCACGAAGACCGACGATGACTATCAGTGGGTGCTGAAGCACGCGCAGGGGATGGACGTGGCGGTGAGGAACATCTCGACCGACACGGCGCTGCTCGCGCTGCAAGGGCCGGCATCGAGGGAAGCGTTGCAGCGGATCGCGAAAGCCGATCTTGCGCCGCTCAACTATTATTGGCTCACGCAGACGGCGCTCCATACGCGAGCACGCGGAGGTTCCGTGCATGATGAGCCGCACCGGGTACACCGGCGAGCTCGGCTACGAAATCATGGTGGCCCGCGATCTTGCACCCTGGGTTTGGGATGAGCTGCTGATGGCGGGCCGGCCCTGGGCATCGTGCCCCAGGGCGTGGCCGCGCGGGAAAGCCTGCGGACGGAGGCGGGCTACCTGTTGAACGGAAACGACATGGACGCGGAGACCAATCCTATCGAAGCGGGCCTCGGATGGGTGGTCAAGCTGTCGAAGGACTTCATCGGCAGGGATGCGTTGGCACGAATCGCGGCAAACGGCGTGAAGCGGAAAATGGTGGGACTCGAGATCGAAGGTCCGCGCACGATTCGCAACGGGTATCGGATCTACCGAAATGGCAAGGAAACTGGGCGAGTGACGAGCGGTCCCCTGTCGTCCAGCCTGATCGGCCGTAATTGCGGCCTAGGCTACGTTGCGATTGACGATGCGGGATCGGCACCGAGCTCGAAATCGACATCAGGGGCAACCGATCGAGAGGACGCGTGGTCGCGATGCCATTTTCTCCACGCAGGGTCAAGGACGAACCGCCGATCCACACTTGGTCGCCCTATCGAGTTGCGCTTCATCGAATCGCATGTGTGGGCGGGTCTCGAAGCGGGAGCAAAGGATGTCGTCGTCATCGGCATCTCGGACTTCGGCCAGCGCAGCCTCGGCGACATCCTGTGCGCGGACGCTGCCCAAGGTCGGCGATCGGGTTGCGGGCGGCCCGCGATGGGCTGGGCCGACTGCTATCGCAGAGCATTCGACGTCGTGTCGCCTGTGTCGGGCGAGGTGATCGAGGTCAACCCCGACGTGGCGGCGGATCCCGCGCACATCAACGCTTATCCGTATTCGCGTGAGGGTGTGCTCAAGGTGCGCGTCAAGTCGTTGCGCGACTACGAGGAAATGCTGACTTTCGAAGCCTACGCCGACCTGACACGGCGGCTTCAGCGGTACGACGAATGGACGAAGGAACGGCGCCTGACGTAGCGCCGCGGGCGCACGGAATTGGTATCCTCGCACTCGGTCGAGAATCGCGCGCGCGCCGTTGTCCATCCGTGGCGCCGCAGCCCGCGAGGCGTCACAGTCGCACGAATTCCTTCCCCTTGTTGGGGTCGACCACGTACTGGTAGAACGCCTCGTTCACCTTGGTCCAGCTCTTCAGCGCCTTCATGTTGCCGAGCCAGCGGCAGATGTTCGGATACGCGCCAAACTTGCAGTCGATGACCTCGCCGCCCAGGACCATCATCGAGCCCAGGTAGTCGGCAATAGTGATGTCGTCGCCGCAGAGGTACGCGCTTCGCGGCCCGATCAGGCTTTCGTCCAGGACCTTGAGCCAGCCCAGCGCCTTGTCCTTGCCCCACGCGAGGGTCCCCGCCTGCACGTTGTCGTCGGGCCGGCGCATGAACGGAAAGATCTGCGGGTAAAGAAAGCCATAGGAGAAGTCCCGGTAAAAACCCGTGTTGAGCCAGTCCATTCGCTCGTTGACGCGTGCGCGCTTCTGCAGATCGGTAGGGTACGCGGGAGAACGTACCTTGTCGGCGAGATACTTGAGGATCGCCGAGCTCTCGGTCAGGCGGAAGTCGCCATCCTCCAGCACCGGCACCTGGTGGCTCGGATTGATCGCCGAATATTCCGGCTTGTACTGTTCGCCGGTGAAGAGATCGACAATCAGGTAGTCGAGCTCGATGCCGGACTCGGTCGCAAACAGGACGACGGGTCGGCTCGTCGTGGACACCGGGTGATAGTAGAGCTTCATGCCGCTCCTCCTCGCGGAAAATGACACGTCACTGCCCGGAAAAGCTGCTGACGCTACGCCGTTGCCCGCGGAGGGTCAAGATTCAGCCGGAACGCAATCCGATCACGATGAAGACGAGCATGCTCGCGCCCATCAGCGCGTACCCCGCAGCATTGAGGCTGCGCGCGAAACCGGCCGAGCGAATGCGCGGCAGCGTGGCGAGCACCGAGGCCGTCGCGCCGAGCACCGCCATCGCGATCATCGTTTCCCGGCTCAGCACCCAGTCCATGAAGACTCAGGTCTTCGCCATGCGCTTCGAATAGGCGTCGACGAAGTCGGCGGCCGCCTTGCTGCCCCGGGAGAACGACTTCATCGCTTCCTCATGCAGAATCGAGAGCGCTTCCATCTTGATCTGGTTGGCTCGATCGTTCTCGATGAGATCGATGAGCCTGCGCGGACGCGGGACGTCGATTTCGAAGACCGCGCGCACCTGAGTGGGGATATTCGACATGATGAAGCAGCCTGTCGGCAAGGAAAATGGCTTCGTCGATGTCGGTCGTGACGAAGAAATTGGTGCGTCGATTCTCCTCGTAGAGCGCCGAATAGTACTCCCACATCAGCTCTTTGGTCATCGCGTCGAGCCCGCGAAAAGGCTCGTCGAGGATCATGATCTGCGGATTGTTGATCATTGCGCGGGCGAGCTCGGCGCGACGCTGCATCCCGCCCGAGAGCTGCGTCGGATATTTCCTGCGAAAGTCCTGCAGACCGACTTTCGTGAGCAGGAACTCCGCGAGCTCGAGCGTCTCGGCCGTGACCTCGCCGCGCGCGCGGGGTCCGTAGAGGATGTTGTCGTAGGTCGTCATCCAGGGAAACAGCGCGGTCTCCTGGAACAGGACCAGGCGATCGCGCGCGGGGCCGGTGACCGGCTCGCCGTTGAGCGTGATCGATCCCGTCGTCGGCTTTTCGAAAGCCCGCGAGGAGACGGATCAGGGTGCTCTTGCCGCAGCCGGACGGTCCTATCATGACCGTCAGCTTGCCGCGCTCGATCGTAAACGAGCATTCGCTGACCACCTCCTTTCGGAAATGCGCGGCGCCGTAGCTCTTGCTGACCTGCATTGCCTTGAGCTCGCCGGCTTTGATGGACGATCGCAGGATATTGGGTTCGCTCATCGCAGCCGCAGCCATGGCGTGACGCGCCTGCCCAGTGCGCGCAGGAGCTCGCTCGAGATGAAGCCCGCGATACCGATGCTGATCATGCCGACGACGATCTGCTCATAGGAGCCGCCGACGTACGAGTTCCAGATGAAGAACCCGAGGCCGCCGCCGCTCGTGCCGCCGATCTGGCTCCCGCCGCCCGAGATCATTTCCGCCGCCACCACGACTTCCCAGGTGATCCCCATGCCCACCGCCGAGCCGACCATGATGGAGGGCAGCGTTCCCGGCAGAATGATCCGCCAGAAGATGTCGGACTGGCTCGATCCCATCGAACGCGCCGCCTGGAAGTAGCGCACGTCGATGGAGCGCGCGCCGCCCACGACGTTGATGACGATAGTGAAAAAGGCGCCCAGGAACGTCACGAACGCAATCGACATCTCCTGCGTCGGCCAGAACAGGATCGAGGCCGGCACCCAGGCGAGCGGCGGTATCGGCCGCAGCACTTCGAAGACCGGGAAGCCCATGCCAAATGCGGTGCGGCTGACGGCAAGCAGCAAACCAAACGGGATGCCGATGAGCATTGCCGCCAAAAACCCGGTTATCACGCGGAAGAAGCTCATGTACCAGCTTTGCCAGTAGCCCGGGTCGACGAGCACGCGAAGCCAGACGGCGAGGACTTCGGTGGGCGCCGGCACTGCGCCGATCCACGGCAGGTAGACGGGCTTGAAGCCGAACGCGACCAGCAGGTTGCGCAGCCATTCGAACGCTTCCCACTTGATCCAGATCTTGGACAGCGAGCCGATTTCCCACAGCACCAGGAAAACGACGATGGACAGGGCGCCTCGCCAGTAGACCGAATCGAGCCGTGCCTTCTTCTTCACGGCCATGTCAGCCTTCCTTCTCGCCGGCGGCGAAGGCCTTCAGGGCCTCCTCGTGCACCGCATCGTTGGTTTCTTCCATGAGCTCGCGAAAGTGCTTCGACGTGAGGACGCTGTAGTCGCGCGGATGCGGAATGTCGACCTCGAGAATCTTTTTCGGCTTGCAGGGGCGCGTCGTCATGATCGCCACCTTGTGGCCGAGAAAGATCGCCTCTTCCAGATCGTGGGTGATGAAGAAGATCGTCACCTTGTTCTTGTAATAGATCTCGAGCAGCGCCTCGTGCATCACCGATTTGGTGAGCGAGTCGAGCGCGCGGTAGGGCTCGTCGAGCAGCAGCACCTTCGGCTCATTCATGAGCGCCCGCACGATCTCGACGCGGCGGCGCATCCCGGACGACACTTCTCCCGGAAAGTTGTGCTCGACGCCCGCCAACCCCGCATCGGCCATCATGCCGCGCGCCTTTTCGTTCGCCTCGGACTTGTTGAGCTTCCCCTGCATGAGCGGACCGAAGGCTACGTTCTCCAGATTGGTTTTCCAGGGGAAAAGGGCGCCGTTCTGAAATACGACGATGCGGTCCGATGAGGGTTCGGCTTTCGGCTTCTCCGTGCTGCACAGCACTTCGCCGTCGAGCAGGATGCGACCCGACGTGATCTCGTGGAATCCTGCGATGGCATTGAGGAGCGTCGTCTTGCCGCAGCCCGAGGGACCGACGATCATGCAGATCTCGCCGGCGTCGATGTCGAGCGAGCAGTGATCGACCGCCATCACCGCGGCGCCGTCGGGATCGTAAATCTTCACGACGTCGTCGATGACGATCGCGCCGCGCGTCGGGCCTGAACGCGACGGCGCTCCCGTGGTCCCCGCCGGCATCATTGGCCCCCGAGGGCGAGCTCGCGCGTGCGCCATTGCATCAGATAATCGCCCACGAGGCGCACCATCGCGCTGGTCACATAGCCCACTGCCCCGAGCGTGATCATGCCGATGACGATCGTCGGGTAGCGCACCATCGTGTACGACGTATTGATCACGTAGCCGAGACCGTATTGACCCGACACCATCTCAGCAGCGACGAGCGAGAACCAGGACACGCCGATCGAGATCTGGAGCCCCGTGAATATGAATGGCAGCGCGCCCGGCAGGATCACGTGGCGGAAGACCTGCGATTGGCTGGCGCCGAGGCAATTCGCCGCGCGGACGTACGATTCGTCGATCGATTCGACGCCGAGCATGGTGTTGAGAGCGGTCGCGAAGAACGAGGCCAGAAACGTAAGGTAGATGACCGCCGATTCCGTCGCGATGAACATCACGATCGCCAGCGGGACCCACGCCAGGATGGGAATCGGGCGCAACGTTTCAAACACGGGAAAGACATACTCCTTGAATTTCTTCGACCAGCCGAGGAACAGGCCGATCGGCACGCCGAGCAGGGTCGCCAGAAAGAACGCCTGCGCGACCCGCCAGACGCTCACCCAAATGTGCGTGTAATACTCCGCGGTATAGAGCGATAGTCCGTAGGTCGGATCGCGACTCAGCCATTCCTTGATCACCACGGTGATGCCGGGCATCTCGCGAAAGCGGGGCAGCTTCCAGACTTCTACCGACAAGTACCAGAACCCCAGGAAGAGCGCGAAGCCGATCAGCATGAGATAGGGTCGCGGGCTCTTGAGCCATAGCGACATCCGGTAGAGCGTCAGATTGACATCCTGCACCTTGCTGTCACGCGTGGCGGACAAAGCTTCCCCCTTCAATCCATGGGACGCGCCGGCGCGCCCCGTTTATGAACGCCACGCTGCGGCGGCCACTACTTCGGCGCTTTGGAGACGTCCTGCGCCTTGATCGTGCCGAGTGGAAGCGACACTTTCGCGTCGCCGGCAACTTTTCTCGCCATCGAATCGTCGAGGGCGCCGGGCGCGGGCTTGTCGACGTCGATCGCCTTCGCGTCCCGCAGATAGACGTACGTTTCAGCGAGCAGCTTCTGCACGCGGTCGTCGAATACGAAGGGCTTTTCGTCGCGGATGGGACTGCCGCCCGCGGCGGGCGGAATGGCCCCGTAGATCGAGAACCAGGCCATCGGGACAGTGATACCCTGGGTCTGATCCTTGACGAACTCCGCGACTTTGGTCCAATTCTTTGGGTCGACGACGTACTGCTGGGCTTCCAACTCCGTCTTGAGCCACGCCTCGACGATGTCCGGCCGGGCCTTCATGAAGTCCTCGCGCATCGCGATCGCCCCGGCGTCGGAGATGCCGTAGGTGTAACCGGTGGCGACGATCCTCGCTGCGCCTTCGCCGACGATGTCGCCGATCCTTGATACGGATGGCTCCCACAAGACGGCGCCGTCGATCTTGCCGCTGCGCAAGTTGGTCGCGATCACCTCGATCGACTGATTCAGGATCGCCGCCGGCTTGATCTTGGTCTTTTCGATGATCAAGCCGAGGAAGCGATGCGCGCAACTTCCCTGCGGGGTCGCGACCGTCTTGCCGTCGAGCCACTTGACGGCTTCTTCCGGCGAGGCGAATTTCGGTGCATCCGCGCGGACCATGATGACGTTGCAGCGCTGCCCCGGCGACAAACCGGTATTGGCCACCAGGTTGATCGGCGCGACGCTGCGCTTGGTGGTCGCGACCACCGCCGGCATGTCCCCCAGGTAACCGATCTGTTGCTTGTTGGCGAGCATCTGGTTGACGATGATCGAGCCCTGCAGCGCATTCTGGAATTCGACGTCGCTACCCGGCGGCAGATGTTTTTTCCACAGACTCAGGGCGCGGATGACCACGGCGGAGTACGAGATCGTGTCGTACGGCTGATAGCCGACGACCAGCTTGACGGGCTCGGCCGCGAGGCCGACGCCCGGATGAAACCAACCCGTGCTCGTTGCAACCACCATTGCCGCGAGCGCACCGCGCATCGATCGTTTCATTCGGGCTCCTTTGCCGTAAACGTGACCGCTGGGAAAATGCCTACTTGGCCCCGGTGTAGGCGGAATCCGGCAGCTGTTTGATTTCGCCGAGCGGGGCCGAAAGGCCGCGCTCCTTCAGCACGGCCTGGGCGAATTCGGGCATCACCGCTTCCGGGCGCAGCGTCGGCGAATTGATGCTCTTGATCTCGAACAGGAATGCGGAAGCGCGCTTGATCAGCTCGGTCGCTTCGGGGGTAAACGCAAAGGGCAGGATGATGCGCGTCGGCGTGCCGCCGCCCTCCTTTGGATAGGTGCCGTAAGCGGACATCCACAGCGCGCGCTCCGAAAAGCCGGTGGTCTGCTCGCGCGCCATCTTGACGACTTCCATCGCGTTCTTCGGATCGACGAAGAACAATTGCGCATCGAGCTCGGCATTGAGCCACGCCTTGACCACATCGGGCCGCTGCTTGATCAGATCGGCGCGCATCCCGAGGAATCCGGCATCGTTTTCATTCACCGAAAAGCCAGTGGCGACCTTGCGCGCCAGCCCCTCGATGATGAGGCGCGAGGTCGTCGGCTCCCACATGACGGCCGCATCGAGCTTGCCGGCGCGGAAGTTGCTGGTGATCACCTCGATGTTCTGGTTCAGGTACGCGGAAGGCTGTATTCCCGCCCGCTTGAATACGGCTTGCGCGAACCGGTCGGTGCAGCTGCCTTTGGGCACCGCCACGGTCTTGCCGTTCAGCCACTTGATCGCTTCCTGATCGTCGGCGAATTTCGGCGCGTCCGTGCGAACCAGAAACGCATTGCACTGGTCCCATCCCATGCCCACGACCGCCACCAGACGGACGTCGGCCACGTCCTGCTTGGTCGTCGATACGATTCCCGGCATGTCGCCGTAATAGCCGATGTGCTGCTTGCCCGCGAGCAGGTTGTTGACGATGATCGCGCCCTGCAGCCCGATCTGGAACTCGACCGTGGATCCCTTCGGCAGGTATTTCTCGTAGAACTTCTTGCTGCGCATGATCACGCCCGACCACGACTCGGTGTAGTAGGGCTGATAGCCGACGACGAGCTTGACCGGCTCGCCGACCTTGCCGAAGTCGATGTCGGCCGCAACGACAGGAGTCGTGGCGAGCGTGCCTGCGAACAACACGCCCGCAAGCTTCAGGAAACGTTTGAATTGCGTCATGGCGTCCCTCCTTTGATGGCTCGCAGTCTCTGCGATGGGTTCTCGTCGTGCAGGAAACAACATTCATCATTGAACATGAGCGCCTCCTACTTCGATCCCGAAGACGCGAGATAGCGGGCAATGAGCGATGAGAGCCGGCGCATCACCAGATAGCCCGACGCGGAATCGCTCTCCAACAGCGCGAGCGTTTGCCGGCCGTCGATTCGCAGCAGTTGCGACTGCTCGAGGCAAGTCGCGCGGGCGATGCGCCGCGGCTGGTTCTCGAGCAAGGCGGCCCATCCGAACACTTCGCCTTTGCGGAGCATGAACCCGGCGGGACTCAACCGCTCGTCGCGGCCGATCAGAAACTCGACGCGACCCGATTCGAGCACATAAAAATCATCGGCCGGATCGCCGAAGTCGTAGCAGACGCTGCCGGCAGCCCGCTCTTCCTTCTTTGCGAGCGCCGTGATCGCCGCCAGCGTAGCGTCGGAGATGCCGACGAACAACTCGGCGGCGTTGAGCGCGCTTTGCGCCACGACATAGAGAGAGTCGCCTTCGACCCGGACGGGGAAGCTCTCGAGCGGCGCTTCGGCAAGCCCCATGGCGGCGCCCGTGCGAATGTCCCACTGCCACAAGTGCTGGTGACAGGTCAGCACCGAGCCGTCGTAGAGGCCTTCGCACAGCGGCACCTCTTGATGCGGGCACATCGCCTGATACGCAAAGTACTCGTCCCCCGCATTGGCCACCAGCAGCTTCAAGCCGTCCTCCGTTTCGCACTGGATCATGCCATTCGCCGGAATCCGTTCACGCGGGCACACGAATCGCTTGTCCATCGGGATCAACTGAACTTGTCGTAGCGGATGTGATCCGCCGGCAGCTTCGCTTGCAGCAGCAACATGCGAATCGACGCGTCGACGCAAGGCGGCGGGCCGGCGAGATACGCGCGCACGTTCTGGTACTTGCCTTGCATGGCCTTGCCCGCAACTTCGTGCACGAGCCCGTGTTCGAAGGCGAGGGCCGGATGCGCGCTCTGGGCCTCCGGAGAAATGGGTTCGTCCGACAATGCGATCGTCACATGCAGGCGGTCGGGGAACTCGCCCGCGAGCTCCGCGAGTTCGGCAAGATAGAACCCGTCGCCGAACGTGCGAACGCCGAAAAACACGTAGCCGTGGAACTGATCGAAATAGCGCTCCTGCCGCGCACGCGAAAGGATCGACATCATGCCTGCGATGCCGCTGCCACCGGCGATGCACAGGATGTTCTTGCCGAGGTTGGGATAGAACGTCGCCGCTCCGAGCGGCCCGAACACGTCGACGTCCTGGCCTTCCGCGCTCGCGTTGAACAACCATTCCGATGCGCCACCGCCGGGCTTCTTCTTGATCACGAAATCGAGCCGTCTCGCGCCCCGCTCGAAGTTCACCATCGAGTAGCCTCGATAACCCGGCACGCCGGGCACTTGCATCGCGACGAACTGGCCGGCGTCGAAATCGGCTGGTCGAGCGAGCTCCACCGAAAAACCCATTACGTCACGCGTCAGCGCCTTCGTGTCGCTGATCGTGCCGGGGCGGAACTCGGGGATGCAGGCGCCCGGATCCATGTTGTAGACGAAGTTCGCGACCTCGACGGTGCAATCGTTGCGCGCGACGCACTGGCACATCAGGAATTCACCTGCCTGCTTCAAGTATTTGCGCCCGGACGCCTCTGGCCACAGGTCGTCGATTTCCCCGTCGATGAGACGCGCCTTGCAGGTGCCGCACGTGCCGCTGCCGCACTCGTAGGGAAGGTTGATCCCCGCGGCCAATCCGCAATAGAGCATGCGCGCGCCGGGATTCGCCTCGAAGTGGTAGGCGCGATTGCGGGCATTGAGCTGAATGCGCACGGAATCCGCCGTCAGAACGGTATGTGATAGCCGAAGCCGAACTGACGGGTCTCCAGCCGGACGACTCGCTTCAGGAGCTTGGGCGATCCGCCTTCGAGGCTGACGGTGTCGAGGTAGCGGCCGATCGCGAACAATTCCGTCACGCCGCCGTCGAGCGTGGTCTTGTACACCTGCAGCGAGGACACCACGGCGGCGGACTTCTGATCGGCCGCGGGTTCCACGGTGTAGACGACGGCATGGCGCGCGAGCGGGGAGTGGTCGCTGATGTGCTTCGGCAGATTGTTGAACAGCAGCTGCATTTCGGGCTTGGTGTGGTCGAGCCAGGTCATGTCCTTGCGGATTTCCGGACTGTGCGCCGAAATCGTATAGCGGAAGCTCTCGTGGCACAGATCGAGATACCCCTTGAAATCCTTCGCGTCGAGCGCGAGGCAGGAGCGATAGACGAGCTCTTCGATCGCGAATCTGTCAGGCCGCATCGGCAGGACGCCTCCCATATTTCCCTGGAGCAGGTTGCCATTCGCCGCGATGCGGCATCAGGCGGGCTCCGCCACATGCCGGTCGCCGTGCGGGTCGTAGGCCTCGCGTTCCATGCGCCGGCTCCATTCGGCGTAGAAGTGCCGCATGCCGCCTTCGTCGTGGATCGTCATGTTTTCCTCGCGGCCGTGGAGCACCCAGTTGGCTTCGCTCCCCGGACGCATCGCGCGACCTTGGCCATGCACCGCGAGCAGGTCCTCGTGCAGGTTGCGGCCGAAGGGTCCCCAGATGGTGTTGTGGTCGCGCACCCGCTCGGCGCGCTGCTCCGGCGTGTCGCTCTTCAACCCCAGCCCGCGAAACTCGATCAGGAGCTTGTTGGGGCCGAGCGGAATGGAAGTGTCCATGCGCAGCACCGATGTGCGCAGGTTGAAGGTCATCGCCGGGAAAATGTCGATCAGTATCCATCCGCCGGGCGCGAGGCCGGGCCAGCCCACGCCGCGCTCCTTGCCGCCTTCGTAGGCGTCGTACTTGATCGTCATCGAGCCGACCGAGGCGTGCCCGTTGGGGTATCCCGTGTACTTGCGCTCGAAGTAGCCCGGCTGCAGCATGCCGGTGACGCGATTGAAGTAATGCAGGTAGTCGTGATAGAACTCGCTGTTCGTATCGTGCCAGAGCTTGTAGTTCGTGTTGACGATCGCCTTGTGGTAGTGGAACACCTCGAGCGGCATCGACATGTGCTCTTCGAGCATGCCCAACGCGTCGCCGATGTATTCCTTGAGCGTGCAGGCGCCGTCGTCGAGATTGACCCACACGAAGCCGCCGTACCCGATCTCGGCGCGCACCTCCCGCAGCCCGGCGTCCGCCTTGCAGAAGCGCTTCTGGAACCCTGCCTCCTCACGGGTGATATCGACGCAGTTGCCCTTGGTGTCGAATGACCACTGGTGGAAGATGCAGGTGATGCGCTTCGCGTTGCCGACGGGATCGTAGAGGAGCGTGTTGCCGCGGTGCGGGCAGACGTTGTAGAACGCGCGCACCTTCGAGTCCTCGCCGCGCACGATGATCAGCGGAGTTCCGGCCGGATGGGTGAACGTCCGATAGTCGAACGCGCCCGGAAGCTCGGACTCGTGACAGCCGATGATCCAACTCTTGTGGAATACTTTCTGCTGTTCTTCGCGGAAGATCGCCTCGTCGGTATAGATGCGCGAGTCGACGAAATGCGACCGGGGGAGCTTCGGCTGCTGCATCCACTGCTCTGCGTTGCGGGACATATCGACTCCTGACTCGATGTTGCGCGCGGGCAGGGTGACGACATCAAGCCGCCGGTCCGCCGCCCGCGGGGACTAACCCTCAACCACACCGCACGAGATGCGGTCTCCTGAATTGCCGGCCGGGTCGGTCTTGAGGTCGTCGGGGTCGGCGTGAACGACCACGCCCTTGCCGATGACGCCGTTCGAGCCCGTGCCGACGGAAATGCCGTCGACCACTACAGAGAGGGTCGCCTTGCCGTATTCGTTCGCCTGCAGATTGCCGAGGTCGCCGCCGTGGCGCTCGCTCGAATCGGGGCCGCCGTGCTTTTTCTCCGCCGGATTGAAATGCGCGCCGGCGCTCGCCGCGTCAGGCGCCGTGCAGTCGCCTTTTTCGTGGATGTGGATGCCGTGCGCTCCGGGCGAGAGGCCGGCGATTTCCGCGTCGACGCGCACGCGTGAGCCCACCTGGGTGAACTTGACCGAGCCGTGCGCCTGCGACCCGCTCGCCGGCCGCATCACGGTGGTGGCCGACGGTCCATCCTGCGCCATCAGTGTCGCGCACGACGACAGACACAATGCGCAGGCGGCGAGCTTGAGTGCATTCTTCATGTTGCGTCCTCCTGATTGGGCGTGGGCTCGGTTCTTGTGCTTTGCGAAGCTCGCGATGGCGTCACGACGGACCGCGCAGTCGCCGCCAGGCGCGCGACGCAGCGACGAAATGCAAAGCCGCCGGCGTCGCAATTGCCGGGCTGGCCGCGCGATGCAGTCGACGCAGCCCGCGCAGGGGATCACTTGCAATTCGTCATGCAGCGCACCGCCTTCGTATCCGGCCGGTCGTCGACGATGAATCCGTTGCGATTGGGCATCTGCACTCGCGCGAGCGTGTTCTGATCCATCACGGCGTTGTCTGGGATGATCCCGTTGAGGTTGAGCAGATAGGCCGACACCGCATACACCTCGTTCGTCGTCAGCGACTGCGGATGGTCCATCGGCATGGCGCGACGGATGTAATCGAACAGAATCGGAGCGTACGGGTACATGCTGCCGGGAGTGAGCACGCGGGTCGTCGTCTTGAACGACCCGATGCCTCCGACCATCGTCCCGAAAACGGGTCCGCCTTTCGCCGTCCGCACCGTGACAGCTCAGGCATTTCGCCTCGTAGACGACCTTGCCCTCCGCCACCGAGCCGCGGCCGGCCGGCAAGCCCTTGCCGTCGGTGGTGCGGATGTCGATGTCCCACGCCGCGATGTCGGCGTTGCTGATCGGCTTGCCGAACTTGACGCGCGGACTCGGTGCCGCCTGCATCTCGGCTTGCTGCGTCGCGCAGCCGGCGGCGACGATCGCCGCGCCCAAGGCCAACACCCAGCTAGGCGATCGCATTCTTGACCTCCCCGCTCGCGCTGATCGACCAAGGTTGAACGCCGTTGTGATGCTGCACGAAACCGACGATCGCCCGGACCTTCGCGATTTCCTGCACCGTCGGCTGCACGTAACCGGTGCTGTCCACCGCGCGGCTCGCAATGGTCGCGGGGCCGCCGGCCCAGTTCCACGGAAACCGGAAACGTGTCAGGCATTTGTCGAGCACCGGCTCTTCGAGCCTCGCCTCTTGCCAGGTGACGCCGCCATCGACGGTGACGTCGACCGCGCGAATCTTGCCGTTGCCGGACCACGCGAAGCCCTGGATCTCGTGCATGCCCGGTTTGATCGCCATGCCGCCGGAGGGGCGCGTCACGACCGATTTGCACTCCATCTCGAAGCTGAACTGGCGCCACATTCCGTCCGGCATCGGGTCCGTGTAGCGTGCGGTCTCGCTCCGGAAATGCCAGGGCTGATCGCCGGCCTTGATGCGCCGCAGCCATTTGACGCTTACGTTCCCTTCCCAGCCCGGTACCAAAAGGCGCAGCGGGTAACCTTGCTCGGCGCGCAACATTTCGCCGTTCTGCGCGTAGACGATGAGGCAGTCGTCGAGCACCTTCTTGAGCGGCAGGCTGCGCGTGTGGGCGGCGCCATCGGCGCCTTCGAACGCGAGCCACTTTGCGCCCGGATCAAGTCCTGCCTCATCCAGCAGCCAGGAAACCGGGATACCGGTCCACTGCGCGCACGACAAGAGCCCGTGCGTCTGCTGGACGGTCGTCGATGCGGCCTTGAGCCAGTCGGTCAGACCGTTGCCCGAGCACTCCAGGAAATAGAACTTCGACACCGACGGATAGCGCAGCAGATCTTCCATCGTGAACTCGAGCGGCTGCTTGACCATGCCGTGGATCACGAGCCTGTGCTTCGCGGGATCGATGTCCGGAGTGCCGTCATGATGCCGCTCGAAAATGAGCCCGTTCGGCGTGACGATGCCGTGCTGATGTTGCAGCGGCGTCATGCTCCAGTCGGAGAAGTTCTGCCGATTCTTGAACACGTCGGTTCGGCGCCGGCGCACATTCGATTCGAATTTCGACGGCACGCCGTAGTCGTCTTCGGGAATCGGCTTGCCGAATGCCTTGTTGCTTTCGGGAATTACGAGCGGTGCCGCGCCGGCCAGCGACGCGCCGGTGGCGAGCACGCCGCCCGCAAGGGTGCCGCTGCGCCGAAGGAAATTACGGCGGGCGGGGTCATCGAGTGATGCGGTCAAATTTTGGGCGGAAGGCTCCACTGGTGCCACAGGATCCTTGAACCCATCGACAACAATACCGGACGCACTGTCACGTTTCGTTGGCATGGTCGCGACCTCCTTTCGGTCGATGCAGCATGGCCTTTGGCAGGCTCTTCGGATCTCGAACCTTATAGCACTTCCGCCGGGGCTCTTCAAGAATCGGGAGCCATGCCGGCGCCTGCGCGAAACGTGCGTGCGCTCGTCGGCGCGAAGGCGACGCGACGGACCGTCGCGACCGGCGGTTGTGCATACTACTCGTCTATGGGTGCATAGCCAAAAGTCCGCGCGGCGCGCCCAGGGGGGCGCGCCGCACTTGGTCAATCGATGATGTGGTAGACCGGCGCCTTCTCCATGTCCCACTTGCCGGTATTCCGGTCATAGCGGGACAGGGTGAAGCAATGCCAGTTCTCGTCATCGAGCTTCATGTGATCGCCCCGATAGTAATACCCGGGCCAGCGCGTTTCTTTGCGGAACAGCGTGTGATGGGTCACGGACTCCGAAGCCAATAGCCGGTGGTGCAGCTCCCACGTGCGCTGAAGCTGGTGCAGGTCCTCGGCACCCATGTGGCTCATGTCTTCCTTCAGCATTTCCAGCAACTCGAGGCCTCGGTCGAGCAGCTGGCTGTTCGTGATGTAGTTGGCGCCGATGCCGCCGACGTATTCGTCCATGATCTTCTCGAGACGCTGAAGACCGTGGATCGGGAGGAGATAACTCGGCGATACGGTCCCGGCCACGATCTCGTTGCGGCCGACCCGGTAGTTCTCCAGCGGCTGATAGATCGCCTTCTCGAGGTCGCGATATTCCTGCTCGCTGACCTCTGGCTGTGCCTTCCCCATGTCGTTGACGTAATTGACCGCGGCCTTGGCGGCGATTCGGCCTTCCGTGAACGACCCCGAAGAAAACTTGTGTGCGGTACCGCCGATGGTGTCGCCGGCGCCGAAAAGCCCGTCGACCGTCATCATGCGGTTGTAGCCCCACTGGTATTCCGCAGGGGCGTAGTCTTCCGGTCCACTCGCCCAAGCGCCAGAGCAGGTGGCGTGCGAGCCCATGACATAAGGCTCGGACGTGGTCAGCTCGGGATTGATGTACTTGGGGTCGATGTTCTGCGATGCCCAGACGACCGCCTGCCCGATCGTCATGCCCAGGAAGTTCTCCCAGCCGACGATCTCCTTGTGAGGGTCCTGAAATGCCTCCTTGGTCACCATCCGGATGGGGCCGCGGCCGGCCTTCGTCTCCTCGAGAAACGCGTGGTTGCGAAGGCACGTTGGCACCGGATGCCGGTCGATGTAGTCGCCCACCAATTCCTTGGTGTGGTTGTACCACTTGGACTCGTACTCCTCGCCATAGCCGTTTTGCGTGTAGGTCTTGAGATGGAGGAAGTAGGCGCCGACGGGACCATAACCGTCCTTGAATCGGGTGAGGACGATGCGATTTTCCATTTGCGTCATCTTGGCGCCAACCTGGATCGGCAACGCGTACGCGGATGCGCTGCTCCACGGCGCATACCAGGTCCGTCCCATGCCCTCGCCCACGGCACGCGGCTTGAAGATATGCGATGCACCGCCGGCGCAGACGATGACGGCCTTCGCGCGGAATACATGGAAAACACCGGTCCGGACATTGAATCCGACGGCGCCGGCCACCCGGTTGGCCTTGCTCTTGTCCATCAGCAGGTGGGTGACCATGATTCGGTTGTAGACCTCGGTCGCGGCTTTGCGCGCCGCTTCAGCAACGATGGGCTTGTAGCTTTCACCGTGGATCATGATCTGCCACTTGCCTTCGCGCTGGTACCGTCCGGTCTTGGGGTCCCGCATGATCGGAAGTCCCCATTCCTCGAACTTGTGCACGGAAGAATCGACGTGCCGGGCGATGTCGTAGCCCAGGTCCTCGCGCACCAGGCCCATCAGGTCGTTGCGGGCATAGCGGACATGGTCCTCGGGCTGGTTCTCGCCCCATTGCATGCCCATGTAGCAGTTGATGGCGTAGAGGCCCTGAGCAACGGCGCCGCTGCGCTCGATATTCGCTTTCTCGACGCAGACGATCTTGAGGTCGCGGCCCCAGTAGCGGGACTCGTAGGTCGCTCCGCAGCCGGCCATGCCGCCGCCGATGACGAGGATGTCCGCGTCGACGAATACGGTTTTCCTGCCCCCGAACAGCCCCATCAGGCGACACCCTGCTTGAGTTGGTCGGGACGCAACGCGGGCAATCCGCCGCTGATCTTGAGCGCCTCCGGCTCATGTGCGAGTTCCTGCCCCGCAAAATCCTCCGGGCGGGGCGCATCGTACTCGGCCGGTCCTTTGATCGATCCCCAGGGCGTCGTCCGGATTGGGGACACGAAGTTCTTCTCGCGGCCGTCCCGGAACTTGAGCCGCCACGAAATGGTCGCCTTGGCCTCTTCGCGAAGCACGCGGACACTGTGCCCTAGCGGGGCAAAGTCGGCATAGCCGCGGACATCGATGGCGTTCTGCGGGCAGGCCTTCACGCAGGAGTAGCACTCCCAGCACATGTTCGGCTCGATGTTGTAGGCCCGCCGAGTGGTCTTGTCGATGTGCATGATGTCGGACGGGCAAATGTCGACGCAGTGCCCGCAGCCGTCGCACCGGGTCATGTAAACGAAGGTTGGCATGGCGGTCCCTTGTCTCCCGAAGTGAACGTCGTTACTCGGCTGCATCAGTAGTGCCTGGGTTTCTGGCGAGCGCTGCCGAATTGCTCGGGCTTGTCGGAGGGGGCGGGCAGGTTGCTCCTGGAGCCGTTCGCGTAGGAAACCCTTTTCTCGAACGCCGCCGCGGGCTTGAAAAACATGTGAGCGAATTTGGACCACGGTATCGATCCGAACAGTACCGTCGTGGCAATGAGGTACAAGCCGAAGAACACGTTGGCGCCGGAGCTCGCCCTCGCTTGCAGCCAGGCCCAAATCAGGCCCAGTGTCACGCTCGCCAGCAGCGAGAGGATGAACAGATCCGCGCGCATGATGCGCAGCGGCGAATTTCCTTCGGCGGTGACATCAGCCCGGATAAAGAACCAGAACCAGTATCCGCCGAGGCAAGTCATCAATCCGCCGATCCACCAGAGCAGCGGCAAGATGCTCGGCGTCGGAGTTGCGGGCTTCGCATAGCCGAACACCATGCAAGCGGTGGCGATGACATAGATCACGAACCCGTACATGGTCAGCAGATGAGCGATCCGGCGGCGCGCGCTGCAGAATTCCCCGGATGCCAGGACATCCACAAGGCCGGTCTTGATCGCGAGCGACGCCATATCGGCCCGGCCGACTCCTTGCGGGCCCTTGTTCTTCGATCTCCGCCAATTTTCGAAAAAATACTTGGCGCTGCCCTTGTGAATGACGTCGAACAAGGTTCCGGC
The DNA here is from genome assembly GCA_963840945.1 of uncultured beta proteobacterium. GTDB lineage: Bacteria > Pseudomonadota > Gammaproteobacteria > Burkholderiales > Casimicrobiaceae > CAIWHR01. The sequence goes on along the minus strand of CAWJAU010000018.1, from coordinate 473,719 downwards.
GAATACCGCAACTGCCATGAGCACGACATAGATCTGCATGGCGTTCGCCGGCAACGCATTGGTTAACGCGGCAAACGGATTGCTCGTAAGCATCGTGGCTCTCTCCCCCTCGTATCCCGAGCATTCTCTCGCCGCTGATTCTAAGCTGGCGTGCGGAGAATTAGCTTCAATCTCGCTATGTCCCCATAGAGGCCGTTAATGAATGGATCGCACCACGATCGGAAGACGGGCTCAGACGCCCACGCTTACCGTACAGCGCATTGTCGAGGGCTTCGAGCTGTTGCGATGGTGACGGGTGAACGGCGGCCGGTCGTGCTCACCATGACCGCGAGACTCGGGCGCTGCACGGCGGGCAAGTCGAGCGCGCCGCATTTGATGCCCTAGCGTCGTTTCGCCAAGCCCGGGTGCGCGAGGTTGGGTCGCGCGCCGAATTGCGGCTTGCCCTGGCGCGTTCGACGAGCTCGAGCGCGGTCGCGAGGGCCGTTTCGAGCTGCCGGTCCGTTTCCATCATCGCGTCGTGAGGGGCATTGTCGACCTCGATCTCGGGGTCCGTGCCGTAATTTTCAACGCCCCAACCGACATCGTTGAACCAGAACGAGAACTCCGGCTGCGTCGTCTCCGTGCCGTCGACGAGCTTGTGCCGTGGCCAGATTCCGATCACGCCGCCCCACGTGCGCGTGCCCACCAGCGGACCGATGCCCATCAGCTTGAACGCATGCGAGAAGATGTCGCCGTCCGAGCCCGCATGCTCGTTCGTCAGCGCGACGACCGGACCGGCGACCGCCTCGTCCGGATAGGATGACGGGCGGCCCCAGCGTGAGATGTCGTAGCCGATGCGCTTACGCGCGATCTTCTCGAGCAGCAGTTGCGAGACGTGTCCGCCGCGGTTGTAGCGGACGTCCACGATCAATGCGTCACGATCGCACTCGGCGCTGAAATAGCGGTGGAACTCGGCGAATCCTGCGGACATCATGTCCGGAACGTGGAAATACCCGACCCGCCCGCCCGACTTTTCGTGCACCCATACCCGATTGCGTTCCACCCATTCGCGGTAACGGGCAGGCACCTCGTCCGTCAGGGTTCCGATGAGCACGGTTCGCATCTTCGCCGTCGGACCGGCGCCCGATGCGAGCGTCACCTCCACCTTGACTCCCGCCTGATGCACGAGCAGCGCCTGCGGCGGGCGCTCGCGCGACACCGGCTGGCCGTTGACGGCGACGATCCGCTCGCCGACCTTCACCTCGGCGCCGACGGCGTGGAGCGGCGAATCGGCGCCGGCGTCCCATGGATCGCCCGAGACAATGTGCGTGATTTCATAGCTCTCGCCGTCGCCGGCGAGGCGCAATTCGGCAGCGAGATAGCCGAGCGCGACGGCCGGCGGACGCCGATGATCGCCGCCGAATTCGTAGGCGTGCGAAGTACCGAGCTCGCCCTGCATTTCCCAGACGAGATCCGACAGCTCACCGCGCGTCGCCACACGCTCGAGCAGCGGCTCATAGCGGCGATAGACGGCCTCCCAATTCACGCCCGACATGTCCTCCACCCAGAACTGGTCGCGCTGCAGGCGCCACACTTCGCGCAGCATCTGCCGCCATTCAAGCCGGGGCTCTACGGACAGACGGATACGACCGACGTCGATCCATCCGCTCTTGCGCGATGGCGCTTCCGAGGTTGCGTCCGGGTCACGCTGGTCCTGCACTTTGCGGTGCGCGGAAATCGCCCGCACGCGATTGCCCTCGCGAACGATGACGGTCATGTGATCGGCGGCGACGACGAAGTTGTCCGCTTTCTCCATCAACGTCTCGATGCGCAGTGTTGCGAAGTCGAAGACCTCGAGGCGGCCGGGAGACTCCTTGTGTCCGCCGCGCCCGTGCGCGCCCGCGATCGGCAGGATCGTCCACAGGACCTTGCCGTCGGCAGCGCCGGCGATCTGTCCGAAGCGGCCCTCCTGAACCGGGAACGCCGCGACGCGAAGCGCGATGCCGTCGATGTCGACTTTAAGCGATGGCGGTTCGGAATCGGTCCGGCTCGCCGCAGTGCGCGGATCATCGGGCTTCATTCCCTTCGGCAACGGATCGAACGGCGGCCGACCGACGGCCTGCAGCGCGATCAAGTACGGGCGCGCGGCCCGCGGAAAGCTGAGCTCGAACTGGACATTGTCGTAGACGGGATCGAACGTGCGGACCGACAGAAAGTACAGGTAGCGTCCTTGCGGATCGAAGGCCGGGCTGTAGTCGCGGAACTCGGGTTTCGTCACCAGCGACGCTCGTCTGGTTGGCAACGTCGCGGAGCTTGATCGCGCAGTGTCGCGGGCTGGTCCAGAACGAGTAGGCGACCCATGCGCCGTCGGGCGACCAGGCGAGATCCTCGGTGCGGCCGGCGTCGCTGCGATCGATGATCGTGAACGTGCCGCTCGCGAGATCGCCGATCAACACCTCGTTGCGATGGTTCGCGATGGCGATCTGTCTGCCGCGCGGCGCGGCGCGCATCGCGACGACGCGCCCGACGTCCCAAGGCAACGCGCGTGCGACGTCGCCTTCGAGCACCTCGACCCGCTCCTCGCCCGAACCGTCGCCGACGGCGATCAGCGTCGCGCCGTCGTCAAGCCATTGCGCGAACCGGTAGCGGACGCCATCGCTTGCGCCGTGCTGGCGAACGGCGCCCTCCCACAGCGGGAAGGAGAACACTTTGCCGCGCGCGTCGACCGCGAGGCTGTGGCCGGCCGGATGGACGTTGACGGTGCCCAGGTGCTCGGACGCCGGCACGAACCTGCGCGCCGCCTGCGTGCAATGCGACGGAACCTCGACGTCGACGCGTGCAGTGCGCTCGCTCGCGGGGTCGAACAGCCAGATGTCGGCACCGCATTGATAAACGATGCGCCTGCCATCGGTCTGCGCATGACGGGCATAGTAGTCGGCGTGGTCGCTGTGACGCCGCACATCGGCTCCGTCGGGATTGCACGAGTACAGATTACCGACGCCTTCCGCGTCCGACAGGAAGTAGATGCGCGCACCGATCCACATCGGAGACGTCAGGTTGCCTTTGAGCTCGGTCATCCTCCCAAACGTCCCGTTCCCGGAAGCGTCGATCCAGAAATGCCCGGCGGTTCCACCGCGGTAACGCTTCCATCGCGCCGGATCGGCGGTGTTCCGGCCGATCAGCTTCGCGTTGCCGGGACCGAACGCCAGGTGGTTCACCTGACCGTAACCTAGCGGTTGCGGTGTCGCGCTGGCGGGATCGAGCGTGTAGGCGCGATAGTTGCGGAAGAACGGCTGCCCGTGCGTGGTCACGAACAGGATCTGCCCTTCGGGTGTCCAGCCGCGCACCAGGACGTCTGGTCCAAGCCACGTCAGCCGCCGCGCCGGACCCCCCTTGGCGAGCATCCGGTAGACCTCGGGATGCTGTTCGTCGCGGCCGACGAATGCAATCCATTGGCCATCCGGCGACAGACAGGGTGTGGAGGGCTCCGAGAGTCCCGCGGTCAATCGCCGTCCGACGCCGCCGGAGGCATTCACGGACCACAGATCGTCGTCGCTGACGAATACGATCGTTTCGCGGTGCAGCGTGGGGTGGCGCAAGTAGCCTGGCTGGGTCATGACGTGGATTCCAAAGTCGAGCGGCGAAATGGCGGGACCGGTGGTCCGCTGAAAACCTATTTCCCCGTGTCGATATCGGGGTCATCGATAGGCAGCGGCAGGTCACCCCATGGGCGACACGTCGCGACTGGTCGCAAGCGAGCGCAGCTCACGTGCGCCTGTCGCAAGAGGATACCATGCTGCATCTGTCGCTTCGAAGCGCGTTCCCGCCCGTCATTCCGCCTTCTTGGCGATCGGCGCAGCCTCCTCCTCCATCGCAGCTTCGGCCAGCAGGCTGTCGGCGTCGCGATAGATCGAGGCGACCGCAAGTACGCGACCACTGCGTTTGTATCGCACTACGCAGTCGCGGATTGCGATGTCACCGTCGATCGCCAGCTCGTCCCACGTGTCGGCGTGTCCCACGTAATTGATCGGGACGTCGTAGTGTTGGCTCCAGAAGAACGGTACGGTGTCGAACCTCTCCCGGCCGCCGAGCATGTTGAGCGCGGCAGTCTGGCCCTGGCGCTGCGCGACCACCCAGTGTTCGACGCGGATCGCCGCTCCGCTGTGCGGGTCGGGCCACCGGGCGATGTCACCCGCCGCGAAGATTCCGGGTGCACTGGTCTCCAGATATTCGTTGACCGTTACGCCGCGGTCGATCGCAAGGCCGGCCTTTTCGGCCAACGCCAGTCGCGGCCGCACGCCGACACCCGCGACGACCAGGTCCGCGTCGATCCTGCCGCCGCTTTTCAGTGTGACCTGGCGCGCGTCGATCGTTATTGCCGTGTCCTCCAGGTGAAAGATCACGCCGTGCTCTTCGTGCAGGCTGCGCACGAAGTCCCCCATCTGTGGGCCCAGCACCCGCTCCATCGGCCGCTTCTCCGGCGCCACGACGTGCACTTCGATGCCACGCGCGCGCAGCGAGGCGGCGACCTCGAGGCCGATGAAACTCGCCCCCATCACCACAGCGCGCCGTGTCGTTGCCGCCTGCGCGATGATGGCGCGGCAATCATCGAGCGTTCGCAGTGTGTGCACGTGCGGCAGGTCCATGCCCGCTAGCGGCAAGCGCACCGGCTCGGCGCCGGTCGCAAGCAGCAGCCGGTCGTAGGCGACCTTGCTGCCATCGTCCAAAACGACCTCGCGCGCACGTACGTCGATATTGGCGACGGTCGTCTTCAGCCGCAAATCGATGCCCTGTTCGGTGTAGAAGGTGTCTCCGCGCAGGGGAACCCACTCCTCCGGTGCGTTGCCGGCCAAGTAGTCCTTGGACAGGTTCGGCCTGTCCACCGGCGGCGCTTCGTCGTCGCTCAAGATCACGATGCCGCCCTGGAAGCGCTGGCGACGCAGCATTTCCGCGGCGGCGAAACCGGCCGCACCGCCGCCGAGAATCGCGATCTTCTGAGGCCACCCGGACGCGGGTGCAACGCGGCTGCTCGGTGCCGGCGACGCTTTCTCCCGCACGAACACCTTGTCACCGCGCACCTCGGTCAACCAGCACGCGAGGGGGCTGAGCGCCGGCGCCCGCACCGCCTCCCCCGTGCGCAGGCTGAAGCAGGCGTGATGCCACGGGCAGCGCACGGTGTCGTCGACCATCAGCCCGTCCGCGAGCGGACCGTTGTAGTGGGTGCAAGTGGCGCCGATCGCGAAGAACTCGCTGCCGCGGCGCGCGAGCAGGACCGCGTCTTCGCCGATGTGTCCCACCAGCATCTTTCCATCGGCCAGCGTGTCGATGGCCAATCCCAGCGTCAGGTCAGGACCGGTCGCTTCCGGTTGGGGCGTGCTCATATCGATCTCCAGTTGGCAACATCGCGAAACCTGGCGGCCCGGACTGGCGTGGTCGATCGTCAGGTTCGAAGCGGATGCGCAGGTACCTCGAGCAGAGGCATCATGCTACTGCCGATCGCTTCGAATGGCTTTATCCGCGGCGCGCTTTATGCTTGAATGAGTCTTCGCTAATAACGACTCGGCATATATGGCGGATCGGCGTCTCCAGGTATTTCACGCGGTCGCGAAGCATCTCTCGTTCACCAAGGCGGCCGAGGCGCTGTTCATGACGCAGCCCGCGGTGACCTTTCAGATCAGGCAACTGGAAGAGCAGTTCAATACGCGGCTCTTCGACCGCGCGCATGGCCACATCTCGCTCACGGCGGCCGGCATGATGACGTTCGAATACGCCGAGCGCATCCTCGCGCTTTCGGCCGAGCTCGACACCCGGCTCAAGGAGTCGACCGGCCAGGTGGCCGGCTCGCTTCTCATCGGTGCAAGCACGACGATCGCTGATTTCCTGCTGCCGCAGGTATTGGGTGAGTTCAAGGCGCGCTATCCCGCCGTCATGCCGCGGCTTTTCGTCGCCAACTCCGAAGCAGTGCAGGACCGGATCGCCGAGCGCACTCTCGACCTCGGCTTCATCGAGGGGGACTCGCACCTTCCCACTCTCGTCACCGACGTTTGCTGCGACGATGAGCTTCAGGTTGCGTGCGTGCCCTCGCACGCGCTGGCCAAGCGGAAATCCGCGACTCCCGCCTCGCTCATGGAATACGCGTACATCAGCCGCGAGTCGGGGTCGGGTACGCGCGAGGTCATCGACCACTACCTCCAGAAGAACGGAGTCGCGCCCGACTCGCTGCAAGTCGTGATGGAGGCCGGAAGCCCCGAAGCGATCAAGGGACTGGTGGCCACCGGGCTGGGCTTTGCCATCCTGTCCCGGGCGACGTTCGTCATGGAAACGCGACTCGGGCGTCTGGTCCAGGTCCCGTTGTCGCCGCCGCTCAACCGTCACTTCTCGGTGGTCTATCCGAAAGAGAGGATTCATTCGCGACTGGTCAACGGCTTCGTGGAGTTCGCGAAGGAGCGAATGGCCGCCATGCAGGGCGCCGGATGACGCAACGCGCGGTCGATGTCAAGTCAGACGAGCCCACCATCGCGGCGGTCGTTCGCCAACAGACGGGCGTCGCATGGTCGCGTGCGCGCGGCCTGTGCATCGAGGGGCGCGTCACGGTAAACGGGGAGCGCTGCCTCGACCCCGCATCGCGTGTGTCGCCGGGGACGGTGGTTGCCGTCGACCAACGGGCGCCCAAGCTCCCGACCGGTCCGCTTGCCGAGAGCGCGATCGTCTTCTTCGACCGGGACGTCGTCGTCGTCGACAAGCCGGTCGGGATGCTGAGCGTTGCCGACGAGCCGGGCAACAAGGACACGCTAGTCGATTACGCTCGAACGTTGCTGCGACGCATGGGCGGGCGTGGCGTTGACGCCAAGCTGGGAGTCGTTCACCGCCTCGACAGGGACACGAGCGGCCTCATGATGTTTGCGCGGACGGCGCAAGCCCAGCGCACGCTGGCAGCGCAGTTCCGCGACCACACCATCGATCGCGTCTACCATGCCATCGCGCACGGCGGTGTCACGGCGACACGTGTCGAAACATATCTCGTTCCGGATCGTGGCGACGGAATGCGCGGTTCGCTGGAGTACCTTCGCGCTTCGCGCTCCGGTGTTCGCCCTTGGGGCGGCCCGGCGGGCTCATACGGACATTTCCGGCGTCCGAAAGGCGACGCTCCGATCGAGGCCAGACGCTCGGTTACGCACGTGAGACCGATCGAGCGGCTCATCGGCGCCACGTTGGTCGAATGCCGCCTCGAGACTGGACGCCAGCATCAGATTCGAATCCACATGTCCGAACTCGGCCATCCGTTGGTCGGGGAACGCGTGTACATCCGCGACTACGCCGGCCCGAAGATCGCAGCAATGCGCCCCATGCTGCATGCGCGGACGCTCGGCTTCGTGCATCCCCGGACCGCCGAACGCATTTCGTTCGAGCGCGAACCACCCGATGACTTCCAGGCGACGATTGAATCGCTTCGACCGGTACGCCGCTGACGCTGCTTAGAGGCACTCCGGCAGGCAGCCGTGCTCCCAGAAGGGCCGGTCCGGTCCCTCGCGATCCGGACGACCCTTTCCCGGCGGCGCCGGGCGAACCTGTGCCCACCAGCCATGCGCGCATATCGAGCGCCAGGCCATCTGGTCGGCGATCGGCATCCCGGCTGTGACAAAGACGAGCTCGACGCGGACGCACGTCGCACGCACGGCCTCGTCATGCGCGTCGGTCGGCGCCCGCGCATACGCGTGAAACGCGGCGGCAAAGGCCTCCATTTCCGCCACGTGCGGCCAGGACGCGCGGGCGAGATCCCACGCTTCCAGCCAGTGATCCACGATGAAGCGCACCGCGTCGATCACCGGCCGATCCTTGACCTTGCTGGCGGTCATGAGCATGTGACGCATCAGTTCCGCTCGCGCGTGCGTGTCGCGCGCGCGCAATGCCGCGTCGCGCATCGCTGCGATGCTCGCGTCCGCTTTCGTCTTGAGCTCCTCCACGAGATGGGTCATTCGAATCCTCGTCAAAGCTTGGCCAGCGACTTCGTCAGACGCTCGTAGAATCCGGCCGCGTCGATGTGGCCGATCACATGGGCGTTCGGCTTCTCCTTCTGCGATCCCCACCAGTCGATCGTGCTGCGACCCATCGTGGCTTCGCTCGCGGTCTCGACCGTCACATGGCAATCGCGGCCGGTGAACAGATCCGGCCACAAGAGATACGCGATGGCGCACACGTCGTGCAGCGGATGCCCCGGCACGCCATAGCGGTCGGCGCTGCCCGGTCGCTCCCGGCTCAGCATCCCGCGAATGGCGTGCGCCACCGGTGTGCCGAGCGCGGCAATCCTCCCGACGCGCTCCGACGTCGCGATTGCCTGATGCGTGGCATGCAGGCCGAACATGACGATCGGAACATCCAGCCGCAATACCATTGCAGCGGCATGCGGATCGACGAAAAAGTTGAATTCGGCCGCGGGACTCATGTTGCCGAGGTCGCGCGCGCCGCCCATCAGGACGATGCGCTCGACCTTCGACGTGAGCACCGGTTCCTGCGCAAAGGTGAGCGCGATGTTGGTGAGCGGCCCGATGGGACAGAGTGTCACCGTCCGCTCGTCTGCCGCTCTCAAGGTGTCGATCAGGAACGTCACCGCATGCCGGTCCCGGGCAGCGAGACGCGGCGGGGGCAGGGCGGCCCCTTCGAGACCATCCGCGCCGCACACGAACTCCGCCGTGCGCAGCGCGCGCAGCAGCGGCTGGCTCGCGCCGGGAAACACGGGGACGTCCTCGCGATGGGCGAGCTCGAGGATCCGCAGCGCGTTCGCCGTGGTCAGCGGGAGCGGGACATTGCCGGCTACTGTCGTGATTCCGATGAGGTCGAGCTGCTCCCGTTCCGCGAGCGCCAGCAGGATCGCGACGGCGTCGTCCTGGCCCGGATCGGTGTCGATGATGATTCGGGTTCCCGGCATGCTCAGGCCGCCTCGCGCGGAATCTGGCCGACCATGACGAGGTGGGCGAGGTCGTCCGCGGTGAGACCCGTGGCGGGCCGATCGGCGATCTTGCGGCCGCCCTTGAACACGACGACGCGCGTCGCCACGTCGACGACTTCCGCCATGTTGTGGCTGATCAGGATCACCGTCGTGCCGCCGCGATGCAGCTCGCGAATGAGGTCCAGCACCTGGCGACTCTCGGCGACACCGAGCGCGGCGGTAGGCTCGTCCATGATCACGAGGCGGGCGTTCCAATGGAGCGCGCGGGCGATCGCGACAGCCTGCCGCTGCCCTCCGGACAACCGTTCGATGGGGCGATCGGTGTCGCGGATGTCGACCTTGAGGCGCGCGAGATAACGCGACGACGCGTCCCGCATCGCGCGCTTGTCGAGGATGCGGATGCCGGGCAAGAGCTGCCGGGTGAGCTCCGCGCCCACGAACACGTTCTGCCAGATGGGGAGCCGGGAGGCGAGGGCGAGATCCTGGTAGATCGTCGCCACGCCTGCGCCCAGTGCATCGATCGGCGAGCTGAAGACGACTCGGCGCCCTTCGATCTCGATATGACCCTCGCTCGGGTCGTGCGCACCTGAGACGATGCGGATCAGCGTCGACTTGCCGGCGCCGTTGTCGCCGCAGATCGCGACGACTTCGCCGGCTTCGACGTCGAAGTCGACCCCGCGCAATGCCTCGACCGCGCCGTAGCGCTTGCCAATACCGACGAGGCGAAGCAGCGGCTCCAAGGGATGACCGCCGTCGCGTCTATTTCAGCATCTGGTCGACGTTAGAGGCATCGACGAGCACCGCATCCATCCACAGGTACGGTCCATTGACCGCCTGATTCTTCGGAACCTTCTTGACGACGATATCGTTCATCTTCTCGACTGCGGTCCGGCCGATGCGCTCGAACGGAATTCCCACGGTCGCGGTCAGCAGGCTGTCCGGAGCCTTGATCCGGCGATAACTCTCGGGTCCGCCGTCGATGCTGACCAGCACGACGTCACCTTTCTTCAGGCCCTGTGCGCGCAGCAGGTCGTCGATCACATACGCTTGCCCGTCGAACGAAGCCCAGACGCCCTGGAACTTGCCCTGATTGCGGAGGATCAGCGCCTGCATTCCGCTGCGCACGTCCTCCTGCCAGCTCGCAGTGCGCGCCATCGAATGACTGCCGAGGACCTTGACTGAAGGATTCTCCGACAGGACCACGTCGAGGACCTTGCCGCGGATGCGGGACGCCACGTTGTTCTCGTAGCGCTCGGTGAGGATCGCGCCGCTGTAGTTGATCTTGCTCAGGAGATAGAGCGTCGCCTGGGCGCCGATCTGATAGTCGTTGACCTGGATGTCGAACAGCGTATGCGGGCTTGTTCCCGCGACCGTCGTGATGACCGGGATGCCCGCCTTCTGGGCGGCCGCGAGCTGGGCGTCCGCCTCGACCGGCTTGCCCATGGCGATGATCAGGCCGTCGACTTTCGCCTGGATCATCGCTTCGATCTGCTCGGCGTGCTTGGGCAGGCTGCCTTCGGAGTTGAGGATCTGCACCTGCCAGCCAAGGCTCTTGGCCGCTTCGGCAGCGGCATTGGCGACTCGCGCATGCGTCTCCGACGACATCTGGAACGCGATGATGCCGAGCTTGAACGCGTGCGCCGATGGAGCCGGACGATCAATCCGATCGTCACGACAATCGCTGCAATCGATCTCTTGATCACGAAGATTCCTCCCTTGGTTACCGCAAAGGGGACAGACCACGTTTTCCGGCACAACTTCTGGGCAAGCTGGCGCACTCCGATGGGAAACGTGGTCTGTCCCCTAGACGCCGAATGCGGCTTTCCTGAGCGTCGACGCCGACAGCGCGACGGAGGCGACGATGATAACGCCAAGCATGATGTCCTGCACATAGTACTGGGCGCCCATCAGCACGAGGCCGTTGCCGAGCATGCCGATCGTCGCCGCGCCGACGAGCGTTCCGGCGACGTTGCAGCGGCCCGGCTCGAACATCGTCATGCCGAGCAGGACCGCGGCGATCGCGCGCAACAGGTGATCGCTTGCCATGTTGGGCGCCGCCGAATTGAGCGTCGCCGTCAGCAGCACCGCAACGAGGCCCGCCGCGAATCCCGAGAAGAGGAGCCCGAGGAGCTTCGTCCGGCGCACGTCGATCCCGGACAGGCGCGCTGCCTCATCGGCTTCGCCCGTGAAGATCATATGGAGCCCGAGCCGGGTATGCTTGAGGAGAAAGGCGACGAGAAGGGCGGCGCCGGCCGTCCAGAGGATCAGCGCCGGTACGCCGAGAAAGCTGCCGCGGCCGAGGGCGAGAAACGCGGGATCCCAACGTCCGACGAAGGCCACGCCTCCCGTCACCGCGAACGCGAGGCCGTTGGCCACCGACGCCGTGGCGAGGGTGGCGATCAGCGATGGAATCTTCAACCGCGTGACGAGCACGCCGTTCAGTGTGCCAGCCGCCGTGCCGACAGCGAGCCCGCCCGCGACCGCGAGCGCGGGAGGATAGCCGTGATGGATCAATCCGCCGACGACGACCACGGCGAAGCTGCAAACGTTGGCGAACGAGAGGTCGAGCTCGCCGGTGATGAGCGCCAGGCCGAAGCCCAGCCCGAGGATGGCGAGAAAGCTGATCTGCTTCAGCACGTTCAGCAGATTTGTCGGATTGAGGAAGTTCTGCGCGGCGAAGGCGAAGATGCAAAACAGGATCGCCGCCGCCAGCGCCGTGCCGTACGTCGCGAGAAACCCGGTGGAATCGGAACGAGTCATTGGATGCTCATTGGTGTGCACCCTTGGCGCTTCGCGGCTTTCCTCCGAGAGGGAGCAATTCGCGCTTGGGACGGCCCGGCGCGCTCATGCGCAGGGCAGCATCGGCTTCCGCGATCGCGTGTTGCCGAGCGCGGTCGTAGCGTTCGGCGCGCTCAGTGTAAAGCGGGGCCAGCGCCAGCCGCGGCTCGAATGCACGTTCAACCGCGCACATCGCGCTGGCCGCGGCGGCGAGGGTCGGATGCCAGCCCAACCCGACTGCGGCGGCGATGGCTGCGCCGATCACGCCCGTCTCGCGGTGCGATGTGCGAACCATGGGCACGTTCATGACATCCGCCTTGATCTGGCACCAGGCATTCGATTGTGCGCCGCCTCCGGCGACGCGAACCTCGGATAACTCCCGCGTCGATCCCTTGACCGCGCGCGCCAGAATATCGCGCATCGCCATCGCCACGCCTTCCAGCACCGCCCACAGAAAATCGTCGGCCCGATGGTCGCGCGAAAGGCCCTCGAAAGCACCCCGGACATCGGCACGCCAGAGCGGCGTGCGCTCGCCCGCAAGATAAGGCAGGAACAGCGGCAGCTTCTCGGTTGGCGACATCATTCCGGCGCGCTCGACCGCCGCCGCGAGCGTACCGCGAACACGAAGCGCGCGGTGGCACCACAACACGCTGTCCGCGCCGGCCTGCGTCGGACCGCCGACCTGGTAAACTTGCTCGCCCCAGAGGAGGGAAACCAGGCCCGACACGTCGACACGCGCGGGCGTGATGAGCCCTGCCACTTCCGACGTGCCCGCGATATCGTAGCCTTGGCCGGTGTGCATTGCACCCGAGCCCACCGCGGTAGCCCACGCGTCCATCGCACCGGCGAACACCGGAATTCCAGCGAGGCGGCTCCATGGCGATTGCCGGTTGGTGACGATGCCGCGCATCTGCCACGGCGCCATCCGAGGCAAGGCAAGGAGGCCGACGCAGCGTTCGAGCCAGTCCGGCAGCGGCCGCCCGGTGGCTCGCAGGTTGTCGTAGCGCGAATAGGTCACGCTGTCGGTCCCAATCTCGCCGGTGAGCCGGTAGTTGAGGAAATCTTTCGGCTCCAGAACCGCGCCGACTCGATCGAGCGCTTCCGGATGCCGGCGCGCGAACCACGCGATGCGCGCGAGCGGATGGAACGCCGTGATCTCGTCAGCGGGATTGGCCGCCGGGAAATAATGGGCGACTTCCGCAGCATCGTCCATGGCGCGCTGGTCGCGAAACAGCAAGGCAGGCGACAAGGGCCGTCCTGCGCGATCGAGCACGACCTGCGACCGCGTTACCCCGGACAGGCACAAGCCACGCACGCGATCGCGTTTCGACAGCTGGTCGAGCGTGCGAACGATCACTCGGGCAAGCGAGCGCCACCAGACTTCAGGATCGATGATGCGCGACCCGGGTTCGGGCTGTTCTGCCCGCAGCAGCGCGGAAGCCGTTGCGACGACCGTGCCTTTCGCCGTGACGGCGCCGACACGCAGTGAGCCGGTGCCGAGATCAGCGCACAGTACGACCTCACGGACCACGCCGCCCTTTCGACAGAACTCGGACACTCGCGACCAACCCGCGGGTTTCGGGTTGGAGCCACGCGCTAGAATATCGCATGGCTTCCGACACCTCATTTTCCAAAACGCCGCCGTCCGGACAACACTGGCGCGCTCGTCCGGCGAGACGTGCACTGCACAAGAGGTGATTGGGACGCGGAGTCGTCGTGAATTCCAGGACTCGCTGGTTTCAGCGACACAAGTGGCTCGTCACCGTCGCTTCGCTGGTCGTCGTGGTGGGCATTGCCGAAGCGTTGCTGCGCATATGCCTTGTTTCACACGTCCGCGCAGCTGGCTTCGAAGGACCCCGAATATTACGCGCGATCCCTCGATGAACTGTGGGTATATCGGTACCTGTTTTCCGCAACCACACCATGGGCCGTCGGATTAGGCAAATCGAGCGTGTCGTGCGAGATCTCGAACGAGTTCTACAAGAGCTGGGCGACCAGCCTGGTGCCCGACGCCGAGCTCGGCTATCTGAGAGCGCCCATGTCCAGGATACGGCGTCGATCAGATCTTCATTCACTTCAGACGGTTGCTTCCCCGGTGCGACCGCAAGGATTGCCTGTTTCTCATCGGCGTCACACAGGACGATCTCGGTCGGATGCGGCTGGCCGTGCGCACCAGCCCGAAGCCTTACTTCGCGATCCGCGACGACAAGTTGGTGCCGCTGACGGCGCGTTAATTCTGTGTCGCAGAATGTTGGTCTATACAATGACGACGGATCATGCTGGCATCGGTCACGTGACCCTCTCGCAGCCGAGTTTTGTTGACGGCGCTCTATTCCGTTGCACGAAACGTTGATCTACAATTGACTTCGCGAAGCCCGGGCGGCGAGTCGACGTGCCGCAGTCGGCGGAAACCAAAAAAGGGACCCTCAAAATGGCCGCTATCGAAACCCGCAGGCCGATCACACCCGAGCAGCAGCAGGAGCTGGACGAGGTATTCGAGCGAGCGCAGAAGGCGCTGGCGATCATCGAGACTTACGATCAGGCGCGCGTGGATCGGCTGTGCCAGGCGGTCGCTTGGGCGGTCGCCAACAAGCAGACGTTCACGCGGCTCGTCGAGATGGGCATCGCGGAGAGCGGCCTTGGCGACGCCGTGAGCCGGATGGGCAAGCGGATGAAGATCCGCGGCGTGCTGCGCGACGCGCTGCGCCAGAAGAGCGTCGGCATCATCGAGGAGCTGCCGGACAAGGGCATCGTGAAATATGGCAAGCCGGCGGGAATCATCGCCTGCATCGTGCCCACCACCAACCCCGACTTGACGCCGGCCGGCAACGCGATCTACGCGATCAAGGCGCGCGACGTGGTCATCTTCTCGCCGCATCCGCGCTCGAAGAAGACCTCGTTCGAGACCGTGCGGCTGATGCGCGAGGCGCTGGAAGGCGAAGGCGCACCGGCCGACATCCTGCAATGCCTGACCAAGGTCAACATCCCGATGTCGCAGGCGCTGATGGCGCGGGCCGACCTGATCGTCGCCACCGGCGGCCAGCCGATGGTGCGGGCCGCGTACAGCTCCGGCACGCCGGCGTACGGGGTGGGCGCCGGCAACTCGACGATGATCATCGACGAGACCGCGAACCTCGAGGAAGCGGCGCGCAACACGCGGCTGTCCAAGACGTCGGACTTCGGCTCCGGCTGCTCGGCCGACGGCAACCTGATCATCGAGGCGTCGATCTTCGACAAGCTGCTGAAGCAGCTGCAGCTCGAGGGCGGCTACCTCGCGTCGGACGCCGAGAAGACGGCGCTGCGCCGGGTGATGTGGGACGCCGAGGCGCACCGCACGGCGGATACCGTCGCGATCGCCCCGCAACAGCTGGCCAAGGCGGCCGGGTTTGCCATTCCTGCCGACCGCAAGTTCCTCATCGTCCATGGCGACGGCATCGGCAAGGAGCACCCGTTCTCCGGCGAGAAGCTGACGACGCTGCTCGCCGTCTACCAGTATCAGGGGTTCGACCAGGCGCTCGCCATGATGCGCGGCATCTACGAGGTCGGCGGCAAGGGCCACTCCTGCGGCATCTATTCGTTCGACCGCGAGCACATCCATCGCCTCGCGCTGGCGGCGCCGGTATCCCGGATCATGGTGCGGCAGCCGCAATCGAAAGCCAACGCCGGGGCGTTCAACAACGGGATGCCGATGACCTCCAGCCTGGGCTGCGGCACGTGGGGCGGCAACATCGTCTCCGAGAACGTGCACCTCAAGCACTACCTCAACACCACCTGGGTGTCGGTGCCGATCAAGGAGGACAAGCCCTCCGACGAGGAGCTCTTCGGCGAGTTCTACGACCCGGCATTGGAAGCGACCGTGGGCGAAGCTGTGATGACGTGACCCTCGGCGCGATCGCGCCGAGCCTCCAGGAAGTAAAAGGGGAAAGTCGGGTGGGGAACCCGACTTTCCCAATGGCGGCTCGAGATGCGGTCGGCGATGTCCGACTGCGGCGCATGCTTCGTGAGGGCCGGACCTCGCGGCATCGAGGTTTCCTTCGACATTCCCCAGAATCAGTGCTGCGTTCTGAACGAGGGTCGCGCTTAGCAGTTCTGTAAGGTTTCTCGACAGCGTTGTGGCTGCTGGGATTGCTGGTACCATCGGCACAAAACCATCCTATTGTGTCTTGCCGCGCCAACAGAGATCGTGCGGTAGGCACTCGATCCGATCATGTCGCGACCATCGAGACCTTGGCTGCTTCCGGTCGCATGTACCGTCATCGCGGTAGTCTGGGTCCTCTGGCTCGCCTACGAGACCGAACCCGCCGGCGAAGGGTCTGCCGACCGGGCGCCGTCATCGCAATCGACGCCGCAGAGTCGTCCGGGCGGGCCATCGGACATTGATCCCGCGGGCTCCCGTCTCGAGGCTCGTGGGGCCGCCACCCCTCCTTCCGGTGCGCGCGCCGCCGACCAGGTGCGCCCATCGATCGATCCACCGCTGCAAGTTGTCTTTCACACGCCCGCCAGCGCGAGGGTCGGCGAAGCGTTCGACGTTCGAGTCGCGATCGATGCGCGCCAGCCGATCGCCCGCATCGTCGTCGAGATCACCTACGACCCTGCGCTGCTCAAGGCGCGAAGCCTGGAGGAAATCGACTACTCGCAACGCACGCTCGGGGAGCGCGCATTCGCGATCGACCCGGTGAGCGACGGGCACGTGGCCATTGTCATGAAGATGAAAGGGGGCGAGGCACCCCCTGGGAACGTCGCCCTGGTCCAGTTCGAAGCCGTGTCACCTGGATGGGCGCAAATCCGTATCACGGACATCAGTGCCTCTGACGCGAGCGATCGATCCGTGCCCTGGGCCGCCACGGGCCGGGAAAGCCAGATCGCTCTCAACTAGCGCGCCGGCCCGTTGCAGGCCGAGCCATGGTGCGACCGGAGTGATCCAGCGTATCCCCGGCGGGCTTTGGCGGTGACATCAGAACGTCGTTCTATTGTCGAAAGAATTGACAACTTTTCCGGGCGGAAGCACCGGATTCATGGGACAGAATCGCGTTCTATTGTCGGCAGACTTTACAAATGGCGCGAAGCCGATGCGGGACGAAATCGTATCCACTTGATTATAAGACCATTTTAATCGGTGGTCCATTCCTTGCTCTTCTTTCCGCGTTCGACCCGCAAAATCGAAATGCGTCGGGGCCTGCATGTCACCGGCGCCCCGGTACGATCACCCCATTTGGAGAGCCTTATGAGAGAATTCACCCCCGCCCGGGCATCGCTGGCCCGATTCGGGACGACGGCCCTTGCCGTGGCGCTGGCGTGCGCGGCGACTGGCGCCTACGCGAGCTTCGCATCGGTCGTGATCAACGGCTTCACGGTCACTCCCATTGCGAACCCGTCATTCTTCGTTTTCGCGCCGACCGACACCAGGAATCAATCCTGGAGTCTCATTGCGGAACCCAGCACCGGGCCCGCCGTGCAGAACGCCGGTAACGTCCCCAACTGGAACAATGTGACCCAGACGGCGCAAGCTGCGCAGACCGTCGCCAGGGTGGCGTCGAGTGTGGCGACCGATCCGCTCACGCAACTGGAGTCGCCTCTCTTCACGCTGAGCGCCAACGCGACTCCGCCGGGAGCGAGCGGGGTGACCACTGCGTTGGGAAACATGCTCACCTCCGGCAGCTTCTGTTTGTGGGACAGCAACACCAACTTCGATGGCACTTCAGCCAGTTGCACCGGTGCAGGATCGCTGATGTTCACGCTGTTCTACGACCTCATCGTCAACCCCGTTGGAGCGCGCGGTTCATCTGCCTACGCCGAAATCGATGTGCTTGGCACCGGTGTGCCGAATGGGTTCTTTTTCGACTTCGCGTCCACGGTCCTCGGCGACGCGTCGCAACTGGGTCAGTCCTTCAGTTGGACTGCGAACTTGGGAGTTGACAGTGCAGCATTCTTCGATCTTAACGGAGTCGTGGTGGCGGTGGGCGTCCCCGAACCTGGTGTCCTCAGCCTTGCGGCGCTCGGCCTGCTCGGTCTCGCGGCGACCCGTCGGCGGAAGGGCCTGGCCCGTCCAAGTGGCTTAAGAAACCCTTAAGCGAACCCCAGTTAAAATCCGACACATTTGCGATTGACACGTAACGGCAGCGCTCTATACTACGACCCGACCAGAAACAAACCGCCATTCTTCTAGACAGAACTCTGGCAAGACGCTCAGCAGTGGCGAAAGAAATTCTGGCTTCCTCTCCATTCCAACCACGGATACGAAAGGCCTTCCATGCACAACCGAACGACGACCGCGCCTCGTACGCGGTACCCGCTGGTAGCAGCGGCAGTCCTGGCGCTCTTTGCCGCTGGCGCCAGCGCACAGCAAGCACAATATGCACACAGCCCAGAAACCAACGTCACCCCGATCAACGGCAACCTGCCGCAAGGCGCTTTGCCGTTCAGCTGGGACCCAACCTACAATGTCTGCCGCGGTGTGGACCCCAAGTGTTATCACAACTGGGTCGACGACCGCCAGATGAGAGTGCTCGTGTACTCGCGTACCGCCGGCCCGCGCCACGCGAACCTCGGCACGGCGCTCGGGGCCGGTAAGAACACGCAGAACGGGACCACCTTCGCCGTTACCTGCACGGCAGAGCAGCCCGGCCCGCCCGTGGTCCGCGGCAACTGCCTGGGAGCCAACAACACCGCTCAGCAATCGCTGCGGACCTGGCTCAACGCCGAAGGCATCGCGGTTGACGTCACCGAAGACGTGAACCAGCTGTCGGGGCTGAACCAGTACAGGGCCGTGATCTTCATGAGCCCGACCCGTGACACGATGTGGAAGCACGGCTCGATGCTCCTGACTACCAACACGAACCTCACTAACAACACGCACCTCGACGCGGCCAAGACGGCGCTGCGCCAGTACATGCGGGCCGGTGGCGGCTTTGTCGGCATCCACAACGTGTTCGGCACCGAGTACAACTGGCCGTACTACGAAGGCCTCGTCGGCAACGCGAACTACTACGACCACGGCGCCAACCAGCTCGGCAGGGCGCATGTCACCGGTTCGGCCGACCCGTCGACGGCGGGCCTGCCGGCGAGCTTCGATACGATCGACGAGTGGTACAACATGATGCCGTATCCGACCAACGTGAAGTTTGTGCTTAGGCTCGACGAGTTGTCGCTCGCCAACCGGCGGGAGACCCACCCAGGCCACGGCGACTTCCACCCGGTGTCGTGGTGCCAGAACTACGACGGCGGCCATGTTTGGGTGACTACACTGGGACATGACCGGCGGCATTTCATAGACGGCGACCCCTTCGCCGGCCAGCAGTTTTTCAAGCAGCACGTCGTGCAAGGCATCAAGATGACGATGGGGATTACCGCTGCTATGGGTGGTGGTACAGAACCCAGTACAACGTTTTGTCCCAGGTAGCGCGGGCGTCGTCCAGCGTTTGAACGAGAAGGGGCCTTCGGGCCCCTTCTTCATGGCATGCGCGACCCGAAAACGGGCCGATGCTTCATTGCTACAATCGCACCATCGTTCTATTGTCGCCGGCCCGTCCTCCGGCCGGCTGTCGTGGAGGTAAGGTGATGATGGCAAAGTCCTGGCTCGTGTTCTTGGGCGGCACCTTCTGCGCCGCGCTGGCCGCGGCCGCGCTGGCCGCATCTTACCTAGACGACTCGCTTGTCAATGACGGCAAGTGGAACGCGCGCATCGACGGTGATGCCCGCACCGCGCGACAGGGCCGCGTCGAGATAAACAATTTCGAAGGTCAATGGCGGGAGATAGGCCCCCGGCGCGCGGGAGACCCTTGCCGCGGCACCAAGCCGTTTCCGATCACGGTGCAGACGAACAGCACCAAAGAGGTCGAATTCACCGTCTGGGCGGCGCAGGTCAGCAAATGCCCCGACTTCGCCCTCACGCTGAAGGTGATAGACGAAAGAACGCTCGCCGGCACGCTGAAGTTGATAGACGATAGGACCGCCGACGGCCTCGAGGTCCGCCTCACGCGTGAACCCGTGAAGGGCAAGACCAAGCGCTGACCCCCCGGACGGCCGGGCAGACCACACACGGCGCGTGCACGCGTGCCGCATGAACCGTTCGGTACCTTCTGCGTACGCACTGCTAGAATGATGAATCGTCCGCCGAGGGTTCTGCGCGCCGCGCGGAATCGCAGGGTCCCGGCGTTCGGTTGGAGAGAGGAATGTCGAAAGTCGATGAGCTTCCGAAGTATGGCAACTACATCGACGGAGCCGTCGTTCCTCCCGCCTCCAACGAGTATCTGCCTACCGAAAATCCGTATTCCGGGAAAGTCTGGGCATTGATCGGGCGCGGTGACGAAAACGACGTCGCCGTTGCCGCCGCGGCGGCCGAGCGCGCGCTGAATCGGGGCGAATGGCCGCGGATGAGCGGCGACGCAACGCGGCCATCTGCTGTGGCGGCTCGGCGACCTCATCATCGCCAACGTCGACCGGCTTGCCGCGATCGAACAGCGCGACAACGGCAAAATCGCTGTCGGAGGCTATGCGCCCAGATCCGCTACATGGGCGACTATTTCAAGTACTACGGCGGCCTCGCCGACAAGGTCCAGGGTGCGGTGATTCCGACGGACAAACGGGATGTCTTCACCTATACCAAGTACGAGCCCAAGGGTGTTGTCGCGCATCATCACGCCGTGGAACTCGCCACTTACGCTGACGAGCTGGAAACTCGCCCCGGCGCTTGCCGCGGGTTGCACAGCGATCATCAAGCCGTCCGAGTTCACGTCGGCGTCGATGCTCGAATTCGCGCCGCTTTTCGCCGAGGCGGGATTTCCCAAAGGCGTCGTCAACGTCATCACCGGACTCGGGCCCGAAGTCGGCGCAGCGCTGGTCGCGCATCCCGTCGATTGCGCATGTCGGGTTCACCGGAGGCGATGCCGCCGGGCGCAAGGTCTATCAGCTCGCTGCCGCAGGGCTCAAGACAGTGACGCTCGAGCTCGGCGGAAAATCCCCCAACATCGTGTTCGACGATGCGGACCTGGATCAGGCGGTCAAGGGCGTCGTGTCGGGGATCTTCGCGGCGTCGGGCCAGAGCTGCCAGGCGGGCTCCCGACTTCTGCTGCAGCGGAGCATCCACGACCGCTTCGTCGAGAAGCTCATCGAGTTCGTCCGCTGCGCCAAGATGGGCGATCCGGCATTGCCCGACACCCAGATCGGCCCGATCGCGACGCGGCCGCAATTCGAGAAGATTCTCGACTACATCAGGATCGCGAAGGAAGAGGGCGCGCGGTGTGTGCTCGGCGGGAGCAGCCGTGCCGGATCTGGGCGCCGGCATGTTCATTGAGCCTACGATCTTCACCGGCGTGCGCAACAGCATGCGCATTGCGCAGGAAGAGGTGTTCGGCCCGTTATTGGCGGTGATCCCGTTTGCCGACGAGGCCGAGGCCATCGAGATCGGCAACGACGTCGTCTATGGGCTCGCGGCGGCCGTGTGGACGAAGAGTCTGCACCGGGCGATGGTAATGACCGACAAGCTCAAGGCGGGCACGATCTGGGTCAACAACTATCGCGCGACGAGCTTCACCTCGCCGTTCGGCGGGTACAAGAATTCGGGTATCGGTCGCGAATCCGGCGTGGAGACGATCAAGGAATTCCTGACGACGAAGTGCGTCTGGATTTCCACGCGATCTCGACGTGCCCAATCCGTTCATCCGCCGCTAACGAGCACGCATGCGTCAACGAGGAATCCAATGACCCAAGCGCTGGCGGGAATTCGGGTGCTCGATCTTGTCCAACGTGCTGGCGGGCCCTTTCTGCGCCTACCAGCTGGCGCTGCTGGGCGCGGAGATCATCAAGATCGAGGTTCCCGAGCATGGCGATCTCGCGCGCAAGCTCGGCGCCGATGCCTCGCTCAACGAGCGGCTGATGGGTGCTTCCTTCCTGGCCCAGAACAGCGGCAAGAAGTCCGTCACCGTCAACCTCAAATCCGAGGGCGGGAAGGAGGTCCTGCATCGACTCGTCAAAAAGGCGCACGTGTTGGTCGAGAACTTCCGCCCCGGAGTGATGGATCGTCTTGGCCTCGGATATGATCAGTTGCGGCAGCACAATCCGTCGCTCGTCTATTGCGCGATCTCGGGCTTCGGTCAGGACGGTCCGATGAAAGATGCGCCGGCCTACGATCAGATCGTCCAGGGCCTGTCCGGCGCGATGAGCATCACGGGCGATGAGCGCTGCGCGCCGTTGCGGGCCGGCTATCCCGTCGCGGATACGCTTGGGGGGATTACCGCAGCGTTTGCGATTGCGAGCGCGTTGCTGCGTCAGCAGAAGAACGGCGAGGGAGCGTTCATCGATGTCTCGATGCTCGACTCGGCACTCGCAAGCATGGGTTGGGTCATTTCCAACTATCTCATCGCGGGCCAGAAGCCCGTGCCGATGGGGAACGACAACTTCACCGCGGCGCCCTCGGGCGCCTTCAAGACGGGAAGCGGTCTCCTCAACATCGCGGCGAACAAGCAGGAGCAGTTCGAGGCGCTCGCGAAAGTGATCGGACGCGAAGACCTGATCTGCCGATCCGCGCTTCGCGGACCGCGAAGACCGAAAGCGCCATCGCGCGGCGCTGACGCAGGAAGTCGAGGCGGCGCTCCGATCCAAGCCGGCCGCGGAATGGGAATCGATTCTGATCGGCGTCGGAATCCCGGCAGGACGTGTCGTCACCGTGCCCGAGGCGCTGGAGAATCCGCAGATCAAGCACCGGGACCTGTTGCAGCATTTCGACGATGTTCCGGGAGTCGATCGCCCCATCAAGCGTCACGCGCGCGGGCTTCAAGCTCTCCGGCGCGAATCCTTCGGCGGACTCGCCGCCGCCCCGCCTTGGCGAGCACACCGATGAGATTCTGCTGAGCCTGGGCTACGACTCCGACGAGATCGCCGGTCTGCGCAAAGCCCGGGCGATATGATGTACGTCGAAACCGGGCAGGGTCAACCTGAACCTCATGAAGAGACACAACAGGAACAAGTCAAGCGCGAAGGCGCCGATGCCATCGCCCTCGACAGCGGGCCGGTGGATACCGAGCGCTGGCACCGGCACCCTTGAGCCGCAGAAAGATCAGACTCCTTTGGCAGCCATCCAGATGTCGGCCGACACCCCGGGCGTTGTCGAACTCACCGAACAGAATTTCGCATCGTCGATCGACGGCCATCCATTTGCAGTCGTCGATTTCTGGGCGCCATCGTGCGCGCCTTGTCGCGCGTTCGCGCCGATCTTTGCCGCCGCCGCGGCCCGGAACCCCGATGTTTTGTTCGCGAAGGTTAATACCGAGGATCAGCGGGCGATCGGCGCGCAGTTCAATATCCGTTCGATACCGACGCTGATGATCTTCCGCAGCAACATCATCGTCTATGCCAAAGCGGGCGCGCTGCAGGCCGGCGCGCTGGACGAGGTGCTGCGCGCTGCGCGAGCGCTCGACATGGAGCAGGTACAGCGCAAGGTGGTCAGCGTGGATGGGGTCGCACTGGGCGCCCCCACCGCGCCGACCACCGATGTCGACGCGCAGGCTGCAGCGGACGCGAGCCTCCTCTCAGATCGAAACCTATCTACGCCCATCGCTTCGCGGACCAGGATCAGCGTTGACGGACGCTGTCCCGCGGCTGGCGGCCGGCGAGCTGATCGTGATACGAGACGCCTTCGAGCCGGACTTTGCCGAGCGGATGTATCGTAGTCTCGACCGCTGCACGGCTTGGCGTGTGTACGAGGGCTACGAGGAGAATTTTCACTATCATCATCACAATCTCTACCACCCCGAGGAGTATCCGGCGGACCTTGCCTGGTGCTCCAAGATATTCGGCTCGTCGAGGACGAAGGAGTGGGTGACGCGGTTGTCCGGTCGGTCCTGTGTTGGACCGGCGCAGTTCTCCGCGAGCTGGTACCTCCCGGGCGACCATTCCCTCCCTCACAACGACATCGCTGAGAGCGGCGAAAGTTTCGATCGTCAGGTTTTCAATCGTCAGGTCGCCTTCGTGTGGCATCTGGCAAAGGATTGGCGGTCGGAGTGGGGCGGCGCGTTGTACTGGTGCGCGAGGGCCTGCTACCTGCCGCCGGTCTTCAACACTCTATTGCTTTTCAACGTGGGGCCGGAATCGAACCATTTCGTGACTCATGTCTCACCGTACGCCCAAGGCAAGCGCCTCGCCATCAACGGATGGTGGACGGGACCGGCCGCGACAGGGGGACGCCGTCTGGAAAGGACCAGACCGAATCAGCGCTGGCGAGTGCGGAAATCGAGATCTATTGAAGCAAGCCAACGTGACCGGCTAGGGAGCGATCAGGCCAGGTCCGCTAAGCTCCCGGGCAGGGTCAACCTGAACCTCATGAAGAGACACAAGAGGAACAAATCAAGCGCGAAGGCGCCGATACCATCGCCTCGACAGCGGGCCAATGGATACCGAGCGCTGGCACCGGCACCCTTGAGCCGCAGAAAGATCAGACTCGTTTGGCAGCCATCCAGATGGTGTTCACACCTGAAGAATGCTTGCAATTGATTGCAGATTTCACGCCGCATCTGAAACCGGCGTCGGTAGAAAGCCATGGATCCGGCTCAGTCTGCGAGTATTCGTAAGTCATCTGCGGTGTTCGTGTTCCCGAATGAGTCAACGAATTGGGTGTTCGAACGTTTGGGTAAAGCCATC
Source organism: uncultured beta proteobacterium (assembly GCA_963840945.1). Taxonomy (GTDB): domain Bacteria; phylum Pseudomonadota; class Gammaproteobacteria; order Burkholderiales; family Casimicrobiaceae; genus CAIWHR01. Next base: position 449,382 of record CAWJAU010000018.1, on the reverse strand, counting down.
CGTGAAATTAATGACGCTATCTATGGTTTCGTTGTAAGTCAATTTAAAGAAGGTTTTCAGTTCACCCGTTATGAAGTCGGTGAGTATTACGGACCGCATTTCGATATTGGTCCGGGTAAGCTGACGGAACGTAAATTGAGCTTGACTGTTCAATTGTCGGCTCCTGAAGATTACACCGGTGGAGAACTGATCATTTATCCGGAGTTTGTGGCTTCCAAGGATCAGGGAACGATGACAGTGTTCCCGTCGTTCATGTGTCACGACGTCCGTCCGGTGAAGACCGGCGTTCGTTACTCGCTGGTGAGTTGGCTGGCAGGACCGCCATTCAAATAAGTTCAGTTAGACTTCTCTGAATTGATTGGAAGTTTTATCCTCGTTGGTGTAGGCGAGGATTGTTCTTGCGGAGCAGAACGAGACCGCATGAAGTCGACGGCGCCACGCACCGGCCAATCGCCCGCGCAGGCACTCTTCGACGCCGCGCAAAGGCACCTCGAGGCCGGCGACATCGCCCGGGCCGAGTCGCTCTATCGCGAGTTGTGTCGAACAATAGCCTGATCACGTCGAGGCTTCGACGGCGCTAGGGTGCCCTGCTCGACGACCTCGGTCGCCTGGACGAGGCCGAGGCGGTCTTTCGCAGGCTCGTCGAGGGCGACGCGCCGACCGCTTCGGGACACTGCAATCACGGCGTCATGCTGTTCAAGCAAGGCCGCGCCGCAGAGGCGTTGGAGGCCTTGCAGCGCGCCGTGTCGATGCAGCCCGGCTACGCGATCGCGCTCGACAATCTCGGTGCGGCGCTGACGGTGCTCGAGCGCTTCGATGAGGCGGAGCAGTCGATTCGCGCGGCGCTGGCGATCGACGAGCGCAATCCCTCCGCACACAACAACCTCGGCACGCTGCTGATGCGACGGCACGACGAGGCGGCGCTCGCCTGCTTCGACCGCGCGCTGGCGATAAATCCGACCTTCTTCGATGCGCACGTCCACCGCGCGACGCTGTTGCGCGAACAGGGCCTGCATTGCCGACGCGGTGATGGCCTGCGGCGCGCGATGACGCTGGCGCCAGCGACGCTGTCGGTGTGGAGCAATCTGCTGCATGACCCTGCTCTATTCCGACGACGTGCCGGCCGAGGAGTTGCTGGTCTGGCATCGGCGCTTCGACACAGTCGCTCGGCCTGATCTCGGCCGGCGGTGCGCCGACGCCGTCGTCCCACAGCGCCGCGCGCCGGCGCCGACGTCTCGATTGCGCGTCGGCTTTCTCTCGCCCGACTTGCGGCGGCACCCGGTGGGCTGACTTCATCGAACAGCTGCTCGAGCACCACGACCGCTCGCAGATCGAGGTCGTCTGCTATCACGACAGCGTGGTCGATGACGACGTCAGCGCGAGGCTCGCGGCGCATGCGGCGCGCTGGGTCAAGACGTCGGGGTGGAACGACGACGAGCTTGCGGCGCGGATCGCCGGCGACGGCCTCGACGTGCTGATCGAGCTCGCGGGGCACACCGGGTTGCGCCTGCGCCGCTCGCTCGCAGGCTGGCGCCGGTGCAGGCGACCTGGCTCGGCTACCCCGCCACGACCGGCTTGTCGGCGATCGACTTCCGCCTCACCGACGCGCGCGCCGATCCGCCGGCACACGAGGCCTTGCATTCCGAGCGGCTGGTCAGGTTGCCGCACAGCTACTTCTGCTACCGGCCGCCGGAGCGTTGCGCCGCTGCCGGGGCCGCTGCCGGCGCTCGCGCGCGGTGGCGAGGTGACCTTCGGCTCCTTCAACATCGTCGCCGAAGATCAGCGCGACGACGCTCGAGCTGTGGGCCGAGCGTGCTGCGCGCGGTGCCACGCTCCCGGCTGCTGCTGAAGGCAGCCGCGCTCGCGCTCACCGCTTCGGTGCGCGAGCGGCTGCGCGCCGAGCTCGGCGCACGGGGCATCGACGCCGATCGCATCGACGTTCCGCGAGTGGCATGACGCCGGGGCCACCTCGAGGCCTACCGCGAAGTCGACATCGCCCTCGACACCTGCCATTCAACGGCGCGACGACGACTTGCGAAGCTTTGTGGATGGGCGTTCCGGTGGTCACCGTGGCCGGCGACCGGCTCACAGGCGCGAATGGGCGTGAGCATCCTCACCGCTGCCGGTTGCGCCGACTGGATCGCGACCGATGGCGTCCGGCTTCGTCGCGATCGCCGAGCGCCTCGCCGGCGACCTCGGCGTGCTGCAGGCCATCCGCGGCGGTCTGCGCGCGAAGCTGAGCGCATCACCGCTGCTGGACGGAAAGGGGTTCGCGCGCGCCTTCGAGCAGGCCATGCGTGCAATCGCGAGCCACCGCCTCCCGGTGCCCCGCGCCCCGGCCTGAAGACGCCTCGCTTCCGTGAATGAAGAGGTGGCGCCGGGTAGTCGGACAGACGGGAAGTGGGCTCTTCTGCGTTAGGTTCTGGCGCCCATCTTCGCGGGGCGGGCCATTGCGCGCTTGCCAGCCAACGTCATCGCGAGCGCCGCATCGATGGGGGAGGCATCGCCCCCCAGCGCATTCGTCGCGCGACAGCGACGCGCAGAAGTAACACGCGAGCGTTGGCGATGAAGGTCTCGTCGATTCGCGAGCGCGGACCCGCCAGCGTCAACGCGCCCAGGAGGCCTGACCGCTGCCGAAGAATGGCACGGAAAGGCCCGCGGTTTCGGAGTCGCGCTCGCCGACCGATGCATAGCAATACTCCGTCCGGATGGTCTCGTAAGGTTCGCCCTTGGCGCCGCCGAAAGCGAGCAGGATGCGCCCGCCGGAGCCGCGTTCGAGCGGCAGCACATCGCCCTCGCGCACGTGGTCGCGCACCGCATGCTTGGAATCGACACGATGGATGCAAACGCGAACGTCCCCGTTGCGCGAGTAGATCGACACGCTTTCGCCGGTCTGATCGGCGAGCTCGTGCATCAAGGGCAGCAGGATGTCTCCGAGGCGCATGCTGCGCTGATAAAGCGCACCCAGCATCAGAGGCGCGGGTCCTATCCGGTACGACCCGTCGTCGAGGCGTTGCAGATAGCTGTGCCGAAGCAGCGACTGCGAGATTCGCAGGATCGTGCTCTTGTAGAACTTCGTCCGCTGCGCGAGCTCGGCAAGCGTAAGCGCCTTGTCTGTCGGCTCGAATGCGGCAAGGATTTCCAGTGCTCGGTCCACCGCCGCGACGCCGCCTTCCGATCTCGCTGTCCCGACCCGGTGCCGTTCGCCTTTCGCCGGCGCTGCGAATTTGCAGCCTTGGGTTCATCCCTGGGACTGACGGCGGGGGTGGATGGTCGCCTGCGTGTCGACGTTTTGGCCGGCTTGCGTCCTTTATTCATTGTTGTCTCCAACCGTCTCGTCGCGATTCGTGCGAATCGCAGCGCCTCCGAGGAGTGCGCCTTCCTCCAGAGCACCAGTGCCCGGGAGGGAGTGTTCTATTGTACAGAACAAAATAGCGGGCGCTTGCCAGGTTGTCAAGCGTGGGTTGCCAAGAGGAATGCGAGGCCCAGGTGGTGTGACACCCGGGCTGTCGCTTGCGCATGCCAAAGAGCTCCGGGGCTCGCATCGTTGCGCGGACGCGGCACCGTCAGCGGCTCTACACCGTTGGGTCAGATCGGAAACGGACTATATTCGAGCTTGTACGGCTCGGCCTTGTCGATGGTCATCTCGTAGCCGGTAACGGCCAGTTTGTATCCGAACGTACGATGCGAATGGTGCCGCTGATCAAGGCCGCCGGCGAAAGCTTGACTGTGTTCCCGGCCTTGTCACTATGACGTGGATGACCTGATTCGCGGGCGGCGCGGGTGCGTGGATGCAGGCGCCGAAATACGGCACGAGCAGAAACTCGCGTGTCTTCTCGCGCTCTCCGTCCAGCGGCACGACGAAGCCGGCAATGCGTCACGCGCCGATTGTCGAGCTTGGGATTGGCCGGAGCGTTGTCCCACATTTCCCGGATCTTTTTCATCGCCTCGCGGGCCTTCGGATCGTTGTCGCCGAGCGCGTTGAGGTTCAGGCCCTCCATCATCTTCTCGACGCTCCACCCCTCCGGCAGCAACGCGTCCCAGCGTGATGTCCTCGATAGTCGCCTGACGGCGTTCGGGGTTTGGCCGGCGGCAGCGTATCGCCGACACGAAAACCGGAGTCGGACGAGCGCCTGGGCCACCATGTTCTCGCGTGGCGGCCCAGGCGACGGGGCTTTGGGCGCCGATGCAAGCCAGCATCACCGCGCCACAAACCACGGCAATCTTGAAATTCATGATCTTCCCTCACAAGCGCGGCGTCAGTCCATCGGCCAGCGAAAGACGGCAGGCGCGCAACGCCGGTAACAGCGCCGCCAGCAAGCCCGCCGCGAAAACCAGACCTACAAGCGCAAGCTCCTCGCCGCCGCCTGGCCATGCCGGAACGACGACGCCGAAACGGGCTCTGCATCCACGGGGCCGCCGCGAGCGAAAGCACGGTCAAAAGCGCGTATCCCAAGGCCACGCCGAGGGCGGTGAGCAGGAATCCTTCGAGGGCAAGCAGGACGATGACATCGACCGGGACCTGCGCCCACCGACCGCAAGATTGCGAGCTCACGCCGACGCTCGTTGAGGCCCGCCCACACGGCGACAATCATACCACTGAGACCGATCACCACGATCATTCGCGGAGACGACGAGCAGCGTATTTTCGACGACGCCGACGATGCTCCAGAGCTCGTTCAGTGCGACGCCCGGCAGCACGGCCAGCAGCGGCTCACCGGCATAGTTGTTGATCGTCCGTTGCAGCTGGAAAACGCGGGCGCGAGACTTGAGCCCGATGAGCGCGGCGGTGATCTCCTTGGGTGCGAGATCGAACTTCCGCACGAATTGCGGCGGAATCGAGAGTCCCGGGAATGCGCATGCCGCCTTGCCAGTCGAGATGGATCGCCTCCATCGCCTCGAGGCTCACATGGATGCTCCGGTCGACCGGCGTGCCCGTGCGCCCCAGCACCCCGACGACGGTAAACGGCTTGTCGGAGTGCTCGGCGCCGAATTCTCCTGTTCCGTGGCTCAGCGTGATGCGGTCGCCGACCTTGTATCGCATCCGCTCGGCGACTTCGGCGCCCAGCACTGTGTCGAACAGGCCTTCGAACCGCTGGCCCGCGGCGAACGTTCAAGCGGCAGCGAAAGCCCGTAGCGATAATGCTCGAAATAGGCGGCGGTCGTGCCGACGACCGGGAATCCGTGATGCGAGTCGCCGATCGACAGCGGAATCGTCCACGCGACATCCGGGTTCTGCGCGAGCTCCTGGTAGCTCGTCCCACTTCATGTTGCTCGTGGCCTCGCCGATCCGGAACACGGCGTAGAGCATCAATTGCACGGGGCTCGTGCGCGGGCCGACGACGAGGTCGGTGCCGGAGATCGAATGGGCGAAGCTTTCGTGCGCAGCGGTGCGCATGCGCTCGACGCCGAGAAGCATCGCCACGCTGAAGGCGATCGCCGCCAGGGTCAGCGTCAGCGTGAAGCGCCGGTTCCATGCGCTCGCGAGCGCGAGGGTCAGCAGGTGCTTCATGCCGCCGACCCCTCCGGCACGACGCGATTGATCGCCGGCAGATTCACCTCGCGATCGAAGCTCGCCGCAAGCTGCCGGTCGTGGCTCACGAACAGCAGCGTGCTCGCCCAGCGGTCGCATTGCTGCGCGCAACAGCCGAGGAATGCCTGCCGGGCATCCGCATCCAGCGATGACGTCGGCTCGTCGGCGATGATGAGCTCGGGCGAACCGATAAGCGCGCGTGCCGCCGCCACGCGCTGCTGCTGGCCCACCGACAGATCCGTCGCCTTGCGCTTGCGCAGGTCTGGCCCGAGCCCCATTGCATCCAGCAAATGCCGCGCGGCGTCGACGCGGCGAGCCGTGAGCCTCGGCTGCGCGTTGCGCGCGCTTCGCCGAGAAGCGGCAGGGCAGGAGCACGTTCTGCGACCACCGACAGATAGGGGACGAGATTGAACTGCTGGAAGATGAAGCCGATGTGGTCGACGCGAAAGCGGTCGCGCCGCCGCAGCGACGAAAGCTCGGTGCCAAGGACGCGGACACTGCCCTTCCTGCGCGGTCAGAACGCCGGCGAGCAAGCGCGAGCAGCGTGCTCTTGCCGCTGCCGCTCGGACCGAACAGGAATACGCGCTCGCCCGCCTCGATCGAAGGCTCTCGATGGCGAGGCAGGGCGAGCTCGCCGAGGGCCAGCGGAAAAGCAGCGAGGCGACTTCGATCAGCGCGCCTTGGGCCATACGAAGTTTGCTATAATAGCATGCCGTTCTATTTTGCCGAACCCAACGCGGGTCGAGCAGCTGCATCCACCAGCGGTTGGGAGATTGCCATGAAAGCTCGCTGCGTTCGACTTCATGCGCCCGTAGCGGCGGTGATCGCCCTGTTGCTGGCACCACGGCTCGACGCGCAATCGACGCCGGCGGTATACGACCCGATCGTGGTGACCGCCACGCGCGATGCGCAGCGTGCCTTCGATGTGCCGGCCTCGGTCGATGTCATCGACGGCGCCATCATCCGCAGCGGCCAGCCGGCGATCAACCTGTCGGAGTCGCTGGTGCGGGTGCCGGGGGTGTTCGCCGCCAATCGCCAGAATTACGCGCAGGACCTGCAGATCAGCTCGCGCGGGTTCGGGGCGCGGGCGACGTTCGGGGTGCGCGGGGTGCGGCTGTATCAGGACGATATCCCGGTGACCATGCCGGATGGGCAGGGCCAGACCGGCAGCTTCAGCCTGCTCTCGGCGGGGCGCATCGAGGTGCTGCGCGGGCCCTTCTCCACGCTCTACGGCAACGCCTCGGGCGGGGTGATCTCGGTGTACACCGAGAACGGCACGCCGGAGCCGGTGCTGAGCTTCACCGCCAGCGCGGGGAGCTACGACACGCTGAGCCTGGGGGTGAAGGCTACCGGGATGCAGAACGGCGTGGGCTACGTCGGGGCGTACAGCTATCTCGACACCGACGGCTACCGCGACCATTCGGCGGCCACCCGCCGGATCGCCAATGCCAAGCTCAGCTTCGAAGTGGGCGAGAGCACCCGCATCACCGTCATCGGCAGCGCGCAGGACCAGCCGCATACGCAGGATCCGCTGGGGCTCACCTACGCCCAATGGCAGGCCGACCCGCGCCAGGCGGACCCGGTCACCACGCTGTTCAACACCAACAAGACCATCTACCAGTACCAGGGCGGCCTGGTGGTCGACCAAGCGCTCACTCCCGAGACCAGCGTGCGGCTGACCGGCTTCGGCGGGCACCGCGTGATCCAACAGTTTCTGGCGCTGACCGGGGTGGGGCCTACCTCCTCCGGCGGGGTGGTCGACCTCGACCGCGACTACGGTGGCTTCGGCGCGCGGCTCATCTGGAAAGGCAGCGCCTGGGGGCGGCCGCTGACCTTGAACTTCGGCGCGGACGTGGCGCGGCAGAAGGAACACCGGCAAGGCTTCGTCAACGACTTTGGCGTGGTCGGCGCCTTGCGCCGCGACGAGGACGATACGGTCACCGGGACCGACGCCTATGCCGAGGCGCAATGGCGCCTGCTCGACCCGCTGTCGCTGACGCTGGGGGTGCGCTCGAGCCGGGTCCACTACAAATCCGCCGATCACTTCGTCACGGCGGTCAATCCGGATGACAGCGGCACCCGCACCTACTACAACACCAGCCCCATTGCCGGGGCCGTCTGGCATGCGGCGGAGAACCTCAATCTGTATTTCAGCTATGGGCAAGGCTTCGAGACCCCGACCTTCGCCGAGCTCGCGTACAACCCGAGCGGCCCCGGGCTTAACTTCAACCTCGATCCGGCGACCGCGACTGCCTACGAGCTGGGCTTGAAGTGGCTGCCGGTGCCGACTCAGCGGCTCAATCTCGCGGTGTTCACGGCGCAGACCAAGCAGGAGATCGTGGTGAACACGTCGTCCGGAGGGCGAAACACCTACGCCAACGCCGGGCGCACCCGGCGCCGGGGGCTGGAGGCGGAGTGGGATGCCGACTTGGGCTATGGCGTCACGCGCGCACGCCAACTACACGTGGCTGCTCGCGGAATTCGCCGATGCCTACACGTCGGCCACCACCCCGCCGGTCGTGGTGCCCGCCGGGGCCAAGCTGCCCGGCGTGCCGCCGCAGCAAGCCTACGGCGTGCTGAACTGGATGCCGGGGGGTTACTACGGCTTCAATGCGTCGGCCGAGGTGCAGTACGTGGGCAAGATCTACGCGAACGATCGCAATACCGCTTTCGCCCCGGCCTATACCATCGGCAACGCCCAGGTCGGCTTTGCGCAGAGCGTGGGGCGCGCCAAATTCACGGAGTACGTGCGCGTCAACAACTTTACCAACGTGAAATACGTGGGCTCGGTGATCGTCGGCGACGCCAACGGGCGCTTCTTCGAGCCGGCGCCGGGACGCAACTGGTTCGTCGGCGCGAGTGTCGCGCTCACGCTTTGAGATCATCGCTCCCGGGATTGCGAAGCGCCTGCGCATAGCGCGCCGACGAACGCTCAGTCCGCCTGTCGCAACGACCGTCCGGTGGCGGCATCGAAGACGTGAGCGTGGCTCATGTTGAAGCGCGAAGCGCAAGCGGTCTCCGACCTTCGGCAGCGCCCGGCCGGCGATCTTCGCCATGATCTCGTGCGCGCCCAGCGCGAAGGAGAGCAGAAATTCCGCCCCTAGCGGCTCCACCGTCGTGACCGTGCCTTCGATCGATGGCCGGCGCATCGGCGCCCGGCGGCAGCACGGCGATGTCCTCGGGCCGGATGCCGAAAACGGCCTTCATCCCGGGCGTGAGCGCCATCGCATTGCGCGGATCGAGCGGCAGCGACACACCGGCGGCGAGAACGCGGCTGCCCCGGCAGGAGCTCGTGATCTCGGCCGGAATCATGTTCATCGCGGGGCTGCCGATGAAGCCGGCCACGAACAGGTTGGCGGGCGCCGCGTAGACCTCCATCGGCGTGCCGACCTGCTCGATCCTGCCCTGGTTCAGGATCACGACGCGGTCGGCGAGCGTCATCGCCTCGACCTGGTCGTGCGTGACATACACGACGGTGGCCTTGCAGCTTCCGGTGCAGCTTCTTGATCTCGCTCCGCAGGCGCGCGCGCAGTTCCGCATCGAGATTGGCAAGCGGCTCGTCGAACAGGAACACCGCGGGGTCGCGGACGATGGCGCGGCCCATGGCCACGCGCTGGCGCTGTCCGCCCGACAGCTCGCCGGGTTTGCGTTCCATCAGGTCCTCGAGGCCGAGAATTGCCGCGGCCTGCTGCACGCGGCGCTCCACGTCGGCCTTGGGCAATCGCTGGGCGCGCAGCGCGAACGCCATGTTGCCGTAGACGGTCTTGTGCGGGTACAGCGCATAGTTCTGGAACACCATCGCGATGTTCCGGTCCTTGGGCGCGGTGTTGTTGACGAGGCGATCGCCGATGTGGATCTCGCCGCCGCTCGCCTCCTCCAGCCCCGCGATCATGCGCAGGATCGTCGACTTGCCGCAGCCCGACGGCCCCACCAGCACGACGAATTCCTCGTGCGCGACGTCGAGGTCGATGCCGCGCACCGCCTCGACGGCGCCGAACTGCTTGCGCAGTCCCTTCAGTGCCAGTTGCGCCATGACGTCTCGGCTAACGCAGCAGCTGCGAGCTGCCGGCGATGCGGCGGGCGACTTCCCGCGCCAGCAGGTCTTCCGCGGCGCGCTTGCGCGCGGCGAGCGCGTCATGCGCTGCGCGCTTCTCCGCGATCTCGCCGCGATAGCGCGCGAAGCTCGCGGCGAGCGGCGCCGGCGCAGGTCCGCCCTGCATCGTCCGCACGGCGATGAAATGCTCGGGTGTGGTGAAGCGCCGGAAATCGGCTTCGCCAAGGCGCGCGGGCCGGCCGATCGCCGCGGCGAATATCTCCTGCGAACTCGGCGAACGGGATCGTCGACAGCGTCATGCCGCCGTCGATCATGCGGCGCGCGAGCTTGCTCGCGACGTCGTGCGCCTGGCGGAACGAGATCGCCTCGGTGCGCACCAGGGAGTCGGCGAGCTCGGCGAGCGTGATGCCGGCCTCGTCGATATGGCGGCGAACTCTCGCGCCGTCGATCGTTGCCGCGTCGAGCAAGCCGCCCAGAAGCTGCCATGAATCGATGCGCCGTGTCGAACGCCTCGTAGCCGGCGATCTGCACTTCGCCTTCGGAATCGTTCATGTCGGTGAACGGCGTGTTGTGAACCGCGGTCAGCACCGCCTCGCAGCGGGCGGCGCCGAGCGAGGCCATCAGGCGCAGATGCTCGACCGGCACGGGATTGCGCTTCTGCGGCATGATCGAGCTCACCTGGACGAAGGCGTCGGGCACGTGCAGGTGCCCGATCTCGAACCCGGTCCACGTGTTCAAGTCCTGGACGAAGCGTCCCGCGTGGATGAAGATGAGCTTGAGCGCCGCATACACGCCCGTCGCGTAGTCGGCGGCGGCGATGCAGCCATAGGAGTTTTCCTGCACGTCGGCGAACCCCAGCAATTCGGCCATCCGCTTGCGATCGAGCCCGAAGCCCGACGTGGTGATCGCCGCGGCCCCCATGCTGCGACAGATCGGCGGTGCGCGCCGCGTGCAGCAGCCGGTCCATGTCGCGCAGCGACAGCTCGATGAACGCGGCGAGATAGTGGCCATAGGTCGTGGGTTGCGCCGGCTGGCCGTGGGTATAGGCAACGACGATGGTTTCGCGCTCGCGCTCGGCCACGGCGAGCAACGTCTCGATCATGCGCGAGGTGCGTCGTCGAGCAGCGCCGCCAGCCGGTCTTGAGCGCGAGCTTGAACACGGTGTGGTCGATATCGTTGCGGCTGCGCCCGGTATGGAGCTTGCCCGCGATTTCGACGCCCAGTCGGCGAGTGAGCTCGCTCTCGACGTAGAAGAAGAAGTCCTCGTGCTCGCCGGTGTAGACGAGGCGGTCGAGGTCGATGGTCTTGCAGGATGTCGTCGAGCGCTTCGAGGATGGCGCGTGCTTCCTCTCTTGTCGAGCAGCCCGCATTCGGCGAGCAGCACGGCGCTCGCCTGGTTGATCCGCATCTGGTAGCGCCAGTGATGGCGCTTCACGCCTTCGAACAGCGGGGCGAGGACGGTGTCCTTGTAGACCCGCGCCGGAAATTTCTCGTCACTCATTGGTGTGCCCCTACGCTTGTGGCTTGCGTCGGCACTGCGGCGCTCATGCTGTCTGGTCCCCCCGAGGCGGCGCTCCGCGCCGCTTCCCCTGGGGCGAGCGCCGGCGGCGGCCCGGCGCTCATGCCTTGAGCCCCGCCAGCGTGATGCCGCGGATGATGTAGCGCTGCAGCAGCAGGAACACGAGGATCGTCGGAATCGTCGCCACGCTCGCCCCGGTCATCACCATCTCCCATTCGGTCTGGAACTCGCCGGAAAACGAGGCGAGGCCCACCGGCAATGTATAGAGGTTGCGATCGGTGATGGCGATCAGCGGCCACAGGAACGCCGTCCAGTTGCCGAGGAACGTGAAGATCGCGAGCGCGGACAGCGCGGGCGTGACCAGCGGCATCGCCACCTGCCACCAGACCTGGAATTCGTTGAGGCCGTCGAGGCGCGCGGCATCGAGCAGCTCGTCGGGCACGCCCTCGAAGAACTGCTTCATCAGGAACGTTCCGAACCCCGTCATCAGCCCCGGGAACGCGATGCCCCAGTACGTGTCCAGCCACCCGAAGGTCTTGGCCATCGAGTACCAGGGCAGCACCAGCATTTCGGTGGGAATCATCAGCGTGCTCAGGATCGCGATGAACACGAGGTAGCGCCCGCGAAACCGGAACTTGGCGAGCGTGTAGCCGACGAGGCTGTCGAAGAACAGCACCGAGGCGGTCGTCAGCGGTGCCGATCGAGCAAGTGAATTGCCGAACCAGCGCAGGAAGCCCGAGCGCTCGAAGAGGCGCCGGTAGTTGTCGAGCGTCGGCTCGCGCGGCAGCAGCGACAGCTCGTAGATCTCGTTATTGAGCTTGAACGACGCGCCCAGCATGTAGGCGAACGGAACCACCATGACGACTCCGCCCAGGAACAGGAGCGTCCAGGTGATGACGTTGCCCGCGGCTTGCCGTGACGGTCGAAGGCTTCCCCTTGCGGCGCTCATCGGCTGCGCAACACCTTCAGTTGCATGAGCGAGATCGCGAGCAGGATCGCGAACAGGATCACCGTCTGCGTCGCGGCGTAGCCCATCTCGAAATGCGTGAAGGCGGTCTCGAAGATCTTCAGCACCAGCGGCTTCGTGGCGTCGAGCGGACCGCCCTGGCCGTTGGTCATCGCGTACACGTAGTCGAAGATGCGCAGATAGGCGATCGAGCTCGTGACGACGAGGAACACGATGGTCGGGCGCAGCATGGGAAGCGTGACTTCGAACAGCACGCGCCACGCGCCGGCGCCGTCGATCGCCGCCGCTTCGTAGTAGGTGCGGGGAATCGCCTTCAGGCCCGCCAGAAAGATCACGATCTGGAATCCGATGCCCGCCCAGATCGCCGGCGCCAGCACCGCGGGCAAGGCCTGCGTGGTGGAACGCAGGAACGGCATCTGCGCCGAAGCCGAGGCTCGTCAGCCACACGTTGAACGCACCAACGGGCGGCGGCTGGTAGAACCAGCGCCACACCCAGGCCATCGCCACGGCGGTCGTCAAATGCGGAACGAAATAGAGCGCGCGCAGGAGCCCGTGCCCGAAGCGCACGCGGTCGAGGTAGTAGGCGATGACGAACGACAGCAGCATGCTGATCGGCACGCCGAGGCCCGAGATACGCGAACGTGTTGCCGATCACCTTCCAGAAGGCGGGGTCCTGCGCCGAGCCGCGCATAGTTGGCGAGGCCGATGAACTCCATCCGGCCGACGATGTTCCAGTTGGTGAACGACGCGCCGGAACGCCTCGGCCGCCGGATAGAAGCGGATGCTGACGTAAAAGACGACCGGCAGCGCCAGAAAGGCCCACGCCCAGACCGCGCGCTTCTGCCCGATGGTGCAGCTCGTGCAGCCGCCGCGATCACGCAGTCGCTCCGCACCGAGGGTGTCGGGCGGTCTGGCGCGGCGGAAGCCTCTTCGCCCGCGCCGCCCCGAACCGAGCCGCGGGACCTACTTCTTGTAGAAGCCGTCAAGCAGCTTCTGCTCTTCGGCCGCGGCCTGGGCGACCGCATCCTTGGTCGGCACGTTCTTGAGCGCGATCGTGTCGACCATGTCGATCAGCACCTTGCGTTGGGCGCTCTCGTTGACGAAGTCGGTCGCGTAGGAATAGTTGAGGCCGCGGATGAACGGGCCGTACTTGGCGTGGTTCTTGTTGGCGTCCTTCTCCGCCACGCTCTTGCGCGCCGGCAACTCGCCCACGGTGTTCATCCACAGCTCCATCGCCTCGGGCGTGGTGATGAACTTCAGGAATCTCGACCGCCGCATCCCGCTTCGGGTCCGGTGGCCTTCGTCGTGATGCCGTTCACCCAGTACGACGCGAAGTTCGACTTGATGCCGTTGTGCGACGGCAGCTCTGCCACGCCGTAGTCGAGGCCTTTCTGATTGTCGAGCGCCCCCAGGCGGAACGAGCCATCGATGGTCATGCCCGCCTTGCCCGACCGGAACGCGGTGACGCCATCGGTCAGGAATCCGATCTGCCCGACTTTATGCTTGGCCGCGAGGTCGATGTACCACTGCGTGGCATTCACGCCTGCGGCGGAGTTGTAGGCGACGGTCTTGTTATTGCCGGAGTAGGGCGCGCCGCCAAACTGGCGGATCAGCACCTCGCGCAGCCAGTGATGATCCTGGCCGCCCATGTCGATCGTGAGCCCGGCCTGCAACAGATCGCCATTGGGGCTGCGCTTGGTCAGCTTCCTGGCGTAGTCGACGAATTCCTCCAGCGTTGCCGGCGGCCGTTCGGGATCGAGTCCGGCTTCCTTGAATAGCGTCTTGTTCCAGAAGAGCGCCAGCGATCGGACGGCGGTCGGCAGCGCGTAGTATTTCCCGTCGAGCTTCATCTGCTGGACGATCGGGAAGAACTCCTTCTCGATCTCGACCACGCTGAACGCGTCGGCGGGCAGGGGCTGCAGCAGCCCGGCCTTCAGATAGTCCTGCAGCCAGCCGTAGAAAAGCTGCACCACGTCGGGCCCCTGTCCCGGCGGGAATGGCGGCCGCGATCTTGACGCGGAAGTCGTCATACGGAATGTGCGTGTGCTTGACCTTGATGCCCGGGATTCGCCGCTTCGAACTGCTTGATCAGGGTGTCTACCGCCGTGACGCGTTGCGCGAATGTGTACTGCCAGTACTCGATTTCCACCTGCGCGCGCGCGGCGCTCGCCCATGACAGCGCCGTTGCCAGGATCGCGACCAGCCAGAATCCTGTCTTTCCGATCTTCGTGGTCATGCGTTCCCCCGCCGTTCGGTTGCGGGGCTTCCACCCCGTCGGAGCAGGCGATGGTAGCGGATATTGCCTGGCTTGCCGAGGGGCGGCTCGGCCCGGGAGTGCGCTTCTGCACCACGTCGCGCCGCCGTAGTGTCGCCGGATGTTCGTGCCGGGATCGTGCGAATCTCCGCGGCGGCGTAGCGGGCGGGAACGTCATCGGGTTCGGCTTGGTAAGCTTCAGCGCCGATAACGGGCCTGGGCCATCCAGTTGGACGTGACGGTCAGCAGCAGCGTGGCGGTCATCAGGACGAAGGCCAGCGCGGCGCCGAACGGCCAGTTGGACAGTCCCGCGAACTGGTTGTAGACCGTCGGCCCCATCATCTGGAACGTGGGGCCGCCCAGCAGGACCGGCGTAGCGTAGGCGTTCATCGCCAGGATGAACGACAGGATCGTGCCGGCGATCACGCCCGGCATGGCGAGCGGCAGGATGACATGGCGAAACGTGCGCCACGGACCCGCCCCGAGGCCCAGCGCCGCCTCCTCGATCGCGCGGTCGATGCCTTCGAGCACGGCCTGGAGTGTCAGCACGACGAACGGCAGATTCACCGCAATGACGCCGACGACGACGGCAAACTCGGTATACATGATCTGCAACGGTTCGCGCGTGATCCCCAATCCAATCAGCATCGAGTTGACGAAGCCGCGGTTGCCGAACAGCACCATCCATCCTGCCGCACGCACGGCATTGCCGACAAAGAGTGGCAGGATCACCGCCATCAGCAGCAGGTTCTTGAAACGCGATCTGGTGCGCGCGAGGCAATAGGCCATGGGAAACGCCAAGACCACGCAGATCGCCGTGCACAGCGCCGCCACGCGGATCGTGCGGAACAGGATCGCGCGATAGAACGGATCGGTGAAGAACTTGACGTAGTTCTCGATCGTGACGGCGTCGACCATCACCTTGGCCGGCGTGAACTGATTGAGGCTGTAGCGGAAGAGGATGACGACCGGCAGGACGATGCCGATCGTGACGACGATGGACGCCGGCGCGATCATCGCGGCGGCCGTCCACGCCTGCGCCCCGGCGCGCGCGGGGGGTGCGGCCACCGCGCCCACGATCGACCTATCCTGCCCGGCCCACGTGGCTCAGCTCATCCCTTGAACGACTTGTCCCACCACTCCTTCAGCGCCGCGTCGTTCTTCGCGAGATAGCCGTAATCGAGATCGATGAGGCGCTTGCGTTCGTCTGCATTGAAGCCGATCCGCTTTTCCGTTTCGGGCGGAATCTTGGCGTTGGTGACGGATCCGTTGTAGCCCATGTCCTCGGCGAAGGCTTCCTGCGCCGACGGCTGGAGCATCTCGTTCAACCACACATGCGCGGCGTCCTTGTTCGGCGCATTCTTGGGAATGACGAAGCCCGAGATGTACAGGGGAATTCCTTCCTTCGGCGCGACGGTGTCGACTTTCGCGCCCGCCTTCTGCCATTGCACTGCCGCGCGCCTTCCACATGATGCAGATCCCGACCTCCTCGTTTTGCAGCGCCTGCGCCATTGCCTCGTTGGTGGGCAGGATTTTCGCGCCGGCCTTGCGGCACGCCATCAGCCGCTCCTTGCCCGGCTCGTAGTTGGTCATCGAGCCGCCTGACGCGAGCGCCGCCGCCATCATCGTGAACTGATACTGGATGTCGATGATGCCGAGCTTGTTGCCGTGCTTCGGATCGAGCGCGTCGGCGAAGCTCGTAGGCGGCGTCGTGATGAGCTTGGGATTGTAGAGAATGACCTTGCCGGAATAGATATGCCCCAAACCGTACGGATATCGCATCTGCGGCAGGAGGTACTGCGCATTCGGGATCTTCGCGTAGTCGACCGGCAGGCAGAGGCCGGCATCGTTCATCTCGTACATCTGCGGCGCGCTCAACCCTTGCAGGTCGCTCGTGCCGCGGGGTAGCCGCGCTTCGGCGCGCATCTTCGCGCGGCGTTCGGGGTCGCCGCCGATGTCGTGCACGACTTCGTATTTCTTCGGCACCATCAGCGGCGTGTCGATGTTCTTCGCGAGCAGCTTCGAATAGTCGCCGCCCCACGTGCCGAGGACGACGCGGCCTCCGGACTGGGCCCATGCGGGCGTGAAGCCGCCCATTGCCGAGACGCCGGCGAGCGCACCGGTGGCCTTCAACAACCGGCGCCGCGTGATGCCGCTGTCATGCTTGTCCATACCGATATCTCCCGATCTCAAGATGGCATATCGTCGATCACCCCGTCCCGTCGCCATCGTCGGCAAGCACGAGGCTGGCCTCTGCAGACCAATGCAAATGGATCCGGTCGCCGATCGCATGTACGCCGTCGGCAAACCTGTTCGGCGCTTGCACCATCAGCCGGTCCTGAGGCGACAAGCGCACATAGTATTCCAGGATGCCGCCGAGATACGACGCGAACTCGACGGTTCCAGGCAGAGCAGTTGTCGGCAACAACGGGCGCGCCGGCCAGCGACAGGCGCTCGGGACGCAGCGACAGCGTCCGGCCATCGGCGACGGCGTTATCGTGGCAGCGGATGGAAAGGCCGCTTTCGGTGCGGAAAATGCCGGGCGATTCCACGTGGCCGCGCAGGAAATTGGTACGGCCCACGAAGCCCGCGACAAAGGTGTTGGCCGGGCTTTTCATAGAGGTCGCGCTGGGAGCCGATCTGCTGCACCTGCCCCTCCGACATCACGACCAGCCGGTCGGCCATCGTCAGCGCCTCCTCCTGGTCGTGGGTGACCATGACCGTGGTCAAGCCGAGCTTCTTCTGCAACTCGCGGATCTCGACGCGCACTTCCTGCCGCAGCTTGGCGTCGAGATTGGACAGCGGCTCGTCGAGCAGCAGGATGTCCGGCTCGATCACGAGGGCGCGCGCGAGCGCCACGCGCTGCTGCTGTCCGCCCGAGAGCTCGCGCGGCAGGCGGTCCCCAAGACCTTCGAGCCGCACCAGGCGCAGCACTTCCGCGAGCCTCCCGGCGATTTGCGTCTGCGCGATCTTGCGCATCCTGAGCCCGAAGGCGACGTTGTCGGCGACGTTGAGGTGCGGGAAGAGCGCGTAACTCTGGAACACGAGACCTGTATTGCGTTTCCACGGCGGCTCGCGCGTGATGTCGCGCCCGCCCAGGCGGATCTCGCCGGCCGTGGGCGCGATGAAACCGGCGATCATGCGCAGCGTCGTCGTCTTGCCGCATCCGGACGGCCCGAGGAGCACGACGAGCTCGCCTTGCGCGATGTCGAGATCGACACCGGCGACCGCGGGGAAATCGCCGTATGTCTTGGTGAGACCGGATAATTGCAGACGCGCCATTCAACACCCGTTCATAGCACACGCGTCAGCTTCACGTAGCGGTCGGTGACCAGCATGCCCACGCCGATCAGCAGAATCTGCAACAGCGAGACGGCGGCGATCGTCGGATCGATGCGCCATTGCAGATATTGCAGGATGGCGATGGGCAGCGTCGTCTGACCCGGCGCGACCAGGAACAGCGTCATTTCCAGATTGCCGAAGGAGATGATGAAACTGAACAGCGCGGCCGCCACCATGCCTGGCTTGATCACGGGCAACGTCACCTTGAGAAAGGACTGCAGCGGCGTGGCGCCGAGATTCTGGGCGGCTTCCTCGATCGAGCGGTCGAAACCGCTGAGGCTGGCCGTCAGCAGGCGCACGGTCCACGGAATCGTGATCATGATGTGCGCCAGGATCAGCCCCGCGCGCGAGCCCAGGAGCGGCAGCTCGGTGGCGAGCTCGATTTCGATCTGAAACACATAGATGGCCGTGCCGGCGACCACGCCCGGGGACTACCAGCGGCAGGACGAGCAAGGTGTTGAGTGCCTCGCTCCCGGGAAATTTGCGGCGCGCAAGCACCAGGCTCGCGGGCACGCCGAGGAGGAGTCCTCCGATCACCGCCGCGATGCCCACCTGCAGACTGGTGATGAAACCGCTGACGAAATTGTTCTGGTCGAAGATGTGCGCGAACCAGCGCAGCGTGTACCCGCGGGGTGGGAACGTGACGAGCTCGTTGCTGAAGAAGCTCAACCAGCAGACGAAAATGATGGGCGTCAGGATGAGGGCGTAACCGAACGCCGCCGCCCCGATGAGCGCGATGCGGCCGACGAGCCGGGAGTCGGCGAAGGGCGCGCGCCACGCCGCAAGCGTCGACGGGGCCCGCAACGCTCCCTGCGTCATCAGGTGCGGTTCTTGTGGAAGCGGCCGGCCTTCATGATGACGGACAGGTTCTCGCCTTGGCCGGTCAAGAGCTCGAGCTTCTTGATGGGATCGCCGTCGACCACCAGGATGTCGGCGTACGCCCCCGCCTTGATCACGCCGAGCTTGCCCTGCATGCGCACGATCTCGGCGCCGACGAGCGTCGCCTGCCGCAGGATCTCGATCGGCGACAGCACCTCCCGGCGCAGCGTGAATTCACGGCTCTGGTCCACCTGCAGCGCTCCGAGCAGATCGCTGCCGTACCCCACCTTGATGCCCGCGCGCTTGCAGATCTCGAGCGACTTCAACCCGCCGTCGATCACGAGATCGTTTTTCGCCAGCATCTCGGCCGTCATTCCGAATTCCTTCGCCCGCTCCCTCATGGCGTAATAGGCGACCAGGTTAGCGACGAGATAGGCGCCCTTTTCCTTCATCAGCTTCGCCGATTGCTCGTCGATGAGGTTGCCGTGCTCGATCGTGCGCACGCCCTGGCTCACGGCGCGTGTGATGGCGTCCGGCGTATAGGCATGCGCCTGCGTGTAGCGGCCGAACGCCGACGCCTCGTCGACCGCGGCGGCGATCTCCTCCAGCGAGAACTGGCGGCTATCGAGCGGGTCGTACGGGCTCGCCACGCCGCCCGACACCATGATCTTGATCTGGTCGACACCCTGGCGCAGTTGCTCGCGCACCGCGGCGCGCACCGCGTCGGCGCCGTCGACGACCTCCATGCAGAAGCTCATCGCGTTGCAGCACTTGCACGCTCCCGAGTGGACATCGGTGCGCCGGCGCGCGTCGGAATGGCCTCCGGTCGGCCCCAGCGCGCGACCGGCGATGAACATGCGCGGACCGGGCAAAAGACCCTGGGCCACGCCGTCGCGCATGCCCCAGTCGGCGCCCCCTGTGTCGCGCACCGTCGTGAAGCCACGATCGATCATCGCGCGCATCAGGGCGGCCGCGCGGACCGTCATCATGGTCAGTGGAATCGCCTCGAGATAGCGGAGGTTCACTTCCGACAGCATCACGTGAACATGGCAGTCGATGAGGCCGGGCATCAGCGTGCGGCCCTTGCAGTCGATCACGTCGGCGGTCGGTGCCTTGATGGCCTTCGCCGAGACCTCGCGGATCGTCTCGCCTTCGACGAGCACGGCAACGCCGCCTTGCAACGCGTCCGCGTGGGGATCGAGGAGCTTCGCGTTTTTGAACAGGATTTGCGCCATCGCGAAGAGGTCCTCACGGCGAAGCGGCGCCGGCGCCGCAAGCGTCGAGGATCATGCCATGGCGGTGTAGGGCGTGCAACCGAACCGTCCGCGCATCGGTCAACGCACGCATGTCGCGGAGTTCGGCGACTGGCTTGCTGGCTCAAGGCCGCCGATGCATCATCGATGCGTCATCTCGTCTCCCGGTGGACTGCCTGCGATAATGGTACGGCTCAGGCGTCAGGTTGACTGCGCCGCCATCGATGAGGAGATTCTGGCCGACGATGTACGCTGCGTCGGCAGTCATCGATGGCGGAGCCAACCTGAAGCCCTTTTGCCACTGGCCGCGAGGAGCCGATGAACCAAATCCTGATCGACGAGGCGGCGGCGCATCTCGCCGCGGCGCGCACCTCCGGACGTCCCGGCGCGCGGCTGCCGGAGTCCTGCCGTCCGGTCGACCTCGAGTCGGCCCTCGCCATCCAGCGGCGAGTCGTGGCGCTGCTCGGGCACGATGTCGGCGGCTGGAAGTGTTCGCTGCCTCCAGCCCCGGGTCGGATCAATGCTGCTCCCATCCTCGCCACGACGATTCTCCGCAGCTCGCCGTGCGCCATGGCGGCGACCACCCCAATCGTGAGAATCGAACCCGAAATCGCGTTCGTGATGCGCGCTGATCTTCCGCAACGACGCACGCCCTATTCGGAAGCGGAAGTGCGCGCCGCGATCGCGGAAACACGGATGGTGCTCGAACTGCTGGGCACGCGTTACGCCGACCCCACTGCCGTCACCTGGCTCGAGATGTTGGCCGACTGTGTGCAGAACCAGGGTCTCTACGTCGGGCCCGTGCTCCCGGGCGGCCCCGATGCGCCGCCTGCTGCCTTCCCGGTCACGATCAGCGGTGCAGGCGGGGTCCTGTCGACGCATGACGGACGCCACGGCGACGGGCATCCGCTGCGTCCTCTGGTCTGGCTCGCGAATTTCCTGGCGGCGCGCGGCGAAGGGCTGCGCGCAGGCCAAGTTGTCACCACCGGTTCGTATGCCGGCGCGATCGAGGTTCCGCTGGACGAGTTGCTCACGGTCACGTTCGGTGAGCTGGGCGCGGTGACCACGAAGCTCGTCCGCAAGGCATGAGCCTCTCTGGCACCGGTGTGGTCGCCATCTGGCATGATCTCGCGCCCGAGGCGAAGGACGATTTCTACCAATGGCACAACCGGGAACACATGCCGGAGCGAGTTGGCATTCCCGGATTTCGCCGCGGTCGTCGCTTCATCGCGATCAGCGGCACGCCGGAATTCTTCAACCTGTACGAAGCGGACAGCCCGGAGGTGCTCGGGGGCAAGGATTATCTCGATCGCCTCAATGCGCCGACCGATTGGACGAAGCGCGTGGTACCGTCATTCCGCAATGTGGCTCGCTCGATCTGCCGCGTGGCGTTCACCAGCGGAGTGGGAAGCGGCGGCGTCATCCACACGATGCGCTTCGACATCGACGCCGCGCGTCGCGCTCCCGCGATCGACGCGCTGACCACACGCGTTCTGCCGCCTTTTTCCCTTCGCAAAGGCATTGCCGGAGTGCACCTGTGCCTTGCCGACGAGGCGATCAGCAACGTCGAAACCGCTGAGAAGAAGGCGCGCGCCGACGCGACACTCGTGCCAACCTGGATCATGCTGATCGAGGGGATTGCGCTGGCGGAGGTGCGCGCGGTCGGTGACGAGCTCGGGACGGAGTTGCAAGCGTACCGCGCCCGCGCGCTGGAAACCGCGACCTATCGACACGAATTCACGCGGCTCAAGACGCCGGCGAGCGCCGGCTGAGGCTTCCATGCGGAGCGCGCCGACTGCGCTAGAATCCGCCATTCGTGAGCTCGCGTCCGCGCGCCCGTACCGGGAGGGATGAACATGCAAGGCTGGATGATCGCAATCGGGCTCGCGGTGGCGCTTGCCCCCGGGCAGGCGCAGGCGCAGCAGGTGACGATCCGCTGGGGCGACGTCGTCGCCGCGACGCATCCGTCGGTGCAGATGATCGAGCGGATCGCGGCCGACGTGAAGCAGAAGTCGAACGGCCGCATCGTGATCCAGGCGTTTCCGGCGGGCCAGCTCGGCGGCTCGCGCGACATGATCGACGCGACCGCCAACGGCGTGCAGCAGATCGTTACCGAAGGTGCCGCCAACTTCGGCGCGTGGGTGCCGTCGATCTCGCTCGCGGAGGCGCCGTACGTGTGGCGTGACGCAGCGCATTTGCAGAAGGTGATGAACGGCCCGATCGGCGCGCAGTTCAACGACACGCTGGTCAAGGCGCGCGGCATGCGCATCCTCGGCACCACCTACTACGGAACGCGGCACCTGACGACGACGAGCAAGGCGGTGAACACACCCGCGGATCTAATCGGTTTCAAGCTGCGCGTGCCCGAGAATGATGTGTTCAAGGCGATGGCGGAGGCGTGGGGTGCGAAGCCGACGCCGATGAACTTCGGCGAGCTCTACCTCGCGCTCAAGCAGAATGTCGTCGACGGGCAGGAGAATCCGCTGCCGACGATCAAGGCCGGGAAGTTCGACGAAGTGCAGAAGTACCTGGTGCTGACCGCCCACATCATCACGCCGCGGCTTGTGGTGGTGAACGAGGCATTCTGGCAAGGACTGTCGCCGGCCGATCGCACGCTCATCGGCGACGCGATCAAGTCCGGCATCGCCTGGCACGACGAGGAGCTCCAGAAGCAGGAGAAGGCGCTCGTCGAGCAGTTCCGGCAGGCAGGCGTGCAGGTGATCGCGCCCGACGTCAACCCGTTCCGGGCGCCGGTCGTGGCCAAGGTACCCAAGCAGTTCGAGGCGAAATGGGGCGCCGGCATGTACGAAAAGATCCAGGCCGTCAGGTAAGCTCATGTTCGGCCGCAACTTCGGGCGGCCGGGCTCGACGACGCGCGCTCCCGAGCGCTTCGCAACGTGCGCTGCGGCGCGCCCTCGACGCGCTTGCGATCGCCACCTTCACCGGCATGTTCCTGTGCGTGATCGCACAGGTCGTGCTGCGTTATTTCTTCGGCGATCCGCTCACCTGGAGCGATGAGCTCGCGCGGTATCTTTTCGTCTGGTGCGTCGTTCATCGGCTGGGTCATCGCCGCGCGCAAACGCAGCCACCTCGGCATCGCGCTCGTCGCTGAGCGCTCGCCGCCGCGCGTCAAGGCAGCGATCGAGCTCGTCGGCGCGTTGGCGAGTATCGCGTTCGCCGGCGTGTTGCTCTACTACGGCCTGCTGATCACGTCCCGTAACGCGGATGTCGACACCGTCACGCTGTTCTTCACGTTCGGCGTGGTGTACGCCATCGTGCCTGTCGCGGCGCTGGCCGTGGGCGCGCTCGCACTCGCCGACGCCCGGACGGCAGTGTCCGCCTTGACGCAACCCGCGGGTCCGCGCGATGATCACGCTGATCATTGCCGATCCTGGCGGCATGGTTCGTCGCGCTGTTCCTCGGTCCAACCATCTACGCGGCGATGGGCCTCGCCGGCTTCGCCTTCCTTTCTTCGCCGGCATCCCGGGCATCGTCGTGCCGCAGAAGATCGCGATGGCGGCCAACTCGTTTCCGCTGCTCGCGGCGCCGCTCTTCATCCTGATGGGCAATGTGATGAACTCGGCCGGCATCAGCTACCGGATCTTCGACTTCGCCACGGCGCTGGTCGGGTGGATGCGCGGCGGGCTGTGCCACGCCAACATCATCGGCTCGGTGATCTTCGCCGGCATGAGCGGGTCGGCCGTCGCCGACGCCGCCGGGCTCGGCACTGTCGAGATCGCGGCAATGAAGAAGGAGGGCTACGACGCCGAGACCGCGGCCGCGATCACCGCCGCCTCGGCGACGATCGGGCCCATCATTCCGCCGTCCCTGCCGATGATCGTCTACGGCGTGGCCGCGGAAACGTCGATCGGTGCGCTGTTCCTCGCCGGCATCGTGCCCGGGCTCCTGATGGCCGGGGCGCTGATGCTGATGGTCCGGCATCTCGCCGGACGTCTCGACCTCCCTCGTCATCCGTTCCCCGGCGCCGCCGGGCTGTGGATCGCCTTTCGTCGCGCCTTCTGGGCGCTGATGGCACCGGTCGTGCTGTTCGGGGGCATGTTCTCGGGGGTGTTCACGCCGACGGAAGCCGCGGCGGTCGCTGTTGTCGTACGCGCTGGCGCTCGGATT
The DNA here is from genome assembly GCA_963840945.1 of uncultured beta proteobacterium. Taxonomy (GTDB): domain Bacteria; phylum Pseudomonadota; class Gammaproteobacteria; order Burkholderiales; family Casimicrobiaceae; genus CAIWHR01. Next base: position 425,513 of record CAWJAU010000018.1, on the reverse strand, counting down.
GTTCGTCTATCGCGAGTTCCCGCTATCGGCGCTGCCACGCATCATCGTCGACACGGTCGAGACCACCGGCGTCGTGATGGCGCTGGTGATGACCGCGGCGCTCCTCGGCTACTGCATTTCGGTGTCGCGGATGCCGCAGGAGTTCGGCGCGACGCTGACGCGACTCACGTCGAATCCGCTCGTCTACCTCTTGATCGTCAACATCCTGTTGCTCGTCGTGGGTTGTTTCATGGAGGCGCTGTCGGCGATGCTGGTCCTGATTCCGATCCTCGTGCCCACCGCGCTCGCGCTCGGCATCGATCCGGTGCAGTTCGGTCTCGTGTTCGTGCTGAACCTGATGATCGGGACCATCACGCCGCCGGTCGGCGTCGTCCTCTACGTGACGGCCAAGGTCGCGAACGTGTCTTTCGAGCGCATGTCGCGCGCCGTCGTGCCCTACCTGATCCCGCTGCTGGCGGTGCTGGCGCTGATTACGGTGTGGCCCGCGTTGACGCTCTGGTTGCCGGGAGTGCTGCTGGCGAAGTGAGCTTGGCCGGCGCTAACCCAGCTCGTGGCGGCACAACGCCGCCCGGATGAGCTGCCGGGTGAAGCCGACATGTCCGTCCGGGTCGTACGCTAGGCAGAGGTCCGCGCTGCCGGCATCCTTGGGCAGGTAGTAGACGCCGCAGTTGGGATTGATTTCCAGCATGAAGGGCGTGCCGCTCGCGTCGACGCGGAGATCACAACGGCCGAAGCTCGCGCCGCCGAGGGCGACGAAGAAGCGCGCCGACACGTCGCGCAGGCGGGCATCGAGCGCCGGATCGCGGACCGGAAAGGCGATCATCGAGGCATACTCCACCCACTTCATGCGGGAATGCTTGAAAGTGTCGCCTGCGGGAAACCGATATTCGATCGGCGTGTAGGTCTTGGGCCGCGCCGGATCGTCCGGATTCTCCGCGACGAGGACCGTGACTTCCGTCCCCTCGATGAACTCCTCGATCAGCGCCGCCCCGTGGCGCCGCATGATCTTCCTTGCCTGCTGGCGCAAGCCGGCGGGCGACACGACGCGCGAGCGCCGGGAGAGGTCCACGCTCGAATAACTGCTGTAGTGCTTCACGAAGAGAGGAAAGCGCAGCAGCGCCGCGGCGCGTTCGACCGCCGCCTCGTCGTGCGCCACGACGTAGTGCGGAGTGTCGATGCCCTCGGCCCGGCAAGCTTCTTTCATCGCCTCGCGCGAAGGCTCATAGAAATTCGACGTCGCGCCCGTGAAGGCCACGCCGTGCCGCTCGAGCGTCTGCACGACTTCGATGCCCGGCGTGTTCTGGTCCGCGGCGCCGTCGCAGAGATTGAAAAAGAGATCGAAGCCTTGCGCCACGCGCCGCGTGATTTGTGCGACCGAGGTCGCCTTCTTCAGACACTCGACGTCCCAGTGCGCCTCCGGGTAAAACGGCCTTGGATCGCAGGGCCAATCGCTGTCCGGAAAGGGATCGGCGAGGAGATCCTGGTTCGTCAGAAGACAGATGCGCATGCGTGATCCTGGTCTACCGAAGCGGCAAATGTCACGCATGATGCCTAGACTTCATCAACGCTATCGGTAACCGGCGGCCTGCAATTCGAACAACTCCGCGTAGCGACCCCGCTGCTCCAGCAATTCGGCGTGGGTGCCCATCGCCTCGACCGCGCCATCCATCAGCACGACGATGCGATCCGCCATGCGGACGCTGGAAAAGCGATGCGATATCAGTATCGCCGTCTTGCCCTCGCTCAATTCCTTGAAGCGCTTGAACACCTCGAATTCCGATCGCGCGTCGAGCGCCGCCGTGGGCTCGTCCAGGATCAGGAGCTGCGCGTCACGCATGTAGGCGCGGGCGATGGCGATCTTCTGCCACTCGCCGCCGGAGAGCTCGATACCGGTGCGAAAGCGTTTGCCGAGAAGCTGGTCGTAGCCTTGCGGAAGCTTCCGGATCACCTCGTCCGCGAGGCCGCGCTCGGCGGCGGCGACGATGCGTGCTCGGTCATCGCGCGCCTCGATGCGGCCGACGGCGATGTTGTCGGCGGCGGTGAATTGATAGCGCACGAAATCCTGGAAGATGACACCGATATTGGCGCGAATCGAGAACAGGTCGTACTCGCGCAGATCATGCCCGTCGAGCAGTATGCGGCCCTCGTCCGGATCGTAGAGGCGCGCCAGCAGCTTCACCACCGTGGTCTTGCCGGCGCCGTTTTCGCCGACCAGCGCGAGCGTCTCGCCGGCATGCAACTTGAACGTCAATCCGTGGACTGCCCACCGCTCGGCACCGGGGTAGCGAAAGCCCACGTTCTCGAACGCGAAGCCGTCTCGTATCGGGACGGGAAATGGACGCGGATTCGGCGGCGGAACGATCTCCGGCCTGATCTCGAAGAATGAAAACAGATCGTCCAGGTAGAGCGCCTGGCCTGCGACCTGCGAGAATCCCATGAGCAGGTTTTCCAGCAGGTTCCGCAGGCGTCGGAACGAACCCGCCAGGAACGTGAGATCGCCAATCGAGAAGTCGCCGTGGAGGGTGCGCCATACGATGTAGGCATAGGCGACATAGTAGGCGACGGTCCCGATCGCGGAGAGCACGCTGCCCCAGCCGGCACGCCGCAGCGCGATGCGGCGGTTGGCCTCGAAGAAGCTCGTCGCCAGCGTGCGGTAGCGTTCGATCAGGAAGGCGTTGAGGCCGAAGATCTTCACTTCCTTCGCCGTCTCGGCGCTCGCGCCCGTCTGCCGGACGTAATCCAGCTCGCGTCGCTCCGGGGTGCGGGCGTAGTTGAGCGAATAGCTCTGCGCGTTGAAATGGGCCTCGCCGACGAACGCGGGCACGAGAGCGATCGCGAGGAATGCGATGAGCCATGGCGCGTAGACGAGCAGGCCGGCGGCAAAGCTCACGACGGTCACCACGTCCTGCGCCTGCGCGAAGAGCTGCCCGATCAGGCTCGCGCGCCCCGACGCCTGCCGTCGGGCGCGTTCGAGCCGGTCCTGCAACTCGCTGTCCTCGAAGTCCTCGAGGTCGAGCGTCGCGGCATGCTCCATCAGCCGAATGCTGGTTTCGTTGCTGAACCGTTCCGACAGCATGGAATCGAGCAGCGACACGGCGCGGCCCAGGACGTCGGAGAGGACGGCAAGCCCGAACTCCAGCGCGAGCAGCCATCCGATGCGGTCGAGCAATCCACTCGTGAGCCATAGCCGCAGCTCGTCGGCCGTGCGCGGAGCCTGGGCGAGCAGCACGACCTCGTCGATGATGAGCTTGCCGACGTAGAGTGTGGCGACCGGCAACAGCGCGCGCGCGACCCGGAGCAGGGCTTGGCTGAGCGTTAGCGCGGGGCTTGTCCGCCAGACCAGCTTCAAGAAGGGCGGCAGGTTGCGCAAGGCTCCCAGGCGCTCGCGCCACGAGGGGCGTTCCATCGCCGGCGGGGATGCGTCGCCGGGGGTAGCCCCGGAGGTTCGGCCACCCATCGTGTAGGTCTTGGGCATGCGCCATTGTGCCGATTTGCGGCCGGATCAGCGATTCGACCGGGGTAGACTTCGCCTCTGCTAGCAAGCGAGTCTCTGAGGCGAATTTGATTTGGCGTACAGCCGTCGCGCAACGACGAGTCGCAATCGTGGCACTGCTGTGCCTGGGGCTCGTCAGGTCATCGCTTGTGACCGCCCAGCAAGCGATCGACCCGCCATTGACGAAGGTTCGCAGCTGGACGCTCGCCGATCGCGATCTTCCCACTGCGCAAACACGGCCACCCATGTACCGGATGCGCCTCGAGATGGCCGTTGTCAGCGGCACACGTTGGGCGCCGGACGTCATTATGGAAGCCGCCAAGCGTGCTGTCGCGATCCTGGGGCAGTGCGACATCGAGGTCAGCCTCGTGGAGCTCCACGAATTCACCGGACCGCTGCAGTACCGCTATCTCCTCACGCCGCACTCACGCGAATTCGCGCGTCGGTCCGGTCTTGGGAAACCCGCCGTATTCTTCGTCGACGACACGCTTCAACGCCCGGCATTCGATGCCGAGGCCATCGGCCGCGCCAACGCGAAGGCGCGTCCCGAGATGGCGGACACGGTGTGGATCACCGCCGGGATTCGCGATCTGCCGATCGCTCTCGCGCATGAACTGGTGCACGTCCTGACCGATTCCGGCGAGCATTCCAATGCGCCGGACAATCTCATGCGTGCCGACACCGCGCCCGGCAATACGCGCCTCACGCCCGAGCAATGCGGCAGCATCCTTGCGATCGGGCAGGCGAATGGGCTTCTTCGTTGAGGAACGCCAGGACCGTTTTCTTCGAATCAGCTGAAAGCGAGCGCAGGCGATCGATGCCCAGGTGATCGGGCTGGTCGCGAAATCAGCCGCGCATGCGGTAAATCCCGTAGGCGGCGATCAGGATTCCCACCAGCACCAGCCCGAATTTCCAGAAGCGGTTGGAGGGGCCTCCTCCGACGCATTCTGCAGCAGGAATTCCATCCTCACGTCGGCGAGCTCGAACGTGTCGCGATCCTTGAGCGGGTGCGGCGTCGCGGTGATCGGGCGGCCATTGACGAGAGTGGGCGTTGCGCCCTCGATGTGGGCGATGAAATAGCCCTCGTGGCGGCGCGTCACCACGGCGACCTGCGTTCCCGGCTTGCCCAGCGTGGTCAGAGGCTTCAGAAGCCGGAGCTCCCGGCCGGCGCGTGCGCCGGAGAGATAACGGATGACGCCCTGAACGTGTCCCGTCGTGCGCGCGGTCGCCGCGGCGGAAGCCGGTGCGGGTGCGCGTGTGATCGCCGCGGCGGGTGCAAAGGCGGCCTTCGCGGCCACCGGTCCCGGAGTGGCCGTGGGAGTGGCCGGTGGCGACGGCTGGCCGGCGCGCGAACGCTCTGGGCAGTCCGGCCGCCGGCGTTGGCGTCGGTTGAGTCCCGGGTCTCGCTCCGCCCGGACGCCATACCATCGTCTTTTCGTAATCGGCGGGCTCCGGGGCGGGCGTCGGGGCGGCCGAGGGGGCAATGCCGAGGAACTTGAGCTTGTACTTGCCTAGCTCGATTACGTCGTTGTTCTGGAGGATGTGCTTTTTGGCGAGCACCCCGTTGACGAGCGTCCCGTTGGTGCTGCCAAGATCCTCGAGGATGCAATCGTTCATGATCGTGGCGATAACCGCATGGTCGCCGCTTACCGCCAGATTGTCGATCTGAATGTCGTTGTGCGGCTTGCGGCCGATCGTGGTGCGCTCCTTCGTCAAGGGGATCTCCTGGAGCACGAGATCGTCCAGACTGAGTATCAGTTTCGCCATAGCAGACCCCGATCGGTCATTCTCGCCATCCGAAAAGCGATCACCCTTGCGGCGCAGGTGCGGGGGACGCCCGCGACGACCCGATCCGAGTATAACCGAAACGCTATTTCGGGCCGGACTCCGGACGGCGATAATGGTCGAGGTCAAAAATCGGAGCGCGCGATGAACCTAAACGATTGGATCGGAAACTCGGAAACCGCATCCGACGTGGTCACGGCGACGCCGTATGCGGGACTGTCCGGCACGCTCGACTGGCCTTCGTCGCGCCCGCCGGTTGGCACGCCGCTGCCGGCGCTGTGGCATTGGCTGTACTTCCTGCCGCTCCACCGCCAGTCGGAGATAGGCCCGGACGGCCATCCGCGGCGTGGCGACTTCCTGCCGCCGGTGCCATTGCCGAGGCGCATGTGGGCGGGAAGCCGGTTCGAATTCCGGTCGCCGCTTCGCGTGGGCGACGCGATCACCCGGACATCGACGATCGACGAGGTCACGGCGAAACGCGGGCGCAGCGGATCGCTGGTGTTCGTGACGGTGCGCCACGAGGTTCGCCGCGAGGGCCTGCCCGAGACTGCGCTCCTCGAGTTCCATGACATCGTCTATCGCGAGGCCGCGAAGTCCGGTGACGCGGCCCCGCAACCGTCCCCCGCGCCTGCGCGCGCGACCTGGGAACGCAAATGGATTCCCGACGACGTGCTGCTGTTCCGGTATTCGGCACTGACTTTCAACGGCCACCGGATCCACTACGATCGCCGCTATGCGACCGAGGTCGAGGGGTATCCGGGGCTCGTCGTTCACGGCCCGCTGATCGCGACGTTGCTCCTCGATCTCGTGCGCCGGGAGCTGCCGGAGGCCAGAATCGAGCGCTTCGAGTTCAGGGCGATGCGGCCGATCTGCGATCTTCATCCGTTCTTCGTGTGCGGCGAACCGCAACCGGACGGGAAGATGATCCGGCTGTGGGCACGTGACCACGAAGGCGCGTTGGCGATGGAGGCGAGCGCGGCAACCGGCGGATAGAACAGTGGGTTAGCGCCCTGACGGCCGGGAGCGGTGCACGCCACGGCGAATCTCAGGACTTGCCGCCCCGCGCCGCGAGCACGTCGCCCTCCATCGCGTTCGGCGACCGGTTCTGCAGCGCGTACTCGCCGTATTGCTGGATCAGCTTGGCCACAAGGCCGGTCCAGCCCGTCTGATGACCGGCGCCGAGTCCGGCGCCGGTGTCGCCGTGGAAATACTCGTGGAACGCGATCAGGTCGCGCCAATGCGGGTCGTCATCGAATTTCCGCCGGCCGCCGTTGACGGGCCGGCGACCGCCTTCGCCCCTGAGAAAGATACCGATGAGGCGCCGCGTGAGGTCGGTCGTGACCTCCCACAGCGTCGCCTCGTGGCCAGAGCCAGTGGGGCACTCGACCTTGAAATCGTCGCCGTGAAAGTAATGGTGCTTCTGCAGCGCCTCGATCAGCAGGAAGTTGATGGGGAACCATATCGGTCCGCGCCAGTTCGAGTTGCCGCCGAAAAGCGGCGTGGTCGATTCGCCGGGCTCGTAGTCGAGCACGAAGCGCTGGCCATCCAGGGCGAGGACGAACGGATCGGCCGCATGCCGCTTGGACAGCGAGCGAATGCCGTGCGGGCCGAGAAGCCCCTCTTCGTCGAGCGCGTGCGAGAGGATGCGCCGGAGCTTCTCGGAATCGACGAGGGCGAGGCGCAGCCGCTGTTCGATGCCGCGGTGCGTGAGGTCGGCGAGGCCGACCAGCAGATCCCGGCGGTATTCGAGGAACCACCGGAACCGCTGGGCGAAGTCGCGATATTTGCGCAGGCTGTCGCGCTCGCTGACCGCGATGGCCAGCAAGGGGATGAGGCCCGCGACCGTATTCGCGCGGATCGGGAAGCAGCGCCCGTCGGGCAGCTTCAGCGCATCGAAATAGAAGCCCTCCTCGTCGTGCCACAACCCGCCCTCGCGGTCCCCGACGCGGTTGACGGCCGCGCCGATGTAGACGAAATGCTCGAAGAATTTGGTCGCGACGTCCTCGTAGACGGGATCCTCGCGCGCGAGCTCGAGCGAAATCGCCAGCAGATTGAGGCAATACGTCGCCATCCAGCTCGTCCCGTCGGCCTGCTCGAGCCGCCCCCCCGACGGCAGTCCGGACGAACGGTCGAACGCGCCGATGTTGTCGAGACCGAGGAAGCCGCCTTCGAAGATGTTGTTGCCTTCGGCGTCCTTGCGGTTCACCCACCACGTGAAGTTGATCATCAGCTTCTGGAACGCGCGCTCGAGAAAGGCGCGGTCGCTCCGGCCGTAGATCTTCCCCTCGATCTGGTAGACCCGGATCGCGGCCCACGCGTGCACCGGCGGGTTGACGTCGCCGAACGACCATTCGTAGGCGGGGATCTGCCCGTTCGGATGCATGTACCACTCGCGCATCAGCAGGAGCAGCTGGCCCTTGGCGAAATCCGGGTCGATCATCGCGAGCGGGACGACATGGAACGCCGTGTCCCACGCCGCGAACCACGGGTATTCCCACTTGTCCGGCATCGACAGAATGTCGCTCGCGGCGAAGTGCGGCCAATCATGATTGCGGCCATGCCGGCGCGCCTCGGGTGGAGTGGGTCCCGAAGCATCGCCCTCGAGCCAGCGATGCACCGAATAATGATAGTGCTGCTTCGACCACAGCATCCCGGCGAACGCCTGCCGCTGCACGTTGCGCATATCCTCCGGCAAGTCGAACGGCGTCACGCGCGCGGTAGAACTCGTCGGCTTCCCGCCGGCGCAATTCGAAGGTCGCGTCGAAGGCGGCGCCGAGCGGTTCGGAGATGGCGGGAGCGCCGGCAAGCCGCAGCCGGAACTCGGCGGTTTCACCGGCGCCGATCGTGCGGCGGAAGAGCGGCGCGGCCTTCGTCCCGCTGCACGCCGGATTCACCGCATCGTCGTGGCCGTGGACGACGTAGCGATCGAACGCGTCCTTCGCGAATGCTGACGTTCCGACGCACCCGGGATGCCGCGCCGTGTTCGTCTCGTTTTCCGTGAAGAGCGCGGCGTCCGGCGCTTCGCTATAGAGCCGGAACACCTCGCCTTCTCGCGTCGTTGCCTTCATCACCAGTGCGCTCGCAGCGGAGCTGCCGATCTCGATTCGCGGCTTCGGCTTGCCGGGATACCACGACCAGTCGTTGCGGAACCAAAGCGTGGGCAGCAGATGGAGCGGCGCCGCCTCGGGACCGCGGTTGACGGCGCGGATGCGAATCAGGATGTCGTCGGGAGCGGCCTTCGCATACTCGACGAACACGTCGAAGTAGCGATCGGCATCGAAGATGCCGGTGTCGAGCAGCTCGTATTCGGGATCGTTGCGCGTGCGCCGCCGGTTCTCCTCGACCAGATTCGCATACGGGTAGGCCCGCTGCGGATACTTGTAGAGCATCTTCATGTAGGAGTGGCTGGGGACGTTGTCGAGGTAGAAGTAGCACTCCTTCACGTCCTCGCCGTGATTGCCTTCGTGGCCGGTGAGGCCGAACATCCGCTCCTTGAGGATCGGGTCGGCGCCGTTCCACAGCGCGATGGCGAAGCACAGCCGCTGGCGTTCGTCGCAGATGCCGGCGATGCCGTCCTCGCCCCAGCGGTAGGCGCGCGAACGCGCGTGGTCGTGCGGCAGAGTACTCCCACGCCGTGCCGTCGGCGCTGTAATCCTCGCGCACGGTGCCCCATTGCCGCTCGCTGACGTACGGACCCCAGCGCCGCCACGGCGCCTTCCCCGCGCGCGCCTCGGCGAGCCGCGACTCTTCGGCGGTCATTTTGATTTTTCGCGAGGGCATCGGGGCGCGCGGCGTCTTTCGGTAGGATAGATCAAGACGGCATCTCCCGGCGACAGACGAGGCCGCTTCGACTATCATCGGCGGCACGCGGCGCTCCCGATGGCCGCGTACCGCCGCAGCGACGACCCATGGCGTTATCCCCGCTTGCCGGCAAGCCGGCGCCGAACGAGATCCTGGTCGACGTCGCGGCGCTCGAGCGTGCTTTCCTCGAGCGCCAGCCCGACCTGCGCGACCCCGCGCAGCGGGTGAGCTTCGGCACCAGCGGCCATCGCGGCTCGGCCCTGACCGGCGCATTCACCCGCGCTCACATCCTCGCGATCACGCAGGCGATCTGCGATTACCGGCGCGGGCAGGGTACGAGCGGGCCTCTCTACCTCGGCAAGGACACGCATGCGCTGTCGGGTCCGGCGCAGGATGCGGCGCTCGAAGTGCTCGCCGCGAACGATGTCGAAACCGTTTTCCAGCGCGACGGCGGCTTCACACCCACGCCGGTCGTCTCCCGCGCGATTCTCGTGCACAACCGCGGGCGCAGGGAGCGCCTGGCGGACGGCGTCGTGATCACGCCGTCGCACAACCCGCCGGAAGACGGAGGCTTCAAATACAACCCGCCGAACGGCGGCCCGGCCGATTCGGCGGTCACGACGTGGATCCAGGATCGCGCGAACGCGCTCCTGCAGAACGGCAACCAGGGCGTGCGGCGGGTCGCCCTCGCGAGTGCGACGAAAGCACCGACGACCCATGCGCACGATTTCATCGCGCCCTACGTCGAGGATCTGTCCAACGTGATCGACATGGAGGCGATTCGCGCGGCCGGCCTCGCCCTTGCCGTCGATCCGCTCGGCGGCGCGGGCGTCGGGTACTGGGAGCCGATCAATCACCGGTACGGTCTCGCGATCGCGATGGTGAACAAGGTTGTGGACCCGACGTTCGCGTTCATGACCGTCGACCACGACGGCAGGATCCGCATGGACTGCTCGAGTCCCTACGCCATGGCCCGGCTGGTGCAGCAGAAGGACCGCTACCGCGTTGCATTCGCGAACGATCCCGACGCCGACCGGCACGGAATCGTCGTGCCGTCGACCGGACTCCTCAATCCGAATCACTATCTCGCGGTGGCGATCCGCTATCTGCTGACGCATCGCCCGGAATGGCCAGGTGCCGCGGCAATCGGCAAGACGCTGGTGTCGAGCGGGATGATCGATCGCGTCGTCGCGTCGCTCGGGCGGCGCCTGTGCGAAGTGCCGGTCGGGTTCAAGTGGTTTGTCGAGGGTCTCCTCGACGGCTCGTTCTGCTTCGGCGGCGAGGAGAGCGCGGGGGCCAGCTTCCTCTCGCGCGATGGCAGCGTGTGGACCACCGACAAGGACGGACTGATCATGAACCTCCTCGCTGCCGAAATCACGGCGCGCACGGGCCGGGACCCCGGCGAGCATTACCGCGACCTCGCGGCCGAATTCGGCTCGCCGGTGTACACCCGGATCGACGCCCCCGCGACGCCGGAGCAAAAGGCGAGGCTCTCGAAACTGTCGCCTGCGGCCGTTACGGCGCCGCTCCTCGCGGGCGAGCCGATCACGGCGCGGCTCACGCGCGCTCCCGGCAACGACGCCGCGATCGGCGGTCTCAAGGTGGTCGCCGCGAGCGGCTGGTTCGCGGCGCGCCCGTCGGGCACCGAGAATCTGTACAAGCTGTACGCGGAAAGCTTCCGGGACGAGCGGCATTTGCAGGCGATTGTCGACGAAGCACGAGAGATCGTGCGGCTGGCACTGGCGGCACCGGCCTGAGTCGAATCGCCCGCGTCCGGCGCTCGAAAGTTTGCCAACCACCCCGAAGTCATTGCATCCTACGGATTGCGGTCTCCGGCGCGCCCTGCGCGGCGGACGGCGAAACGCCAACTCGAAGGGGCGGCAATATGCAGATGACGCAGCAGCTCCACGACTTGGGCCAGAGCCTCTGGCTCGACAACATCACGCGTGACCTCCTCACGACCGGCACGCTGCGGCGCTACATCGCCGAATGGTCGGTGACCGGACTCACGTCGAATCCGACGATCTTCGATCAGGCGATCAAGGCAAGCGCCGCCTACGATGCGTCGATCCGCGCGAAGCTCGCGGAGGGCAAGTCCGGCGAAGCGCTCTTCTTCGCGCTGGCGCAGGAGGACCTCGGGCAGGCTGCCGATCTGTTCCTTCCGGTCTTCGAGCGCACGGACGGCGTCGACGGCTGGGTATCGCTCGAGGTCTCGCCGCTCCTCGCGTACGACACGAAGACCACGCTCGCCGCGGCGCGCGAGCTCCACGCGCGGGCCGGGCGGCGCAACCTTTTCATCAAGATCCCGGGGACGAAGGAAGGGCTGCCCGCGATCGAGGAGGCGATCTTCTCCGGCGTGCCGATCAACGTGACGCTGCTATTTTCGCGCGAGCAGTATCTGGCGGCGGCGGAAGCGTATCTGCGCGGCATCGAGCGTCGCATCGCGGCGGGATTGAATCCCGACGTGGCCTCGGTCGCGTCGATCTTCGTCAGTCGCTGGGACGTCGCGGTGGCCAACAAGGTGCCCGCGGCGCTGGTCAACCGGCTCGGCATCGCCATCGGGCAGCGTGCCTACAAGGCCTATTGCGACTTCATCGCTTCGCCGCGCCAGCAACGGGCGATGAATGCCGGCGCGCGAGTGCAACGGCTCCTGCTCGCGAGCACCGGCACCAAGGATCCGAAGGCGTCCGACATTCTCTATATCAAGGCGCTCGCGGCGCCGCTCACGGTCAACACGATGCCGGAGGGCACGCTCAAGGCCTTCGCCGACCACGGCGAGCTCGGGCCGCCGATGCGCGCCGATGGCGGCGATTGCGAGGCCGTGCTCCGCGAGTTTGCGCAGGCCGGCGTCGACGTCGACGCGCTCGCGGCAACGCTGCAGGAAGAGGGCGCGGCGGCCTTCGTCCGCTCGTGGAGCGAGCTCATGAAAGTGATCGCATCGAAGAGCGCGGCGCTCGAGACGGCGAGATAGAGCTCGGACACAGTGTACAGGCTTGGCCAGCGTGAAGTCCCCGTGCCACCAGCGCGCCACGGGCGCTCGGAGCCAACCTCATTCCACAGGCGCCTGCTCGCGATGAAGGTTCTGGTGATCGATGTCGGCGGCACCCACGTCAAGATCCTGGCCACCGGGCAAAAGGCCGCGCGCGAATTCGAGTCCGCGCCGCAGATGACGCCGGGGCAGATGGTCGCCGGCGTGAAAACAGCTCGCGGGGGCGTGGCGCTACGACGCCGTTTCCGTTGGCTATCCGGGCGCCGTCGCTGCGCAACCGCCCGGTGGCCGAGCCGTACAACCTCGGCACGGGGCTGGGTGGACTTCGATTTCGAGGCCGCCTTCGGCTGCCCGGCCAAGGTCATCAACGACGCCGCGATGCAGGCGCTTGGCAGCTATCGCGATGGCAACATGCTGTTTCTCGGGCTCGGAACGGGTCTTGGCACAGCGATGGTCTTCAACGGGATCGTCGAGCCGATGGAGCTCGCCCACCTGCCCTACCGCAAGGCGACGTTCGAGGATTACGTCGGCCGCCGTGGCCTCGAGCGGCTCGGCAGGAAGAAATGGCGGCGGCATGTCCACGAGGTGATCGAGCTCCTGCGCGCCGCGCTCCTGCCCGACGATATCGTCATCGGCGGGGGCAATGCGGCGAGGCTCCCCGATCTGCCGGCGGGCTGCCGGCGGGGCGACAACGCGAATGCGTTCGTCGGTGGCTTCCGGCTGTGGGCGGCGAAGCGAACGGGCAAGGGCACGCCGGCCGGCGAACGCGCGCGCGCCGCGACCAAAGCGGAACGCGCGAAGAAGGCGCGAAAATGACGGCCGCCGGGACGCCCGCTGCAGCGCGCAGGGCGTGGCAGCTCCTCGCTGCGCACGAGCGGCAGCTCAGGGGACGCTCGCTGCGGGAGCTCTTCGCCGCCGATCCGGCGCGTGGCGACGAGCTGACGAGTGAGGCTGCCGGCGTCTACCTCGATTACTCGAAGCAGCGGATCACCGACGAGACGAAACGCCTGCTCCTCTCCCTCGCGGAAGAATCCGACCTTCGCCGCGCGCATCGACGCCATGTTCCGCGGCGAGAAGATCAACGGCACCGAGAACCGCGCCGCGCTCCACGTTGCGCTGCGAGCGCCGAAAGGCGATGTCGATCGTCGTCGACGGCGAGGATGTCGTGCCCGGCGTCCACCAGGTGCTGGAACGCATGGCGTCGTTCGCGGAGGGTGTTCGCAGCGGCGAGTGGAAGGGCCATACGGGCCGGCCGATCCGCGCCGTCGTCAACATCGGCATCGGCGGCTCCGACCTCGGGCCGGTGATGGCCTACGAGGCGCTGCGGCGCTACAGCGACCGGGCGCTGACGTTTCGCTTCGTGTCGAACGTCGACGCCACCGACTTCGTCGAGGCCGTACGCGACCTCGATCCTGGCGAGACTCTGTTCATCGTCGCGTCGAAGACGTTCACGACGCTGGAGACGATGACCAATGCCCGCGCGGCGCGCGACTGGCTGCTCGCGGGATCGGGCGGGGACGCGAAGGCCGTGGCCCGGCATTTCGTCGCCGTGTCGACCAACGCGGCTAAGGTGGCCGAATTCGGGATCGACACCGCGAACATGTTCGGCTTCTGGGACTGGGTCGGCGGCCGCTATTCGATGGACTCGGCGATCGGCCTGTCGACGATGCTCGCGATCGGTCCGGACCATTTTCGCGCGATGCTCGGCGGCTTCCACGCCATGGACGAGCATTTTCGGCAGGCGCCGTTCGAGCGCAACCTGCCGGTGCTGATGGGACTCCTCGCGATCTGGAACAACAATTTTCTCGGGGCGGATACGGTGGCGGTGCTGCCGTACGAGCAATACCTGAAGCGATTCCCGGCCTACCTGCAGCAGCTGACGATGGAGAGCAACGGCAAGCACGTGACGCAGGGCGGCGAGCGCGGTGACCTGGGACACCGGCCCGATCTACTGGGGCGAGCCCGGCACCAACGGCCAGCACTCGTTCTACCAGCTCATCCATCAGGGGACCCGTCTCATCCCGTGCGATTTCATCGCGTTCGCGAAGGCGTCGAATCCGCTGGGATCTCACCACGACATGCTGCTCGCGAACGTCCTCGCGCAGGCCGAAGCGCTCGCCTTCGGCAAGACGGCCGCCGAGGTCAGAGCCGAGGGCACGCCGGAGGCGCTCGTTCCCCATCGCGTATTCGAGGGCAACCGACCGTCCTCCACGATCCTCGTCGACGAGTTGACCCCGGCGTCGCTCGGGAAGCTGGTCGCGCTCTACGAGCACAGCGTGTTCACGCAGGCCGCGATCTGGGACATCGATCCGTTCGACCAATGGGGCGTGGAGCTCGGCAAGGTGCTCGCGCAACGGATCCTCGGCGAGCTTGAGGCGGAGGATCTGCCTCCGCTGCGCCACGACAGTTCGACCAATGCGTTGCTCCGCCGCTATCGCGCGCAGCGGGCCGCGAAATCCTGAACGGCGCGTGCGACCTTGCCGGCACGGGACGGCGGCGCGCCGAGAACTTCGATCCACCGCACTATCGACACGGAGTCACGCATGCAACTTGGAATGATCGGGCTTGGCCGGATGGGCGCCAACATGGTGCGCCGGTTGATCGGCGGCGGGCACAGTTGCGTCGTCTACGACATGGCCCCGAAAGCCGTGCAGGACCTCGTCCGGGAAAAGGCGACGGGCGCGTCGTCGCTCGCCGATTTCACGGGGAAGCTCGCGGCGCCGCGGGCCATCTGGCTCATGGTTCCCGCCGCGGTCGTCGACAAGACGCTCGCGCGCTGTTGCCGCACCTCGCGCCCGGCGACATCGTGATCGACGGCGGCAATTCGAACTACGTCGACGACATTCGCCGCGCGCAGGAGCTGGCGGCTAAGGGAATCCATTACGTCGACGTCGGCACGAGCGGCGGCGTATGGGGCCTCGAGCGCGGCTATTGCATGATGATCGGCGGCGAGGAGGCCATCGTGCGGCATCTCGATCCGATTTTCGCGCGGCTCGCGCCCGGAATCGGCGACATCGCGCGCACGCCGGGCCGCGCCGCGGGGGGCGGCACGGCCGAGCAGGGCTACCTGCACTGCGGAGCCAATGGCGCGGGCCACTTCGTCAAGATGGTCCACAACGGCATCGAGTACGGCCTCATGGCCGCGTACGCCGAAGGCATGAACGTGCTGCGCGGCGCGAACGTCGGCTCGGCGCAGCATGCCGTCGATGCCGAGACCACGCCGCTTGCCAACCCGGAGCACTACCGGTACGACTTCAACCTGCCCGATATCGCCGAAGTGTGGCGCCGCGGCAGCGTGATCGCATCGTGGCTGCTCGACCTCACGGCGAACGCGCTCGCGAAGGATCCGGCGCTCGGGAACTTCTCGGGCCGGGTCTCGGACTCCGGCGAAGGCCGCTGGACGATCAAGGCCGCAATCGACGAGGGCGTGCCGACGCCGGTATTGACGACGGCGCTCTATGCGCGCTTCAGCTCGCGCGGCGAAGCGGAGTTCCAGGACAAGCTCCTGTCGGCGATGCGCTTCGAGTTCGGCGGCCACGTGGAAAAGCCGACGACGAAATAGAGATATCCGAGCGAGAACAGCATGAGCGAAACGCGTTCCGATGCACTGGTCTTTTTCGGAGTGACCGGAGATCTTGCCTTCAAGAAGATCTTCCCGTCACTCCTCGCGCTCTCGAAACGCGGGCGACTCGACGCGCCGGTTATCGGCGTGGCCAAGTCCGACTGGACCCTCGAGCAACTGAGGGCGCGGGCAAGAGAGAGCATCGAGCGGCATGGCCAATTCGACGCGGCGGCCTTCGACCGGCTCGCGGGCCTGCTTCGCTATGTTGGCGGCGATTACAACGATGGCGCGACGTTTCAGGCGATCAAGAAGGAGCTGGGACAGGCGCAGCGTCCGGCGCATTATCTCGCGATCCCGCCGGCGCTCTTCGGCACGGTTGTCCTGCAGCTCGCGCAGTGCGGCTGCACCGACGGTGCGCGGGTGATCGTGGAGAAGCCCTTCGGGCACGACCTTGGCTCGGCGCGGGAGCTCAACGCAATCCTGCTCCGCTCGTTCGACGAGAATCACATCTATCGCATCGACCATTATCTCGGCAAGCGGCCGGTGCACAACATGGTCTTCTTCCGTTTCGCGAACGCGTTTCTGGAGGCGTTCTGGAACCGCAAGTTCGTGAAGAGCGTGCAGATCACCATGGCCGAGAATTTCGGCATCCAGGGCCGCGGTGCGTTCTACGACCAGATCGGCACGGTCCGTGACGTGATCCAGAATCACCTCTTCCAGGTGCTCGCGAATCTCGCAATGGAGCCGCCCGCGCGCAACGACAGCGAATCGATGCGCGACGAGAAGGTCAAGGTGCTGAAGTCGATCCCGCCGATCGAGACGAAAGACATCGTCCGCGGCCAGTTCGTGGGTTACCGGCAGGAGCCCGGTGTCGCGCCGGATTCACGCCGTGAAACGTTCGCGGCGCTGAAGCTCGAGATCGACTCGTGGCGCTGGGCGGGTGTGCCGTTCTTTATCCGCGCCGGCAAATCATTGCCGATGACGTGCACCGAAGTCGTCGTCCGTCTCCGTCGCGCGCCGAAGATGTTCGCCGCCTGTCCCGGCGTGCCGAATCACGTTCGATTCCGCATCAGCCCGGAGATGACGCTTGCCATCGGCGTGACCGCGATGGACGAAGAAGACAAGATGATCGGTCAACAGGTCGAGCTTCTCGCGAGCCGCCGGCCCGGCGCCGAGGAAAAAGATGCGTACGAGCGGGTTCTAGGCGATGCGATGGCGGGCGATCGCACGCTCTTCGCGCGCGAGGACTATGTCGAGGAAGCGTGGCGAATCGTCGATCCTGTGCTGAGCGCGGATACGCCGGTCTACGACTACGCGCCGGGCACGTGGGGACCGCAGGAAGTCGATCGGCTGGTAGCGCCTCCCGGAGGTTGGCAAGCCCCGTCCGTCTAGGGTCTCGTTCACGCCATGTCCGCAAGTGCGTCGATAGGCTACGGACTGGCGCGGCGCGTTCAGGGGGCGAGCGGCGCGGCGAACCGCTCGTCGACATCGATCCGGTAGCCGTTCGCCAGCCGATTGGTCGCATTGGCGAGCGCGGTCACCGCAATGAGCTCGTCGAACATCCGCGGCGTCATTCCCTTGCCGCGCGCCGCGGCGGTGTGCGAGTGAATGCAGTACTCGCAGTTGTTGGTCACGCTCACGGCGATGTAGATCATCTCCTTGACCAGCGGATCGAGCGCACCCGCAGCCATGACCTCCTTCACTTGCGCCCACGTGCGCGCGAGCATCGCGGGGTCGTGGGCGAGCACCTTCCAGAAGTTGTTGATGTAGTCGGTGTTGCGCGTCGCCCGGATGTCGTCGTAAACGGCGCGCACCGCAGGGGCCGCGGCCTCGTACTCGATCGGTGGAACCAGAGCCATCACTCCTCCTTCCGGCGCCGGGGTGGCGCCTCCAGTCGCAACTCTCTCATGCCGCTCGATATGCACCCTCCCGGCGGCGCTCATGGCGCGCCGCTGCCGGACGGGCCCCACGCGCCCACGGTCGCCCATCGTTGGTCGCCTGATTCCGCACTGAGGAAGCGGGGCCCGCCCGCCGCCGCCGCGATGCGATCCAGCGCCGAAGGCGCGGCGGCGACGAGTCCGGCACGGGTCTCCGTGCTGGCGACGGCGGCTTCAAGCGCACCGCGATCGCACCAGACCGGCGCTGCCGACGCGAACGTGAGGTAAACCCGGCCCGTAGACCGATCCGCGAAATTGACCTCGGGAAAGTACTCGAGACACTGCCGCAGGAACCCCGCATTGTGCTCCGGCCGCAGGAGATCGGCGTCGGCGTACAGCGTGTCCGGCGAGGTCGCGTCGACGTTCACCCGGCGAAAACGCTCGATGTCGAGCATGCTCTTGACGTCCAGCACGTTCAATACGCGGTTCGAGCCGAAGGCGACCGTGCGCGGACGCTCGCCCGCCGCCACGCTGTTGTCGAGCAGCTCGAATTGCACACGCTTGTCGCTGCGCGTAGCCCAGGTGAAGATGAGGCGCGGAATTCCCGAGTACGCTTCGATCCCGTGCGCGAGCGTATCGTCCACGGCCTTGTAGCGCCCGAGCTCGAGGCCGCGCTTCCACGCTCGCTCGACCAGGGCCTCGGGCGGCGTGATCATGAAGAAGAGATAGACGTCGTGGCCGAACCGGGTGAGGAGGTTGCTGCCGGCTTCGTCCGAGTCGGGGGCGAAGCTGTCGAAGCGGAACCGGTCGATCAGCAGATGCGTCATTTCTCCGCGCTCCGCCTTCATCGCCATGTAGCGATCGAGCTTCTTGTCGACGATCTGCAACTCCTCGCCGGTGAATGCGCCGCCGTATTTGTAGGCCGGGCCGAGCGTGCCGTAGTCGAGGAGTTGCTTGCGCCAGATGTCGGGGCTGATGAGTGCGAACTCGCTCCACCGCACGCCGATGTCGCGCGCAAGCTGGCGCTGCCGCGGGCGCAGCGTACTCTTCCCCGACGCCGAGGCTCCTTTGGTGTTCATCACGACCGGGAGCTCCTGCCGCGGCAACAGCGTATACGGCTCCATCGCCGCGGCCTTCTTCGAGCAGAGGGTCGACGAGGCGACCGATGACCTCGCTGCCGTGCGCATTGCACGCGAGGTCGAGTGCCAGCGCCGCGATCGTGTCGCGATCGCCCCAGACCTGGCCGTGGCGGGCGACCAGCGCGGAGGCGACCCGAGCCAGAGCGCGACACGCGGCTATGCGTACCGGCTCGTGGCCGCTGCGCGCACTCGCCTCCCAAGCGGCGATGACGGCGCTCTCGGCAGCAGCGCCGGCGTCGGCCGTCGTGTCGCTGTGGCGAGCCCGATGGAACAGCGTGCGCAGGCGGCTCACCGCCGATCGCGGCGGCGCGGCGACGTTCGACGGCGCGGGATAGAGAAGCGCAAGCTCCGTCGCGATGACCGCCGCCAAGTCGCGCCGCAGCGATTCGTAGCTCGCCTCCATCACGCGCTGTTCCGGCGCGATGTACTTCGTGAGAATCGTGTTCACGATCCGGCGAAAATTGATGCCCAGATCCTCGATCTTCGAGCCGTCAGGTACCGAGATATCGGCGGTGACCCGAATCAGGAGCTCGTGCAGGAGGAGCCGCCCAGGCCGGAAGGCGACGAGCTCGCTGCAATCGAGACCGGTGAGATCGGAGAGCTCCTCCGTCCGGTCCACGTCGGTCGTGACGTTCTCCGGCCGATAGATGGTCGCGAGGTGGCGGATCTCCCGAGGGATGCGCGACGCGATTCCTGGGTGCCAGTGATCGAACGCAGGAGCCCCGCGATCGGCCTCGATCATTGCGGCCGCGGCCTTCGCGAGGGCGCCGGCGAGGTCATTGCGAGATTGTACAAGGACCTCTTCCCGGCGGGCAGCGCGCCATGCGCTCGCCCGGCTCGCGCGGTTGACAGGGAAATGCTTTAGATGTCAAATAAATGCGTGAGAGGAGACGAATGAACATCGTATGCATCGGCGGCGGGCCGGCCGGCCTCTACTTCGGCCTGCTGATGAAGAAGCGGGACCCGAGGCACGAAGTCGTCGTCGTCGAGCGCAATCGGGCCTACGACACATTCGGCTGGGGCGTGGTGTTTTCGGACCAGACGCTCGGCAATCTCGTCGCCGCCGACGAGCCCACGGCGAGGACGATCCTGCAGGCATTCAACCACTGGGACGACATCGACGTCTTCTTCAAGGGGCGCAAAGTCACGTCCGCGCGGCCACGGCTTCTGCGGCATCGGCCGCAAGCGGTTGCTCAACATCCTGCAGGCGCGATGCGAGGCGCTTGGCGTGAAGCTGGTCTTCGAGACCACTGTGAGCGACGAGCGCGCGGTCGCGGCCGCCTATGGCGCCGATCTCATGATCGGCTGCGACGGCATCAACAGCGGCATCCGCGCGCGCCACCAGGAAGTCTTCCGGCCGGAGGTCGACACGCGGCGGTGCCGCTTCGTCTGGCTCGGCACGAAGCAGCGATTCGACGCCTTCACGTTCGCATTCGAGGAGACGGAGTACGGCTGGTTCCAGGCGCACATCTACCAGTTCGACGGCGAAACGTCGACGTTCATCGTCGAGACGCCGGAGGAAGTCTGGCGGCGCGCGGGTCTCGACCGGATGAGCCAGGAGGAGGGCATCCGCTTCTGCGAGAAGCTGTTCGCGGCCCGGCTTGGCGGCCATCCGCTGCTGTCCAACGCCACGCACCTGCGCGGTTCGGCGATCTGGATCAAGTTTCCGCGCATCGTCTGCGGCAACTGGGTCCACCGGATCGATGTCGGGCGGCAAGGCGGTGCCGCTCGTGCTGATGGGCGATGCCGCGCACACCGCGCATTATTCGATCGGCTCCGGCACGAAACTCGCCCTCGAGGATGCCATCGAGCTCGCGCGCTGCTGCGCCGTCCATGGCGCGGAAGGCATGGGCAAGGTGCTTGCCGTCTATCAGGACGTCCGCTCGGTCGAGGTGCTGAAGATCCAGAGCGCGGCGCGCAATTCGATGGAGTGGTTCGAGAACGTCGATCGGTACACGCACTTCGAGGCCCCCCAGTTCGCCTATTCGATGCTGACGCGGAGCCAGCGCATTCCGCATGAGAACCTCCGCTTGCGCGACGCAGGGTATGTCGAGGGCTATGAGAACTGGGTGGCCGCGCACGCTTTCGCACAGGCCGGCGTGCCGGTACCTTCCACGTCGCGCCCGATTCCGCCGATGTTGACACCGTTCCGCGCGCGCGGCGTCGTGCTCAAGAACCGGATCGTCGTGTCGCCGATGGCGCAATACTCGGCAATGGACGGCCTCCCCGGCGATTTCCACCTGGTGCATTTGGGCGCGCGCGCGATGGGCGGGGCCGGGATGGTGTGCGCCGAAATGACCTGCGTGTCGCCGGACGCACGGATCACGCCCGGCTGCCCGGGCTTGTGGAACGATGCGCAGCGCGACGCCTGGAGTCGCATCGCGGCTTTCGTCCACGCGGAGACCGATGCGAAGATCGCGATGCAGCTGGGGCACGCGGGCGCGAAGGGCTCGACTTGCGTGCCTTGGGCGGGAGGCGAGGATCAACCCTTGGCTACGGGCAATTGGCCGCTCGTGTCCGCCAGTGCGCAGCAATATCTCGCCGGCATTTCGCAAACCGCGCGCGCGGCGACGCGCGACGACCTGGCGCGGATCAAGGCGCGATTTCGTGGCCGCCACGCGCCGCGCGGCGGAGGCTGGCTTCGACTGGCTGGAGCTCCATTGCGCGCACGGTTATCTGCTCTCGAGTTTCATTTCGCCGCTCACCAACCGTCGCGACGATGAGTACGGCGGCGATCTCGCCGGCCGCTGCCGATATCCGCTCGAGGTGTTCGCGGCCATTCGCGCCGCCTGGCCCGCGGAGAAACCGATCAGCGTGCGCATCTCCGCGCACGATTGGGCGGAAGGCGGCATCACGCCGGACGACGCGGTGGCCATCGGCCGGCTGTTCAAGGCGGCGGGGGCGGACATGATGGATTGCTCGTCCGGCCAGGTCGTGCCGGACGCCAAGCCGGTTTACGGGCGGATGTACCAGACGCCGTTCGCCGACCGGATACGAAACGAGGCAGGCATCGCCACCATTGCCGTGGGCGCAATTTTCGAGGCCGACCATGCGAACGGGATCATCGCCGCCGGTCGCGCCGACCTGTGCGCCATTGCGCGCCCGCATCTCGCGAATCCCGCGTGGACGCTTACCGAAACGGCGAAGCTCGGCTATCCGAACCTGCCGTGGCCGAAGCAGTACCGGTCCGCAAAGGCCCAGCTCGAGCGCAATCTCCAGCGCGAAAAGGAAGCCGCCGCCGCCAACGCCGGCCTCACGCCGCAGCAGATCGCGGCCAAACTGCTCGACAGTTGAGAGGCGGTGCGCTCTGTACGCCGGCGGCGACTCTTGCGAATCCGAAAGGACGACGAATGGAATTCCTGCAGCCCCCGGATTGGCCCCGGCCGAAAGGCTACGCGAACGGTATCGCGGCGAAGGGGAAGATGATTTTCGTCAGCGGCATGATCGGCTGGGACGCGGAGGGCGTGTTCCGCGCGCCGGATCTCGTGGGTCAGGTGCGGCAGTCGCTCGCGAACATCGTCACGGTGCTCGCGGAGGCGGGCGCCCGGCCCGAGCACATCGTCCGGATGACCTGGTACGTCGTCGACAAGCGGGAATACATTGCCGCGTATCCCCGGATCGGAGTAGCGTATCGCGAAATCATCGGCCGGCATTTTCCGGCGATGACCGCCGTGGAGGTCGCTGCCCTGATCGAGGATGCGGCCAAGGTGGAGATCGAAGCGACGGCAGTAATCCCGGAATAGTTGAGCAGCCCCCCACGCTCACTGCGTACGCTGCCTCCCGGGAGCACTGAGGGAGTTCTTTGCCATGAACGAATCGAACGCAGCGTTTGTGCCGTGGGACAACCCGATGGGGACCGACGGCTTCGAGTTCATCGAGTACGCGGCGTCCGATCCCGAGGCGATGGGCAAGATGTTCGGGCAGCTGGGGTTCATGGCTGTCGCGCGGCATCGGCGCAAGAAGGTGACGCTCTATCGCCAGGGCGAGATCAACTTCATCCTCAATGCGGAGCCCGACAGCTTCGCGCAGCGCTTCGCCCGCCTGCACGGCCCGTCGATCTGCGCCATCGCGTTCCGCGTGGCCGATGCGGGAAAGGCGTACGCGCGCGCCATTTCGCTGGGCGCCTGGGGCTACGATTCGACCGGCGGACCGGGCGAGCTCAACATTCCGGCGATCAAGGGCATCGGCGATTCGATGATCTATCTCGTCGATCGATGGCGCGGCAAGGACGGCGCGCAACCGGGCGAGATCGGCAACATCAGCATCTACGACGTCGATTTCGAGGCGATTCCGGGAACGCCGCAGAATCCCGCCGGCCATGGCCTCGCCTATATCGATCACCTGACGCACAACGTGCATCGCGGGCGCATGGACGAGTGGTCGAGCTACTACGAGCGCCTGTTCAATTTCCGCGAGATACGGTACTTCGACCTCGAGGGGCAGGTCACGGGTGTCAAGTCCCGCGCGATGACGAGCCCATGCGGCAAGATCCGCATCCCGATCAACGAGGAGGGCCAGGAGAAGGCGGGCCAGATACAGGAGTACCTCGACCGCTATCACGGCGAAGGCGTCCAGCACATCGCGATGGGGTCGACCGATCTCTACAAGACGGTGGACTCGCTGACTGCCGCGGGGGTCAAGCTGCTCGCGACACCCGAAACGTACTATGAGGGCGTGGACAAGCGGATGCCCGGCCACGGCGAGCCGCTCGCCGAGCTCAAGCGGCGCAACATCCTGATCGACGGCGACGCGGGCAAGGTGTTGTTGCAGATCTTCTCGGAGAACCAGTTCGGGCCGGTGTTTTTCGAATTTATCCAGCGCAAAGGCAACGAAGGATTCGGCGAAGGCAATTTCAAGGCACTGTTCGAATCGATCGAGCTGGACCAGATCCGGCGCGGCGTAGTGAAAGCTTAGGAACCTGTCGGACCTGCCGACCGCATCGCCCCGTCGCGGGCCGCCGTCGGCGCGGCGTGGCAGCGACCGAAAGCTTGTAGAATGCGCGGTGCTCGCCCGGCCGCGGTTCTCGTGCTTCGCCGCCGGACAGCGTTCTGGTTTCCTGCCGACCGGTCCGGCGCGTGGTGGACCCTTCCGGAATGGGCATCTGATGGAGTCGATCCGATCTATGCTGGGCTGGCTTGTGCGACGGGCGGCGCCGGTCGCATGTCTGTTGGCGTTCGGCGGTGTGGTCGCGACGTCGCACGCGCAGACGTACGGGCCGCCGCGGCCGCCGTCGCCGCCGCAACCGCAGGCGCAACCACAACCCCAGTCTCAGGCGCAGACGCAGCCCGAACGCGTTGCGGACCGAGATCGTCGCGCCGCTCAAGGCGGCGGAGGAACTGATCCGCGCCGGAAAATTCGCCGAGGCGCTCGTGAAGATCCGGGAGGCGGATGCCGTTTCCAATCGGACTGCGGCGGAAAACGTGGCCATCGAGCGCATGCGCGCCATCGCCGCATCCGGCGCTGGGGACATCCCGACTGCCACGCGTTCGTTCGAGATGGTCTTCGCCGCGGGCGGCCTCACTCCGGCCGAGCGGACGAAGATGATCGAAGTGCTCGCGGAGCTCTATTTCAAGGCCAAGGACTATCCCAAGGCCGCGTCCTGGGCGTCGCGTTACCTGAGCGAAGGCGGGACGAACGCCGAAATCCGGGGGCTCATGATTCAATCGCACTATCTCGCCGGCGACTGTGCCAATGCGGCCCGCGAACTGCGCGCGCTCATCGACGCCGACGCGAAATCCGGCGGGGCGCCCGCCCAGGAGTGGCTGCAGCTCCTGACGAACTGCTATGCCAAGCTCGGCGACGACGCCGGCTACGCCTTCGCCCTGGAGAAGCTCCTCGCCTCCTATCCGAAGAAGGAGTACTGGGCGGACGCCATTCGTCGGGTCGAGAGCAAGCCCTCCTTCTCGAACCGCAATGCGCTCGACGTATTGCGGCTGCGGCACGCCACGGGCACGTTCGATGGGACCGCTTCCTACGCGGCGATGACGCGACTCGCCCTGGACGCGGGCCTCCCGGCCGAGGCCAAGCGCATCTCCGACGAGGGATTCGCTTCCGGCGCGCTCGGCACGGGCGCCGATGCGGAGGCGCAGAAGCGCCTGCGCGATACCGCCGCGAAGCAGGTGGTCGAAGATCAGAAGCAGCTCGTGCAAAGCGGCAAGGCCGCGGGTGCGGCGCGCGACGGGGAGGCGCTCGTCAACGTCGGCTTCGCCTATGTGAGCGGAGGACAGTTCGACACGGGCATCACGATGATGGAGCAGGGCATTGCGAAAGGCGGTCTCCGGCGGCCTGACGAGGCGAAGCTGCACCTCGGCATTGCCTATCTGTCCGCGGGACGGAAGGCGGACGCCGTCCGGACGTTTCAGAATGTCGGCGGCGCGGACGGGACGGCCGAGCTCGCGCGGCTGTGGCTGATCTTCGCGCAACGGCCGAGCTGAGTCGTCACACCCGGGATCCCGCCGGCCCCCTCGCCCCATTGCGCTTCCTGCTGCAAGCCCTGACCAGGACGCCGCTGCCCGTCCTTTATGCGTGGGGCTGGGTCCTCCACGTGATCGTGTTCCACATCGTCCGCTGGCGCCGTGACCAGGTGGCGGGCGACATTGCGCTCGCGTTTCCGGACAAGCCGGCGCCCGAGCGCGCGCGCATCCTGCGCCAGTCGTATCGCAACATCGCGGACGTCGTGATGGAAGCCATCTGGGGTTTCGGCGCCAGCGCAGAAAAGCTGGCGCAGCGCGTGACCTTCGAGAACACGAGCCTGGTCGATGCCGCCGTCGCCGCGCGGCAATCGGTGGTGCTGCTCACGCCGCATTTCTGCAACTGGGAGTGGCTGTTGCCGGCCGGAGGCGCGCGCTTTGGCCTGCCGATCGATGCGGTGTACCAGAAGCAGCGCGTCGCGACGCTCGACCGCTTCCTGCTGGACGCGCGGTCGCGTTTCGGGGGCAAGCCGATTCTGCGCGAGGATTTCGTCTACGAATTGATGAATCGCGCCGGCACGCCGCGCGGCTACGCGCTGATCGCGGACCAGACACCCCCTCGT
The DNA here is from genome assembly GCA_963840945.1 of uncultured beta proteobacterium. GTDB lineage: Bacteria > Pseudomonadota > Gammaproteobacteria > Burkholderiales > Casimicrobiaceae > CAIWHR01. The sequence goes on along the minus strand of CAWJAU010000018.1, from coordinate 399,834 downwards.
GACGACAAGAAGCACTGGTCGCGCTTCCTCAACCGGGACACGGCGTTTTTCGTGGGTGCGGAAAAGGTCGCGCGGTTTCTCGATTCGCCCGTCCTTTACGTTGCGATGCGCCGCGTGGGCCGCGGGCGCTATTCGGTGCGGCTCCTGCCGCTGGCGATGCCGCCCTTCGATGTGGAGGCCGGGTTCGGGGACACGCCGATCATGGAGCGGTTCGCGCGGCAGCTCGAGATCGCGATTCAGGAAAGTCCCGCGGACTGGCTGTGGCTGCAGAAGCGGTGGAAGTATCCCAAGCCGGATCAACCGGAGACCGAAGGACGCCGCCGGCGGGCGAAACGGTAGAGGGCCTGTTCGCACTTGCGGACATAGTGTGAACAGACCCTGGTCTGCCCCGGAACGCGCACCCCTTGCCGAACGCCGATTCACGGCGATGCGCGCCAGATCGCGACCGTCGCGAGCCACGCTGCGGGGACATCGGCGAAATGTAGCGACCAGTCGCCGGGCAGGTAGGGAGGCGGCCCGGCGCGAAGGCGCGGCGGATTCGCGAGGTCGACGTCGAGCTGCCGAAAGGGCGCGATGAGGCCGTCGCCCGTCGCCTTGCTCATCGCCTCCTTGCACGTCCAATAGCGCAGAAAGCGCTGCCGTCCGAGAGCGGGCGGGAGATCCGCAAGCGTTGCCTGTTCCCCTGGCGTGAGGAACTTTCGTGCGAGCTGGTCGGCGCCGACTTCGCGGTCGCGGTGCTCGATGTCGACGCCGACGCGCGTCCTTCCGGGGAGATCGCGGGCAATCGCCACCAGCGCGACGCCGCGCGTATGCGAGACGTTGAAATCGACGCGCGCCGGGTCGTCGGCGAGCTCGGGGCGACCGCGCACGCCCCGGCGGAGCGCGACGTCGGCCGCGTCGATGCCGAGGGTGCGCCCTAGCACCACGCGCAGCGCGCCACGGCCCGCGATCCACCGCTCCCGGAGCGCAGTGGTCCCGAAGCGCGCGGCGCGCGCCAATTCCGCCTGGGAAAGGAGCGCGGCGATCCCCGCCAAGTCCTCGGCCGTGCGCTCGAGCTCGCACCACCAGAGGGTGACCCCTGAGGCGAGCGGCGGGAGCTCGCGCGGGGCGGTGTTCACCGATTCATGCACAGAAGTGGCGCCGTGAGCCGGGGGACCATCCTCGCCGTGAGCGGGGGACCATCCTATTTGGTAGCTCGATGCGCTGCAACCGTCCTGGCCGGAGCCGCCTTGGCCCGCCGAACCCCCGGGGGGCGACGCTGGCTTTGCCGCCGGCCGGTCGATCCCCTTCAAATCTGCACCGATTTCTGCTATTATGTGTATGGATAAGCAGGAGAAATGGGCTGGGCGCAGCCCATTTTTTTTTGGCGCAACCCTTTTTACATGGCGATGAATCTGGGCGAACTACTGGAACGGACACTGCCCCCGATGGGGTATGAGCTGGTCGATTGGGAGAGCTCTCCCAAGGGCCGGTACCTTCGCGTCTTCATCGACAAGCCCAAGGGAGTGAGCGTCGACGATTGCGCGCGGGTCAGCCGACAGCTCACGCGCGTGTTCGCGGTCGAGAACTTCGATTTCGACCGGCTGGAAGTGTCGTCGCCGGGATTGGACCGGCCGCTTCGCAAGGCGGCTGACTTCGAGCGGTTCGCGGGCGAGGAGGCGGAATTCCGGCTCAGCAACCCCATCGCGAACGTGAGACGCATCAAGGGCATCCTGCAGGGCTTCGCGGACGGCGCCGTCCTCGTCGCGACCGAACAGGGGACGAAGACGATTCCGCTCGCCGACATCGACCGCGCGCGGCTCGTACCAAAGATCGAGTGGAGAAAGGCGACATGAATCGCGAACTGCTGCTGCTGGTCGACGCGCTCGCGCGCGAAAAGAACGTCGCGAAGGAAATCGTGTTCACGGCGCTCGAATCGGCGCTCGCGTCGGCGACGAAAAAACGCTTCGCCGAGGAAATCGACGCGCGCGTGTCGATCGACCGCGAGACGGGCGATTACGAATCCTTCCGGCGCTGGACCGTCGTGCCCGATGAAGAGCACGAGGAGCCCGCCTACCAGATCGCGATCACCGATGCCGGTGAGCGCGGCAACGAGCTCAAGCTGGGCGACGTCATCGAGGAGCCGCTCGAGCCGGTCGAGTTCGGCCGCATCGGCGCACAGGCGGCGAAGCAGGTGATCCTGCAAAAGATCCGCGACGCCGAGCGCGAGCAGATCCTGAACGACTTCCTCGAGCGGCAGGACAACCTCTTGACCGGGACTGTCAAGCGCATCGAGCGCGGCAACGTGATCGTCGAGTCCGGCCGCATCGAGGGCGTGATCCCGCGCGACCAGCTGATTCCGAAGGAAATGCTGCGCGTCGGCGACCGCATCCGGGCGTTCGTGACCAAGATCGACCGCACGGCCAAAGGTCCGCAGCTCATCCTGTCGCGGATCGCGCCGGAATTCCTGATGCGTCTCTTCGAGCTCGAGGTGCCGGAGATCGAGGAAGGCCTGATCGAGATCCGCGCCGCGGCACGCGACCCCGGCATCCGCGCCAAGATCGCGGTGAAGTCGAACGACCCGCGGCTCGATCCGCAGGGCACATGCATCGGCATGCGCGGCTCGCGCGTCACGGCGGTGACCAACGAGCTCGCCGGCGAGCGCGTCGACATCATCCTGTTCTCCGAGGACCCGGCCAAGTTCGTCATCAATGCGCTGGCGCCCGCCGAGATCTCGTCGATCGTCGTCGACGAGGAGAAGCACAGCATGGACGTCGTGGTGGACGAGGAGAACCTCGCGATTGCGATCGGACGGCTCGGCCAGAACGTGCGCCTTGCCTCCGAGCTCACCGGGTGGGAGTTGAACCTGATGAGCGTCGAGGATTCGCAGAAGAAGCACGACGAGGAGGGGCAGCGGCTGCGCCAGCTCTTCATGGACAAGATCGACGTCGACGAGGAAGTCGCCGACATCCTCATCGGCGAGGGCTTCACGTCGCTCGAGGAGATCGCGTACGTGCCGTTGAACGAAATGCTCGAGATCGAAGCGTTCGACGCCGACACGGTGAACGAGTTGCGAAGCCGGGCGCGCAACGCACTCCTGACGGACGCGATCGTCCGCGAGGAGAATGTCGAGAACGTCGAAGAGGCGCTGCTCAACCTCGAGGGCATGGATACCGAGATCGCCAGCAAGCTGGCGGTGCACGGGATCACGACGCGCGACGCGCTCGCCGACTTGGCCGGCGACGAGCTGGTCGAGCTAACCGGCATCGCGGAGGATAGCGCGCAGGATCTCATCATGAAGGCGCGCGCGCACTGGTTCGACGACGCGCCGGCCGAAGCCGAGCCCGTGGGGCTCACGGCGGCACCGACGCGGCACTGAGCATCGCGCACGGAAACAGGGCAAGCGGGAGAAGCACATGGCGCACACGACGATCGAACAATTTGCGACGGAGCTCAAGCTGCCGCCGGGCGCGCTCATCGAGCAGCTGGCGAAGGCGGGGGTCGCCGGCAAGAACGCAGGCGACGGGCTGTCCGAGCAGGACAAGACCAGGCTGCTCGAATATTTGCAGAAGCAGCATGGCGCCGCGGGCGAGCCCAAGAAGAAGATCACGCTGACGAGGAAGCAAACGACGGAGATCAAGGCCGCCGGCTCCACCGGCAAGGCGCGGACGATCCAGATCGAAGTGCGCAAGAAGCGCGTGTTCGTGAAGCGCGACGAGAGCGAGGCCGCGCCTCCGGTCGAGGAACCGGTCAAGCCGGTCGCCGCGCCACTCATCAGCGCCGAGGAGCTCGCGGCACGCGAAGCCGAGGAAAAGAAGGCGCAGGAGCTGATCGCGCGCCAGCAGGAGGAAGTGCAGAAAAAGCAGGAGCAGGTGGTCAAGCGCAAGACGAAGAAGGAGCGCGAGGCCGAGGAAGCCGCCGCCAAGGCCGCGGCGGATGCCGAAGCGGCCGCGGTGGCCGCAGCGGCGAAGGTGGCGGAGACGCCGAAGCCCGGGAAGGCGGCCGCCGCCAAGACTCCGACCGAGGGCACGCTGCACCGTCCCGCGGCGAAGCCGGGCGAGCGATCGAAGCCCGTCAAGAAGAGCGGCGCGGGGTTCCAGGAAGAAGCCGCGCGGCGACGCGCGCTCAAGCTTCGCGGCGACGTCACGGGCGGCACGGCGGCCGTCGGCTGGCGGCAGCCGAAGGTCGGCGGAGCCCGGCGCCACGACGAGGAAAGCGGCGAAGGTGCCGCGCAGGGCGCAGCGGCTCCAATCATCCGCGACGTCACGATTCCCGAGACGATCACGGTGGCCGAGCTCGCGCGGAAGCTGTCGGTGAAGGCGGCCGAGGTCATCAAGGCGCTCATGAAGCTCGGTCAGATGGTGACCATCAACCAGGTGCTGGATCAGGAGACCGCGATCATCCTGGCCGCGGAAATGGGCCACAAGGCCAAGGCCGCGCCACAGGACGATCCGGATGCGCTGCTTGCCGAATCCGAGGCCACCGACGTCGAAGCCGAGCCAAGGCCGCCGGTCGTGACGGTGATGGGCCACGTCGACCACGGCAAGACGTCGCTCCTCGATACCATTCGGCGCACGCGAGTCGCGAGCGGCGAGGCGGGCGGAATCACGCAGCACATCGGCGCGTATCACGTGCAGACGAAGAAGGGCGTGATCACGTTCCTCGACACGCCGGGCCACGAGGCGTTCACGGCGATGCGCGCTCGCGGAGCGAAGGTGACCGACATCGTGATCCTGGTGGTCGCGGCCGACGACGGCGTGATGCCGCAAACGAAGGAAGCGATCGCCCACGCCAAGGCCGGCAACGTGCCGATCGTGGTCGCGATCAACAAGATCGACAAGCCCGAGGCGAACCTCGAGCGCGTCAAGCAGGAGCTCGTAGCCGAGAGCGTGATCCCCGAGGAGTACGGCGGCGAGGCGCAATTCATTCCCGTTTCCGCGAAGACCGGAGCGGGGATCGACGAGCTGCTCGACGCGATCCTGCTGCAGGCGGAAGTGCTCGAATTGAAGGCGCCGAAGAACGCGCCCGCACGCGGCATCGTCATCGAGTCGCGCCTGGACAAGGGCAAGGGGCCGGTCGCGACCGTGCTCGTGCATTCGGGAACGCTGAAGCGCGGCGATATCGTGCTCGCCGGCGCCGTGTTCGGCCGCGTGCGCGCGATGACCGACGAAAACGGCAAGGCGGTGACGAGCGCCGGCCCGGCCATCCCCGTCGAGATCCAGGGCCTGTCCGATGTGCCGCTAGCGGGGGAGGACGTCATGGCGCTCGGCGACGAGCGCAAGGCGCGCGAGATCGCCCTCTTCCGCCAGGGCAAGTTCCGCGACGTCAAGCTCGCGAAGCAACAGGCGGCGAAGCTCGAGAACATGTTCGACCAGATGGCCGAGGACGCGATCAAGTCGCTCGCGCTGATCGTCAAGGCCGACGTCCAGGGGAGCTACGAAGCCCTGGCGCAGGCGCTGACGAAGCTCTCTACCGGCGAGGTCAAGGTCAACATCGTGCACGCGGGGGTGGGTGGCATCACCGAGTCCGACATCAACCTGGCGCTCGCGTCGAAGGCGGTCGTCATCGGCTTCAACGTCCGGGCCGACGTCGCGGCGCGCAAGCTCGCCGAGCACAGCGGTGTGGATATCCGCTACTACAACATCATCTACGACGCGGTCGACGAGGTGAAGGCGGCGCTGTCGGGGATGCTCGCGCCCGACAAGAAGGAAAGCCAGATCGGGCTGGTCGAGGTGCGCGAGGTTTACAAGATCTCCAAGGTCGGAACGGTCGCCGGCTGCTACGTGTTGGACGGCGTGGTCAAGCGCGGCTCGCGCGTGCGGCTTTTGCGCGACAGCGTCGTGATCCATGACGGCGAGCTCGACTCGTTGAAGCGCTTCAAGGACGACGTGCGCGAAGTCAAGGGCGGCTTCGAATGCGGCCTGTCGCTCAAGAACTTCAACGACGTCGAGAAGGGTGACCAGCTCGAGGTCTACGAGATCGTCGAAGTCTCGCGGACGCTGTAGCCCCATTTTCGTCCCGGCCGATGTGAAGAAACATTCGCAGCGCGCGCAGCGGGTCGGCGAGCAGATCCAGCGCGAGCTCGCGGAGCTCTTGCGCGACGATGTCAAGGACCCGCGCGTCGGGAGGGTCACGATCACGGCGGTCGAAGTATCGGGGGACCTGTCGCACGCGAAGATCTTCGTCACGCATCTCGCCGGCCGCGAGCACGCCGACGAGGCGGTGCGCGCGCTGCAGCACACCGCCGGTTTCCTGCGCACCGAGCTGTCGCACCGGATGCAGCTCTACTCGGTACCGCAACTCCACTTCGCGTACGACGATTCGATCGAGTCCGGCATGCGTTTGTCGCAGCTCATCGACGAAGCCGTCGCCGCGGACCGCAAGCCCAACTCCTGATGGCGGCCTCCGGTGGTCGCTCCCGGCCCCCGCGCCGGCGGGTCGACGGCGTGCTGCTGCTGGACAAGCCCGCGGGCCTTTCGTCGAACGCGGCGCTGCAACGCGCCAAGCATCTGTACGCGGCCGAGAAGGCGGGCCACACGGGGACGCTCGACCCCCTGGCCACAGGCCTCCTGCCGCTCTGCTTCGGCGATGCGACGAAGTTCGCGCAGACGCTGCTCGACGCACCGAAGGAGTATGTCGCAACAGTGCGCTTCGGCGTCGCGACGACCACGGGCGACGCGGAGGGTGAAGCCGTGCGCACCTGCGACGTGGCGTTTTCGCGGGCCGAGCTCGAGTCGGCATTGACGCGCTTCGTCGGCCCGACAGTCCAGATCCCGCCGGCGTTCGCGGCGCTCAAATTCCGCGGCCGCAACTACTACGAGTACGCCCGCGCCGGCGTCGACATTCCCCGCGTCCCGCGGCCGATCGAGATTGCCGCCATCGAGTTGATCGATTGGGTGCCTCCCACCGCAGTGTTGCGAGTCGAGTCCGGCAAGGGCACCTACATTCGGGTGCTCGCCGAGGACATTGCCGCCGCGCTTTCCTCCTGTGCGCACCTCGGAGCCTTGCGGCGCACCGTCTCCGGGCCGTTTTCGCTCGCGGGCGCGGTGACGATGGAAGCGCTGCAGGCGATGGACGGCCCGGCGCGGGACTCGCTGCTGCTGCCGTCCGACGCCCCTTTGTCCGGCGTCGCGCGGCTCGACGTCGACGCGCCCACGGCGTTGGCGCTCGCGCAGGGAAAGGCCGGGACGGCGCCGGTCGAAGCGGAAGGCAGGTTCCGCTGCTACGGTCCGATGGGACGCTTCGTCGGATTGGTCGAAGCGGAAGGCGGCGCGCTACGGTCGCTGCGGCTCGCCCGTACCGACGCGCCGTCCGGAAAAGCGCTTGAATCCTAAGCACTTTCCAACGTATAATCTTATGTTTCCCTTAAGCACGGCCGCGCGTACTTGAGAATGCGCGGAAAATCAACGCCGGGGCCTCTGCCGGTCCCGCGCGCATTTCTCGACAGAAGGATGACGACATGGCAGTCACTGTGCAGGAAAAGGCGAAGGTCATCGCCGATCACCAGAGAATCAAGGGCGACACCGGTTCGCCAGAAGTGCAGGTCGCGCTGCTCACCGCGCGCATCAACGGCCTCAACGACCACTTCAAAGCCAACGTGAAAGATCACCACTCGCGGCGCGGCTTGCTGCGCATGGTGTCGCGTCGCCGCAAGCTGCTCGACTATTTGAAGTCGCGCAATGCGGATGGTTACCGCACGCTGATCGAGAAGCTCGGGCTGCGCAAGTAAGCGCGCCTGGATTCCTCGAGCTGGTTTCTCGCCTTTGCCTTCCGGTCGCGCGAAGAATGAACAATGCGCGAACGATGCTGCGCCAGGACCCGCGAATGGCTCCGTCGCGCTTCGACGCGACGCTCCCCTGAACAATTGCAATGGCCGCGCCGATCGTGCGCGGCCATCGTTTTTCATGCTGAATTGAGGACAACGTGAACCCCATCAAGAAATCGATTCCCTACGGCCGCCACACCTTGACGCTCGAAACCGGAGAGATCGCCCGCCAGGCCGGCGGAGCGGTGCTGGCGAGTCTGGACGACACCGTCGTGCTCGTCACCGCGGTGGCCCGGCAGGAAGCCAAGTCTGGCCAGGACTTCTTTCCGCTGACCGTGGATTATCAGGAAAAGACCTACGCCGCCGGCAAGATCCCCGGCGGCTTTTTCAAGCGCGAAGGCCGGCCTTCGGAGAAGGAGACGTTGACCTCGCGCCTCATCGATCGCCCGATCCGGCCGTTGTTTCCGGACGGCTTCTACAACGAAGTGCAGGTGATCGCGACGGTGATGTCGGTCGACCCCGAGATCGATCCCGACATCCCGGCCATGATCGGCGCTTCGGCCGCGCTGATGCTCGCAGGTGTTCCGTTCAATGGCCCGATCGGCGCCGCGCGCGTGGGCTACGTCGACGGCCAATACGTGCTGAACCCGACCAAGACCGAGCTCACCACATCGGCGCTTAACCTCGTCGTCGCCGGCACGGAAGCTGCCGTGCTGATGGTGGAATCGGAAGCCAACGAATTGCCCGAAGAGGTCATGCTGGGCGCGGTGGTGTTCGGCCACCAGCAGCAGCAGGCGGCGATCGGCATGATCCACGAGCTGGTCGAAGCGGGCGGCAAGCCGTTGTGGGACTGGCAGCCGCCGGCCAAGAACGAGGCGATGATCGGGAGCGTCACGGGGGTTGCCGACGCCGCGCTGCACGAAGCCTATCTGCTGCGCTCGAAGCAGGCGCGACAGCAGCGTCTGAAGGACATCTATGCCAAGGTCGCTACGGAATGCATTCCCGCCGACGCGCCCGCCGGCTACGCGAACGAGGTCAACAATTTCGTGTTCGAGCTCGAGTCGAAGATCGTGCGCAACCAGATCCTGTCCGGCGAGCCGCGTATCGACGGCCGCGACACGCGCACCGTACGCCCGATCTCGATCCGCACGGGCGTGCTGCCGCGCACGCACGGCTCGGCGCTGTTCACGCGCGGCGAGACGCAGGCGATCGTCGTCGCCACGCTTGGCACCGCCCGCGACGAGCAGCGCATCGACGCGCTGATGGGGGAGTACACCGACCGCTTCATGCTTCACTACAACATGCCGCCGTATGCGACCGGCGAGACGGGCCGTGTCGGAACGCCGAAGCGCCGCGAGATCGGCCACGGCCGCCTCGCCAAGCGCGCGCTGCTCGCGGTGCTGCCGACGGCGGAGGAATTCGCATACTCGATGCGCGTGGTATCGGAGATCACCGAATCGAACGGCAGTTCGTCGATGGCCTCGGTCTGCGGCGCCAGCCTCGCACTGATGGACGCCGGCGTGCCGACGAAGGCGCACGTCGCGGGCATCGCGATGGGCCTCATCAAGGAAGGCAACCGCTTCGCCGTGCTGACCGACATCCTCGGAGACGAGGATCACCTCGGCGACATGGATTTCAAGGTCGCCGGCACCGACCGCGGCATCACCGCGCTGCAGATGGATATCAAGATCCAGGGCATCACCAAGGAAATCATGGGGGTTGCGCTGTCGCAGGCGCGCGAGGGCCGGATGCACATCCTGCATCTGATGCAGGAGGCGCTGCCGCACGCGCGCACCGAGGTATCGCAGCACGCGCCGCGGATGATGACGTTCAAGATCAATCCGGAGAAGATCCGCGACGTGATCGGCAAGGGCGGCGCCGTGATCCGCGCGCTCACCGAAGAGACCGGCACGACGATCGACATCCAGGACGACGGCACCATCACGATCGCGTCGGTCAATGCGGATGCGTGCAATATTGCGCGGAAGCGCATCGAGGACATCACGGCGGAGGTCGAAGTCGGCCGGATCTACGAAGGCACCGTGCTGCGCCTCCTCGACTTCGGCGCTATCGTTCAGGTGCTGCCGGGCAAGGATGGCCTCCTGCACATTTCACAGATCGCGAAGGAGCGGGTCAATCAGGTTTCGGACTATGTGAAGGAAGGGCAGATCGTCCGCGTCAAGGTGCTCGAAGCCGACGACAAGGGACGGCTGCGTCTTTCGATGAAGGCGGCGGCGGAAGAAGGCGCGGCGCCGGCGCCTGCGCCGGTGGCGGCGCCTTCGGAATCGACGCCGGCGACGTAGCCCGGCACGTCGGTTGGGAAAAAAGGCGCCCGCGAGGCGCCTTTTGTTTGTGCCGTGCGCGGAGTCGTGTGACCAGGGTGAGTCCGGCGGGCGCATGAATCACCCTAAGCCCACCCGCGTATCCGCGCGCTCCGTAGCAGAATACGATCCACACTTCTCTCAAACGGAGATCGGCCATGACCCAGCAGGCGACCCGCACTCGAGCGCGACAGTTTCGGCCCCATCGAAGTCCCCGCGGATCGGCTCTGGGGCGCGCAGACGCAGCGCTCGCTCGAGCATTTCCGTATCTCCACCGAGAAGATGCCCGAGCCGCTGATCCGGGCGCTGCTGATCGTCAAGCGCTCCTGCGCGCGCGTCAACGCGAGGCTCGGCTTGTTGCCGCAACCGACGGCGGATGCCATCGTCGCCGCGGCCGACGAGGCGCTGGCGGGACGCCATGCAGGCGAATTCCCGCTCGTCATCTGGCAGACCGGCTCGGGGACGCAAACAAACATGAACGTCAACGAGGTGCTCGCCAATCGCGCCTCGGAGATCCTCGGTGGGCCGCGCGGCGAGGGCCGGCTCGTGCATCCCAACGACGACGTCAACCGCGGGCAGTCGTCGAATGACGTCTTCCCGACGGCGATGAACGTCGCCGCGGTCGAGACGGTGACGCAACGCCTGCTGCCGGCGCTAACCGCGCTCGAGGCGACGCTGTCGGCGAAAGCCCACGCCTTTGCCGACATCGTCAAGATCGGCCGCACGCATCTGCAGGACGCCACACCTTTGACGCTCGGCCAGGAGTTCGGGGGCTATGCGGCGCAGCTCGCGCAGGCATGGGCGCACGTCGAGGCGTCGCTGCCGCATCTGCGCGAGCTGGCGCTCGGCGGCACCGCAGTGGGCACCGGGCTCAACACGCACCCGGAATTCGGTGCGGAGGTCGCCGCCGACATCGCCGAATACCTGGGCATGCTGTTCGACTCCGCGCCCAACAAGTTCGAGGCGCTCGCGGCCAACGACGCTCAGGTGCATCTGCACGGCGCGCTGCGCGGGCTCGCCGGCGTGCTCATGAAGATCGCGAACGACGTGCGCTGGCTCGCAAGCGGGCCGCGCTCGGGTTTGGGTGAGATCACGATTCCCGAAAACGAGCCGGGCAGCTCCATCATGCCGGGCAAGGTGAACCCGACGCAATGCGAGGCGCTGACGATGATCGCGGCGCAGGTGATGGGCAACGACGTCGCGGTCGGCATCGGCGGCGCCTCCGGAAACTTCGAGCTCAACGTCTACAAGCCGCTCATCATTCACAACGTGCTCCAGAGCGTGCGGCTGCTCGCGGACGGCATGAAGAGCTTCGAGGAGCATTGCGCGCGGGGGATCGAGCCCAACCGTGAGCGCATCGCCGAGCTCGTTGCACGTTCGCTGATGCTCGTCACCGCGCTCGCCCCCCATATCGGTTACGACAAGGCGGCCGAGATCGCGAAGAAGGCGCACCGGGAAGGCACGACGCTCAAGGCGGCCGCGCTCGCGCTCGGGTATGTCAGCGACGCCGATTTCGACGCCTGGGTTCGCCCGGAGACGATGGTCGGACGCTAGCCAGCGAGCAGCGCGGGCCATCAAGGCGAACCGAGCGCGGTGCGCTGCGGCAGCAGCCGGATGGCATCGCGGTTCGACCACGAAAAGCATTTCGCCGCCGCCTCTTCCCACGGCAGCCAGACGTATGACCGATGCTCGCGGGGATCGAGCCGCACGGCGACCGGTTCCGGTACCTCGAGCGCGAAGACGTGTTCGGTGTTGTGCGTCGTGCCGGGGGCGTAGCGGTGGCGCCAGCGCGGATAGATCTCGTAGACATTCGAGAGCTTCCAGTCACTGAGCCCGCCGTACGCCGCGGCATCGATTCCGGTCTCCTCGAGGAGCTCGCGGTTCGCGGTCTCCCGCAGCGTTTCGCCGGGCTCCTGGCTGCCGGTGACCGATTGCCAATAGCCGGCAGCGTCGGCGCGCTCGATCAGCAATACCCGCAGATCGGCCGTCGCCACCAGCACCAGCGTGGAAACGGGGATCTTGTGGGGCAACGGACTTGGAGCTTGTCTGTCGACAGATCGTGTGTACGAACGCGGCAGACAATCTCCTAGCTGACGAACACCCAGAACGGCTTGTGCCGCTCGCGCCAATAGTCTGACGCTTCCGCGAGGATGTCCTCGAATGTCGTCCAGTCGATCCCGTGCGCCTTCCGATAGGCGGCGGAATTCGACAGCGCGATGACGCAGCCGTTCTTGCCGAGCCAATCGCCGTCCTCCACCGAATCGGCGAGGGCGTCCCAGTTGTTGCCGAAGTGCTGCGGCAGCTTCAGGCCCTTCGCCAGGGCCGCAAGCAGTGCGGCCTTGCTGTCCACACCGGCGAGATCGGTCGAATAGAAACGCAGCTTTGCAGCCGCGGCGGCGGCAGCGAGCGCCTGGGTGTCACCGCGCAGCGTGTGGACGCCCGCAATTTCCAGATCGTGGAGATCGGGGAGATTCATGTGCGGATCTTTCGAAACGATCGATAGTGGTCATCGGAGTAGTAACAGGCATCCGGCGCCTTCTCCTTGCCGCCGCAGACCAGGCGGCGCCCGCCGCGGCTCGAAACGCCCGGCGTGCGCACCGTGTACTCATGATAATAGCCGCGCGGCTTGGCCGGCAGCAGTTTCTCGCGATTGCCGAACACGACGCCGTCGCGGTCGAACTGGAACGGTCCGCCCTTGCCGACGAGCACATAGACTTCCTGCGCCTCCTTCGGCAGCTCCGACAGCGCGATCTCGCGGGGGGGCTCGGATGTCGTGCGGGCCTGCGCGGCGAAGGCCATGCCGGCGAACACGCAAAGAACAAGGGCGGCGCGCGCACTCGTCCACCGCGCGGGGGCATGCGGCATGGCTGGCAGACCAGGCAGGGTGGGCGTTTCCATCAGGCCGCGATGCGATCGTGTGCGTGGATCCGAAAGTTGGTGAGGAACCCCCTGGCGCGCGAGGCCGCCATCGTCCAGCCATTCGCGCGCGCTCTTTGCCGCGCGGCCGAGCAATTCCCCGGCGCCGCGTGAAATCATACGGCGAGACGTCGACCGGGCACAATGGCTATCAGCCGGCCGGGCGAATCGAGTCGCTCGGTCGCACCTTGATGTGGAGATCGCGGAGCTGCTGTTCGGTGACGGCGCTGGGTGCGTCGACGAGGAGATCCTGCCCGCGCTGCGTCTTCGGGAACGCGATCACATCGCGGATCTGGTCTACGCCCGCCATCATCGCGACGAGCCGGTCGAAACCGAACGCGATGCCGCCGTGCGGGGGTGCACCGTAGGACAGGGCGTCGAGCAGGAAGCCGAACTTCTTGCGCTGGTCTTCGGGACTGATCCTGAGGGCGGCAAACACACGGGCCTGGACGTCGGGCTTGTGAATGCGCACCGAGCCCCCGCCGATCTCCCAGCCGTTCAGCACCACGTCGTAGGCCTTCGCGATTGCGCGTCCCGGATCGGTCTCGAACAGGGCCTCGTGGCCATCCTTGGGCGCGGTGAACGGATGGTGCCGGGCGCCCCAGGCTTTGCGTTCCTCATCGTATTCGAACATCGGAAAATCGACGACCCACAGCGGTTTCCATCCACCCTCGGCGAGGCCGCGTTCGGTGCCTACCTTGGCGCGTAACGCGCCGAGCGCATCGTTGACGACCTTTTCCCGGTCGGCGGCGAAGAAAATGAGATCTCCGGTCCGGGCGCCGGTGCGCTCGAGGATCGTGGTGAGCACCGCGGCGGAGAGAAACTTGACGATCGGCGATTGCAGGCCTTCCTCGTTCGGCTTCCCGGCATCGTTGACCTTGATATAGGCGAGACCGCCGATGCCGTAGATCTTGACGAACGTCGGTGTAGTCGTCGATCTCCTTTCTCGTCAGCGTGCCGCCGCCGGGCACGCGAAGCGCCGCGACGCGACCGTTCGGCAGGTCCGCGGCGGCGCGGAAGACCTTGAAGTCCACCGTGCGCATGACGTCGGTGAGCTCGGTCAGCTTGAGCGGCACCCGCAGGTCGGGCTTGTCCGAGCCGTAGTCGCGCATCGCGTCGGCGAATTGCATCACCGGGAAAGGATCGGGCAATTCGACGGAGAGCGCCTCTTTGAACATCATGCGAACGAGGCCCTCCATAATCTCTCGGATCTCCAGCTCGTCCAGAGAAGGAGGTCTCGACGTCGATCTGCGTGAACTCCGGCTGGCGGTCGGCGCGCAGGTCCTCGTCGCGGAAGCACTTGACGATCTGGTAGTAGCGGTCGAAGCCCGCCATCATCAGCATCTGCTTGAACAGCTGCGGCGACTGCGGCAGCGCGTAGAACAGCCCGTGATGGATCCGCGACGGCACGAGGAACTCGCGCGCACCCTCAGGCGTCGACTTGTAGAGGACGGGCGTCTCGATGTCGATGAACCCGTTCGCATCGAGGTATTTGCGGGCCGCCATCCCGGCGCGGTGGCGCAGCAGCATGTTCTTCTGCATCGGCGGCCGGCGCAGGTCGATGACCCGGTGCTGCAGGCGAACGGTTTCCGACAGGTTCTCGTCGTCGAGCTGGAACGGGGGCGTCTGCGCCGCGTTCAGGATCTCGAGGTCATGCGCGAGCGCCTCGATCTCGCCGGACACGAGGTTCGGATTGGCGCCGCCTTCGGGCCGAAGGCGCACGAGCCCCGTCACGCGGATCACGAACTCGTTGCGCAGCGATTCCGCGGCAGCGAAGCTGGTGGCGCGGTCGGGATTGAACACGATCTGCACGAGGCCTTCCCGGTCCCGCAGGTCGACGAAGATCACACCGCCATGGTCGCGGCGACGGTGCACCCAGCCCATCAGGGTGACGGTCTGGCCCAGGTGCCGGCGGTCGATACGTCCACAGTAGTCAGTGCGCTTCAATGCATTCTCCGGCGTGCGTGGCGTGTTGCGTTCGGGATGGGGCAAGTCGTGGCGGGCAGCGTGGCCGTGCCGCAGCGCGGAGCGCGCCACGGCGCAACAGCCTCTGCCCGGTCAATTTCGAGGGCTGGCGGCCGGCAGCGGTGCGGGGGCGCGGTGCCACTGCGGGGCGACGCCGGCGCGGCGAAACGACGCCCATCGAAATGATGTACTTGAGCGCGTCGTCGACCGACATGTCGAGCTCGCGCACAGTGGCCTTCGGAACCATCACGAAGTAGCCGCCGGTCGGGTTGGGCGTCGTCGGCACGTACACGCTGATGTGCTCGCCCGGAAGGTGGTCGACGACGGCATCGGCAGGCGAGCCGGTCAGGAACGCGATCGTCCAGCAGCCCGGGCGCGGGAACTCGACCAGCAGCGCCTTGCGAAAAGCCGTGCCCTGGTCGGAGAGCACCGTATCGCTGACCTGCTTCACCGACGAGTAGATCGACTTGACGACGGGGATTCGGCCGAGCAAGCCTTCCCAGATCAGGATGAGCCGCTGGCCGAAAAAGTTGGCCGCGAAAACGCCGGTGACGAACAGGATCACGAAGCTCAGCAACACGCCGAGCCCGGGAATGCGAAAGCCGACCAGAGCTTCCGGGCGCAGATTTTCCGGCACGAGCAGCAACGTCTGGTCGAGCGCGGACACGAGCGAATTGATCACCCAGAGCGTGATGCCGAGCGGCACCCAGACGAGGAGGCCCGCGATCAGATAGCGTTTCATAACGGCGACGAGCTACGTAGGCGGCAGGAGTGACTCCGGTCTTGGCGCCCGGCGCGGCAGCGCTCTCCGAGGCCTTGGCCTCGCTCTTCGTCGCCACCGCGGGCTCGCCCTTGGAATCGCCCTTGCGAATCGCCCTTGGAATCGCCCTTGGCCGCCGCATCCGATGCACCGGCGCCTTCCGCCGCACCGGCGCCATCGGGCTTCGCCGCGGCGGGTTTCGCGCCGCTCTGCTTGAAGTCCGTGGCGTACCAGCCGCTGCCCTTCAACTGGAAGCCGGCGGCGGAGACCTTCTTGACGAAGGTGTCGGCGTGGCAGGACGGACACGCGGCAAGCGGCGCATCGGAGAACTTCTGCAACGACTCGAGCTCGTGACCACAGGACGAACAACGGTATTCGTAAATCGGCATCGCAACCCCCAACCCCGACTGATCGCCAAAGCGCTTGATTAAAAAAGGATTATTATACCCTAATCTGCGCATCGCGCCGGTGCTGTCTGCGCTGCCGGCGGCGTCATCGCCGGAATGTAGATGGGGACGGAAGCGCGGATACCAAACAGGCTTATTCTGCCGCAGCGGACGCCGGCTTCATCGCTCCGAGCGGGCGCCCGATGCTGAACCAAGAGCGAGCGATGAGCGTCGAATGGATTTGGTGGATCTGTGCCGCTGTGCTCATCGGCGCCGAGCTCCTGTCGGGAACGTTCTACCTGCTCGCCGTCGGCGTCGCGGTGGCGCTCGGGGGCGTCGCGGCTTGGGTCGGCGCCTCGGTGCCGGTGCAGTTCGGGTTGCCGGCGTCCTGGGCGTGGCGCTGACGATCGTCGCGCACCGCTGGCGGCTCGCACGCGCGTCGCCGCCGCCGCAGCCCTCCCTCGATATCGGACAGGCGGTGCGCGTGGAGACATGGAAGGACGACGGCACCGCCCGCGTCAACTACCGCGGCTCGACCTGGGACGCCGAGCCCGAATCACCCGCCGTCCCGCGCGTCTCTACGCTGTACATCGTCGCAACGCGCGGGTCACTCCTCATCCTTTCCGACCGCCGTCCTGCCGTCTGATCGGGAGAGGAGGCGCTTGCTGGATTCAACGCTGGAGACATTCGCCATGTGGCTCGGTTCGTCGCTTTTCACGATCGCACTCTTCGTCGTCGCCATCATCGTCATCTCGCGCGCGATCCGCGTCGTGCCGCAGCAGCACGCCCTCGTCATCGAGCGGCTGGGGCGTTTCTTCGCGGTGCTCCAGCCGGGGCTCAACTTCGTCATCCCGTTCATCGATCGCGTCGCCTACCGCCACGATCTGCGCGAGATCCCGTTCGACGTCCCGAGCCAGATCTGCATCACCAAGGACAACACGCAGCTGCAAGTGGACGGCATCCTGTATTTCCAGGTCACCGATCCCCGGCTCGCATCGTACGGTTCGAGCAATTTCCAGGTGGCGATCACTCAGCTCGCGCAGACCACGTTGCGGAGCGTGATCGGCCGCATGGAGCTCGACCGGACCTTCGAGGAACGCGACCACATCAACGGCCTCGTCGTCGCGGCGCTCGACCAGGCGGCGGGGAACTGGGGCGTGAAGGTCCTGCGCTACGAGATCAAGGACCTCACGCCGCCGAAGGAGATCCTGCACGCGATGCAGGCGCAGATCACCGCCGAGCGCGAGAAGCGCGCGGTGATCGCGACCTCCGAGGGCAAGCAGCAGGAGCAGATCAACCTCGCCAACGGCGCACGGGCCGCGGCGATCGCCAAGTCCGAAGGCGAGAAGCAGGCCGAGATCAACCAGGCGCAGGGTCACGCCTCGGCGCTCCTTGCCATCGCGGAGGCAAACGCGAAGGCGATCCGGCAGGTGGCCGAATCGATCGAAGCGCCCGGCGGATTGCAGGCGGTGAACCTCAAGGTCGCGGAGCAATACGTCGCCGCGTTCGCCAATATCGCCAAGACCAACAACACGGTGATCGTGCCGGCGAACCTCTCCGATCTGGCCGGGCCTCATCACGTCGGCGATGACGGTGTTCAAGGCCCAGGCGAAGTGATGGCGCCGCGAGCGGACGATCCGCGGGGAGATCGGCAACATGAACCTGGGCGGAAGCACGTTCCTCGTCACCGGCGGCGCATCGGGATTGGGCGCGGCAACGGTGCGGATGGTCGTGGAAGGCGGCGGCAACGCGGTCATCGCCGACCTCAAGGAGACCGAGGGGCAGGCGCTGGCGAAGGAGCTCGGCAGCGGCGCCCGATTCGTGCGCACCGACGTCACCGACGAAGCGAGCGCCGCGGCGGCGATGGCGGCCGCCGTCGGCGGTTACGGGCGCGTCGACGGGCTCGTCAACTGCGCGGGCATCGTCCACGGCGAGAAGGTCGTCGGCAAGGAGGGGCCGCACACGCTTGCGAGTTTCGTGCGCACGATCAACATCAACCTCATCGGCACGTTCAACGTCGCGCGGCTCGCGGCCGCCGCCATGGCGAAGAACACGCCGAATGCGGAAGGCGAGCGTGGCGTGATCGTCAACACGGCGTCGGTCGCCGCGTTCGACGGTCAGATCGGGCAGGCCGCGTACAGCGCGTCGAAGGCGGGCATCGCCGGGATGACGCTACCCATGGCGCGCGACCTCGCGCGAAACGGCATCCGCGTGATGGCGATCGCGCCGGGCATCTTCGAGACGCCGATGGTCGGCGAGATTGCGCCCGGGATTGCCGAGGCGCTGGGCAAGATGGTGCCGTTCCCGCCGCGGCTCGGCCGGCCTTCCGAATTCGCGTCGCTCGTCCGAGAGATCGTCGAGAACGTCATGCTGAACGGCGAGGTCATCCGCCTCGATGGCGCGATCCGCATGGCGCCCAAGTAGGTCGCAGGTCAGGGCGGGATCGGAATCGTCACTCTGGCCACGGTGCCGCCGCCGTCGCGCGGCAGGAGATCGAGCCTTCCGCCGTGCAGCCGGGCGATGCGGTCGACGATGGCGAGCCCGAGGCCGGCACCGGCCACTCCCGCGGCGTTCGTACGGGCGGGGGACGCCCGCGTAAACGGCTGTTTCAGCCGCTCGACCTCTTGGGGCGCGATTCCCGGGCCGCGGTCGGCCACGTCGAGCACGATGTCGCGGCCCGAGACGTAGGTGGTCACGTCCACCGGCGGCGCACCGTAGGCGATCGCGTTGTCGATCAGGTTCGCGATGAGGCGCGAGAATGCCGTGGGGCGCAGCGGCACCGTCGGCAGCGTGCCCGGTGCGAAGCGGACGTCCTTGCCGGCGCGCGCATACCGCTCCACGCTGGATCCGACGATGGCATTGAGGTCGGACGGCTCGCGCGCCGTGTCCTCGTCCGTCCGCGCGAACTCGAGAAACTGGCCGATGATCCGGTCCATTTCCCCGATGTCGTCGACCATGCCGGTGCGCGTTGACTCATCCATCGCTTGCATCTCGACGCCGAGCCGCAGCCGGGCGAGAGGCGTGCGCAGATCGTGGGAGACCCCGGCGAGCAGCAGCGCACGGTCCTGCTCCAGCTGGCGCAGATTGGCCGCCATCCGGTTTACCCCGCGATTGAGGGTCGCGATTTCCGACGGGCCGTGCTCGGGCAGCGGCGGCGGCGTCTCGCCGCGGCCGACGCGCTCGACGGTCGTTGCGAGCTCGCGCAACGGGCGCGCGAGGTAGCGCGCGAAGACGAAGGCGGCGGCCAGCAGCACGGTGGCGAGGACGAGGCTCGAGAGCGCGGCGCGCGACGGATGATCCTCGGCCTGTGCGCGCGGCGGCAGCGGAAAGCCGACCCAATAGCCCACTGCCCGCTGCCTCGACGCGGACGAGAAAGAGCCCGCGACCGGGCGCCACGCGGAGCTCGGTGCCGTCGCCCAGCGCTTCGCGCAGCCGCGCCTGCAGGGGCTCGAGGAGCGGCGGAACCGGCGCGCCGCTCAGGAACGGGCGCTCGCTTTCGGGAACGATGCGAACGCCGTACTCGCGCGCGATCCGGCCGATCGACTCGCGCCGCTCGGGCGTGTCGTTGGCCTCGAGCGCCGCGCGCACGGCCTGCAGCTGCACGATCTTGGTATCGCTGAACTGCCGCGCCAGCAGCATCAGCCGATCCTGCCGGAAAAAAAGGATCGTCGCCACGAGCGCGACCGCGACCACGCCGAGCAGGAGCAACGCGAGACGCCCGAACAGCGAACGCGGCAGCAGCGTCACCGCGCCGCGCCCGCGGGATCGGCGTCTGCGGCGCCGTCATCCGGCACGAAGACATAGCCGAATCCCCAGACCGTCTGGATGTAGCGCGGATTGGCCGGATCCGGTTCGATCAGCTTGCGCAGGCGCGACACCTGCACGTCGATCGCGCGGTCGAACACGTCATGGTCGCGGCCGCGGGCGAGGAGAGTGAGCTTTTCGCGCGCCAGCGGCTGGCGCGCGTGTTGCGCGAACACCTTGACGAGCGAGAATTCACCCGTCGTGAGGTGGATCGTCGTATCGCCGTTGACGAGCGTGCGCGCCGCGAGATCGAGCATGTAGGGACCGAACGGCATCTTGCCCTCGGCTGCCGGTGCGCCCGGGGCGATGCGTTCCGTGTGGCGGCGCAAGACCGCGTGGATGCGCGCGACGAGCTCGCGCGGATTGAAAGGCTTCGGCAGGTAGTCGTCGGCGCCCATCTCGAGACCGACGATGCGGTCGACATCCTCGCCCTTCGCCGTCAGCATCACGATGGGGACGCCTTCACCGGCCGCGCGCAGTCGGCGGCAGACTGCGAGCCCGTCCTCGCCGGGCAACATGAGGTCGAGCACGACGAGATGCGGCGGGTCGCGCTGGAGTTTCTTGTCGAGCTCGCGTGCGTCGGGGAGCGTTGCGACCTGGAATCCCTGCTCGGTGAGATAGCGGGACAGGAGGTCGCGCAGGCGAACGTCGTCGTCGACGACGAGTATCTTGGGCGCGGCAGGTTTGGCAGCCATGGTCGAGAGTAGCGGCAGCGGGTGCCGCATTGGCGTTGCGGGGTGTAACCGATTGTAACGCCAGTGCAGTCATGCAATGTCCGGTTGCAATTCGGTTCCCGCCATTCCGAACGCCCGCCGATAATGGGGCCCTAAGTCGCAGGAGCCGCAGAATCGCTGGGGCGCCGCATTCACCGAAAGGAAACGATATGACGTTCCACCGCACTATTCGCACGATCGCGGGGATTGCCGCCGTCGCCGTCGCGACGGGCTTCGGTTCCGCCGCCGCGCTGGCGCAGCCCACGGGCGTTGCGCATGGCCCGCATGGCCACCATGGTCGGGGCGGACCCGACGAGATGATCGGGCACTTGATCGCGCATGCCAAGGCGCGGCTCAATCTCAACACGATGCAGCAGGGCATGTTCGACACTGCGGTTGCCGACAGCAAGGCGGCGCGTGAAGCCGGGCGCGCACTGCACGAGAAGGTCAAGGCCACCCTGCAAGCGGAGCTCGCCAAGCCCGAGCCCGATCTCGCTGCCGTGGCGGCCGCCGCCGATGCCGCGATCGATCAGGGCCGCGACAAGCGCAAGGCGATCCGGGCCGAATGGCTCGCGCTCTACGCGACTTTCACGGTCGAGCAGAAGGCGGTCGTGAAGGAGATGCTGCAGAAGAGGCTGGCGCGCGCCGAATCGTTCCGGCAAAAGATGCGCGAGCGCATGCACAACAAGTTCGACAAGTCGTCCGGCTGACTCGCAGAAATACCAGCACCGTAGCCGCAGCACCGGGCCCGGCTTCGCGCCGGGCCCTTTTTTGGCGTCCAAGGCGCACGCCCACCGTTAATTCACCCGAGCCCGACGGTGGTCGGCAGGCGTTCCGACCGCCTCTTCCGCGGCGCTCCTGAGCGCGGCGGCAACGACCGGTTTCAGCAGCAGCTTCACGCCGGCAGCGCGTACTTCAGCCTGCGCGGCGCTGCTCGTATCTCCGGATACCACGATCGCAGGAATGTTGGCGCCGAGATGTGCGCGCAGCCGCGCGATCGCATCGATCCCCGATTGGCCTTCGGCAAGCCGGAGGTCCGCCACGATCAGATCCACAAAGGAGCCGTCACTGCTGGCCAGGGCGGCCAGCGCCGAGCTCGCGTCCGAACCCCCGGCGACCAGCGCATTCCACGACACGAAAAGAGCATGCATCGCCGCGACGACCGCGGGATCGTCATCGACGACGACGATGCGGCGGCCCTCGAGCGTGCGGGAGGTCCAGGCATCCGGCGCACCGTGTGCCCGTACCGAAATGCGGGCGAGGCGCGGTGCGTTCGCGCGGGGCACGGTGATCGAGAAGCGTGACCCCCGGCCCGGCGCCGAGTCGAGTTCGATCGGGTGTCCGCAGAGCGTGGCGAGCCGGCGCACGATGGCAAGGCCGAGCCCCAGGCCGCGCCCTCCGGCATGATTTCGCGGCGCCGCGGCCAGTTGCACGAATTCGTCGAAGACCCGCATGGAATCGCCTTGCGCGATTCCGACGCCCGAATCGATCACGTCGATCCGGACGCACCCCGCACGCCGTCGCGCGCCAAGGACGATCCCGCCGGCGGGTGTGTAGCGCACCGCGTTCGCAAGGAGATTGCGCAATACGCGCTCGAGCAGCGTAGGGTCGGTGGCGACCGCGATGCGCGTGGGCACGATGCGCAGCACGAGTCCCGCCGCCGTCGCCTGCGGCGCAAAGTCGGAGCCAAGCCGCGCAAAGAGTGGTTGCAGGGCGATGGGTGCCGGCACCGGCCGCAGTGCTCCGGCTTCGAGCTGCGACAGATCGAGCAATTGCGCGAAGAGATGCTCGAGGGCCTCCACCGACGCGCGAATGCTTGCGACCAGCGGCGTAACGCCAGGGTCGCGCACCTTGGCCGCGAGCGCCGCGGCGAACAGCCCCATCGCGTGCAGCGGCTGCCGCAGGTCGTGGCTCGCGGCGGCGAGAAACTGGCTCTTGGCGAGGCTCGCCGTCTCTGCGGCGGCGCGCGCCGCTAGCGCCGCATCGGTCTGCGCCGTGAGCTCGCGAATGAGGTCGAGGTTTTCGTAGCGCATTGCAAGCGATTGGGTCAGCACGCCATTGACCTCCCGCCCGAATGCCAGCACGAAGGCGAGCACGACACAGAGCACGCCTGCGGTGAACAGGTGAACCTGGTCGCCTTCGACAGCGACGCGTGCAATCAGCGGCACGAGCGCCGTGAGCACGAAGCCATAGAACGCCGGCCTGTAGACGGCCGTGAGGTTGAGACCGCCGAGGATGACGCCGAACTGGCAGACGATGAAGAGCGCCTGGTAGGCCGGCGAGGTGGGAAACATCGTGACGGCGGCCGTACCCCACAGCGCGCCCGCGAGCGTCGAACCCGCGGCCCAGTACGCGCCCCAACGCGCGGCGTCGCCGGTCGGCGGATCGGCGCGTCGATAGGCACGCGCGAGCACGCCGCGCCACGCCTGGTTGGCGAGGATCGCCGCCATCCAACTCGCCATCACCCACGGTGCCACCTGTTGCCAAAGGACGCCGCACAGGATGAGCGCGCCCAGCACCATCGAGGCCGTGGTCCGATGCCATGACGCATAGAGCGTTGCGACCTGATGCGCCCGCGCGTGGGCCAGTAGATGCGACCTCGCATCCAGGCGGGCGATGGCCGGCGAGATGTCCACGGCGCGAGTGCGAGTTGGGCGATGCTGCGCCGCATCCGCTCGGTCCGGTGCGACGCCGCGTAGGGTCAGCGAGCGTTCGGTCCCGGATCCGTCCTTCTCGCGGCCAACGTGTCGACGCTGATGCCGCGGCGGGCGAGCACTGCGATTGCCTCCGTGCGCGAGTGCACGCGCAGTGCCTTGAGGATCGCGCTGACATGGACCTTGACGGTTCCCTCCGAGAGCGTGAGGTCGCGGCAGATGAGCTTGTTCGGCTTGCCCTGGACCATGAGCTTCAGCACATCCGTTTGGCGTGCCGTGAGGCCGAGCTCGTCCGGCGCGATGTGCACCCCGTCGCCGATTGGCATGGGAGACGCGTCGGACGGCAGGTACACGCCGCCGTCGAGAACATGCCGCACCGCGTCGAGCAGGATCCCGCGCATTCGCACTCTTCGGGATGAAGCCCTGGGCGCCGGCGCCGAGCGCTGCCAGCACGGTTGCCTGGTCGTGCGTGGCGGAGAGCACGACAATCGGCACGCCCGGGTAGTCGAGCTTGAGGTCGCCGAGAAAATCGAGGCCGCGCGCTCCTGGCAAGGCGAGATCGAGGAGCACGAGGGCCACGTCGGGCTCGTTGTCGAGCACGTCGGTCGCCTCGGCCGGGTCGCCCGCGGCCAGCATGGTGATATCGGCGTCGAGCTGCGGAAGAAGTTGCGCGAGGGCCTCGACGATCAGCGGGTGATCGTCGATCACAAGAATCTTCATGCGTTCCTCCCCGGTAGCGGTTGCACGCCCGCTGCGCCCCTGAGCCGCCGCGACCGTGGGGAGGACATTGCGCCGACCGAGGCGCGCTGGCACCTGTAGGAAGTTACAGGTGGCGCCGCTAGCCGTTCTTGCCGAGTGCCGCCTGCTGTTCCGCGAGCTCCTTGCGCAACGTCCGCAACCGGGCCTCGACGACTGACGTCTGGTAGAAATCCCCGTCGCCCGCTTTCGACGCCAGCTCGAATTGGTGCACGGCCCCCTTGAAATCGCCCTGCCATGCGTAGTACTCGCCCTGGTGCCGGTGTTCCTGCTGCTTCTGGCCGAGCTCGGCGAACGTGCGGGCAGCGATCCGGTGCAGCGGCCCGTCTTGGGGGAAGCGCGCGAGCTCGGTTTCGAGGAACGCCGCGGCCTCGCGCTGGCGTCCGGCCTTGGCCAGGGCCTGCGGGTAGTCGTAGATCAACTGCAGCTTGTTCGGATAGCGCGCCAACGCCGATTTGAAACGCGCGATGGCGAGGTCGAGCTTCCCCGATTCCATCAGCACGTGACCGGCCATCGCCTCGATCATCGGGTGCGGAGGGGCGATCTTCTCGAGTGCCGCGAGTTCGGCGATGGCCTGTGGAAACTCCTCGTTGCGCAGCAGCGAGGCGACGAGGCCGTACCGCGCCGCCACTTCGTTGTTGAACTTGCGATCGGTGAGCGCGCCCCTGAAATACGCGACCGCCTCCTTGGGTGTCCCCGCGTAGCTCCGCAAGAGCGCGCGCACGAGATGGAACTCGAGCGAGTCCGTCACCTGCCGGTACGGCTTGCCGAAGGCGCGCGACTGCGCCTCGGCGACGCGTTCGTGCGTGACCGGATGGCTGCGCAAATAAGATGGCGCGGTGCCGTCGGCGAACCGGTTCGATTTCTGCAGGCGGTCCATCAACGTGGCCATCGCGTAGACGTCGAAGCCGGCGGCTTCGAGGCGCTGAAATCCGATGCGATCGGCCTCGTACTCGTTCTCGCGCGTGAAATTGATCTGCGACTGCATCGCGAGCGCCTGGCCCGAGGCGATCGCAGCGGACGTGGCCTGCCCCGACGACGACGAGCCCGAGCGCGATGCCGCGATCGCCAGGGCGAGCCCTGCCAGCATGTACAGCAGCGCGTTTTTCTCCTTCGACACGGAGCGCGCCATGTGGCGCTGCGTGACGTGCGTGATTTCGTGCGCCAGCACCGATGCGAGCTCGGACTCGTTTTGCGCGAGCAAGATGAGGCCGGTGTTCACGCCCACAAAGCCGCCTGGCAGCGCGAAGGCGTTGACGGTCGAGTCGCCCACGGCGAAGAACTCGAATTCCTGCCGGCCTTCGGGGATGGCGGCAACGAGCCGGTGGCCGAGCTCGTTCAAGTAATCGTTGACTTCGGGGTCTTCGAGATAGGCGCCCGCCGCGCGGATCTGGCGCATGACCATTTCGCCGATCTTGCGTTCCTGCGCGATCGTCGTCACCGCCTGCGACTCTTCGCCAAGGTCGGGTAGCGCCGACCCGCGCAAGGGGGCGATGGCCGCGGGTGAGGCGGGGGGCGCGCTTGGCTCCGGGACGACGCCGTAGATCGCCTGGGCGTGCGCTGTCTCGATCCCGAGTGCTGCCGGCATGATCGGCTGCAACGCGAGCGCGAGCGCCGTGATCACAGCAACGGTTCGCCGCGCGGAGTGGCGGGCCGAAGGGGTTTCAGGGGTCGTCGTCTGGGTCAAGGGAGTCCGAGCGGGTCGATGACCGAGGCTAGGATAAGATTCGATTCGTCGCGTGAGTCGAAGTTCAGGCGAAGGAGATTGTCGTGGCAGGCGGGAGAGGCAAGGCGACGGGAACCTCGGCGCAAAGAAGCACGAGCGCGATGCGGCGGGCGGCAACGACGCCCGCAGCGGCAAACCCCCATTTTACGCATTTCGACCCGGCGGGTCAGGCGCACATGGTGGATATCGCGGCGAAGGAGGTCACCAAACGTGTCGCCCGGGCGGGAGGCCGGATCGTGATGCTTCCCGCGACGCTAGCGCTCATCGGGGCAGGAACCGCGCGCAAGGGCGATGTGCTGGGCGTTGCCCGCATCGCGGCGATCCAGGCCGCCAAGCGGACCTCGGAGCTCATCCCGCTGTGTCACCCGCTGGCGCTCACCAGGGTCGCGGTCGCTTTCGTGCCGGATGCCGCCCTTGGCGCCGTCGCGATCGAAGTGACGGCCGAAACCCTCGGCCAGACGGGGGTCGAAATGGAGGCGTTGACGGCCGCAGCCGTGGGCCTCTTGACCATCTACGACATGTGCAAGGCCGTCGATCGGGGAATGCGGATCGAGGGCGTGCGCCTCCTGGAAAAGTCGGGGGGACGGTCGGGGCACTTCAAGGGCGGCTGAGTCCTGCCCGTGTCATTCCCTCCGCCCGGCAGCCGTTGGTCCGGTGGTTGGACCACTTGACCGATACCGACCGCCGCAGTAGAGTCCGCTCCGACGCCGGGGCCGCCGCAACAGCGGCCGTACGGGTGAAGCCGCCGCCAGAGCGGTTGGACGGGTTGCAGGGCCGCGGTTGCGGCACGGCGGCTCGCGATGCCGCGGTTGCGGCGAGGGGGGCCAGTGCCGCTGCAGACAGTGGAGTCGACGCGCTTGTACCGGCAGATCGCCGGGCAGATCGCCACGCTGATCGACAATCGCGAATTTCCGGCGGGGTCGAGGCTTCCTCCCGAGCGGGAGCTCGCGGTCCTGCTCGGCGTTTCCCGCACTTCGGTGCGCGAAGCCATCATCGCGCTCGAGCTCGCGGGTCGCGTCGAAGTGCGCGTCGGGACCGGCATTTTCGTCACGCATCCCGGATCCCAGCGCAAGCGCGATGCCGGCGGGGCGCCGGTGGACGACGGGGGCGCCGGTCCGTTCGACCTGCTCGCCGCCCGCGCGATGATCGAAGGCGAGATCGCCGCGCTTGCCGCGCGCACCGCAAAGAAGTCGGATATCGCGGCCCTGCGCGAAACGATCGCGCACATGCGCGAGCACGGCGACGATTTCGCGCAGCGGGAAGCCGCCGACCGCGCATTCCATCTGCTGATTGCGGAGTCCACGCGCAATGGCGCGCTGCCGTCCGCCGTCGCGGTCCTGTGGGACCAGCGGTGCGGCGATCTCTGGACGCGCATGGAAGTCCATTTCCACACGCCTGCGCTCAGAGCCAAGACGCTGACGGACCACGAGGCGATCGTCGCAGCACTCGAAGCGCGCGATGCCGACGCGGCGCGCGCGGCGATGCGCCGGCATCTGCAGCGCGTCGCCCGCGAATTCCAGCGCCGCTGGGACGAGACCGGCGGCGGCACGAAAGGCAAGGTTCCCGGTGCGGCCAAGCGGCCCGCACGCAAGTCGACCCAGCAGAACGCCACACGGCGTATCCACCAAGGAGGAGTTCCAGCATGAATCGATTGACCCGAATCGCCGCGGCGTTGGCCGCGGTCGCGATCTGCCTGCCGGCGACCGCGAAGGAATACCGCTCCGCCGACGTCCACCCCGAAGATTACCCGACGGTGATGGCGGTGAAGTTCATGAGCGACTACATCAAGCAGAAGACCAACGGCAAGGACACCATCAAGGTCTATACCGGCAATCAGCTGGGCGGCGAAAAGGACACGATCGAGCAGGTGAAGATCGGCGCGCTCGATCTCGTACGCATCAACGTCGCGCCGATGAATAACATCTGCCCGGAAACGATGGTGCCGACGATGCCGTTCCTGTTCAAGTCGAAGGAGCACATGCGCAAGACGCTCGACGGCCCCATCGGCGACCAGATCCTCAAGGCCTGCGAGGCGCAGGGCTACATCGGCCTCGCGTTCTACGATTCCGGATCGCGCTCGCTGTACACGACGAAGAAGCCGGTCAAGTCGCTCGCCGACGTCAAAGGCATGAAGATCCGCGTTCAGCAGTCGGACCTTTGGGTCGCGCTGCTGCAGGCGATGGGCGCCAACGCCACGCCGATGCCCTACGGCGAGGTCTACACGGCGTTGAAGACCGGACTCGTCGATGGCGCCGAGAACAACTGGCCGTCGTACGACACATCGCGTCACTTCGAGGTGGCCAAGAACTACTCGATCACCGAGCATTCGATGGCCCCGGAAATGCTGCTGATGTCGAAGAAGGTCTATGACGCGCTCACTCCGCAGGAACAGCAGATGTGGCGTGACGCGGCGAAGGCGTCGGTGCCGTTGATGCGCAAGCTCTGGGACGAGAAGGAAGCGCAATCGCGCGCGGTCGTCGAAAAGGGCGGCGCGCAGATCGTCGAGGTGGACAAGAAGTCGTTCCAGGACGCGATGAAGCCCGTCTATGAAAAATTCATCACCGATCCCAAGATGAAGGACATGGTCGCCAAGATCCAGGCGTCGAACTGATCCTCAGGGCGCGGCGGTCCTGCTGACGGCCGCCGCGCTCGTCCCCGTGACGAAGCCGCCGCAACCGGCGGCCGGTCGTTGCGTCAATTTCCTCCGGAGTCGCGATGCTCACCCGATTCAACGCCGCGCTGGCGAAGTGCTGCATGATCATCGCCGTCGCCGGGCTCTATGCGATCGTTGCGGCCGTGTTGTTCCAGGTGTTCGGGCGCTACGTCATGAACGACACGCCGACGTGGGCGGAGAGCCTCACGCTGGTTCTGATTCTGTACGTCTCGCTGTTTGGCGCCGCCGTCGGCGTGCGCGACGCCGGCCACATCGGCATGGAATCGCTGCTGGTGCTGGTGTCCGACGAGTGGCGGCTGCGGCTCGAGCTCGTCATTCACGTGCTGGTCGCGATCTTCGGCGCGATGATGATGGCCGGCGGCTGGGGGCTCATGTCGGGTGTCCTCTCGTACAAGATTCCGACGCTCGGCATATCGGAGGGCTGGCATTACGCGCCGCTCGTTCTGTCCGGTGCGCTTATCACGCTGTTCTGCATCGAGCACATCATCGCTAACGTGCAACGCAAAGAAGTCATTCCCGCATGGCTCTGACCATCCTCTGCGTCTCGTTCATCGTCTTCCTCCTCATCGGCGTGCCCGTCGCTTTCGCGATCGGCTTGTCGGCGCTCTGCACGATTCTGTACGAAGGCCTGCCGTTCATCGTCATCTTCCAGCGGATGATGAGCGGGATGAACGTGTTCTCGTTCCTCGCGATCCCGTTCTTCATCTTCGCCGGCGAGCTCATGCTCTATGGCGGCATCGCCGACAAGATCGTGGTGTTCGCGAAGAACCTGGTCGGGCACGTGCGCGGCGGCCTCGGGATGTCGAACGTCGTCGCCTGCACGCTGTTCGGCGGCATCTCCGGCTCGCCCGTCGCCGACGTCTCGGCGATGGGCTCGGTGATGATCCCGATGATGAAAAAGGAAGGCTACGACGCGGACTACGCGGTCAATGTCACCGACGCATGCGTCGCTGGTCGGCGCGCTGACGCCGACCAGTCACAACATGATCATCTACTCGCTCGCCGCCGGAGGCAAGGTCTCGATCGGCGCACTGATCCTC
Organism: uncultured beta proteobacterium; assembly: GCA_963840945.1. Classification (GTDB taxonomy): domain Bacteria; phylum Pseudomonadota; class Gammaproteobacteria; order Burkholderiales; family Casimicrobiaceae; genus CAIWHR01. The sequence goes on along the minus strand of CAWJAU010000018.1, from coordinate 370,375 downwards.
GCCGGCGTCATGCCAACGGTGGTGCTTGCGATCTGCATGCTCGTCGCCGCCTACCTGGTGGCCGTGCACCGCGGCTACCCGGCCGGCGTTTTCCCGGATGGAATGCCGTATTGCGTTCCGCGGCCGCCGCGATACCGGGCCTGTTCGTCGCCGTCATCATCATCGTCGGCATCCTGTCCGGCGTATTCACGGCGACGGAATCCGCTTCCGTCGCGGTGCTCTATGCGATGTTCGTCACCGTCGTGCTCTACCGGACGATGTCGCGGAAGAATTTCCTCAAGGCGTCGGCGAAGGCGGTCAAGACTACCGGCGTCGTGCTGCTCTTGATCGGTGTGTCGGCAACGTTCCAGTACTCTGATCGGCCTCTACCAGGTCGCCGACCTGACCGGCGCATGGATGGCGAAGGTGTCGTCGGATCCCTGGGTGATCTTCCTGCTGATCAACTTGATCCTCTTCGTTCTCGGCACGTTCATGGACATGGCGAGCACGATCCTGATCTGCACGCCGATTTTCCTGCCGATCGCCGTCACCTACGGAATGGATCCCGTGCAATTCGGTATCGTGATGCTCGTCAACTGCGCGCTCGGCCTCAACACGCCACCGGTCGGCACCACGCAGTTCGTCGGCTGCGCGATCGGCGAAGTCTCGGTTGGCCATGTGATGCGCACGATCTGGCCGTTTTACGGCGCGCTGACGGCCGCGCTCCTCGCCGTGACTTATGTGCCGGCTTCTCGATGTGGCTGCCCAGGTTCGTTTCGGCTTACCAGTAGCGGTCGGCGCCGGTGCGATGCGATGGCGATGATTCTACATGGGCGTCACGCTCGGTCTGGACTCCGTGATTGCGCTCCGCTTCGTCAATCCGACGCAGCTCGTGTCGCGCGTCAAGGGACATCCGCAGGCGGCATGAGCGCGACCTAGGGAAGCCGTGTGACTTCGGGCCGCCTTTCGTTGGCGACGCTGCCGGGTGTGCCGCCTCAGGTGGCACGGCCCGAATACGATATCGCCGGGGTCGGCGTCGGCATCGTGCATCTCGGGCTCGGCGCTTTTCACCGCGCGCACCAGGCGGTCTACACCGATGCGATCCTGGACCGCGACCAGGGCTGGGGCATCTGCGGCGTGAGCCTCAAGACGCCGCGGATGGTCGACTCCGCTCGCGCCGCAGGACGGACTCTATTCGGTGCTCGAGCGCGGCGCCGGAGACGTCGTTCTGCGTGTCGTCGGTTCGGTGCGCGAATTGCTTTTCCTGGGCAAGGAGCGTGATCGCGTGCTCGCGCGGATCGCCGATCCGGGTGTCCGGGTGGTTTCCCTGACCGTCACCGAGAAGGGCTACTGCCACGACCCGGCGACGGGTCGCACTCAACTTCCTGCACCCCGAGATCGCCCACGATCTCGCGCATCCCGAGTCGCCGGCGAGCACGATCGGCGTGCTGACGGCCGGTCTTGCGGCGCGGCGCGCGGCGGGTGCGGGCGCGATCAACATCGTCTGTTGCGACAACCTTCCGCATAATGGGCGGACGGTCGAGGGCATCGTGACTGCCTATGCGCGGGCCTCGATCCCTCTCTCGCGGAGTGGATCGGCGCGCACGTCGCGTTTCCGTGCACGATGGTGGATCGCATTGTGCCGGCGACCACCGACGCGGATGTCGCCGAGGCTTCGCGACGACTGGGTGTGACCGACGCCGCTCCGGTCGTCGCCGAGCCGTACACGAGCTGGGTGATCGAAAATCGCTTCGCGGCTGCGCGCCCGCCGTGGGAGGACGCGGGTGCCACGATTCGTCGCCGACGTCGCGCCGTTCGAGACGATGAAGCTTCGCCTCCTGAACGGCAGCCATTCCACGCTTGCCTACCTCGGGTTTCTCGCCGGATACGATTTCATCTGGCAGGCGTCCAGCGATCCGCTGCTCGCGACCCTGATCGAGCGGTTGATGGTCGAGGAGGTGATGCCGACGCTCTCGGCGCCGCCCGGCGTCGATCTCGCCGCTTATGGCGCGCAGATTCGCGAACGCTTCCGCAATCCTGCGCTGCCGCATCGCACCCGCCAGATCGCCATGGACGGATCGCAGAAGCTGCCGCAGCGGCTCCTCGCTACTGTCGCGGGCGCGGCTCGATGGCGGGGGCTCGATCGCGCATCTTGCGCTCGCGATCGCTGGGTGGATTCGCTACGCAACGCGGCACCGACGGCGAGGGAAAGCCGATCGTCGTCGCGGACCCGATGGCGGCGAAGTTCGCGGCCATTACGGCGGCGGCGCGTGGTAACGCGGCCCAGATTGCCGACGGCTTTCTCGATCTCGTCGAAGTGTTCGGTGCCGATCTCTCCGCCAATACAACCTTTAGGCGGGCCGTGAGCCGCGATGTCGGTGGGCTGTTCCGCGACGGCATCCGCCGCACGCTCGCCGTGCACATCGCGCAACATCGCTCGTAGGACGGAACCATGGCCGCTTTGCCGCTCACCTTGCATCCCGACCGGTTGTTCCCGGCCGATCCCGCCACCCGCGGCATTGCACGCGCGCTCTACGCCACGGTCGCGGAATTGCCCATTCAAGACGATGGGCGCGACGTCCACCGACCACGGCCATCCGACGGCGCGCACGAGCGATCTGCCGGCGGAGCAGTGTCAGCGCCTCCTCGACCGGCGCTTGCGGGCACGGCAACAGCGGACGAGGCCGAGCAGTTCCGCGGGCAGATGCTGACGGAAATGGCGCGCATGAGCATCGACGACGGATTGGTGATGCAGATTCATCCCGGCTCGTTTCGCAGCCACAATCCGCGCGTGTTCCGGGCATTCGGCCGCGACAAGGGCGCCGACATTCCGACGTCCACCGACTACGTCCGGGGGTTGAAGCCTTTGCTCGATCGCTACGGCAACGAGGGTGGCCTCACGGTGATCCTGTTCACGCTCGACGAAACCGCGTACTCCCGCGAGCTGGCACCGCTCGCCGGCCACTACCCGATCCTGAAGCTCGGACCCTCATGGTGGTTCTACGACAGCCCTGAGGGAATGCAGCGGTTTCGCGAGCAGGTAACCGAGACCGCGGGCTTCTACAACACCGTGGGCTTCAACGACGACACGCGCGCGTTCATGTCGATCCCCGCGCGGCACGACGTCGCGCGGCGGGTGGATTGCCGGTTCCTGGCGACCCTCGTGGTCGAGCACAAGATCGGCGAGGACGAGGCGTTCGAGCTTGCCCCGGAGCTTGCGTACGGACTCGCTAAGCGTGCCTACAAGCTCTGACGCACCACGACCAGCATCTGATCTGGCAATCAGTGCCAGATCAAGACGGACCTCGAGCATCTCAGATCGGGCCACAACCAGCCGTCGCGCCACGTCCTCCGAAGCGGACGGTCGTGCCCACCAGGACGGCACGCTCGGGCACCTGCGCATGTGCAGGCCACCGGGGAGTCGCACAGCGTGCCGCCCACCCTGACCCCCAACGCCGCAACGCGGGCCACAGGAGGCAGGCATGGGGTCGGATATCGGGCCAGGACAGCGCACCGGTGCGGTATCGGCCGCGCCGCCCGAGCCCGACGAAGGGCGAGCCTGATTGTATCCTCACGACGCATTTGTGCGTCGCACGATTGACAATCCGTACCGGTTGGTCATGCTGCACATTGCGGTGAGGAGGGGAGCCAAACGGCCAATCGTGATGCATGGAGGGATATCTCGCTCTCCGTGTCCCGGCCGTCACAAGGCTTTCGCTGGAATCTACCGTCGCGATCTGCTGGCGACATGTTTATTAAGGACTCACATGACTATGAAGTCTATTGCCGATTTCAACCATTCACCCTTGCGCGCAGCGCTTGCGCTTGCGCTGGTGCTGGGGCTGGCCATCACTCCACCTTCGTTTGCCGATGATTCCGACGAAACACTCGGGGTCGCCCAGAGCATCACGCTGCCAAGCCAGGCGAAGGGCAAGGGCCCGCCGTCGTGGGCCGGCAAGGCATTCCGGCAGGGAGTCGTATCGGTTGCCAATCCTTATGGCGCAGAGGCGGGCGCGCAGATCCTGGAGGCGGGCGGCAACGCCATCGACGCCGCGGTAGCCATCGTGTATGCGCTCAATGTCGTCGAACCGCAATCGGCAGGCATCGGCGGCGGTGGATTCATGATGATTCACCTCGCTAAGTCCGGTGAGACTTTCTTTATCGATACTCGGGAGAAGGCGCCAGCGGGGGCGACGCCTACGATGTTCGTGGGCGTGCCGATGCCGACCTTGCAGGGAGTCGCGGTAGGCGTGCCCGGCATGGTTCGCGGCACCGCGATGGCCCTGGAAAAGTTCGGCGCGCTGTCGCTAAGCGACGTCCTGCAACCCGCCATCAAGCTTGCCGACGCGGGGTTTGCGGCGACGCCGCGCTACAGCGCGGTGAGCTGTAATTCGCGCTCCCAGAACTCGCCCGAGTCGGCCGCCTATTTTTGCCCCAATGGCGGAGCTCCCGTCGTCGGGTCGCTTGTGCAGAACAAGCCTCTCGCCGCGACTTTCCGCCTCATCGCTGCGAACGGCCCGGACTGCTTCTACAAGGTCATCCCCGAGAAGGGCTGCGACATCGCGAAGGGCATCGTTGAAGGTCAGAAATTCAACCGGCCGCAGGCTCCCAATGGCAAGGGCGGCAGCATGACCTTCGCCGACCTGGAAAACTACCAGGCCATCATTAGGGCGCCGATCGAAGGCAGCTACCGCGGCTATCTGATCAAGGCCGTCGCGCCGCCGAGCTCCGGGGGCTTGACGGTGATCCAGATGCTGAAGATGCTCGAGCGCTTCCCGCTCGGGGACGCAAGCCAGGGGTTCGGCTTCGGTTCGCTCAAGACTACGAACGTGATGGCCGACGCGATGCGGCTGGGTTTCGCCGACCGCTCCGTGTGGATGGGTGACGCCGATTTTGTCCCCGTTCCGACCAGAGGCTTGCTCGACGCGACTTACGTCGCCGGGCGCAGCGCGGCGATTGTTCCCGGCGCGCGTATCACCCCCAACCCTCAACCCGGCGACCCGCGGCCGTACGAGACCGCAGGCCTGACGTCCGGCACGCGCCTTGCGGTCGCAGAGCCCGTCACCGGCCCCGGCGAGACGACGACGCATCTCTCTGTCGTGGACAAGTGGGGCAACATGGTGACGTACACCAACACCATCGAGTCCTCGCATGGGATTGGCGTGTTCGCGGGATACAAGAACGCGGATGGATCCTTCCGCAACTTCGGATTCCTGCTCAACAACGAGCTGACGGACTTCAATACGGCGCCCACCGTGAATCCATGGACGGGCACCGCCGGCTACAACGACGTGCAGCCCAACAAGCGCCCCCGCAGCAGCATGACGCCGACAATGGTCTTCACCCCGGATGGCGAACCGCTGGTCGCGTATGGCTCGCCAGGTGGAGCAACCATCATCAACTCGGTGCTCAACGTGACGCTCAATCTCATCGACCACAAGATGACGTTGCAGGAGGCAATCGACGCGCCGCGTATGTCGATCACCAGCACGGCGAGCACGATCTCGATGGAGCCCGGATTCCCGCAATCGACGGTCGACGGCCTGCGCACGCTTGGCTACACCGTGGGCATTACAACCCCTGGCGGAGAGATCGGCTCCGTGCAGGGAGTCCTCGTCGACCTGCACACTGGAAAGCAATATGGTGCAGCGGATTCGCGGCGCGAAGGCACCGTCATCGGATTGCCCAGACCAAGATCCTGACAGATCACGTTGTTATCCGCTGCTCGAAGCCCGGCACCCGCCGGGCTTTCTACGTGTACGACATGATTGATCGACTCGCGATGGCCTTTGCTCGGCAAGGGGCGACGCGCATGACCGGTCAGTCTCCCTTCCTGATATTCTGTCCGCCATCGACAACATACCGGACGCAGCACTTATGCACACCGCAATTCTGACCTTTGATGCTTTTAACGAGCTTGATTCGCTCATTGCTTTGGGTATCTTGAATCGAGTGAAAAGGCCAGGATGGCGGGTCACTCTGTCGAGTCCTACACAGGCGGTAACGTCAATGAACGGCGTCGTAGTCCACGCACAATCAACACTCGCTGAAGCATGCGAAGCTGACGTTGTGCTTGTCGGTAGCGGGATGAAGACGCGAGAGATAGCTGGTGATGAGGCGTTGCTATCTCAGCTTAAGCTTGACCCAGCAAGGCAACTGATTGGCGCACAATGTTCCGGGACGCTACTGCTTGCGAAGTTGGGGTTGCTGGTTCAGATACCGGCATGCACAGATCTGTTGACCAAGCCATGGGTTATCGAGGCGGGCGTAAAAGTGCTGGACCAACCATTCTTTGCAGAAGGGAATGTGGCAACGGCGGGGGGGTGCCTGTCCTCGCAGTATTTGGCTGCGTGGGTCATTGCTCGGACCGAGGGCGAAGAGGCGGCTGAAAGCGCTCTTCACTATGTAGCCCCAGTTGGGGAGAAGGATGATTACGTTTCCCGGGCTATGAACAATATTCGGCCTTACCTGAAGCACGGGCGACGACAATTGGACACAATTGCCGGAGCGATGCGAACCTCCGGTTCTGCAGAAAGCCAGCCGCGAACGATTTTGCCGTCATAGCCGGCTTGGGGTCGATCTGCGACCGTCGACGATCGAACCGCTCGCACTCAGACTCGACGGTCGCTGACCGGCCAACTTCGGCCGTAACGCCGTGCGCGCCATTGCAATGGGATGGACGCCCCCACCCGCAACGGCATCGATGGGGTGTTCCGACGGGTGCCGCAACTGCTCGATGGGGCTGCCGACCTGCCAGCATCGATGCGCCAGCTGATCGATCGGCTGCTCGAGAACATGAAGGTGCTGGATCGGCAGGTCAAGGAGCTCGAGGCGCAGATCAAGGCTTGGCATCAAGGCAGCGAGTTGAGCCGCAAGCTCGAGAAGATTCCCGGCATTGGTCCGTTGGCCGCCAGTGCGCTGGTGGCCTCGATTGCCGATGCCAGGAGCTTCAAGAACGGCCGGCAGGTCGCGGCCTGGCTGGGGCTGGTGCCCAAACAGGACTCGAGCGGCGGCAAACCGAAGTTGCTGGGCATGAGCAAGCGCGGCGACACTTACCTTCGAACATTGCTGATTCACGGTGCGCGCTCAGCGATTGTGGCGGCGCGGCGCAAGGGCAAGCCGAACGCCTGGCTGTGGGGATTGCTCACTCGGCGCCATCCCAATATTGCTGCCGTGGCACTGGCCAACAAGAACGCGCGCACCATCTGGGCACTGCTCACGCATGAGCGCGAATTCCGGCCCGACTATGTGCCGCGGCTTGCCACCGCGTAGCCGCAGACAACGAACGGAAACGATCCATCAAACGAAGGAGATCGACCCACCGATTGCTCAGGCGCTCACGCCGTGATGGCAAACAGGTCAGACCTTGGTTGGCCCAAACCCGAAATGACTGCAGCACCACGAGTGCGACATTGCGATGGGGAGCCAACCAGCCAATCCCATCAGGGACAGCGGCACGATGCCGCACACAAAGTCCGGATGTACGGGTGCAATCTGTTCCTTCAAGTCATGATGAAATGAGCGCGTGGCAAACCCGGGGGCGTCCATGTACAGTCATTGATCAGCGCTTGTCCACCTGCGGTCCGCAATGCGCGACGCGGGTTGCTCGCACCTGGGGCTACCTTGGCCCCGCGGAGACCCCTGACCATCCCAGCCTTCCACTCTTGGCACGTCGAGACGTGCTACGCTGCGCGCGATCATGGGTCGTGGCGTTGAATTTCCTGTCCTTCGCTAGACTTACGCCGCTGCCCGGACACCACGTCCACGGAGGGTTGCCAGTGCTCACGTCACGTCTGGTCTTCGCGCTTGTCGCCGTCGTCCTCGCCCTACCCGGCGCCGCTCAAGTCACCCCCGGGGCCGGTGACGAGGTCTACCAGCCCACCCCCGGTCAATCCGGCAAGGACGTGGTGTGGATACCCACGCCGGACGCTCTTGTCACCCGGATGCTAGAGGCCGTGAAGATCACCAAGGACGATCTCGTCTACGACCTCGGCTCGGGCGATGGCAAGATTCCAATCGCCGCGGCAAAGGTGTACGGCGCCAAGGCCGTCGGCATCGAGTACAACCCCGAGATGGCCGAATTCGCGCGGCGCAACGTCAAGCGCGCGGGCGTCGACAATCTTGTCAGCATCATTACCGGCGACATCTTCGTCGAGGATTTCTCCAAAGCGACCGTGGTGACGATGTACCTGTTGCCGCAGCTCAACGCCAAGCTTCGCCCGATCATTCTCGGGATGAAGCCGGGAACGCGCGTGACCTCGCACCAGTTCGACATGGGCGACTGGGAGCCGGACCAGCAACTGAAGATCGAGACCCGGGATGCCTTCGTGTGGATCGTCCCGGCCATTGTCGGCGGCGAGTGGGCGCTCAAAGATGATAACGGGTCGCTTTCGGGAACGCTCAACCTGGTGCAACGCTACCAGCGCGTCGGCGGCACGCTTTCGCTCGGTGGCAAGACGCAGCCGTTGCTCAGCGCCTGGGTGAAAGGGGACAAGCTGGGCTTCAGCTTCATCGACAGCGAGAATAGAGTGCAAAGCGCCCGAATGAGCGTCGTCGGATCGGGCATGACCGGCACGCTGTCCGACCTGCGGAAGACCCCACTCACCGGCAGCAAGCGCTGAGCGGGCGGCGCCAAGCCGTGGATTCCCCAACCCCCGCCGTGCTGACGGCACCGCGGCCGCTGTTCCGTCCCGCCGATGCGATCGCGATCATTGTCGGCATCGTGGTCGGTGCCGGCATCTTCAAGACGCCGTCGATGGTGGCGGGCGTCACCGGCGACGTCGGCTGGCTGGTCGTGGCCTGGGGCCTGGGCGCCATCGTGTCGCTGGCAGGCGCGCTCTGCTACGCCGAACTTGCCACGGCCTATCCACACGCTGGCGGCGACTATTATTTTCTGACCCGGGCGTTCGGTCGCCCCACGAGTTTCCTGTACGCATGGGCACGGTCGACGGTGATCAACAGCGGGTCGATCGCCTTGCTCGCCTTCGTTTTCGGCGACTACATGTCGACGGTGCTCTCGCTCGGGCCGGCGTCGGGTGCCCTATGGGCCGCCGGCATCGTGGTCGCGCTCACCCTCCTGAACATCGCCGGCCTGCGCGCCTCCGCCGGTACCCAAAACGTGCTCACGGTGATCGAGGTCGGCGGTCTGCTGGCCGTTGCTGTCGCCGGCTTTCTGGCCCCGCCGGTCGCCGCAGCTGCGCCTGCGGCGTTCTCGACGACCCCGGCGCTCGGCATGTTCGGCCTGGCGATGGTCTTCGTGCTGCTGACCTACGGTGGCTGGAACGAGGCCGCATATATCTCGGCCGAACTCGCCGGTGGCCGGCGCGCGATCGTGTCGGCCCTGGTTACGAGCCTGGCAATCATTGCCGCGGTCTACCTGCTCGTGAACCTCGCGCTCTTGTCCGGGCTCGGGTTGCAGGGGCTCACCGAGAGCAAGGCCGCGGGCGCGGAGGTCATGGAGCGGACGTTCGGACCCTTGGGGCGCACTGCGCTGGGCTTGCTCGTCGCCATCGCCGCGCTCACTTCGATCAACGCGACGATGATCGTCGGCGCGCGCACCAATTACGCGATGGCCCGCGACTGGCCGGTACTGCGCTTCATGGGAGGGTGGCACGCGACCCGGGGCACGCCCGTGGCCGCCTTTCTGGTCCAGGGCGCGATCGCGCTGGCGCTGGTCGGGTTCGGCGCGCTCCAGCACGACGGCTTCGAAGCGATGGTCGAGTTCACGGCGCCGGTATTCTGGTCGTTCCTGCTGCTGGTCGGTATCGCGCTGTTCGTCCTGCGCGCACGTGACGGCGGCGCGGAACGCCCGTTTCGCGTCCCGCTGTTTCCGCTGACACCCATCGTGTTCTGCGCGGCGTGCGCGTGGCTCGCCTATTCCAGCATCGCGTACGCCGCCAGCAGGAATGCAGTGCACATCTCGCTGCTGGTGATGGCGGCGGGCGTGGTGGCAATGCTCCTCGCGCGCTGGGGCGCTATCCGCCGCGTCGCCGCCGCCGACGACTGAGTAACGTGCCCCAACCAGGATCGCGGCGTTTCGTATCTTGCAACCCTTAATGGACTCGGCACGTGAACGGAAAATCCCTCGATTAGCTCGGACCTTGTTCGTCGGGTCAAATCTGGATCCGTTGACCCGATGTGGCCTCATTCACGGGCGCGTGAATCGAGCCAGATCGTCACCGGTCCGTCGTTGGTGAGCGCCACCTGCATCACCGCGCCGAATTCGCCGGTCGCCACCGCCTTGTCGAGCGCTTGGGCGAGCGTGGCGACAAACGCGTCGAATAGCGGACGGGCGACTTCTGGTGGCGCCGCGCCCGACCATGACGGTCGGGCGCCCTTGCGAGTCGATGCGTAGAGGGTGAACTGGCTGACCGCGAGGATCGCGCCGCCGACGTCGATGACGGAGCGGTTCATTACCCCCGTGTCATCGTCGAAGATGCGCAGCGCCACGATCTTGCGGGCGATCCACTCCCGATCGCCATCGGCGTCATCCGCGGCGACCGCAGCCAGCACGAGGAGCCCGGGGCCGATGGCGCCCACGGTGCGATCCCCGACGCTTACGCTGGCTTCACGCACGCGTTGGATCAGCGCGCGCATTGAGAAGGGTGCTTAAAAATCCTTGGTGCGGAACCTTCTCGCCGGCGCGGCGTCATTTCTTCACGACCTTGCGTTCGATGTCGACCAGCACGCCCTTCGCGAACATGAGCGTGGTGATCGTCTCCGGGTCGCCCGGCGCCGGCATGTAGGTCCAGCGCGGCGACGGGCCGTTCTTGGCGCCGACCGTCATGTCCGGTGTGCCCAGCCTGGCGAGCACCTCGGACTCCGACATCCCGACGCGCAAGTGCATCCGCTCGGTCGCGTCGCCGGCGGCCTTGCCGGGTTTCGCGTCCTTGTCCGCTTTGGCGTTCTTCGGGGGTGCATTCTTGATGGTGTCAGGCGGCGGGGTGGCGACGCCACGTTGGGCGGGCAAGATCGTGATTTCCGGCGGGTCGGTCTGGAAGTTGCGCAATTCCTTGGCCCGACCGCAGGGCGCCTCCTGGTAGACCGGGATGCCGCCTTCGCCGGCGCATTTGTAGACGTCCGCGCTAGCCAGGGGCGACACGAAGGCCCATCCGGCGATGCCGAGACAGGGCACGATGCGGCGGGCTTTCGACATATTCGATAGCGGGCGGCGGAGCGAGTAGCGGGCTCGCAAGCGTTAACATACCGCTTTTTGCGCTCGCCAGTGATACCCCTTCCGATGGATCCCGGATGCCTACGACGACCGGTATAGCCGCTGCTCCGCGTCCCGACTGCAAGGCCCTGCCTGCTGCCCGCTGGCGGATGGCCATCGCTGGCGCGGCCGCGGCATGCCTCCTGGCCGGCTGCTCCGACTTCGAGTTCTACTGGCAAGGGATCGCCGGGCAGACCGACCTCCTCGCCCGGGCGAAGCCCGTCACCGACGTTATTGCGACCACGCCCGATCCGGCGCTCAAGCGGCGGCTCGTTCGCGCGCAGGAAATCCGCGCGTTCGCATCGCGCGAGCTCGGCTTGCCCGACAACCGCAGCTACACGAGCTACGCGGACCTCGAGCGGCCGTACGCGGTCTGGAACGTCTTTGCCACCCCGGAACTTTCGCTGACGCCCCGCCAGTGGTGCTTTCCGGTCGCCGGCTGCGTCGCGTATCGCGGTTATTTCGCGGAGGCCGATGCGCGCGCCGAAGCCGCGCGCCTTGCCTCTGCCGGTGACGACGTCCACCTATCCGGCATCCCTGCCTATTCGACTCTGGGCTATTTCGACGATCCGCTGCTCTCGACGTTCCTGCGATATCGCGAGGTCGAGCTCGCGCGGCTCATCTTCCACGAGCTCGCGCACCAGGTCGTCTACGTGAAGGACGACACGTCGTTCAACGAGTCGTTCGCCGTCGCGGTGGAGGAGGCGGGCATCGCCCGCTGGCTCGCGGCTGAAGCCCGGACGCGCGGGACGGCGGAAGCCGCCGAGCTTGCCGCCGACGCCGAGCGCGGGCGCGAGCTGCGCGCAGCGTTTCGCACGTTGATCGCGACGACGCGGGACCGTCTCGCCGCGCTCTACGCCAGCAATGCGAGCGACGACGAGAAACGTGCGGGCAAGGCGGCCGCCTTCGCGGCGATGCGCGCGGAATACGAAGCGCTCAAGGCGGCGTCGAACGGTAGCCTCGCCTTCGAGCGCTGGTTTGCCGGCGGTACGAACAACGCCGGCATCGCGTCGGTCAGCCTGTACGCCGATCGGGTGCCGCAGTTCACGGCGCTCCTGGCCGCGGAAAACGGCGATCTCGGGCGGTTCTATGTCCGCGTCAAAGTGTTGGCGGCGCTGCCCAAGGACGAACGCGAGCCCGCCTTGATCACGGCGGCGCGGCGCTAGAGCGCGTGGAACGGCTGCCCTTCGCGCTCTGAAGGGCCGGACCAACCCCTATCCACTTGTTTTGCCGAGCGAAACGCGTTAAACTCTTCGATTCCCTTGCCTCACCCCGTGCAGACCGGGGGAGGCCGCCTGGCGGCGCGCGAAAACTGCGCCCGCCCCACCATGACCAGAAGGAGTGCTCTGCATGCGTCACTACGAAGTGGTTTTCATCGTGCATCCCGACCAGAGCGAGCAAGTGCCCGCGATGGTCGAGCGCTACCGCACGACCATCACGGGCAAGAGCGGCCGTATCCATCGGCTCGAGGACTGGGGACGCCGCCAGCTCGCCTACCCGATTGCCAAAGTGCACAAGGCGCACTACGTGCTGATGAACATCGAGGTCGATCAGGAGACCCTCGATGAGCTCGAGCACGCGTTCAAATTCAACGACGCGGTCCTCCGTCACCTGATCGTCGCGATGGAGGAAGCGGTGCTCGCGCCGTCGCCGATGATGCGCGAAGAAAAGGCGAAGCCCCGTGACGGCGAGCGCGGGGACCGAGGGGATCGCGGTGACCGCGGTGATCGCGGCGACCGGGGTGACAGAGGCGATCGCGGCGACCGCGCACCGCGCCCCGCCGCCGCGGCCGAAGCCCCGACCGAGGCAACGCCAGTGACGCCCGAGTCCACGTCGTAGCGTGGCCCGACACGCGAATAGCCACGTGCCCGCTGTCAACCGGATGATGCTCGACGCAACACTCGCCCAACGCGGCGATCTTCGATATACCCCGGCCGGAATACCGGCGCTCGATTGCGTGCTGAAGCACGCGTCGGTGCAGGCGGAAGCCGGCGGCAATCGAAAGGTCGACTGCGAGCTGGCCGCGGTGGCGTTCGGAGATCCGGCAACGGCGCTCGCCAGGGTGCCGACGGGAACAGCGGTGCGATGCACGGGCTTTCTCGCCCGCCGCTACCGCACCGGCATTACCGTCGCGCTGCACGTCAATGAATTCGAAACGCTAGACCAAGCATCGGAAGGAAACTGACATGCCCCGTCCCACAGGAAGATTTGGCAAGAAGAAGGATGGCAAGAAACGCGAGCGCGGCAATAATCTGTTCAAGCGCAAGAAGTTCTGCCGCTTCACCGCCGAAGGCGTCAAGCAGATCGATTACAAGGACATCGAGGTCCTGAAGGACTTCATCCAGGAAAACGGCAAGATCATGCCGGCCCGGATCACGGGCACCAAGGCCCGCTATCAGCGCCAGCTCTCGGTCGCGATCAAGCGCGCGCGCTTCCTGGCGCTCGTGCCTTACACCGACCTGCACTGACGCGGAGACGGCGATGCAAATCATTCTGCTCGAAAAAGTCATCAACGTCGGCAACCTCGGCGACGTCGTCAAGGTCAAGCAAGGCTACGCGCGCAATTACCTGATTCCACAAGGGAAGGCGAAGCGCGCCACGCCGGAGAACATCCAGTTGCTCGAAGCGAAGCGCACCGAGCTCGAGCGCGCGGCATCCGAGCGGCTGACGGCCGCAGAGGAGCAGGCGGCCAAGCTCGAGGGCCTGCGCGTGCAGGTCTCGCAAAAAGCCGGGGTCGACGGGCGCCTCTTCGGCTCCGTCACCAACTTCGACATCGTGGAGGCGCTGAAGGCGCAGGGCATCACGATCGAAAAGTCGACGATCCGGATGCCGGACGGCCCGTTGAAGCATGTCGGCGAATTTCCGCTGGTGGTCGGGCTCTATCTCGACGTCATCGCGAACATCACCGTCGTCGTGATCGGCGAGGCGGCGGCCGGGGGCTGAGCTTCGGTACAAGGCAGCAGCGCGTAGTTGGGAAGGGGCCGGCGACGGCCCCTTCCCATTCGTCCTTTCGATTCCTCCCTTCCATTCGTCGCGGCGGTAGAATTCCATCCGACACCCGGCCTCTCATGCCTGACGATCTCGAGCTCGACCGACTGAAGCTTCCGCCCCATTCGCTCGAGGCGGAGCAGTCGGTGTTGGGCGGCCTGCTGCTCGACAACGAAGCGACGGACAAGGTCGGCGACGTCATCACGGACGCCGATTTCTACAGTGATGCGCACCGGCTCGTCTACGCGCATATCCTGCGGCTCGTCAGCGACAGCAAGCCGGCGGACGTTGTCACGGTCTCGGAGTCGCTCGCCTCGGTGCAGAAGCTCGATTACATCGGCGGCCTCGCGTATCTCGGCGCGCTGGTGCAGAACGTGCCGACCGCCGCCAACATCCGCCATTACGCGCAGATCGTGCGCGACCGCTCGATCCTGCGGCAGCTCGCAGGAACGGCCGGGGACATCGCGGATTCGGCGTACAACCCGCTCGGGCGCGGGGCGAAGGAGATTCTCGATCAGGCCGAAGCCCGGATATTGCATATCGCCGAACAGGGCGAGCGCGGCGCCCAGCAGTACACCGAGATCGGCAAGTTGCTGGCCGAAGTGGTCGAACGGATCGAAACCCTCTACAACCGCGACGATCCGTCGGCGGTCACTGGCGTGCCGACGGGATTCGCCGATCTCGACGAGAAAACGTCGGGCCTGCAGCCAGGCGATCTCGTGATCATCGCGGGACGCCCGTCGATGGGCAAGACGGCGCTCGCGCTCAACATCACGGAGCACGTTGCGCTCAACACGAAGCTGCCAGTCGCCGTGTTCTCGATGGAAATGGGCGCCTCGCAGCTCGCGCTGCGGATGATCGGCTCCGTTGGCCGGCTCGACCAGCACAAGCTCCGCACGGGGCGCCTCGCGGCGGAGGACTGGGAGAAGCTCTCGGCGGCGCTCGGGCGCCTGTCCGACGCGCCAATCCTGATCGACGAGACACCCGCGTTGAATGCGATCGAGGTGCGCTCGCGCGCCCGCCGACTCGCGAAGACGTACGGCAAGCTCGGCCTCGTCGTCGTCGACTACCTCCAGCTGATGCAGGCGTCCACGCAGGGTGAGAATCGCGCGACGGAGATTTCCGAGATTTCGCGGGCGATGAAGTCGCTCGCGAAGGAGCTCAAGGTCCCGGTCGTGGCGCTGTCCCAGCTCAATCGCTCGCTCGAGCAGCGGCCGAACAAGCGGCCGGTGATGTCGGATCTGCGCGAATCCGGCGCGATCGAGCAGGACGCGGACGTGATTCTGTTCATCTATCGCGACGAAGTCTACAACCCCGACACGCAGGACAAGGGCATCGCCGAAATCATCATCGGCAAGCAGCGCAACGGCCCGATCGGCACGGTGCGCCTTACGTTTCTCGGCGAGCATACGCGGTTCGAGAATTCCGCATCCAGCGGCAAGTACTGATCTGGCAGCGGCGATCCGCAAGGTTCCTGGCGGCAACAGGTTCCTTAGCGGCCGGCGCTTCGCCGACCGCAACCTTGCGGATCCCTCAGAGTATTTCCGCCGCGTGATCGGCGAGGCGCGAGCGCTCGCCGCGCTGCAGCGTCACGTGGCCGGAATGCGCCCAGCCCTTGAACCGGTCGACGACATACGTGATGCCCGAGCTCCCTTCGGTCAGGTACGGCGTGTCGATCTGCGCGATGTTGCCGAGGCAGACGACCTTCGTGCCCGGTCCCGCGCGCGTGACCATCGTTTTCATCTGCTTCGGCGTCAGATTCTGCGCCTCGTCGATGATCAGGAACTTGTTGATGAACGTGCGGCCCCGCATGAAATTGAGGCTCTTGACCTTGATGCGGGAGCGAATGAGGTCGCGTGTGGCCGCCCGGCCCCACTCGCCGGCGTCGTCGTCGGTCTTGTTGAGGACGTCGAGGTTGTCCTCGAGCGCGCCCATCCAGGGGTTCATCTTCTCCTCTTCGGTACCGGGAAGGAAGCCGATATCCTCACCGACCGGTACCGTGACCCGGGTCATGATGATCTCGGAGTAGACCTTGAACTCGAGCGTCAGCATGAGTCCGGCGGCAAGCGTCAGCAGCGTCTTGCCCGTGCCCGCCTGGCCCAGCAAAGAAATGAAATCGACGTCCGGATTCATGAGCAGGTTGAGCGCGAAATTCTGCTCGCGGTTGCGCGCCGTGATGCCCCAGACATTGTTCTTCTGGTGCGTGTAGTCCTTCAGCGTCTGCAGCACGGCGGTGCGGCCGGCGATCTCCTTGACCATGACATAGAGCGGCTGCTCGCCGGGCTTCTCCTGGAAGAGGAACTCGTTGACGAGGAGCGACGCGACGAGCGGTCCCGCGATCCGGTAGTACGTGTGGCCGCCCTGCTGCCACGACTCCATCCCCTTTCCGTGCCGGTCCCAGAAATCCGGAGGCAGCTCGCGCATGCCGCTGTAGAGGAGCTCGGTATCCTCCAGCACCTTGTCGTTGAAATAGTCCTCCGCGGCGATGCCGAGCGCGCGCGCCTTGATCCGCATGTTGATGTCTTTCGACACCAGGATGACGTTGCGCTTGGGGTGCAGATGCTGCAGGTGCATGACGACCGCGAGGATCTGGTTGTCGGCCTTGCCGTTTGCGAGGGAGGCGGGCAGCACGGTGGTGATGACTTCGGTCTGCAGATACAGCCGGCCCGTGGCGGCGCCGCCGGACTTCACCGACAGCGAAATGCCCTCGACGATGCCGTCGGGCATCGCCGTGACGAGCTCGTCGAGGAAGCGCGACACCTGACGGGCATTGCGCGCGACTTCGGTGGTGCCCTTCTTGTTGTTGTCGAGTTCCTCGAGCGTGAGGATGGGCAGGTAGATGTCGTGCTCCTCGAACCGGAAGAGGCTCGTGGGGTCGTGCATCAAGACGTTGGTGTCGAGTACGAACAGCTTGCTCGCCGGAACGAGGCGGGTGGCCGGGCCGGGTTTGGCCGAGGGTTTGGCGGACTTGCGGATAACGAGGGTTAAGGGCGCGGGACGGATCTTGCGCTCGACCATGAGCCTCCTGATGACGTCGGTTATGGCGGTGACTGAAGGGCAACTGCCCGCCAATCCTAGCGCCCGCTACCGGGGAACACAAGCGATGGTGGATGGCGCGGCCGGGAGGCGGCAGAGGTTGTGGTGAAAAAGGAACCGGGGGCGGCGTTCCCGGCGCCATGGTGCTTTTCCGGCAAGCGACTGGGGTCAGAGCGTGCGGACGAACGCCAGCACCTCGGCCGCGTGCCCCGGCACCTTGACGCCGCGCCACTCCTTCACGAGCATGCCCTTGCGATCGACGACGAAGGTGCTGCGTTCGACGCCCAGCACTTTCTTGCCGTACATGTTCTTCATCTTGATGACATCGAATTGCGAGCAGAGCTTCTCGTCGGCATCCGAGAGCAAAGGAAACGGAAAGCCCATCTTCGCCTTGAAGCCTTCGTGCGATTTCAACGAGTCGCGCGAGATCCCCGCGACGACCGCGCCGAGTGCCGAAAACTGGTGGTGCAAGTCGCGAAAATCCGCGCCTTCGACCGTGCAGCCCGGGGTGTTGTCCTTCGGATAGAAATAGAGAACGACAGGATGGCCTTTGTGCTCCGACAAGCGAAACGTCGCGTCGCCGGTGGCGGGAAGCGAAAAATCGGTGACCTTCTTGCCAATCATCGGTGGGTTCCTTCCTGAAAGCGTATCAACGGCCCTGGTGCGATGCCACCAATCGAAGGAAAGCGGGATCGTTCGACAGGGTATTGAAAACACGTTCGGCCATCTTGCGGCTGCCGGCGTCGTTGGAGTGTACCGAGTCGACGAAATGGGCAGGGTCGCCCGGTATGTCGTTTTCGCCTTCGATCAGCAGCGCACCCCGATCGCGCGCCACAGTGCGAATGATATCGTGGTATCTGCCGTAGCCGAACAACAGGCCGCCGAGCCCCATGTTCGGCATATAGACGAGCGCCGAGACGGCGGCGGCGCGCTTCTTTTCCTCGGTCGTCTGGTCCGCACGAAGTTGAGTCGAAAACGTGGCGACCACGACTCCGAGGAAGCAGCACGGCTACAAGTGCGACCCATTTGGCGCGCAAGGAAAGGCGCGGGGATTCGGCCACGGGTCAATCGAGCTCGAATTTGCCCTCGTACCGCTGGGTGAGCGCCGGATCCTGGTCTTCCTTGCGCAGGAAGCAATTGCCGACGGCCAGCACCTCGATCTCGGTGCCCATGAAGCAGCGGAAGGCGTCCTCCGGCGTGCAGACGATAGGCTCTCCACGCACGTTGAAGCTGGTATTCACGATGACCGGACATCCGGTCAGCGCCTTGAAGCGGCTGATCAAGGCGTGATAGCGCGGATTGGTATCGCGGTGCACGGTCTGGATGCGCGCCGAGTAGTCGACATGGGTGACGGCGGGAATCGACGAACGCGGCACGTTCAGCTGGTCGATCCCGAACAGCGATTTCTGTTCCGACGTCATCGGAATGCGGTGCTTCGCCCCCACGTCGGCCACCAGCAGCATGTACGGACTGTCGGCGTCGAGATCGAACCATTCGGAGACGTCTTCGCGCAACACTGAGGGGGCGAAGGGACGGAAGGACTCCCGGTACTTGACCTTGAGGTTCAGGAGCTTCTGCATCGTCGGCGAGCGCGCGTCGCCCACGATGGAGCGCCCGCCCAACGCCCGTGGCCCGAACTCCATTCGTCCCTGGTGCCAGCCCAGCGCCTTGCCTTCGGCGAGCGCGCCGCGCGGCGCGCTCGATCAGGACATCATCGGCAAGCGACTCGAATACGGCGCCGGCCGCTTTCAGCCGTCGCTCGACGTCGTCCTGCGAATAGGAGGGCCCGAGATACGATCCCTGCATGCCGTCGCAGCCCCGTTCGGCAACCGGGGCCCTTCTTGTACAAGTGGGCAGCCACCAGTGCCGCACCGACAGCGCCACCGGCGTCGCCCGCGGCCGGCTGCAACCAGATGTTGTCGAACCAGCCCTGCTGCTGCAGCTTGCCGTTGGCCACGCAATTGAGCGCCACGCCGCCGGCGAGGCAGAGGTTCTTCTCGCCCGTCTCGCGGCGCAACGGCGCGGGCGAGCTTCAGCACGATCTCCTCGGTGATGGCCTGAACCGAAGCGGCGAGATCCATCTCGCGTTGGGTGAGCGGTGCTTCCGGCCGGCGCGGCGGCGCCCCGAACAGCGCGTCGAAGCGCGCGTTGGTCATGGTCAGGCCAGTGCAGTAGTCGAAATAATCCATGTTCAGCCGGAAACTGCCGTCGTCCTTGATATCGACGAGCTTCTCCTTGATGAGGTCGAGGTACTTGGGCGTGCCATAGGGCGCGAGCCCCATCACCTTGTATTCGCCGGAGTTGACCTTGAATCCGGTGTAGTAGGTAAAGGCGGAATAGAGCAGTCCGAGCGAATGGGGAAAGTGGATTTCCTCGGATGACCTCGAGGCCGCGGCCGTTGCCGAGCGCCAGCGACGTGGTCGTCCATTCGCCCACGCCATCCATCGTCAGCACGGCCGCACGCTCGAACGGCGACGGGAAGAATGCGCTCGCGGCATGGCTCAAGTGATGCTCGGAAAACAGCAGCTTCTTCTCCCAGTCGATGTCGGCCGCCAGGGATTTCAACTCCTTGACGAGCAGGCTCTTCTGAAACAGCTTCTCCTTGAGCCACAACGGCAGCGCCTGCCGGAACGACGTGAAACCGCGCGGCGCGAATGCGAGGTATGTTTCCAGCAGGCGCTCGAATTTCAGGAATGGCTTGTCGTAGAAAGCGACAAGGTCGATGTCGGCGGGACGAAGCCCGGTGACCTCGAAACACGAGCAAACGGCGGCGCGGGGAAAGTCCGGATCGTGCTTCACGCGCGTGAAGCGCTCTTCCTGGGCGGCGTATTCGATGCGGCCGTCGACGACGAGCGCTGCGGCGGCATCGTGGTAATAGGCGGAGAGCCCGAGAATGCGCATGAACGGCCGGCTTTCGAAGGGCGATCAGAACAGCGTGTAGATGAACGGCGCGAGGGCCGAACCCTGGGCGAGGACCAGAAGTCCGCCCATGACCAGCATCAACAGGATGATGGGCAGCAGCCAGAACTTCTTGCGGGCGCGCAGGAACTGCCAAAGTTCACGGAGAAAGGGAATGATCGTGTTCCGTCAGAACTGATTCGGTAGCCCGGCTGGATCGGGCCCGGGCGGCTTGCGTTCGACCCAGTAGGTGCTTGCCGCGGGCTCGTACCGGCGTTTCATCACGTCACGACCCACCATGCGGATCACCCACGCCGTGGGCGTCAATACGCCGAAGAAAATGACGCCGAGCACAATCGGGCTGACGATGCGATTCAGCACCTCGGCCAACTTCATCCAGGCGCGGTTCGCGGGCGCCAGCCAGTCGGGCTTGGCGAGCGTCACCAGCAAGGTCAGCCCCGACAGTCCGAACGCCCACGCAGACATGGCGTTGCCTCGCCACCACCAAAAGACGCCGAGCAGCGCGAATACCACGACGAATAGAGTGCCGAACGAACGATTGGAGGGAAGAGGGACTGGTTTCATGGGAACCCGAAATCGACAAAACGCGTGCAATTCTAACTGCCTGGAGTTCCAGGCACCGAAAGAATTGATCACTACAACCGTTTTCTCGTGACGAACGCAAGAACCGGCGACCGCCGGGAAACGGAAATGCGAGGCAAGCTGAGGCAATCTTCGCTGCCAGATGAGGGAAGGATGAACGCGGATTTGGTATCGTTCGCTCTGCACCGGGGGGTCGCGCATCTGCGGCCCGGCGCGAACTTTGCGAAGTATTCAGGATGGTATCGACGCCCGTACTTATGCAGCTCGTCCTCGAGGACGGCACGGAAATGGAGGGTTCCGCCTTCGGTGCGGTCGATGCCGTCGCCGGCGAAGTCGTCTTCAATACCGGCATGACCGGATATGTCGAAACGCTCACGGATCCGTCCTACCGGGGCCAGATCCTCGTCGCCACTTATCCACTCATCGGTAACTACGGAGTTCCTGCACCGCGGAAGGCGGGCGCGCTCGACCGCCCCTACGAGTCGAGCCGCATGCAGATTGCAGGGGCTCGATCGTCCAGACGGCCAGTCGGCGCAGCTACAGCCACCACGCGGCAACCCGGTCGCTCGGCGAGTGGCTCCGCGCGGAGAACGTACCGGCCGTGACGGGCATCGACACGCGGACGCTGACGCGCCGGCTGCGCGAGCACGGGACAATGCAGGGTTGGCTGTTTCCCGGCCGGAATAGGCATCGAAGAAGCGAGGCAAACGGCGCGCGCGATCGACATGTGCGACGAGGTATTTCGCAGCGTCGCGCCGAGCGAGCCCGTGCACTATCCAGGCCGGCGATCCCACGATCCTCGTCGTGGACGCCGGCGCGAAGGACAACATCGTCCGCAGCCTGCTCGAGCGCGGCGCTTCCGTCATCCGGGCGCCCTACCACGCCCGCTCGCGGAGCTCGCGCTTGGCGCGGACGGGATACTCATCGGCAACGGTCCCGGCGACCCGAAAGACCTGCAGCTCGCTCATCGGGGAGGTGCGGGCGCTGCTCGGCAGCTATCGGCGGCCGATATTCGGCGTTGCCTCGGCAACCAGATTCTCGCGCTGGCGGCGGGTGGGGACACCTACAAGCTCCCTTACGGGCATCGCGGCGTGAACCAGCCGGTGCAGGATCTCGTCACGCGGCGCTGCTACGTCACCAGCCAGAACCACGGTTTCGCGGTGCGCGACGACACGCTGCCGGCGGATTGGGAGCCGTGGTTCGTCAACATTAACGACGGCACGAACGAGGGCATCCGCTCCCGCACGCAGGCCGTACTTCAGCGTGCAGTTCCACCCCGAGGCGTCGCCCGGTCCGCAGCGACGCGGGCTATCTGTTCGACGATTACCTGCGCGCCGTCGCCACCACGGCGGGGCCGTGAACCATGTACGGGCGCCTATCTGCCGAAGAAGCCGAAACGCGTCCTGGTGCTCGGTTCGGGAGCGCTGCAGATCGGGCAGGCCGGCGAGTTCGACTACTCCGGATCGCAGTGCATCAAGGCGCTGCGTGAGGAGGGCATCTTCACCGTCCTCGTCAACCCGAATATCGCGACGATCCAGACGAGCGCGGGCCTCGCCGACCGTATCTACCTCATGGCGGTGACGCCCGAGTTCGTCGAGAGAATCATCGTGAAGGAAGAGGTCGACGCCATCGTCTTGACCTTCGGTGGACAGACGGCGCTCAACTGCGGACTTGCGCTGGACGACGCCGGCATCCTCGCCAAATACGGTGTGCGGGTGCTCGGCACGCCCACGAAGCCATTCGCGACACGGAGGATCGGGATCTCTTCTGCCGCCGGCTGGCCGAGATCGGCGTGAAGACGCGCGCGCAGCCGGGCTTGCTATTCGCGTGGAAGAAGCGACTGCGGCGGCGCGCGAGATCGGCTTTCCCGTCATGCTGCGCGGCGGTTACGCGCTCGGCGGCAAGGGCAGCGGCATCGTGGATGACGCGAGAGCGCAGCTCGGCGCTGCCCTGCGTCGCGCGTTTGCCGATGGCGTGGGGCAGGTGCTGGTCGAGGAATGCCTGCGCGGCTGGAAGGAGATCGAGTACGAGGTCGTCCGCGACGCCCGCGACAACTGCATCACCGTCTGCAACATGGAGAATTTCGATCCGATGGGCATCCACACGGGCGAGTCCATCGTCGTCGCTCCTTCGCAGACGCTCGACGATCACGAGTACCAGATGCTCCGCAGCATCGCGATCCGGGCGGTGCGCCATTTCGGCATCGTCGGCGAGTGCAATATCCAGTACGCGCTCGATCCGCAGCCGCGACTACCGGGTGATCGAGATCAACGCGCGCCTGTCGCGCTCCTCGGCGCTGGCCAGCAAAGCCACGGGCTACCCGCTCGCGCACGTCGCCGCCAAGATCGCGATCGGCTACGCGCTGCCCGAGATCGCCAACGCCATCACGCGGCGCACGACGGCCTTTTTCGAGCCGGCGCTCGACTACCTGGTCTGCAAGGTGCCACGCTGGGATCTTGGGCAAATTCAAGGGCGCCGTCGATGCGGATCGGCACCGAGATGAAGAGCGTCGGCGAAGTCATGGCCATCGGCCGCACGTTTCCCGAGGTATTGCAGAAAGCACTGCGGATGCTCGACATCGGCGTGCGTGGACTCGATCCGGATGCATTCCAATTCGAGGATCTTAGTGACCAGCTGCGAGAATGCGACGCCGCTACCGCGCATTCGCCATCGCCCGCGCCCTGCGCGACGGGATGAGCGTCGATGCGATTCACGAGCTCACGAAGATCGACCGCTGGTTCCTGAGTGCTCTGGCGCCAGTCGTCGACATGCACGAGTCGCTCAAAGAAGAGGGCCTTTCCGCTCGCCGCGGGCGTGTTGAGGGAAGCAAGGAGCTGGGCTTTTGCGACTCCCAGATCGGCCTCTCTGACAAGCACACCCGTCGGAACCGTCCGCGCGCTGCGCCAGGAAAACGACATCGTGCCGCACCTGGCGCAGATCGACACGCTCGCCGCCGAGTTTCCCGCCGAAACGAACTACCTCTACACGAGCTACCACGCGAAGCACGACGACGTCGTGCCGTCACGGCGCCGGAAGATCATGGTGCTCGGGTCGGGCGCGTACCGCATCGGCTCTTCCGTCGAGTTCGACTGGTGCTGCGTGAACGCGATCCAGGCGGCGTCGGAGCTCGGGTTTCGAGACAATCATGCTCAACTACAACCCCGAGACCGTCAGCACCGACTACGACATGTGCGACAAGCTGATCTTCGACGAGATCAGCTTCGAGACGGTGATGGATGTCGTCGAGCGGGAGAAGCCGTTCGGGGTGGTGGTCAGCATGGGCGGCCAGGTGCCGAACAATCTCGCCCTGCGCCTGCACCAGGCCGGCGTGCCGATCCTCGGCACGACCGGCGACCAACATCGACCGCGCGGAGGACCGCCGGAAGTTCTCGGCGCTTCTCGACGAGCTGGGGATCGATCAGCCGCGCTGGGCGCACCTCACCCACATTGCGGACGCCGAGTCGCTCGGTGCGCGACGCTGGGGGCTTTCCCGTGCTCGTGCGCCCGAGCTACGTGCTTTCCGGCGCCGCCATGAGCGTCGCGCACGAGCCCGCATGAGCTCTCGCCGCATCCTCGACCGCGCACTGACGGTTTCGCCCGAACACCCGGTCGTCGTCTCGAAGTTCGAGACCCACGCCCGAGAGATCGAGATCGACGCGGTGGCCGACCATGGCGAGATCGTCCTGCTCGGCCATCAGCGAGCACATCGAGGACGCGGGCGTGCACAGCGGCGACGCCACCCTGGTGCTTCCGCCGCAGATGTTGTACGTCTCGACCATCCGCCGGATCAAGAAAGATCGCTGGTGCACGTTGCGCGGGCGCTCGAGATCACCGGGCCCGTTCAACATCCAGTTCCTGGCCAAGCTCGAACGCGGTCAAGGTGATCGAGTGCAATCTGCGCGCGTCGCGGAGTTTTCCTTTCGTGTCCAAGGTCACCGGGCACCAATTTCGTCGGCCGAGGCGATGCGACGGATGCTGGGCGTGCGCGACCGCGGTGCGGAACGACAGCATCGAGCTCGATTTCGTCGGCGTCAAGGCGCCCATGTTCTCGTTCTCCCGCCTCGTCGGGGCGGACCCGATGCTCGGCGTCGAGATGTCGAGCACCGGCGAGGTCGGGTGCTTCGGCGACGATCTGCATGACGCGCTTGCTGCACGCGCTCGTCGCGACGGGTTTCCGCTTTCCACGAGCGTGGCGTGTTTCTGTCGCTGGGCCCTCTGCAGGACAAGTACTGGTTTGCGGAAGAGGCGGCCGTCATCGCCGAGGAGCTCCGGCTGCCGATCTATGCCACTCCCGGAACCGCCGAGGCGCTGCACGGCCTGAGAATCCCCTGCGACACGCCGTCGAAAAGCACGACGGGCCGGACAGCGCAATGCGGGCGATCGAGGAAGGCCGGATCGATCTCGTGATCAACGTTCCGGTCGAATACGACGAGCTCGGCCGGCCGGACGGCTACATGATCCGCCGTCGGCGCGGTCGACGCCGGCGTCCCGCTGATCACCGACCTGCAGCTCGCGCGTGCCGTCATCGAGGCGCTGCGGCACCGGAAATCGCGCGATCGCAACCGCTTTGCCTACGACGAGCTTCCGGCGCGCACCGAGCCCGAAGTCTGATCGAGGTCGACGTCAGCCAGAAATTCGTCACGCTGCAACAGCAGTGTGCCGGAGCGACCCGGGACGACGCCGGGGCCGACTTCGCAGCGCGGCAGCGCGAGCGGCTGCAGCGTGTCGAGCAGGGCGCGCATGGAAACGAGGCGCCAGCCCTGCGCTTTCCAGCCGGTGAGGAGCTGCTCGAAGGCCGGCGCGAGACGCATGCCCTCGAGCTCGGCGTGCAGCGTATAGACGTGGCCGGTCGCGGCGTCTTTGGTCCGTTCGAGCAGATGCGCGGCGACATTGCCTTCGGTGATGCCATCGCGGCCGATCAGCTCGTCGAGCGTCGGGAGCGTCGTCGGCAGCTGCGGGCAGCGTATCAACTCGCCGTTCCACACCGGAAGATGCGGATGCGCGCCGCGGCCATCGGAGCAGTATTCGAAGCCCAGCCGCTGCGTGAGCCGCAGCGCATGCACATTCATCTGCCAGCCCGCGGCGCCGTGCGTGAGCGGCGCAGTCCCGAAGATTTCGGTGTACCGATCGCATGATCGCTGCATCTCGGCATGGGTCCATGCGGCGTTCGCGGTGGCGATGCCGTCCTGCCAGCGCACGTGGTCCCACGTATGGATGCCGACCTCGAATCCGGCGTCGCGGGTTGCGCGCATCACATCGCCGGCGCGCCGTCCGATGTCGGGTCCGGGCAGCACGGTGCCGTAGAGCAGGGTCTTCACGCCATAGTGACGCACGATCGATGTGCGGCGCACCTTGCCGAAAAAACCTGGCCGGAACACGCGCCTGATCGCACGCCCGGTGTGATCCGGGCCGAGCGAGAAAAGGAACGTCGCGTCGGCGCCGTGTTTTTTCAGCAGCACGACGAGGTTGGGCACGCCCTCGCGGGTGCCGCGCAGCGTGTCGACGTCGACCTTGAGGGCGAGCAGCATTGCAGAGGGCTTGGCTTCGCCCCGTTCGCTCATTCGACCAGGAGCCGCGCTTCGGCTACCTGCCCGCGATAGGCATCGAAAATTCGCAGCAGCGCTTCGTCCATCGCCACGCGCGGCCGCCAGTCGAGGTCGGCGCAGGTGTTGTCGATCTTGGGCACGCGGTTCTGGACGTCCTGATAGCCCTTGCCGTAATACTGGTCCGCCGTTGTTTCGACGATCTCCACCTGCGCCGCGAGCTCGCGGTACTCGGGATAGGTGAGCGCCAGCTCGAGCATCATCGTCGCGAGCTCGCGCACCGAGAAGTTGTTGGCCGGGTTGCCAATGTTGTAGATCTTGCCGGAAGCAATGCCGCCGGGATTGGCGATGATCGCCATCAGCGCGGCGATGCCATCGTCGATGTAGGTGAAAGCGCGCTTCTGCGTTCCGCCGTCGACGAGCTTGATCGGCTCGCCGCGAACGATGTGGCCGAGGAACTGCGTGATGACCCGCGAGCTGCCTTCCTTCGCCGTGTTGATCGAGTCGAGGCCGGCGCCGATCCAGTTGAACGGGCGAAACAGCGTGTAGTCGAGCCCCTCCTGCATGCCGTAGGCGTGGATCACGCGATCCATCAATTGCTTGGCGCAGGCGTAGATCCAGCGCGGCTTGTCGATCGGTCCCAGCACGAGCTCGGAGCGGGCGGGGTCGAATTCCTCGTCTCGGCACATCCCGTAGACCTCGGACGTCGACGGAAAGATGATCCGCTTGCGGTAGCGGACGCAGGCACGCACGATCGGCAGGTTCGCCTCGAAGTCGAGCTCGAAGACGCGCAGCGGCTCCTTGACGTAGGTCGCCGGCGTGGCGATGGCGACCAGCGGCAGCACGGTGTCGCACTTCTTGATGTGGTACTCGATCCACTCCTTGTTGATCGTGATGTCGCCCTCGAAGAAATGGAAGCGCTTCTCGGGCAGGAGCTCGGTCACGCGATCGGACTGCATGTCCATCCCGTAGATATCCGCATCCGTGTGGTCGAGCAGCCGCCGCGACAGATGGTGGCCGATGAAGCCGTTCACGCCGAGGATCAGGATCTTGCGCATGGGGAAGGCAGTCCGGGAGTGTTGACCGTGACGACGGGGGCCGCGCCGATGGGGTTCCGTCCGCCGTCAGGAGGCGTCCGGCAAGGGCCGAATTATACGTGGCCGGGGCCGGTGGCCGCAGTCGTGCCGAGGGGTACCGGCGCAGCGCCGAAGCGCCTGACGAGCGCCGCCGCGTCCCATGGCACACCGCCGAGCTCCAGCGAAAGCACCGCGAGCGTTCCGCCGCCGCCGCACCGGGCGAGGAGCTTCCCGTCGCGGGCTTCGATGGCCGGCGTCGATAGTCGGCGGCGTGGCCCGATCGAACACGCGCGTTCGCAGCACGCGCGCCGGCACGCCCGCCAGCGTGGTGCGGGCGCCCGGGTAGGGCGGCGCGACGGCGCGGACCAGATTGTGAATCGACAGCGCATCCCGCTTCCAGTCGATGACGCCGTCTTCGGGCCGGCGTCCGCCGAAATACGAAGCGGACGCGAGGTCCTGTGGTCGGCGCGACGCCGTGCCGGCGATGAGGGCGGGCAACACGCCGTCGAGCGTGATCTCCGCGGCGACAACGACCTTGTCGAATACCTCGCGCGCGGTGTCGTCGGGGAGGATCGGCACCCGGGTCTGCGCGACGATGTCGCCGTCGTCGGGCTTCGCCGTCATGAAGTGCAGCGTAGCGCCCGTCTCACGCTCGCCGTGCAACACGGCCCAATTGACCGGCGCGCGGCCGCGGTAGCGGGGCAGGAGGGAGCCGTGCATGTTGAGCGCGCCCTGCCGGGCGGCGGCGAGCAGCGGAGCGGAGAGCATGCTTCGGTAGTAGAAAGAGAACAGGAAATCCGGCGCGAGCGCTTCGATGCGGGCAAGGAGGTCCGGGGTGTTGGCGTTCTCGGGTGCGATCGTCGCGATACCGCATTCGCCGGCGGTGGCTGCCACGGAGTCGAACCAGATCGTCTCGCCAGGGTTGTCCGCATGCGTGACCACGAGCGCGACATCGACGCCGTGCGCAAGGAGCACGCGAAGGCAACGCGCGCCGACGTTGTGGTAGGCGAAGACGACAGCGCGCGGCATGGGGGAGACCGAGCGAGCGCTCAACGCTCGGCCGGCTCGTTCGCCTGCCGTTCGAGCACGGCGCGGATCATGTAGCGCGGCCGCGCCCGAACCTGATGATAGATGCGGCCGACGTACTCGCCGATGAGCCCCAGTCCGAACAGCAACATGCCGACGAGGAAGAAGGCGAGGATGTCACGGTCCCAGAAGACTGCCGCCGCGTCCTCCGGGTGCACGTAGGCCAAGCGATAGACGATGACGACGACGTAAGTGGCGAGCGCCAACGCCGACACCAGCATGCCGAACATCGAAAAGAGCTGCAGCGGCACCAGCGAGAAGCCGGTGATGAGGTCGAAATTGAGCCGGATCAGCTTGTACAGCGGGTAGTGCGACTTCCCGGCGGCGCGACCGGCATGCGCCACGTCGACCTCCGTCGGATTGCTCGCGAACGTGTAGGCGAGTGCCGGGATGAACGTGCTGATCTCGCGGCTCGCCGCGATGGCCGCCACGATTTCGCGGCTGTAGGCGCGCAGCATGCATCCCTGATCAGTCATGTGGATGTGCGTGATGCGCTCGCGCAGCCGGTTCATCGCGCGCGATGCCTGCCGCCGGAACCACGAGTCCTCGCGGTCGTGCCGCACGCCGCCGACGTAGTCGTGGCCGGCGTCCATCGCGGCCAGCAGCTTGCCGATTTCCTCCGGCGGATTCTGCAGGTCGGCGTCCATCGTGACGACGCGCTCGCCGCGGGAGTGCTCGAAGCCGGCGACGATCGCCGGATGCTGGCCGTAGTTGGCGTTGAACAGCACGACGCGCGTCGCGTCGGGGCGGCGTTCCCATTGCTCGCGCAGGAGCGCCACCGACCGGTCGCGGCTGCCGTCATTGACGAAGATGACTTCGTAGCTCGTGCCAAGCGCATCGAGCGCCGGATAGAGCCGGGCGAAGAGGGTCGGCAGGCTCGCTTCCTCGTTGTAGACCGGAATCACGACCGAGAGGTTTGGCGTCGTCATGGGTTCTCCTCGGCCGTCAGGAACGGGTACGCGCAAGGGCCGCGGCGGCTGGCAGCGCAGACGCGATCCACGTCGTCATCCGTCATGGCCGCATGCAGCGGCAGCGTCACCGTTTCGCGCGCGATCCGCTCGGTCACCGGAAGGTCGCCCTCCTTGTACCCGTAGCGGCGACCGAGCGTGCTCAAGTGGAGCGCTTCGTACGACAAGCCGCTGCCGATGCCGTTCGCGTCGAGCGCGGCGCGAAATTGCTGGCGCGAGATTGCCATCCCGGCAAGCGGCAGCAGCACGGAGAACATGTTCCACGACTGGCCGTCGCCGTCGCGCGGCCGCGGCGGCAGCACGCACGGCGGGTCGGTCGCGAAGCGCTCGAAGTAGCGCGCGACGAGCGCGCGCCGCGTGGCGAGGAACGACGGCAGCAGCGCGAGCTGCGCGACGCCGATCCGCGCGTTGACGTCGGGGAGATTGAACTTGCCGCCCGGAAACGCGACGTCGCGCGTGCGGTCGTGGCGATAGGTGATGCCGTGAAAACGCAGCGCATCGACGCGCTCCGCCTCGGCGACATTGCCGAGAACGAGGGCGCCGCCCTCGATCGTCGTCATGTTCTTGTTCGGATGGAAGCTGAACGTGACGAGGTCGCCGATCGCCCCGATGTTGCGTCCTTGCCACTGCGATCCCATCACCAGCGCGGCATCTTCGATCACGCGGAGCTCGTGCCGGCCGGCGATCGCGTAGAGCGCGTCCATGTCGACGAGGGAACCGGGCCAGTGCGTCGGCATCACCGCTTTCGTGCGCGGGGTGATGGCCGCCTCCACCTGCGCCAGGTCGATGTTGCGGGTGACGAGATCGCAGTCGACGAAGACGGGCGTCGCGCCGACCTTGGCGATCATGTTGAGCACGGTGAAGAAGCTCTGCGCGCACGTGATAACCTCGTCGCCCGGACCGACGCCGGCCACCTGCAGCGCCACCTCGACGGCAGCGGTCGCCGACGTCAACGCCTTCACGGGCCGGCCGTCGCAGAAGATAGTGAGCGCACTCTCGAATTTTTGCAGCCATGGCCCGCTCGTGATCCAGCCGGAGCGCAGGACGTCGGCGACGCCGTCGATGGTCGCTTCGTCCAGCACGGGGCTGGCGAACTTGAGATAAGGGGCGGCGTTCATCGCGATGACGACGGGGCCTCAACTCCGCGCGACCAGCGTGACGCCGATCACGATGAAGCCGATGCCGAGCCAGCGGGTGAGCGTGACCGCCTCGCCGAACAGGAAATGCGCGGCGATCGCGTTGACGACGTACCCCACCGAGAGCAGCGGGTACGCGACCGACACGGGGACTCGCGACAGCCCCAGGATCCAGACGAACACGGATAGGGCATAGCAGGCGATCCCCAGCGCGAAATAGCCCTGGGTCGCCATTTTCAGCAACGTGTCGGGCCAGCTCTCGCGGGTCAACGTCAGCACGCCCAGCACGTTGGTGCCGGCCTTGAGGAGGAGTTGCGCACCGGCGTTGAGCAGCACGCCGGCCATCAGGAACGCCATCGCCGCGACGCTCATTGTCGGCTCACCACCACGCGGCGCGGGTCGCGCGCGAGCTCGCGCATCGGCACGCCCTGTGCCGCCAGCAGCGCATGCATTGCGGGTTCCATGACCGCGTAGCCCCGCGCAAGCGACTGCCACTCCGCGCTCCATGCCGCCATCGTCGGAACCTGCTTCTCCGGTTCGGCGTCGATGCCCAGCGCCAATTCGTCGCGGTAGGCAACGACGCGCGTAGCGCGACGGAGATAGAAGGGAACGGTTTGATCGTACATCCCGATCTGGTAGAAGGGCGCGTCGGCGGCGAAGGCCGCGGCCTGCTGCGCAGACCGGAGAATAGCCGAGGACGAGCGCATCGGGCTCAACCTGTCGAAGCCGACGATCGCGACTTGCAGGCCGGCCAGCACTGTCAACGCTTGTATGGACAGGCCCGCGAACCGTGCCTTCGGCGAGTAGCCGCCGTTGCGAAACACCACCACTCCGACGATGCCGCCGGCCGCGGCGACGATCACCGCCGCCTTGAGGTACACGCCGAAGTCGATGAGCACCTCGGGCGGAAGACGGGCGGTCGCGAAGGCGGGCGCATAGTGGTCGTAGGCTATGACGAGGCCCAGCGCCAGCGCGCTTCCCGCGGCGACGAGCGGCAGCATGAGGCGCAGCAGCGTGCGCGCCTCGAGACGCACGAGCAGGAATGCCGTGACGAGCGCGAGTGGCGGGAACATCGGCAGGATGTAGGACTGCAGCTTCGACCCCGACGCGCTGAAGAACAGGAAAACGAATGCGGCCCACGAAAGCGCGAAGCGCTGCCACGAGAACCCGAGCGCATTGGGGGTGCCGTCGCGCCACGCACGCCGGATACCCCAGCCCAGCACCGTCAGCCAGGGCAGCATGCCAGCCACGAACCACGGCACGAAGTAGTACCACGGGCCGGGACGGTCATGGCCTGTGGTGAGAAAGCGCTCGAAATGCTCGTGAATGAAGAAGAACCGGGCGAATTCGTCGTTCGCCAGCGCGACGGCGATGAACCAGGGCGCCGTCAGCGCGAGGTAGAGCGCGAGGCCCGAGGCCGCGTGGAGCCGGCGCCAGACCGCGAAATCGCGGGTAAGCGCCGAATACACGACGAGCGCGCCGCCGGGCAGCATGACCCCGATCAATCCTTTCGACAGCGTCGCGCCGGCGAGCGCGGCCGACGGCGACCCACATCCAGGTCCGGCGCGCGTTCGCATCGGTCTCCGCGCGCTGGGCGATCACCAGTGCGCTGAAACCCGAGCGCCAGGAAGAACGAGAGTCCCGGAATCCAGGGTGACGATCTGCGCAATGCCCGCGTGCCAGAGCGTTGTCGCGAGCACGAGGGCCGCATACGCTCCGAGTGCGACGCCGCCCAGCGCGTAACCGGCCGCGCCGAGCGCCAATACACCGAGGAATCCGGCGAGCGCGGGCCACAGGCGCGCCGTCCATTCGTGAACGCCGAAGACCTCGATAGGCGGCGGCGGTCAACCAGTACTGAAGGGGCGGCTTCTCGAAATACTTGAGATCGTTGAGGCGCGGCGTTACCCAGTCGCCGGTGGCTGCCATCTCGCGGGCGATCTCGGCATAGCGACCCTCGTCGGGATGCACGAGGCGCCGCGCGTCGAGGGTGGCGAACCAGAGGACCGTGAGCGGTGATGAGGAGCGCCCAAACGGCGCGCGAACGGACGGGGCCCAGCTGGACGACGCGTTGGCGGCTGGAGAAAACGGCGGCGCGGACATGGCGAGCATCGAAACGGAGCAGTCCTTCGTACGGGAGTCGCGGGACTCGCCGGGGACGAGCACGAAGCGCATGCCGAGCGTGCGGAAAAGATGCGATTCTAACGCGACTGACCGACGCCTCGTCCGACAGCGGCGACCCGCGATGTGTATCGCGGCGGTCGAGTGCATCGCGCCTTGCTGCGCTGCAAGCGATTGGCTACGATGCGTGACGCATGCCGAACCCGTTGCACCTCTACGACAATTTCACCCGCACGCTGCGCCCGTTCGAGCCGCTCGCACGAAGGCGGCGAGGTCGGGTTGTACACCTGCGGGCCGACAGTCTACGACTACCAGCACATCGGCAACTACCGCACGTTCCTGTTCGAGGACCTGCTGAAGCGGGTGCTCGAGTGGAACGGCTATCGCGTGCGGCACGTGATGAACATCACCGACGTCGGCCATCTCACCTCGGACGCCGACACCGGCGAGGACAAGATGGAGAAGGGCGCGCGGCGCACGGGCAAGTCCGCGTGGGAAATCGCGCGGCTCTACACCGATGCGTTCGTCGCCGACATGAAACTGCTCAACATCGAGGACGCCGACGGTGCTGTGCCGCGCGACCGACCATATCCGCCGAGCAGATCGCGTTCATCGCCGACATCGAGAAGAACGGCTTACGCCTACCGGACCTCCGACGGCATCTATTTCGACACGTCGAAGCAGCCCGACTACGGCTATCTCGCGCGGCTCGACGTCAAGGGGCAGGAAGCCGGCAAGCGCGTCGACCTGGCGGAAAAGCGGCATCCGACCGACTTCGCGCTGTGGAAATTCTCGGCGCCCGGGCGAGAAGCGGCAGATGGAATGGGACAGCCCGTGGGGCAGGGGCTTCCCGGGCTGGCACATCGAATGCTCGGCGATGGCGCAGAAGTATCTCGGCGACTATCTTCGACATCCACTGCGGCGGCGAAGACCACATTCCCGGTCCACCACACGAACGAGATCGCGCAGACCGAAGCACGCGTCGGCACGCGTCTCGCGAACTTCTGGCTGCATGGCTATTTCCTGCTGTCGAACGACGCGAAGATGGCGAAGTCGGCGGGCGAATTCCTGCGCATCCAGTACCTCATCGAGCGCGGCTACGATCCGCTCGCCTATCGCTATCTCTGCCTCACCGGCGCATTACCGGGGCCAGCTCAATTTCACGTGGGATGCGCTCGACGCCGCAGCGGTGGCGCTCGAGCGGATGCGCAATGGCGTGTTCGCGCTGCGCGTGACGCCGGCGCGGCGACGCCCGACGCCGCGCTGACCGAACGCTTCGCGAACGAGATCAACGACGATCTCAACCTGCCGCGCGCGCTGGCGGTGGCCTGGGAGACGCTGCGCGGGGACCTCGCACCGGACGCAAAGCGCGCGACGCTTGCTCGGTTTCGACGCGGTTTCGGGCTGCGGCTGGCGGAATGGGACGCCGAAGACGGAAGCGGTGCCCGATGCGGTGACGCGCGCTCGCCGAAGCCCGTCTCGCCGCGCGGCGGACGAAGAACTGGGTCGAAGCGGATCGGCTTCGGACCGAGTTGCACGCGGCGGGCTGGGAGATGGAAGACCGCCCGGACGGCTACGCTCTGAAACGGAAGTAACATGACGGGCGCGGTCCTTCGCGGACGGAGCAACGCACGGATGAAGCTCGCGACGCTCGGTAACGGCACGCGCGACGGCGAGCTCGTCGTGGTGTCACGCGATCTCGCGCGCTGCGTCGCGGTGCCCGGAGATCGCGCGGACGCTGCAGGCGGCGCTCGACGCATGGACCGCGGCCGCGCCCTCGCTTGCGGCGATCGCGGACGAGCTCGACGCAAGGCGGATGCCCGGTGCGGTGCCGTTCGATCCGCGCGGCCGCCATGGCGCCGCTGCCGAGGGCCTACCAATGGGCCGACGGGTCGGCCTACGTGAACCACGTCGAGCTCGTGCGGAAAGCGCGCGGCGCAGCGATGCCGCCCGAATTCTGGACCGACCCGCTGATGTACCAGGGCGCGTCCGATCACATGCTGGGCGCGCGCGAGGACATCGTGCTGGCCGACGAGGCCTGGGGCATCGATTTCGAGGCTGAAGTCGCGGTGATCACCGACGACGTCCCGATGGGCACCGAAGCCGCCGTTGCGGAAGATCACATCCGCCTCCTGCTGCTCGTCAACGACGTGAGCCTGCGCAACCTCATTCCCGGCGAGCTCGCGAAGGGCTTCGGATTCTTCCAGTCGAAGCCTGCGAGCGCCTTCTCGCCGGTCGCGGTCACGCCCGACGAGCTCGGCGACGCGTGGCGCGACGGCAAGGTGCATCTGCCGCTCACTTCGCATCTCAATGGCCGTCTCTTCGGTCGTCCCAACGCCGGCGTCGACATGACCTTCGACTTCCCCACGCTGATCGCCCATGTCGCAAGGACGCGGGAGCTCGAAGCCGGCAGTATCGTCGGCTCGGGAACGGTGTCCAACAAGGAAAACGGCGGCCCCGGCCGGCCGGCGGCCGAGGGCGGGATCGGCTATTCGTGCATCGCCGAGCAACGCACCGTCGAGACGCTGGTCACCGGCAAGCCGACGACCCCCTTCATGCGCTTCGGCGACCGCGATCCGGATCGAAATGCACGACGGGGAGGGGCGGTCGGTATTCGGCGCCATCGACCAGAGAGTGCGCCCTCCGGCCTGAGCTCCATCGAGATGCCGCCGGCCCGTCTTGCCCGCTGCCGAGCCGGGCCAGTCCTCCGGTTCACGCTCTGCCCGTCCGTTTCGTCGCGCGCCAATGCTCTTGGCGCCGCATTCCTGCACCTTCGTCGCGTCGCTCTTGAGCGCGTACGCGCCGCCGCCTACGATCCGACCCAATGCAACGTTCGAGCAAAAGGTTGAATCCGGAATTCCGGATCGCCGCATCCAACGACCGAGCAGCATGAAACCGAACCAGGAGCCCGCCATGAACAGCTACCAAGCCTCCACACCTCGCGCCCGCGCCGCCATCTTGATCGCCGCGGCCGCGATGACTGCGCTCACGCTCGGCCTGTCGGTTTTGCCGGCCAAGGGGAATTCGGATGGGAACGTCGGCCTCCTCGTGAACGCCGCGCGCGCTCCCGCTTCGGTTGCAAGCACGACGCCGGGTGACGGGATGCCGATCGTCGTCTACGGCGTGCGCGGACAGGAGACGGCGATGCAAAGGGTGCGGGTACCGCACGCCGGGCCGCCGCATGAAGCAGCAAATCTGACGGCAGCGTTTTCCCCCGTTGCCTGCTCCCCCAGGCGAGCGACGGGTAAGCGTCAAGGGCCGGGCGCGGTGCGCCCGGCCCTTCGCTTTCCGTCGTCGGGATTCGTGGTCGGCCGTCAGTAGGTTCGCTCGACGCGACCGGTATAGAGGACCGGTCCGGTCGGCGCCCCGGTGGTCGAACCTCCCGCCGGTTCCAGGCTGACGGCGAGGGCCGGGATGTTTTGCAGGGCGACGCCCGCCGGCGCGCGCAGCGCCACGCGATCGACGCCAGACGCCGGGACGAGGCCGAGCGATTGCGGCGGCCGGCCGTCGGGCAGCATCCAGAGCTCCAGAGAACGGTCGCGCGCAATCGCGACCTCGCCGACGGCCTTGACGGTCAGAAAGCGGCTTCCACGCTCCGCGGTCGCGATCAGCATCGGCTTGGCGTCCGGACCTGCCAGCACCACGACTACGCTCTCGAACGGCCGCTCGCCACGGGGTGCGAGCAGCGAAATTCCCAGTGCGAAGGCGAGGGCGAAACCCGCCACGGCCAACCCTCGCCACAGGGCGAGATTCGCCCACCACGGGGCCCGGGATGGCGCTGCAGCGGAATCGGCGAGCCCCAAACGGGTTCGGATCCGCTCCCAAACGCGAGGGGGAGGGGTCACGCCGGGCACTCCGGCAGTCAGCGCCGCCAGGCGCCATTCCCACAACCTTATGGCTGCCGAGATCGCGGCATCACCCTGCGCCAGCCGGGCGAGCCGCCGCCGTGGGCCCGAGCCGAGCGTGCCGAGCGCGTAGGCCGCGGCAAGCGCATCGAGACGGGCGGAACGGTCAGGGCGGCCAAGATTCATGGCGGTACGGTCAGGGGACGAAGCCCGCGGCTTCGAGGCATTTCTGCAAGCCGTTCCAGGCCGCGCCGGACCCAGGCCTTTACGGTGCCGAGAGGTTGGTGCAGGTGCAGCGCCAGCTCGGCGTGCGACATGCCTCGAACGAAGGCGAGCGCAATGGCCTGCTTCTGGGCCGCCTTCGAGACCGTCGACGCAAGTCGCGCACCGAATGCGCGTCGGCGCCGGACAAGAGCAGCTCTTCCGGCGTCGGTCCCAGGGCCTCGAAGTCCATTTCCGTCTCGTCCTCATCGCGCGTCATCGTCATCGTGTCGGGCTCGCGCCGGCGGAGCTGGTCGAGACAGCGGTTGCGCACGATGCTCGTCAGCCACGTCTGCGGCTTTGCTTTGGCCGCGGTGTAGCTTCCCGCGTGGTGCCAGATGCTGACGAAGGCTTCCTGCAGCAGGTCCTCGGCCAGCGGCCGGCTCACGCAAGATACGCAGCGCGACGCCATACAGATGCGGCGCCGTCAGCCGGTAGAGCTCCGCGAACGCCCGCCTGATCGGCCAACGCGGTGCGCGCGAGGAGGTCGGCCAGGTGGGCGCTGCGATCCGTATCGGGGTTTGCCATGGTTCGGGCGTGCGGCGTGCCGTCAACCCGTTTCCGCGGGACGACTCTTTCGCCAGAGCACGTCGGGCGCTCCCGCGGCGCGGTTCAGCGTTCGCGCGAGCACGAACAAGAGGTCCGAGAGCCGATTCAGGTAGCGGCGAGCTGCGGTCGCTGACCGGTTCGGCCGCCGCGCATGCGGACGAGCGTGCGCTCGGCGCGGCGGCATACGGTGCGCGCGACGTGCGCGATCGCCGCGGCCCGCGTGCCGCCGGGAAGGATGAATTCCTTCAGCGGCGCGAGATCGGCGTTGAAGGTCTCGACGGCAGCCTCGAGGCGGAGACGTGGGCATCGGTGACGCGCGACATGGCCGGGGATCGACAATTCGCCGCCGAGGTCGAAAAGATCGTGCTGTACGCTCGTGAGGCACGCCGCGACGGCATCCGGCAGCGCCTCGGAGAGAAGGAGCCCCAGCGTCGAATTGAGCTCGTCGATGTCGCCGATCGCGTCGATGCGCGCCGAATCCTTGGCCACCCGCGTGCCATCGCCCAGGCCGGTCGTGCCGGCATCGCCCGTGCGCGTGACGATCTTCGAGAGGCGATGACCCATGTTGGCGGCGAGTTGCGGGCGGGGCGGGGCAGCATACGAGAACCGGCGGCGAGGGGCAAGCGACCCGCGGTTGCCGCCGGGAGGCGCGGCGACCGCAGTATCATGGCAGCCGTCCTGCCACGGCCCGACCGCGCCTCTCGCCCGGAACCGCCATGACCCGACCAATCCGTTCGAACGCGACCTCGACCGCAACCCCGCCAACTACACGCCGCTGACGCCGCTGTCGCTGATTGCGCGCACCGCCTATACCTACCCGCAGCGCCTCGCGGTCGTCCACGGCGATCGCCGCTACACCTGGGCGCGAGACCTACGCGCGGTGCCGCAAGTTTCGCGATCGGCGCTGGTGAAGCGCCGGGATCGGCGTCGGCGACACGGTCGCGGCTGATGGCCGCCAACACGCCGGAGATGATCGAAGCCCATTTCGGCGTGCCGATGACGGGCGGCGTGCTCAACACGCTCAACACGC
Source organism: uncultured beta proteobacterium (assembly GCA_963840945.1). Classification (GTDB taxonomy): domain Bacteria; phylum Pseudomonadota; class Gammaproteobacteria; order Burkholderiales; family Casimicrobiaceae; genus CAIWHR01. The sequence continues at coordinate 332,047 of CAWJAU010000018.1, read as the reverse complement.
GGCTCGACGCGCGACGCGATCGCCTTCATGCTCGAGCACGGCGAGGCGAAGGTGCTGATCACCGACACCGAGTTTTCGCCGACGATCGAAAGGGCGCTGGAGCAGCTCGCGGTCAAGCCGCTCGTCGTCGACATCGTCGATGTGCTCGGACCCGGCGGCAAGCGCCTCGGCGACGATCGACTACGAGGCGTTCATCGCCGGCGGCGACCCGGAATTCGCGTGGAAGCACCCGGCGGACGAGTGGAACGCGATCTCGCTCAACTACACTTCCGGCACCACCGGCAACCCGAAGGGCGTGGTCTACCATCACCGCGGCGCCTATCTCAACGCGCTGTCGAACATCATCGACTGGGGCATGCCGCGGCACGCGGTGTATTTGTGGACGCTGCCGATGTTCCACTGCAACGGCTGGTGCTTCGTCGTGGACGATGGCCGCCAACGCCGGCGTGAACGTGTGCCTGCGCAAGGTCGAGGCGAAGGCGATCTTCGACGCGATCCGCGAGCACCAGGTCACGCACTACTGCGGCGCGCCGATCGTGCACCTGACGCTCATCAACGCGCCGGCGAAATGAAGACCGGCATCGAGCAGAAGGTGCACTGCTTCGTCGCGGGCGCGGCGCCGCCGGCCGCGGTCATCGAAGGCATGGAGCGGATGGGCTTCGACATCACCCACGTCTACGGCCTGACCGAAACCTACGGCCCCGCGGCGGTGTGCGCGAAGCACGAGGAATGGGATGCGCTCGACATCGGCGCGCGCACCGAGCGCAACGGCCGGCAGGGTGTGCGCTACACGGTCGAGGAGGGCATGACCGTGATGGATCCGGAAACGATGACTGAAGTGCCGCGGGACGGCGAGACGATGGGCGAGATCATGTTCCGCGGCAACGTCACGATGAAGGGCTACCTCAAGAACCCGACGGCGACCGAGGAAGCGTTCGCCGGCGGCTGGTTCCATTCCGGCGATCTCGCGGTGCTGCAGCCGGACGGCTACGTGAAGATCAAGGACCGCTCGAAGGACGTCATCATCTCCGGCGGCGAGAACATCAGCTCGCTCGAAGTGGAGGACGTGCTCTACCGTCACCCGGCGGTGCTCGCGGCCGCCGTCGTCGCGCAGCCGGATGCGAAATGGGGCGAGACGCCGTGCGCGTTCGTCGAGTTGAAGCCCGGTGCCACGACCACGCGAGGACGAGCTCATCGCGCACTGCCGCGTCCACCTCGCCCGCTTCAAGGCGCCGAAGCGCGTGATCTTCGGCGAGCTGCCGAAGACCTCGACCGGCAAGATCCAGAAGTTCCTGCTGCGGGAGAAGGCCAAATCGGCGCAGGCCATCGCTTGATCGTGGAGGATGCCATGAACGCACCCGTCGAATCCGGTCTCGCGCCGCTGGTGCTCGCCGCATCGAGCGACGGCGTGCGCACGCTGACGCTGAATCGCGGCGATCGTTTCAACGCGTTGTCGCGCGACATGATCGGCGCACTCGAGGCCGAGCTCGACCGGATCGCCGCCGACAAGGAGACGCGCGTCGTCGTGCTGGCCGCGAGCGGCCGTGGGTTTTGTGCCGGCCACGACTTGAAGGAGATGCGCGCGCACCCCGATGCCGCCTGGCAGCGCGAACTGTTCGACGCGTGCAGCCGGACGATGCTGAAACTGACGCGCTTGCCGCAACCGGTGATCGCGCGCGTGCACGGCCTTGCCACGGCGGCGGGCTGCCAGCTCGTTTCGATGTGCGACCTCGCTGTCGCGGCCGACACCGCGAAATTCGCGCTGCCGGGCGTCAATGTCGGCGTGTTCTGCTCGACGCCCGCCGTGGGGGTCGGGCGCAACATCGCGAGAAAGCGCGTCATGGAGATGCTGCTGACCGGCGAGGCGATCGACGCCGCGACCGCGCTCTCGTGGGGCCTCGTCAACCGAGTTGTGGCCGTGGCAGACCTCGATGCCGCAGTGGCCGAGCTCACGGGAATCATCCGGTCCAAGAGCGCGAGCGTCGTTGCGCTGGGCAAACGGGCCTTCTATGAGCAGATCGACCGCGCGCTGCCCGATGCCTACGCGCTGACGGGCGAGGCCATGGCCTGCAACCTGCTCGAGCCGGACGCCGCCGAAGGCATCGACGCGTTCGTCGCCAAGCGCCCGGCAAATTGGCGGCCGGCGTGAGGCTTTCGACGCTCGTTGACCTGCATCAACGCGAGTTGCGCGGCGGCGTGGGGGAATGACGTATTCGCAGAATGGGACGCGGCTGGCGCAATGGTCGCCGCGAATGATGCATTGACCCAGGGGGAAACATGCCCGACACCGCAAAGATGGACTGGAACGCAATCGTTGCCGATCCCCGATTCCAGGCGCTGCATCGCAAGAAGACCGCGTTCCTGTGGGGACTGATGGTCTTCTCCGTCGTCTATTATTTCCTGCTGCCGATCGGCGCGGCCTATTTTCAGGACCTGTTCCGGATCAAGGTGTTCGGGCCCGTCAACGTCGGCATTCTCTTCGCGCTCTCCGAGTTCGTCGTCGCCTGGGGGATCGCGTTCTACTACGCGTACCGGGCTAATGCCGAGTTCGACACCGCCGCAGCGGAAATCGCCAGGGATGCCGAAAGAAAGTACGGGGGCGGCAAATGACGTCGCATCGGCAAGGGCGCGAAAAAGCAAGGGGAGCGGATAGGAGCTCGCGACGGTTGGCACGCCTGGCCGTGGCGATCGCGCTGCTGGCCGCGGCGACGCCCGCCGCAGCCCAAGGGGCCGTCGCCGACAAATGGCGCTGGCTGACCTTCCTCGTTTTCGGCGCGATTATCGGCACGACGATGTTCGTCACGTATCTCGCGGCCAAGCGCGTCAAGAGCGTAGCCGACTTCTACACGGCCGGTGGTGGCGTTTCCGGACTGCAGAACGGCTGGGCGATCGCCGGCGACTATCTGTCGGCGGCCTCGTTCCTGGGCATCGCCGGACTGATCTCGATCTGGGGCTACGACGGCTTCATGTATTCGGTCGGCTGGCTCGTCGCGTACATCACCGTGCTGCTGGTGATCGCCGAGCCCTGCCGCAACATCGGCAAATACACGCTGGCCGACATCCTGGCTTATCGCAACAACCCGAGGGCCACGCGGATCGTCGGCGCGATCTCGGTCATCACGGTGTCGACGTTCTACCTCACCGCGCAGATGGTCGGCGGCGGCGTGCTGGTGAAGACGCTGATCGGCATCGACTACGAGATCTCGGTGGTCGTCGTCGGCGTGCTGATGCTGGGCTACGTGCTGTTCGGCGGGATGGTCGCCACGACCTGGGTGCAGATCATCAAGGCCGTGCTGCTCGTGACCGCGTCGATCGTCCTCGTGATCATGGTGTGGTCGCAGTACGGCTTCTTCGGCGATTTCCTCAACAACGTCATCGCCGACCCCAAGATCCAGGCGCGGGTGGCGCAGATCCTGGGCGACGGGGCGAAGAACATGTCGCCGACCGAGCTCGGCACGCGCTTTCTCGAGCCGGGGCTCTTGTTCAAGGCGCCGATTGACCAGATCTCGCTCGGCATGGCGCTGGTGTTCGGCACGGCCGGGCTGCCGCACATCCTGATGCGCTTCTTCACGGTGCCGACGGCGCAGGCGGCGCGCAAGTCGGTGATCTGGGCGATGGCGATCATCGGCGGCTTCTACGTGCTGACGCTCTTCCTCGGCATGGGCTCGGCGATGAAGGTCGGTGCGGACCAGATCCGGGCGATCGATCCGGGCGGCAACATGGCGGCGCCGTTGCTGGCGCAGGCCCTGGGGGGCGGCGCGGACTCGCTGCTCGGCAATTTCATGCTGGCGTTCGTCGCGGCGGTGGCGTTCGCCACGATCGTGGCGGTGGTGGCCGGGCTCGTGCTCGCCGCGGCCTCCGCGATGGCGCACGACCTGTGGGTCGGCGTCATTCGCAGCGAGCACGTGACGCCGCAGGAGCAGGTGAAGGCGGCGCGGATCGCGACGGTCGTGGTTGGCGCGATGGCCATCGCGATCGGAATCGCCGCCAAGGGCCAGAACGTCGCCCATCTCGTGGCGCTGGCGTTCGCGGTCGCGGCGTCGGCGAATTTCCCGTGCGTGCTGCTGACCCTCTACTGGAAACGCTGCAACACCGGCGGCATCGTGCTCGGGATGATCGTCGGCACCGTCACCGCGATCGCGCTCGTCCTGGTGTCGCCGAACATGACGTACCCGAAACCGATGAAGGCGGCGGCGCAGAAGATCGTCGACGGCGCGCCGGCAACGGCTCGAGAAGCTCACGGCCGATCTTGCCGCGGCCGGTGACGACGCCGCCAAGGCCAAGGCGCAGAAGGCGATCGCCGGCGCCGAAAAGGACGTCGCGGCGGCGAAAGCCACGCTCGACAAGTTCAAGGGCGACGACACATCGCTCGTCGGGCTCGAGAAGCCGCTGGTTCGAGCTGCGCAACCCGGGCCTGGTTTCGATTCCGCTGGGCTTCCTCGCGGTGATCCTCGGCTCGCTCGTCTATCGCGACCGGCGCGCGGAGGACATGTGGGACGAGCTGTACGCGCGCCAGAACACCGGCATTCTCGTGTCGAAGGCCGCCGCGCATTGACGAGGGAACTCCGGCACGAGAGATGACCCCCGCCCTCCGCGCGGGGGTTCAACTTGCCGGGCGGGTCGTCGCCTCTTACGCTGTCGTCATGGCCGCCACCCCGCCGCTGATCGTCGAGGCCACGCGCGAGTTCCTGCGCCGCCACGCACCGTTCAACCGGATGGACGACGATGCTTTCGCCTTCCTGATCCCGCGGCTCAAGTTGGCGTACTTCGCGCATGGCGCGACCATTCTTGCGCCGCGGAGCGGCGTTGTCGGCGACCTGCATGTCATCCAGAGCGGGCGCGTCGGCAGTCATCCCGACAATGTGCAGGCGGATCCCGATCCCACGCTGGGTCCGGGCGAGCTGTTTCCGGTCGGCGCGCTTTCCGCGGGCGGGACGACGACGAAGATCTTCCACGCCGTCGAGGACACTTTCTGCTATCTGCTCGCGCGCGACGACTTCATCGAGCTGCAAGCGGATCTCGGCCGAGTTCGAGCTCTACTGCGCGCAGGCCGTCACCGAGACGCTGAAGCAGTCGCTGGCAACACTCCATGCCCAATACAGCCAGCGCGCCGCGGAGCAGCAGGCGCTGACCCGCACGCTCGGCGAGCTCGTGCGGCGCGAGCCGGTGGCCGTCGCGGCGACCGCTCCGATAAGGGACGCGCTCGAGCGCATGTCGGAAGCCAGGGTGCGGACGGTCATTGCACTCGACGCCGGCGGCGCGCCTGTCGGCATGTTCACGCTGGTCGATCTCCTTCGCCGCGTCGTCCTGCCCGGGCGGCCGCTCGACACTCCGGTGCGCGGAGGTCATGTCCTCGCCCATCGTGACGCTGCCAGGCTCGGCGACCGCGTACGAAGCCATGCACGTGATGGCCGAGCGCGCGGTGCGGCAGGTCGTCGTCGTCGACGGCGGGCGCGCGCTCGGAGCGGTCAACGAGCGCGACCTCTTCGCCTTGCAGCGGGTATCGATGCGGCAGGTGATCGAAGGGCTGCACTCGGCGACCTTGTTGCCGGACTCTGAAGCGCGCCGCCGACGATATCCGCCGCCTCACCGGAAACCTGCTCGCGCAGGGCGTAGGCGCGGAGCCGCTGACGCGGACGATCGCCTCGCTCAACGACGCGCTGTCGCGGCGCGTGATCGAGCTCGTCGCTCGAGCGGCACGCGCTGGCGGACATCGACTGGTGCTGGCTCGCGCTCGGCAGCGAAGGCCGCGGCGAGCAGACGTTCGCGACGGACCAGGACAACGCGCTGGTGTTCGTCCGCGACCGACGCCGCCGCGGCGGAGGACCATCGCGCGAAGCTGCATCGGTTTCGCCGCCGACGTCAACGCGGCGCTCGACGCGCTTGGGGTTTCCGCTATGCACGGGAAAGGTGATGGCGTCGAATCCGGAGCTATGCCTCACGCGTGGAGGAGTGGAAGGCAAAGTTCCTCGACTGGATGCGGGAGCCAACGCCGCAGGCGCTCCTGGCGGCGAACATCCTGTTCGACTTCCGTCCGCTGTTCGGCGACACGACGCTGGCGGATGCGCTTGCGCGACGTGGCTGTCGGGCTACACGCAGGAGAACCGGATCTTCCTGCGGCTGATGGTGCAGAACGCGCTCGAAGTCGAGCCGCCGCTCGGCCTGATCCGCGCCTTCGCCACCGACGATGGGCCCGCAACCAAGGGGACCGCTGGACCTCAAGACGCGCGGGACGCGCCTTTTCGTCGATGCGGCGCGCGTGTTCGCGCTTGCGCTCGGCATCGCCGAAACCGGAACAGCCGCGCGGCTGCGCCTCGCGGGCAAGCACTTGCACGTCGAAGACCGGCACGTGGCAGCGACGATCGAAGCCTTTCATTTCCTGCAGCTGCTGCGGCTTCGCCAGCAGGATCTCCCAGGCGATCGGGGCCATACCAACCGGATCGACCCCGGACGAGCTCAACGAGGTCGAGCAGCGGATGCTGAAGGAGGCCTACCGCCAGGCGCAACAGCTGCAGCGGCGCTTGCACCTTTCCTATCAGCTTTGAGCGCGGCTTCCTTCGAAGTGCGCGCATGCGTCGATGAATCTTCTGGAGCGCACGGTCGATTTCCTGCTGGGAGGGCCCAAGGTCGGCGGCGCGGACGAGCACCGGCTCAATCCGTGGCGGAGCACTCGGAACGCGGACCTGACGCGACCGCACTCCCGCCAGCGCTATGTCGTCGTCGACACCGAGACCACCGGTGTCGATCTCAAGCGCGACCGGCTCATCGCCATCGGCGCCGTCGCGGTGGAGCGCAATCGCATCGCGCTTCACGATTGCTTCGAAACGGTGCTGCGGCAGGACAAGGCGAGCGGCGACGCCAACATCCTGATCCACCGGATCGGCGGGCAGACGCAGCTCTCCGGCGTCGAGCCCCGCGCCGGGATGCTCGCGTTCCTCGAGTTTCTGCGGCAAATCGCCGCTCGTCGCGTTTCGCGCCGAGTTCGACCAGACGATGATCGAGCGCGGCATGCGATCGATTCTCGGACTGCCGTTCCGTCATCCGTGGATCGATCTCGCCTTTCTGCTGCCGGCGCTGTTTCCGGGAACCGAGTGCAGGGCCCTCGACGATTGGCTCCGCCACTTCGGGCTCGCCGGAGGGGAGCGGCACCGTGCGCTCGGCGACGCGTTCGCCACCGCGCAGCTGTTGCAGATTGCCCTCGTGGCGGCGGATCGGGTCGAAATGGGCGACGCCGCGCAGCTGATCGCGATGCAAAAGGCGCAACGCTGGCTCGGCAAGCGGTAAGCTGGGCTGGGCCGTCGGCATTGCCAATTGCGTCGGGCGTCGACCGCATAATCGCGCGACCACATTGAAAGGCGGAACGGTGCGCCGTATGCGTGCCGGCGCGGCATGGCCGACGACACCATTCTCGAAACGCGGCGGCTCACCAAGGAGTTCAAGGGTTTCGTCGCGGTCAAGGACGTGAGCCTTTCGATCCGCCGCGGAACGATCCACGCGCTGATCGGCCCGAACGGCGCCGGCAAGACGACCTGCTTCAATCTGCTCACGCATTTCCTGACGCCGACGCGCGGCCAGATTTTCTTCAAGGGGCGCGAGATCACGGGGTCGCGGCCGGCGACGATCGCCCGGATGGGGCTTGTCCGCTCGTTCCAGATTTCCGCGGTGTTTCCCAATCTCACGGTGCTCGAGAATGTCCGCATCGCGCTGCAGCGGCAGCTACGGCCACTCGTTCGACTTCTGGCGATCCGAGAGCAACGCTGCACGGCGCATCGACGATCGCGCGCTGCGAATTGATCGAGGCTGTCGGCCTCACCGATTTCGCGCCATAGCCACGCGGTCGAGCTTGCCGTACGGCCGCAAGCGGGCGCTCGAGATCGCGACGACGCTGGCGCTCGACCCGGAGATGATGCTGCTGGACGAGCCGACCGCCGGCATGACGCACGAGGACGTCGAGCGCATCGCGGCGCTGATCCGGAAGGTGGCGGCGAACCGGACGGTGCTGATGGTCGAGCACAACCTGTCGGTCGTGTCGACGCTGTCCGATCACATCACCGTGCTCGCGCGCGGCGAGGTGCTGGCCGCAGGGCGACTACGCGCACGTGTCGAAGCACCCCGACGTCGTGCAGGCGTATCTGGGAGCCGGCCATGCCTGAGACCGCGCGACGGCCGCGCCTGCGAACGTGCCCGCCGCGGGCGGCGCGCCGCTGCTCGCCGTGCGCGGGCTCAAGCCTGGTACGGCGAGTCGCACGTCCTCCATGGCGTCGACTTCGACGTCGCAGCGGGCGAGGTCGTCACGCTGCTCGGCCGCAACGGCGCGGGCAAGACGACGACGCTGCGCGTCGATCATGGGCATCGTGCCGCAGGCGCGAGGGTTCGATCCTGTTCGAGGGCGGCGAGACGTCGCGCTCGCCGTCCAACCGCATCGCGCGCCGCGGCATTGCCTATTGCCCGGAAGAGCGCGGCATCTTCGCGAGCCTCGACGTCGAGGAGAACCTGCTGCTGCCGCCGATCGTGCGCGACGGCGGGCTCTCGGTCGAGCAGATCTTCGAGCTGTTCCCGAATCTCAAGGAGCGGCGCGCAAGCCAGGGCACGAAGCTGTCGGGCGGCGAGCAGCAGATGCTGGCGATCGGCCGCATCCTGCGCACCGGCGCGAGGCTGCTGCTGCTCGACGAGCCGACCGAGGGCCTCGCGCCGGTGATCGTCCAGCAGATCGGGCGCACGATCGCGCAGCTCAAGGCGCAGGGTTTCACGATCCTGCTGGTCGAGCAGAATTTCCGGTTCGCGGCGACCGTCGCGGACCGGCACTACGTGATCGAGCATGGCCGCGTCGTCGACATGATTCGCAACGCGGACCTCGACGCGAACATGGACAAGCTGCACGACTACCTCGGCGTGTAGGACGAGTCGAACCCGCGTACCGTATCGGCGCGAGCTGCAATCAACGAAGGAGATGGCATGAAGGCATTCAAACGTACTCTGGTCGGCCTGGCGGTCGCCGCGGCGCTTGCGCGGCCGGCGCGGCGCAGGCGCAGGTTTCGGACAACGTGATCAAGATCGGCGTGCTGTCCGACATGTCGAGCCTGTACACCGACCTGGCGGGCGCCGGTTCCGTCGCCGCGGCCAGGATGGCGGTCGAGGACTCCGGCATCGAGAAGCGCGGCTACAAGGTCGAGATCGTCTCCGCCGATCACCAGAACAAGCCGGACGTCGGCTCGGCGATCGCGCGCCAGTGGTACGACACCGACAAGGTCGACGTGATCGTCGACACGCCGAACTCGGGCGTCGCGCTCGCCGTCAACCAGATCACCAAGGACAAGGGCAAGGCGTTCCTGGTCTCCGGCGCGGCGTCGTCGGACCTCACCGGCAAGGCGTGCTCGCCGAACACGATCCACTGGACCTACGACACGTGGATGCTCGCCAACGGCACCGGCAGCGCGATCGTGAAGACCGGCGGCGACACGCTGGTTCTTCCTGACCGCCGACTACGCGTTCGGCCATGCGCTCGAGCGCGACACCGAAGCGGTCGTGCTGAAGACCGGCGGCAAGGTGCTGGGCAAGGTGCGCGCGCCGCTCAACACGCAGGACTTCTGCTCGTTCCTGCTGCAGGCGCAGGCGTCGAAGGCCAAGATCATCGGCCTCGCCAACGCCGGCGGCGACACGACCAACTCGATCAAGCAGGCGGCCGAGTTCGGCATCGTCAAGGGCGGCCAGAACCTGGCCGGGCTGCTGGTGTTCCTCACCGACATCCACGCGCTCGGCCTGCCGACGGCGCAGGGCCTCGATCGTCACCAACACGTTCTACTGGGACACCGAACGACCAGACGCGCGCGTTCGCGAAGCGCTTTGCCGCGCTCGACAAGGGCATCCATCCGACGATGGTGCACGCGGGCGTGTACTCGGCGGTGCTCCACTACCTCAAGGCGGTCGAGGCGCTGAAGAGCGACGACGGCACGAAGGTCATCGCCAAGATGAAGGAGACGCCGACCGACGATCCGCTGTTCGGCAAGGGCACGATCCGCGCCGACGGCCGCAAGATCCATCCGGCGTATCTGGTCGAAGTGAAGAAGCCGGCGGAGTCGAAGGGACCCTGGGACTACTACAAGGTCCGCGCGACGATTCCCGGCGGACCAGGCGTTCCGGCCGCTGAAGAACGAAAGGGCGAACCGTGCTGCCGCTGGTGAAGTAGATTGTCCGTCACGGCGCGACGCGCCGCTTGCTGCCAGCGCTCGTCGCCGCGACGGAGAGCCGGCGCGTTGAGCGGCGCATGGCGACGCTCCAACGCGTCTCATGGCCATTCCTGCAGCCACATGACTGAAATCTTCGGCGTCCCGACGCAGGCGCTGTTCGGGCAGCTCCTGATCGGCCTCATCAACGGCGCGTTCTACGCGATGTTGACGCCTCGGGCTCGCGGTGATCTTCGGCCTGCTCAACATCATCAATTTCACGCACGGCGCCCAGTACATGATGGGCGCGTTCTGCGCGTGGTTCCTGCTGCAGCACGCCGGGCGTCGGCTATTGGTGGTCGCTGCTGCTCGCGCCGATCGCCGTCGGCGCGACCGGCGTCGTCATCGAGCGGACGATGCTGTCGCGGCTGTACAAGCTCGACCATCTCTACGGGCTGCTGCTGACCTTCGGCCTCGCGCTGATCATCCAGGGCCTGTTCACCAACTACTACGGCAGCTCGGGACTGCCCTATCGGCTGCCGCGAGGAGTTCGTCGGCGCGCTATCAACCTGGGCTTCATGTTCCTGCCGAAGTACCGGGCCTGGGTGATCGTCGCCTCGCTCGATCGTCTGCCTCGGCACGTGGTTCGTGATCGAGCGCACGAAGCTCGGCTCGTACCTGCGCGCCGCGACCGAGAATCCGCGCGCTCGTGCAGGCGTTCGGCATCAACGTGCCGCGGATGATCACGCTGACCTACGGCTTCGGCGTCGGCCTCGCCGCGCTCGCCGGCGTGATGGCGGCGCCGATCTACCAGGTCAGCCCGCAGATGGGCGCGAACCTCATCATCGTCGTGTTCGCGGTCGTGGTGATCGGCGGCATGGGCTCGATCCTCGGGCGCGATCCTCACCGGCTTCGGCCTCGGCGTCATCGAAGGCCTGACCAAGGTGTTCTATCCCGGAGGCGTCGAACACGGTGATCTTCGTGATCATGGTGATCGTGCTGCTCGTCAAGCCCGCCGGGCTGTTCGGGAAGGAACGCTAGACGTGGCGACCGCGACGTCCGACGCCGGCGCGTCGCGACCGCGGCGCGCACCGGTGCGCGCGACGACGTTCCTGCATCGCGACCGGCAGTCATGGCGGCCGCTGCTGGCCGATCGCGCCGTTCGTCGGCGTCTATCCGGTGTTCCTGATGAAGGCGCTGTGCTTCGCGCTCTTCGCGTGCGCGTTCAACCTGCTGATCGGCTTCGGCGGCCTCCTGTCGTTCGGGCACGCGATGTTCCTCGGCACGGCCGGCTACGTGTGCGCGCATGCGGCGAAGGAGTGGGGCTGGCCGCCCGAGCTCGCGATCCTCGCCGGCACCGCGGCGTCCGCGCTGCTCGGGCATCGTCGCGGGCGCGCTCGCGATCCGGCGGCAGGGCATCTATTTCGCGATGATCACGCTGGCGCTCGCGCAGATGATCTTCTTCTTCTATCTGCAGGCGCCGTTCACGCACGGCGAGGACGGCATCCAGGCGGTGCCGCGCGGCAAGCTCTTCGGCGTTCATCGACCTGTCGAACACGCTCGTCATGTACTACGTCGTGCTGGCGATCTTCCTCGCCGCGTTCCTGCTTGATCTACCGCGATCGTGCATTCGCCGTTCGGCCAGGTGCTGAAGGCGATCCGCGAAAACGAGCCGCGCGCGATCTCGCTCGGCTACGACGCCGAGCAGTACAAGCTGCTCGCGTTCGTCCTGTCGGCCACGCTGTCGGGACTCGCCGGCGTCGATCGAAGGCCATCGTGTTCCAGCTCGCCTCGCTGACCGACGTGCACTGGACGATGTCGGGCGAAGTCGTGCTGATGACGCTGCTGGGCGGGATGGGCACGATCTTCGGACCGGTCGTCGGCGCGTTCGCGATCATCGGCCTCGAGAGCTACCTCGCGCGGATTCGGCCAGTGGGTCACGGTCATCACCGGCGTCGATCTTCGTCGTCTGCGTGCTCGCGTTCCGCCGCGGCATCGTCGGCGAGCTCGGCGCGTGGTGGGCGCAGCCGCAAGCGCTGAGCGCTCGCCGCTGGCGGCCGGGTCGCGTTGCGCGGCTGAGCGCCGGCGCGGCGCGACATGGCAGACTACGTCGACGGCAACTGCCGCGACGGCCAGCCGCACGGCGCCTACGAGCTGCGCGATGCCGGACGGCCAGGTCCGCGTCCGTCGGCGCGTTCAACCAGGGGCAAGCGCACGGGCAGCTTCCTGTTCTGGTCGAGCGACGGCGCGCGGATCGCGCAGCTCCCGTACGACGACGATGCCGATGTCGGGCACGCGTCGCCCTGTGGTATGCGCGGCGACGCGCACGGGCGAGCCGCAGCCGCAAGCTCGAGGCGGCCTACGCGCGCGGGCCTGCTGCAACGGCGATCAAGCGCTCGTGGTATGCCGAACGGCAGGCTGCGGGCGGAGTTCGCTACGAACGCGGCGAGCTGGCGACGGCGCAGGCGGGGAGCGAAGCCGGCGAGCCGCTGGCCGAAGCCGAAGCGCGCGCGCTCGCGGAGCGCGACCGCGCGACCGACGAGGAATTCTACGCATCGCTCGAGCGCGATCGTTGGCGCGCACCTGCCGCGCTGCGACTGACGTGCAACGACGGCTTGCACGATAGCGCGCATGAGCGCGCAGCGTTCGCGCGCTGCGGCGCTGAGCGCGGTTCGCACTGGCTGACAGACGCTAGATTCGCGCGCTTTGACGCACTGCGGCAACTAGGCTAGATTGCGCGGCGTGCTGGCGCGCTGCAGCATTGCCACGTGAGCGCGCCGCGGTCGCGTACCATCTCGCTTCACTCTTTCCGAGGTTTCCATGCGTCGACTTTCACCGTCCTTTCAGCGGCTTGGCGGCCGCCGCCGTCGCTCGCCGTCGTCGGCCTCGCGCTCGCCGCACCCGCCGCCGCGCAGGAGCTCAAGATCGCGGTCGCCGCCGACGTCACGTCGATCGACCCGCACTTCTTCAACCTGTTCCCGAACAACAACATCGCCGAGCACATCTTCGACAAGCTGGTCCAGATGGACCCGGACTCGCGGATGATTCCCGGGCATCGCGACGTCGTGGAAGGCGATCGACGACAAGACGTGGGAGTTCAAGCTGCGCAAGGGCGTCAAGTTCCACGACGGCAGCGAGCTGACGGCCGAGGACGTCGCGTTCTCGATCAACCGCGTGCCGCACGATGCCGAACAGCCCGGGACCGTTCTCCGCGTACACGAAGGCGATCATCGGCGAAGGAGATCGTCGATCCGTACACGATCCGCTTCAAGTACGCGGCGCCGCATCCGCTGATCGCCGAACGACCTGTCGACGATCTACATCGTGTCGAAGAAGGTCGCGACGGGCGCCACGACCGAGGACTTCAACTCCGGCAAGGCGGCGATCGGCAGCGGCCGCTACAAGTTCGTCCGCTACGTGAACGGCGACCGCGTCGAGCTCGCGCGCAACGACAACTACTGGGGCGACAAGCCGCCGTGCGAGAAGGTGCACGTTCAAGATCATCAAGAACGAGCCGGCGCGCATGGCGGCGCTGCTGTCCGGCGACGTCGACGCGATCGAGCAGCCGCCGACCGCCGACCTCGCGCGGCTCAAGGCCGATCCCAAGTTCACGCTGACCTCGAAGATCTCGCACCGCGTCATCTACTTCAACTTCGACCACCTCGAGCGCGTCGAGCCCGTTCATCACCGCCAAGGACGGCAAGCCGCTCGACAAGAATCCGCTGCTCGACGTGCGCGTGCGCCGCGCGATCTCCAAGGCGATCAACCGGCCGGCGATCGCCGAGCGCGTGATGGAAGGGCAGGCGATTCCGTCCGGCCAGCTCGTGTCGGAGAAGCTCTTCGGCAACAACCCGGCGCTCAAGGCCGAGGCGTACGATCCGGAGGGCGCGAAGAAGCTGCTCGCCGAAGCCGGCTATCCGAACGGCTTCAACATCACGATCCACGGCCCGTCGGGCCGCTACGTCAACGACGAGAAGATCGTGCAGGCGGTCGCGCAGATGCTGTCGCGCGATCGGCATCACGGCCAAGGTCGAGACGGCGCCGATGGGGCCGTACTCGGGCCGCGCGTCGAAGCAGGAGTTCAGCTTCCACATGGTCGGCTGGGGCGCGTCCACCGGCGAGGCGAGCTCGCCGCTGCGCTCGCTGCTCGCGACGTTCAACCGCGACAAGGGCCTGGGCGCGGTGAACTGGGGCCGCTACAGCAACCCCAAGGTCGACTACCTGATCGAGCAGGCGCTGCAGCAGGTCAACGACGAGAACCGCACGATCATGCTGCAGCGCGCGACCGAGCTCGCGATGCAGGATCTCGGCATCATGCCGATCCACTTCCAGTTCACGATGTGGGCGACCAAGAAGAACGTGCACGTACACGCCGCGCACCGACGAGTACACGCTGGCGTTCCAGTTCAAGCCGGTCGAAGGTAGCGAAGCGACAGTGACAGCGTGACAGCTGACAGCGCGGCGGCGTCCCGTGGCGGCGCATCGAGCGCCGCTGCGCGTTGCGCCGAGTCGCGCGACGCCCGGCGGTCGATGCGCCGCCATGAAGCGCCGGCGCCTCTGATCACTGACGTCTGACTCCTGACTCCTGATGCTCGTCTACATCATCCGCCGCAGCATGCAGAGCGTCGTCGTGCTGTTCGTGATGTCGCTGCTCGTGTTCGTCGGCGTGTACGCGATCGGCAATCCGATCGACATCCTGATCAACCCGCAGGCCGACCAGATCGACCGCGAGCGCGCGATCGCGGCGCTCGGGCTCGACAAGCCGCTGTGGGAGCAGTACCTCGTGCTTCCTCAAGGGCGCGCTGACGCGGCGACCTCGGCAGCTCGTTCGTGCACGCGACGTCCGGCGCTCGGGCTCATCCTCGAGCGGATGCCGGCGACGATGGAGCTCGCGATCGCCGCGATGCTGATCGCGGTCGTGCTCGGCATTCCGCTCGGCCTGTGGGCGGGACTGCAAGCCGAACGGCGTCGCCGGCCGCACGATCATGGCGGGCTCGATCCTCGGCTTCTCGCTGCCGACGTTCTGGGTCGGGCTGATGCTGATCATGGTGTTCTCGGTGATGCTGGGCTGGCTGCCGTCGAACGGGCGCGGGCCGACGACGCTGCTGTTCGGGCTCATCCCCGTGTCGTTCCTGTCGTGGGACGGCCTGTCGCACCTCGTCATGCCGGCGACCAACCTCGCGCTGTTCAAGCTCGCGCTGCTCATCCGGCTGACGCGCGCCGGCGCGCACGAGGCGCTGCTGCAGGACTACGTGAAGTTCGCGCGCGCGAAGGGCCTGACCAACGCGCGCGTGATCGGCGTGCACGTGCTGCGCAACATCCTGATCCCGATCGTCACCGTGATCGGCCTGCGAGTTCGGCAGCGCTGATCGCGTTCGCGATCGTCACCGAGAGCGTGTTCGCGTGGCCCGGCATGGGCAAGCTCCTGATCGACTCGATCAACCTGCTCGACCGGCCGGTGATCGTCGAGCTACCTGCTCGTCATCGTGACGCTGTTCATCGTCATCAACCTCGCGGTGGACGTGCTGTACTCGGCGCTCGATCCGCGCGTGCGGCTGACGGACGCCAAGGGATGAGCGCGATGAGCACGTACTGCCCGTCCGCCGGTCGCCAGCCCGCGCAGCGCGGCGCGCAGAGCCCGTTCCGGCGCATCGCGCAGCGACTTCTTCGCGAATCCGGTCGCGGTGTTCGGCCTCGGGCTGCTGGCGCTGATCGTGGCCGCCGCGATCTTCGCGCCGCTGATCTCGCCGCAGAATCCCTACGACCTCGCGCAGCTCGACGTGATGGACAGCAAGCTGCCGCCCGGGTCGAAGGCGCCCACCGGCGGCACGTTCTGGCTCGGCACCGACGACCAGGGCCGCGACATGCTGTCGGCGATCTTCTACGGGCTTGCGCATCTCGCTCATGGTCGGCGCGATCGCGCACGGTGCTCGCGCTGGTCATCGGGCTCGACGATGGGGCTGACCGCCGCCTACTTCGGCGGCCGCGTCGAGACGCTGATCATGCGCATCGTCGACATCCAGCTCTCGTTCCCGGCGATCCTCATCGCGCTGATCCTGATCGCCGTGCTGGGGCAGGGCACGGGCAAGGTGATCGCCGCGCTCGTCACCGTCCAATGGGCGTACTACGCGCGCACCGTGCGCAGCGCGGCGCTGGTCGAGAAGCGCAAGGAGTACATGGAGGCGGCGCGCTGCCTCGCGCTGTCGCCGGCGCGCATCGTGTTCCGCCACCTGCTGCCCAACTGCCTGCCGCCGATGATCGTCGTGGCCACGGTGCAGGTCGCGGCGGCGATCGCGCTCGAAGCCACGCTCTCGTTCCTGGGCCTCGGCCTGCCGATCACCGAGCCGTCGCTCGGCCTGCTCATCGCCAACGGCTACCAGTACCTGCTGTCGGGCAAGTACTGGATCAGCTTCTTCCCCGGCGTCGCGCTGCTGCTGCACGATCGTCAGCATCAACCTCGTCGCCGACCAGCTGCGCGACGTGCTCAATCCGCGCCTGCAGCGATGAGCGAGCGTCGAAGCCGACGGCGCTGACGAGCCGCGTCCTCACCGTCGAAGGCCTGCGCACGCACTTCTTCACCAAGGCGGGCGTGGTCAAGGCCGTCGACGACGTGTCGTTCACCGTCGCACGCGGCGAGGTGCTGGGCCTCGTCGGCGAATCGGGCTCCGGCAAGTCGATGACCGGCTACTCGCTCATGGGGCTCATCGATCCGCCGGGCCGCATCGTCGGCGGCAGCATCGTGCTCGACGGCGTCGACCTGCGCGGCGCTGTCGCCGGAAGCGCTGCGGCACATGCGCGGCAACCGGATCGCGATGATCTTCCAGGACCCGATGATGACGCTGAATCCGGTCCTGCGCATCGACGCGCAGATGATCGAGGCGATCCTCGCGCACGAGAACGTGAGCGCAGGCGACGGCGCGCGAGCGCGCGCGCGAGGCGCTGGTGCAGGTCGGCATTCCGTCGCCCGACGAGCGCCTCGAGGCGTATCCGCATCAGTTCTCCGGCGGCATGCGCCAGCGCGTCGCGATCGCCATCGCGCTGCTCAACAATCCCGACCTCATCATCGCCGACGAGCCGACGACCGCGCTCGACGTCACGATCCAGGGCCAGATCCTGTACGAGATGCAGAAGCTCACGCGCGAGACCGGCACGGCGCTGATCTGGATCACGCACGACCTGTCGGTGGTCGCCGGGCCTCGCCGACCGCGTGTGCGTGATGTACGCCGGGCGCATCGTCGAGCAGGGCACGCGCGAGCGAGGTGCTCGGCGCGGCCGCGCGCATCCGTACACGCAGGGGCTGCTCGATTCGGTGCCGTCGCCAACAACGAGCGCGGCGCAGCGCCTGAAGCAGATTCCGGGCATGACGCCGTCGCTGCTCGACCTGCCGCCGGGCTGCGCGTTTCGCGAGCGGTGCAGCCGCGCGACGGCGATCTGCGCGACGATCGCCGCAGATGCGGCCGGCCGGCGCGACGCGGCGGGCAGACCGTGCGCTGCCACCATCCGCTGGACGCGTCGGCCGCGCCATGAGCCTCGTGCCCGAACGCGCGCTTCCGCATCGGCGTCGCGACGCCGCTCGTCGAGCTTGCGCGGCGTGTCGAAGCGCTTCGTCAAGTCGCTCGACGTCGCCGCGCGCATCGGCAACCTGCTCGGCGCGGACGTGCAGGAGGAGGTCGTCCACGCCGTGGACGACGTCGATCTCGCGATTGCGCCCGGGCGAGGTCGTCGGCCTCGTCGGCGAATCGGGTGCGGCAAGTCGACGCTCGGCCGGCTGGCGGTGGGCCTCCTGCCGCTGTCCGCGGGCGAGCGGTTCTGGCGGGGCGATCGCTGTCGCGGCTTGTCGCCCGACGCGGCGCGCCGGCAGCAGCTCAAGATGCAGATGATCTTCCAGGATCCGTATGCGTCGCTCAATCCGCGCATGCGCGTCGTCGACATCGTCGGCGAGGCGCCCGTCGCGCACGGCATCGTCGCCGCCAAGCAGAAGGCCGAGTACGTGGGGCTGCATGCTGAATCGCGTCGGCCTCGATCCGACGCTGATGCGGCGCTACCCGCACCAGTTCTCCGGCGGCCAGCGCGCGCGCATCGGCATCGCGCGCGCGCTCGCGGTGAAGCCGGAGTTCCTGGTGTGCGACGAGTCGGTCGCGGCGCTCGACGTGTCGATCCAGGCGCAGGTGCTCAACCTGTTCATCGGATCTGCGCAGTCGGCGCTGAACCTCACGTACCTCTTCATCAGCCACGACCTCGGCGTCGTCGCGCTACATCAGCCGACCGCGTGGTCGTCATGTATCTCGGCCGCGTCGTCGAGAGCGCGCCCGCGGCGGAGCTCTTCGCGCGGCCGAACCATCCCTACACGCAGGCGCTGCTGGCGCGAGGCGGGCAAGGTCGAGCCGAAGAAGCGCACGTTCGTGCCGATCAAGGGCGAGATTCCGTCGCCGCTCGACCCGCCGCCGCGGCTGCCACTTCCATCCGCGCTGCCCCTACGCGATGGACAAGTGCCGCGCGACCGCGCCGCCGCTGCTCGAGATCGCGCCGGGACGCCAGTCGGCGTGCCACCTGAACGAAGTGAGCGCGCATGACGCGAACGCGCCTTTCCATGCTGCACGACGCCGGCGACGTGCGGCGATCGCGCTGGTGCTCGACTCGCCGCATTCCGGCGAGTAGTATCCCGACGACTTCGATCACGCGCCGCCGCGCGACGGTCGTGCGCCAGGCCGAGGATACGCACGTCGCGCGGCTGTGGCGCGCGCGCGCCGGCGCATCGGCGCGACGTTGATCGAGGCGCGCTTTCCGCGCGCGTACATCGACGCGAACCGCAGCCTCGACGACATCGATCGCCGACGCTGCTGGCCGATGCGTGGCCGCGACCCGATCGCGCCGTCGCGCAAGACGGCGCAGGGCATCGGCCTCGTCTGGCGCGCTCGCGCGCGGCGGCACGCCGATGTACGGCGCGCAAGCTCGACGCGCGACGAAGTGCGCGCGCGCATCGACCGCTGCTGGCGTCCGTATCACGCGGCGCTCGACGCAGCGATCGGACGAGCGGCATCGCGCGTTCGGCGCCGTCTGGCACATCAATTGCCATTCGATGCCGGCCGTCGGCGACGCGCTTGCCGACGATCCGGGCCGCGCGCGCGCCGACTTCGTGCTCGGCGACCGCGACGGCACGACCTGCGAGCCGGCGTTCACGCGCGCTCGTCGCGGACGTCGCGCGCGGCTTGGGCTACACCGTGGCGATCAACGACCCGTACAAGGGCGTGGAGATCGTGCGCAAGCACGGCCGGCCGGCGGAGAAGCGCCACAGCCTGCAGATCGAGCTCAAGCGCACGCCTCTACATGGACGAGGACGACGCTCGTGCCGAACGCGGGCTATGCGCAGCTCGCAGCGCGACCTCGAGCGTCTGGTCGCCGCCATCGCGAGTTACGTGCGCGACCGCGACTGGTAAGACCACTTGACCGGTGCTCGGTGCCGCTGCCAAACTCTGCCCCGATCGCCGGACGGCCCCGCTGCCCGTCACGGTGGAGCCCGCTAGCGCGCCGGCCGTCCCAACGCGTGCAGCTCCGCTCTGAGGGAAGGCGCGTAGCGCCGCAGCGTGCACCAATGATCGCGGCATCAAGGAGGAATCCATGACCAAGTTCTCCAATCGCGCGCTCGTCGCGCTCGCGCGCATTGCTATTCGCTGCCGCAGCGCTGGCCGCCTATCCCGAGCGCCCGATCACGCTGATCGTGCCGTGGGCGGCGGGCGGCGGCACCGACGCGCACCGCACGCATCATCGGCACGCTGCTCGAGAAGGAGCTCGGCCAGCCGGTCAACGTCGTCAACCGCACGGGCGGCAGCGGCGTCGTCGGCCACAGCGCGATCGCCCAGGCGCGCGCCCGACGGCTACACGATCGGCATCATCACCGTCGAGATCGGGATGATGCATTGGCAGGGGCTCACCGATCTGACCGGCGCCTCGTACACGCCGATCGGCGCTCGTCAACGCCGATCCCGCCGGCGTGCAGGTCGCCGCCGATTCGCCGTACAAGACGCGTCAACGAGCTGCTCGCGGCGATCAAGGCCAATCCCGGCAAGCTGAAGGCGTCGGGAACGGGTCAGGGCGGCATCTGGCACCTCGCGATCGCCGGGATGCTGCAGGACCTCAAGGTCGATCCGGCGAGCGTGCCGTGGGTGCCGTCGAACGGCGCCGCGCCGGGTCTGCAGGACCTCGTGGCCGGCGGCGTGCAGATCGCGCCCGTGTCGCTGCCCGAAGCGCGCGCGCTGATCGACGCCGGCAAGGTCAAGAGCCTCGCGGTGATGGCCGACAAGCCGGCGGCGCTGTATCCCAACGTTCCGACGTTGAAGGCGGCGACGGGAAGCAACTGGACGATGGCCGCGTGGCGCGGCATCGCGGCGCCGAAGAACATTCCGCCGAAGCGCGCGACAAGCTCGTCGCGGCGATGCAGAAGATCGTCGCAAGCAAGGACTACACCGACTTCATGGCGAAGCAGCGGCTTCGGCGTGATCTACGCCGCCGCCCGAGGATTTCGCCAAGTTCATGGCCAAGTCCGACACCGACCTTGGCGCGACGATGAAGGCGGTCGGCATCGTGAAGTAACGCGGTGGTTCCGTTGCGGCCCGAGTTGCGCGGACCGCGCCGGGACGGCTCTGCTCCGACACTCGGGCTGATTGCGGCGTGAAGCTCAACGATGCCGTCTGGGGTGCGCTGCTGCTGCTGCTGGCAGCGGCGGTCCTCGTGCACGTTCAGTCGTTCCGCACGATTCCGGGACAGAAGTACGGCCCGGCGATCTTCCCGGGGCTGATCGCCTGCGGCATCGCGTCTGCGCCGTGCTGCTGATCTTCAACGGCCTCACGGCGAGAACGCGAGGACGGCGGGCGGGAGCGCGTGGATGACGCTTGGGGCCGTGGACGCGCTCGCGCCGGCACGTCCTCGCCTTCGCGCTCGACGATCGGCGTCAACGTCTTCTACATTCTCGCTCGTCGACAAGCTCGGATTCATTCCGACGGGCGTCATCTATCTCTCGGCGCTGTTCGCGGTGTTCGGCGTGCGCCCGGCGCTGGATCCTGCCGCTCGCGGTCGTGCTGACGCTGGCGATCCACTACGCGTTCTACAAGCTGCTCAAGGTGCCGCTGCCCTGGGGCGTCCTCAGGGCTTCATCTGGTAACGGCAGCGGACATGGACATCGGGATGAGCGGCGCCTGGGTACAAGCCTTCACGATGGTGTTCGACCCGTACAACATCGTCGTGATGCTGGCGGCGTCGCTGTTCGGCCTCTTCGTCGGCGCGATGCCGGGGCTGACGGCGACGATGGCGACGGCGCTGCTCGTGCCGATCACGTTCTTCATGGCGCCGATTCCGGCCATCGCCGCCATCGTGACGGCGACGGCGATGGCGATCTTCTGCCGGCGACATCCCCGGCTGCCTGCTGCGCATGCCCGGCACGCCGGCGTCGGCCGCGTACACCGACGAAGCGTATGCGATGACGAACAAGGGCCAGGCCGAATTGGCGCTGGGCGCGGGCCTCGTGTTCTCGGCGATCGGCGGACTGTTCGGCACGGCGGTGCTGATCGTGGCGGCGCCCACGCTCGCCGAGTTCGCGCTCAAGTTCAGCTCGTTCGAATACTTCTGGCTGGTGCTGCTGGGGCTGACCTGCGCGGTCTTCATGACGTCGGAGCGCCCGCTCAAGGGCTTCGTCTCGCTCTTGCTCGGGCTGTTGATCGCCTGCGTCGGCCTCAACAACCCGGCGGGCATTCCCCGCTTCACGTTCGGCAACGTCGAGCTGATGGGCGGCATCGGCATGATCCCGCTGATGATCGGCATGTTCGCGATTTCGGAGATCATCCGCTACGCGGTCGACACCAATCCGCCGCCGATGATCGTCGACCAGCCGATCGGCAACGTGTTCAAGGGCATGTGGGGGCTGACCGTCAAGTACCCGCAGCAGATCCTGCGCGGCAGCACGCTGGGCACGCTCGTCGGCGCGCTGCCGGGCGCGGGCGCCGACATCGCGGCGTGGATGTCGTATGCGATCAGCAAGAAGTTCTCGAAGGAGCCGGAGAAGTTCGGCACGGGCCACGTCGAGGGCATCGTCGAATCGGGCGCGGCCAACAACAGCGCGCTGGCGGGCGCGTGGATCCCGGCGCTGGTATTCGGCATTCCCGGCGACTCGATCACGGCGATCGTGATCGGCGTGCTCTACATGAAGAACATGAATCCCGGGCCCGGCGCTGTTCATCAACAATCCGCAGAACATCTACGCGGTGTTCCTGCTGTTCATCATCGCCAACCTGATCATGATTCCGCTGGGCTATGGTGCATCAAGGCCTCGAAGCAGATCCTCAAGGTGCCGCGCAGCGTGCTGATGCCGATGATCATGCTGTTCTGCGTCGTCGGCGCGTTCGCGATCAACAACACGCCGTTCGACGTCGGCGTGATGCTGATTGCCGGCGTGGTCGCGTTCGTGCTCGAGGAGAACGGCTTGCCGATCGCGCCGGCGATCCTCGGCGTCGTGCTGGGCGGCATGCTCGAGGACAATTTCGTCACGTCGATGATCAAAGCCGACGGCAGATCTGCTCGCGTTCTTCCATCGTCCCGTCGCAGCCACCCTTGGCGCGATGACGCTCGCGGTCTGGTTCCTGCCCCTGCTGATGCGCCGCCTTCGGCGGCTCGCCGGCGTCTGACGCCCGCCCGCTGCAGTGGCCGGGGCAGGCACGCGTTGCCCCCCTTTGCCGCACTGCGGTATAATTTCGAGGTTTTGCAGCCCCATCCCGGATCAGACGTGGACGGCGGGATGACGTTGCGGGCGGCAGGGGGCTTCATCGCAATGCGCGGGAAATTCGTCGTCGGCAACTGGAAGATGAACGGCGGGCTCGCCGCCAATGCGGCGCTTCTTGCCGATCTGGCCGCGAGGTGGAAGGCCGAGCCGGGCCGGGAGATCGCGGTGTGCGCGCCGTATCCGTATCTGGCGCAGGTCAGTGCGGCCTTGCGCGCGACGCCGATCGCCTGGGGCGCGCAGGACGTGAGCGAGCACGAATCGGGCGCGTTCACGGGTGAGGTTTCCGCGCGTATGCTGGTCGAGTTCGGCTGCCGCTATGTGATCGTCGGCCACTCGGAGCGCCGGCAGTTTTTCTGCGACACCGATGCCGTCGTGGCCGCGAAGACGGTGGCCGCGCTGGCAGCGGGATTAACACCGATCGCCTGCGTGGGCGAGACGCTCGCGGAGCGCGATGCCGGGGCGACGATGGCCGTGGTCTCGCGGCAGCTCGACGCCGTACTGGCGGCGGTCGGTGCGAATGCGGCGAAGATCGTGGTGGCCTACGAGCCGGTCTGGGCGATCGGCACAGGCCGGACGGCGTCGCCGGACGAGGCGCAGGCGGTGCACGCGATGCTGCGTGCGCAGCTGGCGCGCAGCGCTGCGGCGGAGGTGTTGCTGCTGTACGGCGGGAGCGTCAAGGCCGACAACGCGCAGGCGTTGTTCGCAATGGCGGACATCGATGGCGGTCTGATCGGCGGCGCGTCGCTCCGGTCGGCGGAATTTTTGGCGATCGCACGGGCCTAACTCTGCGATGCCGGAGTGAGACATGAGCATGGTGGAAACGTTATTGCTGGTCATGCATCTGCTGGTCGCCGTGGCGATCTGCGGGTTCGTCCTGTTGCAGCATGGCAAGGGCGCGGACATGGGCGCGGCATTCGGCAGCGGCTCGTCGGGCAGCCTCTTTGGCGCCGCGGGCTCGGCCAACTTCCTGTCGCGGACGACGGCGATACTCGCCGCCGTGTTCTTTGCCTCGAGCCTCGGCCTCACCTGGTTCGCGTCGCACCACACGGGCCCCTCCGGGGTGATGCAGCAGGGCGTGATGGAAAAGATGGCGCCGAAGACTTCCGACATTCCCGCGGCTCCGGGGGCGCTGCCCGCACCCGCCTCCGGCCGCGGATGCGAACAAGGCACCTGCGCCGCCCGCGCCACCCGCACCTGAGGGCTCGAAATCGGGCGACGTGCCGAAATGAGACGAGCCGACGTGGTGAAATTGGTAGACACGCTGTCTTGAGGGGGCAGTGGCGTAAGCCGTGGGAGTTCGAGTCTCCCCGTCGGCACCAGATGTTGGGCAACGAGAACCGATTCGCGCGCGACCGATCTTTCGCGGAAGGCGGCAACGATGCTGGAACAGTACTTCCCGGTCCTCCTCTTCATCCTGTTCGGGGTGACCGTCGGCGCCGTGCTGCTCGCCGTGGGCACGCTGCTCTCGCCGAACCGCCCCGACGCCGAGAAACTGTCGCCCTACGAGTGCGGCTTCGAGGCGTTCGAGGACGCCCGGATGAAGTTCGACGTGCGCTACTACCTCGTCGCGATCCTGTTCATCCTGTTCGACCTCGAGATCGCGTTCCTCTTTCCATGGGCGGTGGTGCTGCCCACGATCGGCTTCTTCGGCTTTGCCGCGATGATGATTTTCCTCGCCGTGCTGGTCGTCGGGTTCGTCTACGAATGGAAAAAAGGCGCGCTGGATTGGGAATGAGCCATGGCGATTGAAGGCGTGCTCGAGAAAGGCTTCGTCACCACGTCGCTCGACAGCGTCATCAACTGGTGCCGCAACGGCTCGATGTGGCCGATGTCGTTCGGCCTCGCCTGCTGCGCGGTGGAGATGATGCACGCCGGCGCGGCGCGCTACGACCTCGATCGCTTCGGCGTCGTGTTCAGGCCGAGCCCCCGCCAGTCCGACGTGATGATCGTCGCCGGCACGCTTTGCAACAAGATGGCGCCTGCGCTGCGCAAGGTCTACGACCAGATGGCCGAGCCGAGGTGGGTGATCTCGATGGGCTCCTGCGCGAACGGCGGGGGCTATTACCACTATTCGTACTCGGTCGTGCGCGGTTGCGATCGCATCGTGCCGGTCGACATCTATGTTCCCGGCTGTCCGCCGACCGCCGAGGCGCTTCTCTACGGCATCCTGCAGCTTCAGAACAAGATCTGGCGCACCAACACGATCGCGCGTTGATGGCCACGAAAATAGAAAGCCTGACGGCGGCGCTGGCAGGCGTGCTCGGCGATGACGCGGGTGCCGTCACTCACGCGTTCGGCGAGGCGACCCTCGTCGTGGCCCACGACCGGCTCGACGTCACGATGCGCGCGCTGCGCGACCGCCCGGAGCTCTCCTTCGAGCTCCTCGCCGATCTCTGCGGCGTCGACTATTCGACCTGGGGTGGGCAGGGACGAGACGGGCCTCGATTCGCCGTCGTCTACCATCTGTTGTCGCTCGCCCACAACTGGCGGCTGCGTGTGCGCTGTTTCGCGCCGGACGACGCGTTTCCGGTGGTTCCGAGCGTGGTCGAAATCTGGCCGTCCGCGAACTGGTTCGAGCGCGAAGCGTTCGACCTCTTCGGCATCATGTTTCCCGGACATCCGGATTTGCGGCGGATCCTGACCGACTACGGCTTCGTCGGGCATCCGTTTCGCAAGGATTTCCCGATTTCGGGTCATGTCGAGATGCGCTACGACCCGGAGCAGGGCCGCGTGATCTACCAGCCCGTGACGATCGAGCCGCGCGAGATCACTCCGCGGATCATTCGCGAGGACACCTACGCGACGGGCGCGGATGAAGTCCGCACGTCCTCGGACGCTCAGTGCCTTCGGCGGCTGCTAGCTACCATGGCAGAGATCCGCAATTACACGATGAACTTCGGCCCGCAGCATCCGGCGGCGCACGGCGTGCTGCGGCTCGTGCTGGAGCTCGACGGCGAGGTCATCGAGCGCGCCGATCCGCATATCGGCCTCCTGCATCGGGCCACTGAAAAGCTCGCCGAGAACCGGACCTACCTGCAGGCGCTGCCGTACATGGACCGCCTGGATTACGTGTCCATGATGTGCAATGAGCACGCGTACTGCCTCGCCATCGAGCGGCTGCTCGGCATCGAGGTGCCGGTGCGCGCGCAGTACATCCGCGTGATGTTCGACGAGATCACCCGGATCCTGAACCACCTGTTGTGGATCGGCTCGCATTCGCTCGACGTCGGCGGCATGACGACCTTCCTCTACGCGTTCCGCGAGCGCGAGGACCTGATGGACGTCTACGAGGCGGTGTCGGGCGCGCGGATGCATGCGGCGTATTACCGTCCCGGCGGCGTCTATCGCGATCTGCCCGACCGGATGCCCCAGTATGCCGCGCAGCGGACGCGCAATGCGCGGGCGATGCAGGAGATGAACCAGGCCCGGCAGGGCACGCTGCTCGACTTCATCGACGATTTCACGCAGCGTTTTCCCGGCAACGTCGACGACTACGAAACGCTGCTCACCGAGAACCGCATCTGGAAGCAGCGTACCGTCGGGATCGGCGTCGTGTCCCCGGAGCGTGCGATGGCGCTCGGTTTCACCGGGCCGATGCTTCGCGGGTCGGGGGTGCCGTGGGACCTGCGCAAGAAGCAGCCGTACGCGGTCTACGACCGGGTGGCGTTCGACATTCCGGTCGGCACCAACGGCGATTGCTACGACCGCTACCTGGTCCGCGTCGAGGAGATGCGCCAATCCAATGCCATCGTCAAGCAGTGCGTGGCCTGGCTTCGGTCGAACCCCGGCCCCGTGATCGTCGTGGATCACAAGGTAGCCTCGCCCTCCCGCGAGAGCATGAAGACGAACATGGAAGAGCTCATCCATCACTTCAAGCTCTTCACCGAGGGCATGCACGTGCCGCCGGGCGAAGCGTACGCCGCGATCGAGCATCCGAAGGGTGAGTTCGGCATTTACCTCGTCTCCGACGGCGCGAACAAGCCCTACCGCTTGAAGATCCGCGCCGCGGGGTTTCCTCACCTGGCAGCCCTGCACGAGATGGCGCGCGGTCACATGATCGCCGACGCGGTCGCGATCATCGGCACGCTCGACATCGTGTTCGGGGAAATAGACCGATGAGCGCCGCCGGGCCGTCCCAAGGCGCTCGCCCCCCAGGGGGGGAACGGCGCGTAGCGCCGATCGGGGGGGATCAGACAAGCGACGGAGGGCACACGTGCTGAGCGAAGCGGCGCTGCGCCGGATCGACCGCGAGATCGCCAAGTATCCGCCCGACCAGAAGCAGTCGGCGGTGATGGCGGCACTCGCGGTCGCGCAGGACGAAAAGGGCTGGCTGCCGCCGGAGGCCATGGATTTCGTCGCGAGCTATCTCGGGATGCCGCCGGTGGCCGTGTACGAGGTCGCGACGTTCTACGCGATGTACAACACTCAGCCGGTTGGCAAGTACAAGATCACGATCTGCACCAACCTGCCATGCGCGCTGCAGGACGCGGTCAAGGCCGCGGAACATCTCAAGGCGAAGCTCGGCATCGGCTTCGGCGAGACGACGCCGGACGGCCTCGTGACGCTGCAGGAGGGCGAGTGCTTCGGCGCGTGTGGCGACGCGCCGGTGCTCCTCGTCAACAACAAGCGGATGTGCAGCCTGATGCGGCCCGAGAAGATCGACGCGCTATTGGCGGAGTTGCGCGGCGCGGGTGCGGCGGAGGAAAAACGATGAGCGCCGCAGGACCGCGCCGAGGCGCGAATTGCGCCGGCAGCGCAGCGGCCGAATCGGCCAACGAGGCTTCAAGCGTCGGGGCACTTCCGTGACCTCAAATGGCCTCATCGACTACGGCCCCGATGCGATCATCATGACGGGCCTCACGGGCTCGAACTGGCGGCTCGCGGATTATGTGGCGCGCGGCGGCTACGACGCGCTCAAGAAGATCCTCGCCGAAAAGATTCCGCCGGCGAGCGTGATCGCCGAGGTCAAGAAGTCCGCATTGCGCGGGCGTGGCGGCGCGGGATTCCCGACGGGCCTCAAATGGAGTTTCATGCCGCAGCAGTACCGGGGCGAGAAATATCTCGTCTGCAATTCGGACGAGGGCGAGCCCGGCACGTTCAAGGACCGCGACATCATGCGGTACAACCCGCATGCGCTGATCGAAGGCATGACGATCGCCGCCTACGCGATGGGCTGCACGCGCGGCTACAACTACGTGCACGGCGAGATCTGGGAGACCTACGAGCGCTGCGAGGAAGCGCTCGCCGAGGCCTATCGACGCGGGCTTCGCTCGGCGACGACATCCTGGGTTCCGGATTCAACTTCCACCTCTTCAACCATCACGGCTACGGCGCGTACATCTGCGGCGAGGAGACGGCGCTCCTCGAATCGCTCGAGGGCAAGAAGGGCATGCCGCGCTTCAAGCCGCCGTTCCCGGCGAGCTTCGGCCTCTACGGCAAGCCGACGACGATCAACAACACCGAGACATTCGCGGCGGTGCCATGGATCATCAGGAACGGCGGCGAAGCGTTCCTGAACCTCGGCCGGCCGAACAACGGCGGCACGAAGCTCTTCTCGGTGACGGGCGACGTCGTCCGACCGGGCAACTTCGAAGTGCGGCTCGGCACGCCGTTCGCGAAGCTCCTCGAAATGGCAGGCGGCATGCGCGACGGCCGTCCGCTCAAGGCCTGCATCCCGGGCGGCTCGTCGATGCCGGTGCTGCCGGGCGCGATCATGATGGCGACCGACATGGATTACGACTCGATCGCCAAGGCGGGATCGATGCTGGGCTCCGGCGCGGTGATCGTGATGGACGACACGCGCTGCATGGTGAAATCGCTGCTGCGGCTGTCGTATTTCTACTACGAGGAGTCGTGCGGGCAGTGCACGCCCTGCCGAGAAGGCACGGGTTGGCTGTGGCGTGTGGTCGACCGTATCGAACACGGCCGCGGCAGGAACGAGGACCTCGACTTGCTGCTGTCGGTCTCGGACAATATCGCGGGCCGCACGATCTGCGCGCTGGGCGACGCGGCCGCGCTGCCGGTGAAGAGCTTCGTCGGCCACTTCCGCGCCGAATTCCAGCACCATATCGACCACAAGCAGTGCCTCGTGCCGAGCTACGTTTGACATGAAATCTCCCCGTAACTCGCTTCGCTCGTCTCCCCCCAGGGGGCACGGCGACCTCGGGGCGGCCCTTCGGTCGCCGGGGCGCACTCGAATCCCGGCATGCTGAACCTCGAAATCGACGGCAGGAAGGTGGAAGTGGCGCCCGGCAGCACGGTGATGGATGCCGCGAGCAAGCTCGACATCTACGTGCCCCACTTCTGCTATCACAAGAAGCTGTCGATCGCCGCCAATTGCCGGATGTGCCTCGTGCAGGTGGAAAAGGCGCCGAAGCCGCTCCCCGCGTGCGCGACGCCCGCTGCCGAGGGCATGAAGGTCTGGACGCAATCCGAGCAGGCCAAGAAGGCGCAGCAGGGTGTAATGGAGTTCCTGCTCATCAATCACCCGCTCGATTGCCCGATCTGCGACCAGGGCGGCGAGTGCCAGCTGCAGGATCTCGCGGTCGGCTACGGCGGGTCGGTGTCGCGTTACACCGAGCCGAAGCGCGTGGTCTTCCACAAGAACCTGGGACCGCTCGTGTCCGCCGAGGAAATGGCGCGCTGCATCCAGTGCACGCGCTGCGTGCGCTTCGGCCAGGAGATCGCCGGGGTCATGGAGCTCGGCATGATCGGCCGCAGCGAGCATGCGGAGATCGTCGCCTTCGTCGGACGAGGTGTCGAATCCGAGCTGTCGGGCAACATGATCGACGTCTGTCCGGTGGGCGCGCTCACGTCGAAGCCCTTCCGCTACGCCGCCAGAACCTGGGAGCTCGCGCGCAGGCGGTCCGTATCGCCGCACGATTCGCTGGGCAGCAACCTGATCGTGCAGGCGAAAGGCGACCGCGTGCTGCGCGTCGTGCCGTTCGACAATCCGGCGGTCAACGAGTGCTGGATTTCCGACAAGGACCGCTTCTCGTACGAAGCGCTCGCGAGCGAGGACCGGCTGACCGCGCCGATGATCAAGGAGGGCGGCGAGTGGAAGACGGTCGACTGGGCGCAGGCGCTCGACTTCGTCGCGCGCGGCCTCAAAACGGTCATCGACAGGCACGGCGGCACGGCGCTGGGGACGGTGGTGTCGCCGCATTCGACGCTGGAAGAGATGGCGCTGGCGGCGCGGCTCACCCGGGCCCTCGGCTCGGACAATATCGACTTTCGCCTCCGGCAGAGCGACTTCCGTGGCGACGGGCAGGGTGTCGGCCTGCCGTGGCTCGGCATGCCGATCGCCGATCTCGATTCGCTGGACCGGGTCCTCGTCATCGGGAGCTTTCTACGCAAGGACCACCCGCTCGCCGCCCAGCGCTTGCGCCACGCAGCGCGCAAGGGCGCGGAGGTCACGCTCCTGCATTCGGTCGCCGATGACTCCCGGATTCGCCTCGCGCATTCCTTCATTGCAGCGCCGTCGTTGCTGCCCAATGCTCTGGCCGAGATTGTCGTCGCCGCGGCGAAGGGCGCCGGCAAGCCGGTTCCGGCAGCACTCGATGGCATCGAACCCGTCGCCGCCGCGGAGGTGATCGCCGCGAGCCTCGTCGGCGGCGAGCGCAAGGCAATCCTGCTCGGGAACTACGTGGAGCAGCACCCGGAAGCCTCCCAGCTTTTCGCGCTGGCGCAGGCACTGGCCGAAATCGTGGGCGCAAAGCTCGGCTGCCTCACGGAGGCCGCGAATAGCGTCGGGGGCTACGTCGCTGATGCGATGCCGCAAACCGAGGACGGCTTGAACGCGCGGTCGATGTTCACGCAGGCGCGGGGGGCCTACGTCCTGCTGGGCGCGGAGCCTGAGTTTGACTGTGCGGCCCCCGTTTCCGCCCGCGCTGCGCTCGAAAAGGCCGACTTCGTCGTCGTGATGTCGCCGTTCCGGCACGGCACGCACTATGCCGACGCGCTGCTGCCCATCAGCCCTTATACCGAGACCGCCGGTACGTTCGTCAATTGCGAAGGCCGGCCGCAAGTCTTCAATGGCGTGGTGAAGCCCCTCGGCGAAACGCGCCCCGCGTGGAAGGTGTTGCGCGTCCTCGGGTCCCTCCTCGGGCTGCCGGACTTCGATTTCGAGTCGATCGACGATGTCCGGGCCTCGTTGCCGGCGACTGCCGATATCGCGGAGAACCTCCGCAACGAAAGCCGGGTCTCGATCGAGAAGCCGTCGGCCCGATGGACCGGAATCGAGCGCGTCGCGGACATTCCGATCCATTTTGCGGACCCGCTTGCGCGCCGGGCGCCGGCGCTGCAGCAGACCGCCGATGCGAGACCGCCGCGCGCGCGCATGAGCGCGCTGACGCTTGCCGAGATCGGTGTCGCGGAAGGTGCGCAGGTCAAAGTCAGGCAAGGTCGCGGCGAGGCGGTGTTGACGAGTGCGGTCGATGCCGGTGTTCCGGCCGGTGTCGTCAGGATCGCCGCCGCGCATCCGTCGACCTGCGGACTCGACGGGCTGACCGGGCCCGTCACGGTGGAGCGGGCATAACGTGGATGCGATACAATCGCTGACCGCGCCGGTCGAGGCGTTGCTCGGACCGGCGTGGCCGGTCGTCTGGACGCTCGCGAAGATCGTCGTCATCGCGGTGCCGCTCATCCTGGGCGTCGCCTACCTTACCCTCGCCGAGCGAAAGATCATCGGCTGGATGCAGGTGCGCATCGGACCGAATCGCGTGGGGCCGCTCGGCCTCCTGCAGCCGTTCGCCGACGTGTTCAAGCTGATCTTCAAGGAGATCATCGTTCCGGCCGGGGCGAG
Organism: uncultured beta proteobacterium; assembly: GCA_963840945.1. Taxonomy (GTDB): domain Bacteria; phylum Pseudomonadota; class Gammaproteobacteria; order Burkholderiales; family Casimicrobiaceae; genus CAIWHR01. Next base: position 300,312 of record CAWJAU010000018.1, on the reverse strand, counting down.
CCGCACTCTGTTCTACATCGCCCCGATCCTGGCGCTTGCCCCGGCATTGGCCGCGTGGGCGGTCGTGCCCTTTGCCGACGGCCTCGTGCTCGCCGACGTCAACGCCGGACTGCTGTATCTCCTTGCGATAACCTCGATGGGTGTCTACGGGATCATCCTCGCCGGCTGGGCGTCGAATTCCAAATACGCGTTCCTCGGCTGCCTGCGTTCTGCCGCACAGATCGTGTCTTACGAGATCGCGATGGGTTTCGCACTGGTCGGCGTGCTGATGGCGGCATCGAGCCTGAATCTGTCGGCCATCGTCCACGGCCAGGACGGCGGGGCCGCCTACTGGTACATCTGGCCACTGTTCCCGCTGTTCGTCGTGTACCTGGTGTCGGGGATCGCCGAGACCAACCGGCATCCGTTCGACGTGGCCGAAGGCGAGTCGGAGATCGTCGCTGGTTTCCACGTCGAATATTCGGGCGTGACGTTCGCGCTGTTCTTCCTGGCCGAGTATATGAACATGATCCTGATCGCGACGCTGTGTTCGATCATGTTCCTCGGCGGCTGGCTCTCGCCGTGGCCGGGTCTGAACGATCTGGCTATTGCCGGCCTGCATCCGTTCGGCGACGGGCTGCCTTGGCTTCTCGCGAAGATGTGCGCGGTGCTGTTCATCTTCCTGTGGATCCGTGCCACGTGGCCGCGGTACCGTTACGACCAGATCATGCGGCTCGGCTGGAAAGTGTTCATCCCCGTGACGCTCGTCTGGATCGTGTTCCTCGGCGTGATGATGCAGACGCCGTGGGCGGAACTCTTTCACTGAAGAGGAGACAGGGCCATGCTTGCGCGCGTGAAAAGTCTCTTCGGCACCTGGCTGTTGCTCGAGCTGGTGCAGGGTCTCATGCTGACCGGGCGGCACATGTTCTCCCGCAAGATCACCGTGCAGTTCCCCGAGGAGAAGACGCCGATGAGTCCTCGGTTCCGGGGCTTGCACGCGTTGCGCCGGTACCCCAACGGCGAGGAGCGGTGCATCGCATGCAAGCTGTGCGAGGCCGTTTGTCCGGCACTCGCGATCACGATCGAGTCCGAGCAGCGCGCGGACGGCACGCGACGGACGACGCGCTACGACATCGATCTCGCCAAGTGCATCTTCTGCGGCTTCTGCGAGGAGAGCTGCCCCGTGGATTCGATCGTGGAAACGCGCGTGCTCGAGTACCACGGCGAAAAGCGGGCGATCTCATCTACACGAAGGAAATGCTGCTCGCGGTCGGCGACCGGTATGAGGCGCAGATCGCCGCGGACCGCGCCGAAGACGCGCGGTATCGATGAACCCGGCAGCGTGGATGGACCCGCCGCAAGCGCCGGCAAGGCTCCGCCGCCGGGCGCGCGCCGTAGATAGGTAGATATGACTTTTGCCATATTTCTGTTTTATTTCTTCGCCGCGATCCTCGTGTTTGCGGCGCTGCGCGTCGTCACGGCGCGCAACCCCGTGCACGCCGTGCTCTGGCTGGTGCTGGCGTTCTTCACGGCGGCCGCGCACTGGCTGACGCTGCGGGCGGAGTTTCTCGCGATCGTGCTCGTGCTGGTGTACGTCGGCGCCGTGATGGTGCTCTTCCTGTTCGTCGTGATGATGCTCGACATCAACTTCGACAGCCTCAGGAAACAGATCCGGAGCTACATTCCCGTGGGTGCGACGGTCGGCGCGCTGGTGCTGGTCGAGATGGCGCTCACGCTGGTCGGCGGCCAGATGGGAGCGGGGACCGGCGCGACCGACGCGGCGGGGGGCGTGGGCAATACGGCGGTGCTGGGGGCACTCGTCTATACCCAGTACGTCTATCCCTTCGAGATCGCGGCGGTGATCCTGCTCGTCGCCATCATCGCCGCGATCGCGCTCACCCATAGAACGCGCCGGGAAACCAAGTATCAGAAGCCGGGCGATCAAGTGAAGGTGCGACCGCGGGATCGGCTGCGCGTGCTGTCGATGCCCTCCGAAAAGCGGGATCAATAGGAAATGGTTTCGGGAACCCACGCTGTCGCACTACCTCGTGCTGGGCGCGATCCTGTTCGCCATCAGCATCGCCGGCATCTTCCTCAATCGCAAGAACGTCATCATCCTGCTGATGGCGATCGAATTGATGCTGCTCGCGGTGAACATGAATTTCATCGCGTTTTCGAGTTTCCTCGGGGACATGGCCGGACAGGTCTTCGTGTTCTTCATCCTCACGGTCGCCGCCGCCGAGTCCGCGATCGGCCTCGCCATCCTCGTGCTCCTGTTCCGCAACGTCGGCTCCATCGACGTCGAGGACATGGGCAAGCTCAAGGGCTAGCGGATGGACATGCACCATCTGTATCTGCTGGTACCCGTCGCGCCGCTTGCCGGCGCGATCGTCGTCGGCCTGTTCGGTCCGAAGCTCGGCCGCGCGGCGTCGCACTGGCTGTGCATCCTGGGTGTGGCCATCGCCATGGTGGCGTCGTACTTCATCTGGAGCGACGTGCGCGCCGGGCATAGCTTCAACGGCGACGTCTACACCTGGCTGCAGTCGGGCGACCTCAAGATTTCGATCGGGTTCCTCATCGATCCGCTGACCGCGACGATGATGCTCGTGGTGACATTCGTGTCGCTGATGGTGCACGTCTACACGATCGGCTACATGGCCGACGACCCCGGCTACACGCGCTTTTTCTCCTATATCTCGCTTTTCACGTTCTCGATGCTGATGCTCGTGATGAGCAACAACTTCGTCCAGCTCTTCTTCGGCTGGGAGGCGGTCGGGCTCGTGTCGTACCTCTTGATCGGCTTCTGGTACACGCGGCCGACGGCGATCTACGCGAACCTGAAGGCGTTCCTCGCCAACCGCGTCGGCGATTTCGGCTTCGTGCTCGGCATCGGCCTTATCCTCGCGTTCTTCGGGACGCTCGACTACGCGCCGGTCTTCGCGCAAGCGGCGGGCCTCGCCGGGACGACGATCAATCTCTGGGGCACGGACCAGTGGTCGCTGCTCTCGGTCATCTGCATCTGCCTTTTCATCGGCGCTATGGGCAAGAGCGCGCAGGTGCCGCTCCACGTGTGGCTGCCGGACTCGATGGAGGGCCCGACCCCCATCTCGGCGCTGATCCATGCCGCGACCATGGTCACCGCGGGTATCTTCATGGTGGCGCGGATGAGTCCGTTGTTCGAGCTTTCCGACACCGCGTTATCGTTCGTCACCATCATCGGCGCCACGACCGCGCTGTTCATGGCGTTCCTCGGCGTCGTCCAGAACGACATCAAGCGCGTCGTCGCGTATTCGACGCTGTCGCAACTGGGCTACATGACGGTCGCGCTCGGCGTCTCCGCGTACTCGGTGGCGATCTTCCACCTGATGACGCATGCGTTCTTCAAGGCGCTGCTCTTCCTCGGCGCGGGATCCGTGATTATCGCCTTGCATCATGAACAGGACCTGCGGCGGATGGGCGGATTGCGCAAGTACATGCCGATCACGTACTGGACCGCGGTGGTGGGCTCGCTGGCGCTCGCCGGCATCCCGCCCTTCGCCGGCTTTTTCTCGAAGGACGCGATCATCGAGGCCGTCCATGCATCCTCGATTCCCGGTCACGGGTACGCCTATTTCGCGGTGGTGGCGGGCGTGTTCATCACCGCGTTCTATTCGTTCCGCATGCTGTTCCTCGCCTTCCACGGCAAGGAGCGATTCGCGGACCAAGCACACGATCACGATGCCGCAGCCCACGACGACGGGCATGACCACGCTGGCCATGCGCCCGCGGAGAGCCCGTGGGTGGTGACCGTCCCGTTGATCCTGCTTGCGATCCCATCGGTGTACGCGGGCTGGGCGTATATCGAGCCGATGGTGATCGGGACGTACTTCGGCGACTCCATCGTCGTCCGGCCCGAGCATGCGGCGCTCGAGGAATTGCGCAAGGAATGGCACGGCATCAGCGCGTTCGTGCAGCACGGCGTGCTGAGCTTGCCATTCTGGCTCGCGGTGGCCGGCATCGTCTCGGCCTGGTATTGCTACCTCGTCAATCCGGCACTGCCGGAGAAGCTCAAGCGCGCTGCCGGCCCGATCTACACGCTGCTCGACCAGAAATACTATTTCGACCGGTTCAACGACTGGTTCTTCGCCGGCGGAGCGCGCGGGCTCGGCCGCTTCCTGTCGACGGTCGGCGACCGCACGATCATCGACGGCTTCTTCGTCAACGGAACCGCACGCGTCATCGGCTGGACGGCCTCGCTCATGCGCCACATGCAGTCGGGCTATGTCTACCACTACGCCTTCACGATGATCCTCGGCGTGTTCGCGCTGCTGACCTGGTGGACCCGGTGAGAGAACGATGATGCCGTACCTCTCGCTCGCCATCTGGGTGCCGATCGTCGCCGGTCTCGCCGTGCTGGCGGTGGGCCGCGACCGCGATGCGGCGGCCGCGCGCTGGATCGCTCTCGCCGGCGCGATCGCCGGTCTCGTCGTCACGCTGCCGCTCTGGCTGCACTTTCAGACCGGCACGTCCGACATGCAGTTCGTCGAATACAGCGACTGGATTCCGCGCTTCGACATCCACTACTTTCTCGGTGTCGACGGCATCTCGATGCTGTTCGTGCTGCTGAACAGCCTGATGACGCTCGCTCGTCGTCTGGTCGGCCTGGGAAGTGATCAAGGTGCGCGTCGCGCAGTACATGGCGGCGTTCCTCATCCAGTCGGGTCTCATCAACGGCGCGTTCTCGGCGCTCGACGGAATCCTGTTTTACATGTTCTTCGAGGCGATGCTGATCCCGATGTACCTCATCATCGGCGCCTGGGGCGGACCGAACCGGGTGTACGCGGCGGTGAAGTTCTTCCTCTACACGCTGCTAGGCTCCCTGCTGATGCTGGTGGCGCTGATCTACCTGTACGACGTGTCGGGCACGTTCTCGATTCTCGAGTGGTACCGCGTCCCGCTGTCGCTCAAGGTGCAGGTCCTCCTCTTTGTGGCGTTCTTCCTCTCGTTCGCGGTCAAGGTGCCGATGTGGCCGGTGCACACCTGGCTGCCGGACGCGCACGTCGAGGCGCCGACTGGCGGGTCGGTGATCCTCGCGGCGATCACGCTGAAGATCGGCGCGTACGGCTTCGTGCGCTTCATACTGCCCATCGTGCCGGATGCGTCGCGGTATCTGTCCGGGTTCGTGATCGCTTTATCGCTCATCGCCATCGTGTACATCGGATTCGTTGCGCTGGTGCAAGCGGACATGAAGAAACTGATCGCGTACTCGTCGATTTCGCACATGGGGTTCGTGACGCTCGGCTTCTTTCTCTTCAGCCAGCTGGGGATGGAGGGCGGCCTCGTCCAGATGATTTCGCACGGCTTCGTGTCCGCGGCGATGTTCCTGTGCGTCGGCGTGATGTACGACCGCATGCACAGCCGGCAGATCGCCGACTATGGCGGGGTGGTCAACACGATGCCCAAGTTCGCCGCGTTCATGATGCTGTTCGCGATGGCCAATTCCGGGCTTCCGGCAACGTCCGGCTTCGTCGGCGAGTTCATGGTGATTCTGGCTTCGGTCAAGGTGAACTTCTGGCTCGGCGCCACCGCGGCGACGATCATGATCGTCGGCGCCGCCTACACGCTATGGATGTACAAGCGCGTGATCTACGGCCCGGTGGCAAACGATGAGGTCGCCGCGCTGCCGGACCTCAACCGCCGGGAGTTCTGGCTCCTGGGTGCGGTCGCATTGCTCGTGTTCTGGATGGGCCTCTGGCCGAAGCCCTTCATCGACGTCATGCACGGCTCGGTCGCCGATCTGCTGGCGCACGTCGCGAAGAGCAAGCTGTGACGGAATCGTGTCGACCATGATGACGAACATCGATTTCGCCGCGATCCTGCCGGAGATCCTGCTCCTTTGCGGCGCCTGCGTCGTGCTGCTGGGCGATCTTTTCCTCGCCGACGCGAGGCGCCATGTGTCGTTCTGGCTGACGCAGGCGGTGCTCGTCGCCGTTGCGTACAGCGCGCTGTGGGTGATGCCGCCGCAGCCAGCGGAGGCCTTCTCCGGCATGGTGGTCGACGACATGCTTGCCGACACCCTCAAATTCATGTGCACTGTCGCCGTTTCGGTGATGCTGTTCTATTCGCGCGGCTACAGCGCAGACCGCGGATTGTTCCGTGGCGAGACGTTTGTCCTGTCGCTCTTCGCGCTGCTCGGGATGATGGTGATGATCGCCGCGGGCAGCTTCGTCACGCTCTATCTCGGCCTGGAGCTTCTCGGCCTGTCGTTGTACGCGATGGTGGCGATGTACCGGACGTCGAACATCGCCACCGAGGCCGCGATGAAGTATTTCGTGCTTGGGGCGCTCGCGTCCGGCATCCTCCTCTACGGAATGTCGATGATCTACGGCGCAACCGGTTCGCTCGATATCGCGGCGGTGGCCAAGGCGCTCGCGAGCGGGCAGGGCAATCGGACGATCCTGCTCTTCGGACTGGTATTCGTGGTCTCCGGCGTGGCGTTCAAGCTGGGCGCCGTTCCGTACCACATGTGGGTGCCCGACGTGTACGACGGAGCGCCCACGGCGGTAACGCTGCTGATCGGCACCGCGCCCAAGCTCGCCGCGTATGCCTTCATGCTCCGTTTGCTCGGCGTCGCGCTGGGCAGCCTGTGGTTCGACTGGCAGGGCATGCTGATGGTGCTTGCGGTGCTGTCGATGATACTGGGCAACGTGGTCGCGATCGCCCAGACGAGCATGAAGCGCATGCTTGCCTATTCGTCGATCGCGCACATGGGCTTCATGCTGATGGGCTTCCTGGCCGCGAATCCCGGCGGCTACAGCGCGGCGATGTTCTACGCGATCGCTTATGTGCTGACGAGTCTCGCCTCGTTCGGCATGATCATGCTGCTGTCGCGGGAAGGTTTCGAGGCGGATCAGCTCGCCGACTTCAAGGGGCTGAACCAGCGCTCGCCCTGGTGGGCGTTCATGATGCTGCTCGTGATGTTCTCGTTGGCCGGCGTCCCGCCTACCGTCGGCTTCTACGCCAAGTTCGCGGTGATCCAGGTGGCGGTCGATGCGGGATTCGTCTGGCTCGCCGTCGTCGCGGTCATGACATCGCTCGTGGGAGCGTTCTACTACCTGCGCGTCGTCAAATTGATGTACTTCGACGATGCGACGGACACGGCGCCGATCGATGCGCGGGCGGACAACCGGTGGGTCCTGTCGGTGAACGGCCTTGCGCTGCTCGTCTTCGGGATCTTTCCGCAGCACCTGCTGGGGATCTGCGTCGTCGCGCTCGCGAATTCCGGGTTGCTCTAGACGTCCCCACGCCGTCAGTCGTGCGGTAGGGCGAAATGCTTGCCATCGAACTTGGCGTGGCAGGAGACTCCTTCGGTGCCGCGAGGCACGTCCGCCTACGGGTGGCATGCTAAGATTGCCGCGTCCCCTGGGTCTTGGAATTCTCCGCTCCGATGCGTGTCGGCCTGTTCGTCACCTGTCTCGTCGACCTGATGCGCCCCTCGGTCGGCTTTGCCGCCATCCGACTGCTCGAGGCCGGCGGTGCGACGGTTTTCGTGCCGCCGACCCAGACCTGCTGCGGCCAGCCGGCCTACAACTCCGGCGATCGCAAGGATGCGAAAGCGCTCGCGGCAAAGGTCGTGGCCGAATTCGAGGATTGCGATTTTCTCGTGGCGCCGTCGGGCTCGTGCAGCGGGATGATCCGAACGCACTATGCGGACCTTTTTGCCGACGATCGCGCGATGGCCAAGCGCGTGGACGCGCTTGCCGCGAAAACGCGCGAACTGACCGATTTCCTCGTCAACGATCTCAAGCTCGCTAGCGTTCCGGGCCGGTTCGACGGCCGCGTGACCTATCACGACAGCTGCGCCGGACTGCGCGAAATGGACGTGAAGACGCAACCGCGCACGCTGCTCGCCAAGATCCCCGGGCTTTCGCTCACGGAAATGGCGGAATGCGAAACGTGCTGCGGATTCGGCGGCACGTTCGCGATCAAGTTCGGCGAGATCTCGACCCGCCTTGCGGACAACAAATGCGGGCACATCGCGGCGAGCGGCGCCGATGCGGTGGTGGTCGGCGATCTCGGCTGCATGCTGAACATCGAGGGGCGGCTCCGCCGGCTCGGCGACGGCAAGACCCAGGTCCTGCACGTGGCCGAAGTCCTTGCAGGGGAGCGTCCAGCCTGACCGCGCGAGCGGCAAGCGGACACCGGGGGCAGCCATGCAGGTCGCATCGATGCATTTCAAGGAGCGTGCGCACGTCAATCTCAACGACGAGCGGCTGCAGCGCAATCTCAAGAAGCTGAAGACCAAGTTCGTCGCCAAGCGGCAAGCGTCGCTCGTCGAGCTCGATGACTTCGAGGGGACGCGCGAGGCAGGCAAGGCGATCCGCAACCGGGCGCTCGAGAATCTCGACGTCTGGCTCGAGATCTTCGAGCGGAACGCGACGGCGCGGGGCGCGACGGTGCTGTTCGCGGAGACCCCGGCCGACATCAATACGCTGGTGCTGGAGATTGCGGCGAAGCATCGCGTGATGAAGATCATCAAGTCGAAATCGATGGTCTCCGAGGAATCGGCGCTCGATCATGCGATCGAGGCGGCGGGCTTGACGGTTGTCGAGACCGACCTCGGCGAGTACATCCTGCAGATCAACAACTACGAGCCGCCGTCGCACATCATCGGCCCCGCGCTGCACAAGTCCAAGGAGGAAGTGGCCGATCTCTTCCACAAGGCCCATGGCACGCCGGTCAAGACGGGCATCGAGGAATTGTGCCGCGAAGCGCGCAGCGTGCTGCGCCAGCACTATCTCACCGCCGACATGGGCATTTCCGGCGGCAATTTCTTCGTCGCCGAGAGCGGCTCGGTGGTCCTCGTCACCAACGAGGGCAACGCCACGCTCACGACGACGCTGCCCAAGGTTCACGTGGCGATCTCCGGCATCGAGAAGATCGTGCCCACGCTCGAGGACGTCGCGACGCTGATGCGCCTCCTGCCGCGGTCCGCGACCGGGCAGTCGATCTCGAACTACGTCGATGTGCTGACGGGCCGCGAAGGGCGAGGGCGAATTCCACGGCGCCGAGCACATGTACTTCATCGTCGTGGACTGCGGGCGCACCGACGTGCTCGGCAGCGACGTCCGCGAGGCGCTCCGCTGCATTCGCTGCGGCGCCTGCATGAATCATTGCCCGGTTTACCAGAACATCGGCGGGCATTCCTACGGCTGGGTCTACCCGGGGCCGATCGGGTCGATCCTCACTCCGATGTACGTCGGTCTCGCGAAGGCGCAGGACCTTGCCGGCGGCATCGACGCTGTGCAACCAGTGCGGCGTCGTCTGTCCGGTGAAGATCCCGCTCCCGGACCTGCAGAGGAAGCTGCGCGAGCATGCGTTCGAAGGCGGGCTGCGGCCGTGGTACGAGCGCGTCGGCCACGCCGTGTGGTCGTGGGTTGCGCAGCGGCCGGCGCTGTACGCGATGGGCACCCGAATCGGAGTACGCGTGCTCAAGCTGATGGGGGGCCGCGACGGCTGATCCACCGCATGCCACTGGCGGGCAGGCTGGACCGCCGGCCGCGACATGCCCGCGCCGGCGGGACGGACGTTTCGCGAGCTTTATCGACAACGTGGCGGGGCACGCCGATGAATGCGCCGAATGAAACGGCGGTTGCCGCGACGAAGCTTTCGCGCCGGGCCGAATCGCTGGGCACGGAGAACGCCTTTGTGGTGCTGGCGGAAGTCAACGCGCTCGTCCGCCAGGGCAAGGATATCGTCTCGTTCTGCATCGGGCAGCCCGACTTCCCGACGCCGCCGAACGTCCAGGAAGCGGGCATCGCGGCGATCAGGACGGGCAAGCATGGCTATACGCCCTCGGCCGGGATCGACGAGCTGCGCACCGCCGCGGCGAAGGACCTCGGCGCTCGTCGCGGCCTCGAGTTCCTGCCCGAGGACGTCGTCGTCGGCGCGGGAGCGAAGCCGTTCATCGCCTACACGATAGCGTCCGTCACGGATCACGGCGCCGGCGACGAGGTGATCTATCCCGGTCCCCGGGTTTCCCGATCTACGAATCGCAGATTCTCGCCAACGGCGCGGTCCCGGTCCCGATCTACCTGCGCGAGGCGCGCGAATTTGCATTCGATCCGGCCGAGCTCGAAGCGAAGATCACGCCGCAGACGAAGCTCCTCATTCTCAACACGCCGCACAACCCGACGGGAGGCATGCTGCGCGCCGCCGACCTCGACGCGATCGCGACGATTCTCGAGCGCCATCCGCAGGTCTGGGTGTTCGCCGACGAAATCTACTCGCGGCTCTCCTACGCCGGCGCGTTCGATTCGCTCGCCAGCCGGCCGGGGATGCAGGCGCGCACGATCGTTTCGGACGGCGCATCGAAGACCTGGGCGATGACGGGCTGGCGCATCGGCTACGTCGCCAACCGCGCGCTGGCGCCGGTGTTCACGCGCTGGATCACGAACACCGACTCCTGCGCGTCGCAGATCTCGCAGTGGGCCGCCGTCGAGGCGATCTCGGGCCCGCAGGACGCCGCCGAAGCGATGCGCGAGAGCTTCCTCGAGCGTCGCGATCTCATCGTCGGTCTGCTCAATGCCGTGCCCGGGATCACGTGCAAGACGCCCGGCGGCGCGTTCTACGCGTGGCCGAACGTCACCGAGGCGTGCCGGATCACCGGCTGCGCCGATTCCGAAGCGTTTCGCAAGCGGCTCCTGACCGAGGCCGGCGTCGCGGTGCTGGCCGACATCCACTTCGGGCGCCGCGTTCCCGAACGACGGCCAGCACATTCGCTTTTCGTATGCGGCGTCCCCGGCCGCGATCAACGACGGCGTGCAGCGGCTCGATGCATTCGTCCGCCGGCACCAGAAGTCAAGTGTCGATGGCGACCTCCCTCGCGACTAACGGAACGGCGCGCGACGCCGTGCTTGCCCGCGCGCGCAAGGCGCTCGGCAAGGAAGATCGGACCGCGGCCCGCCGCCGAAGCCGAGGCCTATGTCGCCGCCCATGGCCACGGACCGCGTCCGGTCATGCCGGCGGATCTCGTCGACTCGTTTCCTCGGACGAGCCACCGATATGGAAAGCAGCGTCGAACGGCTCGCCGATCGCCGCGATATTCCCTTGGCCGTCGTTCGTTACGTCGATGCGCTCGACTTGCCGCCGGCGCTCGCGGCGCAGCAGTCGCATGCGGGCGTCTGCTGGCCGGAATTCGCGGACCTCGATTGGGCAAAGGCGGGGCTCGTCGATCGAAGCGCGTCCCACGCAAGGCGACGACCGCCTCGGCATCACCGGCACGTTTTGCGCCATCGCCGAGACCGGGACGCTGGTGGTGCTGGCTGGGGCGGATTCGCCGACCGCCGCCACGCTGCTGCCGGACACTCACATCGCCGTGGTTCGCGCGGAGCGCATCGTGGCGGGGATGGAAGAGGCGTTCGCGCTCATCCGCCGCGAGCGGGGCACGCTGCCGCGCGCGGTCAACATGATCTCCGGCCCGTCGCGCACCGGCGACATCGAACAGACGATCGTGCTCGGCGCGCACGGGCCGTTCCGCGTGCACATCCTCGTGCTGGGATAGCAAACGGCCAGGCGTGAGCGCGCAGCGGCGTCCACTGCACCTTTGAGCGCCGCAGGCCTGGACGGCGGCACGGTATAATTTCCCTTTCCCCGCCGTGAGCCTCCCATGAAAATTCTCGTGGCCGTAAAGCGCGTCGTCGATTACAACGTGAAGGTCAGGGTGAAGGCCGACGGCAGCGGCGTCGATACCGCGAACGTCAAGATGTCGATGAATCCTTTCGACGAAATTGCCGTCGAGGAAGCGGTCCGCATGAAGGAGAAGGGTGTGGCCACGGAGATCGTCGCCGTCTCCTGCGGGCTGACCGGCTGCCAGGAGACGCTGCGTACCGCGCTGGCGCTAGGGGCGGATCGGGCAATCCTCGTCGAAACGGACGTCGAGCTGCAACCGCTGGCCGTGGCAAAGCTCCTGCGCGCGGTGGTCGACAAGGAGCAGCCCAAGCTTGTCCTCCTCGGCAAGCAGGCGATCGACGACGACGCCAACCAAACCGGCCAGATGCTGGCGGCGCTGCTCGGTTGGCCCCAGGGTTGCTTCGCATCGAAGGTCGACGTCGCCGGCGACCGCGCGACGGTCAAGCGCGAGGTGGATGGCGGGCTCGAGACGATTGAGGTCGGCCTGCCCGCCGTGGTCACCACCGACCTCCGCTTGAACGAGCCACGGTATGCGACGTTGCCGAACATCATGAAGGCCAAGAAAAAGCCGATGGAAACGACCACCCCGGCGGCGCTCTCCGTCGACGTCACGCCGCGCCTTGCAACGCTCAAGGTCGTCGAGCCGCCCAAACGCAAGGGGGGCGGCAAAGTCGCCGATGTGGCCGAGCTCGTCGCCAAGCTCCGCAACGAGGCCAAGGTAATATCATGACGACGCTCCTCATCGCGGACCACGACAACACGTCGCTGCAGGCGGCGGTGCTGAATACCGTCACCGCCGCGCAGCGCATCGGCGGCGACATCCATGTGCTGGTCGCCGGATCGAATGCGAGTGCGGCCGCCCAGGCTGCGGCAGCGATCGCGGGTGTGGCCAAGGTGCTGCACATCGATGCGCCGCATTTCGCGAGCCCCACCGCGGAGAATGTCGCAGCGGTGGCGGTGGCGGCCGTCAAGGCGGGCGGCTATTCGCATGTGCTGGCCCCCGCAACCGGATTCGGCAAGAACGCGATGCCGCGCATCGCGGCGCTGCTCGATGTCGCGCAGATCTCGGACATCACGCTGGTCGAGAGCCCCGACACCTTCGTGCGGCCCATCTACGCGGGCAGCGTGCTCGCGACGGTGAAAAGTTCCGACGCGATCAAGGTGATCACGGTCCGCGCTACCGGCTTCGATGCCGCCGCCGCGACCGGCGGCAATGCCGCGATCGTCGCCGTCACGGCGGAGCCGGACACCGGGCTGTCCCGGGTCACGGGGCAGGAGCTGTCGAAATCGGAGCGGCCCGAGCTCACCAGCGCTCGAATCGTGATTTCCGGCGGGCGAGGATTGGGCAGCGCCGAGAATTTCAAGCTGCTCGAAGCGCTCGCCGGCAAGCTCAACGCGGCGCTGGGAGCGTCGCGCGCGGCGGTCGACGCCGGCTATGTCCCGAATGAATATCAGGTGGGCCAGACCGGCAAGATCGTCGCGCCCGATCTCTACATCGCCGTGGGAATTTCCGGAGCGATCCAGCATCTCGCCGGCATGAAGGACAGCAAAGTGATCGTGGCGATCAACAAGGATCCGGAGGCGCCGATTTTCCAGATCGCCGACTACGGCCTCGTCGGCGACCTGTTCCAGGTGATCCCCGCGTTCACCGCTGCGCTGGGGTAACCCGCGCCGTTTCGACATCGAGCCTGCAATGAGCCAATACCACGCCCCGCTGGCCGAAATGCAATTCGTGCTCACCGAGCTTGCCGGTCTCGAGCAGGTCGCCGCGTTGCCGGGATACGGGGAGGCAACACCCGACGTGACGGCGGCGATTCTCGAAGAGGCCGCGAAGTTCGCGACGAACGTGCTCGATCCGCTCAACGCCCGCGGCGACCGCGAGGGCTCGCGGCGGCAGGACGACGGCACCGTCAAGACCCCGGCCGGATTCAAGGAGGCGTACCTGCAGTTCTGCGCCAATGGCTGGAACGGTCTCACCAAGTCGACGGCGTACGGAGGCCAGGGCCTGCCGCATCTCGTCGGCACCGCGGTCGAGGAGATGTGGCATTCGTCGAACCTCGCGTTCAACCTTTGCGCGATGCTGACGCAGGGCGCGATCGAGGCGATCGAGCTGCGCGGCTCGCCGGAGCTCAAGGATCGTTATCTCGCGAAGATGGTGGCCGGCACCTGGGCCGGCACGATGAACCTCACCGAGCCCCAGGCGGGCTCGGACCTCGCGGCCGTGCGCACGCGCGCCGTCCCTCAGGGCGACGGCACGTACAAGCTCTTCGGTCAGAAGATCTTCATCACCTACGGCGAGCACGATTACACCGAGAACATCATTCACATGGTGCTCGCGCGCACGCCGGACGCGCCGGAGGGCGTCAAGGGCATCTCGCTTTTCCTCGTGCCCAAGTTTCTGGTCAATGCCGACGGCAGCCTGGGAGCGCGCAACGACGTCCATTGCGTTTCGCTCGAGCACAAGCTCGGCATCCACGCGAGCCCGACCGCGGTGATGGCCTATGGCGATCATGGCGGCGCGATCGGCTACGCCGTGGGCGAAGAAAACCGCGGCCTCGAGTACATGTTCATCATGATGAATCTCGCGCGGTTCTCCGTGGGGATGGAAGGCGTGGGGATCTCCGAGCGCGCCTACCAGCGCGCGGCGGCGTACGCGAAGGAGCGCGTGCAGGGCAAGCCGGTGGGCGCCGACAAGGGCGCGGCGGGCGCGAAGATCATCGAGCACCCCGACATCCGCCGGATGCTGATGACGATGCGCGCGCACACCGAAGCGATGCGTGCTGTCGCGTACGTGACGGCGGCGGCGATGGATAATGCCCACCGGCATCCGGATGCGCGCGCGAAAGAGCGGCATCAGGCATTCGTCGATTTCATGATTCCGGTCGTCAAGGGCTGCAGCACCGAGACGGCACAGGAGGTCGCGTCCCTTGGAATCCAGGTGCATGGCGGCATGGGATTCATCGAGGAGACCGGCGCCGCGCAACACTACCGCGACGCGCGGATCATGACCATCTACGAGGGCACGACGGGCATCCAGGCGAACGATTTCATCGGCCGCAAGACGGCGCGCGACGGCGGCGCGGTGGCGCGGGGCATTGCCAAGGAGATGGAGAGCATCGCGCAGGAACTTGCCGGCCATGCCGATGCCAATCTGCAAGTCATCGGGGCGCGGCTCGCCGAGGGCGTCGCCGCCGCTCGCGCAGCGGCCGAATGGATGGTCTCCGCCTACGGCCCGAATCCGCGCGCGGCGCACGCCGTCGCGGTGCCGTATCTCAAGCTGTGGGGTCTCGTCCTCGGCGGCTGGCAGCTCGGCCGCGGCGCGCTGGCAGCTGCGCGGCGGCTCGCGGGTGGTGCGGGCGATGCGCGCTTCCTGACGGCGAAAATCGTGACGGCGCGGTTCTACGCGGACGCGTTGCTGCCGCAAGCGGCGGGGATTGCGCAGACCGTGACGAGCGGTGGCGAAGCAGCCTTGGCACTGCCGGCCGAGCAGCTCTGAACCCGAGAATCGTTCTGTGGGCTGCCGGGCCCCGACGCCTATTGGCACACGGTGCCGGGGGTGCGGAAGACCTGGCGCACGATCTGCTTCGTCTGGTCGATGGCGACCGGCGGCGTGCCGAGCGTGAGCGTGTAGTGGAAGCTCGCGCTGTTGCCGTTGGCGAAGGTAATCGTCAGGTCGCCGACCTGAGTGACAGTGACCATGCTCTTGTCCCACGGCATCGCGCTGAACGCCGGCCCGGTGGTCCGGAAGACCGCGCCGGTGTAGACGCCTGCCGCGCTCTTGTGCGCGGTGGCCGAGAGCCATAGCGGTTTGCCGTCGAAGTCGTAGGTGAACCAGGTGACGAAGATGATGTCGCCCTGGTGGGTGAAATTGACTCCCCAGCCGGACTCCACACCCGGGGGCGGAGCCGCCCACCACAGGTCCTGGAAGTTGGCGGCGAGCGCCAGGTTGGACTGCGCCCCCCAGGTGCATCCCGGCACCGTACCGAACACCTGGCGCGACAGCGTCTTGGTCTGCGTGATGCCGTTGACGGTGTAGCGGAAGGTGCCGTTGTTGGCATCGGTGAAGGTGAGCGTGCCATTGCCCACTTCGAGCGCCTGGACCGCGGTCGGATTGAAGGGGACGGTATTGAGGGCCGGGCCGCGGGTCTCGTAGAGCTTGCCGGTGTAGGTGTTGGGTCCGGTCTTCTCGGCGGTCATGGTGAGCCACCAGGCGCGGCCGGTGGCGTCGTAGATGAACCAGGTGGCGAAGATGACGTCGCCCTGGTGGGCGAAGTTGATTCCCCAGCCGGCCTCGGACTCGGCGGGCGCGTTGTAGAACAGGCCCTGGAAGTTGGGTATCGGCGGCGGCGACGTTGTGGGCACGACCGAGGCCGACGCGCCGGCGAAGTTGCGTCGCTACGTTCTGGATCACGGCCCCGGAGGCGTTGATCGCGTGCACGCCATCGGTCGGCAGCGCCGAATAGGTCACCTGATCGACGCCGGCGAAGTTGAGCGTGCCACCGTCGATTGGAAGAAAGCCGTTCGGGATGACATAGTCGGGCAGGACGAGACCGAGCGCAGCGAACCCTTCTGACGCGATCAACACCCGCTTGTTTGCGGTCGGGCTTGGCATCCTGCCGTAGCCATACCCGTAGTCGTCATCCATCCCGCCCGGCAAATCGCTCGGGAATATGTACTCCTGCGTTTGGCCAGCGCGGGTACTGGTGAGGGTTTTTCCTCTCCAGAAGCTCTCGCCGTTGACGCCCGCGGACTCGCGCAGGACGATGAACTGCACGGTGCCGTCGACGTTCGAGTAAATCCTCTCGATCCGGAACGTATGGTACGACGCGAAGACGGCGGAGGCGGCCAGGGTCAACAGCGTCGCCACTATCAAACTGGACCAGCAGTTCGCATGTCGTGTCATGGGTTCGCAGAACAGCTGTGATTCCGGCGGCTTCTGGCACCCATCGGCACACGCGACATGGGGTCCCAGTTCACGCAAACAATGGTACCCGCACGCCTATTCCCCACGGCGCCGGCCCGTGCCTCGATGGGTGTGCCGTTTCTCGCCAGTTGGGGATAATGTAGCCGCCATGAATGAGCGATTCCGGGATGCTCTACGCTGCCTGTTGGCGTTTGGATTGACCGTCGGCCTGGCCCCGGCCCATGCCGTGGCCCTCTTCGTCGTCACGGAGCCGTGGGTGCGCGTCGCCCCGAATGCACGATCGGCGGAAGCCTACATGCAGCTCAGGAGCACCGAAGGCGCGACCGTCGTCGGCGTCCGCAGCGATGTCTCCGCCGACGTCGCGATCCGATCCCCCGGCATCACGCGTGGCGCCGTCCCTGAAATCCGATTGCCGGCGGGTGAGACCGTCTTGCTGGCACCGGGAGCGTTGCGGCTGACATTGACCCGGCTCAGTCGCCCGTTGAAGCTCGGGGACCGCGTGCCGATCGTGCTCACGATCGAATCTCCCGACGGCAGCCGGCAGGAAATCCCGGTAGACGCCGAAGTACGCCGACGCTCGCCGACCGACGATCATCGAATGCTTCACCGTCACGCGGCTGCGCTCGCCCCTGGTCGTGCACGAGGCCGCCGCCCGGCCAATTCGACGCAGCGCTCGACATGCTCGGGGGTGTCGGAGCGTAAGATGCGCTAAGACGCGGATTCACATGGCGAGCCACATGCGCCGTTCGCAAGGGAGATGGCCGATGTCCGATGATCCGATGCCCCGCTACGCCGGACCGCGCGCCCTCGCCGAATCCCTGTCGGCTTTCGCGCGGGCGAGCGGGCCCGACGCACTCTGGAATCGCGAGGGACTGCGCGACGATTCCGAATATCGCGACCTGGGGCTGGCCGCCGCAACCGGGGGCCGCCTCGGCGTCAAGCATATCCGGGCGCTGAAGCCCATGACGACCCCGACCGGCTGGCACTGGCACGACATGACCGCGCACTACGTCTACGTGCTGCGCGGCTCGCTTACGTTCCGGTTCGCCGGCATCGAGGGTGACGTCACGCTGCGTGCCGGCGACGGCCTGTCGCAGCCCGCGGGCGTGCCGCACAACGTGGTCGCGCGCTCAAACGACCTCGAGGTGATCGAAATCAATGAGCCGGCCGAATACGGCACATGGAACCTGCCGGAGCCCCCAGCGCCATGGCGCTGACGGCGCCCCGCGGCCGCGCGCTTGCGAACTGGTTCGCGCAGCGCGGCGGCGCGCTGTCGATCTTCGTGCTGCTGTTCGTGGTGTGGGAAGCGGCCGTCCACCTGACCGGCGTCAAGGAGTATCTGCTGCCGCCGCCGTCGAAGGTATGGACCGAATTCTGGAAGCGGCACGACATGGTCGCGGGCGGTGCGTGGGTCACCACGCAGGAGATCCTGGCGGGCTATGCGCTCGCGGTCGTGGTGAGCATCCCGCTGGCGCTCGCGGTGGCCCATTCCCGGTTCATGGAGCAGGCGGTCTATCCGGTGATCGTGTTCCTGCAGATCATCCCCAAGATCGCCATTGCGCCGCTCTTCATCATCTGGTTCGGCTTCGGCTTCGCGCCGAAGCTGCTGCTGGTCTTCCTGCTGTCGTTCTTCCCGATCGTCGTGTCGAGCATCGCGGGCTTCAAGAGCGCGGATCGCGACGTGATGGATTTCGCGCGCACGACGGGCGCCGGGGCGATGAAGATGTTCTTCAAGATCCAGCTCCCGCAGGCGCTGCCGCACATCTTCACCGGCTTGAAGGTCGGCGCGGCGCTGGCCGCCACCGCGGCGGTCGTCGCCGAGTTCGTCGCGTCCGACCGTGGGCTGGGCTACCTGCTGCTGCAATACAATGGCCAGCTCGACACGCCGATGGTGTTCGCCATCATCGTGCTGCTGTCCTTGATCGGCCTCGTCGTCTATTATGCGGTCGAGATCGTCGAGCGCATCGCGATCCCGTGGCACGTTTCGCAACAGGCGTCGGCGAAGGACGCGACCCTTTGATTCCTTGCCCGATTGAAGCCCGCGGCGCGCGCCGCGAATGATGCACGCACGGAGGAGCCCATGACATTTGCCCGCATCGTCGCCGTTTGCACGGCGGCCCTGGCGCTTGGCGCCGCGAACGTTTCAGTGGCGCAGGACAAGGTATCGCTGCGCCTCAACTGGTACCTGGGCGGCCTGCACGTGCCGTTCTACTACGGCAAGGATCGCGGCATCTATGCGGCCGAGGGCATCGACCTCACGATCAACGAGGGCCGGGGATCCGCGAACACCGTGCAGGTCGTGGCGGCGGGCTCGGACACGTTCGGCCTCGCCGATTCGTCGTCGGTCATCCTCACGGCGTCGAAGGGCGCGGACATCAAGAGCGTGATGTCGCTCCTCAACACCACGGGATTCTCGGTCGTGTCGCTGGCCGAGGCGCCCATCCGGACGCCGAAGGACCTCGAAGGCAAGAAGGTGGCCGTCACGCCCGGCGACCCGCTCGGTCAGCTGCTGCAGGCCGTGTGCAAGGCCAACAACGTCGACTGCGCGAAGATCAGCATGGTCCAGGTCGACCCCGCGGCCAAGGTCGTGACGGTGCTCGAGAAGAAGACCGACGCGCTGCTCGGCGGCGCCGACGATCAGTACTTCCTCATCAAGTACAAGGGCGCCAATCCGGTGGCGATGCGCTACGCCGATTTCGGCGCCAACATCGTCGGCATGACGATCCTGACGTCGGGCGAGACGATCAAGAAGAACCCGGACCTCGTGAAGCGCTTCGTGCGCGCCACGGCCAAGTCGTGGGAGGAGGCGAAGAAGAATCCCGGCGCCGCGGTCGACGCGGCGATGAAGGCCAAGCCCGACCTCAATCGCCAATCCACGCTCGACCAGCTGATGGTCGACATCGACCTTCTCGAGTCGAAGAACTCGAAGGGCCGCATTGGCTGGGGCGCGCAGGGCGACTGGGACCAGACGCTCGCGATCCTCAAGAACTATCGCGAGCTTCAAACCGACAAGGGCTGGACGGCGTTCCACACCAACGAGTTCGTGCCGCAGTAGGCTCCCAATGACGGCGCAGGTCGCCGACGAAGCGGCGCGCGCTGCGGCGGCATTGACGGCGGACGCCGCCCGGCCCTACGTGGAGATCGCCGGCGTCGGCAAGACGTATCGGCGGGCGCGGCGCGAAACGCACGCACTGGAGTGCATCGACCTCGCGGTCCGCGCCGGCGAATTTCTCGCGATCGTCGGGCCGTCCGGCTGCGGCAAGAGCACGCTGCTGCGGATCGTCGCCGGGCTCAATCCGCCGAGCACGGGCGAAGTGCGCGTTGCCGGCCGCGGCGTTGCCGGCCCGCAGACCAATCTCGGCATCGTGTTCCAGAGCCCGGTGCTGCTCGATTGGCGCACGGCGCTCGCCAACGTCCTCGTCCAGGTTGAGCTGCGCGGGATGGACCCGGGCGAGTACCGCGAGCGCGCGGTGCGGCTCCTCGAACAGGTGGGGCTCAAGGATTTCGTCGACCGGTATCCGCACGAACTGTCGGGCGGCATGCGGCAGCGGGTGGCGATCGCGCGGGCCTTGATCCACGACGCGCCCCTGCTGCTGATGGACGAGCCGTTCGGCGCGCTCGACGCGCTGACCCGCGAGCAGATGCGGCTCGACCTCGAAGCGCTCTGGCTCGCCACCCGCAAGACCGTGCTGTTCATCACCCACTCGATCGACGAGGCCGTGCTGCTCGCCGATCGGGTCGTGGTGATGTCGCCGCGCCCGGGCCGGATCGAGCAGATCATGGACATCCGGCTGCCGCGGCCGCGCGGGCTAGGCGCGCGCCGAGCGCCGGAATTCCGGGACGCGACCGAGCGGATCACCGACATCTTTCTCGCCCGCGGCGTGCTGCACGGCGCTGCGCCACCCACCGGGGATTCATGAAATGACCGTCTTCACGCTCCAAGGTATCGTCGCCGCACCGGTGTTGCCGATGCTGCCCGACTACTCGATCGATTGGACATCCCTGCGTTCGTACATGCGCTGGATCGCCGGCCAGAAGCCGGCGGCGATCGCGATGAACATGGACGCGAGCGAAGGACCGGCACTGGAGCGCGACGAGCAGATCGAGGTGCTGCGCGTCTGCGGCGACGTCATTGCGGGCAAGGTGCCGCTCGTGTCCGGCCTGATCGCGGGCTCCACGCAGGCGGCCGTGCGTTGGGGCAACGCGCTGAAGCAGGCGGGGGCCGAGGCGCTTGCGGTGTTTCCCCCGTTTCCGACCTTCCTCGGCAATCCGGTTCCGTCCGAGATGATCTACGCGTACCACAGGGCAATTGCCGACGGCGTCGGACTGCCGCTCATCGCTTTCCAGTTCCCGAAAGCGTTCGGACCGGATTTTCCGCCGGACACGCTAGCGCGCCTCGCCACGATTCCGGAGATCGTCGGGCTCAAGGAGGCGTCCTTCGATACGCAAAAGACGATCGAGACGATCGACGCGGCGCGGGCGTTGCCGCGCAAGCTCGGCATCCTGACCGGCAGCGATACGTTCATCTTCGAGGCGATGGTCATGGGCTGCGACGGGGCGCTGATCGGGTTCGCGAGCACGGCGACGGCCCAGCTCATCGACATGCAACGGCGCGTGGCCGCGAAGGACTTCGCCGGCGCGTCGGCGATCTGGGATCGGCTAGGCCCACTTGCGCGCTTCGCCTGGCGGGCGCCGATCCGGGACTATCGCCCGCGGATGAAGGAAGTTTTGAAGATGCAGGGCCTGATCGCCCACGCTGCGGTGCGGCCCCCGCAACTCGGCGTGGACGATGCCGAGCGGGCGGAGCTTCGCCGCCTTGCCGCGTTTGCCGGATTGCTCGATTCTGCGCCGCTGGCCGCGACGGGCGGATGACGCCATATTGCCGGCCTTGACAATAGTTGCCTAGGCATATATACTGCACCTCATGACTCCGCCAAGAGCAGCCGCCCCGGCCGTGGCCGACCGGACGCCGGTCCCCACGAAGCACGGCATCATCCGGCAGATCAACCGCGTTCGCATCGAGTTGATCGACGCGCTGGACCGCGAGTTGTCGAAGTTCGACATCTCGGCGCCCCAGTTCATCGTGCTCGCCTCGGTGGCGAACAAGGAAGCCGACTCCGCGTCCGGGCTGTGCAAGAGCATCTCCTATGATCCAGGGGCGATGACGCGGATGATCGACCGCCTGGAACAGAAAGGGTTGGTCCGCCGCGTCCCGAATGCGGAGGATCGTCGTGCAACGAATCTGGAGATCACCACCGCCGGTAGGGCGCTCTATCCGCAACTCATCGCCGCGAAAGAGGCTGTCGCCGCACAGTTTCTCCGCGGGTTCGGCACGGATGAAGTGCGCCTGCTCGAAAGCTTTCTCAACCGAATGCTCGACAACCGATAGCCATTTTTTTTGCCCTGATTGTTGCCTAGGCATCCACGGCTTAAGCAGCTTCCTCGCCCACGTTCCCGACAACCGCTGATCCGCACGAAAGCGCGTCCGACATGACCTCACATCTTGCCCAAATCAAAGATGCAACTATGGCAACACCACTACTGATGACTTGTACTGGATCCTATTCGGCGTGCGCTACGCGTCGCGAAAGGCGAGCGGAGCCTAAGCCCACGAAGCCCGCTCTGCGCACGCGGCTGATAACGCTCACGCTCGTGGCGGCCGCGTTATACGTGATGTTCAGCGGCGAGCGTTGGCTGCTGGAGCGTCCGCCGGCCACCACGAACGAGCTCGTCGTGGCGACGTGCGTCGTCGACGTCGTCTTCGGTGACGCGCGTCCTGCGGACGCATGCATGAGCGCCGGCTCGGGTAACGAGAAGGAAAACGCGCCATGAACGATTCGACGCGACTACGACCGAAGCAACGGCGCGCAACACCCAAAGGACGCGGCAGCCGGCGCGCACTAGCGAACGACCGCATTAGCCTGGCGTTGGCTATTCGCTGGCCCTAGTGTTGTGTTCCGTTAATAACTTTGCAGAGGCGTTCAAGTTTGGCGAGGATTGAATCGGCGGTCGCGGCCCACTTGAAGGGTTTGGGATGC
This sequence comes from uncultured beta proteobacterium, assembly GCA_963840945.1. GTDB lineage: Bacteria > Pseudomonadota > Gammaproteobacteria > Burkholderiales > Casimicrobiaceae > CAIWHR01. The sequence continues at coordinate 277,701 of CAWJAU010000018.1, read as the reverse complement.
TGATTGTAGTTGTCGACGAAGGTGTTGATCTGCCGCTTGAGATCGGTGACGGATTGGAAGGAACCACGGCGGATCGACTGGTTGGTAATCAAGGCGAACCAGCGCTCGACTTGGTTGAGCCACGAACTGTAGGTCGGGGTGAAATGCAAATGGAACCGGGGGCGCCGCGCCAGCCACGAGCGAACCCGTGGATGCTTATGGGTGGCATAGTTGTCGCAGATCATATGCACGTCGAGCCCGGGCGGGACGTTGGCTTCAATGTGGCGCAAGAAGGACAGGAATTCCTGGTGCCGATGTTGCGGTTTGCATTGCGTCAACACACTGCCGTTGGCAATGTCCAGCGCGGCAAATAGCGTCGTGGTTCCGTGTCGGACATAATCATGCGTAATGCCCTCGACATAGCCCAAGCCCATCGGCAGTACCGGTTGGCTACGCTCGAGGGCCTGGACTTGACTCTTCTCGTCCACGCACAGCACCAGAGCGTGCTCGGGTGGGTTGAGGTAGAGCCCCACGACATCGCGCACCTTCTCGATGAAGAACGGATCGGTGGACAGCTTGAAGCTGCGTGTGCGATGTGGCTGCAGCCCGAACAGCGTCAGATAACGGTGCACCGTCGTGGTCGACAGGCCCGTGCTCTCGGCCAAGCCACGGCGCGACCAGTGCGTTTTGCCTTTCGGACGCGCTTTGATCGCGGTATTGATGAGCGTGGCGATCTGCTCCTCGCTGGTGCTCCGCGGTCGACCGGGCTTGAGTTCGTTGTGCAGACCGGCCATGCCACGTTCGCGATAGCGCGTACGGCACAGCGTGACGGTCGGTCGACTCACTCGAAAGCGCCGCGCGACGGCGCTGTTCGACTCGCCGTCGGCCAGGCGCAAAATCATCTGCGCCCGCCGCACCAATACCGCGGGCAGCCTCTGCGAACGCGCGATCGATTCGAGTTGCACACGGTCCTCCGCGCTCACCGCCAATTCCTTCGCCGGTCTTCCAGTCTTCATTGCCGAGCTCTCCGGGGTCCAAGAATATAACTTGGACCACACTCGGCATGTAAAGTTACATACGGAACATTACACTAGGAAGGTGGGCAACGATCTGGCCTTCGCGCCTTGGGCGTCGCAGCTGGGCGTTCAAAATCGGGGGATAATGACTGCTCGCACGAGACGGTCACGCGAGTGTGGCCGTTGCGGTGTAGTCACGGTCCACTTTCGATGACCGTTTCGCAGCTTGCCGGGTGTGTGGCGCTTTCGGTTGCCACGGTGCTCTGTGCCGCAGCGCCGGCGCCCGTCGTCACGCTGTCCATCGATGGCGCAATCGGTCCGGCCACGGTTGACTATGTGCACCGCGGGTTAGCGACCGCCAGCAAGGAGGGCGCGCAACTCGTCGTGTTGACGCTCGATACCCCAGGCGGGCTCGACACGTCGATGCGAGCGATCGTGCAGGACATCCTAGCATCGCGTATCCCGGTCGCTGCATTCGTCGCACCCTTAGGCGCGCGAGCAGCAAGCGCGGGCACGTTCATCCTTTACGCCAGCCACGTCGCGGCCATGGCGCCGGGCACCAATCTCGGCGCCGCGTCGCCGGTGCAGATTGGCGTCGGGTCACGGGTGCCGGAACCGCCTGGCGCAAGCGACAAGTCGAAGGAGCCTGCGCCCAAGGATGTGCACGAGCGCAAAGCCTTCTCCGACGCCGCAGCGTATATCCGCAGTCTCGCGCAATTGCGCGGGCGCAATGCAGAGTGGGGCGAAAAGGCAGTTCTCGATGCGGCGAGCTTGTCCGCGACGGAAGCCCGCGAACAGAACGTTATCGACCTGATCGCCGCCGATGTGCCTGGACTCTTGCAGCAACTTGAAGGGCGCAAGATCGACCTGGCTGGCGTGGAGCGCGTGCTGCACACGGCCGCAGCGCCCGTCGTGGTATGGAGTCCGGATTGGCACGACCGAATACTTTCGGTGATCACCAATCCTACGATCGCGTTGATCCTAATGATGGTTGGCATCTATGCGATGTTTTTCGAGTTCAGCAATCCCGGCCTCGTCTTTCCCGGTGTTGCCGGCGCGGTATGCTTGCTGCTGGCGGCGTACGCTTTTCACCTGCTTCCGGTGAATTACGCGGGTCTCGCTCTTATCATCATCGGCATCGGTTTCATTGTGGCCGAAGTGTTCGTGCCTTCCTACGGCTCTCTCGGCGTGGGCGGAGGCATCGCTTTCGTGGCGGGCGCATTGATGTTGATCGACACCGACGCCGGCGGCTTCGGCATTCCGTGGCCAATGGCCGCATTCCTCGCCGTCGTCACCGCAGCGTTCCTCTTCGTCGTGGTCCGGATGGCGCTGCAGGCGCGGCGGGCGCCGATGGTGAGCGGCCTGGCGACATTGGTTGGAGCCGACGGCGAGATGCTGGAGGATTCCGACGAAACCGGCTGGGCCAGCATTCGCGGTGAGACGTGGAAGGTCCGCACCGCGGGTCACATGGCCCGCGGGCAAAGGATTCGCGTGGTCGGTGTCGAGGGCGTGTTGCCGCGTGTGTCCGCTGCGGAAGGAGAGTGAAATGGCATGGATTTCTCCCTTTGTCGTACTAATCCTGTTGACGCTGCTCGTCACGTCGTCGCTGCGCATTCTGCGGGAGTATCAACGTGGCGTAGTGTTCCAGCTCGGCCGGTTCTGGCGCGTGAAGGGTCCGGGCCTCGTCATCCTCGTGCCTGGTATCCAGCAGATGGTCAAGGTGGACTTGCGCACCGTAGTGTTCGAGGTGCCGACCCAGGACGTGATTTCGCGCGACAACGTGTCCGTGAAAGTCAGTGCCGTCGTCTATCTCCGGGTCATCGATGCGGAGAAGGCGATCATCCAGGTCGAGAATTATCTCAATGCGACGAGCCAATTGGCGCAGACGACATTGCGCTCGGTCCTCGGCAAGCACGAGCTCGACGACATGCTGGCGGGCCGCGAGAAGCTGAACCTCGATATTCAGCAGGCGCTGGACGCGCAAACCAACTCGTGGGGAATCAAGGTCTCCAACGTCGAGATGAAACAGGTCGACCTGACCGAATCGATGATCCGCGCCATTGCGCGCCAGGCGGAAGCGGAACGTGAGCGGCGCGCCAAAGTCATCCACGCAGAAGGCGAGTTGCAGGCTTCGGAGAAGCTGTACCAGGCCGCCAAAGTGCTGGCGCAGGAGCCACAGGCCATCCAGCTGCGTTATCTCGAAACACTCACGGTAATCGGTGCGGACAAGAACACCACGGTCGTGTTTCCGCTGCCGATGGACATCATCACCCCGTTGCTCAATGCGCTGCCGAAACGTGGCAACCCGCCTCCACCGGAAGCGAGCAACCGATAACGTTTGATCACAAATCACCTGATCGGCGCGCACCAGCAACGCCCTGCGGCCGCAGCGCCAGTCGCTGCGCCTTCCTACCAGTCCGCCAACAACGTCAGCAATGCTGCCGCGTCACGTTGACGTACCGCTGACAGCAGCGCAATCCGGGCCGCGATACGCGCGGCCGGCATAGCGCCGTCGGCGCCGGCCTTTCGCTGCTGGTCTTCGATCAGTTGCGCTGCGCGCGCGGGCTCGTTGAAGCGCGCCGCCGCATTGGGCAACAGCCAGAAGCGGCCCCACATGGTGTCGCCAGCGATTTTCGCCAGCTCGTCCCAGTGCTCGAGCGTGAAGTTGTAGGCAAGTTCACCAAACGGCGATTGCGAGCTGACCATTCCGGGCAGCGCGATCGCGATATTGGGCGTGGTCACGCCGGCGAGCGCCGCCGCCATCAGCTCCTTTGCCCGCAACTCGTCGCGCCCTCCCGATAGCGCGCTTGCGTACACCCAACGCTCTTCCTCACCCCCGGCCGCCTTGAAGCGCGCCATCAGCTGGTTGAAGCGCGCGCGGTCGGCGTGCATGCCCGCAGCTTCCAGGACTTGCGAGCGAATCGATGCAGGCAGCGGAGTACGCTTCGCCTCGTCAGCGTCGAAACGCTTCAGTGCCTCCGCGATTGTCGGTGCGTCGTCGAATCTTGCCAGCAGCTCGATTAGCGCACCACGCAGCTTAAGTGTCTGGGGGTCATCGCCGCGCTGAGCGGCCCAACCCAGGCGGGCAAGCTCTGGACCGAACACCCGGCGACCGGCGGCGCGCAGCAGCGGCTGGGTCGGCGTACCGGCCATCGCGCCGTCGAGAAACCCGAAACCGCTGCCGCCCAGTTCGAACAGTGTCGCGCGTGCCGGGCCGGTAACCTGCGGAATCTGCTTTACCAGCGCGAACCAGCTCGTCATCGGCAGTTCGCCCGCCTGCGCGAGCGCGAACGTGTCGCTGAGCAAGATGACCTGATCGGCCGGTGCCAAGCGAACGAAGCGCTGTGCCAGCGCGCCGGCCAACGCCTCGTCGTACTTCACGCGGTAGAACCCTATCCCTCCAGCGTTTGCGACCAGCGAATCATCGCTGCAACCGGGCAGCGCGAAGGTCTGCTGCGCGTTCGTGAGCAGCACCGTCGACATCTCGCTGCCCCGCGCAAGCCGCACCGGGACCTGCCATAGAGCCCCTGTCGCGCCGTTGCTGAGCGGGGAAGGTAGTGTCGCGCCGTCGCGCATGCGGCGTTGGGAGATCGTCACGCGGGTTTGCTGCCCCTCGCAAACGCTCGCGACCGCCAGCAGCGGATAGCCAGGCTGGTCGGTCCAGCTTGCCGCCACGGCCGCCACGTCGCGCTGCGACGCTTGCGCCATGTGGTACCAGAGGTCTCCGGCGGTTGCGTTCGAGAACTTGCGCTCTCGCATGTACGCCGCGAGACCACGGCGAAAGTGCTCTTCGCCCAGCCACTGCTCGAGCATGCCCAGCACCGCGCCACCTTTGACGTACGTGATGTTGTCGAACACGTCGAACACGCTGCCCTCGCTGACCGGACCGGAGCGAATGGCCCGCGTCGCGTCGCCTGCGTCTCCGGCCATCGTGCGGTCGAGCGGGAGCCGGCGTTCGAGGTCAGTGCGCCATAGGGGGTTGAACCGCGCCATAGCCTTATCGGCCATCCAGGTGGCGAACGCTTCGTTGAGCCAGATTTCATCCCACGATGCGGCGGTCACCAAGTTGCCGAACCATTGGTGCGCAATCTCATGGGCGACGGTATTGAACACGCCGCGTTCCGTTTCGGGGCTGCTCCGGGCCGGATCGAACAGCAGGGAGTTCTCGCTGTACGAAATCAGACCCCAATCCTCCATCGCGCCTTGGCGCACCGACGGAACGGCCAACTGGTCGAGCTTCGGCAGCGCGTAGGGCACGCCGAAGTAGGCGTCGTAGAACGGCACCACCTGCTGCGTGACCCGCATCGCATAGATCGCCTGCGCACGCTTGCCCGGCACCGTCAGGATGCGCAGCGGCACGCCAGCGGCGCGACCCGCGAGCGCGTCGAAGCGGCCGACCGACACCGCTACCAGATAGCTAGGCATCGGCGGCGTTGGCTGGAAGCGGTGCAATGTGGCACCGCCATCGGGACGCGATGCGGCTCGCGGCATGTTCGAAACGACCTCCAGGCCACTCGGCGCGCGCACCGACAGCTCGAAGACTGCGCGGAACGCCGGCTCGTCGAAGCTCGGGAACACGTCGCGCGCGTAGACGGATTCGAGTTGTGTCGCCAACGTACGCCCGGGCTTGCCAGCGGTTACGTAATCGGCGCGATAGAGCCCGACGCCACTACGGTTGACGTTGCCGCTGTACTCGATGTGCAGCGTGTAGCGGCCCGGCGCAATGGGCATCGCGTCGGTCGGCGTGAGCGCCCAGCTCTGCTTGATCGATCCGGGGCCGACCTGAAGGCTTCGCGTTCGGCCGTCGTGCTTCAGTTCGGTGCGCGAGGCCGTCAGATTGCGAGCGTGCAGCAGCACAGCCTGCACCGGTTGGCGCACGTCGATGACGATGTCGGCGCGGCCGGTGAAGCCGTCGCGTGCCGGGTCGAGGTCGAGCACCAGCACGTATCGCACCGGCACCACGGTCTTCGGCAGGTTGCCGGGGGCGGTGTCGAAATCGAAGCGCTCCTGCGCCGCCACGTGCTGAGCGGATGGGGCGGCCAGGCAGGCCAACAGGGCGAGTGCACTCAGAAAGCAGCGTGGCATGAGCGTATCCTCTGATCGCAGCGGGGCAGTTTGCGTGGTGCCACCGGATACCGCAAGGCGCACCGGTTTCACTTGCGATACCCGTGTCACGCGGGCGCCTTCATCTCCGCCTCCGTGCGCTCGAGCCAGAAGCCCATATCCAGTTCCCGGTAAGACACGGCGGCGGCGGTCAGTTGCTCCCCGGACTTCGCGCGGTCGCCGACTCGGCGATACAGCTTGCCTAGTCCAAGGTGGCAATGCGCCACAAGCGGTCGCATCCCCAACTCCTCGGGCAAGACGAATGCCCGACGATACTGTTCTTCGGCTTGGTTGAAATCGGGGACGTGACGGCGGGATGCGATCTCGCCACCGAGGCGAAAGGCCCAGGCCTGATCGCCGCGGCTCCGGTGCTCCACGGCGAGATCGAGGGCACGGGCGGCCAGGGCAGACGCATCCTGAGCCCGGCCGGCTTCGAGATAGGCTTCGCTCAATTTGGTGGCGAGCGACGACGCATCCGCTTTCCAGCCCATGGACGCGGCTTGCTCGACCGACTGCTCCAGCAGCGGCAGGCCCTCGGCGACACGACCGGCCAGGGTGTAAGCAGCACCCAGCCGTGAAGCCAGCCACGGGAGCCAGGACGGAATTTCCCACGTCCGGCAGATGTTAAGCCCGTGTTCGAGTCTCGGTATGGCTCTGGCGAAATCGCCCTGGACAAGACAAAGCTGACCCACGCCCAGGTCCGCAAACATCAGACTGGGCTTGTCATCGCGGGCGTTGGCAATCCGAAGGGCGTCTTCCCCGCTGCCGATCCCCTGCGCGAAAGATCCCAACTCGGCGCGAGACCACGCAAGGGCCATGATGGAAAGTACCGACGTGACGCCAGCGGTACCGAAGCGACCATACATCCGCTCGCCCTGAAGCAACGCAACGTTTCTCTCAAGGGGCCCGATCGCTCGGTGGTACTCCCCGAGGCCATGCCAGGCCAGCCCGAGTGCGAAGTTCGCCGCAGCCTCGAGGGCGAAGTCGCCCAGACTCGTGGCAATCGTCAAGGCCCGCTGGTTGGACTCGGCGACACGATCATGATCGCCCAGCATCCAGAACGCGTACCCCAGCACGGAAAGGACCTGCGCCAGCTTACGCTGGTCGGCCAACGTCTCTGCCAGAGACTTGGCCTTCTGCAGGTGGTCGAGGATGCGCCCGACCTCGCCGAGTGGCCATAGCGCATGGCGCAGCTCGATCCGAAGGTCGATGGCCTGGGCGAGCGTCTCGCCATCTTCCGGCAAGTGATTCAGGCAGCTGACGGCTTGCTCGAGATACCTCACCGACTCTTGGTTAGCCGAGCGGGCGAAAGCCTTGGCCCCGGCCTGCCGGAGATAGGTGACGGCCTTGTCCCACACCTCGGCCCGGAAGGCGTGGTGAGCGAGGACTTCGACGTGCTCCGCCAGTCGGTCGGGATGAAGTCGCTCCATGGTTGCGAGAATCTGGCGATGCAGCGCGCGCCGCCGCTCCTGAAGGAGGCTGCCATAGGCAACCTCGTGCGTCAGCGCGTGCTTGAACGTGTACTCGACGTCCGGGAAGAGCCGCGCCTCGTAGATAAACTCGGCGGCTAGGAGATTCGCGAGGTTCTGCCGGAGTTGCTCCTCCGGCCGCTCGGCGACTGCCTGCAGGAGCGTGAAGGGCACGTCCCTGCCAATGACAGAGGCGGCCTGGAGAAGCCGTTTGTCCTCGGGCGTGAGCCGGTCGATGCGCGCGGCTCGGATCGCCTGGGCGGTCGCCGGGATGTGCAGGGTGGAATTCGCTTTCCCCAGACGATGGGCACCTCGCTCGCCGGCCAGGACCTTCGTCTCGACCAGAGTTCGTACACTCTCCTCGAGAAAGAAGGGATTGCCCTCCGTCCGCTCGATCAAGAGTCGCTTGAGGGACCGAAGACCCGCGTCGTTCCCGAGCAACCCCCCAAGCAGTTCCTCGGCGCTCTCGGGAAGAAGGGGGTCGATGCGGACCTGCCGGTAGCAGGTCTTGCTGCCCCAGGCGTGCTGTGTATTCCGGTCGGTAGTTCGCCAGGAGCAGCAACCGGGAGGTGGGCAGACTTTCGACGACACTGTCGAGGAGCGCCTGGGTCTCGGCGTCGATCCAATGCAAGTCCTCGAATACCAGCAACAGCGGCTGGATCTGGCTCTCTCGTAACAGCAACCGTTTGATCCCGTCGAGCGTTTCCTGGCGGCGCTGCGGAGGATCGAGCCGCTGCCATTGGGGATCGTCGGCGGGCACGTCGAGGAGCCAGAGCAATGACGGTAGCGAGGGTTCAAGCGCGCGGTCAAGGGAGAGCAACTTTCCCGTGACCTTCTCGCGGATCTTGCGTGCCTCATCGCGCGCCTCGACTGAAAGTAGGCGCGGACGAGATCGATGAGCGGCAGAAACGCTGTCGCCTTCCCGTAAGAGACCGAGCTGCTCTCGATGACGAGCCAGCCCTGCGTGCGGTGCGAGTGCGTGAACTCCCAGAAGAGGCGGGACTTCCCGACCCCGGGGTCGCCGACAACCGCCACGACCTGACCATGCCCGGCTCCGGCCCGCTGCAAGGCTTGGTAGATTTGCTCCAGTTCCGCGCTGCGCCCGACGAACCGAGTAAGGCCACGGGCGGCGGCGGCCTGCAACCGCGAGCGCACCGTCCCGGCCCCGACAACCTCGAAGACTTCGATCGGGCTTGCCAACCCTTTCACCGGTCGCTCACCGAGGGACTTCACCACGACGAACCCTTCTGCCAGTTTGAGCGTTTCGGGCGAAATGAGGATCGATCCAGGCATGGCCATCTGCTCGAGGCGAGACGCCAAGTGGGTCGTCTGACCGACGGCCGTGTAGTCCATATGGAGATCGCTGCCGATGGAGCCGACAACCACCTCGCCTGAGTTCACACCGACCCGAATGTGCAGCGGCACGCCCGTGGTCCGGTGCACCACCTCGGCGTATAGCTTTATCGATTCCTGCATCCGCAACGCCGCGTAGCACGCTCGCACTGCATGGTCCTCGAGGGCAAGTGGGGCGCCGAAGAGAGCCATGATTCCGTCGCCCATGACATGGTTGACGAGGGCCACAGGGAAAACCGCGCGCCGCAACTCGCTATCCTGTGAGCGCTCTATTTCTTCTCCAGGAGCAGCGTCGCTTCCTTACGCAATATTGGAAGAAGGCGTTTCGCTGCCTTCGCCAGAAGCCAAGGCAACGACACTTCGATGCGCAGCGCGTCCTCCAGCACTTCAATGCTCGCTGCCGCTGTTTGGCCGAGCGCGCGCATGCGGAAGCGCAATGTATCTCCTTCCCAAGTCTCCTGCTCCATCGCGATCATCGCTCCGAGGTGACCGTTGGTGCGGGCGAAGCCCTCTTTGAGACGGCGGACAGCCTCGACCTTCCCGAAACGATGGGCGATGATGACTGTGACGGTATCGCTCACGGAAACTGTAATTGCGTAGCGTGCACGTGCATGCGCGCTATTATGATCGAACGGCGATCGCGCACCGCTCAAGGCATGGCGGCTTCTTGCTCAAAAAGGGCGGCGAGCACAGCGCAGCGGCGAGCCGGCGCCGATCGTCGGCGTATCAGAAGGAACGTACGCTTTGATCATCGAACGCACCGTCGATCGATGGAGCGCCGACGATACTACAGGATCCCACAAATTTCACGTTCAAGGCGTTGTCGCTCAGCCTTTGACGACCTCCCACTTGCCGTCCTTCACCTGGAAGATCGTCAGGAGGCCATGCGTCAGATCGCCGTGCGCGTCGAAGGCGATTTCCGCGGTAATCCCCTTGTAATTGATCTTTGCAAGCGCCGGCAGATACTTCGCTGGATCGGTCGAATTCGCAGCCTTCATCGCTGCGCCGATCGCCATCACACCGTCGTAGAAATATGGCGCATAGAGTCCGATGTCCTGCCCGAATCGCGTCTTGTATTTGTCGGCAAAGGTCTTGCCGCCCGGCCGCGATTCCAGCGCTGCGCCGGGCGTCGACGCGATGCTCCCTTCGGCGGCAGGACCGGCCAGCTCGATGAATTTGGCGGAATTCATCGTTTCGCCGCCCATCAGCTTGATGCTCATGCCCAGTTGCCGCATCTGCTTCGCCATCGGCGCGGCCTGCTGATCATAGCCGCCGAAGAAAATGGCCTCGGGCTTCGTCGCCTTGATGGTCGTAAGCACCGCCGCGAAATCCACCGCCTTGTCATTCGTGTGCTCGCGCTTGACGACTTGCCCACCCGAAGCCTTGACGGCCTTCACGAATTCGTCGGCGAGACCCTGCCCGTAGGCAGTGGCATCGTCGATCACCGCCAACCGTTTGAGCTTCAGCGTCTTCACCGCGTACTCGCCCAGTGCCTTCCCCTGCTTGCCGTCGTCGGCCATCAAACGGAAGGCGGTCTTGTAGCCCTGCTGCGTATATTTGACGTTGGTCGACACCGACAACTGCGGGATGCCGGCGCCCGCATACACCGACGAAGCGGGAATCGTGACGCCAGAATTGAAGTGGGCAACTACGCCATTCACTTTCGCGTCGACGAATTTCTGCGCGACGAGCGGTCCCATCTTCGGGTCCGCCTGGTCGTCTTCTGCCATCAGCTCGAACTTCACGGTCTTCCCAGCGATCTTGACGCCTTGCGCATTCAGCTCGTCGATCGCCATCTGCGCGCCGTTCTGGTTGTCCTTGCCATAGTTCGCCTGCCCCCCGGTGAGGGGTGACGCAAAGCCGATCCTGACCACATCCTGCGCGTGCAGGGCCGGCGCCGATAGTACGCCCACGATGCCCAGGGCGACGGCAATGGTGAACGCGGTGTTGCGAAAGGGTACGTTCATGGAGGTCTCGTTTTCGGATGCTGCGATGGAGGCGGAGACGGGTCAACGCGTAACGGAGAGTCGAGTCTACACCTCTTGCATGTCTCATCGACGATGCGCCGTGCAGCATCGCGGTCGCGCCGGGGAAGCAAGGCGGCGGGGGCGGCCAAAGCCGCCCCGAGTTCTTCCGACGATTCGCCTTTATTGGCTGCTGAACAGATCCTGGGCGACGCCCGCCTTATTAAAAACGTAGTCGCGCGAGGCCTCGAGCTGTTGTCGCAGATGGGGCAGATCGATATCGAGCAGCTGTCCCTTCCACTTGCGGATCTTGCCGGCGACGATCACCGTCTCGACGTTGGTGCGTTCCATCAGCGATACGACGGCGCCCGGCACCTGGTTGAGCGGCGCCACGTTGATCGCCGTGGCGTCGAAGATGATGATATCGGCCTCCTTGCCCGGCGTGAGCGAGCCGGTCTTGGTGTCGAGCCTTAGGGCCTTGGCGCCGTTCATGGTGGCGTAGCGCAGCACGTCGCGCGTCGTCAGCGGGGCCGGTATGCCGGCGGGCGGTGTTGGCCAATAAGGAAATGGGCCGGGAACGGTTACGGCGGATTCCGGAAGTCCCCAATCCAGGGGGTTTGGCAGGTTTTGATTTCCCTTGGGACTGTCGAGGATCATCTGTCAGTGCCTGGATGGCGGCGTCCGAGTGCTGGGGCGAGTGATGGATCTGCGAGACGTCGTGCACCGTCGTGACGCCGGCATCGAGCTGGCTCAGGCCTCCGAACAGTTCGTTGATGTAGACGTCCTGCGGACGGTACACGGGGGCGAACGTCAGCAGAATGGATTTGAAGTAGGTCGTGCTGCCGCTCGGCGAGCCCGACCCATCGTTGATGAGCACCCCGTCGGCGAGGAAGCTGCGCAGCGCCGTCTCGAACTGGTGGTGGTGCGTATCGATGAAACCCGGCATGACGATGCGGCCGGTGGCGTCAATCTGCGTGGCGCCCGATGATCACTGAGTCTCGTCGTGGGCAGTAGCGGCACCGGCGAGCGAACGGAGCCCTCCAAGCAACTTGGGCGTTGGTGCCGACGGTCTGCTTCTGGTCCAGTCGGCGACCGTGGAGCCTGACCGCGAACGGCCTGATGACTGACGGGCGCAGATCGACCCCTTGCTGCCGTAGCGCTTCGCGCCGCCAACGGCAGCAATGCCGCGATTGCGGTCATCCATCCGATGCTCGGCAACTGGCGCGCTTGGCCAGAAGCCGAGGCTTGCTCCATGCGTATGGGTTCGGCCGAGCAGCGGACAGTTCGGAGGTTCGGCACTGCGCGTAGCGATCGTCGACCGGAGAGCGCCATGAGCTGGTGGCGGCCGCTCGCGCCGCGCGGTGGATAATGCCCGCTCGATGCCCACGATCGATGAAGCCTTTGGTCCCCGGCCACCGCTGACCACAGAAGCGGCCTGCAAGCTGGTTGTGCGAAGCGGTGCGATCGTGGCGATCCTCGTGGAGGGCTGGAGCGATCAAGCGGCCCTTGAGGCACTCGCACATCGGCGCGGCTTGAACCTCGCGGCCGAGCGGATCGTCATCCTTCCCGTTGGCGGGGCGACGAACACCGGCAAGTTCCTGGATGCATTGGGCCCGCCAGGGCTAGGAGTGCGGCTGGCGGGACTGGTCGACGCAAACGAGGAACAGCACCTTTGGCGCGGTCTCGACCGCGTGGGGCTTGGAACGAACTTCAGCCGCGCGGGCGCGGAGGCGCTTGGATTTTTCGTGTGCGACGCGGACCTTGAAGAAGAACTGATCCGCGCGCTTGGCGCCCCCGCAGTCGAGCGGCTGCTTGCTGTTCAAGGCGAGCTCGAGTCTTTCCGCCGCTTTCAGGACCAACCCGCTCAGCGTGCAAGGGAGGGCCATGCCCAGCTGCGGCGGTTCATGGGCACGCGGGCGCGGCGCAAGATTCGCTACGGCGCATTGCTGACAGACGCACTTGACCTGCGTTGCGTCCCGCGCGTGCTCGACGCTGTGCTCGCACACGCGCGCGAGTCGCAGCGCACCAACGGTAAATGAAAAATCGTTGACTTGGAAGCGCCGTGATGACTCCTTTCAATCGCGGAAGTCCGCTTTGGGCACGGTCGGCCGCCCGCTAGCGATCCGCGTCGGCTCGACGATGCACAGCGGCCCTTCGCGTCTCGATGGCTGCTGTGCGTCATTCAACGGCCACCCGAATTCGCGCCGTGGGGTCTCTGACCGGCCAGTTCAAGACGGTCGCCCTTGCATCTCCATTTGCCGGGAAGCAGCCGTTGCCGCGGCCGTTCACCTCAATCTGGCGTATCGCTGGTTCTGTCGACTGGGTCTCGAGGATGCGGTGCCGGACCATTCGACGTTCTCGAAGAATCGGCACGGCCGCTTCCGGGAGCCAGCCAGTCCGATTGTGCGAGTTGCCCAATGAAGGCGCGCTGCTGTCCGAATACACCGATGCGCAAGATCGCTCGCAGCGTTCATGAATCGGTACGGGAGGTCGCTCGCGATATCGCTAAGACCGATAGCCACAAGCAATCACGCAAGGACCGCAAGAAGGTCGAGATGCTCGTCGCACACCTCAAGCGCATCCTCAAGCTGGATCGCTTGCGCCTCCGCGGACCGAGTGGTCCGCGCGATGAGTTCCTGGTCGCAGCCATGGCGCAAAACCTACGACGAATGGCGAAGCGATTGATGTTTGGGACACCGGAATCGGTAACGATAGCTGCATAAAGCAGCATCGGGGACGAATCTACTTCATCGACAACCGGCATCCGTTACCGAGACCCGCGATCTGCGATCACAGGCAGCGGAACCTCGCCCAAACATCGAGTATTTCAACGGTATAGGCCAGAAGCGGACGGTTATAGGTATTGTGGGGTTCGAGGCCGACATTTTGTGCGCGCCTGGGCCATCCGGGGCGCCCCGTTCGTCGGCGAGCGCCTTGTCCACTAACAGGAATGCTTCGTCCGCGTGACCGGTCCAGAGCAGAACGACTGCCATTTCATTGGTGTCAGTACAGCACTTCTGGCGCATCTTCCAACCGCAGCCGAAGCAAGTGGAGTTGCGCATTGTGGAGGGCGACCACGAGGCGCTAGTGTTCCGCGACGCGTTGCCAGTCGCGCTGCAGTACGTCGATCGGCAATGTGTGCGCGGTGGATGAATCGGTCGGAGGCCCGCCGGAGGTATGGGAGCTCGAGTCGTCCAACAAGGCGGGCGACAGCGGACATGGCTGAAGATAAAGTACCCTCGATAATCACGGACTTAGCAGCCCTTCCGGCGATAATGGCCGTCGCCCGCTATCGGGTCGCGAGCAGCCCTCCACAGCCGCTACCTGATCGACGCACGTAGCACTCGTAGTATTTGCCGAGGGCGAAGTCGCAGAGCCAATACCCGGCGCATTCGCCCCACACATCTCGTTAGGCCCCATGTCATGACTGACAGAAACAACGCAGTGAAGCATCACACTTAGCCCAAGCCACGACGATGTCTGCGCCGGAGCGACGGATCACGCGCCTCATCCCGAAGGAACGCCTGCAGCGGGTGTTGGGTCTGTCCCAGCGTGCGGCGTCGATGTCGACCGGCGCGAAAACGGCGCTCCTCCTCGGTGCGCTGGCGCTCATCGGCCTTCTCGTCGCGCTCTACGACCCGCGGCCCAGCCTGCGCCATGTCCGAGTGGCCTTCCTTTCCGGGAGCCCTACCGGCAACTACTTTGCGACTGTCGAAAAGCTCGCTGCGGAGACGTCGCGCCGCAAAGGGCGCATTGCGAACGTCGCCTCGGCAGGCTCCGTGGAGAACCTCCAGCGGCTGGTCGCAGCCAGACCACGTGCGACGTCCAGTTCGCGCTGGTGCAGGATGGCGTCGATTGGCCGGCCGGGAAGGGGCTCGAGCTGATCGGGCGCCTGCCGCGGCCCGAGGCGCTCGTGGTCCTCGGCCGCGATGCCGACCGCATTAAGTCGCCGCAGGACCTGCGAGGCTTGCGGCTCGGCATCGGGCCACTCGGCAGTGGCACCGAGAACCTCGCGCGCCACGTGCTCGCTCCGCTTGCCGAACTCGAGCTCAAGGTCTCGACGCAGCCGATCGACCAGCAGCTCGACATGCTCGAGCGCGGTGAGCTGGACCTGGGCGCGATGGTGATCGACGAGGATGCGCAGCTCGTCGTCGACGCGGTGCGCAGGCGCAAGTTGCAGATCCTGAAGCATCCCCGAGGTGTCGTCCCTAGCGCAACGGCTGCCCTTCGCACGTGTCGGCCAAATCGAGGCCGGGCGCTACGACTACGTGCGCAAGGTGCCCGGGGAGAACAAGCAGGTGCTGCATATCGCCACGCTGGTCGTCGGCAACGGGTGCGCATCGCAGTCAGTAACGCAGGGCCTGATGACGGCGATCGCCGAGGTGTTTCCGACGTTCGTGCGCTTCAACCGCGAGGGCGCGAACCTCACCGGCGTGCCCCTTTCGAGGGCGGCCCGAAGCTATTTCGACAACCAGGGCCCCGACCTCGTCGGCGAGTACGCGCCGTGGATCGTCGACATTCTGCCGACGGCGACCTGGGTCCAGCTGATCCTCGGCTTCTCGATGCTGTTCGGCGCGATGGCGGTATGGCATCGCTTCCGCCTGTGGCGTCTCGACCTCGCGCGTGTGAACATCGAGCGCGAAATCCCCACGCTCTTCTGCCCCGGCATCACCGTCGACGAGATTACCGAGATGCCGGCCACCGACCGGCACCGTTCGCCCGAGGCCCGCGCGAAGCTGAACGAGATCGTGGAGCGTCTGGCGGCGCTGTCGGACCGCTGCCGTCGCCACTCGCTGTCGATGCTAGTACCGATGGGACATGAGATGCCGTACCGCGTACCAGGAGACGCTGATATCGGATCTGCTTTTTGCGCTCCGGGCGTTCCGGGAGCGAGTACAGAAATGACGAGCAGGCTGATCGTGCAGGTCGCCAAGCCGGCCACGAGGGGCGGCGCACGAGGTGGGCGATTGATCCGCGCGCCATGTGTATAGCCGTTGTTGTGTTCACTGCGCGCGTCGGTTGACCTGATTCGTTGAACGTCTGGTCTGCCGGAGACCGACCGGCTGAAATGGGTCCGATTGCGGACGAAACGTGGCGGCTCATCAACTGGCGGTTTCGGCCACAACCAGACGTAGCACCTGGATCTCCGAAGCGGCCGTTCGAGCACGCCCCGCTTCATGGGTTCGCTTGCTCCACTCTGGAATTGTCGTTCTCGCCGGGCCGCGCCGCAAGCTCGCGCAGGATCCCGACCAGCTCGGTGTGCGCGGGCGAGCCCTTCTCTCCGATGACCTCGACCGGATTGGCCTCGGTCAGTCGGTTGAGCCGCGTGAGCAGGCGGATGCGTTGACGCCTTGTGAGCTTGGCCTCGGACGAGTGCCAGCGCAGAAACAGTCGCGGCAGCTCGCCGTCGCCGAACAGCGTATTGAGTTCGTGGGCCGTCACGTAGACGAGGAACAGCACCATTAGCCAGATCTGGATCACTAGAAAGCGCGGCCACGAGAATTGCGCGACGAGGAAGTTCGGGAAATCGCCGAGAGCCCCGCCGTCGCGCCAGAAATGCCATAGGGCTTCAGCAAGGCGGAGCACGAACACGCACAGCCAGTAGATCGTGGACTTGAACAGTATAGGCTGCATCAACGGCGCACCGTCGAAACGGTGCATCACGCGCAGGTTGTCGACCACCAGCACCGCCTTGCCGACCAGCAGCGCGAGGAGCGTCGCGGCGAAGAAATTGGTGAACGGAATGCCCTGCTCTTGCAGCGTCATCCAGCGCGTGAACAGGATCAGGTTGAATCCGAAGAAGAAAAAGATGGTTGGCGGCAGCACGTGCTTCACCTGCACGAGCCACCAGTCGAAGGCGCGTCGCCAGAGAGGCGCTGGCGCTTTCGAGGTGGTGGCGGGAATGGACGATGTCATGGCTTCCCTCCGGCGCGCGCGGGCATAACGCGTTCGATCTACTACTAACTCCCTCCGACTGTCCCCTCCGGACGGTGCGGTTGCGCGTGACAGGTAGATAAGCTGCATATAGCGGTCACGTTAGTAGTACCGCTCGACGCGTTCGCACCGGCGATCTGCGCGCGCGACGTCAGCTGCAGCCGGCCACGCACCGGCCCTGCCCGTCGAACTCCATCGTCCGGCCGGACAGGGCGAGCACGACCGGGAGGCGCAGCATCGCGGAGAGCTCGGCGGTGCGCGAGCCAGGACGCGCCTTGCCGCCGACCGACGCGGCCTCGTTGGGGTGGGAGATGATCACGGTCGCCGGCCGGATCAGCTCCGCGATCCAGACGCCCGACGCATTCGTAATCGCGCTGAGTCCGAGGTTCAGCACCATCGCGTTGGGCTTATGGAAGTCGGCGACGACGGTCTTCATGTCCGCGTGCAACGCGGTGTCGCCCGTCAGGTAGACGACCAGGCCGTTGGTGAAGCGGACGACGTAGCCGCTCGGCGGCCCGAGCGGAAGCGTGAGGTTGTCGGGCTCGAGGTTGCGGCGCTCGGCCTCGTTCAGGAGCACTCGGTTGACCGAGCTGTCGTGTGATGCCGGCACGATCGTGATCTCGACGCCTTTCGCGGCGCCCGCCGTCGTGAACGTGCGCGTGCCGCCCAGGT
This sequence comes from uncultured beta proteobacterium, assembly GCA_963840945.1. GTDB lineage: Bacteria > Pseudomonadota > Gammaproteobacteria > Burkholderiales > Casimicrobiaceae > CAIWHR01. The sequence goes on along the minus strand of CAWJAU010000018.1, from coordinate 260,211 downwards.
TGTTGCCCGCGAGGCAGCTCGCGGCGAACGGCACGGTGTGGTCGTCGCCGGCCGCGCCGACCGGGCACGCCCCCGTGGGCTGGCCCTTGATCGCCTCGACGCGCTTGCCGAGGAAGTTCGCCATCTGATTGATCATCACCAGCCCCGCGTTCTTCGACGCCGCGATCTCGGCGCTCGTCGTGTTGGGCGCGGCGCTCGCGAGCGTCGGGGACTGGCAGGTCCCGGCCCCGAGCGCGGTGAGGCGCTGGTCGCCCATGTGATCGCCGTGCGCGTGGCTCAGCAGTACGACGTGGACGGCGCCGAGCCGAGGGTCGTTGCCACCGAGCACCGAACTGCCAGCGTCGTAGAGGACGCGCACGCCGGTTGGATCCTCGAAGATCATCGCGCGATCGCGGTTGCAGAGCTCGCCCGCGTGCGTGCCGAGCGGCGTGACCTTGACGGTCGGCCCCCCCGCGGGAACAGTGGCGCAGGCGGCGAACAGCAGCGGCACGAGGGCAAACATCGGCTTGGCAATCATCGAAAGTCCCTCCTGGATGGACAGGTCAACGAACAAGGGATGCGCGCGGCTATTCCCCTACCCCGCTACCGCGGAACCTCGCCCGGCATCGTGCAGCGGCGGATGACGCGGCGCTGCGTCGCCGGATCGTAGGGTCGTGGCACGATGCAGCACGCAGCGATTCTCCCACAGGATAATCTGTCCCGGTAACCAGCGGTGCCAGTACGTGAAGTCGTCACACTTCGTCGTACCGATGTGGGACGTCGACAGCGGACCTTCCCAAACGGCGGCTCATGGCCCGGTCTGCGACGTATCGGCGATCAGGCCGTTGACGGCCAATAACTTCCCGTCGGTGTCGCCGCGGAATTTTCCGGTAAGCGGCCATTGACGAGCGGCCGGCGCCTAGCGATCCGAAGCCTCCGCCGGGCAATCAGCCAATGGACCTTGGCGATACGGCCAGCGGCCAATAGCGCCGGCCCCGCGTACCTCCGACGCACGAACGAACACCACCTTTTAGAAGGGGGAGTGTGTTCGATCGGCTCGCCGCGTCAGCGCTGCGGCGCGCTCGCCGCCGGTGCCCAGGGCCGTCGCGGTTCTGAGCGCGCCGCCCGTTCGCTTGATCGCGTGATCCAATTTCACGCAGGTTACGTACTGCACAGAAGTGGCCCTGGATTCTTTCCTCAGTGCATCCAGACCAAGGGCTCACGGGTAGTAGTGATGTTGACGCTGTTGTCACAGTCGATGGTCGTGGCCAACATCATGACCTCTTACCTCCGTAACCCGCCGGTTTCATGCACCGAACCGGCAAATGCATAGGAGAATCATCATGTCAAAGTGTCTGCGTATCACGATCGCTGCGGGACTCATGGCTGCTGCCCTCACGGCAACCGCTCAAGAGGACGCTCGCGCCGGTGGCTTCGGCGACAGCAACTTGGGCAACTGTGGGGCCGCCGGCTTCTTTCAGCGGTTCACCCTGCGCGTCGTTGGCTTGACCAGCGATCAGCGACTCGTCTGTTTCAACGAGTACTTTCCGCGAAATGCCCGCACCATCGGTAGTGTGAGCGGGTTGAGCGGCGGCGATACTTCGCTGGTCGGCATCGACTATCGCGTCCAGGATGGCAAGCTGTACGGGGTCGGCAACGCGGGCGGCGTGTACCTCCTCGATACGAGTAACGCGGCCGCGACGCTCGTCAACCGATTGAGCATTCCCCTGAGCGGGACGCGCTTCGGCGTCGATTTCAACCCGGCCGCCGACCGCCTTCGCATCATCAGCGACACGGGACAGAACCTGCGCCATAACGTCAACGCGGGCGGAGTTACGGTGGCCGACGGCGCGCTTAATTACGCCGTGGGCACGACCGCCCTGGGCGTCACCGGCGCTGCCTACACCAACAACGACCTCGGCGCACCCACCGCGACGACGCTATATGCGCTCGACTCGAGCCTCGACCAGATCGCTATCCAGTCGCCGCCCAACAACGGCTCCCTCGTTGCCACCGGCAAGCTCACCATCGACACCGGCGATTGGACGGGCTTCGATATCTACAGCATCGTCCGCGATGACGTTACCGTCGACGTGCTGGGCTTCGCATCTCTGTTCACGGCCGACGGCAAGACCGCGTTCTACGAAGTCACGCTGCCGACCGGCAAGGCGACGCCACGCGGCAGCTTCAGCAGCGAGCATCAGGTGGTCGATATCGCGATTCCGCTCGATCAACTTTGAGCGCCGCGGACAGCGAGTTCGGGCTCGATGATGAGGATGTCCGCATTACGGCGCGACGACTCGTTCGTTCGACTATGTAGGAACGCTTGCCGCGCGTGTGCGCGGCGAGCGCTCGCGCTGCGGCGGATCTACGAGCGGGAAGAGCCGGTGTTGCAGGTTCGCCACACCGCGCTTCCAAAGAACGTAACAACGCAACAAGCCCTTGACGCTCGGCTGATGGAACTTCTACGATTGATTTGTGCAATGCAGCAAGCGATAGTCGCTTTAGCGGCTAATAGGTGGATGGTGAATAGCTTAATTGCTCGGAAGTTTCCGCCAGCAAGCCGCGACAACGAGCAAGGCCCCTTGGACCGGACTATGCCATCCGGGCTGGTTGCCGTCAGCGGCCTGGATCATGGCCTGGCAATGGACCCGACGCTCCCTACTTTCGATCCCCCGCCGCTGGTTTCAGCGGTCGAAATGAATTGCGGATCGGCGATGCCTGCATCGGCGCGCGACGCGCAACGGCAATGGCCGGGAACGAATGCAGATCAGCGTTCCGAGTCCAAAACTTTAACCAATGACCCCAGTCTCGTCGCACCGGTTATCGCATCGCCCAAGGAGCTTTTTCGTGCTCGGGAACTACGAGAACAAATCAGGAAAGAATATTTGAGTCGCCCAAGCCAACCTCGCTCCCTGTGGTGTGTTGGGATCGACTAAGTAACTGAGCGCCCCGCGCGCTGGCTACACGCGCCTGCGGTCAGCGGCAGGACGTGCGGGCGTCAAGGGCTAGCGGCGCCGCCTAGCACGTCTTCTCGCCCGCGCTGCCAGATCCATCGCACCATAGCAGCGGATTGTTCCCTCTGCCGACCGTCGGCTCGTGGCGGTGCTCGCGCTCGCCATGCTGCGGCGCCGCATGTCATCGACTGGAGTTTGGCGTACTGGCCGTTGAATCGCAGCACCGGTAATGCTCGTTCTACCCGCCTGAGTGCTGCCACTGCCACGAGTTTCGTTTGGAATGGCTTTGCGGCTTGCCCTTCCTGGATGATCTGGTGCCCAGAAGACGCGCCTGTGCGCTGAAAGTCCGCTTCTGCGGTATTGGATAGGTGGCTTCGGCCAGTCCAGTATGTCGGGAGAGGGTCGGCTACGGTCCGTCGCTTCGCGGCCATGAACGGCTGCTCCGCCGCGACCGCAGACGTTCAACGCGCCACGGCGAGCGTCTCTGACCCCAGTTCCAGACGGTCGCCCTCACATCTCAATTTGCCGCGAAGCAGCCTTTGACGAGGCGGCCGGCCCCTGGTGATCCGAAGCCGCCGCCGGTCACTTCCTGCGCGCCGTGAAGTCCTGCCTGCGCGCACAGCCCCTTGGTAACTAGCCGGCGCTCCGCTCGAGCTGCAAGGTGAGCACGAGCTGCCGGTGCCACCGCTGACGTTGCCCGATCTACTGCACCGCGAAGTTGACGTCGGTGCTCCAGGTGATGTCGACCTTGTCGCCCGCCTTGACCTGATCGAACACCTTCGGATCGACGACCCGTCGGCTGTATTTCCACTGGTTCGGCCCGACAAAAGTCATCGACGACGTACCCTTGTCGATTTCGGCGACAGTTGCCGTCATCGTCCGCACCGTCGACGCCGTGCCCCCGGGCCGCGCTTCCTTTCCCATGGTAGAGGCCGTCTCTGCGGTATCGACCGCCGCCTCGCCCGCCGGCTTCAGGCGTACCATGACGTTGTTGTTATACGAGACCCCCACCTTGTCCCCCACCTTGAGCTCGTCGAAGCGCTTGGCGCTCGCGGGCACGTCGACGGCGACGAATTTGCCATCGGCCGTCTTGATGTTCACGGCGCGTCTGGTCTTATCGATCGTCTCTACGGTGCCGGTAACGGTGACGGTCTGTTGCGGGAGCTCTTTGACCTGCGCCCAACTGGGCAGGGCGAGAGCCATGACCACTGCGAACGCGCTCAGCATCGTCGTTACTCGCTTCATGTTCGCTTCTCCGTTGGTTGTCCATCCCTCGGGTGTGTCCTGTATCGCATGGTGCGCATGGTGCGGCAAAGTGCGCGCCTGAGATATGCCATCGTCATATTTAGATGGGACTTTGTCAAGTACTCCGCGGCGCGCTCCGTACCCATCCCAGCGCGGCACGAGCGTCCCCTCCGGTCGAAAGCGCTAGCTCGAGCCGCCGCCGGCAACGGCTGCAATCCGTCTCAAGCGGCCGGCCAGTCGGTGTCGGCCAACGACACCTGATGGCGGCGGGTTCAAGGCGGACGCGCGCGCCTGGGAGCGGGCGCTGCGGCCGAAGCCATGTCGTCTGGCGAGCCATCCCGAGCTACGATGGCGTGTTGCCGAGAAGCTGGCGCTCGATTGGTCACCGCGAGCAGATCTCGGGATGGCTGAAGCGAGAATTCCCTGCCGACGAGGGCTTGCGGGTGTCCCACGAAGCCATCTATCGCAGTTTGTTTGTCCAGGCCCGTGGCGTGCTCAAGAAAGAGCTGATCGGGCATCTTCGGGCGAGGCGGCGCATGCGCTATCCGAAAGGTGGCACCACTGCCAAGTCGGCTGCCCGGACAGATCGTCGATGCGATTTCCATCCGAGAACGCCCTGCCGAAGTCGAGGACCGCGCCGTTCCAGGCCATTGGGAAGGCGACCTGCTCTCGGGTAGCCAACAACTCGCACATGGCGACGCTGGTCGAGCGCCATTCTCGCTTCGCGATGCTGATCAAGGTGCCAGGGAAAGGACACCGCCAGCGTGGTTTCTGCACTCAGCAAACAGGTGCGCCAATTGCCTGTGGAGCTGCGCCGATCATTGACTTGGGATCGGGGCAAGGAGATGGCCAATCACAAGAACTTCACGATCGCCACTGACGTGCAGGTCTACTTCTGCGATCCGCGCAGCCCGTGGCAGCGCGGCAGCAATGAAAACACCAACGGCCTGTTGCGTCAGTACTTCCCCAAAGGAACGGACCTCTCGGGCTACTCTCAGGCGTACGTGAACAAGATCGCACTGCGTCTGCGAGAGGGGTCGAGGCGGGAGCAGCAGCATTGTGACTCTGCCTTCCCGACCTCGGAAGCAGCGTGTCAGGTTGGCGCGGCGACCGGCAGGCGCGGCAGGCGTTCCTCCGGCAAATGCGCGTGGAGGTCGGCGACGAGATCATCGCGCCGCCGTCGCCACGACGGATCGGCCCAGAGATTTTCCCACTGCTCCGGATCGTTCCGTAGGTCGTAGAGCTCGCCCTCGCTTCCGTCGTAGCGCGGAATGTGCGAGCCGCGCAGCCACAGGGCGCTGGCGACGGGAAAGCGGCCGCCGCGATCGACCGTGCTGGGCTCGTACGTGGTGCAGATCATCCCGTCGCGGTAGATGGTCCGCAGGTGCATGCCGACGCGCGCGAACTGGCTGTCGAACGTGGTGATCACCCGCTCGCGCCGGCTGCCGGGTCCGGTGGGCAGCGGTTCGCCCTGCATGGCTCGCGCCGGCGCGATGCCGGCGATGGCGCAGAACGTCGGCGCGAGATCGACGTGCCCGACCGGCTCGTCGATGACGGCGGGCGCGATCGCCGCGCTTGGCGCCGGCCGCCACACGAGCGGCACGCGCATCAGCGCCTCGACGTGATAGGGCCCCTTGAAGATCAACCCGGCGTGGCCCCCGAGGTCGCCGTGGTCGGACGTGAAGAAGACATCGGTGTCATCGTACTGCCCGCGCTCGGCGAGCGCCGCGAGCACGCGGCCGAGCGCCTCGTCGACGAGCTCGTTCTCGACCTGGACCACGTGATCGATTTCGCGGAGCTGGTCGTGGGTGAGGCGCGCCGGCACGAAGCTCGTCGGTCCGCCCTCCGGATTGCGGAACCGCCCCTCGTAGAAGTCCAGCCAGTGGCGCGGCCTCTTCGCCAGGATCGCGCGCACGCGTTCGGCCGATCCCGGATATCCGCTGGGGAGCGGGCGGCCTCTGAAGTCGCCGCGCTTTTTCACCTCGTCGCGCGGCGGATCGAATGGATGATGCGGATCCGGAAAACTCATCCAACAGAAGAATGGCGCGCGGGGATCGAGCGAGCGCAGCCACGCGATGGTGCGCTCGGCGACCCAGTCCGTGTGGTAGTGCCCGCGCGGTATGGGGTTCTGCGCGACCTCGGGCGCGCCCGTCTCGCCGCCCGCAGCTCCGGTGAGCACGGCGCCGAAGCCGGCGACATCCTCGGGGTGCTGCTCGTAGAGCCACGCCGCGTAGTGGTGGCCGCCGATCGGGCCATGCGCGGCGAACTCGACGTGATCGAAGCCGCGCCACGGCGTATCGTCGCGCTCGGCGGCGCGGCGATTTTCGGGAAAACGCAGCAGCGGATCGAGGTGCGGATCGAAGTGTGCCTTGCCGAGCAACGCAGTCTGATAGCCGGAGGCGCGGAGCAGGCGTGCCACATTCGGCGAATTGTCGTCGAGCGGGACGCCGTTCGACACGACGCCATGCGTGAGCGGGTGCTGTCCGGTGAGCATCGTCGCGCGCGACGGCATGCAAACGACGTTCTGTACGTGCGCGCGCCGGTAGAGGAGGCCGTCGCGAGCGAGCGCATCGACGACCGGTGTGCGCGCGAAAGGGTGGCCGGTGATGCCGAGCGCATCGTAGCGCTGCTGGTCGACCGTCACAAAGAGGATATTGCGGCGGCGCGGTCCGGCAGGCGTAGGAGCAAGTGGCGACGGCGAACCGGGCTGGGGCGCCAGGGCGCGGCGCGCGAGGAACGCGCCCCGCGACAACAGCCGGATCGCGTGCGCGACGGGAGTCAGGTCCACATCATCATGCTACGCCAACGCTTCCGCCGGTTGCACTTCGCGTGATATTTCGCGCAGAGTGCGGTAACTTGTCGAACTGCCATGACAAACACGCTGTGCGTTGCGAAAGGAAAGACCATGAAATCAGCAATCAGCATCCCCGGAATGCGGTGGCTCGCGGCGATTGCGCGCCGCGCTCTTTGCCGCCGTCGCAGCCGCGCAGCCCTATCCGTCGAAGCCGATCCGCATCATCGTGCCGTATCCGGCGGGCGGAACATCCGACATCCTGGCGCGGGCCCTTGGCCCCGGCATTACCGCGGCGTTCGGGCAGCCCGTCGTCGTCGAGAACAAGCCAGGGTCGACCGGAAATGTCGGGGCGGACCTCGTGGCGAAGGCACCTGCCGACGGTTACACCCTGTTGCTCGCCGACATCGGATCGCTCGCAATCAGCCCGAGCATCTTCCCCACGCTGCCGTTCGACCCGGTGAAGGACTTTGCGCCTGTCGTCATGGTGGCGTACTCGCCCCATCTGCTGGCGGCGAATCCCGCGCTGCCGGCGAAAGACGTCAAGGAGCTGATCGCGCTTGCGAAAGCGAAGCCGGGAACACTCAATTTCGCGGTCTCCGGAATCGGCGGCGCGAATCACCTCGCGGGCGTCGAGTTCGCGCTGCGCACCGGCATCAAGTGGACGTACATCCCGTACAAGGGTGGCGCGCAAGCCATTACCGACGTGGTGGGCGGGCAGGCGGACGTCCTCTTCAATGGCATGCTCGCGACCTACCCGATGGTACAGGGCGGCAAGCTCAAGGCGCTCGCGGTCTCGAGCTCCAAACGCTTCGCGGCCGCGCCCAGTATTCCGACAGTGGCCGAGTCCGGGCTGCCGGGCTTCGAGACCGGTTCGTTTCAAGGCATTGTGGCGCCGGCCGGAACGCCGCCGGACATCGTCAACAAGCTGCATCAGGTGGTCACCCGGATTCTCGCCACGCCGGAGATGCAGGAGCGGCTCGCCAACGCTGGCGCCGAAGCGCGGCCGGGATCGTCGGCGGAATTCGGCGCATTCATCCGCGACGAAAAGACGCGGTGGGCGAAGGTGGTCAAGGATTCCGGGGAGAAATTCGAGTAGCGTGCCGCGACTCAGGGACCCCACGCCTCGACAACCTGAGCAAGACCTTCGCGATAGCTCGGATAGGCCGGTCTACCGCGGAGCGCGCGGCATCGGCGCCGCTGCGGCCGCGGGGCATCGAACTGCATGAACGAAGCCGCATGACCGTCGGTGGCATAGACGGATTGCCCGGCAACATTGACGTGAAGACGTTCGGTCGCCCTTGCCGCACGCCGCGCGACGACACTGCCAAGTTCGGAGCGCGTTCCGGTGATCGATACGTTCATGTCATGGGACCGGGGCGCAGGTCCTGCCAAGCCTGCAGGCCGGATTGGCGCTACCGGCCTGCCCGGCAACCTGCTTACGCCGATGTCTGCCCGACGGTGCGCATGGCCGGCGACCTGAACCCGAAATAGGCGGCGATGGCTCCAAGCACCAGGTGCAGCCAGACGTCGTTGCCGTAGATCGGCACCAGGCCGAACAGGGTGTTGGTGGCGGGCAGCAGTCCCAGTATCACCAGCAGGCCATAGGAGACCGCCACGATCTGTGCGTACAACCGTGGCGCAAACAGGCCTGCGAATGCGGCGATGCCGAGAGCCCCGAACAGGAGGTGGACGAGATTGTGGAGCAAGTTCACCGGCAACAATCCCAGGACGAGGCCATATCCCGAGCTCACGGTGAGCGGTGGCGCGTCGGCGTGCACCGGGTGCAGCATTCCTGGAATGAACCCACTGGCGCCGGCAAGGAGAAAAACGATACCGAAGACGAGCGCGAACGTGCGAGTGCTCATGTTGGCTTCTCCTCAGTTAGGTTTCCGATCGGTGCGGCAATCGGACCGGGACCGCATCGTTGCGCGGCACGTTGATGCTAGGCGAATTGCGCGGTAGAGTCGGTGCGATGGCGAACAAACGACGATGCCAAGACCGATCGGCCTTGGTCGTTCCGGCGGAACGGGGGTTCCCCGAAATGTGCGCTTCCGCACAGGACTTCCGCCGAAAGTGGGGGACGATGCCGAGGTCCGGAGGAAATCTCCATGTTCAAGATTGAAGTCGAAGATGGCAAAGGCATCTGGAGCGATGTCCGAGGCGGCGACGGCCGCGTGCTGACCTTCGAGTCGGAGGAAACCGCGCGCGCCGCTCTGGCCGAGCGCTTTCCGGTGCTCGTACAGATGGAAAAGTACGCCGGCGGCAAGCGTACGCGCGTCATCCGCATCCTCGAGGACGACGACGAATGGCCCAAACCAGCCGGCGGTCGCTGACCGACGAAATGTCGTCGGCTCGCACCGCGCCGTGGACTGATGGCCGCCGTACCGCGCAATCCCGCGCCCCGCACCACGCATCCCAGACAGGAGAATTCATGGCTACGCGCCGCACCACGATGAGAAGCCGATCCGGCACCAAGCTCTATGCCGTCCGTGACGGAAGCGGTCAGTTCAAGGACATCCAGACCTACAAGCGCGCCCACGCCGCCGACATGCGCCAGAAGTCGAAAGCCGAGAAGGGGACCGCGCAGAGCTCCATCGAGAAGAAAGTGCGGAAGGCGGCGAGCGATACCGTCAAATCCGTCAAGAGCTCGGTGAAGGGCGCGGTCGCCACGGTGAAGAGGACCGCGAAAAGAGCCGTGAAGCAGGTTGCGAACCCACAGCCGGCGCTGAAAAAAGCGGTGAAAGCGGCTACCAGAAAAATGACCGGCAAGCCGGCGGCGAAGAAGACGGTGAAGAAGGTCGCCAGGAAGGCCGCAAAGAAGACCGCCCGGAAGCCGGCCGCGAAAAAAGCCTGAATCGACGCCGGCGCATACGCCGGTTACCTTCTCCCGGCGCTGCTGCTCTCCTTCTCGGGGCGTCTTAGCAGCAGCGACGGGTTCTCCTTGACCTTCTCGGTCAATCCGCCGATGCTCGTCACGACTCTCTTCACCTGGTCCTCGATGGCCGCGAATTTCGCGACGAGTTTGGGCAGCTCGTCGAGCATGGCTTTGAGGCCGGTTTTTTCCGAGGGTATCTCGGGAATCTTGTCTTTGGGCGTAGCCGCGAGAAGGGTCTGCGCCGCCGGGTCGCCGCCGTTCAACTCGATGAAGACGACGCCGGTGATGCCTTTCATGACGAGGCTCGCGCGCGTGTCGGTCTTGACCGGCGTTTCCTTGCGCAATCTCGCTTCCACGAGCACCAGGCGCGGGTTCTCCGGGTCGATGCGGATCGACTTGACCGTGCCGACATCGACGCCGCGGAATTTCACGGGGTCGCCGACGGCGAGCCCGCTTACCGATTCGGGAAAGTGGATGCGATAAACGACATCGTCACGGTGGCCGGGGCTGCCGAGCCAAACCGCAAAAAGGGCCGCGGCAACGCCCAGGACGAGGATGAAGAGTCCCTCGAAAAAATAATGCTGGGCAGTTTCCATGGCTCGCTCTCCTTGCTTTCATCGCGCCTTCCGCCCGCGGCCCGTGAAAGAATTCGTGAATCCACGGATGGTCGGACTGCATCAGCTTGTCCGCAGTGCCGATGGTTATCTTCCGGTCCACCAGCACGGCGATGCGGCGGCAGACGGTAAACAATGTCGTGAGATCGTGGGTGACGATCACGACGGTAATGCCGAGACTGTCGTTTAGTTGTCGTATCAGTGTGTCGATTCCGCTTGCCGCGATCGGGTCGAGGTCGGAGGTCGGCTCGTCGAGAAACAGGATCTTCGGGTCGAGCGCCAGCGCTCGGGCGAATGCCGCACGCTTCACCATGCCCCCCGAAAGCGCATAGGGAAACTTGATGCCGGCGTCGGCCGGCAGGCCGGCCAGCGCGAGCTTCATCGCCGCGACTTCTTCCTGCTCCTCTACCGGCAGTGCCGTGTGCTCGCGCATCGGAAGCATGATGTTCTGTGCGACGGACAATGACGAAAACAATGCGCCCTGCTGAAACAGCACGCCGATCAGAGCGGCCCTTTCCGCCGCACCGATGGCTTGAACCGCCTTGCCGTTGAAGAGTACTTCGCCGGCATCCGGCCGGCGCAGGCCGACGAGGGTCTTCAACAGGACCGACTTGCCGGATCCCGAGCCACCGGCGATGCCGAGGATTTCGCCTCCCGCGATGTCGAGGCTGAGCTTGTCATGGACCACCTGTTTTCCGAACCGATTGACGATGCCGCGCGCGGAAAGGATCGGCTCGACCTGCGGCTTGGCCCGGGAAGTCATGGTGCACCCTTGGCGCTGCGCGCCTTCATATGCCGAGCTGCTCGAACAGGATGGAGAAGAAGGCGTCGAGCACGAGGACCAGGAAGATCGATTTCACGACCGCACGGGTGGTCTCCCGGCCGACGCTTTCCGCCGAGCCTTTCACCCGGAGCCCATGCATGCAGCCGACGGCGGCAATGAAGAACGCGAAGATCGGCGCCTTGAACAGGCCGACGAAGAAATCGCTGCCGTCGACCACGGTCGGCAGGCGTGTGACGTATTGCATGGGCGATACATCGAGCAGGAATTGGGAAATCGCGGCGCCGCCTAGGAGGCCCATCATGTCGGCGAAGAAGGTGAGCAGCGGCAAGGTGATGACAAGAGCGATCACCCGAGGCACGACCAGCACTTGCATGGGCTCGATCCCCATCACCTTGAGCGCATCGACTTCCTCCCGGGTCTGCATGACGCCGATTTCGGCGGTGAACGCGGAGCCCGAGCGGCCAGCGACCATGATGGCCGTGATCAACACGCCCATTTCGCGCAACACCGACACCGCCACCAGATTGATGGTGAAGTCCTCGCCGCCATAGGGGCGCAGCTGTGCAACGCCCTGGTAGCCGACGACGATTGCGATCATGATCGCCATGAGGCCGATGATGGGCAGTGCATGAATGCCCGTTTCCGCGATATGCCTCGACACGGCTGCCGGGCGCAAGGTCGTCGGGTGAAGCAGGGAATTCACCGTCCAGCTTGCCGCGCGGCCGACAAAGGTGATGACGTCCAGCGCCTCGTGTCTCGCATCGTGCGCACCCTTGCCGATCTGGATGACGATCTGGCGCCACCGCGGAACGGAATCGACTTTCGGCAGCGGCTTCAAGGCGAGGCCGCAAATGAGGTCGAGCAGTGCCCGGTGTTCCCTCCGCACGCCTTTGAGCTCCACGCCCTTGTCGACGAGACCGCACAGGAACAGCGCACCGGGCGTATCGAGACGGTCGAGCGTGGCAATATCCAGCGAACGCGATGCCCCGCGCTTCGACCATTGCTTGAGGGATTTTCTGGCCTCGCCGAGCGTCGTCAGGTCAAGGGCGCCCGCCAGCGTGAGTCGATCGCCCTCGCCGCTGACGACGACCAGTGGCCGCGACGAGTCCGCGGAGACGTGCTGTGTGTTGGCTGGCGCGCTGGTCACGGTTGGTCCGGGACTCGTTGGATTTCCAGATCTGACGCACGATTGCGCTGCGTCGGCACGGAGCATCGCACTGCTTGCAGCGTAGTCGAAACGCCGGGCTCACTCTGTGCGGTATCGCACATGTGTAACAATAGCGATACCGTGAATGCCGCCACCGACGCCGCCCGCCGCATCCGCAAGGCAGCGACCGGGGACAGCGCGGATGCGTCAGTGTTCGGACTCATCCGGGGCATCGGGATCCGGCAGGTCCGCATCACCTGCGGACTCATCCTGTTCTCCTATCTGCTGTCGCATTTCACCAACCACGCGCTCGGCAACGTTTCGTATGCCGTGATGTCGGACTGGCTCGACGTGCACATGGCGTTCTGGCGGCATCCGGTCGTGGTGGTCGTCTTCTTCACGGCAGGCATCACGCACTGGTCGCTCGGGCTGTGGGCGCTCTACGAGCGCCGGCAGTTCCGCTACCGGCTGCCGGAATGGACGCAGCTCATGCTCGGGCTGTCGATTCCCTTCCTGCTCGTCTCGCACTTCGTCGGCGCACGGCTCCAGGCGCCGCTATTCGGACGCGACGTTTATTACGCCCAAGTCTTCAACGTGTACTTGATCAGCCGTCCCTACATGGAATGGGTGCAGTTCACGCTGCTGCTCGTCGCCTGGGTGCACGGCTGCATCGGACTCTACTACTGGCTGCGATTGAAGCGCTTCTTCACGCGCGCCGCACCCTACCTGCTGGTCGCGGCCACGCTGCTGCCGACGCTGGCGCTGCTCGGCCTCGTACAGGGCGGGCGAGAAGTTGTGGCGCTGGCGGAGCTGCCCGAGTGGAGAGCACTCAACCTTTCCCCCGAGCACCTGCCCACGGCGCCGCAGCGTGTCGTGCTCGATGAGATCATCCTCTGGTTCTCGATCGCTTATGCCTGCCTGCTGGGCCTGATCCTCGCGGCGCGCGGCGCTCGCGCGCTCGCCGAGCGGCGCGGCGGAATGATCGCGCTCTCGTATCCGAACGGCGTCAAGGTCAGCGTGCCGAAGGGCTTGAGCGTCCTCGAAGCGAGCTTGCGGAACGGGATTGCGCATGCGAGCGTATGCGGCGGCAAGGCCCGGTGCTCCACCTGCCGCATACGTATCGTCGGCGATCCGCAGACGTTGCCGCCCCCGTCGAAGAGAGAGAGCTTCGTTCTCGACCGCGTGGGCGCGAGCGCCGACCCCGCCGTGCGCCTTGCCTGCCAGCTGCGGCCGGATCGCGACATCGCGTTCTTCCTCGTGTTTCCGCCGAAGCTCAGCGCGGCGAACATGCGCCGGTCCCCCCAACTTCGCGTAGGCGAGGAACGCCACGTCGTCAGCATGTTCGTAGACATGCGGGGATCGACCCGGATGGCCGAGAAACGGCTGCCGTTCGACACGATGTTCATCATTAATCGCTTCGTGACGGCGGTGTCGAGCGGGATCGAGCAGGCGGGCGGACAGCCCAATCAGTTCGTCGGCGACGGCATCCTCGCGCTCTTCGGCCTCGAAACGGGTCCCGCGACGGCGAGCCGACAGGCGATCGACGCCGTGGCGAAGATCGCCGCCAACGTGGACCAGCTGAACCGTGACCTCGCCCAGGACCGGAAGGAGCCGATCCGCTATGGCATCGGCGTCAACGGTGGCGATGTGATCGTCGGGGACATCGGCTATCGCGAGCATGTGGTGTTCACGGCGCTGGGCGACCCCGTCAACGTCGCGGCGCGATTGCAGGACCTGACCAAGGATTTCGCGTGCGAAGCCGTCATTGCCGAGGAGGTCTGCCGCAACGCCGGCCTGCCGCCCGATCCGTCGGCGACGCGGGAGGTAACGATCCGCGGTCGCGATCGTGCGCTGACGGTTCGCCTCGCGAAGGGAGCGAGCCTCGTGTCGGCCATGGCGACTTAGGGCCGATGGGACCGGCCGTCCGCGCAACGGCCGCGCGTCAGTGCCGGTGCGTGGTTCCGCGCGCGGACGCGTAGTGGTCGTGCAGCAGGTCGCGGCCGAACGCGCCTTTGGCCGAGAGCTCGAGCCCGAAGTCGCCCGTGAAGTCTCGCCACACGGTGTGGATGTGATTGCCGCCATCCTGCGAGGCGTCGTATTCGATCAGGAAGCGCGGCCCCTGCACGCGATAGTAGTGCGGCGCGCCGCGCATGGTCGATCCCGCCCAGCCGAAGCGCAGGCTTTCGAGACCGCCTTGCCGGGCGCGGGCGAGGCGCGCCTCCGCGAGTCCGGGCTCGAAATTCGACGCATAGAGCTCGACGATCTTCCAGACCAGCGCGCGCTGCCCTTCGTCGAGCTTCGCGCCGGGAATGCCGGCCGCTTCGAGCGGATCGACCTTGGCCCGGTTCGACGTCACGATGTCGCCGTAGGTGCGCGTGGAGATCACCGCCTCGCGGCGTTGCGCCTCGGAGAGCGAGTCCAGCACTCGCCATCCCGCGTCGTGCTCCTCGCCCAGCGTGCGGAAGCCCTTCTTCGGCCCGCTCGGCACCGTCGCCGGGTTGGCGCCGAAGAAGCTCGGCGTGTCGACGACTAACCGGTCGCCGGCGAGCGTGAAATTGAGCGACAAGTGATGGCCTTCGAAGCGCCATCCCCAGCGCTCGGTCCGGCTCGGCGCGCCGTAGAACGTGATGTGGTAGCGCTCGGGATCCCGCATGAGGCCGAACGTCTCCATCTCGCGCAGCACGAGCTCGAGCTCGATGATGTTCACGACCTTGCGATAGCCCACCGCCGACAGGGCGGTCTTCAGCAAGGCATGCGCAGCATCGCGGCCGCGCGCATCGAGCTCCTTCAACGAGATGCCGTTGCGGCTCCTCGGTGTGTAGTGCCAGTCGACCCGGTCGCTGTCATCGAACGGGCGCGTGGCCTTGGCGCGCTGGCCTTCCGGCAACGCGACGAGCACGCGTTCGGCGGACTCGCGCATCTTCATCGCGACGCTAGTGGGTGGTGCAGTTTGCGCCATGGCGGTGGTCACAAGCCCCACAAGGAGGACTGAAAACGGGAATCGTATTCTCATCGCACCTCCGGTGTCTCGACCCACACGATCTGGCACGCACCGCCGCCCGTCTTGCGGTACTCATCGGCGTCAGATACGTCACTTTCGAGGCGCGCACTTCACGCTACGGTCGACATCACGAATGTTACCTCTCTGACTGCGATCCCGATGCGCGGGTGACATTGGGGATCACGACCACGCCGTGGTTCGCAAGCGCGACACCGACGGAGGCGCCGACCGCGAGCGGCCGGTCGACGGCGGTGGAGATGACGAAGAGGGAACCGATCGGGGTGTCGAGCGTGTATTCCATCAGCTGCCCGAGATAGGACGCCTTCTTCACCGTGGCGGAAAGGGGCGCATTGCCGTCGGGCTGCAGCTCGATCGCTTCCGGACGAATGGCGACCTCGCATTCGCCGTCGGTGGCGCCGCCGTGCGGCAGCGACAGCATGACCGGGCCCAGCGTGACATCGGCGCGGGTCGCATCGCGGCGGACGATCACGCCGCGAACACGGTTGGCATCGCCCATGAACCCGGCAACGAACGCATCGCGCGGCTGCTCGTAGAGCTCGCGCGGCGCGCCCTCCTGCGCGATGACCGCCTTGTCCATCACGATGATGCGGTCCGAGACGGCCATCGCCTCCGACTGATCGTGCGTCACGTAGACGACGGTCAGGTTGAGGCGCTGCTGAAGGTCCCGGATTTCCTCGCGCATCTGCCGGCGCAGACGCGCGTCCAGGTTCGACAGCGGCTCGTCGAACAGCAGCACCGACGGCTCCAGCACCAGCGCCCGGGCGACGGCGACGCGCTGCTGTTGACCGCCGGAGAGCTCGGAGGGCAGCCGCGCGTCGAGGCCGGTAAGGCCCACGGTCGCGAGCGCCATGCGCGCCCGTTCGTCGGCTTCCGGCTTGGGCTTTCCCGAGACGACGAGGCCGTAGCGGACGTTTTCGAGGACGGTCATGTGCGGGAACAACGCATAGCTCTGGAACACCATCGAGACGTCGCGCTCGGCGGCGGAGCGCGTGGTCACGTCCTCGTCACCGATCCGGATGGTTCCCGAGGACGGCAATTCGAGGCCGGCCAGCATCCGCAGGATCGTCGTCTTGCCGCAGCCGGAAGGTCCGAGCAGGGTGACGAGCGTGCCCGCGCCGATGGTGAACGAGACGCCGCTGACGGCGACGACGTCGCCGTAGCGCTTGGTCACCTGCCGGAATTCGATCGCTGCGGCTTTCATGCAGGTTCCCTCTCCTGTCCCTGCGTCAAGCGGCGCTGCCGCCGAGCTCGCCGATGGGGGCGGAAGCCACACCCGCCGCGCGTCGACCGAGACGGCGCTCGCCGACCGCCCACTGGATCGCCCAGATCACCGCCAGCATCAGCACGATCAGCACGGAACTGTACGCGATCGCGACGCCGTAGTCGCCGTTGACGACGCGGTTGATGATGTACGTCGTCGCCCATTCGTATTCGGCGGAGACGAGGAAGATCACCGCGGAAAGGGTAGTCACCGCGCGCACGAAGCTGTAGACGAGCGCGGCCACGATGGCGGGCTTCAGCAGCGGCAACAGCACCGTGCGGAGCGTGGTGAACCCGCGCGCGCCGAGCACGGTCGATGCCTCGTCGAGGCTCTTGTCGATCTGGCTCATCGCCGCGATGCCGGCGCGCACGCCTACCGGCATGTTGCGGAAGACATTGCAGACGATGAGGATCAGCGCCGTGCCGGTGATCTCGATCGGCGGCACGTTGAACGCGAGGATGTAGGCGACACCGATCACCGTGCCGGGAATCGCGAACGACAGCATCGTGCCGAATTCGAACGCATCCTGCCCGGCGAACTTCTGGCGCGCGAGGAGGTAGGCGGTCAGGATGCCGAGGGCCGCGGTGACCGGAGCGGCGATCGCGGAGAGCGTGATCGTCGTCCAGAACGAGTTCCACGCGGCGCCGGTCCACAGCAGGCCGTGGCCGGTCCACTCGATGCCGAACGCCTTCGTGTAGTGGCGCAGCGTCAACGTGTAGTCGCGGCCCCACGTCTCGACGAAGCCGCCCGCCAACGCCATCGCATAGATGACGACGGTGAGCGCCGCCCACGGCAGCGCGACGCCGTAACAGCAGCGGCGCACGCCGGCAGGCAGTTGCGTGGGCAAGCCGGCGTCCCCCTTGCCGGCGAGCGACGTGTAGACCTTGCGTCCGAGCACCGCGCGCTGCAGGAAGAATGCGCCGAACGCGAAGCCGAGCAGCAGTATGCCAAGCGTGGCGGCGCGCCCCTGGTCGAGCTGCGCGCCGACGACCGAAAAGAAGATCTCCGTTGACAGCACGCCGAAGTTGCCGCCGAGCAGGATCGGATTGCCGAAATCGGCGATCGACTCTATGAAGCTGATCAGGAACGCATTGGCGAGGCCGGGCCTCATCAGCGGCAGAGAGACGTCGGCGAACACCCGCCAGCGGCCGGCGCGCAGCGTCTGCGCCGCTTCCTCCATGCTGGGCGACACGCCTTCGACGACGCCGATCAGCACGAGGAAGGCGATCGGCGTGAACGCGAACACCTGCGCGACCAGCACACCCTGCAGCCCGTAGATCCAGCGCCCGAGCTGCCAGCCGAACAGGTACTCGAGCAGCTGATTGACGAGGCCCGAGCGGCCGAAGAGCAGGATGAGCCCCAGGCCGATCACGAAGGGTGGCGTGATGATCGGGAGGACGGTGAGGACGCGCAGCCAACCCTTGTGCTTGAAGCCGGTGCGCGTGGCGATCAATGCGAATGCGAGGCCGAGCGCCGTGCAGCCGGCCGCGCACAGGAACGCGAGCGTCAGCGTGTTCCAGGCGACGCCGCAGCGCGTGTTGCCCGCGATGCATCCCAGACCCCAGATCTTTTCGGTGAAGAGCCGCTGCGCAAACGCCGTCGGCGCGAACGCGCCGGCGCCGTCCTGCAACCCGGAGATCAGGATCCGCACGACCGGGAAAAACGTGAAGAAGGCGACCAGCAGCGCGAGCGTGAGCACGCTGCCGGCGACGAACGGGTCGCCCTTGAAGTATCCGCGCGCGGCGAGTCCGAGCGACAACAACATGCCGAACGACGTCGCCACGAGCGCGGCGCCCAACCCCATGCCGAATTGCCCGCGTGGCAACGCCGGCAACGCCGCGGCCAGCGACTCGAAATACCATCCGGTCGGGCCGATGGCGAAGCCCTGAACGAACAGATAGACGAAGCCGGTCGTGCCGACGGCGATCAGTGCGCTCGCGCGCGCATTCCGCGGGAGCGTCGTGACCGCAAGCACCGACGCCGATCGCGAGGATGACGCCGACCGGCGCAAGCCAGCCCCTGCCGTGCAGGAAGACCTGCAGCAGCGCCGGCGCCGCCTCCTTCGTCGCGAACTGCGGGACCCAGCCCAGCGCGAGCACGCTGCCTTGCAGCGCGTACCACGGAACGAACAGGAACCCGACCGCACCGACGGCGAGCCAGAAGCGCTCCGCGCGGCGCGTATCGGTCATCGTGGCGCTTGACCGATCTCCTTCTCCCAGCGCTCGAGGAGCCGCTTCCTTGTCTCGCTCGAACCATACTTCGCGAAATCGTAGTTGATGACCTTGAAGTCGGTCAGGTTCGGAACCGTCGGCGGCAGCGGCACGTTCTTGTTGGTCGGGATGGCGTATTCCTTGATGTCGAGCCCGATCTTCTGGGCTTCCACCGTCAGCGCCCAGTCGACGAACCGCTTCGCGTTCTCGAGGTTGCGCGCGCCCTTGACGATCGCCATCGACCCGATCTCGTAGCCCACGCCCTCGCAGGGCAGCACCGGCTTGACCGGGAAGCCGGCGACGATCTCGTTGATCACGCCGTGGAGCACCGTGCTGCCGACGTAGATCTCGCCCTGCTTGACGGCGGTCATCGGTCCAATGCCCGAGCGCGCATACGAGCTCACGTTGGCGTTCAGCGCCTTCATGTACTTGAATGCCTCGTCCTCGCCGAACACCTGCACGAGCGACGCCAGCATCAGGTACGCGGTGCCGGAGGAATTCGGATTGCCCAGCATGACTTCGTTCTTGTAGGCGGGCTCGAGCAGATCCTTCCAGCATTTCGGGATGGGCAGCTTCTTCTTCGCCTGCAGCTCGGTGTTGTAGCCGAGCGAAAGAATGCCGCCGTAGACGCCGGAGACCCGGCTTTGCGAAACCACCGTGATGCGCTGCGCCCAATCCTGCAGGTCCTTGACGTTCGGCGACAGGTAGGTTTCGAGGAGGCCGTCTTCGGCTGCCTGCAGGTAGGCGTCGCCCGGGCCCGCCCACCAGATGTCGCCCTTGGGATTCGCCCGTTCCGCCTTGATTTGCGCCAGCATCTCGCCCGTGGCCTTCTGCACGACCGCGGCCCTGACGCCGGTCGCCTTCTCGAAGCCGTTGGCCATGCCCTGGCACCAGCCGGTGTTGGGCGAGCTGCAGTACAGGTTGAGCTGCCCCGCCGCGGGAAGGGCGGCGGCGAGGGCGGCCGCGGACAGGATCGTGACAACGAGACGGCGAAGCATGCGGACTCCAATCGTGAGCGGACCGCGGAGGGCGCGGGCCGAGGAATTATCGCCTAAAGGGGACAGACCACGTTTTCCTGCAACATGTCGCTCGCATCGGCGCAGTCGTGGCATCGCGGGAAAACGTGGTCTGTTCGCTCCCTATTTGGCGATGGAGCCGACCTCCTTGTCCCAACGCTCCAGCAGGCGCTTGCGTTCGGCGGACGTGCCGTACTTCGCGAAATCGTAGTTGATGAGCTTGATGTCGGCGAGCTTCGGTGACAGCGGTGAAACGGGCGCGAGCTGAGTTCGGACGCGAACGCCGGCACTGACTTAACGCTGCGGTGCCCAGTGCCTGGGCCTTCGCCGTCAGCGCCGCAGATCGATGCGAAGCTTCTGTCGCCTGCGTCAGATTGCGAAGGTGATCTGCGACGACAGATAGACGTCCTGGATGGCGTTCAGTAGCGTGACGCCGTCCTTCATCGGCTTCTGGAACGCCTTGCGGCCGGAAATGAGGCCCATGCCGCCCGCGCGCTTGTTGATCACGGCCGTGCGCACTGCATCGGCGAGGTCGTTGGCGCCCGACGCGCCGCCGGAGTTGATGAGGCCCGCCCTGCCCAGGTAGCAGTTGGCGACCTGGTAGCGCGAGGTCGATCGGATGGTCGCTGGCGAGGTCCGTGTACATGCGCTTGTCGTTCTTGCCGTAGGGATTGCTCTTGGTATCGAGCGCGAGGTACCCGCCGTTGTTCTCGGGCAGCTTCTGCTTGATGATGTCGGCCTCGATCGTGACGCCGAGAGGTTCGCCTGGCCGGTGAGGTCGGCCGCGACGTGGTAGTCCTTGTCGGTCTTGAACGCCGGGTTGCGCAGGTAGCACCACAGCACAGTCGCCATGCCCATCCCATGCGCGCGCCGCGAATGCGTCGCTCACTTCGACGATCTGGCGGCTCGACTCGGCCGAGCCAAATAGATCGTCGCGCCCACGCCACCGCGCCGATGATCCTGCGCCTGCTTGACGCTCGCCAAAGAAGATCTGGTCGTACTTGTTGGGGTACGTGAGAAATTCGTTGTGGTTGAACTTGACGCAGGAACGGAATCTTGTGCGCATACCTGCGCGAGCCGCGCGCCGAGCACGCCCAGCGTCGAGGCCACCGCGTTGCAGCCGCCCTCGATGGCGAGCTTGACGATGTTCTCCGGGTCGAAATAGAGCGGATTCTTGGCGAACGACGCGCCCGCGCTGTGCTCGATGCCCTGATCGACGAGGAGGATCGAAAGGTATCCCGTCCCCGCGAGGCGGCCGTGGTCGACGAGTTGCTGCAGGCTGCGCATGACCGCCGGCGAACGGTCGCTTGGCGCCACGATGCGATCCACGAAATCGGGACCGGGAGATGCAGCGACTCCCGGGGGATGCCCTTGCAGACGTGCTGGAGGAGGCCGTTCGCGTCGGCGCCCAGGAGGCGCCATGATGTCGGTCATCGTCGAAATCCCTCGTTGGATTGATATTCACGGAAGCGGATCCATTATCGCGCCCTGACGGAAAAAAGTGGGGTCAGAGACCACTTTTCCAGCGGTCGGCGATTGGTGAACAGTCCGCCAATCGTCGTCTCTGACCCCATTTTTTCCCGGCAACGTCGGCCGGCGCCCCCAGCATTGTTGCCCAGCGCCCCGACAATGCTGCCCAGCGCCCCGACAATGGTGCAGAGTCCCGGCCTTTAACCGGCGCAGTCTGGCCCCATGTTCCCGAAATGCACCGTTGCCGCAAAACTTTGACAGGGGCGCTCCGGCCGCCATTCGGGGAGGCGTGCTCGTGACCGAGTATCTGCGCGTCGTGTGCCCGTCCTGCCACACGGTCAACCGCGTGCTGCGCGAGCGCCTCGGCGCGGGCGCGCATTGCGGCAGCTGCAAGGAGCCGTTGCTGTCGCCCCATCCGATCGAGCTCTCGGCCTCGAATTTCGACCGCCATGTCGAGAGCAACGATCTGCCGGTGGTCGTGGACTTCTGGGCGCCGTGGTGTGGGCCGTGCCGGATGATGGCGCCGGCCTATCGAGCAGGCTGCGGCCGAGCTGGCTTCGCAAGCCCGCGTCGCGAAGCTCGACACCGAAGCCGAGCCGGCCATTGCGACGCGCTTCGGCATCCGCAGCATTCCGACGCTGATCGCGTTCCGGAACGGACGCGAGGTGGCGCGGCAGTCGGGCGCCATGGACTTGCCTGGCCTGCTCCGATGGATCAGAGCCAACGCTTAACAAGGAGGGCCAATGTCATCACGCTTGCCGACGGATTGGATGTGGGCGCAGGCCTGCGAGGTGATCGACGAGGCAGAACGGATGCATCGGCAGTTCTTCCGCCTCGCCGCCTCCGGGCGCACCCCGGTGACGTGGGAGCCGCCGGTCGACGTCTTCGAGGACGAGCTCGAGATTGTCGTCCTCGTCGCGCTGCCCGGTGTCCCGGCGCATCGGATCGAAGTGACGACGGAAGCCGGCGAGCTCGTGGTGCGCGCCGAGAGGAGCCTGCCGTTCGCCGACGTCGCCGCGCGCGGTGCGGCGGCTCGAGATTCCCTATGGGTATTTCGAGCGGCGCATTCGGTTGCCCGAGACGCGACTCGAGACGGGCACGCGCGAGTTCAGGGACGGTTGCCTGATCCTGCGGCTGCGCAAGTTGGCGGAAGGGGGCTCCTATGAACGAATCGACGACCAGGACGGATAACCCGTTGAGCACCGACGAGCATGCAGGCGCCGGCGCCGTCGCGACCGAGGGTCGGCGGAGAGGTCGCGAGCACGTCACGGGCGCTGCCCGAGGACGCGCTGATCATCGTTCCGGTGCGCAACGTCGTGCTGTTCCCGGGAATGGTGTTCCCGCTGACCGTGGGACGGGAGCGCTCGCGCGCCGCCGCGTACGAGGCCGCCCGCCTGCAGCGTCCGCTCGGCATCCTGCTGCAGACGCAAGCCCGAAGTCGAGCAGCCGGGCCCGGATGATCTGCATTGGGTCGGCACCACGGCCAACGTGCTGCGCTACATCACGGCTCCGGACGGCGCGCATCACGCGATCTGCCAGGGCGTGCAGCGCTTTCGCGTGCTGCAGTTCCTCGAAGGTTATCCTTTCCTCGCCGCGCGCGTGCAGCTCATCGCCGAATCGCCGCAAGGACCGACCCGGATATCGAGGGGCGCGCGCAGGCGCTGAAGGCGCGCGCGGCCGAGATTCTGGCGCTCCTTCCGCAAGTCCCGGACGAGGTCGTGTCGCTCGTTGCAGGCGATCGAGGGCCCGGCGCGACTGGCGGATTTCATCGCGGGGCTGATGGACATCGGTGCCGAGGAAAAGCAGGCGCTGCTGGAGACGTTCGACCTCAAGACGCGGCTCGACACGCTGCTCGATCTGCTGGCGCACCGCATCGAAGTGCTGAAGGTCTCGCGCGATATCGCCGAGCGCACGAAAGGCTCGCTCGACGACAGCCAGCGCAAGCATCTGCTGCGCGAGCAGATGCGCACGATCCAGAAGGAGCTGGGCGAGGGCGACGAGGGCGCGGCGGAGATCGCGGAGCTCGACCAGGCGATTGCCGCGGCGAAGATGCCCGAGGAAGTGGAAAAGCAGGCGCGCAAGGAGCTGAAGCGTCTCGAACGCATGCCCGAAGGCGCCGGCGAATACTCGATGATCCGCACGTATCTCGACTGGCTGATCGAGCTGCCGTGGACGGCGGGCGACCGCGGCGGCGATCGACATCGCCGATGCGCGGCGCATCCTCGACGAAGACCATTACGGCCTCGACAAGGTCAAGAAGCGCATTCTCGAGTACCTCGCGGTGCGCAAGCTCAATCCGTCGGGTCAGCAGCCCGATTCTTTGCTTCGTCGGTCCGCCCGGCGTGGGCAAGACCTCGCTCGGCCAGAGCATCGCGAAGGCGACCGGGCGCAAGTTCGAGCGCCTGAGCCTGGGCGGCGTCCACGACGAGGCGGAAATCCGCGGCCACCGGCGCACCTACATCGGGTCGATGCCGGGCAACGTCATCCAGAGCCTGCGCAAGGCGGGCACGCGCAACTGCGTGCTGATGCTGGACGAAGTCGACAAGCTCGGCGCCGGCGGGTTTCACGGCGATCCTGCCTCGGCGCTGCTCGAAGTGCTCGACCCGGAACAGAACGCGACGTTTCGCGACAACTACCTGGGGGTGCCGTTCGATCTGTCGGGCGTGATGTTCATCTGCACCGCGAACGTGCTCGATACGATTCCGGGCCCGTTGCGCGACCGGATGGAGATCATCCAGCTGCCGGGGTACACGGCGCAGGAGAAGCTGCAGATCGCGCGCCGCTATCTCGTGGCGCGTCAGCTCAGTGCGACGGGCCTCACGCGCGGAGCAATGCGAGATCAGCGACGACGCGTTGATCGCGATCATCGACGATTACACGCGCGAAGCCGGCGTGCGCAATCTCGAGCGCGAGATCGGCAACGTGTTCCGCAATGTGGCGGTTCGCATCGCCGAGGGAAGTACGCAGCGCGTGACAGTGGGCCCCGATGACCTCGCGGCCATCCTCGGCCCGCGCAAGTTCGAGGCCGAAGTCGCGATGAGGGGCGGCGTGTCGGGCGTCGCGACCGGCCTTGCGTGGACCCCGGTCGGCGGCGACATCCTGTTCATCGAAGCCACGCGGATGCCGGGCACCGGAAGGCTCATCCTTACCGGACAGCTGGGCGAAGTGATGAAGGAAAGCGCGCAGGCCGCGCTGTCGCTCGTCAAGGCGCGCTCGCAGCAACTCGGCATCGCATCGGACGTGCTCGAGAAATCGGACATCCACGTCCATGTTCCCGCGGGCGCGACCCCCAAGGACGGCCCGAGCGCGGGCGTTGCGATCTTCATCGCGCTCGCCTCGCTCTTCACCGGGCGAATCGTCCGCAACGACGTCGCGATGACGGGCGAGATCAGCCTGCGCGGACTCGTGCTGCCTATTGGCGGCGTCAAGGAAAAGGTGCTGGCGGCGCTGCGCGCGGGCATCAGTACGGTGCTGCTGCCGGCGCGCAATCGCCGCGACCTCGAGGACATTCCGGCCGACGCGCGCGACAAGCTGAAGATCGTGTGGGTCGAGAACGTCGACGAGGCCGTCGCCGTTGCGTTGTCGCAGGCACAGGCCGAGGTTGCTTCCGTCGAAGACTGACGGCGTTGCGGCTGGGCGGCGCTCGCGGGCAATTGCCGCCATTGACAGGCGTCCACGGAGTGACACAATGGGCGGGAAACCTGTAGATCACAACAAGGGGCCAAGAGGGAGCCACGCATGAGGAGTTGGCAATGTCTGCGCTCAACACTATGTCCTCGCCGCAAACAGAAGGCAAAACTGTAATCCCGCCGGTTCCACCGATGTCCGAGCCCGCCAGGCCCGGGATCATTTCGGAAATGGCCTCGCAGGTCGCGACGGATCGTCCGGTCGACGCCAAAACCAAGCAGGCGATGATTGCCGAGGCGGCCTACTACCGCGCCGAAAAAAGAGGCTTCGCGCCGGGACACGACCTCGACGATTGGCTCGAGGCCGAAGCCCTGATCGAGGTCGTGACCCGCAAGTAGCGGTCGTCACGCCGGAAACCGAAGGCTGCGCTGTGAAAAGCAGCGTCACCGAGCTCGATGTGCTCGAGGCACTCGTTCGCCGCGGCCCCGCGAAGGCGCCGACCGGCTCGCCGACGAAAAGTACGCTCGCGCTCATCCTGGCGGGCGGCAGAGGAAGCCGCCTGGCGGAACTCACCAACTGGCGCGCGAAGCCGTCGCTGCCGTTCGGCGGCAAGTTCCGGATCATCGATTTCGCGTTGTCGAACTGCGTGAACTCCGGGATTCGCCGCATCGGCATCTGCACGCAGTACAAATCGCAGAGCCTCAGCCGGCACGTGCAACGCGGCTGGAGCTTTCTCGACGGCCGTTTCGACGAGTTCGTCGAGCTCCTTCCGCCGCAGCAGCGGATCGAGACCAGCTGGTATCAGGGCACGGCCGACGCCGTCTACCAGAATCTCGATATCCTGCGCCGGCACGATCCCCAATTCGTGCTGATCCTCGCCGGCGACCATGTGTACAAGATGGACTACGGCCGCATGCTCGACGACCACGTCCGGAACCGGGCCCAGATGACGATCGCGTGCATCGACGTGCCGCTCTGCGAGGCGTCGTCCTTCGGGGTGATGGCCGTGGACGCCGCGCGTCGCGTGACGGCGTTCCAGGAGAAACCGTCACGGCCGCCACCGGCGCCGGGTCGGCCGGACCGCGCGCTGGCCAGCATGGGCGTCTACGTGTTCGACGCCGCATTTCTGTACGACGAGCTCGTGCGCGATGCCGACGACGCGGAGTCCAGTCACGACTTCGGCAAGGACCTCATCCCTCGCCTCCTGCGCCAGGGCGCGCGCGTATTCGCTCATGATTTTGCCGAAAGCTGCGTCAACACCAACAACGGTATTCCGTACTGGCGCGACGTCGGGACCATCGACGCCTTCTGGGAGGCGAATATCGCGCTGACGCACGTCGTGCCCGAGTTGAACCTCTACGCCACGGACTGGCCGATCTGGACGTACCAGGAGCAGCTGCCGCCGGCGAAATTCGTGTTCGACGACGACGACCGGCGCGGCACGGCGCTCGACTCGATCGTCGCCAGCGGCTGCATCATCAGCGGCTCGACCGTGCGCCGTTCCCTGCTGTTCTCGAACGTCCGTGTCCACGACTTCTGCACGGTCGAGGATTCGGTACTCCTGCCTGACGTCGATGTGGGCCGCAATTGCAGGCTGAGGAAGGCGGTGATCGACAAGCATTGCCAAGTGCCGGAAGGATTTGTCGTCGGGTTCGATCCGGACGAGGATCGGCGACGTTTCCATGTCACGAAGGGCGGGATCACTCTCGTGATTCCCGAGATGCTCGGCCAGCGGATCCATCAGTTGCGCTGAACCCGGAAAGCGTGAGGCGCGCGGCCGGCGTCTGCCACAGCGCTTCGACCCCGACGCGCACCTTCCGGCGCCAATTGGGGCGTTCGCGGTCGGTGCCGGGCAGGTTGAGCGCGGTCGTTTCGCCGGCAAGATCGTCGGCCTGGAGCAGCACCAGAGCCGAGGCCGCCGCGCCCGCGTACCGATGGATGGCCGCCGTGGTCGAGGCATCGTGCGGCGCGTCGGGGGAGGGCGTCACGCCGTCGGCGACCCCCACCTCCACGATCGCATCGCAGAGCGCCCGCTTCGCCTCGGCACGCTCCGTTGTCGCAGCCGCAACGCCCGCGGCGTCGATGAGGCCGAGCGTGGCCTTTTCGGCGATGTCGGCGCCGCTCCACCAGCCGGCGATGGTGGGCAGGTCATGCGTCGACACGGTCGCCGCGGCCAGCGCCGGATAGCGTGCAGGCGCGACGAAGCGCGTTCCTTCACGCTCGAACCACAGCACGCGATACGAAAGGACATCGGCCGCGGCGAGCCTTTCGCGCAGACCCTCCTGCACCGTCCCCAGGTCCTCGCCGACGACGAGACACCGGGCGCGAACGCTTTCGGCCGCGAGCACGCCGAGGAGAAGGTCGAACGGATACTCGACATAGGCGCCTTCGGCCGCTGTGGCGCCGTCCGGAATCCAGAACAGCCTCGAAAGCCCCATCACGTGGTCGATCCGCAGCGCCCCCGCATGGCGCATGTTGGCTGCGAGCAATTCACCAAATGCGGCCCCACCGGAGGCGAGGAGCGCTCCCGGATTCGGCGGCGGCAGGTTCCAGTTCTGGCCGCCACTGGAGAAGGGATCGGGCGGCGCGCCGATGGCCACGCCGCGGGCGAACGCGGACGGATTCGCCCAGACCTCGGCCCCGTCCGGCGCGGCGCCGACAGCGAGATCGCGGAAAAAGCCGAATGCGAGACCGCTCGACCGCGCCTCGCGGGCGGCGGCGTCGAATTGGCGGTCCGCGAGCCATTGCAGGTAGAGGGCGAACCGGATCCGGTAGGCATGCTTGCGCCCGAAGTCGGCTGCTCCCGCGGCGTCCGGTTCCCGCAATGCGTGCGGCCACGCATGCCACGGCACGCGCGGATGCTCCGCGGCAATCGCGTCGAACAGCGCGAACTGCCGCAGCGCTCGGGCCGCCGGCATGGGCGAAACGCTCGAATTCGGCCACCAGCGGATCACCGTTCGGGCGATGGTCGAAGCACGCGAAGCATGCTTGCAACACGCGTTCCTTCAATTGCCACACCGCGCCGTAGTCGACGGCGGCGCTCGCCGCGAGCGCCGCAATGCGTTGGCCGCTTTTCCCCAGTAACGCACGCGCCTCATCCGATGCCGCGAGATCGGGGACGCGGTCCACATCGATGTAGATCGGATCGAGAAACCGGCGATCGGACGGGTGGTAGGGGCTCGCCCGCTCCCGGTCCCCGGGAAAGAGGGCGTGCAGAGGATTGACGCCGACGATGCTGCCGCCGGCGCGCGCGGTGGCAGCGGCGATCGCGGCAAGCGTCGTGAAATCGCCGATGCCCTGGTCCCCGTTGCGCCGAAGGGCATAGAGATGGGCGGCGAGGCCGAAGCGTCGGGCGCCGGCGCGGAGCTCGGGCGGGAGGAAGCATCGATCGGGCGGGGTAACGACACGGCCGTGACGGGTGGAAGCTTCGTCGCGCGGCGCGGGCGGTCGTTGCTCCCCGCGGATTTCGCCAATGGCGGCGAGGTGCGCGCGCGCGTCGGAAGTGGAATCGGCGCGAAATCCCATCGCGGCAAGCAGGGCGCGTTTCGTGTCGGCGCCGACGATGTGCCGCTTGCCCGAGACATCCCACCAGTCCGCGGCGATACCCGCCGCCGCCGCGAGCCGGTCGAGGATCTCGGGCGCCAGACGGGACCTTCTGCGCCGGGGCGATGCTTCCGGCTCCTCCGTGACGACGACAACCGAATGCGGGGCGACCATCGTGGCGTCGATTGCCCCGGAGTCCTCGCGGTTCGGTAGTCCTGTCGGCAACGTCGTATCGACACATCGATGCCAGGCGAAGCCGTCGCGCGCGTCCGGCCATTGCACGGTGACCGGAGCATCGCCGGCATTGAACGCGATGGCGACGCCGCTGCCGGAATCCGCATCGGTCACGCTTGCGCGAACGATTGCGACCAGTGCCCGCGAATCCGGATTTGTCCAGTCGGAGCCTTCCATCGAAGGGCCGTCCGGACGCCGCCATTCGACGTCGGGGAATCCGCCGGCCTCGGCCGGCATCCCGGTCAGCCATCGATCCTCGCGTAGTGCGGCGTGGCGTTTGCGCAAGTCGACGAGTCTGGCCACGAAGGTGATGAGCGTCTGGTCCGCCGTCGCCCAATCGACCCAGGTGAGCGCGTTGTCCTGCGCATAGCCGTTATTGTTGCCGCGCTGGGTGCGCCCCAGCTCATCGCCCATCGCGAGCATGGGGATGCCGCGCGAGCACAGGAGCGTGGTGAGCAGGTTGCGAACGTCGCGTTGGCGCCCCGCGACGATCGCGGCATCGTTCGTCGGCCCTTCGACGCCGTGATTCCATGAATGGTTGACGTCGCTGCCGTCGCGGTTGCCTTCGCCATTCGCCTCGTTGTGCTTCGTCGCGTAGGAGACAACATCGGCGAGCGTGAAGCCGTCGTGCGCGGCGACGAAATTGATCGATCGCGACGGCCGGCGGAAGCGTGGCGCAAAGACGTCGGCCGAGCCGGCGAGGCGCGTCGCCAATTCGGCGACACGTCCCGGGTCGCCGCGCCAGAACCTGCGCGCCGCGTCGCGATAACGGTCGTTCCATTCGCCCCAACCGGGCGCGAACTCACCGAGACGATAGCCTCCCGACCCGACATCCCACGGCTCGGCAATGAGCTTCAACTCGCGCAGCACGGGATCCTGCTCGATGGCCTGGAGCAGCGGCGCCGCGGCGTCGAAACCATCGGCGCGCCGGCCGAGCGTGGTCGCGAGGTCGAAGCGAAATCCATCGACGCCGGCGACCTCGGCGTAGTAGCGAAGCGTGTCGAGCGCAAGGCGGAGCGCCGGCGGCCGGTCGAGCGCCACCGTGTTGCCGCACCCGGTGTCGTCGACATATCGCGCGTGGTCGTCGGCGAAAGTCCGGTAGTAGGTCGCGTTGTCGAGGCCCCGCAGCGACAGCGTGGGACCGCGCGCGTCGCCCTCGCCGGTGTGATTGAGGACGACGTCGAGGATCGTTTCGATGCCGGCCGCATGGAGTGCGGCCACGGTGCCTCTCACCTCGTCGATGCCGCCGGGGGCGAGTCTATGATCGGGCGCGAACGGCGCCGCAGGGTTGTAACCCCAGTAATTGGCGAGGCCGAGACCGGCGAGGTGGCGCTCGTTTACCCAGGCGGCGATCGGCATCAGCTCGATCGTCGTGACACCCAGGCGCGTCAGGTGCGCGAGCGCGGCGGGATGCGCGAGTCCCGCCACCGTGCCGCGCAGCGTTTTCGGCACGCGGGGGTGGCTCTGCGTGAAGCCGCGCACGTTGAGTTCGTAGACGACCATATTCGCCCACGGCACGCGCGGACGACGGGCAGCGGCGGGTTTGACAAACCGCGTTACGATGCCCTTCGGCACGAAAGGGGCGCTGTCCGTGTCATCGCGCGTTGCGCGGTCGTCACCGCCGCCGATCATGGCAGGATCGAAGGCGAACCGCCGGTCGAGCGCGCGCACGTACGGATCGACGAGAAGTTTCGCGGGATTGAACCGATGGCCTTGGCGCGGGTCGTAGGGGCCGTGCGCCCGCAGTCCGTAGCGCTCGCCTTCGGTAATGTCGGCGATGAACCCGTGCCAGACGTCACCGGTGCGCTCCGGCAACGCGATGCGTTCGATCTCGGTGCGGCCGCTCCTGTCGAAGCGACAAAACTCGATGGCGGTCGCGTGCGCGGACGCGACGGCGACGTTCGCGCCATGCGCGATGAGCGTGACGCCGAGCGGTTCGGGGCTGCCGGGGCCGACGCTCATTGGTGCAACCTTCGCGCTGCGCGCCTCCGAGAGGGAGCCATTCGCGCCTTGGGGCGGCCCGTCGGCGCTCATGCGTCAGGCGCGCTTCGCGGCCAGGTCGCGAAAGAGCGCGGCGTAGCGTTTCGCAGGTCTCGTCCAGCCAACGTCGGTCGCCATCGCGCGCAACTGCATGCGCCGCCACGACGCGCGGTCGCTGCGCAACGCTGCGGCGCGGCCGATCGCGAGCTCGAGATTGCCGCGCGTCACCGGCGCGAACTGGATGCCGGTCGCGGCTCCGGCCACGAGCGCCATCTCGTTGGCGTCGACAACGGTATCGGCGAGGCCGCCGACCCGTGCCACGACAGGAATGGCGCCATAGCGCAGCGCGCACAGCTGAGTGAGGCCGCAGGGCTCGAAGCGCGACGGAACGAGCAGCGCATCGGCGCCACCCTGCACGAGGTGCGCGATCG
The DNA here is from genome assembly GCA_963840945.1 of uncultured beta proteobacterium. Taxonomy (GTDB): domain Bacteria; phylum Pseudomonadota; class Gammaproteobacteria; order Burkholderiales; family Casimicrobiaceae; genus CAIWHR01. The sequence continues at coordinate 229,022 of CAWJAU010000018.1, read as the reverse complement.
ACTCGTCGTAGCCGATGATCGACGCCGACCCGACCCGGATGACGCGCGGCGGCGGTGACGAAGCGGTGTTCGAGCGGTTTGTCGCCAGAACCGATGAGCGCGAGCTGAGCGTTGCCGGCGGTGATCGCCGGCAACGCTTCGAGCAGGAGGTCCATGCCCTTCTGCGACGTCAATCGGCTGATGACGCCGAGCACGAACGCCGCTGGATCGCGGTCGAGACGGAACCGCGCCTGCAGCGCCGTCTTGTTGACGGAACGTCGCGCGATGCGCCTCGCGTCGAAGCGCGCGGCAAGATGAGGATCCGTCGCCGGATTCCACACCACGTCGTCGATGCCGTTGCGGATGCCGGTCAACACGGCCGCCGCGCTTGCGCAGCAGCCCGTCGAGCCCCATCCCGTCCTCTGGCGTGCGGATCTCGGCGGCGTAGGTCGGCGACACCGTGGTGATCCGATCGGCCAACGCGAGCCCGGCTTTGAGGTAGCCGATCGTGCCGTGGTATTCGACGCCGTCGAGCGCATAGGCGTGGGGAGGCAGGCCGATCCGCGCGAGGAGCTCGCGCGGAAACTGCCCCTGAAACGACAGGTTGTGCACCGTCATGATCGTGCCCGGCCGCGGCGCGCCTCCGTAATGGAGCAGCGCCGGAACGAGGCCTGCCTGCCAGTCGTGGGCATGGACGATGTCGGGTGCGTAGCCGGTGATGGCCCCGCGGGCGATCGCGGTGGCGCAGGCGGCGAGCGCCGCGAAGCGAAGCCCGTTGTCGGGCCATTCTTTCCCGTCGGTTCCGACATAGATGTTGCCGGGGCGCGCGTAGAGATGGGGCGCGTCGAGCACGAAGAGATCGAGTCCCGCGGCGCGCGCAACGAGGAGGCGCGCCGGCCCACCGTGCAATTGCGCAAACGTGTGGGTCGCCGTGGCGTCCTCCAACGCGGCGAGCACCGGTGCATACCCGGGAATCAGCGTGCGCGTCATGATGCCTTCGCGCGCAAGCGCGGGCGGCAGCGCGCCGACGACGTCGGCGAGGCCGCCGGTCTTGATCAACGGGAAGATCTCCGACGCGACCGCGAGGACGTGCAAGCGCCGCATTTAGGTGACGACCTTGTCCAACCGGTCGATCATCGGCTGCGTGATGAGGCAGATGCCGCCCGCCGTGCGGCGGAAGCGACGCGCGTCGACCTCGGGGTCGAAGCCGACTTCGAGGCCGGCGGGGATCTTGACGCCAGCATCGATGATCGCGTTGGCGAGCTTGACCCGCCGCCCGATCTCCACGTAGGGGAGGACGACGGTGTTCTCGATGTTGCTGTACGAGTTCACGCGAACGCCGGTGAAGAGCAACGATCGCTTGATCGCCGCGCCGGATACGATGCAGCCGCCCGACACGAGCGACGAGATCCCGACGCCGCGGCGCCCGTCGACGTCGTGCACGAATTTCGCGGGCGGCGTGATTTCCGCGTAGGTCCAGATCGGCCAGTCCCGGTCGTAGAGATCGAGCGCGGGGACGATGTCGGTCAAGTCGGTGTTGGCTTCCCAGTAGGCGTCCAGCGTGCCTACGTCGCGCCAGTACACGCCGCCTTCGGCGCGCGACTGGACGCACGACTCTGCGAAACGGTGTGCGATCGCCTTGCCGTTCGTCACGATCCAGGGAATGAGGTCGCGACCGAAGTCGCGGCTCGACTTCGGTTCCGCCGCGTCGCGCCGGAGCTGCTCGTGCAGGAACTCGCGGTCGAACACGTAGATGCCCATGCTCGCGAGCGCCCAGCCCGGGCGGCCGGGCATCTCGGGCGGCTCGGGCGGCTTTTCGACGAACGCCACGATCCGCCCGGTGGCGTCGACATGCATGACGCCGAATCCCGTCGCCTCGGCGACCGGCACTTCGAGGCATGCCACCGTCACGTCGGCGCCGGCGTTGACGTGCTGGACCAGCATCCGCTCGTAGTCCATCTTGTAGATATGGTCGCCGGCCAGGATGATGATGTATTCGGGCGCGTAGCCATCGATGATGTCGATGTTCTGAAAGACCGCATCGGCCGTGCCCGCGTACCACTGGTCCTCGGCGACGCGCTGGCTCGCCGGCAGGATGTCGAAGCTCTCCTTGCGCACCGGTTGCAGGAAGTTCCAGCCCCGCTGCAGGTGCCGGATGAGGCTGTGCGCCTTGTACTGGGTGGCGACCGCGATGCGCCGGATGCCGGAATTGAGCGCGTTCGACAGGGCGAAATCGATGATGCGCGACTTGCCGCCGAAATAGACGGCTGGCTTGGCGCGCCTTTCGGTGAGCTCCATCAACCGGCTGCCGCGCCCCCCGGCGAGGACATACGCCATCGCGGAGCGCGCGAGCGGCGTCGAGTAGGTTACCTTTTCCATGGCGCTCCTTTCGCCTTCCTTCCCACCGGAAAGAACGGACGGCGAGATCATGCGCCGCCTTCGTGCACGAGCCAAAGGGTTCCGAGCGGCGGCAACATCACGTCCGCCGACAAAGGGCAGGCCTGGGAGGCGACCGGCGACCGCATCGACGCTGCCCGCATTGCCGAAATTCGATCCACCGTAGGCGGCGCCGTCGGTGTTGAGAATTTCGCGCCAGCGGCCCGGCGCAGGCAGGCCGATCCGATACCCCGGGCGCGGCACCGGAGTGAAATTCGCGATGGCGGCCACCGGACGCGCGCCGTTGCCTGCGAAGCGCAGCCACGCGAGAACGGAGTTGTCGGAGTCGTCGACCACGATCCAGCGAAAGCCCTCGGCTTCGCAATCGCGGGCGTGCAACGCGGGTTCCGCGCGGTAGGCGCGGTTGCAGTCGCGAACGAGCCCCTGCACCCCCGATGCCACGCGATGCCAAGGGACGGCCAATCGAGACCGGTGTCGAAATTCCACTCGCGGCCCTGCGCGAATTCCTGGCCCATGAACAGGAGCTTCTTGCCGGGATGCGCCCACATGAGCGCGAAATAGGCGCGCAGCGTGGCGAACTGCTGCCACGTGTCGCCGTGAATCCTCCCGAGCAGCGATTTCTTCCCGTGCACGACCTCGTCGTGCGACAGCGGCAGCACGAAATTCTCCGCGAACGCGTACATGAGCCCGAACGTCATTTTGGCATGGTGCCAGCGCCGGTGCACCGGATCCTCGCCCAGGTATTCGAGTGTGTCGTGCATCCACCCCATGTTCCACTTGAACCCGAAGCCCAGGCCGCCGGCGAAGGTGGGCTGCGATACCCCGGGCCACGCCGTCGACTCCTCGGCGATCGTGATCGCGCCAGGATGCCGGGCGTACACGGTTTCGTTGAGTCGCCGCAGAAAGGCGATCGCTTCGAGGTTTTCGTTGCCGCCATGGGGGTTGGGCAGCCATTCGCCGCCCTTGCGCGAGTAATCGAGGTAGAGCATCGACGCGACGGCGTCGACGCGCAGGCCATCGACGTGATAGCGGTCGAGCCAGAAGAGTGCGCTGGCGATGAGATAGTTCGCGACCTCCCGTCGGCCGAAATTGAAGATCGCCGTGCTCCAGTCGGGATGGAAGCCCTGGCGCGGATCCGCGTGCTCGTAGAGCGCCGTGCCGTCGAACTGCGCGAGGCCGTGCGGGTCCACCGGAAAGTGCGCCGGCACCCAGTCGAGGATCACGCCGATTCCGGCGCGATGGCAACGATCGACGAAACGAGCGAACGCGGCGGGCTCGCCGAACCGGCTCGTCGGCGCGAACAGCCCGATCGGCTGGTAGCCCCAGGACTCGTCGAGCGGATGCTCGTTGACGGGCATGAGCTCGAGATGCGTGAACCCCATCTCCGCCGCGTACGGGACGAGCGTGTCGGAGAGCTCGTCGTAGGTGAGCCAGCGGTTGCCATCCCCGCGTCGCCAGGAGCCGAGATGCACCTCGTAGATCGACATCGGCGCGCGGCGCGGATCGCGTGCGGCCCGCGCCGTCATCCAGTCCGCGTCGGCCCAGGCAAAACGCATCGTGTCGCGCACGACCGATGCGGTGGAGGGTCGCAGCTCCGCGCCGAATCCGACGGGATCGGCCTTCAGCGGAAGCAGCGCGCCGCCGGCGCCGACGATTTCGTACTTGTACAGCGTGCCCTCGGCGAGCGCGGGGACGAAGATCTCCCAGACGCCCGTGCCGAAGCGCTTGCTCATCGCGTGGCGACGGCCGTCCCAGGTGTTGAAGTCGCCGACGACGGAAACGCGTTGCGCGTTCGGCGCCCACAGCGCGAAATGCACGCCCTCGACCCCTTCGTGCTCGATGGCATGCGCGCCGAGGCCGTCGTAGAGCTTGGCGTGCGTGCCTTCGCCGATCAGCCAGTCATCGAGCGGGCCGAGCACCGGACCGTACGCGTACGCATCGTCGACGACCCAGGCATCACGCTGGTTCGCGGCGCGCAGCAGATAGGCCGTTCGGCGCGGAATCTCGCCCTCGAAAAATCCGGCGTCGTGCCGGCGCGAGAGCGATGCGAGCCTTGCGCCATCCCGCGTTACGACATCGACGGTAGCGGCGCCGGGAACGAACGCCCGCACGACAATGCCTCCGTCGTCCTCGTGGACGCCGAGCACCGCGAACGGATCGGCATGGCGGCCTTCGACGATCGCGTCGATGGTGCGCGGCGGGCAACGTTCAGCTGAGCGTGGCGGGTCGTTCATCCCAGGCTTGGCTTCGCGCGCCAGATCTCCTGCGCGTAATCGAGAATCGCGCGATCGGCCGAAAACCAGCTCATGCGCGCCGTATTGAGCACGGCGATGCGCCACCACGCGTTCTGGTCCTGCCAGAGCGCCGCCCACCGCGCGCTGCGCCTCCCGATAGGCCTCGAAATCGGCCGCGACCATGAAATAGTCGTGATGCCGCGAGCGCATCGACAAGCCCGCGATAGCGGCTCCTGTCGTCCGGCGAAAACATCCCGGACGCGACGGCATTGAGGACTTCGACGAGGGCGGGCGAGCCGCCGATGATGGCGGTCGCGTCGATGCCGTCGCGGCGGCGTGCGGCGACCTCTTCGGCGAGAAGCCCGAAGATGAACATGTTCTCGCCGCCGACGTGTTCGCTGGATCTCGATGTTCGCGCCATCCAGCGTGCCGATCGTGAGCGCGCCGTTGAGCGCGAGCTTCATGTTGCCGGTGCCGGAGGCTTCCATGCCGGCAGTCGAGATCTGTTCGGACAGGTCCGCCGCGGGAATGATCGCTTCGGCCACGCTCACGTTGTAGTTCGGCACGAAAACCACCTTGAGCCGCCCGCGCACGGCGGGGTCGCGGTTGATCACGCGCGCCACGTCCGAGGCGAGCTTGATGATCAGCTTCGCCTGGTGGTAGCCGGCCGCCGCCTTGCCCGGCGAAGATCTTCACCCGCGGCACCCACGCGCGCTGCGGCTGCGCGCGCATCGCGTTGTAGAGCGCGATGGTCTCGAGAATGTTGAGGAGCTGCCGCTTGTACTCGTGGATGCGCTTGATGTGGACGTCGAACAGCGCGTCGGGATCGAGACCGAAGCCTAAGCGTTCGGCGACGAGCCGCGCGAGGGCGACCTTGTTCACGCGGCGCACGGCCGCAAACCGCTCGCGGAACGACGCATCGTCGGCGAGGGTCACGAGCGACTCGAGCTGCGTCGCGTCATCCTCGACCTCGGGACCGATCGCGTCGACGATGAGCTTGGTGAGCCCGGGGTTTGCCTGGTAGAGCCAGCGGCGGAAGGAAATCGCCGTTGGTCTTGTTGACGATGCGCTCGGGGTGGATCACGTTCAAGTCCCGGAACACCGTCTGGCGCATGAGCTCCGTGTGCAGCGCCGAGACGCCATTGACGCGACGGGACCCGAGAAACGCGAGGTGACCCATCCGGACGCGGCGGCTGTGATTTTCCTCGATCATGGAAATCGACGAAAGGAAGGCGTCATCGTCGTGGCCGGCATTGCGTTGCACGTCGAGATGCAGCGCGTTGATGAGGTAAATGATCTGCATGTGCCGCGGCAGCAGGTTCTCGAGCAGCGAAACGGGCCAGGTCTCGAGGGCCTCCGGCAGCAGCGTATGGTTCGTGTAGTTGAAGACGGACGTCGTGGTGTTCCAGGCGAGCTCCCACGGCATTCCGTGCTCGTCGACCAGCAGGCGCATGAGCTCGGGAACGGCAATGGCGGGATGCGTGTCGTTCAGCTGGATCGCCACGTGGTCCGCCAGAGATACGAGCTCGCCGTGCTGCGCCTTGTGCCGGCGCAGGAGATCCTGCAGCGACGCCGAGGCGAAGAAGAACTCCTGCCGCAGCCGCAGCTCGTGGCCCGCGGCCGTGTCGTCGCTTGGGTAGAGCACGCGCGAGACCGCTTCGAGGCGCACGCGGTCGGCGAGCGCGCCGACGTGGTCGCCGCGGTTGAAGTCGTCGAGCCGCAGCGGATCCGTCGCGCGCGCCGACCACAGTCGCAGCGTATTGACGTGCCGGCCACGCCATCCGGCGATCGGAGTATCGAACGCGACCGCATTGACGCTTTCCGCGGGATCCCAGCGGTAGCGTGTCGTGCCGTCGTCGCCCTCGATGCTCTCGACGGTGCCGCCAAAGCCGATCGTGTAGGAGACTTCCGGCCGCTCGAATTCCCACGGATTGCCGGACGACAGCCAGTCCTCGGGCAGCTCGAGCTGCCAGCCGTCGCGCAGTGCTTGGCGGAAGATACCGTGGTCGTAACGGATGCCGTACCCGTGCGCGGGGACGCCGAGCGTGGCCATGCTCTCCATGAAACAGGCGGCGAGCCGACCGAGGCCGCCGTTGCCCAGCGCCGCGTCCGGCTCGAGTGCGCGCAGACGGTCGAGATCCACTTCCAGTTCGCGCAGCGCGGCGCGAGCCGTCTCGGTGATGCCAAGGTTGCCGAGCGCATCGAAGAGGAGGCGGCCGATCAGGAACTCGAGCGAGAAGTAGTAGACGCGCTTGCGGCCGTCGCGATAGGTTCGGCGCGTGGCCTCGACCCAGCGGTCGACGATATGGTCGCGCGCGACCAGGGCGGTCGCGACGAGCCAGTCGTGATCGCGCGCATGGCCCGGGTCCTTGCCGACCATGTAGGTGAGCTTGTCGAGCACCGCCTGTCGGAAAGCAATGACGCTGTCCGTCGCCTTGATTCCCGCCGTGGTGGTTGTCTCCGGCGGAACGGGGGCCGCGGTATCGTGAGGTACGATTGCTGGTGGAGGATCGATCGTCATCGCATGTCAAGTCTACAACGTGCTTCCGCGCTTTCGGGCGGCTTCGCCCGAGGGAATGCAGGAAATGTGCCTGAAAATGGGCACGAGCGGTGGCCGACACCAACAGTGCACCGGGATGACTGACGAGCGCATTCGCCTGGGCATCGATCTTGGCGGGACCAAGATCGAAATCGTCGCGCTCGATCATGGAGGGCGCGAGCTTCTGCGGCGACGGGTCGCCACACCGCCGCACGATTATCGTGCAACTCTCGACGCGATTGCGCACCTGGTCGAAGCAACCGAACGCGAGCTCGGCACCCGCGGCACCGTCGGCGTTGGTACGCCGGGGTCTATCTCGCGGGCCACCGGCCTGCTGCGCGGCTCGAATTCGCTCTGCCTCAACGGACAACCCATCCGCCGCGATCTCGAGGCAAGGCTCGGGCGCGAGGTTCGCATCACCAACGACGCCAATTGTTTCGCCCTGTCGGAGGCGAGCGACGGCGCCGGCCGGGACGCCGGGGTGGTCCTCGGTGTCATTCTGGGCACGGGGGTAGGCTCCGGCGTAGTCGTTCACGGCGAGGTGCTCGACGGACCGAATGCCATCGCGGGCGAATGGGGCCACAACCCGCTACCGTGGCCCCGCGACGACGAGCGTCCCGGCTATCCATGCTTCTGCGGCCGGTCGGGTTGCATCGAGACCTGGCTGTCCGGCCCCGGCATGGAGCGGGAGCATCTCGCGGCGACTTGCGAGCCCGCGACCGCGAAAAACATCGCCGCCCGCGCGGCCGCCGGCGACGTTGCGTGCGCCGCGACGTTCGAGCGCTACGAGGAACGATTCGCCCGGGCGATCGCGCACGTGATCAATATCCTCGACCCCGACGTGATCGTGCTGGGGGGCGGGATCTCGAACGTCGATCGGCTCTACGCGAACGTGCCGAAAATGTGGACCGCCTGGGTGTTTTCGGACCGCGTCGACACGCGACTCGTGCGCAACGCCCACGGCGATTCGAGCGGCGTGCGCGGTGCGGCGTGGCTGTGGGGCAGCGTCAGTGCAGGGCGACCCCCATCGCAACGCTGACACGACGTGCTTGGCGGCCGGGAAGGCGGCTTCGTGATTTCCGGTCGGCTGCGATCGAAGAAAGGGCCCCATGCGGGGCCCTTTACGTTCTTGCCTCGGTCACGCCTCCTCGTGCTTCCAATACCGCAAATCGGTACCGTTCGGCGTCGATTCGGTGTCGCGCCGACGCCGGGTGATACGCACGACCAATGCAGTGGCAAGCAGTATCAGCGAGCCCATCAGCAACGCTTCGCTTAAATGGAACGATGGGTCCAATGCTATCGCGTGGAGCGAGGCCGCAAAGGCGGGCGTCGCAATGCAAGCGCAGATGAGCGAGCCGACCGCGATCCGGCCATGGCGGACATCAAATACGTTGCGTCGGGACATCGTGGGTCTCCTGTTGATCAGCAATGGTGCCAATGTGGGCTACTAGCGGCGTCCGGGTAATCCGGCTTCAACGCATTTCCTTGTCGGACGCGACTTACATGACTCGCTAGCGCGGCGACTTGGACCGAGGAACGAGCGCGGCGGGCCGCGGGATTCGGTGCGAACCGGCCCGGCCCATCCAGATAGTTGACAAAGTCAATCAATTGCTTGACATTCGCACATGGACTTGGTTCCGGATTCGCGGGTTGACGCCGTTCGGCGCTTCAACCGCTTCTATACGCAGCGTATCGGCATGTTGCGCCTGGGACTCTACGACAGTCCCTGGTCGCTGGCGGAGGTCCGCGTGCTCTACGAGCTTGCCCATGCGGCGGAGGCGACGGTGGCAACCGATCTCGCGCGCCGTCTCGGCCTCGACGCCGGCTACCTGAGCCGCATCCTGCGCGGGTTCGTTGCCAAGGGCTACCTGCGCAAAGCGCCGGCGAAGGATGACGCGCGCCGGCTTCGGTTGACACTCACGGCAGCAGGACGAAAGATGTTCGCGCCGCTCGATCGTGCCTCACACGACGAGATTGCGGCCATGCTTGCGCCCATGGCGAGCGAAGCTCAGGCGCGGCTGGTCGGCGCGATGGATACCATCGAGTCGCTTCTCGGGAACCCACCCGCGAGCGGCGCTCCGGTCGTGCTTCGACCGCACCGGCCGGGTGATATCGGCTGGGTGGTGTCCTGCCATGGCCAGCTCTACGCTCGGGAATATGGCTGGGACGAATCGTTCGAAGCGCTGGTCGCGCAAATCGCGGCGCGCTTCGTCAAGCGCTACAAACCGAAGCGTGAGCGCTGCTGGATCGCCGAGCGCGACGGCCAGAACGTTGGTTCGGTGTTCGTGGTCCAGAAGTCGCCCACCGTCGCGCAGCTGCGGCTGCTGATCGTCGACCCGTCGGCGCGCGGCGCCGGCATCGGACGGCGGCTCGTCGCCGAGTGCGTCGACTTCGCGCGGCGCGCCGGATACCGCAAGCTGATGCTGTGGACCAACGCGGGGCTCGACGCCGCGCGCCACCTTTACGAAGATGCCGGATTCAGGCTCACGCACGAAGAGCGTCATCACAGCTTCGGCAAGAACCTCGTCGGACAAACTTTCATGCTGGACCTTGCCAAATAAAAGCTGACTTCGACATCGGCCGTCGAAACTCGCTAACGAATATCCGCCGTCCGTTACTGGATCACCTCGTCAGCGCGCAGCAGCAGTGACTGCGGAATCACGACGCCAATGGTCTTCGCCGAACTGCATGTCCGAAAATGGCGAGCACTGTTCGCGCGAGCGTGTGACGATGGCGCTCTCCTATTTCCAAGGCGCGTCATGCCCTCCTTTCGACTCGTTGGCCTTCCTTCCGAACCGTTCGAGCCGCTGTTCGCGCTGGCGGACAGCGACCTCGCCGCACTCGGTGCCAAACGTGTGGTCGCATCTGAACACCCGGGCTACCCCTGCCGGATCAGCCTTATCGACGCCGGAGTCGGGGAAGTACTTCTCTTGCTCCCCTATGCGCATCATCGCGTCGCCTCACCGTATCAGGCTTCGGGGCCGATCTATGTGCGCAAGGGGGCCAGGCAGCGCTTTCTCGAAGTCGGTGAGGTCCCCTCTAGCGTGCGCCGCCGCCTTATCTCTGCCCGTGCATACGATTCCGCAAATATGATGGTCTGCTCCGAAGTCTGCGAAGGCACGGACGTCGGCTCGTGCCTCGAACGCCTCCTCCTTGACGAGCGGGTTCAATACGTTCACCTTCACAACGCCAAGCAGGGTTGCTTCTCTTGCCTTGCCACTCGTGTGTAGCACATGGGCGTGACGCTCGATGTATTCGGCAAGCGGATGCTCGTCGAGCGGGAGCAGGGATCTTGGCGGACCTATCTCATCGGTTCCGACGGAAAGCGATCCCCTGTGAATATTGCCATCCCCGAATCGATGCCCGAGGCTGAGTTGGTGCAATATTTCGATGACATCTATCACGAAGCCGCCACACCTAAGCGCCCGGCGGTGGTGAGGGTGTCCTAGGATCTGCCGTCGGCTATACCGACGGCCACGGGAACGCTTCCGCATGCCTGCTTCCTCGCTCCTACGCGGCGCTCGCGTGGGCCGTGAAAGGCGTCGCCCCGACTAGCTGAGCTCTGGCAGAGGCCGACACAGATGAAGCGCGTAGCGGGCTGCATTATCCTCATCGCAGGTGCGGCGACCAGTGTTGCCCACGCCCAATTCGGCGTGCCGTGGACTACGTGCCGAAGATCACGGTGATCAGCTCCGCAGGCGATGGCCGGCTGAGCGACGTCGACGAGGCCGTCTCGTTCTGGAACAGGACGCTCCAGGAACTTGGCTCGAGGTTCAGACTCGGTCCCGTTACGCGTGTCGCGGGGCCCATCCCGGAAGCGGCGCTGCAATCACTAAGCCACTCGGTGGTCGATGGGCGCCGGGGACCTGTGCCCATTCCGCAGGTTCTCCGGGATGCGCCTGGAGATCTCACGATTCTCCTTGGTGAATCGGAGTTCGTGTCTTTCGCGGGCCTGTTCGACGTGCAGGGAAAGCGGGTTGTCGGAATTCGTGGGGCGAATTTCCCGCCGATGAATCAACCGAATGTCGCGCGCAATGTAATAGCGCACGAGATCGGCCATGCCATCGGGTTGGGGCACAACGGAGATCCCTCGAAATTGATGTGCGGTCGGCCGGCGGCTTGCAGACCGGCAGACTTCCGTTCCAATGCGCCAAGGCTATTTCCGCTGACCGACGACGAAATGCGTCAATTGGTCGGGCTGTACCCGCCAGATTGGAAGCCAAAATCGCGATGAGCCCCGATACTTGCCGCCCAACCATCTCCTGGCCCGCGTCAACGGTTCCCCTCGGCGCGCGAGCGACTGGAATGCGGCGGCCTCCCAGCATGTTTGCCGACATGGTGCTGGAACTCGTGGCCTCACCCTGCCCCTGATCCACTGTCGGACGATTTTACATTTCAGCCGCTGCGCCTTTGTCTAGATCTTGCAACTATTTGATTGCATTTATTTATCCAAATTCGGTGCGATTTTTGCTATGAGTTGTAGATTCCAAAATATTCACTGCACTTCATGGCGGGTATTCCTGCGAGTACCCAAAGATAGACGTAGCAGACAGGAGGGCACCGTGAAACGTTCGATATTCTCCCTGGCGCTGGCCGCGACGATGCTGGTTGCCGCTCCGTTGGCTCACGCAGCGCTGTTCAACCTGTTCGTCCATCTGTCGGGCTTGGCCGAGGTTCCTCCGGTCACGACTGCGGGGACAGGCGCTGCCAGTTTCGTGCTTGATACGACGGCTCACACTCTTGAGGGCCACATCGTGTTCTCCGGCTTGAACTCGAACACGACGGCCGCGCACATTCACTGTTGCCTGGCCTCTCCTTTCTTGGTCGCCAACGTTGGCGTGGCGACCGTCGTACCAGCCTTCCCTGGTTTCCCGCTGGGGGTCACGAGCGGAACCAATGATTTCTTGCTGAATTTGGCCTCGGCTACGGCATACAACCCGGCGTTCATTACGGCGCAGGGTAGTTTGGCGAATGCCGAGGCAGCGTTCACTGCTGGCCTGATCAGCGGCAGAACTTATTTGAACATTCATACGACCACATCCCCGGGAGGCGAAATCCGCGGATTCGTGGTTCCAGAACCGATGACGGCCAGCCTGCTCGCATTGGGGTTCGCCGCCGCGGGATTCGTATCGCGGCGCCGCAAACGCATCTGATTGCCCGCATGCTCCGCGACAGACCCCGCCTCGGCGGGGTCTGTCGTTTTATGGAGTGACCATGTCCGCATTCGAGCTTGCACAACTCAACGTCGGTACCATCAAGGGGCCGATGGACTCGCCGGTCATGGCGGATTTCGCCGCGAACCTCGACCGGATCAACGCCCTGGCCGAGCGCTCACCCGGGTTTGTGTGGCGGCTCCAGACCGAAGAGGGCAATGCCACGGCCATTCGTCCATTCGAAGACGCGAACATGCTCGTCAACATGTCCGTGTGGCGCGATGTAGAGTCGCTCAACGAGTACGTCTATCGTACGGCTCACATGGAAATTCTGCGCCGCCGCCGGGAATGGTTCGAGCGAATGGACGAGGCTTTTCTCGTGCTGTGGTGGGTGCCAAAGGGCCATCGGCCCAACGTCACCGAAGCCATCGCCAAGCTCGATCTCCTGAGGAGCAGGGGTCCCACGGCGGAGGCGTTCACCTTTCGCCAGCCGTTTCCTGCTCCCGATTCCGACCAAACGGAGCGGTGAGAGGCTTCCGATGACGTTCGAGTGGTCATAAGTTGGTTGTCGCCGGATTTGCCGCGGCGGCCGTGATTTGCGTGACCTGAATCTGTCCTGACGGGCATACTCGCGATGTTGGTTGCAATCGTTTGGATCTCTTCCGACTCCATCGTCTTATGTCAGCGATACTTCGCGCGGTTCAAGCCGACATCACCACGCTGTCAGTTGGAGCCATCGTCAACGCCGCGAACGGGTCGCTACTCGGAGGGGGCGGCGTCGACGGCGCAATTCATCGCGCCGCCGGACCGGAGTTGCTGCAAGAGTGTCGCCTCCTGGGCGGGTGCGATACCGGGGATGCCAAGCTCACCAAAGGCTATCGGCTGCCGGCCAAATACATCATCCACACGGTTGGCCCGGTCTGGCGCGGCGGTTCGAGCGGGGAACCGGAACTATTAGCCTCCTGTTATCGACGTTCCCTGTTGCTCGCCGCCGAGGAAGAACTCCGCTCGCTCGCCTTTCCGAGCATCAGCACCGGCATCTACGGCTACCCTATCGAGCTCGCAGCCACGGTTGCGGTGACCACGGTTCATTCGACGGTGCGGGAGCTTGCGGCGATTCAAGAGGTCATCTTCTGCTGCTTCTCGGCGAACGACTTGCGGATCTACGAAAGCGCCCTGCGTAAAACAGCGGCCTGACTCTAAACCGATGCGGGGCTTCGGCCTCAATGGGATACTCTCATGCGCCGCATTCCTGTCATTGCTCGATACGCCTGGGCGTTGCCGGCCACATTCGTGGGCTTGCTCCTTTCGCTCATCGCGTTTGCCTTCGGCGCGAAAGGCCGAATTGTCGAAGGTGCGGTCGAAATTGCCGGCGGGCGCGTCGATGTTCGCAAGCGATTGCCAAGCACCGGCAAGTTTGTTGGACGTACTCCCTGCCGTGACCTGTACATTACCGACGCTATGAGCAAGAATGCACCGGCAAGTGCAAGCGCATACGCCGCCGCCGTCGGCAGCCTTCGCAATGGCGTACGCGGAAGATCGAGAAGTTTGTTGAAATAGGTCCAAAAAACCGGGGGCGAGCCGCGGATCCAGGGTGGCGATGCAATTCGACCGCTCCGGCGAGCGTGCCACACCCCATAGGGCGTAGACAACGCTGAGCGGAACGACCAGCGTCGTCATCGCAACCCCAAGCGCAGCCAACACCGCAAACAGGAAATCCAGATTTTCAAACGCAAATCGTACTTCTTGCCATTTCCCGGCGGCGCCCACCAGGTAGATGACCAGGAGCAGGATCGCCTGAAATCGCAACGCGTTTCGGCGGACATTCGTGATGGAAACGTAGACCCAAACCAATAGAGCCAACGTCGCGACGAACAGCAGCGATGCGACGATTGCGAAGCCCGAATAGCCGATCGTCGCCCCGTCCAGCCGATTCTGGATTGCCTGCGCCCGCATGGCCTGAATCATGTCCGTGGCCAGCGGATAGACGTCGTGGATCCCGGCCAGGAAGAACAGCAGTGCCGCGACGAGCGCGAGCAGCACGTGAAGCACCATCGCGCGGAGAAATTTGATGAGCCAAAGCATGCGATGCAGCTCCAGCTCGGAAGCGGTTTGGTCGGCGACCTGTCTATCCATGGTCCGTGGCAACCCACCACATCAACCGGATAAGGGCGACGCCCGCAACTATTACGACGCTGGCCAGGAACAAAGCGGCAAGCGATCGCAAGCGGCTCCGCTCGAAAGCATCGCGATAGGCGCCCCAGGACGACACGAGCCAGCCGGCGCCCGCCAGCGACACGACACCGGCCAGCAGCGACGCGACCTGGAGCTCTCCCCCCTTCGCCAACAGCAGGAATCGGCCGCGCATGCCTTCGAAGCCGCCCCGTATCGACTGGCCCGGCTTCATGAGCTCGGCGATTATCTCGGGAAACATGTTGCGCGACGCCAGATCGATTGCGACGATGATGATGGTCATCGAGATGAACAAGGCGAGGTAGACAACGGCGGCTTGATGCAGCAGCACTACCAGCAGCTTCAAGTAGTGCCGCGAGACGCCGACCAGCCGCCAGCCGAGCCACAGCGGAATGGACAGCATGAGAGTTGCCATCGATCCCATGACCATTACAGCAAGGCAGAAGCCGCCTACCGTCTCGGTCGGCGTGTACTCCGCCAGGAGAACGGCCAGGGCAAGCCCGATGGCGAGCACGAAGAAGATGACGGCCGCCATCAGATCTGCGCCGCGGCCGCGTGCGTGGCGGCGAAGAAATGTCCGCGGCTGTCGCAGCAACGCAAACAGATTGGGAATGAAGTGCACCAGCGCAGTCACCAGCACCTGTTGCATCGCGACGGGCGATGTCCCGGTCTGCGCAGCGCCCGGTTCGCGGGGCGGGATCCCGCGCAGCTCCAATCGCCGGATCAGATCGTCGGTGTCAGTCTGCCAGCGTCGATGGGACAGCTCGACCGCATTGCGCGTCGCCAGATCGCGTATTGACTCGGGCAACTGCCCGGGTCCGGGAATCGACGCGTCGTCGACCAACACCGGAATGACGAGCGCATTCGACGTCAAGGCGAGCTCGATTTCCCGGCGTACGTAATCCGCCGGATCGTCGAGGCGGCGAAGTCCGTCCGCTCGTCGCGAGTCGAGCCAACGCTGACCGATGACCACCAAAACCGCGGTGGCGCTCGCAATCGCATTGGCTATCGTTAGCTCGAAATCGTCGCCAGCGTCGAGCGTATCGATATCCCGAAACACCTGGTCGGGACCGAAGTGCTCGGACAGGCGATCGAACAGACGCCCGGCGGTAGCCGCGGCATCCGCTCGACGGTAGCTCATGAAAATTTCAGGCATTGAGCGATGCTGGCAGCTGCGCGTCGTTCTGGTTCAGAGTCTAGTATCACCGATTGCCGCCGCATTGCAGGATCTTGATGCGCATGCCGGTTGGACGTAGGCTTACGTGTTTGTGCAGGCTCGTATTACCCTGTAACTCGAGCAAGGGAAAGGCCCGGCATGAACACTGGCGCTCAACTCCTCGCTCTCGCCGAAACCCGCCTCGGCGAGAAATACGTCAACGTGCAGGTACCCAAAGACAACCGGAACTGGCATGGCCCGTGGGACTGCGCGGAATTCGCTTCGTGGCTCGTCTATCAGGCCGTAGCGAAGCTCTACGGATGCGTGGACGACGCGGCCGATCCTGCGTTGGCGGACGCCTATTCGGGCGCATGGGTGCGCGCCGCTGTCGACGGAAAGGTCAACCGGATTACGCAAAGGGAGGCGAACAGCATTCCCGGCGCTGTCCTGATCCGCAAGCCTCCGGCACCCGGGAAGATGGGGCACATTGCGATTACCGATGGACGCGGCGGAACCGTCGAGGCCGCCGGTATCAACTTGGGCGTGCGGCGCGACAGGGTCGAAGGGCGACTCTGGAACTACGTCGCCACGATCCCGGAGCTCAAGTATTCCTCGACTGGCTACGTGGTCGTGCCCGCCGCGCTCCCGTACCTCCTGACGCTCGAGACTCCCAACATCAAGAGTCCTTTGGTCCGGACCGTCCAACGTGCGCTTCGCGACAAGGGCGTCGATCCGGGGAAGATCGACGGTGAATACGGGCCGCACACCCTCGCGGCGGTAGAAGCATTCCAGGCGATGAACCGGTTGGTGGCGGACGGCATCTGCGGTCCTCGCACCGCGAAGAAGCTGGGCATTGAATGGCCGGCCCACGCTTAGGCACCGCAGAACACCCGGATATGCGGCGCGGGAGTCGTGCCATTGCTCAGCCGCCCTGTAGCGTTGCGCCGCGTGCCGCCCGACGGGTGGAGAGATTCCCCGGTTCACCCCAGCACAAGGAGCAGATTGGGCAGACCCAGCCGGAAGCGCACCTGGTCCAGCAGTTGCGCCTT
Source organism: uncultured beta proteobacterium (assembly GCA_963840945.1). Lineage (GTDB taxonomy): Bacteria > Pseudomonadota > Gammaproteobacteria > Burkholderiales > Casimicrobiaceae > CAIWHR01. Next base: position 212,322 of record CAWJAU010000018.1, on the reverse strand, counting down.
GCGCATCGCGAGCGGGATGTCGAACTCCCACAGATCGCAGGGCGCGACCGCGACGCCGGACACGGCGAGGATCGCGTTCGTCGCTCGCCGTGCCGCCTCGTTGGCGCCTTCCATCGTGGCGAGATCGGTGTGGGTTCGCACGTAGTCGGCGGCGAGGAACAGGTTGCCGATCTCAGTAAACGCCTCCGGCCGCGCGGCCAGCGAACCGGCATGATTGATGAGCAATGGCTCGGCGTTCGTGACGGTCCCTGGATTGGGCAGCTGGATGTCCGGATCGAGGAACCAGTCCACCAGATTGCGATCGTCGAGTTGTACATGGCCGGCCGCGTTGAGCGCCGCCTTCAACTGGGCCCAGACTTCCTCCTTGATCTCCTCGCGCGAGGCTGCGCTCATCGCCGGCTTGCCGCTGAAGTTGCCCGGCGCCGTCCAGTTCGAGATGTCGACCGAGAGGATTCCCCCGACGCGACCGTTGCCATACGTCGACAGATCGTAACCTCGCCAGAACTGCCGCTGCGAGATCGACGTCAGCGCCCAGTTCGAGTCGAGGTAGATCGTGTGGCCGTGGGCGAGCGGCTGATCGGTCTCGAGATAGAACTGGATGCCGTTCATCCACTCCGTACGCAGCTCACCCAGTCGCGCAAGCGAGGGTGCCGCGCGCGCGAGCTCCGGCGTGAGAAGCCCCTGCATCACCTCCACCGGCATCGCGGCGACATGGTAGTCGGCGGTCACCGATTCGACCTGCCCGTTGCGTTCGATCGAGACGCTGCGTATCCGGTCGCCTTCCAGGTCGAACGCGCGCACGGTTGCCTTGGGGACCAACGTCACGCCAAGTCGTTCGGTCAGGTGCGTTCTCCAGGGATCGATCCACACGTCGTTCGTCGGCCCGCTCAGCAAGCGATCGAACACGCGCCCCGGAACGAGAATGCCGTAGAAAAGCTGCAACAGGATGCGCCCGACGGTGCGCGTGCTGCTCTCCTCGGCGCGCATGGCGACGAGCGACCGGGTCATCCCCTGTCCGAGATACCTGCGATAGCTCTCGGACCGCGCGTTCGCCCCGATGAAATCCCAGAAGGTGATCTGCTCGTACTCTTCCCGGTAGCGCTCCTCGCAGCTCGTCGCCAGCGCCAACAGTCGTGTGACGAAGAACGCTATCTCGTGATGCGGGATGTCGAGATTGTCGAAAAGCGCGAAAAAGGCAGTCCGGAAATCGTCCAGCGTTTCGGGGAATCGGGCGATCCAGATCGGATCGACCTTGCCTTGCCGCGCCAGGAGGATCCGCGTCGCCAGCACGAGGTTGTCGCGGCAGGTGGCGCCTTTCGTCCCGAACGGAATGCGATCCATCGTATCGGTGACGTGCTTGTAGAACCCCGGGAAGAAGCGGAAACCGTGCTCTCCCGGAAGGTCGGTGCGCCCCCCGGTGCCGCTGCAGGCGACCGAAAGGCTGCGGGCCTTGCCGCCGAACGCCGCATTGCGCTCGTACACGGTCACCGCAAAACCGCGTTCGGCGAGCTCCTGCGCTGCGCTGAGTCCGCCGACGCCACCTCCGTATATTGCGACCGAATATTTCGCCGGCATCGCTGCCCCTACGAGCGTCCGCTAGGCAAGGTCGAACGCCGCCGGGAAGTGGTCTTCCTTGACCAGCTTCGCGCCGGCGACCATCCCGACCTCATCGAGTTTGGGCATGTTGTCGGGCTTGTCCATGGCGGCGAGCGCAGCGACGTCGGCATCCGGCCAATCCAGGTCGAGATTTGTGCGGAACCAATCAGCTTCGAAGGTCACGTTGTAGCGCAGGTACGTCAAGCGCGGCGCACCGCCGACTCCCGGCTCGACCTTGCCCAGCTCGCGATCGATCTCGCGCGCGGTCGGGCTCTGCGAGAGCCACTGCATCGTGGTCTCCACCAGGTTGCCGCAATCATCCATGATCGACACAAGGGCGCGCATCGCGTGCGCGAGCGAGGTCGCTTCGAAACCCTCGGCCACACCGACGTTCGCGCTCTTGCGGCCAGTACCGAGCGAAACGACGAGTAATTGATCGGGACCCATTTCCCAGTTGAACTCGTAACCTCGTATCGTGGCCATCAACACGAGAGCGAGCGCTGGATTGTTCGCCGTGCTCATGCCACCGTCGACGAATTCGCCGACTACGCCTTTCAAATCCCGCTTGGTGTCGCCGTTTTTGATGACAATCCGTTCCGGGGCAAAATAATACGGTGCGGCCGTGCTCGCGCGTACCACTTTCCACAGCGGGTACTCCCCATTTGGAATGGTCGTCGAGTTCTCGCGGGCCTTGAAATAACGGGCCGCGGGATTGTTGCTGAGTGGCCATTGGCTTCCGGTGTCCAGGCGCTTGCTCATCACCATCAGCCCGGTCTTGAAGTCACTGCTTGCCAGCGTGCGATCCTTGAAGAGGGCCTTGAGCGCGTCCGCCACCTTGTCGGCATCGTATTTCTGGCGGATCGCGCCTATCCGGAGCAGGTCCCGCTTGAACGTCGCGTTCCCCAGGGTGAAATAGTGGTTGCGAACTTCCTCTGCCGTCATTCCCAGGCTTAAGCCGGCGGCGATGATCGAACCCGTCGACGTACCGCCGATCAGGTCGAAATAATCCGAAAGGCGGAAGTTTGGGTCGCCACCCACGCGAGCGCGCAGGATTTCCTCCATCCGCCGGAGGAGACCTGCCGTCAGCACGCCGCGAATTCCGCCACCGTCAAGGGCGAGGATGCGTTTGGGCTTGTTCGAGGGGTCGAGGTGCTCCTTGAACGTTCGATAGGTCGGCATTGGACGTTCCTTTCCTGTTCGACAGCATGCAAAGCGCGCCCCGCCGGGCGCGGAACGAGACTCTAGCTTACGCTTGGCCCGGGTCCAAGGGCGACCGCCCTTGCGTCCCCCGTCGGGGCTTGGATTATCATGCAGTTTGAATTGTCAGCGACCCGGGATGGTGGTGGCCGCGATACCCGCAGGTGGGAGGGAATCGTATGCGCGCTTTTTTCGTCCGACCGTTTGGCGTAAAAGAGGGCATCGATTTTGACGATGTCGAAAGGGCGCTCATCCGACCCGCGCTCGAACGCCTGCGCGACCAGCATGACATGGCAATCGATGGAGGGACGACCGGCGAATTCATCCGGCAGGGAAACATTCGCGAAGACATGTTCCGGCTGCTGGTCACGGCAGATCTTGTCGTGGCCGACGTGTCGATCCACAATCCCAATGCTTTTTACGAGCTTGGGATCCGGCACGCGTTGCGCCATCAGCATACGTTCCTGCTGCGTGCGAAGGCGACCGAGTTCAAATATCCATTCGACCTCCAGACCGACCGCTACTTCACCTACGACCACGCGGACCTTGCGGGAGGCGTTGAATCTCTCGCGGCCGCGCTTCGGTCGACCCTGAACGCCGAGTCCAAATACAGGGACAGCCCGGTTTTTCAGCTGCTCCCGAATCTCAAGCCGCATGACCGCTCGGTACTGATGCCGGTACCGCTCGATTTCCAGGAGGACGTCAAGCTCGCCCAGAACCGGGGCGAACGTGGCGACCTGCGGTTGCTGGCCGCGGAAGCGGAGGGATTCGAATGGGAATCGGAGGGGCTGCGCCTCATCGGAGAGGCCCAGTTCCGGATCAAGGCGTTCTCGGGTGCCAAAGAAACCTTCGAGACATTGCGCAAGGCGGTCCCCGGCGATGTGCGTGCCAATCTCCGGCTCGGCACTATCTATCAAAAGCTCGCCGCGAGGGTATCCGCTGCAGACAAGGAGGAGTTTCTCACCCGTTCCGACCAAGCCATCCGCCGCGCGCTCGATGGGGTTGCTGCGCCGGCGGACCGCGCCGAGGCCTTTTCGCTGCTCGGAAGCAACGCGAAGACGCGATGGCTCGACGATTGGCGCGACGTTGCCGCCGACAGGCGCAGCAGCGCCGCGCTGCGCTCCGCGCATCTGGCCGATGCCCTCGACGCGTACCTCAATGCCTATGCCGCAGATCTGACCGGGTACTACCCCGGCGTCAACGCGCTTGCCATGCTCAAGATTCAGGGCGGTCTTGCGCAGAGAGCGCCCGATGCGTGGGAAGCGGCCTTCGACGATCCCGACAAGGCCGCAGGCGCGCTCAAAGACCGCGACGCTTGCGCGAAGCGAATCGCGGCGGCCCTTAGCCTCACATTGGGAATCGATCCTGTCTTCAAGGTCAAGCAGGACGAAGGCGACCCGTGGCCGGCGATCGCGCGCGCCGACGTCCTGTTCCTGACCATCGACAAGCCTGCGCGTATCGAGAATGAGTACAGGAGAGCGCTTGCGCGCGTCAGGAACGACCCTTTCGCGGTTTCCGCCGCGCGCCGGAACATCGAAATGTTCGAGTCGCTCGGCTTGCTCGCGGACAACGTGACGACGGCGCTCGGCGTCATCGACGAGGCGTTCGCCGCCACGGCGAACGATGCCGGCTGCGCAGGAGAGATTGTCGCGGGTCGTACTCTTCACCGGGCATATGATCGACAGACCCGACCGGCCACCGGAAAGGATGCGGTTCCCGCGAACCGCGACAGCGGAGGCTACGGCGCGCGCGATGATCGAACAGGCGCTGCGCGAGGAAATGACGGCACAGGATGGCGTGTCGCTCGGCATCGCCGGCGGCGCGTGCGGTGCCGACATCCTGTTCCACGAAGTCTGCGCCTCGTTGGGAATCCGCACCCAGCTCTACCTGGCCTTGCCGCCCGATCGTTTCCAGGTCGAATCCGTGCAACACGGTGGTCCGGCCTGGGTCGAGCGTTACCGGTCGCTCTGCGAACGAGTTCCTCCGCGCGTGCTGCAGGACGACAGGGCGCTTCCGCGCTGGCTGGCCGGCAAGCCCGGCTATGACATTTGGCAACGCAACAATCTGTGGATGATGTTCAATGCGCTCGCGACCTTTCCGAAGCATCTCACGTTGATCGCACTCTATAATCGCGAGCGGGAATCCGACGGTCCCGGCGGCACGGCGCATCTCGTCCGAACGACGCAGAAGTGGGGATTCAAAACGGTCGAAATCGACGGGCGGAAGCTGCTGGGACCTTAACCTATCTCGAGGAGACTCAGCATGGCACAAGGTATCTCGGTTCATATCGGTCTCAATCGCGTCGACCCCGATCAGTACGAAGGATGGGATGGTCAGCTCGCCGCTTGCGAGGCAGACGCCAAAGACATGGTCGCGTTGGCCAAAGCGCGGGGGTTCAAGTCCAGCTCGCTGCTGCTGACCAAGGCCGCTACCGCCGACGCCGTGACGGCCGCGATTCTCGGTGCGGCAAAGACGCTCAAGTCCGGCGACCTGTTCTTTCTTACCTACTCGGGCCACGGCGGGCAGGTCCGCGACACCAACAGCGACGAAAAGGATCGGATGGACGAAACGTGGGTCTGCTACGACCGGCAGCTGGTCGACGACGAGCTCTACGACCTGTGGGGCAAGTTCAAGGCGGGGGTGCGAATTCTCGTGCTGTCCGACAGCTGCCATAGCGGCACCGTGCTGCGCGAGATCCCGGCCTTCGTTTCCGGCGGCCCGCGGATCCGGGCGATGCCGACGACGGTCGTGCGCAAGGTGCAGAAGGCGCACGCCGCGCTCTACCGGAAGATCCAGGACGAGCATCCTGCCGCCGAAAGCGCCGTCGTCAAAGCGAGCGTGCTGCTGGTCTCGGGCTGCATGGACAATCAAACGTCGCTGGATGGTCCACGCAACGGCCTCTTTACCGGCACGCTGAAGAAGGTCTGGAGCAACGGATCGTTCAAGGGCAATTACCGCAAGCTGCGCGACACGATCGTAGCCAAGATGCCGGCGGACCAGACGCCCAATTACTACTTCGTCGGAGCGGCGAATCCGAAGTACGAAGCGCAGGCACCGTTCCTGATCTGAATTCATCCGGGTCATGTTCATCGCTCGAGCTGCTGGCGATCGCCATGCGATCGCGGGAGCGGTGTACTAGCGCCGCGATATCCGGGCGCGGTCATTGCGTGCGCCGGCCGGAGCTCGAATGAAGACAACAGCGCGCCCGCCGATCAAGTTCGTCGTGTCCGGTCAGTTACGCCCGCTGAAAACGGGTGCGCTCGCCCGTGGCGCAGCACCCGCACAGCTACCCGCCGGGCTTCCGCGTGGGAAGGTCAAGCAATCGGTGCGCGTCGCGGCGCATCGGGGTGAGGGTGCAGACATCCGCTTGGCCGCGACGCCGGGCAAGGATGTGGTGGTGTTGCACATCGCAGGCGGGCCGGCTCTCGTGTTGCACCCGGAGCATGCCCGTGACCTCCTGCTCGCGCAAAGCGGTGTCGAGCGCAGCCGCGACGGCGACCGTCCCATCGACTTGGCGCGCGGCGAGGTCCGGATTCCGGCGAGCCTGCAGTGGAAGGGGCTCCCGCGGCCGCCGCAACGGGGTGCCCGACGAGCTGCATCGGAAACCGTGCTGGTAGCGGCCATCGATATCGTGACCGGCGTCGGCAAGGATTCGGCAGCGGATTTCGCGGTATCGGAAGTCGTTCGACGGGTCGATTCGCAAGTGGACCCCGGGCTCTACCAACTCTCGTCCGAATCGCTGCCCAAGCTCAAAGGCACGGCGTCGCCGCTGTCGCGATTGGGTGCGCCGGACGGCAAGCCGGTGCTGGTGCTGGTACACGGAACGTTCTGCGATACGAGCGCCACATTCGGCAAGCTGTGGCTACAGCACCCCGAGCGGGTCAAGGCGCTGTTCGATCACTACGAGCACCGGGTATTCGGCTTCGAGCACCCCACACTCGGCGTTGGCCCGATCGAAAACGCGCTGGCGCTCGCGAGCGCATGCGCGCCCGGGACGCGCCTGCACCTCGTCACGCATTCCGGTGGCGGCCTCGTGGCCGAGCTGCTGGCACGCGTTTGTGCGAACGCCCGCCTGGGGACGAACGACTTTGCGTTCTTCAAGGGGATCCCGTATCTGGCGCAACGTGAAGCGTTGCGGGCGCTCGGCGAAGTCGCGGCACAGCGCAAGATCCGGATCGAGCGCGTTGTGCGGGTCGCTTGCCCTTCGCGCGGCACGCTGCTGGCGTCCAAACGACTCGATGCTTATGTTTCGGTCCTCAAATGGGCGCTCGAGCTTGCCGGTGTTCCCGTCGTGCCCGCGCTCGTGGAGTTTCTGGGGGAGGTGGCACGACGCCGCGCCGATCCCGAGCTGCTACCCGGACTTGCGGCGCAAATTCCCGAGGGCCCGCTGGTGCGCTGGCTGAACGCGGCAGAGGCTCCGATCCCGGGCGAGCTCCGCGTGGTCGCGGGCGACATCGAAGGCGACTCGGTCGTCTCGTGGCTCAAGACCCTGTTGTCCGACGCGTTTTTCTGGACGGACAACGACCTCGCCGTACAGACGCGCTCGATGTACGGCGGCGCGGCGCGCACGGACGGCGCGACCTTCCTCTTCGACCAGGGAGGCAAGGTCTCGCACTTCAATTACTTCGGCAACGAGCGGACCGCGGCCGCGGTCGCCGATGCGCTGCTGCAAGATCGTCCGCCGGGATTTCGCGTCATTGGTCCGTTGTCCTGGGCGGGGAGCTCGTCCACGGGTGCCCGTGCTGCCTCGCGGACGGTCCGCGGGCGGACTTCCGCGAGCGACAAGCCCGCGGTATTCGTGCTTCCGGGCATGCTCGGAAGCAACCTCAGAGTCGATGGCAAACGCATCTGGCTCGGTCCGCGACGTGTCGATGGCCTGATGCGCATCGACTACAAGCACGGTCGGTCCGACGGCATCGAACCCGATGGGCTCGTGAGCGGCGTGTATGACGACCTCCGTGATTTTCTGGCCGAAACGCACGAGGTGATCGAATTCGCCTACGACTGGCGCCGGCCGATCGAGGAGGAGGCGCGGCGACTCGCCAAGCGGATTACGGCCGCGCTCGACGCACGCGCGACCGGCGCACAGCCGGTTCGACTCCTCGCCCACTCGGCGGGCGGGCTCCTCGCGCGGACCCTGCAGCTCGAACGGCCCGAAGTCTGGAAGCGGATGATGTCCCATCCGAGGGCGCGCCTGCTCATGCTGGGCGCACCCAGCGCGGGCTGCTGGACTCCCATGCAGGTGCTTTCGGGTGACGACACATTCGGCAATACGCTGCTGGGAGTCGGCGCGCCGTTTCAAGACCACTTGGTGCGGCAGGTGATGGCGGCCTTTCCCGGCTTCATCCAGCTGCAGGCGGGACTCACGGATGCCGAATTCGCGCTCGACCGGCAGGCGACCTGGCAAAAACTCGCCGACGCGGACATTCAAGCCATCCGCGCGTCCGCTTCATGGCATCGCGAAAAGGTACAGCTCGACGCATACACGTGGGGCGTGCCTCCGCAGGACGTGCTCGATCGCGCGGTCGCGCTGCGCAGACGTCTCGACCGCCAGCGGGATCACGACTTGACGAACGAAAGTTTCGCGGGCAGGACGGTGCTGGTCGTGGGGCGCGCGAGGTTGACGCCGGAAGGCTTTGCAGTCGGCGAGGCGGGACTCGAATATCTTTACGCGGTCGACGCGGGAGATGGCCGCACGACGCTGGCAAGCGCGCGCCTGCCCGGCGTGCCGATGTGGCGGGTCGATTGCGAGCATGGCAACCTGCCGGCAAACCGAGATGCGTTCCCGGCGTACCTCGAATTGCTGACCGACGGAGCGACGCGTCTTCTGAGTCGTCTGGACAATGCGGTGTCGCCGCGAGCCGCAACGTCGACGCACACCGCGATCCCCGCTCGACCTTCCCGCCTGCAGTCTTCCGGCCAGCCGCCGGAAACCACGCGCGAGCTTTTCGCTCAAGGGGTGGAACCGGTGGATGCCGTGGCGGTTCCGGTGCGTGCCGTCCTCGAGATCAGCGTGATCAATGGTGATCTTCTGTTCGTGCCCCAACCGCTGATGCTGGGGCATTACGCAGTCGTTGCGCCTCACCGGAACCGAGCGGGTCGTCGATACGCTGCTGGGAGGGGCGATGAGCGCGTCGCTCGGTGCGGGTGTGTACCCGAACGCTCCGGGCGAGCACCAGATATTCGTCAACACCGGCGTGAATCGCGACAATCCGCTGCAGTTGCCGCGCCCGGAGGCGGCCATCGTCGTGGGCCTCGGCGAGGAGGGCAAGCTGCGTCCCGCCGAACTCGCGCTCGCGGTGTGCCGGGCAGTCATTGGCTGGTCGCAGCGCCTGACCGAGAACTCGCGGGGCGCGCCGGCGGTGTTCGAAATCGCATCCACGATCATCGGTAGCGGCGGGGTCGACATCGCGGTCGCGCCCTCGGCATTGCTTATCGCGCAGGGCGTGCGCGACGCCAACGAGCGCCTGGCCGAAAACCGGTGGCCGATCGTTGCACATCTGCACTTCGTCGAGCTGTATCGCGATCGCGCGTGCGCGGTGTGGCGCGCCCTGCAGGCGCAGGGGGAAGCGTCACCGGGGGAGTTCGTGGTCGCCGAGACCGTGCGGGCCGGGCCAGGGGCGCTGCCGCGGGTGCTCGACTCGGGCTATCGCGGCGCCGACTACGATTTCATGTCCGCCGTGACGCAGGAGACGAGGAGCGGTGAAACGTTCATCGCCTACACGCTCGATACCAAACGAGCGCGGACCGAAGTGCGTGCCCAGGCCGCGCAGAGTCGGCTGCTGCGGCAGCTCGTCGCCCGTGCATCGGCGGATCGCAGCGACGACACGGATATCGGTCGGACCTTGTTCAGGCTGTTGGTTCCTCGGGAAATGGAGCCGTTTCTCGCCGGCACGACCGAGATGCAGCTCGAAGTCGACGGCGGCACCGCGGGAATTCCGTGGGAGCTCCTCGACAGCGACACCCCCGGAGGCGGCCAATCGCGGCCGTGGGCGATCCGCGCGAAATTACTGCGCAAGCTGCGCATTGCCGAGTTTCGGGTCGACGTGGCCGATGCGCCTGCCGATGCGAGCGCGCTCGTCATTGGCGAACCCGCCTGCGATCCGAAGCTCTATCCGCGGTTGCCCGGCGCACGCGACGAGGCGAGAGCGGTAGCCGAATGTCTCGAGGGGAAGGCCGCCCTCGGAGCCGGACGTGTCACCTCCCTCGTGAGCCCCGACGACTCCGATCGGCTGGGCCCCGATGCGCGGGCCGTCGTCGAGGCACTGCTCGGGCACGACTGGCGCATCGTTCACATCGCCGGGCACGGCGCGCCACCCGAATTGCTCGGATCAGCACCCTCCAAGGAAGGCGACCCGGCGCAAGAAGCCGGAAATCCGCGGGGCGTCGTGCTTTCCGATGGCACTTATCTCGGTCCGCGCGAAATCCGCAGCATGCGCGTGGTCCCCGAGCTCGTCTTCGTGAACTGCTGTCATCTCGCGGCCCGGAGCGCAGCGCAGGTGCTCGCCCAGGACGCGACGGCCGTGGCCATGCCGGATCGTGCGCGCTTCGCCGCGGGTGTTGCCGAAGAACTCATCAAGATCGGCGTGCGCTGTGTGGTTGCCGCCGGCTGGGCGATCGATGACGCCGCCGCGAGCGAGTTTGCCGTCCACCTCTACGAGGCGCTCGTCCGCGGTCGCCGCTTCATCGACGCCGTCGCCGAGGCGCGCGAGGCCGCGTTCGCGATGGGTGGCAACACCTGGGCGGCCTATCAATGCTACGGCGATCCCGATTGGCGTTTCGTTCGCAATGTGCGCGACGCGCAACGCGCGGTGACGTCGCCGGCCGAAGAGTTCGCGGGCGTGGCCGAGGCGAAGGGATTGGTGCTCGGCCTCGAAACGCTTGCCGTCAGGAGCAAATTTCAGAAGGCAGCGGCGCAGGACCAACGGACGAAGATCCTTCATCTCGAAGCGCGGTTCGCGGCACGCTGGCGCCATATCGGGGAGGTGGCGGAAGCGTTTGGCCGCGCATGGGACGCCGCCGGTGATCGTCCGGCGGCCATCGGGTGGTATACGCAGGCACTACGAGCCAACGATGGGACTGCGTCCTTAAAAGTGGTCGAGCAGCTCGGCAACCTCCGCGCCCGGCAGGCATTGGCGATTGCCGACCCCGGCCGTGCCCGCGACGAAATTGCCGCGGCGCTGCGCATCCTCGAGCAAGCCGCCGCACTGCAGTCGACGATCGAGCGCGAAAGTTTATGCGGCTCGGCCTGGAAACGGCTGGCGATGCTCGAAGCCGCCGCGCGGAGGCCGAAGGACGAAGCACAGGCAATCCAGAAGATGAAGCTCCACTACGGGCGCGCCGAGGCATTGGCCCGCGCGGAGAATGACCCCCAGCTCTTCTACCCGGCGCTCAATCGGATGGCGGCCGAGCTCGTCGTCGACGCCGACAAGCCGCGGTGGCGCAAGTTCGATTCCGCCGCGGTCGACGATACACGGGCAAGTCTCGTCGCCAAGGCGCGCGACGACCCCGATTTCTGGAGCGTGGTCGGCCTCACCGAGCTGCGGATCTACCTGGCGATCGCCGATCGAAAACTGGCGCACGAGCTCGACATCATTGTTGGCGAGCTCGACGATCTGTACGAGCGCGTGAGCGCGCCCTCCGAGTGGAGCTCGATCTTCGATCAGCTGCGCTTCGTGCTGCCCAAATACGCGGCGCGTGCGAGCCCGGCCGAAAAGAAGGCCGTTGCGACTTTGACGACGCACTTGGCCGGATACGGCGGCTGTCCGCCGGAAAAATCCTAGCCAGCGGACTAGGCTCCCCAGCGCCGTGCCCCGAGCTTGTTCGCACTTGAGAGACAGTGCGAGCAGCCCTATCTCACGACCGGGCCTTCCGGGGGTTTCTTGGTGATCCGATCCTTCAGCGCGGAGTCGGGTTTCGGATCCACCTGCACGACCCTGCACGCGCGTTGCGCGTCCGCCTGGGAACGTGCGAAGGTTCCTCCGCAACGATCGCGCGTGGTCTGCGAAACCTTGCCGCCGGCGCAGCAGTAACCCTGTTCCGGCGGCGCGGTGCATGCCTTGCGGGCAGTCGCTTCGTCGGTGAAGAAATTGCCGCGGCATTGCGCGCGATTCGTTTGCGAAATCTTGCCTCCGGCGCAGCAATATCCCGGGGAGTCCGCCGAGCAAGTCCTGCGTGCGCTAGCTTCGTCGGTGAAAAAACTGCCGCGACACTGATTGCGCGTCGCCGGTGTCACCTGGCCCCCCGCACAGCAATAACCGGACGGCGGTAGCGAGGCACAGCCTTCCCGGACACGCGCCAGATCGTATGAGAAGATCCCACGGCACTGTTGAGGGGCGCTCTCGAAAACCCTGCCATTTGCACAACAATAGCCCTCCTGCCTCCTCTCGCATCGCCGGTTCGCCTCGGCCTGCGTTTCGTAAAGTCCGCCCCGGCATCCCTCCAACGTAGATCGGTAGACCCTTCCCGCCGCATCACAGCAATACCCCGACTGGACCACGTGCGGAAAGGGCGGCAGGATAATGGGCGGCAGTTGAGGCGGCGGCTGAGGCGGGGGCTGAGGTTGCGGCTGCGGTTGCGGCACGAGGGGCGGCTGTGGCTGGGGTGCGTTGCGGCTGTGGCTGAGGTTGAGGCTGCGGCTGAGGTTGAGGCGGAGCCTGAGGCTCGCGCGGCGCAAGAACGGCGACCGCATTGTCCACGCGTTGTGTCCACGTCCGCAGCTGCGCAAGCGTGGCCGGCGCCGCCGCGCCGATCCGCATTTGCCGACCGGAGTCCGTTACCGTAAACGCTTGACCGCGTGTCACGCGCAAAGGCTTCCAGGGGAGTTTCTTCGACGAGCTCAAGACGGTGCCGTCCAGCACGGTTATCTGTGTCGTTCCGTCAGTGGCGACCTCGAACGCAAACTCCGTTCCCTCCACGCCGGCCACGACATTCTGGTTCTCGACCGAAAACAATCCGCGCACTCGAGCGAATATCTTGCCGAACAGGACGTCCAGGGATCCGACGCGCACGCGCGTCGCGGAATCGATGTAAACGTCGCCGATCGGGTACCGCCAGACGCAAATGACATCGCGCCCCATTTCCATCTCGTCACCTTGCTGCAGGATCTGCGGAATGGTTGGGCGCACGCGAACCCCATCGCGAAAGAAGGCCACCGCATTGGAGAGTTCGTCGCCAGATAGGCCGATGTAGCGCGCCGGATCTGCCGGATCGGGTCGTGCCACCATGACGAGCCAGGGTCGACGCTCCTCGCCGAACTGCGTTGGAGGCGTCTGACAGGTTGCGAACCCCGCATGGCAAAGAACTAGAATCAACAGAACGCGGCGATACCACGAACCGCCGTGCGTCAGTCGTGTTCTCATGGCGAAGCCTCCTCGCGAGGCTCGGCGAGCGCCTTCCTTTGCAGGCGTGAGAGCCACGCGTACGCAGCCGCAAAGGCCGCGATGTCGTACAGCGTGTTGAGCAGAATACCGAACGCAACGTAGCACGCAACACCTGCAGCTGCATAGACGAGGAGCATGAGACCGAGTGCGAGCCTTCGGTAGCGCGCAGGCCGCTCGAACAGGACGAAGCTCGACGCGGCGCCCGCGCCGGCGAGCGCAAGCATCAACAGCCATTGCACGGTGGGTCCGAGCGGGCGCACGGCCACGCCGCGCGCGAGATTGCTGATAGTGTCGGCATGCAACTCCACGCCGAAGACGTCCTCGCTTGTCCATCCGCGGATGACCTGGTGCGTATCGCCGGCCTCAGCAAGCGTGACGCCGATCAGCGCAATCTTCCCTTTGAGCGCATCCGGCGCTCTCAGCGTCGATGCGGTATCCAATGCCTCTGCGTAGGAAATGCGTCGCTGCGACTCCCGCCAGTACGCGCTTGGCGACAAACGGAGGAGCAATGTGGCGACAACACCGCCTTCCCCCAGGGTTGGGCATCGGGTCGACGGCTCCTCCGCACTGTCGAGCACCGAATAGCGGGCGAATTGGCTTGCGCTGCCGTCACGAATGATTACTTCGCGGCGCTCCTCGTCGATCGTCTCCACTCGACCGGGAAATGCGGCGACTAGTCCAAGCGCGGGATTGGCCGCGCGCAAGTCGCGCCTTCCCCTTGCATCGGGGCTGACCACGAGCGGCGCGTCGAGCGCGTAGCCCAGTCTGCTTCCGATACACAGCGATCCGGATAAGGCGCCCGCATCGATCAGCTGGGGCAGCAGAACCGGTACGTGATTCGCGATCGCGCGTACGCCGAAAATCACGCGGACTCCCTTTTGCCGGGCGCGAGCGATTGCGTCCGCGAGCGCCGCATCGGCGGCATTGTCGTTTTCGATCTTGCTCTCGATGTACAGATCGAATGCGATCGTCGCCACGCCCGAAGCAGCCAGACGGTCGATCAACTTTGCATGATCCAATCGCCACTCGGCAGTTCGCCCATATTTGCGGAGTCGTTTCTCGCTGGCTTCGTCGATCGTGACGAGCAGCACCGGTGATTCGGGCGGCGAGCCGGCGAAGCGCTCGCCGAGCCACATGCTGTAGCTCGCCACACGTGTGTCGAGAAGGAAGAAATCGAAAACCTGCATCCATGCGGTGAACAGCAGCAGCAGGGCGATGGCGGGGGCGAGAAGGGAGCCTGCTTTCAGGACGCGCACGCCGCGCTGCAGGCGGTCGAGCTCGCGCCGCGCGAAGCCGCGCGGGCGCCCCATGATGGCATCGACGAGATTGTCGAAATCCTGGGCGAAGCGGCTGTCATCGACCGTAATGGCCTGGCACTCGGCGAACTTCTGCAGATCCGGCGGCAATTGGTCAGTTTTGGGCATCGACGCGCCGCCCACCAGCACCGGGATGACACGGATCTGTTGCAGGAGGGCGGTTCCCACCTCCAACGCGACGAAGTCTTTGGGATCGGTGATGCGCCGGTTGCCGGCGGCATCGGCGATGCTGGCCCACGCCTTGCCGATGACGGCAAGCAATACGTCGGTCGTGGCGAGGCGCTCCCGCAGAACCTGGGGGAAGTTATCGCCCGGAGCAATCTTCTCGGTGTCGAGAAAGATGTTGTCTTCCCTGAACTGGCGTTTCAGCCAGTCGCATAGCCGGCCGGCGTTTGCGCTGGCGTCATCGCGCCGGTAGCTGATGAATACCTTGGTCACGCACCCCCTCCCGCGGGAAGCAACGCCACGGTCGTGCTCGCCTGATCGTCCTTGCGATAGTTCGTCGTGTAGCCATGCCGCTCCTGCAGGTCGGGTCGCGCCCACACGTCGTTGAAGCGCGTCCGGTAGTTGAAATGGAGTACCGGATGGTCGCCGCCGTACTTGATGATGCGCGCGATCGCCTCCCGATCGGGATGACAGAAGTGATCGCCATTCGTCGACACGCCATAGGAATTGCAGTCGACGAGCTGCAGGAGCTCGGTGCTCAAGTTGTTCTGACTGGCGTGATGCGACACTTTGAGCGTATCGAGCCGCAGACGATCGACGCCGCGCTGGCGCAGCAACGTGCGCACGCTTTCCACCAGCACGGGCGCATGGGCGTCGGCCCCGAGCAGGGCGCTGGCACCGCCGAATTCGGCGAGCAGTGCGATGCTCGAGCCGTTCGCCGCCGCGGCGTCGCCGGCAAACGGCGTGTCGGCGAGCGTGTCGACATCGGTCGACGTCGACGGCGTTCCTCGAAGGAAGCTCGAGTAGTCGACGTGCGCCCCGGGCTCGAGGCCTGCCTTCTTCAGCTCGCGCGACCACTGCGGGGCCAGCTTCGCAAGTTGCGCCTGCCGCGGCGAGAGCAGCGTGAGCTTCATGCCGCCCGGCAAAGTGTGCTCCGGCAGATCAACGTTGCCATCCACCACGATCGCCTGACCCTGGCGCCATGCGTTCCAGGGAAGGTTGAGGTCCTGCAGCGCGGAGGAGAACATTTCCCCCTGTTTCGCTCCAAGACGGCCGGAAAGGTGGCGCCATCCATTGAACCAGACGTCGCCGAAGCGCAACCCGTCCTTGACGGCGTTCAGGAACGGCAACACGCCGCCAATGTGGTCCGCATCGATGTGCGTCATCACGAGCAACTCGAACCGCCGATCCTTCTTCGGCAGCAATCCGACGCGCCGCCGCAGTTCCGCGGCGGTCGGTCGTGTGCCGCAGTCGACCAGCCATCGATGCGTCGCTGTCGCGTCCCCGTACTCGATCCAGAGACAATCGCCATGCTGAGCCGGCAGCATCTCGATATCGAAAAACGGGCGCGACGCGTCTTGGCGTCACGCCGTGCGTCTTGCGCAACGTCGTGACGGCAGCCGAGACCGGCGCGGAGGCGGGCGCGCCGCTCCCCGTTGCGACCGGCGCGGCGGCGACCGAAGGCGCGGACGTGGTGGGGACATCGGGCGCATCGTCTCCTCCTCCGCCCGACGACCGTGGCTGCAATACGCCCAGGAGGCGGGTCGCAGTTTCGATCACCCCGAACTTGCTTCCCCATCGCGCTCGCCGCTCGAATCCGTGCGCAGCGAGATCCTGCTCGAAGCGCGGCCTGCCCCACCAGTGGACGTATCGGGCGAACTGACGCCAGGTCGAGGTGACCGGAAATTCGGAGCGCGACGGGTACAAGCGCGCCAGTTCCAGCGCATGACGGAATGCCCGCTCGCCGAATTCCGCCCTGCGTTCTTCATCGTCATTGACGTCGGCGTCGGCCAGCCGGATGAGCCACAGTTCCGCGAGGCTTCCGTGCGCCCAGGCGCGCTCTTCGCCGTCGAGATGCTCGCAGTGCATGTCTGCGGAAAGCTTCGCCGCCTCCCAGCGGCCCGGATCCCTGGGCCTGCCCAGTACGGCGGACAGCGACTCGGCCTGAACCAGAACCCAATGCAGCGTAGCAATCCGCTGCGCAGCGCGCCCATCGTTGACGAGCAAACCGCGAACCGCGCGATCGTAGTCGCGCCATGCCTGGTCGAGAAGGTCGCACGCGTCCTCCTTCCGCTCGGCCAAGTCCACCGATGTCTGCGTCGCCAGCGTGAAGGCCGCCTGCGCGAGCCGCTTGCGGGAACTGGCGCGCAGCCCGATGCATTCGATCCCGTACGGACCGGCGAGGGGGAGGCGCTCCACGGCATGCGCGACGGCCTTGTCGAGCTCGCCAAGCGAATCGCGCGCCAAGCTCGCATCGGCCTCTCGCACGGCCCGGTCGATGCGTTCCATCGCCGCGTCGAGGGCACGCCTGCACTGGAAATACCGGACGCGGTCCAGTTGTTCGCCGAGCGCCTGCGGGAGCGCTTCGTAAACGACGAGACTTGCCCAGTCGTGCCAGCGCGACGTATAGCGCGCGTGCAACTCGGCGCGGATCTCCTGGAGGAGCAGCAGTGGATTACCGCCCCACAGCAGTCCCGTGTAGAGCGTCGCCACGAGCGGCACTGAGCCCTCCGTGCTGAGCGGAAACTGGGACGCGACCACGAGCGGCACGCCGCCCTGATGGAGCGCATGGGCGAAGCTCGCTCCCGGGCGTACCACCGTTCCGACGTTGCCGCTATCGCAGCTCGCCACCGTGACCACCGTCGGGCGGTGGATGCGGCCGCCGCCGACGGTGGTCAGCGCGCTACAGAATCGCTCCCCCGAAACGACATCCGCGGACTCGTCCGGACCACGCAATACGAGCCCGTACGAGTCGTGCGTCGATTCGTCGAGGTCGCCGTGGGCGAGGATGTGGACGTGCGTGTACCGCGTTTCCCGGCACTCACGAAAGACGTCGGTGAGTGTGGGATTGAGCAGGATGGTCAGCAATTCGCCGAACTGCTCGCGAGTGCCGTCGGACGAGCTGGACGCGTCGTCGCGTCCCGGATATCGGAAAGGCTGAATCGCTCCGATCAGCGCATCACGATGTTCCTTGTAAGGGATGTTGGCGGGATCTCCGGCCACGAAAAGAATTCGCGGCACGTGCGGCCAAACCACGCCTTCGGGGGACACGGTGCGGATGTTTCGGGTCAGACACACCGGCGGCCGGGTTTGGATTGCCAGCCAACTCTCGGCCGTGGCATTCGGACCGATCGGACCCTTCGCAATCTCGAATGGCAGCAGCGCCAGTTCGGTCGCCGAAAGCGTCAGCCGAAGGTGAACGAGCAATCCGGCCTGGCCGGGATCGGTCGCCAAACTGCCGGCCAGGCCCGGAACCGAGCCGAGGATACGGCCCATGTCGACGCCGATGTCGTGCAGCATGGCGAGACGGTCGCCCGGATCGCCGGTCTCGTAGCGCAACTCCTTCAGTTTTCGCTCGAATGTCGCGTGTTCGTACGGCACCGTCACGACGCCCGCCCCCGCGTCACCGCAAACGGCGAGGTATTGCGTGAGTGGCGACAGCAGTTGGTTCTGAGGGGGGCCGGGGCGCAAGAACTCGACGTTGACGAGGCGAACCTGAATGTTGTCGGCCATGGTCACTTTCTCCGATTGGGCGCCTCGCCCCGTCGTCCAACGATTGCCTATCGTCTGCCGAAGCGGCAAGATATGCAAATGGCATTGCCCGCAGCCTCGCCAGGCAGCATGGATCAACCGCCTTACATGGATCCACGGACCGGGGAGAACGTCCTCGGTTTGCTGCCGGGCACCGTGCGGCTGCGCGAATACACGCCGCTTTGGGCGGAGCTGTATCGGGTCGAGGCGGCGCGCATTCGCAGTGCGCTCCGCGAGTTGGCGCTGGATGTGCAGCACGTCGGCAGCACGGCGGTGCCAGGGCTCAAGGCAAAGCCGATCCTGGATATCGCGGTGGCGATCCCAGCGCATGCCATTGTTCCAAAGTGCGCGACGTCGTTGGCTGCCCTGGGTTACGAGTATGCCTATTGGGTGGAGTTGGAAAACGACTTCACCTTCGAAAAAGGAGTCGAGCGCACCCACCACGTGCACCTGGTCGAGCTCGACAGTCGCCAATGGAGCGACTACCTTCGGTTCAGGGATGCCCTGCGCCAGAACGCGCAACTGCTGGGCGAGTACGAGCGCGTCAAGCTCGAGCTCGGTGCCAGGTTCTGCCGCGATCGCGCGTCCTACACGCGGGAGAAGGCCGAATTCATCTGCCGCGTACTCTCCATGACATGACGGCGCGGCCACCGCTGCGCACGCCACTGCAGATCAAGGCGCCCACGCCATGACCCGCGCTTTCATCATTCGGCCGTTCGGCGCGAAAGGAGGAGTGAATTTCGACGACATCGACGAAGCGCTGATCCAGCCGGCGCTGAGACAGATCGGCATCGCGGGCAGCACCACGACGGAAATCGTCGAGCAGGGGAACATCCGCGAGGACATGTTCCGGCTTCTGGTGTGCGCCGACCTCGTCATCGCCGACATCTCGATCCACAACGCAAACGTGTTCTACGAGCTCGGCATCCGGCACGGCATGCGGCCCAATGCGACGTTCCTGCTCCGTGCCAATGTCGACGAGTATCCGTTCGACCTGCGCACCGACCGCTATCTTTCCTACGATCAGAACGATCCCGCCGCCAGCGTCGCGCCGCTGGCGCGCGCGCTCAAGGCGACGCTGAATTCGTCGCGGGTCGACAGCCCCGTCTACCAGGTGCTGCCGAACCTCAAGGCTCCGGATGCGACGTCGCTGCAGGTCGTGCCGAGCGACTTCCGGGAAGCGGTGGAATGCGCCTTCGTCGGCGACCATCGCGGAGATCTGCGCCTGCTCGCGCACGAGGCGTGCGCCTTCGAATGGGCAAGCGAGGGCCTGCGCATGGTCGGACGCGCGCAGTTCGACCTCAAGTCCAATCCGGGTGCCCGCGAATCGTTCGAGATGTTGCGCGAGCTGCGGCCCGACGACGTGGAGGCAGACCAGCGCCTCGCGACCCTCTACCTGCGCCTCGGCGACTTCACCCGCTCGACTCAGGCGATCCAGCGCGTGATCGCGTCATCGCTGGCCGACCGACGCCAGCGGGCCAAGGCGCTGGCGCTGTATGGGAAAACGGTGGCGACACGCTGGCAAGCGAGCTTTGCCGGTCGCTCGGGCGCGGAGGCACGCTCGGCTGCGCTGCGGGCAGGCGAGCTCGACGAGGCGCTGAAGTGGTACCTCGACGCGTTCTACCAAGACTTGAACCGCCCGCATGCGGGTCTTGCCGCCATGGGACTCCTCTGCGTCCGCAACGAGCTGGCCCATGGCATGCCCGCCGAATGGGCCGAGCGGTTCGACAGCGACGACGAGGCGGCGCGCGCACTGGTCGCCAGCGAAGCCCAGTTCGGGCAACTCGCCAGCACGCTGCAGTTTTCGCTCAAGTCGCACCGCGAGGCGCTGCAACGGCAGCCGGTGCCCGATGTCGAAGCCGTGTCGCGGCTGGAGCTCCTGGAGGCCGACTTCGCGTTCCTCACGGCACCGCGTCCCAAGGCCGTTGCCCAGCGCTATCGGGACGCGCTCGACGACCAGCCGAGTTCGATGCTCGGCACCGTGCACGAGCAACTCGCCGTCTTTTGGCAGCTCGGGGTGCGCAACGACTTCGCGGCGTCGTCCCTCGCGGCGGTTACCGAGCTGATGGGTGGCAAGCCGGCTCTCGCGCGGGCGGTCGAACCGCCGACGCGCGTCCTGCTGTTCACGGGACACATGATCGACGAGCCTTCCCGTCCGAGGCCCCGCTTCCCTCCTACCAAGGCCGCGGAGGAGAGGGTCCGCGCAATGCTGCGCGAGGCGATCGCGGCGGAGCAGGCGCTCTGCAGCGGAAAGATCGTCGGAGTCGCCGGAGGAGCATGCGGCGGAGACACGCTCTTCCACGAAGTCTGCGCCGAGCTCGGGATTCCCACCCGGCTGCTCCTGGCGTTGCCGAAAGAGCGCTATTGCGTCACGTCCGTCCAGCACGGAGGGCCCGATTGGGTCGAGCGGTACTTCAGGCTCTGCGCGCGGCTCGGTCCCCGCATCATGATGGAAAACGAGGAACTGCCGAAATGGCTGCGCGGCAGAACGAGCTACGATGTATGGCAGCGCTCCGGTGTATGGATGTTCTTCAACGCGATGGCGCTGCACGGCAAGGAGCTGACGCTCGTCGCTCTTTGGGACACGGGCGCGGGCAGCGGACACGGCGGCACGGACGAAATGGTGTCGCAAGTCGTCGCCATGGGCCACAAGCTGCTGCGGCTGCCCGCCGAGGAGCTCAAGAGTTTGGCTTGAGCGCGTTCCTCTCCGATGCGATCGCTGCTTCTTGCGGGAATATGTTGAGTGCATAATGCGTTCCGTTTGACTGTACGAAACTGGTGGCAAGCCGGCAGGACGAGGTGGTGCGTCGATTGAGGACGACGCGACGTCCGTCGGAACCGAGAGAATCGAAACGGGTCGAGGAGTGGCCATGAAGCGAGTTCTGCTCATAGCGTCAGTGCTCTGCATCGGTATCGCTGCTTTCGTCATCAACACGAATCCGGGCAGCACTCCAGGCCCAAACGGCCGCGAGCGTGGCGACCGGGCAGGCTCGGCCGGTTCCGGAAGCGTCCGCCGTCGATCAGGATGCGCCCTATGCCGAAGCCTGCGCCCGCGAAGGGCTGAGTCCTTCCGCGTGCGTGGGCCGGCTCATCTGGTACAAGGCCACGGCCGGTAACGATCGATTCCACACCTATACTTTCCAGCAGCGCATCGGGGTGCTGGTCGA
The DNA here is from genome assembly GCA_963840945.1 of uncultured beta proteobacterium. GTDB lineage: Bacteria > Pseudomonadota > Gammaproteobacteria > Burkholderiales > Casimicrobiaceae > CAIWHR01. Next base: position 190,968 of record CAWJAU010000018.1, on the reverse strand, counting down.
TTGGTACCGGGTGCTGCGTTCGGATCAGCGCGACGACCGCTTTGCGGCGTGGGGCATCATCAACGATCCCGCTTGTTGCAAGCCCGGCGATCCGGATTGTCCTGCCAAGAGTCCCGAGGAGACCTATGGCTTCGACTGGTGTCCGGGCGACGACGTGCTGCTCAAGTATGTCGGCAAGCAAGGGTATGTCGATCCGGCCTGCGGGCTGAAGGACGCACCGATCGATGCCAGCGATCCGCATACGCAAGGGTGGAACGATCGACCAGCGTCAATCCGCCTGCGATCTCAAGTTCGGCACGTCCACGGGCGCGCTCGGCCTGCGCAAGTTCCCGAATCCGCGCTTCGAAGCGCAGAAGTGGAAACAGCTCAACGGCGGGAGCGTCGCCAGCTGGGACGGCTTCCGCAAGCAGATGATCAAGGCGACCGGCATCCCGTCGGACGAGCGCGTGAGCAAGCTCGCCGATGCTTCGTACGAGCCGCCGTTCCTGATCGGTACGGCCTGCGGCTCTTGCCATATCGCCTTCGATCCGCTCAATCCCCCCAAGGATCCCGCGCATCCGAAGTGGGAGAACATCAAGGGCCTCGTAGGGAACCAGTATTCGCGCATGTCGGAGCTCTTGGGCTCGGGAATGCCGAAGACCAGCATCGAGTGGCAGATGTTTACGCATGCGCGACCGGGGGTCACCGACACGTCGGCGATCTCGCACGACCAGGTCAACAATCCCGGCACGATGAATTCGATCATCAATCTGGCGCAGCGTCCCCTCTTCGCGGGTGAGGTCATCACCAAATGGCGCAAGACCGACACGTGCGGCGGCGAGAAAGACGAAGACAAGTGCTGGTGCGAGCGAGGTCGCGACAACAAGTGCTGGCTGCGCAGCACGCGCAGCGACGACAAGACGCTGGACCAGCGACGGCGTCCATCACATCCTGAAAGGCGGGGAGGACTCGATCGGGGGGCTCGAAGCGATCCAGAGGGTCTATTTCAACATCGGCTCGTGCGCCGAAGCATGCTGGGTGAATCACCTCACGGACCTTCGCCAGGTCGATCCTGCCCAGCGCGGCTTCGGCCAGACGCCATTTCGGATCGGGCAGTGCCGGCGCGACTGCCCGAACTTCCGCGCGATCGAGGACCGGCTCGCCAACGTTCTCGGATTTCTTCCTCTCCGCCGAGGGCGACGAGACGGATCTGCACGTCGCTCGCGATCGCGAGCGCAAGGCGAACCGACAGTCGTGCCCGCGACTACACGCGCCAGGACCTGATCGCCGATCTCGACCGTGAATTCGGCCCGGATGCGGTGCGCCGGGGCAGAGTGCTCTTCGCGGAGAACTGCGCACGCTGTCATTCGAGCCTTCCGGACACCCCGGCCGACTCGTTCAAGACTCGGGATTTCTACGCCGTGGCGGAAGACCATCCGCGCAAGGTGCGCAAGGATTTCCTCGGCAACGACGCGTCCACGCCGGCGACCGAAGTGGGCACGTTCCGCTGCCGCGCGCTGCACTCCAATCACGTCGCGGGCCACCTGTATTCCGAATACGGCTCCGAAACCCTGCGCGCCAAGCCAGTGGTCGCCGACATTCCCGAGCGCGGCCGAAACAAGGACAACGGCCGCGGCTATTACCGCAACGTGTCGCTGCTCAACGTGTGGGCGACGGCGCCGTTCATGCACAACAACGCGATCGGTCCCGAGGTATGCGGCAAGCCGAAGAATCCGGAGAACGACTTCTTCCGCAGCCGCTACGTGGACGCCTCCGGCAAGCTCGTCGATCCCCAGCCGCAATGTATGGCTTACGACCCGAGCGTCGACGGGCCGCTTCGAGCTCTACAAGCAGTCGATGCACGAGCTCCTGCATCCGAAGGAGCGCGGCATCAAGCAGACGCTCACCGACTACGACGTCGTGGTCGACATCGGCCTTCGCAGTTGGGATGGCAAGACGGAAAAGGCCCTCATCGGCAGCGGCGTCGTGATGGTGCCGAAGGGCAGCTTCGCCGGCCTGCTCAACGGCTTCGAGCACAAGCAGTTCATCGACGACCTGTTCCTCGCAAAACGCGATCCGGCGCGCCTCGAGGCGGCCGGCAAGAAGGAGATCATTCCCGAGCTTCAGGCCATCGCCGACGACGTGCAGAAGAACCCGGGGCGGTTCGTCGACGTCCTGAAGGAGCAATCGCGCATTCATCCAGAAGCATTACGAGACGTGCACGCAGACCGTGGAGAACGACGGTCACCGCTTTGGCGAAGACCTGCCCGAGACGGACAAGAAAGCGCTGACCGCGTTTCTGGCGACGCTCTAGAGGGAGAGAGATCATGCGAGCGAGACTGTGGATCGCGGTCGCTGTCTGCTGAGCGTCGTGCTCCCCGGCTGCGAATGGTTCAAACCGCGCCCGCCGGACATCAAGTTCGCGCCGGACAATGCCGACTATCGGCTGAAAATGGATCTGGCCGAGGTCGAGTACAAATATCCGCTGCTGCCGGCGGATCTGCAGAAGATCACGCCGGAAAACCTGGCCGCACTGAGCCAGGAGCAGATCGACCAGATCTATGCGCGCCTTTCCGCGGGCCCGATTCCGGACGGGTCATTCGACGGCGGCATCCTGTTTCCCCGCGGGAGCAGCGGCAAGTTCCGCGCCGCCGAGATCATGGGCGGCCTCGCCGGGGCAGCGCTTCATCTCAAAGGCATCGGGCTCGACGCGGTGGGCGAGACGCTGTGGCAGGGCAAGGTGTTCTTTCGCGAGGAACGCGTGCTCCGCAACCGGATCGATGACTTGAGCGCCCTGAAGAAGACTGGGTCTGGTCGAAGGCGATCCGAAGAAGATCTCCGTCAACGGCAAGGATGCGTGGCTCCTGTTTCCCGCCAAGCTCTATTGCGGGCAGAGCCTGTTCGACTCCCGGCGCGAATCGATCATCATCGACTACTTTTTTACCGAGGAGATTCCCGGCTATCAGGAGAAGCCCGATTTCCTCGCCGGACGGCGCGGAGTGCGCGTGCGCGACGAGATCCGCATGGTGCGCCCGGGTTTCTATCTGGGCCGCGCGTATCTCGACCGCGTGTTCGGATTGAATTTCACGCTGTACAACAAGGCCATCGCCGAGAAGGACGGCGCGGCGTTCCTGCAGACCGGACACGTCACGGAAGACTGCTGGACGGGTACTCAGGCGCGTGCCTACGCAAACAGATAACGTCGAAGCGGTGCGCTCCCGGCGATGAAGACGCGGCGCAAATCGGCGGCATTCATTCTCATGGCGGTGCTGCTTGCGCCCGGTTGGCTCGCGATGAACGCAACGAGTCATGCGTTCGACAGCGCAGCCCGGTCAGCGTCCATCGTTCCAGCCATCGCACCGGGCATCGATCGCCCCGTGGGAGAGCACTGGGTGGTCGACCCGGCCGTCGCGGGCGATGACTTGCCAGCGCGTGGGCGCTCGCTGTTCGACTTCCTCGTGACGCAGGAGCGCGGCGGCGAACGGGTGCAGGTCGTCCCGTTTCCCTTTGCCGCGCTGCTGCAGCGGGTGGAAGCGCGGATGGGGCGCGATTCGCGCGCCCCGGCGACGAAAGCAGTGCTCATTCCGCTTGGCCGCTCGCTGCAGCGCAATTCCGCTGCGCCCGATTTTTTCGCCTACCCGCGGGCCGTGGTCGCTGTCGACGCCGAGCCGGCCGGTTCCGGCGATCTGTACCTCAAGGACCGGCTTTATCTCGGCTATCAGGAAAAGGCGAACCTGCTCGAAGTCATCAGCTACAACGAAGACGCGGGCCGCTTCGAGTTTCAGGTGGTGAGCGACTATCGTCCGGGCGGCACGCCCCGGGTGATGTACGCCAACCGGACATTGTGTGTCGCTTGCCACCAGAATGCCGCTCCGATATTTTCCCGCGCCGTCTGGGACGAAACCAATGCGAATCCGCGTGTGGCGGCGCTGCTGGCGTCGCAGCGCAGGGATTTCTACGGCATTCCGGTCGATCGCGGCGTCGACGTGCCGAATGCCATCGACGATGCGACGCTGCGCGCCAACGGGTTCGCGGTCCAGCAACTGCTCTGGAAAGACGGATGCGGCGGCAACGACGAGCCGGCCGTGACGTGTCGCGCCGGGTTGTTCGCGGCGCTGCTCCAGTACCGGCTCTCCGGGCAGCAGCAATTCGACCGGGCCGATCCGTCGTATCGCGACACGGTCGCGGCGCGGGTGGCGGAGGCCGTGCGCCGGCAATGGCCGGGCGGGCTCGCCCTCGGCAATCCCGATCTTCCGAATCGCAACCCGGTGCCGGCCGAGGCGCCGATGTCGCCGGCGATCGCCCTTCGCGATGGTGCGAGCCTTGCGCATGTCGCCGCCGCATTCGATCCGCTGCTGCCGCGTCCGCCGCTGGAAGTCTGGCGCGTCGCCGAACGGGACGACGTGGCGCGACTTGTCATCGGCCTCTCCGATTTCATCGCCGAAGCGGATGTGGAGCGCCTCGACAATGCGTTGTTCAAGCGAGCGGAGGCTACGGGCGCGGCACGCAGGACCTACCGGGGTGCGTGCAAGGTCCAGCGAGCGCCGGCGGTGGGCGCAAGCCAGCGCATCGAGTTCCGCTGCACGTCGTCCCCGACGCCGGCCCACCGCGGCGTATCGCTCGAAGGCAGATTGTTCGTGGTCGGGACCTCGCTGTCCCGGGGTTCGATCGATCGCCTCGAGATCGACGGCCAGCCGCCGCTGCGGGACCTCGATCTCGACGCGCGGCGTCTCGATGCGCGCGGCGCGCAGCGTGTGGCGCGTGTTCACGCCGCTGCGCGGCCGCATGCATGCGCGCGGCGCGGACGGCAACGCGCTCGAGCGCATCGAATTGCGCTGGGGTGATCGCGACGGGGGCGCCAGCGTTGTCGTTCTCGACGATTTTGCTTCGGCGCGAAACGCGATCGGCGAACTGGCGCGCGACGGGCTCGCGGGCAAGTTCGACGGTTTCGACGCCTTGGCCTTCCGCCGCGCGCGCCTGATGCCGGCGATGCTGGGCCGCTTGGGTGCTTCGGCCGGCCCGTGGTGCTGCCTCGACGTTTCCGGCATGCCGCCCGCTCGCGCGGCGCGCGCCGAGAACCCCGACGCGCCCGGCGGCGATGGCTTCAAGTCTGCGCTGGCCGCGTCGCACGCGGGCTTCCATCGCTATTGCGCGGAATGCCATCTTGGCTCCGAACGAACTCCGCCGAACTTTCTGCTCGGTGATGCCGACGAGGTGGAGGCCAAGCTCCGGCATTGCGCGCCGCGCATCTTCTTTCGACTGAGCATGTGGCACCGCGGCCGGAAGCCCGCGCCAAGACCCCGATGCCGCCGGAGATCGCGCTGCGCCGATTCAAGGTCGCGGACGCCGCGTGGCGTGACGGCGGCGCCCTGTCCGGCTTGCTCCTGGCGACGAACGAGAGGCTGCGCGCCGAAACAGGAAACGCCCCAGGAGGCGAAGCGCTTTTGCGCCAGAGTTACGAGAGCCTGCGCGCGTGCCTGCCGGACGAGTCCGCAGCGACATTGCCGGAGCGGCAGGCGCCGGATCCAAAACCCACGCGACACACGGCAACGCTCGACCGCTAGAGGGGACGCGAATGGACCAACTCAGCGATGCGCAACTGACGCGAAGTGGCGCCGCCGTTTTCTTGTTCTTATCGTCCTCATCGTCGTCCCGCTGTATGTCCCGACCGTGCGTCGAAGCATTGGATTTGCTATCCCTCCCGGATGAGAGCGGAGCCGTGACCCCGCAATCCCAGTTCATGGTGTTGGCGCCGGTGATCCCGGGGCGCGAGCACAGCCTGCGGGAGCTGCTGGCCACGATGAACTCGGCGCCGGGCATGGCCGACCCGATGAACGCGATCCTGCCGTTCGGGCGGTTCGAACGCCTGCACTTTGCGCGGCTGGCGGTGCTGGATGATCCGACGCTCGGCGACGTCGAAGCGCACGGCGTCCCGCGCCCGAGCCTGCCCATCTACCTCGCGCTCATCGGCAGCTGCGACGGGGCGGCGGAGGAGTGCATCGAGGATCTCGCACGGCGAGCCGGCACGGGACTGCGCCGGATCTTCGCGCACTGCGACGGTTTCGACGCGCAGGGCGACGTGGCGGCATTCATGCAAGCGCATCGCGGTCGCCTCGCCGCCAACTACATCAACTGGGTCGGTCGCACGGTGCGGCAGGTCAAGGAGGAAGGCGCGCTGCGCCGCGCGCTCGCCGCGAAAGTGGCGCGCGCACCGCTCGCATCGGGTGCGCACGCCCAACAGCTCCGGCGCGAGCTAGTCGACTTCGTCGATGCCGAAGTGAGCGCCGGGAGGCTCGGTTGGACGCCACCGGACCCGACGCCGCTGCGCTGGCAGCTCGCAAAGTTGCTGCATCTCCTGGCGATTCCGCTGGTGGGCCTGGTGCTGCTGCCGTTCCTGATCGTCCTGTCGCCGCTCCTGATCTACCTCCTGCGCACGAAGGAGGAGAGCGACGCCGAGATCTGCCCGCCGCCGGATCGCGCGGTCCTCCTCGAGCTGCAGCAGCTGGAGGACTTCGACGTGAGCAACCAATACACGGCGATCGGCTCGGTCAAGCCGGGACTGTTTCGCCGCTGGCTGGTGACCGGGCTGCTGGTGCTGATCGATTACGCCGCCCGCCACGTCTTCACGCGCGGGTTCCTGGCCCGCGTGCAGACGATCCATTTCGCCTTCTGGGCGTTTCTCGACGACAAGCGCCGACTCGTCTTCACCAGCAACTACGACGGCGGCCACGAGGCCTACATGGACGACTTCATCAACAAGGCGGCCTGGGGCCTGAACCTGGCCTTCAGCCACGGCGTCGGCTGGCCGCGCACGCGCTGGCTGGTCGCGCGCGGCGCGCGCATCGAGAGCAAGTTCAAGAACTACCAACGGCGCCACCAGCTGCCAACCGAGGTTTGGTACAGGGCCTATCCGGGCCTCACCCTCGCCGACCTCAAGCGCAACCAGCGCATCAGGGAAGGGCTCGAGCCGGCACGCGTCACCGACGCGCAGGCCGAGGCCTGGCTGCGGCTGCTATGAGCGTCACCATGAGCGCCGCCGGGCCGTCCCAAGGCGCGAATAGGTCCCTCTCTGAGGGACGGCGCGCAGCGCCAAGGGTGCACAAATGAGCGAGGCGAGGCCGGCGGAACTGGACGACATCCAGGGCCTGGTGCGGTTCGGGTACAAGCACCTGACCGAAGCCTGCTTCCTGCTGCTGCGCGTCAAGGACGCAGCGGCCGCGCGCGCCTGGCTGGCGCGGGCGCCGGTAACGAGCGCGGTCAGCGCCGATCCGCTGCCGCAGACCGCCCTCCACGTGGCCTTCACGAGCGAGGGGCTGCGTGCATTGGATGTCGCCCCCGATCTGTGCGCCGAGTTCTCGGCCGAATTCGTCGCCGGCATGGCGAGCGACGCCGCGCGCGCGCGCCGCCTGGGAGATGTCGGCGCCAACGATCCCGCCGGCTGGCGCTGGGGCATCGGCGCGCGGACGCCGCATGTCGCCGTGCTCCTCTATGCCGCCCCCGGGGGCCTCGCGGCGTGGGAGCGCGAGGTCGAAGCGCAATGCGCGGCCGGCTTCGAGCGCATCGAGCGCCTGTCGACGTCCGCGATCCAGCTCCATGAGCCGTTCGGATTCGCGGACGGCATTTCGCAGCCGAAGGTCGACTGGGAGCGCGAGCGACCGCTGGGCGACCACGACCGGCTCGACTACGACAACCTCGTTTGTCTCGGCGAGTTCCTGCTCGGCTATCCCAACGAATACGGCCTCTACACGCCGCGTCCGCTGCTTGCTCCGCAGCGCGACCCGGGCAGGCTGCTGCCGCGGGCCGAAGATGCGCCGGAGCAGGCCGACCTCGGACGCAACGGCTCTTATCTCGTGCTGCGTCAATTACAGCAGGACGTGCCGGGATTCTGGCGCGAGCTCGACCGGCAGGCCGGCGGCGATGAGGACCTGCGCGAGCGGCTGGCCGCAGCCATGGTGGGCCGGAAGAAGGACGGTGAGCCGCTTGCAGCGCCAGGCACGATGAACGACTTCACCTACGAGGCCGATCCGCGGGGGCTGCGCTGTCCGCTGGGCGCGCACATCCGACGGTCCAACCCGCGCAACGCGGACCTGCCGCCCGGCGGGCGCGGACTCCTCTCGCGCCTCTGGCGCATGCTGGGATTCAACGCGGCGGCGCTGGAGCCGGACCTGGTCGCGTCGACACGCTTTCATCGCCTGCTTCGCCGCGGACGAAAGTACGGGGATGCCGCGGCGCCGCCGCGTCTGGAGACCCCGCCGCGGACGCCGGCATCCACTTCATCTGCCTCGCGGCCAACATCAAGCGCCAGTTCGAGTTCGTGCAAAGCGCGTGGCTGGTCGGGAGCAAGTTCGCCGGCCTCACCGGCGAAAGCGATCCGATGGTCGGCCACCGCTTGCCCGACGCCGGGAATGCTCCGACCGACGGCTTCTCGATTCCGCAGGCCGGCGGTCCGGACTGCCGGTTGAGCGGCCTGCCGCAGTTCGTCACCGTACAGGGCGGCGCCTACTTCTTCCTGCCCGGCATCCGCGCGTTGCGCTACCTCGCGGCACGCGCGCTGAAAGGGGAGTCGTGATGCAAAGAAACGTGTTGGGTTCGATGACGAGCCGCGCGGTGCCGCCGTCCGATACCGGCTCGGCGCTCCTCGAACTGGATCAGCGACACGTCGCTGCGGCTGGTGCAGCTCCAGCGACGCATCGACCCCTGGATGCGTCCCGCCCTTCGACGCGGTGCTGCGCGACCCGATCGCGCGCCTGACCACCGCGTTGATCAACCTGGCAGCGCACGAACGAAGGACTGAAGCTTGCCGAGGAACGGATCCAGCCCGACGAAGAAGCGCTGACCCAGTCGATCATCGACACCTTCAAGGCGCAGATGCGCGGGCTTTGGAAGCCGGGCGGATTCGAGCGCGGCGGCAACACCAAGACCCATGGCATCGTGCGCGCGGAGTTCATCGTCCACGACGGCCTGCCGCCGCAGTTCCGTCACGGCATCTTCGCGCAACCCAAGACCTATCGCGCCTGGGTGCGCTTTTCCGGGCCGGGGCCGTACGTGACGCCCGACATCGACGACGTGGGGTTCATGAGCATCAGCATCAAGCTGCTGGGAATTCCCGGCCGCAAGCTGTTGGGGAGGGGGAGGAAGGCGGGGAGAAATACACGCAGGACATGTTCGGCGTGTCGCCGCCGACGTTCGTGACGCCGGACACGCGCGCGAATGCGCACCTGCAGCTCCACAGCCTGAAGAACGCGTCGATCTTCCACTTCGTGAACTTCCGCAATCCGCACCTCCTCGACCTCATCATGCAGGGGCTGTGGATCAAGACCCAGACGAGTCCGTTCGAGGCGCCGTACTTCAGCTGCGTGCCCTACCTGCTGGGAGAAGGGCAGGCGATGCAGTACTCGGTGTGGCCGAAGTCGAACAAGAAGACGCCGATCCCGCGCCTGCCGCTGCGGCCGCCCGACGACTACCTGCGCCAGGCCATGGTGAAGTCGCTCGAGCAGGGCGACGTCGAGCTCGACTTCCGCATCCAGCTACAGACCGATCCGCACCTGATGCCAATCGAGAACAACGCAGTGCTGTGGCCGGAGCGGCTGTCGCCCCGCGTGTCAGTGGCCACCTTGCGCATCCCGCAGCAGAAGTTCGATTCGCCGGCGCAGATCGCGTTCGCGCGACGCCTGTCGTACAACCCGTGGCACTGCATTCCCGAGCACCGGCCGCTTGGCAACCAGAGCCGGGCGCGGCGCCGCATGTACTTCGAGCTGTCGAGGTACCGGCACGAGATGACCGGCGTGCCGCATTACGAGCCGAACGGGGACGAGACGTTCGACTAGGCGCCGACGCCGAGGAACCGCGCATCGGCATTCGTATTCGCTTCCTTGCTCGACCGGCCGCTGGTCCCGCCAATCATGGCTGTCCTCTGGTATCTCGGCATTGTTCCGGGATCGCTGGCATTGTGTTTTCCGTGCAAGACTTCGCCCGTTTCTCTGGACATTGGGGGCCTGGCGGTCGGAGTTTGCAAATCGCGCGAAATGACTTATCGTGAAGGCGCGTCTCGCCAACACGGAAGGCCGCCCATGCAAAGATGGAAGCCTGCGCCGAGGTCGATGGTCATCATCTATTTTGGCGGGTTTGTCCTGCTGTGGAGCGGCATTGCCGTCGGCGTGCTCTCGGGCCGGGACTTCGCGGCGCCCGGCAGCGTGCTGCCCTTCCGCGGCGTGCATCCCTACCTCGTCTCCGGCATCGTCGGGCTCGCGCTGCACGCGGCGGTCGTCGCAGTGCTCGCGTGGAAGGCAGACCGCTGGTTCTTCGCGCACGGACCGCTCGCCGTCGTGCTCGCCGGCGTTCCGTTGATTCCGCTGGTCGAGAACCTGTGGCTCGTGCCCGCGTTCCTCTACCTCATCGCGGTGCTGCACGTCTGGCTCGCGTCGCTGCACGAGTCGCAGGGGCGGCTGCAGGCATCGCGACTGCCTTCGTCCGGGACGAAGGCCCGAGACTCCGCAATGTCACCACGAAGTCCTGGGCCGCCGGCGCGAGCCGACGGTTCCCGCGCGTAAGGGAGAGGAGATGGCACGGTGTGTGCTTTGTCTCGGTGGACCAATTCGAGGCAGGCGCACGGATGTTCGGCTTTTTGACACTTTTGGGCAACCCAACGGCCGATCCACTGGCCGATGCCGCGGCAGCGGAAGCCTGTTGGCGTACGCTGCCGCAGGACGATCCGATTGCTGCCCAAATGGCACTTTGTGCCGTGCTGGCGGAGTCGGCGGGCCGGAGTGCTCCGGACATGGAACGTGTGCGCGCGCTTCTGGCACTCGACCAGCGGGCACGGGGACTCCTCGAAACGCTGCTCTGCCGCCACCTGTTCGGGAATCCGCCGGCGCCCTCGCAGGTGCTGCAGTCCTGGCAGGCGGCCTTCGAGCTCTGCCGCGCGTTCGGCCGGGTCCATGGCCATTTCCTGAAGGCCTTGGCCGACAATCCCAAGCTCCAAGGCTGGAACGAATACATGCCCTACGTGGCACTGCATTTTTTCCAGCATCGCCAGATCGAGCTGCTGCTCCGGCCGTTCATCGACGAGAAGTCGACCCGGTTTCCGTGGAAGGAGCTGCACGACGCCTACAAGTTTGCGCAGTCACGCGAGCTCGCGCACCATAGTCTCCCAGTCAATCGCCGGAACTCGGCGAACGCGGTCGACACCACGCTCGAACGCGAGTACATCCACGTGCTGCTGCAGGACCTCATGAACGGCGGTCATTTGCCGCCGCATGAGGCGCTGTGGGTGAGCCAGGCGATTCCACGCTGGTCCGAGGCCGTGGCGCTCAAAGCGCGCTCCGCTCCGCTTGCCGAGCACGGATTCGTGGTCGATCCCGACGGCGACGCGGGGATCGCCCGCTTTAGCGGATCGGCCGGGACTCGCCTCTGCCTCGATTCCAGTCCACTCCTGAAGGCGATGCGCGACGAATTCGTGACGCTTCGCGATGCGCCCAACCGTCCGGTCGAGGGTTCGTCGCCCGGATACAGCCAGCGACGCAGGATTCTCGCGAAGCTCAACGTCCTTTGCGCCAACGAGCGGCCGGTGATTGTCCGCCGTGGCGAGCGCAAGCCCACGGCGCAGACGGTCAGTGTCGTCATCGGCCTGCCGCAGATACTGAACAAACTCCGCAGCGAGACGCAGGACGCTGTCGTCATGGCGCTGCGGGCCGCCGCGGCGGGCGAAGACGTGACGATCACGGCGCACGGTGCATTGTTGGAACCGACCGGCGTCCATGCCTCGACTGCCGCTACGCAGGGCTCGACCTCTGCGGTCGACGCCGCGCACCCGCCGTTGACGATGGTGGATCGCAGCGATTCGGGTTGCCGGCTGCACGGGCCCACACTCGGCTCGAATCCGATCATGCCGGGTGCGCTCATCGCCCTCCGCGAGGAAGCGGCCTCGCCGTGGACGCTGGGCATCGTGCGCCGGGTCAAGAAGAGACTCGCAGGCAAGCGCGTCGAGATTGGCGTGGAATACCTCGGTCGCGATCCGCGCCGGGTCATCGTTGTCGGCCCGGAAAAGGAGAGGCCTTCCTGCGGCGCTTCCGCCGGCGCTGCTCCGCGGTTTGCCGCGCTCTATCTTTCGGGAAGCTCGAAGTATCCCGTGTTGCCGATGAAGACGCTGATCCTGCCGGCGCGCGGGCTCGCGCCCGATGATCGCCTTTCGGTGCGCTCGCACACCGACGTCTATACGATCCGGCTCAAGGAGCCACTCGACGAGCAGGCCGAGTTCATCTGGTCGCCTTTCGCCATCAAGGAGCACCAGCAGTCGGATGCGGATGCGGCGGCGGCCTAGCGACCGACGGGCATAGCGCTACATGTTCGGATAGTTGGGGCCGCCGCCGCCTTCGGGCGTCACCCAGCGGATGTTCTGCAGCGGATCCTTGATGTCGCAGGTCTTGCAGTGCACGCAGTTCGCCGCGTTGATCTGCAGCCGCTTCGATCCGTCTTCGGCATCGACGAACTCGTAGACTCCGGCGGGGCAGTAGCGTGCCTCGGGGCCGTCGTAGAGCGCGAGGTTGATCGTCACCGGAATGGTCGTGTCCCGCAGCTGCAGGTGCACGGGCTGGTCTTCCTCGTGGCTCGTGTTCGACAGGAAAACGCTCGACAGCTTGTCGAACGTCAGCATGCCGTCGTACTTCGGATACTCGATCTTCGGCATCTCGGCCGCGGACTTGAGCGACGCGTGATCCGGCTTGTCGTGGCGCAGCGTCCACGGCACGAGCGCGCCAAGGCCGAGGTCATTGAGCCACATATGGATGCCGCCATGGATCGTCCCGGCCCACATGCCCCAGCTCAAGCCCGGCTTCACGTTGCGCACCTTGTAAAGGTCCTCGTATACCCACGACTTCCGGAAGGCCGCGGCGTACGTCGCGAGCTCGTCGCGCTCCCGCCCGGCCGCGAGCGCTGCGAACGCGGCTTCGGCGCCCAGCATTCCGGTCTTCATCGCGTTGTGCGTGCCCTTGATCCGCGGCAGGTTCACGAATCCCGCCGCGCAGCCGATCAGCGCGCCACCGGGAAACGCGAGCTTCGGCACCGACTGCAGGCCGCCCTCGTTGATCGCGCGCGCGCCGTAGGCGAGCCGCTTGCCGCCTTCGAACATGCCGCGGATCGCCGGGTGCGTCTTGAATCGCTGGAATTCGTCGTAGGGTGAGAGGTGCGGGTTCTCGTAGTTGAGATGGACGACGAACCCGACGGACGCCAAGCCGTCGCCGAAGTGATAGACGAACGACCCGCCGCCGGTGTTCGGGTCGAGCGGCCAGCCCTGGCTGTGCAGCACGAGCCCCTTCTGGTGTTTCTCCGGCGCGAGCTGCCACAGCTCCTTGAGGCCGATGCCGTACTTCTGCGGATCGACGCCGTCGCGCAGGTTGAATCGTTGCATCAATTCCTGCGAGAGCGACCCGCGGCAGCCCTCGGCGAACAGCGTGTACTTCGCGTGCAGCTCCATCCCGAGCTGGTATTCGCCCTTGTGCGTGCCATTCTTCGCGACACCCATGTCGCCGGTGGCGACACCTCTTACGGCGCCTTTGTCGTCGTACAGGACTTCGGCAGCCGCGAAGCCGGGATAGATCTCCACACCGAGCGCTTCCGCCTGCTGGCCGAGCCAGCGGCACACGTTGCCGAGGCTCGAGATGTGCATGCCGTGGTTGTCCATCAGGCGGGGCAGCGCCCAACCCGGAATCCGGTACGAGTTCTTTGGCGTGAGGATCAGGAAGCGGTCTTCGGCCACCGGCGTGTCGAGCGGCGCCCCCTGTGCCTTCCAATCGGGCAGGAGCTCGTTCAATGCCCGCGGATCGATGATCGCGCCCGAGAGGATGTGCGCGCCGACCTCCGAGCCCTTTTCGAGGAGGCAAACCGAGGTCTCGCGTCCCTTCTCCGCGGCGAGCTGCTTCAGTCGGATCGCCGCCGCGAGGCCCGCAGGGCCCGCCGCCGACGATCACGACGTCGAATTCCATGGCTTCGCGTGGCACGATGGAGATCCCCTGTCGTTGCGCTCGGCCGAGCGTGCTGAATTGTATAATGCGCGGGCCCGGCGATACTCGGCGCCGCGATTTCGACGGCACCCTCGGAGCCAGTCGGCACGCCGCACCCCGCCATGACGCCAAAACCGAGATTGCTCGTGCACACGTCGCGCCAGGCGATACGCTGGGCCGACATGGACATGCTGGGTCACGTCAACAACACGTGCTATTTCCGCTACTTCGAGCAGGCCAGGATCGAGTGGGTGTACGGATTGCAGGGTTCCAGCGCAGCATTCAAGGGCACGGGTCCCGTCATCGTCAACGCGAGCTGCACGTTCCTCGTGCCGCTGGTGTATCCCGGCGATATCGAAGTGCGGATGTATCTCGGCGAACCGGGCCGCACCAGCATCGGCAGCTTTTACGAGCTTTCGATGAACCAGCGCGCACATGCCGAAGGCGCGGCGAAGATGGTCTGGATCGACGTCGCGAGCGGCCGCAGCGTGCCGCTGCCGGACATCCTCACGTCCCGAATACACGCGCTCCGATGAGTCTGTCATGACTGACGCCAAGCTGTGGCAGCCCCAGCCGGAGCGCATCGCGCGGGCAAACATCACCGAATTCGCGCGGCGCGCGGCGAGCGTGGCCGGCCGCTCGTTCCCCGACTATGCCTCGCTCTGGCAGTGGTCGACCGATGAGCGCGAGGCGTTTTGGCGCGAGATCTGGGATTTTGCGGGCGTCGTCGGGACCCGCGGCGAGCGCACCCTCGTCGACCCGACGCTCATGCCCGGCGCCCGCTGGTTTCCCGACGCACGCCTCAATTTCGCCGAAAACCTGCTCACGCGCCGCGCCGTCGACGATACAGGGGATTCGCTCGTGTTTCGCGGCGAGGACCGGCTCGTCCGCCGCGTCTCGCACGCGGAACTGGTGGCGACGACGTCGCGGGTGGCCCTGGCGCTGAAAGGCCTGGGCGTCGCGGCGGGAGATCGCGTTGCGGCGTATGTTCCCAATATGCCGGAGGCAATCGCCGCGACGCTGGGTGCGACGAGCCTTGGCGCGGTGTGGTCGTCGTGCTCGCCCGATTTCGGCGTGCAAGGCGTGCTCGACCGCTTCGGCCAGATCGAGCCGCGTGTGCTCTTCACCGTGGACGGCTACTGGTACAACGGCAAGCCGCTGCCGATCCTCGACAAGGTGGCCGCCATCGTCGACCGGCTGCCCACGGTCGAGCGCGTGGTCGTGATTCCGTACCTCGCGGACACCGGGCTGGGCCCGCAGGACCTCACGCCCATCCGTGGCGCCGCCACGTGGGAGGCTTTCGTCGGCGCTGAGGCGGCCGGGCCGATCGAGTACGTCCGGCTGCCGTTCGACCATCCCGTCTACATCCTTTTTTCGTCGGGAACGACCGGCGTGCCGAAATGCATCGTCCACGGCGCCGGAGGCACGCTGCTGCAGCACTTGAAGGAACACCTGCTGCACGGGGATCTCAAGGCGGGTGACCGATTGTTCTATTTCACGACCTGCGGCTGGATGATGTGGAACTGGCTCGTGTCCGGGCTCGGCGCGGGCGCGACGCTGCTGCTCTACGACGGGTCGCCCTTCATCGACCGCGGCAAGGTACTGTGGGATTTCGCCGATGCCGAGCGGATGACGCACTTCGGAACCTCGGCCAAGTACATCGATCACGCGAAGAAGATCGGAGTCGTCCCGCGCAAGGATTACGCGCTCGCGCAGCTGCGAACCTTGTACTCGACGGGGAGCCCGCTCGCGCCCGAGAGCTTCGATTACGTCTACCAGTGCGTGAAGAGCGACCTCTGCCTGTCGTCGATCGCCGGCGGCACCGACATCGTTTCCTGTTTCGCGCTCGGCTGCCCGACGCTTCCCGTATGGCGGGGCGAGCTGCAATGCCGTGGCCTCGGCATGCGCGTCGACGTCTTCGATGACGCCGGCAACCCGATCCCCGCCGGAACCCACGCCAAGGGCGAGCTCGTCTGCACGGCGCCGTTCCCCTCGATGCCGGTTCGATTCTGGAACGATCCCGGCGACGCGAAATACCGCGCCACCTACTTCGAGCGCTTTCCTGGCGTCTGGTGCCACGGCGACTACGTGGAGCTGACCGCGCATGGCGGACTGATCTTCCATGGACGCTCCGATGCCACGCTCAACCCGGGAGGCGTGCGCATCGGCACCGCGGAGATCTACCGGCAGGTCGAGCAATTGTCCGAGGTCGTCGAAAGTCTCGTCATCGGCCAGGATTGGCCGCCCGGCGAGGTGGGCGACGTGCGGGTGATCCTGTTCGTGCGCTTGAAGGACGGCATCGCGCTCGATGGTGCGCTCATCGACCGGATCAAGCAGCACGTCCGCGCCAACACGACGCCGCGGCACGTGCCGGCCAAGGTCGTGCAGGTGACCGACATTCCGCGCACCAAGAGCAACAAGATCGTCGAGCTCGCGGTGCGCAACGTCGTGCACGGACTGCCTGTGCGAAACCTCGAGGCGCTCGCCAATCCCGAGGCCCTCGAGCAATTTCGCGACCGGGAGGAGCTCAAGACATGAGCGCGCACCAATGAGCGTGTCCCGTCCCGTAGGCGTAAGGCGATCTTGCTGATCGACGCCCAGCGCTCGCAGCTGCTCGTCGTCGACCTCCAGGAGAAGCTCCTGCCGGTCATCTTCGACCACGAGCGATTGCTCTCGAACGTGCTGTGGCTCATTCGGGCGGCGCAGAAAATCGGCGTCCCGGTGGCGGCGCTCGAGCAATATCCGAACGGGCTCGGCCGCATCGTGGGCGACGTGCGGGACCTCCTGCCGGAGGGCGCCATCGCGCAGAAAGTCCGGTTCTCCGCGGTGGCCGCGGAATGCCTCGCCTCCCTGCCGGGCGCGGACCGCCCGCAAGTTGTGTTGATCGGCATTGAGACGCACGTGTGCCTGCTGCAGACCGCGCTCGAGCTCATCCTGGAAGGCAAGTACGTCTACGTGGTCGCCGACGCCGTCGGCTCGCGGCACGCGGCGGACCGCGACTGCGCGCTCGCGCGAATGCGGCAGGAAGGCGTCCGGATCGTCTCGCGCGAGATGGTGGTGTTCGAGTGGCTCGCCGAAGCGGGAACACCCTTGTTCCGGGCGACGAGCCGGGAGTTTCTGCGCGGATGAACGTCATCGCGATCCTCGCCGCCCTCGGCCTCGAGCAATGGCGTGCCTTTCATTGGCGCGCGGCGCTCGAGCAGTTCTTCGTCCGCTACGCGCGCGCCCTCGAGCGCAAGTTGAACGGCGGCAGCGCGCCGCAGGGCATGGTTGCTACGCTCGCGGCGGTGGCGCCGCCGGTGGTGGTCGCCGCCGGCATGTACTTTGCGCTCGATGCCGTGCATCCGCTGCTGGGGCTCGTCTGGAACGTGGCCGCGCTGTACCTGCTGATGGGATTCCGCCGCTTCAGCCATGCGTACACCAGCGTCGAGGCGGCATTGAGAGCCAACGACCTCAATGCCGCGCGGCGCGCGCTTGCCGCGTGGCGCGGCGTCGCCGCCGGCGAGTTGTCGAGCGGCGATATCGCCAAGCTCGCCATCGAGCGGGGGCTCATGGATTCCTATCGGCAGGTGTTCGCGACGATGTTCTGGTTCGCCGTGCTGCCGGGGCCCGCGGGCGCGGTGCTCTATCGCGCTGCGGTGCTCCTCGCGCAGGAATGGCGCGGCGAGGCCAAAGGCGCGGATACGACGCCTATTGCGCTATCGCGGGCAGTGTTCGGCCGCCCGGCCCGCGGGCTTCTCTGGCTGCTCGACTGGATTCCGGCGCGGCTCACCGCGCTTTCGTTCGCGATCGTGGGCGACTTCGAGGACGCCGCGTTCTGCTGGCGCACGCAGGCGAAGTCATGGGCCGACGAAGAGGGCGGCGAGCATGCCGGCATCGTGCTCGCGAGCGGCGCGGGAGCGTTGGGCATGCAGGTCGGTGGTTCGATCCCCACGGTGGGCGGCGAGCCCAACGTCCGGCCCGACCTCGGTCTCGGGGAGACGCCGGAAGCCGATCTCCTGCCGAGCGCGGTCGGACTCGTCTGGCGTGCGCTGGTGCTCTGGCTGCTGCTGATGCTCCTGCTCACGCTCGCGAACTGGGCGCCGTAGCGCCGGGTGTGCCCCCACGCGGACGGGGTTCCGGCGCTACCGTCCCGGCACGCGCGCCGCCTGGCTTTCGCGGACGAGGCGCTGCATGAGTGCGACGCGATGCGGCGCGACCTTGCCCGCGTCGACCGCCCGCCACACGGCGCAGCCGGGTTCCCGATCATGGCGGCAATCGCGGAAGCGGCAGTCACCAAGCAGGGGCCGGATCTCGACGAAAGCCTCCTCGATCGTCTCGGGCGCGACGTGCGCGAGGCCGAACACCTTGAGGCCGGGCGAATCGACGATCCAGCCGCCGCCGTCGCTCTCGGGCAGCGGATAGAGCGTGGACTGCGATGTCGTGTGCCGGCCGGTGGACAGCGCTTCCGAGATCGTCGCCGTCTTCGCCTGCACGTGCGGCGCGATGGCGTTGAGGATCGTCGTCTTGCCCATCCCCGACTGGCCGATGAGGACGGTACGCTCTCCGCGAAGGAGCGGCACGAGCGGCGACGTGTCGCGTTGCGCCGAGAGTGGAACGACGGCGTAGCCCAAGGCGGCGAAGGGCGCAAGGCGCGTGAGAAAGGGGGCGTAGCCCTGCTGGTCCGACTTGTTCGCGACGAGCACGAACCGGCAGCCCTGCGCCTCGGCGCCGATGATCCAGCGGTTGACGAGCTCCTCGTCGACGGCGATGTCCGGCGCGACGACGCCGATCACCTGCGTGACGTTGGCCGCGATCAGCTTCTCCCGGAATTCGTCGGAGCGGTAGAAGAGCGTGGTGCGAGGGTCGACCGATTCGATCGATCCGCCCCCGGCCATGCGCGCGACGCGCACCCGGTCGCCGCAGGCGAGTGTCGTGTTACGGCCCTTCAGCACACATTCGACGGTTTCGCCGGTGTCCAGGAGCACCGCGTAGTGCCGCCGCCGACTCGCGGTGACGAGGCCGCTTTCGAGAATCCCGGGACCCGGCGCGACCGGTGGCGCCAGGCGCGTCACACCGCGGCAGCGTCGGTCTTGGCCGCGCAGATGCCGTCGTTGAGGGTGACGCCGCCGGCGCTGTGCGTCGACCAGGCGACGACGCAATGGTCGTAGTGCACGGCGAGATCGGGGTGGTGGTCCTCGCGGTGCGCGATCGACGCCACGGCGTTCACGAATGCCATGGTCCGATAGTAGTCCGCGAAGCGGAATGACTTCTCGATCCGGATTCCGACCTGCGTCCAGCCTGGGAGATGCGAGAGCAGGGTCGCGAGCTCGCCGCTGCTCGAGCTTCGGTGCATTCGGACGGCAATGCATCGCGGCAAGCACGCGCGATTCGTCGGCAGCGTTGAGGGCGCTCATGAGGCCCCCACACCCCCCGAGGGGGCGCAATTCGCGCCTTGGAACGGCCCGGCGGCGCTCATGGCTTGAATTTATAGAACTCGAGGTTGAGATAAGCCGCGATGTGTTCCTCTTCCTCGGGAAAGTACCCCTTGCCGAGGTTCACGTTGCAGCCTTGCACCTGGGCCAGCAATTGCGCGGGTGTCTTCACGCGGCGGTCGGTGCGCCGGTACATCTGGTCGGGGTCGCCGGCGAAGCGCTGCGCGTGGCAGCCCACGCAATCGCGGTCGACGATGAGCTTGCCGGCTTTCGTCTCGCCGGCGCGAAACGGGGCAGGCTGTGGCTGTGCCGACGAAATGCCGATTCCGGTGACGGCGAGAGCCATCACGAGAACGGCGACGGGTCGTGCCATGGGGCGCCTCCTCTCTTGGAACCCATCAGGCGGCCTCGAGCCGCGCGATGCGCACGGCGGCGGGCGGATGTGAGTCGTGGAATGCGGAATACAAAGGATCCGGCGTGAGCGTGGCGGCGTTGTCCTCATAGAGCTTCGTAAGCGCGCGGACGAGCGACGTCGCCGATGCGTGCTTCGCGGCGAACGCGTCCGCCTC
The DNA here is from genome assembly GCA_963840945.1 of uncultured beta proteobacterium. Taxonomy (GTDB): domain Bacteria; phylum Pseudomonadota; class Gammaproteobacteria; order Burkholderiales; family Casimicrobiaceae; genus CAIWHR01. The sequence goes on along the minus strand of CAWJAU010000018.1, from coordinate 171,009 downwards.
GAACTCGTGCCGGCGCGAATACAACGACGCGAGCGGCGCCAGAATGAACGTGAACACCGGCAGCGCGAGGAAAAACAGGATCAGCGCGACGCCGGGGCGATCCATCGCGGGCGGCACGCCGAGTCCTTCGTAGAACCACGGCGACGCGGCGAGCCACGCGAGGAGCGCGAGAAAGGCAAGCGACGACGCGGCCATCCACAGCATGCGCTTCAGCACGTGCTTCAGCTTGAAGTGGCCGAGCTCGTGCGCGAGCACGGCCTCCACCTCGTCCGGCGCCAGCCGTTCGAGCAGCGTGTCGAAGAACACGATGCGCTTCGCGCGTCCGAATCCGGTGAAGAACGCATTGCCGTGGCTCGAGCGGCGGGAGCCGTCCATCACGAACAGGCCGCGATTCGCGAAGTCGCAGCGGGCAAGCAGCGACTCGATCGCGTCGCGCGCCGCGCCTTCGGGCAATGGCGAGAACTTGTTGAAGAGCGGCGCGATCACGGTCGGATAGAGCGCCAACAACAGAAACTGGAAGGCGATCCACACGGCCCAGGCCCAGAGCCACCACAACGGTCCCGCGGCGCGCATCAGCCACAGCACCAGCGCCGCCAGCGGCAAGCCGAGCGCGGCGCCGATCAGCACGCCCTTCGCGAGATCGGCGAACCACAGCTTGCGCGTGGTCCGGTTGAAGCCGAAGCGAACCTCGATGCCGAACGTCTGCCGATAGGAGAATGGCAGGCTGACGAGCCCCGAGATCACGGCGACCGCGACGATCAGGATGAGATCGCGGACCATGCCGCCGAACGGCAGCACGTCGGTAAAGGCGACCAGCGCCGCCAGGCCACCTCCCAGCGTGAGGGCGACCAGCATCGCCGTTTCGGCCAGCGTTTCGGCGATGCCGAGATGCGTGCGCGCGACCGTGTAGTCCGCCGCTTTCTGGTGGGCGGGCAGCCCGATGCGGTCGGCGAAGGCGGGGGGCACCGCATCGCGGTGCACCCTGACGTAGCCGACGTGACGAAAGGCAAGCCAGAGGCGCAACGCGAGCGAGAGCGCGAGCGCGGCGACGAACAAGGCGGCGAATGCGAATGCGGTCACGATGGGCGGGTTGAGCCGGCGTCTTCCGTAGTATGCGAAAATGGCTCGCCCATTTTACGCGATTCCGCAATGCCCCAAGACGCATCCCGCCTGATCTGGATCGACATGGAGATGACCGGCCTCAAGCCCGACGGCGACCGGATCATCGAAATTGCGCTGGTTATCACCGATGGCGATCTCGTCACGGTCGCCGAGGCGCCGGTGTGGGTCGTCCGCCAGACCGACGAGGTGCTCGCCGGCATGGACGCGTGGAACCAGGGGACGCATGGCCGCTCGGGTCTCGTTGCCAAGGTGAAGGCGTCGCCCCACGACGAGCCTGCCGTTGAAGGCGCGGCACTGGCCTTCCTGCGCGAGCACGTGCCCGCCAAGGTGTCGCCGATGTGCGGCAACTCGATTTGCCAGGACCGGCGCTTTCTCGCGCGCTGGATGCCCGCGCTCGAGGATTACTTCCATTATCGCAACCTCGACGTCTCGACGCTGAAGGAGCTGGCGCGCCGCTGGAAGCCCGATTTGATGAAAGGCGTGCCGAAGGAAGGCAAGCACGAGGCGCTGGCCGACGTCTACGAATCGATCGCGGAGCTGAAATACTATCGCGAAAACTTCATACGCACTTGAGCGCGGCTCAAAGCTTGCGGGCGAGCAGCACGCCGTCGCCCACCGTGACGAGGCAGGCGTCGACGCGCGAATCGTCGCGGATCTTCACGGTGAGGTTGCGCAACGCCACGGTGTCCGGCTTCTGGTCCGCCGGGTCGGCGACGGTGCCGCTCCAGAGCATATTGTCGATTGCGATCAGCCCGCCCGCTCGCAAAAGCGCGAGGCAGGCTTCGTAATAGGCATCGTAGCCCGTCTTGTCGGCATCGATGAACGCGAAATCGAAACTGCCGGCGCCGTAGTTACGCAGGAGTTCCGCGAGGGTCAACTGCGCCGGTTGCAGATGCAATTCGATGCGGTCGGCGACACCGGCCTCGGCCCAGTAGCGGCGCGCGATCGCGGTCCATTCCTCGCTGATGTCGCAGCACACCAGGCGTCCGCCGGGCACCAGCGCGCCCGCGACCGAAAGGGCGCTGTAACCCGTGAACGTTCCGACTTCGATCGCGTTGCGCCCGCCGATCAGGCGAACCAGGAACGCGAGCAGCACGCCCTGGTCGGCACCGATCTGCATGCCACCCAGCGGCAGGCGCGAGGTTTCCGCGCGCAGGCGCTGCTGGAGCGGCGTTTCGCGCGCGACGACCGTGCGCAAGTAATCGTCGACGGCTTGCGGCAACAGCGAACGATGGGCCATGGTCTACACACTCCGATTACGGAGCACAATAGTGCAGGCCGCAAGTCTACTCGACATCGTTCTTTTCACCCAACGGTCCCCGTTCCCGCCATGAATTCCTCCACACGTCAGACCCAGTTGCTGGCATCCGCGGGCCGTTATCTCGCGGGCGGCGGGCTCGGACTGTTCGTCCTGCCGCCGGAGTTGAACCTGGTGATCGCCCGCGGCGAAGGCAGCCGCGTCTGGGACGTCGCGGGACGCGAATACCTCGACTACCACCTGAGCTCGGGCCCGGCGCTTCTCGGCCACGCGCATCCGAGGATCACGGCGGCGGTCGCGGCGCAACTGCCGAAGGGCACGACCTACTACTTCCTGAACGAGCCGGAAATCCTGCTGGCGCAACGGCTGGTCGATGCGATCCCCTGCGCGGACGTCGTCCATTACACGGGATCCGGGACCGAGGCGACGTTCTATTCGCTGCGCATCGCGCGAGCTTTCACTGGCCGCAACAAGATCCTGAAATTCGAAGGCGCCTGGCACGGAATGCACGACTACGGGCTGTGGGGCACCGTGCCGACCGTTGCCTCCGACTACCCGCGCGCCAGGCCCGATTCCGTCGGCGTGCCGCCGCAATCGGGCGAGTCGGTGCTGGTCGCGCCGTTCAACGAAACCGCGGCGGTGGTCGCGATGATCGAGCGGCACGCGCACGAGCTCGCCGCGGTGATCGTCGAGCCGCTGCAGCGCGTGCTGCTCCCCGAACCCGGGTTCCTCGAGGCCGTGCGCGACGTGACCCGCAAGCACGGCATCGTCCTCGTGTTCGACGAAATCGTCACCGGCTTCCGCATCGCGTGGGGCGGCGCGCAGGAGAAGTACGGCGTCGTGCCCGACCTTGCGTGCTACGGCAAGGCGGTGAGCGGCGGGTTTCCGCTGGCGGCGATCGTCGGCCGCGCCGACGTGATGGCCGTCCTCGACGCAAGGTCGCGGCCGCGCGCCGATGTGGTCTGGGCGACCAACACGCTGAACGGCAATCCGGTGTGCGCCGCGGCCGGTTGCGCGGCGCTCGACGTGCTGGGCGAGCCCGGCGTCTACGACCGTCTTGCGCATATCGGCGCTCGGCTTCGCGCGGGCATCGTCGAGGCCGGCACACGGCACGGCTTCGCGGTGCAGGCGCCGGGCGAGGACGCCGTGTTCGGCGTGCGCTTCACCGCCCGGCGGCCGCTTCGCACCTGGATGGACCTGACCACTGCCGACAAGGACCTGGGCTACCGCTGGGCGATCGAGCTCATGAAGCGCGGCCTCGTGGTCAACCCGAACGAAAAATTCTACATCTCGATCGCGCACACGGATGCCGACGTCGACAAGACGCTCGGAATCGTCGACGACGCATTCGCCGCGCTTCGCCTATCGCGCTGACATGGCGAGTCCCGCCCCAACGACCACCCTCAAGTTCTGCAGCGCATGCGGTTCCGACCGCATCGAGCGCCGGATCCCCGATGGCGACAATCTGCCCCGATTCGTCTGCGCCGCGTGCGGCACGATTCATTACCAGAATCCCAAGATCGTCGTCGGGTGCCTCCCGGAATGGGAGGATCGCGTGCTGCTGTGCCGGCGGGCGATCGAGCCCCGGCACGGACTCTGGACGCTTCCCGCCGGCTTTCTCGAGAACGGCGAGACTGTGGAATCCGGCGCGCTGCGTGAAACGCTCGAGGAGGCCGGCGCACGGGTTGCGCTCGGCGCCCTTTACACGATGATCAGCCTGCCGCACATCAGCCAGGTCTACGTGATGTTCCGGGCGCAGCTCGTCGATCTCGATTTCGGGCCGGGTCCCGAGAGCCTCGATGTCCGTCTTTTTCACGAGGACGAAATACCGTGGGAGGAGATGGCGTTCCGCACGATCGGCCGCACGCTGCGCAATTACTTCCTCGATCGCAAGCTCGGGACGTTTCCGACGCGCCTCAGCGTGCTCGAGCGCAAGGCACCACGTCCGGATCTGTCCGGCGCCGCGTGAAAAGTGGGTCAGATACGACTTTCGATGAATCCCGCCAGGCCGAGCGAGCAAATTGCCGAAAGTCGTATCTGAGACGCGCTTTTCTTCGAGTAAGATTCTCGGCGTTCGGGTCGTACTCTGCGGTGCCCGGTACCAAGCCGTCGCGATATTCCTCAGGAGGCTCCGATGCATTTCCCGCACTCGCCGCTGGCGCGGCTCGCCATGACTGCCGCAGCTATCGCCGCTTTCGCGCTGGCGGCTCCCGCCTTGACGCAGCAGACGAACCGGATCTCGATCACCACGGGCGGCACCGGAGGCGTCTACTACCCGATGGGCGGCGGCATGGCCAATATCCTGTCCAAATATGTCCCCGGCCTCTCGGCCACCGCGGAAGTGACCGGCGGCTCCGTCGACAACCTGAAGCTCATCAACGCCGGCAAGTCCGAGGTGGGATTCATCATGGCCGACGCCGGGTGGGACGCGTACCAGGGGCTCGACAAGTTCAAGGACGGCAAAGTAAACGCGCGGACACTGATGGTGCTCTACCCCAACAAGATGCACGTCGTGACCGTCGAAGGCACGGGCATCAACAAGCTATCCGATCTCAAGGGCAAGCGCGTGTCGACCGGCTCGGCCGGCAGCGGCACGGAGATCATGGCGTTTCGCGTGATGGAGGCCGCCGGCATCGACGGCAAGAAGGACATCAAGCAGGAGCGCCTCGGCGCCGCCGAATCCGTGAACGCGATCAAGGACCGCAAGATCGACGCCTTCTTCTGGGTCGGCGGCGTGCCGACCGCGGCCGTCACGGACCTGGCGGCGACACCCGGCATCAAGATCAAGCTGATCGATCATGACGAAGTGGTCGACGCGATGAACAAGCAATACGGGCCGCTCTACGTGAAAAGCGTCATCCCGGCCGGTTCCTATCCCGGCCAGGACAAGCCCAACGCGGAGGTCGACGTCTGGAACATCCTCGTCACGAACGACAAGATGAGCGACCAGATGGCGTACACCATCGTCAAGACGGTGTTCGAGAAGAAGGCGGAGCTCGTCGCCGTCCACGGCGAGGCGAAGAACATCGAGCTCAAGAGTCAGGCCCTCGGCTCGCCGATTCCATTCCATCCAGGCGCGAAGAAGTATATGGAAGAGCAGGGCGTCAAAGTCAATTGACGGACCTCGCCCGACCGGCAGCGCACGACGCGACGGAAACGGTTGCGGCAGAGCGGCTGCAGCAGGCGGCGACGTACATCGAGGCCGAGGAAGGCGCCACCAACCGTTACGGGGCAGGCTCGCGGGTCTCGCGACCGTGCTGCTCGTCGGCATGTCGCTGTTCCATCTCTACGCGGCGGTCGAAATCGTGCCCGCGCAGGTCCTGCGCCCGGTCCACGTCGGCTGGACGCTGCTTCTCGTTTTCCTGCTCTTCCCGATCGCCGTCCGGTACCGCAATCGCCTGATGTGGTGGGACGTCGTGTGCGCCGCGCTCGGCGTCGCGACCATCGTCTACGTCCTCGCAAGCGGCGACGATTTCTGGGACCGGAACACGCTGCCGAATCGCCTCGACATCTTCTTCGGCGTCGCTTTCGTGCTGCTCGTGCTGGAGGCGGTGCGCCGCACGTCGGGCTGGATCCTGCTGTTCGTTATCGGCCTCTTCCTCGCCTACGGTTTCCTCGGACCCTGGCTTCCGGGACAGTGGGCGCATCGCGGCTACGACGTGTCGAGCCTGTCGGGTTTCATGTACCAGACGCTCGAAGGCATCTTCGGCACCGCCGTCGACGTGTCGTCGTCGCTCATCATCCTGTTCACGATCTACGGCGCGTTCCTGCAGCATTCCGGCGCCGGCAAGTTCTATCTCGACTGGAGCTTCGCCGCGATGGGCAGCAAGCACAGCGGAGCGGGGCGTACGGTCGTGCTGGCGTCGTTCCTTCTGGGCGGGCCGTCGGGGTCGGGCGTTGCGACGACCGTCACGATCGGCTCGGTCGCATATCCGATGCTCGAACGGGCCGGCTACGGCAAGGACGCGGCGGGCGGGCTGCTCGCGGCGGGAGGACTCGGCGCAATCATCTCGCCGCCGGTGCTCGGGGCGGCGGCCTTCCTCATCGCCGAGTTCCTGAAGATCAGCTATCTCGACGTGCTGCTGATGGCAACCATCCCGACGCTCCTCTATTACCTGTCGCTGTTCCTGATGGTCGAGCTCGACACGCGCAAGTTCGGACTGCCGAACGTCGCGGTCGCGGTCGAGGGGCAGCTTGCCTTGCTGACGAAGCGCTATTGGTACCACTTCGTGTCGCTGGTCGCGATCGTCGCCTTCATGGTCTGGGGCTTCTCGCCGATGCTCGCGGTCTTCTGGGCGACCGTCGTCACGTTCGCGGTGTCGTTCCTGCGCCGCGACACGGCGATGGGCTGGCGGAAAGTCGTCGCCGCGCTGCGCGACGGTTCCGGCCAGATGCTGAATGTCGCCGCCACCTGCGCGGCCGCCGGGATCATCGTCGGGGTCGTCGCCAAGACCGGGCTTGGTCTCAAGTTCAGCGCAATCGTCATCGCCTACGCGGGTGGCAGCCTGTTCCTGACCGCGCTCTACACTGCACTGATCGTTTGGGTCATCGGTCTGGCGGTTCCCGTCACGGCGAGCTACATCATTTGCGCGGTAATCGCCGCACCGGCGCTGACGAAGCTCGGGGTGCCCGATTTCGCCGCACACATGTTCATCTTCTATTACGCGGTGCTCTCGGAAGTCTCGCCGCCGACCGCGCTGTCGCCGTTCGCGGCCGCGGCGATCACCGGCGGTGACCCGTACAAGACGACGTTGCAGGCGTGGAAGTACACACTGCCGGCGTTCATCGTGCCGTTCGTGTTCGTCCTCGACCCCGCCGGCGTCGGCCTCTTGCTCAAGAGGCCGCCAGACGGCTCGTGGCTGCACGTCGCATGGATCGCGTTGACCGCCTGCATCGGGATTGCCGCGCTAGCCGCCGGTACGCAAAAGTGGCTGCTCTCGGCATGCTCGCAATGGGAGCGCTGGGCGCTGATCGCCTCCGGGTTTCTGCTCGTCTACCCGGCGCCGGCCGCGGATCTGATCGGCCTTTGCGGCGTTGGATTGATATTGGGCGTGCAGGGGTTGCGGCGGCGGCGCGCCGCCGCCTGAGCAGGCGCCTAGTTGCTCGCTGTCTTCCGCACGCAGCGGGGATCCTTTTCCCACTTGTCTTCGCAGTACTGCATGTACATCTTCTGCTCGCAGATGAAGCGTGACAGGAACGCCTCTTTCCCGCACTTTTCCAGCGCGCTCGCAAACGTCTGCGCACCCGCCGTCGGCGAGGCGGATGGCGCGACACTCGCATGCGCCGGCAGTTGCGGCGTTTCGGGTTGCGACGGCGCGTTCGATTTGCTCGTTGCCGTGTCGATCGCAAACGCATGGGCGGCTGACGAAGAGCTCGGATCCCGGTTCGCGTTCGTCGACGCCGTACCGGCACGTGGAGGTGCTTTTGCGCCCCCGGGAGACGGCGATGTTTTCGCTACGTTGAGCTCGGCCTTCGTTTGCGGTGCCGGGGTAGCACCAGGAAATTCTGTGCCAACCGCTTGCGCCGTCGACGAAGGTGCTTCCAAAGGCGTCGAAACCGCCGGGACATCGACGTGGGATCGTTCCGCCGCCGACGCCGGCGCATGATCGGCGACGACCGCGTCGCGTGCGCGCCGATGATCCGGACCGGACTGATTGAAATAGACGATTCCGATCGCAACGAGGCCGGCGGCCGCCCATGCGCTGTACCGCCGCCAACCGGGTGCCAGGACCGACTTCGTGGTGAGGGTCAACGGAGGACCCATCGTCGCCATTGCCTTATCCAGAACGGGTGGCGACATCGACAGCTTGCGAGCTGCTGGCGGACGCGCGCGCGCCCGGTGAAGGGCTTTGGTGCAATCCAGGCATAGCTTGCCCGTACCGGGTGTGGTCGGTCGGTCGCAAAGTCGACATTTCATCGGCGTCCTCGTCGCGTGAAATGGTTATCGGTCCTGATGCTGTGGTCTACAGCGCCCGCAGCGTGCCGTCCGGTTCGGAATGGTACGCAGAGCGACCGCCTTCGAATCGAAAGCAATCTTCAGGCCATTAGTGCCGGATTTTGTTGCCGATGCAGATCGGCCCTCGTCGGCTCCCCAAGTGGGTTACCCGGGGCAAAGGTCGGGTCGCCACGGATCTCGCGTCGTACTACCCCGTCTTACTGCGTCGGGTCGCGCCTGGCGCGGCATTTGCTCCCTGACAGAGGACAACTTGTCGTCGAGGGCGAAAAACGTCGCACCGGGGCTGTGTTCCGCCCACTTTCAATGCCAAAGCTACTCGTAACTGCACCGACCAATCCCTCCCAGTGGCGCCGCATGCGCGTCATCTGGCCGTTTGTCACGGTCGTCGCTCTGATGCTGCTGCTCGGCCACGCCAGCCTCGACGTGATGTCGGGGCTGCGCGCTTTCGCCAACGCGGAAAGCGCACGATCGAGATCGTGGCCTTCGCCGTGGGCGGTCTCGAACAGTACGCGCAGACCAGGAACGAGGGTGCTTACGGTCGCTTTCTCGCCGAAATGGCAGCAGTCTCCGCGTTGCGGGACGCTCGCGCCGAACTCGCCAAGGCCCAGCCGGACATCGGCGTCGCGGAGCAGCGGTTACGCGAAGCCCGTATCCATTCCGAGGATGTCGAGAGCATCATCGATGGGTATCGGCGCTTCCGGAGCATCGGGTTCATGACGACCACCGCCGCCCTCTGGGACGTGGCAGACACGGAGGTCGCCGAGCTCGCCGCCGCGAGTCAAGCCTTGCGCTCGATCGTCGCAGGTGGAAAAACGCAGGCCGCCAACCTGCAGCAGGCCATGACCCGTGTGCGGGCACTGGAGCGCAAGCTGGCTTCCGTGGGCGACGCGGTGACTGCGACATTGAGCGAAGCGTCGCGGCAGACCGGCGACTTGCTGATGCTGATCAATATCGCCGCGGGTATCGCGCTGGTGCTGCTCGCAATCGTCGTTACCCGCCGCCTTGTTCGCAACGACGAGGACATCGAAGGCGAGCTCCGGAGAAGCGAAGAGCGCTTCGAATACGCCATCCTCGCCAGCAACGACGGCATCTGGGATTGGACCTTGCGGAGCGAAGACCTCTATTTCTCGGCCCGCTTCGAATCGCTTCTGGGCTTCGAGCCGGGCGCGATGCGGGAGACGCCTGCCTCGTTCCTGCGCCGAATCCATCCACGGGACCGCCATGCGGCGGCCTTGGGTCTACGCACGAACATGCGTACCGGCAATTCGTTCGACTTCGAATTCCGCATTCGCATGCAGGGCGGGACCTATCGCTGGTTTCGCACGCGCGGACGATCGGTGCTGGGACCGGACGGCAGGCCTCGGCGCATGGCCGGCGTCGCTGACCGACATCACGGATCGCAAGCAAACCGAAGCCCAGGTCTTCGAGGAAAAGGAAAAAGCCCAAGTCACTCTGGCTTCGATCGCCGATGCGGTGATCACCGTCGACACGTCGGGCCGTGTCGAATTCCTCAACCCCGTGGCGGAACGGCTGACCGGCTGGCGCAACGAGGATGCCCGGCGGTGTCCGGTATCGACCGTCTTTTCCATGTTGGATGAAAGCACCGGATTGGGCGTGCCCGATCCCGTCGCGCGCGCGCTGCGCGACGGCTGCATCGTCGAGCCGGATGGCAACGTCGTCCTGCGGCGACGTAACGACGCCCCCGTGGCGATCGATCACAGCGTCGCTCCCATTCGCGATCGGATGGGGGCAGTCGTGGGCGCCGTGCTCGTCTTCCACGACATGAGCCGCGAGCGCCAATACGCCACGCGGCTCGCGCATCTCGCGAGCCATGATCCGCTGACCGGTCTCCTCAATCGGCGCGAATTCGAACGCCGGCTGAGCATGGTCCTGGTGGACGGCGCGCAACCGGGTGCCAATCATGCGGTGCTTTACCTCGATCTCGACCAGTTCAAGCTGGTCAACGATACGTGCGGGCATGCGGCCGGCGACGAGCTCCTGCGCCAGATCGCCGTGCTCCTCCGTCCGCGGCTGCGCGAGGGCGACACGTTGGCGCGGCTCGGCGGTGACGAGTTCGGCGTGCTGCTCGAGCACTGCGCGGCGGCGCCCGCATTGCACATTGCGCAAATGTTGCGCACTGCCGTGGCCGACTTTCGCTTTGTCTGGAAGGATCGCGCGTTCAACGTCGGCGTCAGCGTCGGCGTCGTGAATGTATCCGATGCCTCGCTGACCTTGGCCGCTGTATTGTCCGCTGCCGATGCCGCCTGCTATATGGCCAAAGACAATGGCCGCAACCGGGTACAGGTCTATCGTCCGGACAGCAACGAAGTGGCATTGCGCCACGGCGAGATGGAGTGGGTCAATCGACTGCATCGCGCGCTGGCCGAGCATCGCTTCTGCCTCTTCGCGCAGCCGGTCCACGGCACGCGAGGGGACAATCAGACACCGCCTTACACCGAGCTATTGCTGCGGCTGCGGGACGAAAACAACCAGTTGATTCCGCCTTCCGAGTTCCTGCCGGCGGCCGAGCGATACAACTTGATGCCGGACATCGATCGCTGGGTCGTCACGACCGCCTTCGGCATGCTTGCGCAGCACCTGGAAGCGAACGACGGCGACGCGATAGCCGACACGATCGCCATCAACGTGTCGGGCGCTTCGATCGGCGAGGACGGATTCCTTGATTTCCTGCGCGCCCAGTTCACGCAGTTCAAGATTCCGTATTCGCAAATCTGCTTCGAAATCACGGAAACGACGGCGATCACGAGCCTGTCGAAAGCGACCGAATTCATGCTGGCGCTGCAGGGATTGGGCTGCCGCTTTGCGCTCGACGATTTTGGCGTTGGCGTTTCGTCGTTCACCTATCTCAAGAACCTGCCGGTGGACTTTCTGAAGATAGACGGCAGCTTCGTCACCGACATGCTGCAGAATCCGGTGAATCACGCGATGGTCGAGGCGATCCATCGGATCGGTCACATCATGGGGAAAAAGACGATCGCCGAATCGGTCGAGAGCCCGGCGATCCTCGAGGCGTTGCGGGCGATCGGAGTGGACTACGCGCAGGGATTTGCGATCGCCCGACCCGCGATTTTCGGGCAGTTGAGGCGATCAAGCGCGCTCCCGAGACGGGTCGCGGCAGCGTAACTGCAGGCGCTGCGGACGGCGCCGGGCCGCGGTATGATCGAAGCGTTGCCGCCGCGGAGCCCGCATGCGCAAGGTCGACGAACTGTTCGCGCGCTATGGCGAATCGCATCGCCATCCCACGAACGAGGCGATCCACTGGATCTGCGTTCCGCTGATCACCTGGAGCGTGCTGGCGGCGCTGTGGGCCGCGTCTCCTGTCGCCGCGTACATCGGCATCGCCCTCGCCGTCGCGTTCTATGCGTGGCTCTCGGTGCAGATTGCCGTCGGCATGCTCGCGCTGTTCGCACTGATGGTGTATCCGCTGACGCTGCTCGGTGCGAAAGCCTTCATCGTGGCCGTGGTGGTCTTCGTCCTGGCGTGGATCGGGCAATTCGTCGGCCATGCGATCGAAGGCAGGAAGCCGTCGTTCCTCGAGGACGTGAAGTTTCTGCTCGTAGGTCCTGCGTGGTTGCTGCACTTCATCTATCGCCGCGCGGGGATTCTCTATTGATCGAATTGACGATGCGCGCCGGCTGGCGCAAGCGAAATCCGGCTCCCGTGCACCCCGGTGCAATAGGGAGTGCCGGAACCGACGGCCCTGCACGAAGTCGAGATACTGCTCGCGCTCGACGCGATCGCGAGCGAAGTCGTTGACCCGCGCCAGCACCTCGGGCACGATGCCGTCGGCCCGTGCGGTCATCATCGTAGTGTCGCAGAGATAGTGCAGCCGATGCCGGCCGGCGTGCGCCACGAAGTCGACCAGGTACACCGGGTGCTTCGAGTCGGACAGGTCATCGGGAACAGAGCCGACGGCGGATAATTCTCGGCGGTCCTGAGCTGTTCGCGGAGCACATGCTCGTACGAGCTTGCATGCCAGTCGTGGCGAGGGGCAGCAGCGCCGCAATCCCCTTCCCGCTTCGACAGCTACTTCTTCGCCGCCGGTCCACATGGCGTGCGGCGTGAAAGCGCATTGCATCGCGCGCTAGATTTCGAGTCCAGATGGCACGGGCTCGGGAGCCGACATCGTTGTGCTCGACCAGACCGTCCCGGCGCCGGCGCGTCGGGCATCGCCTGCGGATGCGTGCGCCACCTGTACATGACCGATCCGATTCACGCGATTCTCGGCATTCCGTCGCGTGTGATGTACGACCCGGTCGCCTTCTGGTGGCAGCATCTCCAGTAGCTGATCGGCGGACGGGCGAATCAGGCGACCGATTACCCACGATTACACTCCATGCCAGGCGATGATGGGCTATCGTCGAACTCGCCGAGGGCCTCGACGCGAAGATTTCCTCAAGCGGATCAGGCTCGACATTCGTAACCCCACTTCCTCGATGGCCCGGCCTCGCACGAGAGGTCAGCGGCTTCGCGGGGACGCGCCAGGCGACCGCGGCCGCGCCAGAAATGCCGCGATCACAGCGTGCGCTTCGTGACGACTTCCAGTTGCATGCGCGCTCCGACGGCGGAGTCGAGCCCGCCAGCATGCGCCGCGCGAGGCCGGCGATGGATGCATGGCGCGACTCCGGGTATTCGACCACGTCGTAAATCGTCGGCGCCGCGGCCATGGGCTGAAACTGGCTGCTACGACCGCGCGTCGACCGGAAGCCCTGCCGCGTGCAAGGCCTCGGTGCAGGCGCTCCACATGCGCGTGCCCCGTCGTCTCGGCGACGCACACGACACGCACCGCCGACAGATCCGGACCCGCGAACGCGCGATCGTGGACGATCTCCTTGATCGACGCGCCGGCGGCCGCGATGATCTCGGCGAGTCGCGCGAGGCCGCCGGGCCGGTCGCTGATCGTGACGGTGAACGCGGCAGAGCCGGCCATCGGCGACGAGGCCCGACGTCGATGATGCGCCCGAGCGCCGAGGAATCGATGTTGCCGCCGGCCAGTACCAGCACGACCCGCTTGCCCTTCGAGCATGTCGAGCCGGCCGGCGAGGAACGCGGCCAGCGGCGCCGCGCCGGCGCCTTCGACGACGCTCTTCTCGAGCTCGATCAGGCGCAGGATGGCGAGCGCGATCATCGCCTCGTCCACCGTCACGACGCGATCGACGACGCGCTTGACGATCGCGAACGGCGCATCGCCCAGCTTGCCGACCGCGAGCCCGTCGGCGAGCGTGTGCGACAACGGGACGGTCGTCGGTGCATCCTGCGCGAGCGCCTCGGTAAGACACGCCGCGCGATCCGGCTCCACGCCCACGATCTCTACCCCCGGGGCCTTCGCCTTGACGGCCGTCCCGATTCCCGCGATCAGGCCGCCGCCCCCGACCGGAACGACGATGGCTTCGACGTCGGGCGTCTGCTCGAGGATTTCGAGCCCCATGGTGCCTTGACCGGCGATCACGTCGACATTGTCGAACGGATGGATGAACGTGAGGCCCTCGCGTGCGGCGATTTCACCGGCATGTGCGCGTGCCTCCGTCAGGTCCGCGCCGTGCAGGACGACATCGGCGCCGAACTGGCGGCAGTTGGTCACCTTGATCAGCGCCGCGAAAACGGGCATCACGACGGTCGTGGGAATGCCGAGCAGCTTCGCGTGATAGGCGATTCCCTGCGCGTGATTGCCGGCGGACGCGGCGATCACGCCGCGTCTTCGCTGCTCGGGCGACAGTTGCAGAAGGGCGTTGCGCGCGCCGCGCTCCTTGAAGCTGCCGGTGCGTTGCAGGTAATCGAGCTTGCAGTAGACATGCGCACCGGTGAGCTGCGACAGCGGGATCGATTCGACGCACGGCGAGTAGTAGACGCCGCCGGCGATGCGGTCCCGCGCGGCTTCGATTCGGCGAGCGTGACCATCCGTAACGTCGGGCCTTTAGAACGGCAGGTCGATGCCCGGCTTGGCGGCGTCGAGCACGCGGCGGAACTCGGCCTTGATGCGCTCCAGTGCCGCCTGGTCGTCAGCTTCGAAGCGCAACACGATGACCGGCGTCGTATTGGAGCCGCGCGCAAGCCCGAAACCGTCCGCGATACTCGACGCGCAGGCCGTCGATGCGAATGATGTCGGTCGCGCCGGGAAACTGCGCTGTTTCGCCCAATTTGGCCACGAGGGCGTGATGCTCGCCCTCGGCACACGCGACGTTGAGCTCGGGTGTGGACACGGCGTCGGGCAGCGCGTCGAGAAGGGCCGACGGATCCGCGTGGCGCGAGAGGATTTCGAGCAAGCGCGCGCCCGCGTAGAGCCCGTCGTCGAAGCCGTACCAGCGCTCCTTGAAGAACGTGTGGCCGCTCATTTCGCCCGCCAGCGCCGCGCCGACCTCCTTCATCTTGCCCTTGATGAGCGAGTGGCCCGTCTTCCAAAGCAGCGGAACACCACCGTGGCGGACGATCCACGGCTTGAGATTGCGCGTCGACTTCACGTCGTAGATGATCGTAGCGCCGGGCGCGCGCTCCAGCACGTCGGCCGCGAACAGCATCAGCTGCCGGTCGGCATAGATGATGTGGCCGTCGCGGGTGACCACGCCCAGGCGGTCGCCATCGCCGTCGAACGCCATGCCCAGATCGTGCCCGCCCTTCGCGAGCAATGCGATCAGATCGCGCAGGTTCTCGGGCTTCGACGGGTCCGGGTGGTGGTTCGGAAAATGTCCGTCGACGGCGCAGAACATCTCCGTTACTTCGCAGCCCAGGCGGCGGAACAAGGTCGGCGCGAAGGCCCCGGCCACACCGTTGCCGCAATCCACCGCGATCTTCAGCGGACGCGCGAGTCGCAGGTCCTCCGCGATGCGATCGACGTAAGCCGGTGCGATGTCGGCGGTCCGCAAGCTTCCAGCACCGGTGGCGAGCCGCCCCGCATCGATGCGCGCGCGGATATCCTGGATGTCGGTGCCCGACAGCGTGGTGCCGTCGACCACCATCTTGAGGCCGTTGTAGTCGGGGGGATTGTGGCTGCCCGTCACCATCACGCTCGACTGCGTGCCCAGATGATGCGCGGCGAAATACGTCATCGGCGTCGTGACCATCCCGACGTCGATGACATGGGCTCCCGACGCGCGGATTCCCTCCGTGACGGCGCCGGCGAGCTCCGGGCCCGACAGGCGGCCATCGCGTCCTACCACCATGGTGTCGCGGCCGCGTTCCTGCGCAAGCGACCCCAAGGCGCGGCCGATGGAACGGACGATCGGCGGCGTCAATGTCTTGCCGACGACGCCGCGGATATCGTAGGCCTTGAAGATCTCGGGGGGAAGGGTCATCGAAATGGGCGGTGGCGTGGAAGGAACGGTAGGCGAGCGCGACGGGGCGTTCGGCAACTACCGGCCATGAACGAAGAAGTCTAGCAGGCGACGCGGCAGCCAATCGATATTGCCCGGAAAGGACCCGGAGAGAAACCCGACGTGTCCGCCATCGTCGGGTTGCTCCAGCAGGACCTCCGCGCTGACGTTGTCCGGTCCGGGCAGTGATTCCCTGGGCACGAACGGGTCGTTCCGGGCGTTCAGCACCAAGGTGGGCACGCCCACCCCGGCAAGCCACGGCTTCGCGGACGCGCGCCGCCAGTAGTCCTCCGCGCCCGCGAAGTCGTGCAAGACGGCGGTGACCGCGTCGTCGAAAGCGTACATCGTTCGCGCCCGCCGGACCTTGCCAACGTCGAGGAGCCCGGAGAAACGACCGGCCATGGCGACGCCTTTCGGTTTTAGCGTGGCAAGGAAATTCTGCGTGTAGATCCGGTTGAGGCCCTGACCGATCGCGATGCCCGCCGCCATGAGATCGAGCGGCGTCGACACCGCGGCCGCCGCGGTGATCACCCGTGCCGCATCCTCGCCCTCGCGCCCCAGCCAGTTGAGCAGCACGCTTCCGCCGACCGAAATGCCGACGACGTAGATGATGGTCTCCGCCGGAACGCGGGCACGGATGGCAGCGAGGAGCGCGCGCGCTTCCTCGTGGTCGCCCGAATGGTAGGCGCGCGGCATCAGGTTCAGCTCGCCGCTGCAGCCGCGAAAATGCGGCACCACGCCGTGCCAGCCGCGCGCCATTAGGGCCACCATCAGCGCGCGGGCGTAGTGCGAGTCCGAGCTGCCTTCGAGACCGTGCATCAGCACGACCAGCGGCGCACCCGGGCGCTCATTGCCCGAAGCCAACCAGTCGAAATCCCAGAAATCGCCGTCGGGCGCGCTGACTCGCTCGCGGCGAAAGGGGACCGCGGGCCGAGGCAGCAGATACGGCCAGATGGTCTGCAGATGACCATTGGGGAGCCACGCCGGGCTTCGAAACGGCGGCGCTCGCCGCAAGCCGGCCTCGATCGAAGTCGCCGTGCCGAAAGTGCGCTCAGCCAAACGCCGCCTCCCCAGTGACGGAGTGTCCGATCTCCGAGGCTTCGAGCACGATGCGGTCCCTATTTCGGTGACCAGAAGGGCTTCGCGGCGTTGAATCGCCGCACGGCCTTCGCGAGATTGGGTTCGAGCGCCGCCGCCTGCGCCGCGACCCAACCGCGCACGGCGCCGGCCGCGGCGTCCTCGGCAAGCCCGGACAGCTCGCTCGCCAGCGCGGCCGCGGTCACCGCGTCGTTGAATTGGCCGAGCGCGTCCTGCGCGGCGGCGAGCGTCTCGAGGTAGGTGCGAGTGCGCTTGCCCGGGAAGAGCGGGGCGAAGAATTCGGCCCCATAGCGCAGGCGCTTTGCCGCGATGCGCGCCGCATGCCGTTCCTCGTGCCCTGCATGGATCAGCGTGGCAGCGAGCCCGGCAAACTTGTGATGGCGCCGCGCGAGCAGTTTCGCGGCGAACCCCCGCGCTCCTCCGGCGACGTCGGCACGCTCAGCGGCGATGGGCGCGGCCGGTGGGGCGAACTGCGATGGAGTGCAGGCAAATCCGGCGGACAGCAACAGGTGTTGCAGGCGCGGCGAGGCGACCGCTGCGCGCGCGTTCTTCCGGGCGGCGAGCCGGCGGCGTGCCGCGCGCTCGCGAAGGCGCTTGATGCCTGGCGCCGCGTTCACGTCGCGGGCGAACCAGGTGGCGAGCGGCGGCAGCGTCTCGGTCACGAACACGTCCCAGTCGCGGGCCTTGCCGAGGATGGCCGCGAGCCATTTGACCTCGGCGACCACGGGGTCGAGCAGTCCGTTCGCTGCGAACGGCGCCATGAGCGAGAGGCACGAGCGGAGCCGCCTCGTGCCGACTCGCATCTGGTGAATCCACTCGGGATCGTCGTCGGCAACCAGACCTCTCGCGTTCGCGGCGACCTGGTGCAGGCATTCGCGCGCGATCGCCCCGAGCGCTTCGGCGACGGTCGCATCGGTGGCGAGCGCCACCTTCGCGGCGCGCACCGGCGAGCGCGACGCTATTCGACAAGCCACGGCGCAAGGCGTACCCGCGCTCCGACTTGGATTCGGTCATCACGGAGAGCGGCAAGTCCGAGGCCAGAGCGACCGCGAGGCGAAACAGATTGGCCTCGTCGCCATGGGTGAGCTCGATCTCGATCTCGGCGATAGGCGCGCGCGGCGGGCCACCGCGCGTATCTCGCCGCGATCGACGCAAAGTTGCGCAGTGGTTCCATCTGGAAACTCGAGGTCGACCGTCCGCCGTTGGAAATCGGTGGTGCAACAGGGGACGAGGCCGCCTGCGTCGGCCGCCTTCGCGACGAGTTTTTTCCAGGGGGTCGCCGCGAGATGCGATTGATCAATGCCGGGACCCGGCAACGGCCACTCGTATTCGGCACGCGCGTGGAGCCCGGCGCCCGCGGCCGATTGCGGCGGACCCTTGAGCGTCTGGATCCAGCGCCGTCCGACGCGGCGAACGCGCAGCGCGACGTCGTCGCGCTGCAGCCGAAAGTCGGGCGAGTCGAAATAGGTGCTGAAGAGCTGCGCAGTTCGCGTGCGACCGCGCCGCAGCGGACGCAATGCCGGGTGCCGCAGCAGCGCAGGCATATCCGCGACGTCGAGCGCCAGCTTCAGCTCGATTTCGGTCGAGATGGCGTTCACCGCGAGGCGTGCCTCGCCCGGGCGTGACCGTCGCCGGAAGTCCACCCCTGCTAGCTTTCGTCCGCGCGTTTCAACCGGCGCGAGCGCACCGCCTCCGCCAATGTCCGCAGTGCATCCATCGTCGCATCCCAGCCGATGCATGCGTCGGTGATGGATACGCCGTACTTGAGCGACTGACCGGGCACGAGGTCCTGCCGGCCCGGATTGAGGTGACTTTCGATCATCACGCCGAAGATCCGGTCGTCGCCGGAGGCGATCTGCGCGGCGACGTCGCGCGCAACTTCCACCTGCTGCTCGTGCCGGCGCTGACTGTTGGCGTGCGAGCAGTCGATCATCAGCTTCCCGGCGAGGCCCGCGCTCGCGAGTTCCTTGCACGTGGCCTCGACGCTGGCGGCGTCGTAATTCGGAGTCCGGCCTCCACGCAGGATGATGTGGCAGTCCTCGTTGCCGGCGGTGTGCACGATCGCCGAGTGGCCCCCTTTGGTGACCGACAGGAAATGATGCGGTGCCGACGCGGCCTTGATCGCATCGACCGCGATCCGCACGTCGCCGTTGGTGCCGTTCTTGAAGCCGACGGGACACGACAGGCCGGATGCCAATTCGCGGTGCACCTGGCTCTCGGTTGTCCGGGCGCCGATCGCGCCCCAGGCGATCATGTCCGCGAAATACTGCGGCGTGATCATGTCGAGGTATTCGGTGCCGGCCGGGAGCTCGAGCTCGTTGACTTCGACGAGGATGCGGCGCGCAAGGCGCAATCCTTCGTTGATGCGGTAACTGTCGTCGAGATGCGGATCGTTGATGAGCCCCTTCCAGCCGACTGTCGTGCGCGGCTTTTCGAAATAGACCCGCATCACGATCACGAGGTCGGCGGCGAGCTCGCGCTTCTCGGCCGCGAGGCGCGTCGCGTAGTCGATCGCGGCGTCGTAGTCGTGAATCGAGCAGGGCCCGACGACAACCAACAGCCGGTCGTCGGCTCCGTGCAGCACCCGATGGATCGCCTGCCGCGCTTCGTACGTGGTCGTCGCGGCGCGTTCGGACGCCGGAAATTCCCGCAGCAGATGCGCCGGCGGAGCGAGCTCCATGATCTCGCGGATCCGGGTGTCGTCGATGGGCAGCGGGGCCGAAGGTTGCGGCGAGGCGGCGGACCGGTTGCGATGGGCGGTGGACGTGGGCACGATGGGACTCCGTCAGCGTTTTCTCAGTAAAAACATGGCATTACGAACCGCGGGCTGGTGCAGCCTCCATTGTGCCACGCCCCATGTTGCATTGCATTAGGCCGGGGAATCGCGAAATTGAGACATAGGTCGAATGGCGGTAGCCGAAATCGTTGCTTCGCCCGTTTAGGATGCCGTAGACTGCCCTTGACCCTGCTGGCTCGCCCAGCCGAACCCAACCAGGCTACCCGGCAGGCGCAAAGCTGCCGAGGCAAATAAACGGTCCAACCAAACGGTTCAACAATAGACGACCCGCTCAAATTCCAGGAGACCCGCATGAATAAATTGTTAGCGTTGGCGATTCTCGGCGCGTTCACGATGGCTTGGGGGCCGGCATTCGGTGCCGATGCGCCGGCGAAGGCCGCCACCACCACTGCTGCCCCGGCGGCCGCCCCCCCTGCCGCCGCGGCTGCGGCGCCGGCCGCCAACTCGCAACAGGAACGGATGAAATCCTGCAACACCAAGGCCGAAGGAATGAAAGGCGACGAGCGCAAGGCGTTCATGAGCGCCTGCCTCTCGGGCAAGGACGTCCCGGCGAAGATGACGCAGCAGGAAAAGATGAAAGTCTGCAATACCAGAGCCGAAGGCAAGAAGGGCGACGAGCGCAAGGCCTTCATGTCGGATTGCCTGAAAGCCGCTTGAGGAGGGCATGACGAATACGCCCTAAGGGCTCATGAAACGCGCCCTAAGGGCTCATGAACACGCCCTAAGGGCCAATGAACATACCGTAAGGGCTAACGAACACGCAGTGGCCGCACACGGCCGGGTGACTTCCTGTCCATCCGGCCGCGACTGACAAGGCCCCACCGGGCAACCGGCTGGGGCCTTGTTTTTGTATGGCCCTTGCCCGTCTGTCACGACGGTTTTCGGAGCAGGAACCCCTTGAGGTAGTCGCCTTCCGGAAAGGCAAGCGCCACCGGATGATCGGCCCCCGCTCCGAACTGGCCGATGACCGTGGCGTCGACGCCGGCATCGAGCGCCGCGCCGGCGAGGATCTTGCGGAAGAAGCCGGCATCGATGCCACCGGAGCAGGAAAAGGTTGCGAGCAAGCCGCCAGGTCGCAGCAGCTTCAGCGCGAGCAGGTTGACATCCTTGTAGGCGCGAGCTGCTCGCTCGGCATGCGCGGCAGTCGGCGCGAACTTTGGTGGATCGAGGACGATGAGATCGAAGGCGGCCGCCCGGTCGCGCAGCTTCCGCAACTCGGCGAAGGCGTCCGCCGTGCACCACTCGGCGCGCTCCGCCGGGAGCGCCGGGTTCCGTGCAACGTTCTCGCGGGCGAGCGCGATGGCCCCCGGCGAACTGTCGATCGAGACGACGCGCGCCGCGCCGCCGGCGAGCGCTGCGAGGGTGAAGCCGCCCGTGTAGCAGAAGACATTGAGCACTTCGAGTCCCGCGGCGAAATCCCGAACGGCAGCGCGATTCGCGCGCTGGTCGAGGTAGAACCCCGTCTTCTGGCCGGCGGCGACGTCGACGCCGTAGACGAGGCCGTCCTCGGTGAACGTCACGGGATCAGGCAGTGCGCCGTGCGCGACGCCGACACGGGGCGCCAGGCCTTCGAGCGTGCGCACCTCGGCATCCGACCGCTCGAACACGCAGTCCGCGCCTGTCGCCGCGACTAGGCCCGCGACGATCGCCTCGCGCCAGCGCTCGGCGCCGGCCGAAGACAGCTGCAGCACGAGCGTGTCGGCGTAGCGATCGGCGACAACGCCGGGCAGGCCGTCGGATTCGCCGTGAATCAACCGGCATCCCGTGTGGTTCCCATCGAGCATCGCCGCGCGGTCCGTCACCGCGCGAGCGATCCGCCGCGCGAAAAAGGGGGCATCGATTTCCGCGTCGGGCTCGAAGGTCCAGACCCGCGCGCGAATCTGGGACGCAGGAGAGTACGCCGCGCGCGCGATGAACGCCCCGTCGGAGGAGCGCACCGTCACCGTGTCTCCGGGGCCCGGTGCCGCGTCGACCGACGCGACGGCCCCCGAAAATATCCAGGGGTGAGACTGCCGCAGCGATTTGTCGCGACCGGGCTTCAGCCGCAGCACCGGAATCGCGTCAACCAAGCGCGACACCGGCGAGGTGGCCCACCGCGAATGTGACGGCGCCGGCGAGCCCGCCCAGCGCGAGCATCCGCAATCCGGAGCGAAGCGCGCCGCGTCCGGTGAAGAGCGACAAGAGCGCTCCGACGGCGAAAAGCGCGACCGCGGTGACGCCTATCGCGACTGGTAGCGTGCGCGGTCCCGACATCATCATGAACGGCGCGAGCGGCAGCAGCGCTCCCACCGCGAACGACAGGAACGACGCGATCGCCGCGCCCCACGGCGAGCCCAGCTCGTCGGGATTGAGGCCGAGCTCCTCGCGCGCCAGCGTGTCGAGCGCATGTTCCGGATCGGCGATGATTTTCGTCGCGAGCTTCGACGCCTCGTCGGGCCGCAGTCCTTTCGCGGTGTAGATGAGCGCCAGCTCCTGCGCCTCGGCTTCCGGATACTGGGCGAGCTCGTCGCGCTCGAGGCCGATCTGATACTCGAAGAGCTCGCGCTGCGACCGGACCGAAACGTATTCGCCGGTGGCCATCGCGAAGGCGCCGGCGCACATGCCGGCGATCCCCGTCAGCAGCACGACGTGCGCATCGGGATTCGCTCCGGCGACACCGAGGATGAGACTCGCGTTCGAGACGAGTCCGTCGTTGACGCCGAATACCGCGGCACGCAGGTTGCCGCCGCCGTGCAGGCCTCTGTGCCGGTGCTCGGCGCCGCTGCCTGCCCGCGGCATCGCGTGGCCGGAATCGCCGGGGATCGCAAGATCGTAGATGCCCATCCCTCGGACTTTCATCGCGGCGAGCATCGTCTTCATCCGCCGTGGGCCGAGCTTCTGCACCAGCGCCATGACGAGCCGTGTGCGGGCATCCGGCACGTAGGGCGCCGGCGCCGGGTGCCCGCGCGCGGTCAACTGCGCCCGCCAGATGGCAGCCTGCGCCTCGGCTTCTCCGGCGAGGCGGCGGAAGAGCTCGGAGCGCGGGGTGTCCGCTTCGGCGTCCGCGCAAGCGCGGTAGAGCAGCGCCGAACGCTGTTCCTCGTTCCAGCTTTCGAGTGGATTGGACATGATTCGCGAGAGATTCCGGCAAGTACGCGATGCCGAGGTCGGCACCCGCAGGCTATTGGCCCGCGAGCGCTGCGTCAATCCTGGCCATGATATCCGGCGCGAGTCTCGGGACGATGTCGAGGGCTTTCATGTTCTCGACCACCTGCGCCGGTCGGCTGGCGCCCGTGATCACGGTGGACACGTGCGGATTCCTGAGGCACCACGCGAGCGACATCTGCGCCAACGTGCAGTCGAGATCCGCCGCGATGGGCGCCAGCCGCCGGACCACGGCGATCTTCGCCGGCTCGGACAGCCGCTCGGCGAGCCATTCATAGCCCTTGATGGTGCCGCGCGAACCCGGCGGAATGCCATCGTTGTACTTTCCGGTCAAAAGACCCGATGCGAGCGGGCTCCAGATCGTGGTGCCGAGCCCGATGTCGCCGTAGAGCCGTGCGTATTCTTCCTCGACGCGCTCGCGGTGCAGGAGGTTGTACTGCGGCTGCTCCATCACGGGCTTGTGCAGATGGTGCCGGTCGGCGATCTGCCACGCTGCCATGATCTCGGCCGCGCTCCATTCCGACGTCCCCCAGTAGAGCGCCTTGCCCGCACTGATCATGTCGTGCATCGCGTACACCGTCTCCTCGATAGGCGTGTCGGGATCGGCGCGATGGCAGAACACGAGGTCGACGTAGTCGAGGCCGAACCGCGCGAGCGACGCGTCGATCGCCTGCATCAGGTATTTCCGGTTGAGCGTGTTCTTCTCGTTCGGGCCATCGTCCAAGCCCCAGAAGAACTTGGTCGAGACGATGTACGACGAGCGTCGCCAGCCAAGCTTGCGGAGCGCCTCGCCCATGAGGGTTTCCGACTGTCCCCTCGCATATACCTCGGCATTGTCGAAGAAATTGACCCCGGCATCGTGCGCGGCCGCCATGCACTCGCGCGCGAGATCGGCGCCCATCTGGTTGCCGTAGGTCACCCACGAGCCGAACGAAAGCTCGCTCACCTTGAGGCCGGAGGCGCCGAGGCGCCGGTATTGCATCGATGTCATAGGCGATCTTCATCCAAATAAGTCGGGTGGACCGGCGCGGCGATGCCGGCGCAGACGGTAGAATCGCAACCCTTCATTGTACGCACAGGAAATTTCCGATGCCCGCCGCCTCCCGCGCCAAGCCCCGTCACGCCGTCCGCCGCGCGAATCGCAAGCCGCCGCTGACGGTCGAGAGCTTGTGGGCGATCAAGCGCATCGCGTCGCCGACGCTCGCACCCGACGGTGCGCTTCGCCTGCGCCGCGGTGACGAGCTTCGACATGGCCAGCAACGACAGCGCGACCGAGCTCTGGCTCTTCCCGACGGGGCTCGCCGGAAAATCCGGCGCGAAGCCCCGCCGTCTCACCGCCGGCGACAAAGACAGCGATCCGAAGTGGTCGCCCGCCGGAGACCTCATCGCGTTCACCGCGAAGCGCAAGGACGACGACGAGCCGCAGGTCTATCTGATCGCACCCGACGGCGGCGAGGCGCGACGGCTGACGGCGCTCGCCACCGGCTGTACGGCGATCAAATGGTTCGCCGACGGCAAGCGGATCGCGTTCGTGTCCTGGGTGTGGCCGGAACTCGCGTCCGACGCGGACCAGGCGAAACGCAAGAAGGAGCGCAAGGACGCCAAGGTCAAGGCACACGTCACCGAACGCGCGGAATTCCGCTTCTGGGACCATTGGCTCACCGACGGCCGCGAGCCGCACGTCTACATTTGCGACGTCGCCACTGGCCGTTGCCGCGACGCGCTTTCCGGCACGGGCCTCGCGCTGCCGCCGTGGGATCCGAAAGCCGAGGACTACGACATTGCGCCGGACGGCCGCGAGCTCGCGCTGTCCGTCGACCTTGGACCCGAGCCGCGGATGATGAGCCAGCGGGACATCGTCACGGTCGACCTCGCGACGCGGCGAAAGCGCATCCTGACCGCCGGGTACCGGAACGGACGACGCTGCGCCGGTCTACGCTCCGGACGGTCACGCGCTCGCGTTCCATGCGTTCGACACCAACCGCTCGTTCAACGACCAGGGACGCCTCATGGTGCGGGAGCGCCGCACCGGACGCACCCGGCCGCTCGCGCCGCGGCTCGACCGCGCAGATCCAGCACGTCGCGTGGGCGCCCGACTCGCGTTCGCTTGCTATGCATGATCGAGGATCGCGGCCGCGTCGGATTGTGGCGCTTGCCGGCGGATTCCACGGCCGCCGCGGCGCTGACTCCGATCGCCGGCGGCGGCGCCATCGGCGGATTCGCGCAATCGCGCGACGGTTCGGTGCTGGCCTTCGAACGCTCGAGCGTGACGCACCCGCCGGCGCTCTTCGCGTGCCGCGGCGACGGCTCCGGCGAGCGCGCCATCGAGACGTTGAATCGTGCGTTGCTCGCGCGCCACGCGATGGGCGAGGTGCGCGAGGTGACGGTCAAGGGCTGGGGCGGTGCGCCCGTGCAGTTGTGGATCGTCTATCCGCCGAATTTCGATCCCGGCGAAGAAGTGGCCGCTGTTGCAGACGATCCATGGCGGGCCGCATGCGGCGCACCAGGACACGTGGCATTTCCGCTGGAACACCCAGGTGTTCGCCGGCCACGGCTATGTCATCGCGGCAGTCAATTATCACGGCTCCTCGGGGTTCGGCCAGAAGTGGCTGGAGACGATCGCCGGCCGCTACGGCGAGAAGGAATTCGCCGACGTCGAGGCTGGCACCGACTGGTTGTTGCGGCAGGGCTACATCGACCGCTCGCGCCTCGTGGCGACTGGCGGCAGCTACGGCGGCTTCATGGTCGCCTACATGAACGGCCACACCGACCGCTACAGGACGTACGTCTGCCACGCCGGCTGCTACGACTGGGTCAGCATGATGGCGACCGACGGCTACCAGTTCTTCGCCGACGAGCTGGGTGCGTTCCACTGGGACGATCCGGCACGCGTCATGCGGCAGTCGCCGCATCACTACGTCAAGCGCGCGAAGACGCCGACGCTCGTGATCCACGGCGAGCTCGACTACCGCGTGCCGGCGACGCAGGCGCTGCAGTACTACGACACGCTGAAGGCCAAAGGCGTCGCGGCGCGGCTCGTGTACTTTCCCGACGAGAACCACTGGATCCTGAAGCCGCAGAACTCGCGGCTCTGGTACCGCGAATTCTTCGACTGGGTGGCCCGTTACGCTCCCGGCGGACCCGCGCGGCGCAAGACACCCTGACACGCTGGGCGCCGGGCGCCCTGGACTGCTAGACCGCCGTCAGCGGCGGCCCGCTCAGCTTGCGCTCGTAGGCGCCCTGGCAGGCGACGCAGCGCTGAGCGGTCGGGTAGGCCATGAGCCGGGCCGGCGCGATCGGTTCGCCGCAATCGGCACACTCGCCATAGGTGCCGTCGCGCATTCTGGCCAGCGCGGCGTCCACCTGGGTCAAATCTGCCAGCACATGCCGGACCTCCGCGAGGTCGAGCTCGGCGAGTCCGTCGGCCACGCCCCATTCGTCGCCGCTCTCCTGGATGCGGTTGCGCAGTCCGACCACCCCGTCGTCGCCGCTGCCGGCAAGCTGCGTCTTCACCTCGACGCGGAGCGCGGCACGGCGCGCCTCGAGCTCGGCTTTAAGGCGCGCGCGGTCTGCGGAGGTCAGTGCGTTCTTGGGCATGGGGAGCGGTACGCCGACTTTCGCCGCCATTATCCCATTTTACGGGCGCAACGGAACCGGATCGATGGGGCTTGAAAATATCCCCGGTCGGGCGCAGATCGGGATTGACGCGGACGGTACCGGGGTGGAACGAGGCTCCGGAGCCGCCAAACCCATATCCCAAGGAGATCTCATGCATAACATGACTGTGTATCACCCCTTCGCCGAATCCGGACTCGATGAGCTGTTCCGCGGCTTCTTCCGGCCGGTGCGCGTCGAAAAGACGGCGGCGGCGATCAAGATGGACGTCGTCGAGCTCGACAACGCCTACGTCGTGAAGGCGGAAATTCCAGGCGTGAGCAAGGATGAAATCCAGGTATCGATCGAAGGCAACCAGGTCACGATCGGCGCCGAAGTGAAGCGTGAAACCGAAGCCAAGGACGGCCAGCGCTGGCTGCGCACCGAGCGCTACAGCGGCAGCGTATACCGGGCGTTCACGCTTCCGGTCGAGATCGACGAGACCGCCAGCAACGCCAAGTACGAAAACGGCGTGCTCGAGCTCACGCTGACGAAGAAGCCCGCAGTCGCAGGCCGCAAGCTGACGATCCAGTAACGGCTGGTTGGCAGTCCATTCCGCCGCGCGGCGCCCGAAAGGTCCCGCGCGGCGAGCGCTCGTCTCTGGGTCACCGCACGCGTTTCGCGGGATATTCCTCGTCGATGTTGTCGCGGAAGAAGCTCCACGGCGACGATGCCGAAACGAGCCTTCGGAACGTGTCGGCGGACACGCCGCCGTACTCGAACGTCCCTGCGTGAGCTCGACGACGAGCACGCGCCGGGTCGCGTCGTAGCCGGCGGCGCGCAGGTTGCCGCCGGCGAGGCGTTTCATTTCCATGAGTGCCGGCACCGCCTAAGCGAGATGCGGCGAAGCCGCACAGGGTGCGCGTGGGGGGCCATCATCAATGCGGAGCGGCGCTGCCCCACAGCTGCTTCAAGCGCGCGTCGCGTCCGCAGCCGGTGCGATAGTAGGTGTAGCGGACGGGGTTCTTGCGGTAGTAGTCCTGGTGGTATTCCTCGGCCGGCCAGAACTCGGTCGCGGCGACGATCGGCGTGACGATCGGTTCCTTCACCGCCTTCGCCTTGTCGAGCGCGGCCTTCGACGCTTCCGCGGCGCGCCGCTGGTCGTCCGTGTGCACGAAGATCGCGGTACGGTATTGGCTCCCGACGTCGCAGAATTGGCGGTCCTTTACCGTCGGATCGATGTTGTGCCAGAAGATGTCGAGCAGCTTTTCGTACGACACCTTCTTGGGATCGTAGAGCACCTGCACGACTTCGGTATGGCCGGTGCTGCCGCTCGAGACTTCCTCGTACGTAGGCTTCGCTTTGGTTCCGCCTGCGTACCCGGACGTCGTGGCGATGACCCCGTCCTGCTTGTCGAACGGTTGCTCCATGCACCAGAAGCAGCCGCCGGCGAACGTCGCGACGGCGGCGCCCGGCGGCGCCGCCGGCAGGGCTGCCATCTGCGCCGACGCGGGCAGCACCACGAGCGTGGCGACCGCGAGCGCCGAGACGCGCAGGGCGGAAAGGATTGGGGAGATGGGGAAAGGCATCGGGATCCTTTTCGGGTCGAATGCCACGCGCAGTGGCGGAAGCGTTTGGTCGTCGGGCGCGGTACCCACCTTACACCGGTCGATTGCGGCGGCGATGATACGATTATAACGGCGGCATCCGCAGGTCCCGCCGGAATTCGCCCAGCGGGATCGTTCATGCGCAGCCCTCTACCTTGCCTGACGCACCGTGCCGCCAACCCAGGCGTGCTCGCCGTCTTCGCATTCGCGCTCAACGGGCTGGCGGCATCGGCCATCGCCGCCGACCCGGAGAAGGTGCTGCGCGTCGTCTTCAGCATCGCCGAGTCGTCCTTCGATCCGCAATTCTCCTCCGATGCCCCCTCCGATGCGATCGTGCACAGCATCTACGAGGCGATGCTCGACTACGACTACCTCGCGCGCCCGGTGCGGCTCGTGCCACGGACGCTCGAAGCGATGCCGACCGTGCAGGACAACGGTGCGACTTACGTCTTCCGCTTGAAGAAAGGCATCCACTTCACGCCGGACCCGGCGTTCAAGGGCAAGCCGCGCGAGCTCACCGCCGCCGATCACGCCTACGGCATCAAGCGCCTGCTCGATCCGAGCGGTGAAAAGTCCGTGGCGGTGGCTGGTCGACGGCAAGATCGTCGGCGCCAACGAGGCTTGGGAGAAAGCCACCAAGACCGGCCGCTTCGACTACGACGCGCCGATCGCGGGCCTCGAGGTGGTCGACCGCTACACGCTGCGGATTCGCCTCGTGCAACCGGATTTGCGGTTCCTCTACGCGCTCGCCGTGCCGAACACGGCGGCCGTGGCGCGCGAAGTCGTCGAGGCGTACGGGCTCGACTTCGGCGCGCATCCGGTGGGAACGGGCCCCTACCAGCTCGGCGAATACAAGCGCAGCGCGAAGATCGTGCTCGTCGCCAATCCGGGCTACCGGGAAACGACGTACGTGCCCGCCGGCCCCGTGCCTGCGGAGTCGCTGCCGGCCGCGGCGGCGCTCAAGGGCAAGAAGCTCCCGATCCCCGGGCGCATCGAAGCGAACGTCATCGAGGAAGGCCAGGCGCAGTGGCTCGCATTCCTCAACCGCGAAGTCGAGCTGCTCGAGCGGCTGCCGCCGGCATTCGTCGACGAAGCCCTGGCCGACGGCAAGTTGAAGCCGGCGCTCGCGGCGAAGGGAATACGGCACGAGATGCTGCTGCGGCCCAACACGTGGTGGACCTATTTCAACATGGACGATCCCGTCGTAGGCGGCTACACGCCGGAGCGCATCGCGTTGCGCCGCGCGATCAGCATGGGCTACGACGAAAAGGAAGCCATCCGCGTGCTGCTGAAGGGGCGCGCCGCGCCCGCGCAAAGCCCGATCCCGCCCGGCATCGTCGGGTACGATCCGCAGCAGAAGACGCAGGCGCAGCTCTACGACCCCGCCGCGGCGCGAGCGCTGCTGGACCGCTTCGGCTACAAGGATCGCGACGGCGACGGCTATCGCGAGACGCCCGAAGGCAAGCCGCTCGTCCTCGAGTTCTGGTCTCCGCCCACGCTGATCGCGCGCCAGGGCGACGAGCTCTGGAAGAAGAACATGGATGCGATCGGCATCCGGATGGCGTTCAAGAAAGACAAGACGCCGGAGCTGCGCAAGATGGCCCGGCTAGGCAAGATTCCGATGCGCGCCGACGGCTGGAATGCGGACTATCCCGACGCCGAGAACTACATGCAGCTCCTGTACGGTCCCAATGCGGGACAGGAGAACCAGGCGCGCTTCCGGCTGCCCGAATTCGACGCGTTGTACGATCGCGCGCGCACGCTGCCCGACTCGCCGGAGCGCACCGCTCTCTTCGATCGCATGACTCGAGCTGGTGCTCGCGTATGCGCCATGGCGGCTGACGGACCACCGATTCGAAGACCAGCTGCTCCAGCCGTGGGTGGGCCCCTACGTGCCGCACCCCATCCTGGGGCAGGTCTGGCAATACGTCGACGTCGACATGAAAGCGCGTCCGAAATAGGACGCAGTCCGCACGCGCGTTGGCTTCGTCGCGGCAACGACGAAGCGAGTGGTTCGATAACGTGTCAGCCGGCCAGGTCGGACGCCATCAACTCGGGGCGCACCTCTTTCACCTCGGCGTTCGAAAAATTCAGCTCGACCTTGACGTCATTCGGGTCCATCAAGAAAAGTTGATACGAACCCTGGTCGTTCACCATCCGCTGCTTGAACGGGACGCCGAGCCCGGTCAGATGCTCCATCATCTCGGCGAGACCCGTGCAGCGGAACGCGAAGTGGTCGATCACGCCGCTGCCGCGCGTGGCGTCGGACTGCTGACCCACATACGCCTTGCGGTTCGTGGAGGTGTTCGCGCCGCCTTCGGTGACGTGGATCACATCCTTGTCGCCGATGTAGAGCCAGAACACCGGGAATTTGAAGTCCGGCGATGGACCGACGCGCATCCCGAGCACACGGGTGTAGAAATCGCGCGTCGCGTCCATATCCGAGGTCTGGAGGAGAAAGTGGTCGAGGTGGCTGAGTGGCATCGCGGTCGCCTCAGGGCTGTTTCTTGAGGCCGATCTGCTGCATGAGCGTCGACAGCTCGGCATCTTCCTTGGCGATGAGCAAACCAAAATCGGCCGTCGGCGCGTAAGCCGGGCGAATGCCCAACTTCTCGCACTCGCGCGCAAATTCCGGCGCTTCGGCTGTCTTGCGGATCGCCGCTTCGAGCGCGGCGACCGTGGCTGCCGGCGTGCCTTTTGGCACTGCGACTCCTCGCCATGCCTCGACCGAGACGTTCACGCCCTGCTCGAGCGCCGTGGGCACGTCGGGTAACGCAGGATCCCGCCGCGGGATCAGCGCGGCGAGGAGCCGCACCGTGCCGGCCTTCACGTGGGTCGAGAGCGCGCCGGGCAGCTGCATCACCGCGTCGATATGACCCCCGAGCAGGTTCGGCACCACTTGCGCCGCGCCGTACGGCACTTCGAGTGACCTCGACACCCGCGGCCTTGAACAGCGCGGCGGACGAGATGTGCGTGTGGCTGCCGATGCCCGAGTTGCCCACGGTGATCTTTCCGGGCCTTGCTTTCGCGTCGGCGAGAAACTCTCCGAGCGTCTTCCACGGAGAGTCGGCGCGGACGGCCAGCACCGGCGACTCGACCAGCACGCGCGCCACCGGATCGAACGCACGATAATCGAACGGGAGCTGGCCGGAGTGAAAGGTCGTCGAGATCGAGTTGGAGTTCCACACGAGCGAGTAACCGTCGGGCTTCTGACTCGCGACGTGCTTGTAGCCGATGGCGCCGCCGGCGCCCGGTCGGTTCACGACGATCACGTTTCCCGGCAGGTGCTTCGACATTCCCTCCGCCAAGAGCCGTGCCGTGACGTCCGCTGAGGTACCGGGGGGGAACAGCACCGTCAACTCGATATTTCCCTTTTGCGGAAACGGCGATTCCTGGGCGCCCGCGGGGAGCGCCAGCAAGATGACGCAGAGAAGGATCGCAAACCGTTTCATGCTTTCTCCTCGGCAAGTGCTTCCGCAACCGTCACGCGTCGTCCCTCTCGCGCGGACTTGATGCCCGCGCAGATCACCGCAAGCGACGCCGTGGCGCGCTCGCCATCCATTTCCGGTTGTGCCGTACCGCGCACCGCTCGGGCGAATTCTTCGAGCTCGTCGACCAGGGCGTCGATCTTGGTCACTGCAACCGGCTGCGAGCGCTCGGCGCCGCGCTGCAGAAACCGCAGCCCCTGGTGCAGGTCGTAGTACGCGGTGGCTTCCTTGCCATAAATGTTCATGACGTAGTACTCCGACGCCGAAGCGTAGCTCGCGTTGACGGTGGAGAACGCGCCGTTCTCGTGCTCGAGCACGAGGCTCGCGACATCGGGATTGTCGCCGGGCAGCACCAGCTGCGCGAGCATGCCGCTCACGGCTTTCACGGGCCCGATCAGATATTCGAGCACGTCGATGTAATGAATGCCGATCTGGAGCATTACGCCGCCGGGCATGCCAGCGGCCGTATATCGCCAGGAGTTAGGTCGATCTGGCCGAGGCGATCCCGGCTGATATTCGCCTCGGCATTGACCAGCTTGCCGAACGCGCCCGCTTCGATGCGCTCGCGAATCCATCGGAACTGGCTCTCCCTGCGGCGCTGATAGCCGAGCGCGAGCACCACACCCGCCTCCCGGCATGCGGCGGTGATTGCCCGCCCGTCAGCTACGGTATTGGCGATCGGCTTGTCGAGGAAAACATGCTTGCCCGCGTGCGCCGCAGCGCGCGTGGTCTCGAGATGCACATTGTTCGGAGTGGTGTTGATGATCGCCTCGATCGCGTCGTCGCTCAGGATTGCATCGAAGCTCGGTGCGGCGCGGCAACCATACTTGGCGGCGAATGCATTGCGCTTTGCTTCCGAGCGGGAATAGCAGGCAGCGATGCGCAACTTGCCCGAACGCTTGATCGCGTCCGCGAGCACGTCGGACCACCAGCCCATTCCAACGCAGGCGACCGCAAGAGGCTCGTTGGATTGCGTCATTTGGCACCGATCGATGCGACGGCTTCGCGCGCGACGCGTTCGTCGAACTCGAAGTTGCCGCCGCTCACGCCGATTCCGCCGATGCACTCACCGTCGACGAGGATGGGACAGCCGCCCTCCATCGCGGTCCACCGTTCCACCCCGGCAGCGAGCGCGAGCCCGATCGCGTGCACGCCATCGAGCGGCTGGCCCTGCGCGCCTTGCGCCGTGGTCGGCCGCTTGTTCGAGGCGGCGCAGACCGCCTTCGTCGTGGCCGAATGCACGGTGTGAAAGCGCCCGCCGTCCATGCGCTCGACGAGAATCGCGTGGCCGCCCGCGTCGACGATCGCGACCGAGATCGCGATTCCCGCTTCCTCGGCCTTCGCAGTGGCCGTCGCCATCATCTTTTTTGCGCCGGCAAGCGTGAGGCGCTTGGCTTCGGCAACATACATCGGTAGGTCTCCCGAGTGGAAATCAGCGCGGCGTCGCGTCGCCGCCTTCGACGATGACATTCTCGACGATCCCGGCGCCGCCGCGTCTGAACGCCGACGCTTCGCGATAGGCATCGGACTCGAAGCAGGCGATGGCGGACTCCATCGTCGGAAACTCGATCACGATGAAGCGGTGAAAGGTGTCGGGCCCCTCCATGATCCGGTACCGGCCGCCGCGCGCAAGTACCTTGCCCCCATGCTGCGCGATGATGGCCGGGACCCGATCGGTGTATTTCTTGTACTCGACGGGGTCGTTGATCTTCGCACGGGCAATCCAGTAGGCCGACATGACGGGCTCTCCATTGCGGCCACGAGGCCGATCGAATGATAGATCTACGCACCTTGCTTGGTCCACCGACGCAGCGAATATTGCGCCCGTCTTGAATCGAAGATCGCTGGAGCATAGCCAAGCGACGATGCACCAAACTCGTCGTCGGTTCCGACGCGTTTCGGCCGGTTGTGACCGATCGGAGTGCGACATCGACGCGAAGGCGCGTCCGAGATAGGACGCTGTCCTGCGCTGGCGCGGCGACGGCAGTCGGCTACCGGTCGCTGCGTCGCCTCGCGGCGTCGAGCGCGAGGCGCACCAACACCGCATCGTCGTCCTCGCCGCACCCGGCGGCCATCGCCGCGGCAAACGCCTTCGTCGCGATCCGGGTGAACGGCGCGTCCACGTCGAGCCGGTCCGCGAGCGCCGCCGCGATTGCCACATCCTTGTCGAGCAGCCGCGTCGCGGCGCGCGGGGCATAGTCGCCGGTGAGGGCGCGCGCGACGCGATCCGCGAAGATCCAGCTCGCGCCCGAGCTCGCGTTGACGACGTCGCAAACGCGCTGCAAGTCGAGGCCCGCCGCCTGCGCGATCGCCAGCGCCTCGGCGCCGGCCGCGAGGTTCGCGGCGGCGAGCATGTTATTGACGATCTTGAACGTTGACGCGTCGCCTGGGCGGGGCCCGAGCATGAAGACGCGGCCGGCGATACGGTCGAGGAGGGTGCGCACGCGCGCGAACGCCTCGGTGTCGCCTGACACCATCATCGTCATGGTTCCGGCGGCGGCCTTCGCAGGTCCGCCGGAAACGGGCGCGTCGAGGAGCGCGATGCCAAAGACCGAAAGGCGGGGAGCGAGAGCCGCGACATAGGCCGGATCCACGGTCGAGGACACGAGCACGATGCGCCCTGGCACTTGTGCCGCCGTGACGCCGTCGACCCCGAACAGCACGGCTTCCACCTGCTCCGCGTCGACGACCAGCACGATGACAGCGTCGCACGCGCGAGCCAATGCCGCGGGCGAGTCGGTCGGCATCGCGCCAAGGTCCACGGCGCGCGCCTGCGCTTCGGCCCGGATGTCCCGCGCCGACGTGGCAATCCCGGCCCGCGCGAGGCTTTCCACAACGCCACCGCCCATGGCGCCCGTGCCGATCACGCCGACGCGAGGATCGTGACCCGCCATCGGCCCCGCTACTTTGCCGGCACCACGAACGGCTCGCAATTCTTGAGCGGCGTCGCGACGCCGTTGCTCACGAGCTGCAAGTCCATGCCCTTGCCGCGCAGCTCCAGGTTGCCGTTGGAAAACCGGACGCCGGACGCGGCGGGAATCTGGTAGAGCGCAACACGATTGCCGTCCGGCATCAGCAGCCGGGCCTCGCCGGCGTCGAAGCGGATGACGATGCGCGCGTCGACGAAGGTACACGCGAACGTGTTCTTCGCGGCTTCCAGCTCCTCCTTGCTGGGCGGCATCGCGCATGCCGCGCACAGAAGCGCCGCCAGTACCGCAGCACAAGCGGCCAGCGGATGGCGCGACGGCAGGGTCTGGCGCATCGGTCGACTCCGGCAATGCCTCGAATTCAGGATAGCACGCGCGGCGAGGGCGCCGGAAAGCGAACGGCGTCGCCGTAGGACAGCACTTCCGCGGGCTTGCCGGCGCGCAGCGTCGCCTGATTGGCCTGCCACCAGCGAGCGTCGAGGAGGTCCGCGTGATGGCGCATGAAGCACTCGCGCGTCCTGGGGTCGGTGAGCAGGAACGTCGCGAACTCTTCGGGGAAAACATCGAGCGGGCCGACCGGATACCAGACGTCCCCGGACATCTCGTCCCAGCCGGGAGGCGGCGGCGGAATGTCGCGGAAATTGCAGACGGTGAGGTACTCGATCTCGTCGTAGTCGTAGAAGACGACGCGGCCGAACCGGGTGACGCCGAAGTTCTTGAACAGGAGATCGCCGGGGAAGATGTTGACCGCGGCCAACTCTTTGATCGCATCGCCGTATTCGCGCATCGCATGTTCGCGCTGCGCGGGGTCGGCACGCTCGAGAAAGAGGTTGAGCGGGATCATCCTCCGCTCGATGTAGAGGTGCTGGACGACGATATGATCGCGCTCGATCTCGACCACCGAAGGGGCCACGGCCAGGAGCTCGGCCAGGAGCTCGTCGGAAAAGCGATCGCGCGGAAAGGCGACGTCCGAATACTCGAGAATGTCCGTCATCCGGCCAACGCGATCGTGGTGCTTGACGAGCCAGTATTTGTCCTTGACCTTCTGCCGGTCGGTGTCCTTCGACGCGGCGATCTTGTCGCGGATCACCTTGAACACGTACGGGTAGGACGGCAGCGTGAACACCGTCATCACGAGAC
Source organism: uncultured beta proteobacterium (assembly GCA_963840945.1). GTDB lineage: Bacteria > Pseudomonadota > Gammaproteobacteria > Burkholderiales > Casimicrobiaceae > CAIWHR01. The sequence goes on along the minus strand of CAWJAU010000018.1, from coordinate 135,550 downwards.
CCTTGATGCCCGGCGCGATGATGAACTTGTCCCGCGAGTGCTTGAGGTGGTGCAGGAAGTCGCGGAAAAAATAATTCTTCCCCGCTTTCTGCAGTCCGACCATCGTGTAGAGCTCGGCGGCCGTCTTGTCCGGGAGGACCGCCCGGAGGAAATCGACGTAGGCCGAGGGCACTTCCATGTCGACCAGGAAATAGGCGCGGTTCGCCGAGAACAGTATCGCGAGGTCGATCTCGTCCAGGAGCAGCGCGTCGAAGCGGAGCTTGCCGGCGGCGTCGTGCTTGACCGGCACGACGAACGGATAGGCGTAGACGCCATTGATGACGCGCCCGACGATGTACGCGGTCTGGTTGCGGAAGAACGGCGAGGACAGCACCTGGATCTGGTGGTTGGCCTCGAGGCGGAACGGCCGCGGAAAGCGGCGGCGAAACGCCCCGATCACATGCGTGAGATCGGCGCCGAAATCCGCGAACCGGCGCTCGAAATTGAGGTCGAGCACGAGGTCGATCAGCGCGTGGCGCAAGCCCTGCTGCAACGGATAGTAGCTGCGGTAGGAGGGCGGATCCGCATCGATGTGCTCGGTGGAAATCGCGGGACGCACGAAGATGAACCGGTTATGGTAATACCCGCGGCGCAGCGTCTTCACCGACACCGAATTGAAGAAAGTCTCCGCGCACTCGGGCTGCCGGTGGTCGATAAGGAGCCCGATGAAGTGCCGCTTCACCTCCTCCCACAGCCGTTCGCCGTCGGCGCCGTCAAGCCCCGCGATACCGATATTCGCGCTCGATTTTCGCGGCGGTTTCCAGCACGCGGCGGTCGTAGAAGTCGATGCGATCGCCGGCCACGTGCTGGATAGCGAGCCAGTTGCCTGCCTCGAAATGCCGCTTCGCCGCACGCGCGCACTCGCGGAACACCGCATAGTGGTGGTCGAAGCCTTCCAGCAGCAGTCGCGCGATGCCGCATGCCTGGTCGGCAATGGGGTCGCTGGTAGCGCTTGCGGCGGAGGGGATCGGCGTGGCCATGGCGTGGTGAAGCGGCGTCAATGGCGGAGGACGAGCTGGAACATCAGGGACCGAAAGTGTTGCATCGTCGGATGTCGCCGGATTCCAGTCCCGTCCTGAACCAGCGAAGGCGTTGCTCCGCACTGCCGTGGGTGAACGATTCGGGCACGACATAGCCTTGCGCCCGCTTCTGGATGGCGTCGTCACCGACGGCAGCCGCCGCGCGAAAGCCCTCCTCGAGATCGCCCGCCTCGAGCTTGTTTCTCTTCTTCGCAAAAAACCCCCAGATTCCGGCATAGCAATCGGCCTGCAGCTCGAGCCGCACGGACAGGGCATTGCGGCCACGCGCGTCGGTCCGCTGCATCTGCTGGTCGACCTTGCGCATCGTTCCGGTCAGGTTCTGCACATGGTGGCCGACTTCATGCGCGATCACGTAGGCCTGGGCGAAATCGCCGGGCGCGCCGAAGCGGCGCGAAAGCTCGGCAAAGAACGCGGTGTCGAGGTAGAGCTTGCGATCGGCCGAGCAGTAGAACGGCCCGCTCGACGCCGAGGCGCGACCGCAGGCCGATGGCGTCGCCCCCCGAAACAGCGACGAGCCGCGGCGCCTCGTAGCGCGCGTTCATCGTCTTGAACACTGCTTGCCACACGTCTTCGGTGTCACCGAGAACGGCGGCAACGAAGTCCTTGGCCGGATCCTTTGGCGCATCGGCCGCGCGCGGTGGCGACGGGGGCGGCGCGTGCTGGGGGCCGTAACCCGGTGCGCTCGGGGCCCTTGTCTCCGGCGGCGCCGTGGGCACGCCACCTTCCATCATGCCGATCATTTCGAGCGGATTCACGCCGAAGATGAGGCTCGCGATCACGATGACCACCAGCGCACCGCCCCCGAGCCGCATGCCGCCGCCCACCGGGAAGCCGCCGCCGGAATCGGCGCCGGTCCGATCTTCGACGTTGTCGCTCCTGCGAAAATCTCCCCAGCGCATGTGGCTACTCCTTTGCTCGCCGCGGCTGCGTCAAGGCTTCAGCGCCCGGTAGAGATACGGCAGACTGGTGTCCATCCGATAGTCGACATCCGAGTGATTGTCGTCGAATTCCTCGTACCGGTGGCGAATGCCGGCTTCGGCGAGCCGCAGCGAAAGCTGCCGGGCGCCGTAGTGGATGTGGTACTGATCGCGCCAGCCGCAATCGACATAGATACCTTTGAGCGTCCTCAAGTTTGCCGCGTGCTTGCCGACGAGATGCACGGGGTCGTGCTGGAGCCATTTCCTCCATCGCGCTTCGAGCTTCTCGCCGGTTTCGAGGTGGAACGGCAGGCGGAATCCCAGAGGTGCCTTCGGATCGGGATCGTAGGTCGCCGCCATGCAGACGTTCATGATCGCGTGCATCTCGGCTGGCGACAGCTTTTCCTTCTTCCACACGGCATCGAGAAAGCGCTTCACGCGGCCATCGTCGTAGCCCAGCGCCAACCCCTTGCGCGCGCGTGTCTCGGCCAGCACGTCGAACGCGCCCGGAACGCGCTTCGGCTCGCGGTGCTTCGCGAGCTCGTTCAGCGTGTTCGGCCAGTCGTGGTGATAGACGACGTCGAAGTAGGCATCTCCGGAATGGTCCGCAACGGCGCCCCAGTGCTGCGCGTATTGCATGCCGTGGATGATCGCCCCGTAGCCCCCGGACGATTTGCCGAAGCAGCCGCGATGGTCGCGCGAGGCGAGCGTGCGGAATTCGCGATCGACGAACGGGATGATTTCCCGCGTCAGGTAATCGGCGTAGGCGCCGATCGCGGACGAATTCACGTACTGATTGCCCCCGAGCGAGGTGAAGCAGTCGGGAAATACGACGATGGTGGGCCCCATCTTCCGCTCGCGGATGAGCCGCGCTGCGCGTTCCGGCACATTGTCGTTGAAGGGCCTCCAGTTCGTGTGCGAGATCCCCGAGCCGGTGAAGCCGACAAGGTCGTAGAGCACCGGCAGCCGGCGGCCGCGACCCCGCGTCGCGCCCTCGTCGTACTGCGGTGGCAGCCAGACCGGAAGGCTGCGGACATGTGGATCGCCGAGCGGATTGCCGGGCGAGGACGCGCGACTCGTATTCCAGGACGACAAGCGTGCCGGAAGGGGTGGCGCTGCGTTTGCGGGCCATCGGCGAGATCTCCTTGGCGTTCAATCCCTTTCGAGCAGCAGCGAACCCCGGCAGCGCCGCGCTCCGCAGTGGCATGCATAGGATTCCCGGATTTTGCGCGTGATTCGTCCGTCGAGCGACAGCCGGTAGTCGTACGTCAGCTCCTCGCCCATCGGTATCGTGCGCCGGGCTTCGATGTAGACCCGGCCGTCGTCGGCCTCGAACGACTTGCAGTTGGGGGCGCACGAGTGATTGATCCAGCGCGCGGCGTTACCGCGGCGTCCTCCGTCGATGACGGTCCCGTCGCTCGTCTCGAAGATGAACGTATGCTCGGGATGCGCCGGGTCGCTGTCCGGGCGCGCGCTGACGACGTCCCAAGTCGTGCGCTGACCCCGGTATTCGATGATCAACGCGCCCTTGTGGATCGTCGTAGCGGCGAACACGCCGCGGCCGTGGATGGCGGAACGGCGGACGCGATACGGTTTTTTCGTGGGGTTTCGAGCCATCGGTGTCGGCAGGGAACGCGATCGCGGCCGCAAGCGGCACCGCGAGCGCGGATTCTACCCGATGGAGCGCTCATCCGCCCGCGGCACCGGATCCGAGCTCGCACAGCGCGGCTCGGAATCGTCGGTGGCGCCGCAATCGATCGTGGAAACGGAACTCGTCGGCACCCTTGGCGCGCAGCAGCAGCACGAGGCTTCGCTTGTCCGCCGGTGGCCAGGCGGCGAGGCCCGGGATCTGCGCGGCCAGAAGCGCCAGCGTATCGAAGGCGCGCCGCTCGTTCTCGGGCCAATGAACGCGGTTCTGCGCGTCGAGCGCCCGGGCGACGCTGCGCGTTGCGGCGCGTTGCGCCGCGTGGCGATCGCCGCCGAATCGCGCGCCGATCCATTGCGTCACGCGCTCGCTCAATTGGCCGGTCTCGAGTTCCGGCGCCGGGTCGAGGCGAAGCTCGATGTCGGACCCCGTGAATCGCCGCAACCGAGAGAGAGGCGTCCGATAGTCAGGATCGGCCTTCATCCGCGACCATTCATCGCCCGCCTGTCGCGCCGACTCCGGTTCCACCGGACGGAACCCGAGCCGGTAGTAGAACCAGAATGCACCGGAGCGCAGGCCTTCGCTGTTCGTGCCGCCGAACTGCGAGGGCTCGGCGACGAAGCGCCCGACGCCGAAGCATTGCCGGTACACGCGCAAGACCTGTCCGAACAACAGGGCCGATTCCCCGCCCCGGAAAGGAGCGAATACGTTGACGCCGATCTTGCACGTGCCGAGGAAGGGCCAGCCGCCGCCATAGCCGACGGGCACCTCATTCTTGAACAGCATCATGCCGATGTGCGAATCGAGCGGGGCGCGTCGATCGGGCCGCATCGTGTAAAGCGCGAGCGCCGTGCCGCGCGGAAGATCGTAGTAGCGCACGCCTTCACCGCAGGCGAGCGCGATGGCGTCGGTCTCGCGGCCGAGCGCCGCCAGCACGGCGCGGCCGGCATCGACGACATATTGGCGCTCGGAACGGGAAAGCCGACGCGGCGCGGGCAGCGCGAGGTCGACGAGTGCGGGGAGGTCGATCCGGCGCGGGAGCTCGTCGCGGTGGTAATACGTAGGCGCCGGCAGCCCGCGCGCGAACGTTCGCGACAGCATCGATCGGCCGGGCCGGATGACGATGAAGGGCTGCATCGCGTCCCAGAGCTGGCTGCGCAGCCCATCGGTGCATTGCAGTCGTAGCAAGGCGCTGACGAGCCAGGCGAGGCGCGTGCGCCGCCCGCCGATATTCGCTTCCGCGAGAAATTCGAGTGGTGTCGCGTCCCGCGCCGCGAGCTCGAACTCCATCGCCGCGAGCGCTTCGCCCACGACCTCCTGCGGCGGCAAGCCTTGCTCGCCGAACGAGTCGATGTCCGCCCGCCGGGGAAAGCGTTCCACGAGCCAGCGCGCGACGTCCCAGCCGAAATTGATCGTCACGTCGGTGCAGGCGATCCCGCTGTTCGCGAGCTTTGCCCGCGTGCGCGCAGGCCCGGAATCGAAGAGCTCGCGGGACGCGGTCGCGATGCGCCGGAGTTCCTTGCGCGCGGCGTCGCGCAGCGCGCGCGTTTGCGGATACGCGAGGAGGCACAGCAGGCAATCGTGGTAGGCGCAAAGGGCCGCGACGTCGGTCACGGCGCAGGAAGCGGTTGCCGACAGCGCCCGCGTCTTCGCCGTCGCATCCGGCGGGCCGAAGCGAAGCGCGACTGCCCGGAGGTTGTCGACGGTGCGAAGATCGAGGAAGCGGGGCGCCATCGGGAACGACATCGCGCGGCGGCGCGCGCGCTTGCTAGCGACCTTTCGGGCTCGCCTTCGTCCTCGGTACGACGCGCGGCACCACCGCCGATGGGGGCCGGCGCGCTTGTGGAAACTGCGTCTTCGGTCCGGTGTGCCCCTTGGGGTTGGGGTAACTGCCGCCGCCCTTGCCCTTCGCCATGCTCGCCTCCCATCGTCCGCGGGCTCTCCCGCCAAACCCAATGCTACCGGGTTCCGTCGCGACGTGTCAGCCACCCGCCATCAGCGCCAGCACGATCGGTGTAGTCACCGCGGCGGCGGCGGTCGAAAGCACGAGGCTCGCGGCGACCGGTCCGGGGAGCGCCCCGAACTCGCGCGCCATCAGGTAGACATTCGCGCCGACCGGCAGCGATGCCAGCAGCACGACGGCGCGCGTCTCGAGCGGCGGAAGGTGGAGCAGGCGGGCGAGCGCGTAAACCGCGAGCGGATGCAAGGCGAGCTTGACGGCACAGATTGCGGTGCTCTCCCGCCAGCCTTCGCGGACGCCGAACTCGCCGAGTCCCATCCCCAGCGCAATGAGCGACAGCGGGATCGCCGCCTGGCCGATCAATTCGAGCGTGCGGTCCGCCATACTCGGCAACGGAATGCCGATCCAGCCCCACGCCGTGCCGATCAGGATGCTGCCGACCACCGGATTGGTGACCACGTTCTTTACCGTCGTCGCGAACCCGGCGAGCGAGACGTGTCGCGTGCGCGCCCATTCGATAGAGATGGTCACGAGGATCCATAGCAACAGCGAGTTGAACACGAGGACGAGCGAGACGACGGGCAACGCCGCGTCGCCCAGCAGGATCGTCGCAAGGGGAAGGCCCAACAGCAGGTTGTTCGCGAAGATTCCGCCGACGCCGAAGACGGACTGCTCGACGCCATCCATCTTGAACAACCGGAACGCAATGGCCCGGCCCGCCACGAACACGAGCAGACAGCCGCCGAAGTACGCGATGAGCAACCGGGCATCCACCGGCGGCAGTCGGGAGAAATCGCTCATCAGCCGGAATAGCACCGCCGGTATGGCCACCGCAAACACGAACCGCGTCAGCGCGTCGGAGACGCTCTTGGGCCAGCCAAGCCATCGCACCAGCGCATAGCCCAGCCCCGCCAGCAGGAAGAGCGGCGAGGTGAGCGCGACGACATGCGGGATGGCCTGCATCGCACATTCACACGGGGCAGGACGGGCAGGGCAGGGGCGGCAGGCCCGCGCGGGCTAACGGCCGCGCCCGCCGAAGCGGTGGATGACCCGGGGTTTCGCGGGGGTCGCGCCCGGTGCCGGCCCGTGGCTCCGCGTGCCCGGCGCGGCCGGTGCAGCGGCGGGTGCTGCGCGTGGCGGGCGCGCCGTTGCGGCGCCGCCGCGCGGTTGGGCTCCCGTGCCAGCGTGCGCACGACCTTGGGCATGCCGCGTGTCCCCGCGCGGTTTGCTTCGCGTCGCGCCTTGTGGCGCATGGCCTCGTGGCTGGCCGCGGCCTTGCCGCTGCACGATCGGCTGGGCTCGCGCGCGGGGATCGGGCTCGAACCCGGCGATGACGGTTCGCGGCAGCGTCCGCTTGATGAGCTTTTCGATGTCGCGCAGGAATTCATGCTCGTCGACGCAGACGAGCGAGATCGCCTCGCCGGTGGCGCCCGCGCGACCCGTCCGCCCGATCCGGTGGACATAATCGTGCGGCACGTTCGGCAGGTCGTAATTGACGACGTGCGGCAGCTGGTCGATGTCGATGCCGCGCGCCGCGATGTCGGTGGCGACGAGCACCTGCAGGCTCGCGTCCTTGAATTCCGCCAACGCGCGCGTCCGCGCGCCCTGGCTCTTGTTGCCGTGAATCGCGAGCGCCGTGATGCCGTCGTGGTTGAGCTGCTCCGCGAGCTTGTTCGCCCCGTGCTTCGTACGCGTGAACACGAGCACCTGGTACCAGTTCTGCGTCTTGATGAGATGCGCGAGGAGCTCGCGCTTGCGGTCGCGATCCACGGGATGCACGGTCTGGGTGATGATTTCGACGGTCGAGTTGCGCCGCGCGACCTCGATCAGTGCCGGCGCATTGAGGAGGTTGTCGGCGAGATCCTTGATCTCATCGGAAAACGTCGCCGAGAACAGCAGGTTCTGCCGCTTCCTGGGCAGGAGGGAGAGAATCCGCTTGATGTCGCGGATGAAGCCCATGTCGAGCATCCGGTCGGCTTCGTCGAGGACGAGGATCTCGACCCGCGACAGATCGAGGTTGCCCTGGCCCTGGTGGTCGAGCAGGCGGCCGGGCGTGGCGACGAGGATGTCGACGCCGCGCTTCAATTGCGCGGTCTGCGCGCCGATGCCGACGCCGCCGAACATGACCATCGACGTTTGCTTCGCGTACTTGCCGTACACGCGAACGCTTTCCTCGACCTGCGCCGCGAGCTCGCGCGTGGGCGTGAGGATCAACGCCCGGATGGGCCTTTTCGCGGTTCGCGGCGCGTGCGCGGTTGCCGCGGGCGCCGAAGCGAGCCGCTGCAGCATCGGCAGCACGAAGCCGGCGGTCTTGCCGGTGCCGGTCTGCGCACCGGCAAGAAGATCGCCGCCGGCGAGCACCGCGGGAATCGCCTGCAGCTGAATCGGGGTGGGTTGCGTGTAGCCGTGTTCGGTCACGGCGCGCACGAGCGCGTCGGACAGGCCGAGCGAGGCAAAAGACATGATGACTTTCGAAAAACGATCGGCCTGTCGCCACTTGAGGGCGCCAGTCGCAGGCAAACGCGTGGGGGTGGAGCGTCGGAACTGACAGCGGCAGGGGGACTGGACGAGTTGCCGCGTGAACGGATTATAGCAGGTCCGGTCAGGCCGAACCGCCGGGAGCGCCCGCCAAGGTGGTGAGCACGACCTCCACGGTCGCGTCGCGGTTCCCGAGCCAGACATGACCTTCCTGGATCGTGCACTGCAGCTGCATCGAGCGCTGCGCTAGCTTGGCGAGATCCAGGCTCGTGCCGACCGGCACGCTCGACACGCGGAGATTGCGCGCCCGTTCCAGGGGGCCCCTGGCGCGACTCCACCACAGGTCCATGCCGCGGCCATAGGCGTAGACGACGACGTCGCGCGCGCGTCCACAGGCCTGGCGCAAGAGCTTCTCGTCGGGCAGGCCGACGTCGATCCACAGGTGAATTGCGCCGGTGAGGTCGCGTTGCCAGAGGTCGGGCTCGTCGTCGGCGGACAGTCCCTTGCCGAACGCGAGGTCCGGGCTCGCGTGGAGCGCGAACGCGAGGACGCGGAGCATCATCCGCTCGTCGGTCTCGGACGGATGGCGCGCGATCGTCAACGAGTGGTCGGCATAGTAGCTGCGATCCATGTCGGCCACTTGCAACTCGACCTTGAAGATCGTGGCTTTCTGCGCCACCGCATCACTCGCGCGGAGCGTCGCGAAGCACGCGAATCGTGATGTCGTTCACCGACACCGTCTGGCCGTGCCGGATCTTGCACGTCTTGCGCATTTCCACGGCGCCGTCCACGGCCACTGCGCCTGTCGCGACCAGCGCCTTGCCGGCGCCGCCGCTCGCGCAAACGCCCGTGACTTTCAGAAGGTCATTGAGCGCGATGAATTCGCCGGTCAGGGGAAAATCAATTTGGGGCATGGTGGGTTGGGCTTGTCCGGGGCATCGGAGCCTACCAAGATCGCGACCGGTTGTCGCCTGGTGATGCAATGTTTACAATCGCCCGAGAATCGAGTGTCAGGCTCACCCGGTTCCCGGTGGTTCGTCATGGGCACGCACGGCTACGGCACGGTCACCCAGTTGCTGCTCGGATCCGTGAGCCACGAGGCGATCCCTATGATGGATCCCGAGATCCCGGTGACGCTCGTCAAGAGTGCGGTAGAGGCGCCACTCGGAAAGCGACCCTCTCACATCGATGCCGCCGCCGTCTCCCATCACCCTGCGACCGAGTGACGACGCGAACGATCACGACGCGGCGAACGCCTCGCGAGGCAACGAAACGGTTGCAGCAGCAACAACTGCATCCGATGCCGTCTCAATGCCGTGGTATCTATGAGCCAGTCCTCCAGCCAGAGGACGGCGTCGAGGTCGAAGTGGTTCGTCAGCCCGCGCCTGATCTTCCAAAGCTCCGCGTCGCCGTCCTGCACGAATTCGATCGCAGGCGTATCGACGGTGGAGGTTTCCTGCGCGACGCAGCCTTCCGCCCGGCGTGGCGCGACGACATATCGAACGCTTTGGATGGAGGTCGACGTGAACGATCAAGGGACGATGCGTGCCGCGCAAGGCGGCCAAGCCGACAGCGGCGATTCCGGGCCTCATCGGAAAGCTCGAGGATGCTGCGGCGATCCTCTCGATCGTCGTGCTCGACGCGATCGCCCGAAGCGGTTATCGTCCGCGCGACCCCATACTCGGCTGACCGGGTCGCAAATCGTTCGAATACGACAAGCAGCTTTGAGCTTGCTAGGGAGGAAATGCATGCACGATCATAGGCGAAGCCGCGCACAGGGGTCGCGCCCGTGGATACGCGGCGCCGTCGTCGCTGCGACAGCGCTGGTTGCACCGCTCGCGTTCGCTGCGACTGCCAGCGGACCGCCTGAAGTGCTGGGAATCCCCGTCGACTTCATCCTGTTCGCACTGACGCTGCTCGGTGTCGCGCTGTTCCACCACCACACGCTGCGCGTGGCGTTGATCGGGCTGGCGACGATCACCGTCTACAAGCTTGCGTTTACCGGATTCAAGACCGGCGACGGCATCGCGGGACTGATCGGCCATCTCGCGCACGAGTGGGTCATCCTCACCAACCTGCTGTGCCTTCTTGTCGGCTTCGCGCTGCTGTCGAAGCATTTCGAGGACAGCAAGGTGCCGGCCGTGCTGCCGAAGTACCTGCCGGGCGAGTGGAAGGGTGCCTTCGTTCTGCTGGTGATGGTGTTCGTGCTGTCCTCGTTTCTCGACAACATCGCGGCCGCGCTGATCGGCGGTGCGATGGCGCACGCCGTTTTTCGCGGCAAGGTCCACATCGGTTACCTCGCGGCGATCGTCGCCGCCTCGAACGCCGGCGGCTCGGGGAGCGTCGTCGGGGATACGACCACGACGATGATGTGGATCGACGGCGTGAGTCCCCTCGCAGTGCTGACCGCCTACGTCGCCGCCGCGGCTGCCTTGATCGTGTGTGCCTTCCCGGCCGCGCTGCAACAGCACAAGCACTCTCCGCTGATTCCGTACGTGCCGGGCGCCGCCACGGTCGATTGGGTCCGGGTCGGCATCGTGGCGTTCATTCTGGTCACGGCGATTTGCGTGAACGTCTATATCAACATCGCGCACAACGCGATTGCCGACAGCTTTCCCTTCATCGGCGTTGCCGTGGCCCTGGCGATCCTCGTCACTGCGCCGTTACGCAAGCCGGACTGGAGCCTGTTGCCGGCGGCGACCAAGGGCACGATTTTCCTGCTGGCGCTGGTGACCTGCGCCTCCATGATGCCGGTGGAAAGACTGCCCGCCGCGTCCTGGCAGACGGCGATGGGACTGGGCTTCATTTCCGCGGTGTTCGACAACATCCCGCTCACCGCACTCGCCCTCAAGCAGGGTGGTTACGACTGGGGCATGCTCGCCTACACGGTGGGTTTCGGCGGCTCGATGATCTGGTTCGGCTCGTCCGCCGGCGTGGCTCTGTCCAACATGTATCCGGAAGCCAAGAACGTGGGCCGTTGGCTTTACCACGGCTGGCATGTCACGGTAGCGTACGTCGTAGGCTTCCTGGTGATGCTGGCGGTCGTGGGTTGGCATCCGACCCCCAAGCGCGGCGACACTCCGCTCGCTCAGCCGGCGGCGCAGCAGCCGGCGGCGGCGTTGCCGCGCTGAGTCGACCCCAGCAATGCGACGTCTCCCGTCCAGGCACCAGCGGTGGAATGGCCCTCTGGGTCGCAGTGATGCTTGCCGCCTATCTCATTGCGTATTACGTTTAGCCGTGGGCCCGCAGGCGCCCGCATCCCTACACTATCGTCGAACTAAGGAGTCATCATGGGACAAATGCTTGAATTGACCGCCGGCGACGGATTCACGCTTTCCGGCTACCGCGCCGACCCGGCCGGGAAGCCGCGCGGCGGACTCGTCGTCGCGCAGGAGATCTTCGGAGTCAACAGCCACATCAGGAGTGTCTGCGACGGCTTCGCCGCCGACGGCTATGTCACGATCGCCCCCGCGCTATTCGACCGCTACGAGCGTGGCGTCGACATCGGCTACACACCCGATGACATCGCGAAAGGGCGCGAGCTCAAGGGCCGCGCGCAGATCGATGCGGCACTGCGCGATGTCGCGGCCGCGCGGGACGTCGCGGCGGGCGCCGGCAAGGTCGGCGTGATCGGCTACTGCTGGGGCGGCTTCGTCGCGTGGATGGCGGCGTCGCGCCTGCCGGGCTTCGCCTGCGCGGTCCCCTATTACGGCGGCGGGATTCTCGATGCCGCGGGCGAGCGCCCGCAATGCCCGGTGATGGCGCATTTCGGCGAGCGCGACTCGATGATCCCCGTCGACGGCGTGCGCAAGCTCGCCGCCGCGCATCCCGAGGCGCAGGTCTTCATTTACGCCGCCGACCACGGCTTCAACTGCGACCAGCGGGGCTCCTTCGACGCCGCGGCGGCCAAGCTCGCGCGCGAGCGCACGCTGCAATTCCTGCAACGCCACGTCGGCTGAGGGGAATGGCCCCCACGCACCGAGTATCACGCAATCGTCCACTCCTTGCCGCACGCGCGGCAACGCACGTCGATCGTGCAGCCGGCCGGCGCGTCCGCAAGTTCGTGCGACGAGATGACGGTGAATCGTCCGTAGGTGCGGCAATCGCCGCAGGTCGCCTGCTCGGCAAGGTACTCGGCGCGGAAGAGCAGCCGATGGAACCGGCGCCAGGAGAAGACGCACAGGCCGCCGCCGGTGACCGCGATTGCCGTCAAAGCGATCAATCCCGCTGCCGTCGCCTTGAACTCCAGCATTTCGATGGCGATGGCCATCATGATGAGGCTCAGCACTCCGGTGATCATGTGGGCGAAGCTTTCGACGAGCTGACGCTCGTACCAGCGGCGGAATCCGCGCGCGCCGATGGCGGTGCCGAGGGTGTCGTGGAGATTCATGCGCTTCCGCGCGCGCCGGAATCGGTGCTCGCGCGGCGGTGCTTCGCTTTGCTGCATAATGAGCTTACCGCAACGGTTTCCGCGAGGCCCATGGTGTGATGACCGCAAGGTCCCCCTTCCGCTCGGAAGGATTCTCTCTCTTGCGCACATGGGATCCGCTGCGGCGCTGGTTCTTCGCCGTCGCGCTTGGCTGCGCGTCGGTCCAGGGCGCGGCGTCGGCGCAGGACCCCTCGCCGTACGCCATCGACATCCCGCCGTGGTTCACCGAGTCTTTCCTCGACTTTCGCGACGATATCCGCGACGCGACGCGCGACCATCGCCGGCTCATGGTCTATTTCGGCCAGGACGGTTGCCCGTACTGTCAGGCGCTCATGGCGACCAATTTTTCCCAGCGCGGCATCGTCGAGAAAACCCGCCGGCATTTTGTCGCGATCGCGCTCAACCTCTGGGGCGACCGGGAGACGACCTGGATCGATGGGCGCACGATGAGCGAAAAAGCGCTGGCGCGGCGACTCAACGTGCAGTTCACCCCCACGCTTCTCTTCTTCGACGAGCGCGGCAAGGTTGTCGCGCGGCTCAACGGCTACTATCCGCCGCACCGGTTCGAAGCGGTGCTCGATTATGTGGCCGGCCGGCACGAGCGGGACATGTCGCTCGCCGCCTACCTCGCCCGACATGTCCGCGATCCGGCCAGTGCGCGGCTGGCCGACGAGGCCTTCTTTCTGCCGCCGCCGCACGACCTTCGAAGGAGCGCCGGCGGCAAGCCGCTCGCGGTGCTGTTCGAGACCATTCATTGCGGTCCGTGCGACGAATTGCACCGGGAGGGATTGCAGCGCCCGCAGGTGCGCGCGCTGCTGTCCGCAGTTCGACGTGGCGCGGTTTGCATTCGGCGCGCCCACCCGCTTGACGACGCCGGCCGGCAAGGCGACCACCGCGCGGGCCTGGGCGACCGAGCTCGGCGTGACCTTCGCTCCGACCCTCGTGTTTTTCGCCGCCGATGGCCGCGAGGTGTTTCGGATCGATGCCTACCTGCGCCCGTTCCACCTCGAATCGTCGCTCGATTACGTGGCAAGCGGCGCGTATCGCGACGAGCCGTCGTTTCAGCGTTTCATTCAGGCGCGGGCGGAAAGGATTCGGGCGGGTGGCGCGACCGTCGACTTGTGGAAGTGACGCTGGGGCTTCTATCCGCGTCCGACGAAGGGCATCTTCGACGCCATCACCGTCAGGAACTGGACGTTGGCGTCGATCGGCAGGCTCGCCATGTACAGCACCGCGCTCGCCACATGCGCGACGTCCATCAGCGGCTCGATCGCGATCTGGCCGTTCGCTTGCGGCACGCCCGTCGCCATGCGCGCCGCCATCTCGGTGGCCGCGTTGCCGATGTCGATCTGCCCGCAGGCGATGTCGTACTTCCTGCCGTCGAGGGACGCCGATTTCGTGAGGCCCGTCACCGCGTGCTTGGTCGCCGTGTAGGGCGCCGAATTCGGCCGCGGCGCATGCGCCGAGATCGATCCGTTGTTGATGATCCGTCCCCCGCGCGGGTCCTGGCTCTTCATCATCTTGAACGCCTCCTGAATGCAGAGGAATACTCCGGTCAGAGTTGATGTCGACGACGTTCTTCCATTGCTCGAACGTGAGGTCTTCGAGGTTGATCCCCGGCGCGCCTACTCCGGCATTGTTGAACAGCACATCGAGGCGGCCGTACGCCTCCTTGGTGCGCGCGAACAGATTGCCGACGGCGCGGGGATCGGCGACGTCTGTGGGCACCGCCAACGCGGAATCCTTGGGGCGCTCCCGCTTCCGCGATCGCCCTTTCCAATGGCTCGCTGCGGCGTCCGGCCAGGACGACGCGGTAGCCGTCTTTCAGGAATGCCAAGGCGACGGCCTTGCCGATGCCGGTGCCGGCGCCGGTGACGATGGCGACTTTGGGGGACGCGCTCATGGTGGCGGGCCTCGGGTTGGGAAAGCCATGCAAACAACTCGCGGGATGCGTCGCCGGCTTTCGGGTGGATGGAGCGCCAAGGGCACCGAGCGCACCAGGGACATGACGATCACGTCGCCGGCAACGCAATCACCGTTAGGTCCCTGGCCCGCGCCAAGCCCCCGACGCCTGCCGCGGCGGGAGCGTGGCGCCGAATCCGCCGTCAGCCGTCGTACTTGAACGACAGCTGCACGCGCGCGCGATAGGCGACGACCTTGCCGTCTTCCACTTTCATGTCGAGCTTCGAGACTTCCGCGATGCGCAGGTCACGCAACGTCTTGCTGGCGACCGTCACGGCATTCTTGGCCGCGTCCTCCCAGGACACCTTGCTCGTGCCGATTACGTCGGTCACGCGATACACGCCGTCGCTCGAAGCCTTTTTGACCATGGTGTTTCCTCCAGGAAGTGAGCCCGGCATCGCGACGATGCCCGGGACATCGCCATGATACGCGCGCACCCGACGGCTGGCGAGCGAGCTCGCCGGGCGCGATGCCCCAGGGGCTTCGCGGCGACCGTGCAAAATTCTCACCGGTTGTTAAACTGGCAGCCGGCCACCCGGTCACCGCGATATTCCGCCGGGATTGGCGCCGACGTATTTGCCCAGGAGGACTCGATGACACGTTCGATTCGGCAGTCCTTGCCAAGGCTCGTTCTTGCCGCCACGTTGACCTTCCCGCTCGCGCCGCATGCCGCGGCAGCAGGTGTCGAGCCGACGTATTTCGACGTGCCGCGTGGAGGGCATCCGCACGACGTTGCCGCGGCGCCCGGGCCCGGCGGGGCGGTCTACTACACGGCACAGATGACGGGCAAGCTCGGCATCCTCGATCCAAAGACCGGCAAGGTCGAGGAGATCCCGCTGGGTCCGAATTCGGCGCCGCATGGCGTGATCGTCGGACCCGACGGCGCGGCGTGGATCACCGATAGCGGACAGAATGCGATCGTGCGCGTCGACCCCAAATCCCACGCCGTGCGCGTCTGGCCGCTCGGCAAGGATGTCGAGTACACCAATCTCAACACACTCACGTTCGACGCGAAGGGCCGCGTCTGGTTCACCGGCCAGAGCGGCTATTACGGTCGCCTCGTGCCCGACACCAACGACATGAAGGTGTGGAAGGCGCCCCGCGGGCGCGGACCGTACGGCATCACGACGACGCCGTCGGGCGATGTCTATTACGCTTCGCTGGCCGGCAACCATATCGCGCGCATCGATACTGAAACCGGCGCGGCGACCGTCATCGAGCCGCCGACGAAGGATCAGGGCGCGCGCCGCGTCTGGTCCGATTCGAAAGGCCGGATCTGGGTCAGCTACTGGAACACCGGTCAAGTCGGAATGTACGATCCCGTCGCGCGCACCTGGCGCGAATGGATGCTGCCGGGCAATCGACCGCGTGCGTATTCCGTCTGGGTCGACGCCATGGACAAGGTCTGGCTCACCGAATGGACGGCCAACGCGATCGTCAAGTTCGACCCGGCGAAGGAGACCTTCGAAGTCTTTCCGTCCGACAAGAATGGAGCCAATGTGCGGCAGATGCTCGGCCGCGCGGGCGAGGCGTGGGGTGCCGAGTCGGGCAATTCGCGGCTGGTAATGGTGCCGGCGCGATGAGGCCGCCCTACTCGACGATCCTGCCGCGCGCGGCTTTGACCTGACCACGCTTGACCTTGTCGTCCACGCGCCGGCGCTGCGAGCTGCGGGTCGGCCGCGTCGGCTTGCGCGCGGTCGGCACCGCCGCGGCGCTCGCCACGAGGTGCTGGAGACGCGCCAGCGCGTCGGCGCGGTTCTTTTCCTGGCTCCGGTAGCGTTGCGCCTTGATGACGATGACGCCCTCCGCGGTGATGCGCTGGTCGCGATGCGCGATGAGCCGCAGCTTGACGTCGTCCGGCAGCGACGACGCCAGGATGTCGAAGCGCAGATGCAGCGCGGTCGACACCTTGTTGACGTTCTGACCGCCGGCGCCTTGCGCGCGGATGGCCGTCCATTCGACCTCGGCCGCGGGGATCGCGATCATCGCGTCCGGCGGGCGCCTAGGCCGCCAGCATGCGCGCGAGCTCGCCGCTGTCGATCAACCGATCGAGATCGGTCGCCCCGCCGATCAGCACGCCTTTGACGAAGACCATCGGGAAGGTCGGCCAGCCGGTCCACATCTTGAGCGCATTGCGGCGCCGCCAGGTGTTGAGATAGCTGCCGTATTCGAGATACTTGTACGCGATGCCACGGGCGTCGAGCGCCTTCCGGGCCTTTCTCGGCATCGGATTCTGTTTCATCCCGACGACGACGATGGCGTTCGCGGCGGCCGCAGACTCGACTTCATGCACGATATCGGCGTGGTGGCCGGCGACCTTGGCGCGGATCGCCGGATGGATCCGCGCTTCGTCCAGAATGGGCCGGGCCACGGGACAATCCGGGCTAGATGACGAGGCGGCGCAGCGTTTCGGGATCCTTGATCAATGCTTTCGTCCGGCCCGGCGGCGCCCCGTACAACCCCGCGGGCGGATTGGTCTCGAGCCTCGACAGAATCGACGGCTCGCTGCAGGCCTTCGCGAAGGTCACGCTGACCTCTTCACCGGCGGTGCGTCCCAGCGAAAAGCACGGCTGTCCGAACTTGGCGTTGAGCGGCTTCAATACGCCGGCCGCGACGAGGTCGCTTTCGGCGCCGTCGCCCGCGAGCTGGAGGTCGTAGACGCTCGCCTTCGCACCCGACCGCGATGACGCCGTGATCACGGCGGGAAGGCCGACGAGCTCGCGCAGCAGGGCTTCCTGGGCGGAGTCCGGCAGGCCGTCGATGGAGAGCGTCACCTTGCGTCCGGACACGGGGACGTGCTGCAGGAAGAAATTGCGCGAGAATTCGTCGGCGATCTTCGCGCCGATGGCCTTCATCGCGTCGCCTTCGCCGGCCCAGCTGCCGACACCCTGCGGCAGCGTCGTGTTGAAGTAGATTTCCTCTCCCGTGGCGCGATCGATGCACTTCACCGTCCACGAGGCGAGCGTGTACTTCGTGACGACAACGCCCGAGGCTTCGAGCCTGGCCGACAGCTTCTTGACCTGCACTTCGCCCAGCACCGCGAAATCGGCATTCTGCTTCGGGTCGGCGGGGTTGCCGTCCTCCGACCATGTCCGGAAGCCGAACGCCTTGATCCGTTCCTTGAGCAGGTTTTCAGCGACCGGTGACGCCTGCGGCGGCGCGTTGGGCTGATCCGCGTCGCGCACCGCGATGCGCACCGAGATCTTCGGGTCCCCGCTCGAGCGGATGAACTCGACCCGCTCGTCGCGCGACATCTGGTTGACCGACTTCTGCAACGCCCGGACATTGACGACCGCCTGCGTGGTCATCGACATCAGGCCGTCCTTGCCAAGTCGCGGCGGGCTCTCCGTGACGACCGTCGAAATGTAGTTTCCGCTTTGCGCGAGCAGCTTGTCGCGGACGATGTCGTAGTACTTCGCGAGCGAACTGGGATCGATCATGAGCCCGAGCGCCTTCGCGACCACCTGACTCTTGGCATCCGCCCGCAGATCGGATTGCAGCAGCGCCTTGTCGGTGCCGTAGCGAGGGTCGTTGGGATTGACCAGCCCTTCGGCGGAAATAGTCATGCTGCCGGGATCGGCTTTCCTCGCCGCAGCGCCGCGGGCGGCGCCGCGGGTGCGGTCGGGGCAACGGCGGACGGCGGCGGAGCCGCAGTGTTCTCTGGTCCTTTCGCGAGCTTCGCGCTATCGCCCCCTGGTCGCGGGAATTGCGACCACAGGAGCCCGCCCAAGGCGATGATGGCCACCGCCACGACGACGGCGATGGCCGTCGCCTGCGACTTCTTTGCCGGCGCCAACTCCACCGTGCCCGGAATGCTCGCCGCGGCGGTGGCGGGTGCGGTCCGCTGGGTGGTCGTGGCGCTCGCGGGAGCGATGAGCGTCGCCGCGGGGGCGGCGGCAAGCACCGTTGCGTCGGTAGTGGTGGGCTGGGTCGGCGTGGCTTGTGCGGCGGCGCGCAACGCGGCGGCGAACTCCTCGGCGGTCTGATAGCGCTCGTCGGGCCGTTTCGCGAGCGCCTTGCGCACCACGGCATCCATCGCTCCCGGGACCAGCACATTGAAGCGCGACGGCGGCAGCGGATCCTCCTCCAGGACCTTGTGCATGGTGGCGGTCGCCGAGCCGGCAAACGGACGCTCGCCGGTCAGGAACTGGTACAGGAGGACGCCGGCGGAGAAGAGATCCGACCGCCCGTCGACGGGAAGTCCCATGATCTGCTCCGGCGACATGTAGCTCGGCGTGCCCATCACCGTCCCGGCTTGCGTCATGTTGGACGACTCGATGTGGGCGATGCCGAAATCGGCGACCTTGACGCCGCCGTCGGCGAGAATGATCACGTTCGCCGGCTTGATGTCACGATGGATGACGCCGAGCCGGTGCGAGTAGCCGAGCGCATCCAGGATCTGCGTCATGATCCGCACGATGTCGGCCGACGCGAACCGTTCGTTCGACTCGAAGTAGTTCTTGAGCTCGCGGCCCTGGATGAACTCCATTGCGATGTACCAGGTGCCGGCGTCCTCGCCGATGTCGTAGATGGAGACGATATTCGGGTGCGAAAGCCGGCCGGCGGCCTGCGCCTCGCGGCGGAATCGGGCGATCGCGGCCTCGGCGTTTTCGCCGGCGAGCTGGTCCGCGCGGATCGTCTTGAGTGCGACGATGCGCTTGATCATCGGATCGTAGCCTTCGTACACGACGCCCATGGCGCCCCGGCCGAGTTCGCGGCGGATCTCGTATTTGCCGATCGTGCTCACTTCCGCCATGTGTCCCCCGGGGGTTGCGCTGCGCCGGCCGGACCCGCACCGAAAACGGCAACGCCGGCGGCGGGCCGGCGTCGCAGTCTCACATCGATGGTTCGCGTCACTTGTACTTGTTGTCGATGTCCCACACGGTTTTCTGGATCAGCCGCTGGACCATGGTGTCGAGGGAAACGCCGCCCTGCTGCGACTGGGACACACCCAGCACCGAGGTCGAGGTCGTGCCGACCTCCATTTTCTCCTCCGCATAGCCGTTGGCGACCTGCTCGGTGGTTTCGGCGTTGATGATCTTGTAGCGCATGCCGATGATCCAGACGCCGGACGTCTCGCTCGTCTGCACCGAGCCGATGCCGGCGCCCGCCACCGTGCCGGCCTGCGCCGCGCCGCGCGATCCGCCGAACACACCGAGGAGCCCGGCCATCTGCCCGAGCGCTCGCCCGTCGAATCCCTGCTGGGCGGCGGCAACCTGCTCGGTCTTGAGAATGTCGAATTTCACGACGTACTTGGTGCTCTTGAGCTTGCCCATGCCCAGGAACTTGCGCGCGGCGGTCGGATCGCCGAGGTTGTAGGCGAGCGTGAATTCGTTGAGGAGCGGCCCCAGGTTGGAGCGCTCGAGCACCTGGAAGTTGGCGTTCGAGAGCTCGATCTCGCCGAAGTCGGCGATGTTGTTCGCGGTGAATTTCTGCAGGAACGTCGCGTTATTGCTCTTGATCTCGCCGGGAAGCACGATCAGCGCCGGGCCCTTCTTGGCGGCGTTGGTGTACACCACAGGCTGGTAGATCGCCTGATCGGCGGCGGCATTGGCCTTTTGCGACGTCTCCTTTCCCGCCGACGGCGAAGGACTGCCGAAAGTGGGCTGTCCGATGGCCACCGCGGCGCAGGCGAAGAGCGAAACGCCCAGGGTCGCGCGGAACGGGTACATCCAGGTAAGGTTGCTCATGCCATTTCTCCAAAGAATCCGGTGGGGGTCGCGAACTGTTGCGCCTATTTCGGCGCGGACTTGGCGATGCCGGCGGGCGCGGCGTTCCGGCAATAGTCGCCGTAGAGCTTGGCCACGACTTCGTCGATCTGTTCGTTTACGAGGGTCACCGCCATCCGCGAGATGTCCGTGCCCGAATACGAGCTCGAGCTTGCTGTGACCTCGGAAATGATCCGGCCGTTGGCACCCGTCAGCGTGAAGCCGAAACTCACCGTGACCGTGTTGACCGCAGGAATGATGCTGGGCACCGCCTCCGACGAAATCAACCCGCGCAGGATGAAGCTCGCGCCGAGCCGCCTCGCCGCCGACAGCGCGGCATCCGGGTTGTTCTTGAAGTAGGCATCGATCTCGGCCTGCGCGATCTGCCGGCGGATCTCCTCGGGCGTGAAGGTCAGCAGTCCCAGGCCGCGCAGCCGTCCGTTGATCGCCTGGTAGTGCGGACCGTAATTCTGCTGCTGCGCCGCGATGTAGCCGTTCGACTGCGCCTCGCCGATGATCAGCATGATCTTCTTGCCCTTGAGATCGGCGCGGCAAGGCGTGGAGAGTTCCCAGGCGATCCGGTTCTGTTTGGCGACGTCTTCGGCCGTAGGGCCGGTATTGGGCTGCTCGAACTTGAAGCCCTGCGCGCCCGCGGGCGCCGTCGTTGTCAGGACAACGAGCGCGGCGAGGATCGCAAACGCGGACGAAATACGCATGGCGAATTCCTGCGATTGGGCGAAGGGGCAGGGTGCGCCCGAAAGGGTAGTCTAACCCGGCCCGGAAATCCAGTCTCCGCTGCGGCGAGGCTAGGCAAAGCCAGCGACGCATTATACTTGCGGCATGATCGACGATACGCCGCGACCGTGACGAGCGAAGCATCCGACATCGCCGTGCTGTTCGCGGACGTGAGCGGCAGCACCAAGCTTTACGAGACGGTAGGTGACGCCAGCGCGCTCGAAGCAATCGGCCGGTGCCTCTCGCTCGCGCGAATCGCATGCGAGGGTCAGGGCGGCCGCGTCGTGAAAACCATCGGCGACGAGATCATGGCGGTCTTTCCCGGGCCCGATCAGGCCGCGGAGGCCGCGGCCGAGATGCAGGCTCGTGTCTCGGAACAGCCGCGGGTCGGCCCCTCGCGCCTCGCGATCCGCGTCGGCTTTCATTTCGGTCCGGCAATCGCCGTCGAGGGCGATGTCTTCGGCGATTCCGTCAATGTCGCGGCGCGCATGACGGCGCTGGCCAAGGGCGAACAGGTGATTCTGTCCGCAGCTACCGCCGACGCGCTGTCGCCGCTCGTGCGCGCCCGCGTCCGGGAGATCGATTCGCTGACCGTCAAGGGCAAACAGCAGGAAATCGGCATCTTCGAGTTGCTGTGGCAGGGGCCGGACGCGGATCTCACATCGCTTGCGATGCGGCCGACGCGCCGGCCGTCGCGCCTGCAGCTTTGCCACGGCCTGCGCGAGATCCAGCTGGACGACGCCCATCCGGGTCTTACGCTCGGGCGCGACGCGCAGAACGACGTGGTGATCGCCGACCGGATGGCCTCCCGGATGCACGCGCGCATCGAGCGCCGCCGGGACAAATACGTCTTGATCGATCAGAGCTCGAACGGCACCTATGTCACCGTCGAAGGCGAGCCCGAGATCCATTTGCGCCGCGAGGAATTGATCCTGCGCGGTCGCGGCCATGTCTGCTTCGGTCACGGCTGGAAGGACGTGCTGGACGAGACGCTCGCGTTCGTCTGCGTCGAGTCGTAGCGGGGGAGGGCCCGACCGCGGCACAGGCGCCCGCCGCCAATCCTCCGCCCCGCCTGGACGCGTCGTGCCGACGCCGCAGCACTCCTCGCGCGTATCACGCGTGCCGCGGATCCATCGCGTCGCGCAGGCCGTCGCCCACGAGATTGAACGAGAGCACGAGCACGAAGATCGACACCCCGGGCCAGATGGCCATCCACGGCGCGTTGTCGATGTAGTTCTTGGCCGTGTTGAGCATGCTGCCCCAGCTCGGAGCGGGGGGCTGCTGGCCGAGCCCGAGAAACGACAGGCTCGCCTCGGCGATGACGGCGGCGGCGATCGCCAGTGTGGCCTGGACGATCAGCGCGGGAGCGGCGTTGGGAAGCACATGGACGAGTGCCACGCGCCATGGCGGATTGCCGATGGCGCGCGCCGCGAGAATGAAGTCCTCGGCCTTGATTGCCATCGTCTGCCCGCGCGTCAGGCGGACGAACACGGGAGTGGCCGAGACGCCGATGGCGATCATCGCGTTGGTGAGGCTCGGACCGAGAAACGCCGCCAGCGCGATCGCGAGGATGAGGAACGGGCACGCGAGCACCGCGTCGGTCAGCCGCGAAATCAGCATGTCGATGCGGCCGCCCGCATACCCTGCCAGCAAGCCGACGGGTACGCCGATCGACAGGGAAATGAGCACCGAGACCACGCCCGCGAGCAGCGAAGCGCGCGCGCCCCAGATGACGCGCGACAGCACGTCGCGGCCGATTTCGTCGGTGCCGAACCAATGCGCCGCGGACGGCGCCTGGCGGATCGCCGTCCAGCTCGTCGCGAGCGGATCGTAGGGCGCGACGAGCGGCGAGAGCAAGGCGAGCACCACGAAGAACGCGATCGCCACCAATCCGACCGCGGCGCCGCGCCGGCGCACGAGCCGCCGGAACGGAGGGGCGCGCGGCGACACGCGGAGGAAATCGGCCGGCGCGGGCAGCGAGTCGTCGCGCGGCGCCATTACTGCGCTCGGATCTGCGGATTCACGACGACGTACGCGATGTCGGCCGCGAAGATTCAGCAGGATGTACGCCGTCGCCGTGAACAGCACGACGCCCTGCACGACCGCATAATCGCGGTTGAACACCGCGTCGACGATGAGCTTGCCGAAGCCGGGAATGGTGAACACCTGCTCGGTCAGCACGGCGCCGGAAAGGAGTGTGCCGAGCTCCAGCGCGCCCAGGGTGATCACGGGGATGAGCGCATTGCGCAGCGCGTGCTTCAGGATCACGCTTCGCTCCGACAGCCCTTTCGCGCGGGCCGTGCGCACGTAGTCCGACGACAGCACCTGCAACATCGCGCTCCGGGTGTGGCGCATCAGCACGGCGGCGATCGCGTTGCCCAGCACGAACGCGGGCATGATGAGCGCCGCGAGATTCGCCTTCAAGTCCTCGAATGGGCTCACGAAGCCTGACGCCGGCAGCCAGCCGAGCGTGACTGAAAACAGCAGGATCAGCATGATGCCGAGCCAGAAATTCGGCGTGGAGAGGCCCCACAGCGCGACGGCATTTGCCGCGTAGTCGAGCGCGGTATTGCGCCGCACCGCCGAAACGATGCCGGCAGGAACGCCGATGACGAGCGCGATGACGATCGCAAGCGCGGCGAGCTCGAGCGTCACCGGGAGCTTTTCCATGATGAGCTCCAGCACTGGCTTCTGCATGCGCAGCGATTCGCCGAGATCCCCCTGGAGCACCCCTTTGATCCAGTACAGGTAGCGCACGGGCAGCGGGTCGTCGAGGTGCATCTTCTCGCGCAGGTGCGCGACGACGCGTCGGATCGCGATCCTCGCCGGCGAGCACGACGGCGGGATCGCCCGGCAGCAATTGCTGCAGGCCGAAGATCAGCATCGAGACGAAGACGAGCGTCGGGACGATCGTCGCGATGCGGCGAACCAGGAAGGTGAACATTGTGCGGCCGTTAAGGTGGGCCGAGAGCCCGCGAGTCGTATTTCATGTTGCCGGCGCGTTGCAGTGGGCGGAGAGCCCGCGGGCTTAGGATGAGGCATGCGCCCGCAGGCTCTCCGCCCACTGCAACGCGCATGCTCCGCCGCCGCGTAACGCCGGAAACCGCTTCAGAGGATGATCAGTTGAACTTCAGCCCTTGCACCCGCACCATGCCGTCGGGGACCGTGCGCAGGCCGGAGAGCTTAGCGGTGTAGGCCCACAGCCAATGGCGGTGATACAAGTAGACGATCGGGCGATCCTTGAGCGCGATCGCGGCCAGTTGCTCGAATAGCTTGCGCCGTTCGGCCGCATCGCGGGTGGTGCGCGACTTGTTCAGGAGGTCGTCGACGTCCGGCTTGCAGTAGCCCGCGTAATTGAGCGGCTGCTTGCATGCGTCGAAGCTGTAGATGTTACCGTCGGGGTCGGCGCGTCCGCTCCAGGCGAGGACATAGGCGTCGAACTGGCCTTTGTCGGCCATGTCGAGGGACGTCGCGAACTCGGTCGACTGGATCTTCACGTCGAAGCCCGCCTCCTTGACCATTGCCTGCACGACCTGCGCGACCTTTTGCGCGTCGGAGGTCGTCGGCGTCATCAGCGTGAAGCTCGGGTTCGGCACGCCGGCTTCGGCCAGCAGCGCTTTCGCCCGCGCGATGTCGCGCTTCGGAACCGGCATGTTCTTCGCGTAGAACGTGTTGTCGGGCGCGACCCACTGGTTGCCCACGGCCGCTTCGCCGTCCATCGCCACCTGCACGATTCCCTGGCGGTCGAGGGCGAGCTCGAAGGCTTCGCGGACGCGCGGATCCTTGCCCAGCGGGTTCTTCTGCGCGAGATCGCTCTTGCCGACATTGATCGTGATGCCCTGGTAGCCGATCTCGGTGATCTTCGAGATCTTGAAGCGGGTGTCGGACTTGAGCGCGGGCACGTCGGAGGCCGCCATGCCGCTCGATGAAGTCGAGCTGCCCCGACTTCAAGTTGGCGAGTCGAACGGTCGCGTCCACGATCGGCAGATAAACGACCTTGTCGACGAAGATCTCGCCCTTGTTCCAGTAGTTCGGATACCGCTCGAGGACGATGCGATCCTGCGCGACGCGCTCGGCGAAGCGGAACGGCCCGGAGCACACCGGTTTGGCGCCGAACTTGTCGCCGGCCTCCTGCGCAGCCTTCGGCGAGACCATCATCCCCGCGCGGTCGGCGAGCTGGGCCAGCAGCGGCGCGAACGGCGCGGACAGATTGAGGCGCACGGTCGCGGGATCGACGACATCGACGGTCGTGACCAGGGCGAGCTCGCCGCGGCGATTGGAGCCCGCCATCGTCTTGTGGCGCTCGATGTTGTACTTGACCGCGGCGGCGTCGAGTCTCTCGCCATCGTGGAACGTGACGCCCGGGCGGATCTTGAGGGTCAGTGCCTTGTTGTCCGCCGACCACTCGTAGGACGTCGCGAGCTGCGGGACGATGGCGAGCTTCTCGTCGATGTCGAACAGCTTGTCGCAGAGCGCTGCGAAAACGATGCGCCCGACGAACGTGCGGGCTAATGTCGGATCGAGCACATCAGGATCCTCGGCGAGCCCGATGCGCAGCGTCTGCGCGGGCGCCACCGCCGCGAACATCGCCCAAGCCAAAGCGAATCCGATTCGAGTGATCCGAAGTGCAGTCTGCATGATGGATTCTCCGACAATGCGAAGCGGATGCTCTCGTCCCCGGGGGGCGGCTTTCAGAATAGCACAGCGGGGCGGGGCCTCAGCCGGCGCTCAGCGGGCGCCGTGGCGCGATCGTGCGGCTTGAAACCGCTCGACGGCAGCTTCGATGACGGCGCGGTCGGTGATGCCGGCGGGATCGTCGCGGCGGGGCAGACAGGCGACGAACGGCTGGAACCGCTCGAGGCTCTTCTCGTACAACCGCCGCAATTCGACAATGGGCTCGAGGTGGTCGTCCACGCGGAGATCGAGCGCTGGGTACGGCTCCGTCGTGTAGACGATCAGCGCGGCGGCCTGCTTGCCGCGTTTGTCGCCACCGGCGGCCTCGCCGGCTTCCATCGCGACGATCAGCCGTTCGGCCAAAGGCAAAGCACCGGCCGCCTCGAAGGCGGCGGCGGTGTCCTCCAGCACGCGCGGTCCCGCCAGCATGTTGCCTGCCACCGAATAGGAGAGTCCGGCGCGATGGCCGCACCAATCGATACAGGCCGTCCCCGTGTGCGCGGCGATGCGGCCGGCCCGGTCGACCAGATGAAGCTGCCGGTGGTCGCGGCCCGGATCCGCGCTGGTGAGCGTGCGCACGATGTCGGCGGGAGAGAGGCCATGCGCCATCGCCTCGAGCGCCGCCGGCGCGTAGAGCGGATTGACGAGTGCCTGCGTGGCAAGCGCCCCCACGCCGCTTGCCGCATCCGGGCACAGCGCGCCGACGGCGAAAAAGCGGCTCGCGACGGCGACGCCGAAGGCACCATTCGAATCGAGCGCGACGATCGACCAGGTCATGCGCGGACTTGCGGCTCTGCCGATGGCGCAGCGTGCTCCGGTCCGACATAGGCCGGAGCGGGCTGCGTGAAGTACGCGTGCAGGATGTGATAGACCATCCGGTAGTTCTTTTGCTGGAAGCTCGCATGCGAGATGCCCGCCATGACCGAGAACTGCTTGTCGGGATTGGGCAGCCGCTTGAAGAACTCGATCAGGTCGTCGAAGGCGGCGATGCCGTCGTACTGGCCGCGCAGCACGATCGTGGGCACGGTGATCTCTGCAGGATCGACGACCGGCAGCTTCGAGCACATGTCGATGTAGGTGCCGTTGGGCATCGAATCGTCGAGCGCCAGGATCGCATCGGCGAACGCGTCGACGACGCGCTGCTCGGCACAGTCCGGATGGTCGCGGGCGAAAATCGAATGGACGAAGGCGCGATCGATCGGCCGGCGCTTCGCGGCAAGGAAGGCGGGCAGCTTTTTGCGCCGCTCGAGGAGCGTCGGCGCACCCTCGCCGGTCCAGACGAACGCATCGAGCGCGAGTCGCGCGACGCGCGCGGGATGGCGCTGCGCGAAGAGCGCCGCGCGCAGTGCGCCCGAGGAAATGCCATAGGTCATGAACGCGCGAATGCCGCGCGTTCGCGCGATGTAGTCGGTGGCGGCGGCGAGATCGTCGGCTCCGTTGGCGATGTCGCAGAAGATATCGCGTGTCTTGTCGGAGCGCCCGTAGCCTTCCATGTCGACGCACCAGCACATGAAGCCGCGGCGTGCGAACCAGTCCATCGCCGAGGAGTCCGGCCGGCCGGGCACGGTGAGATCGAAGGTGGGCTGCGACGCCATCGACGAGCCGTGGACGAACAGGACTGCGGGCTTGCCCTCCGGCGTTGCCCGCGTATTTTTCCCAGAGGAACAGCCGGACGTCGCCGGAGGAGGTCGCCTTGGTGGTCCAATGCGGGACGCCCGTGACCGGGGTGTCGGCGCCGGCCGTTTCGGTTGCTGGCGTGCTCATGCGTTCCTTGTTCGCCGTCGTTGCGCCGCTTTCAGTCGATCTTGGCGCCTGTCTCGCGGACGACTTTCGCCCAGAGATCCCTTTCCGCGCGGAAGAACCGTCCGAATTCGGCGGGAGTCGAGCCGACGATCTCGATGCCGGCCGTCGCCATGTACGTCTTGACTTCGGTCGATGGCGAGCACCTGGACCACCTCGCGGTTGAGCCGGTCGATGATCGGCGGCCGGCGTGCCCTTGGGCGCGAGCAATCCCATCCAGACGTAGGCTTCG
Source organism: uncultured beta proteobacterium (assembly GCA_963840945.1). Taxonomy (GTDB): domain Bacteria; phylum Pseudomonadota; class Gammaproteobacteria; order Burkholderiales; family Casimicrobiaceae; genus CAIWHR01. Next base: position 107,931 of record CAWJAU010000018.1, on the reverse strand, counting down.
TAACCCGGAACGCCGGACTCCATCACCGTCGGCACATCGGGAAGCTGCGGCGAGCGCGTCGCGCCGGTGACCGCCAGCGCGCGAAGCTTGCCGGCCTTGATGTGCCCGACCATCCCCGCAGTTCCGGGAATCGACACCATCACCTGGCCGCCCAGCAGATCGGTCGTCGCCTGCCCGCTGCCCTTGTAGGGTATGTGGTTGATCTTGAGACCGGTCGCCGACGCGAGCAACGCGGCGAACAGATGCTGTCCGCTGCCGTTGCCCGACGACGCGTAGTCGACCTGGCCGGGCCGCTCCTTCACGTAGGCGATGAATTCCTGGAATGTCTTCACCGGCAGCGCCGGATTGACGACCAGCACGCCGGGCTCGCGTGCCGATGAGCGAGATCGGCGCGAAATCCTCGATCGGATCGTAGGCGAGCTTCGTGTAGAGCGTCGCGCTGATCGCATTGGTCTGCGACGCGAGCAGCAGCGTGTAGCCGTCGGGCGCGGCGCGGGCGACGAGCTCGCTGCCGATCGTGGCGCCCGCGCCGGGCTTGTTCTCGACGACGACCTGCTGCCCGAGGCGCTTCCACGAGCTCCTGCGCGATCACGCGCATCGGCCCGTCGACGGCGCCGCCCGGCGAGAACGGCACGATCACTTTCACCGGGCGCGAAGGATAGTCCTGCGCGTGCAGAGTGCGCCGCCAGGAGTGCGCCGAGCGCGATTCCCGCGAGCGCAAGCGCCCGTCGAACCGGCTTGGGGACGCGGATGACGGTGCATGGGTTGCGGCGGCTGTGGAGGTTGACGGGTCCAAGACAAGATCGTATCACCGCCGCCGCCCGACGATCGGGGTGAGGGTGCCCGCGAAACGCAAGCGAACCCGAGAACGTACCGCCGTCGACGCGGGCGCGCACGCTGCGAACGCCGCCGTCGAGATCGACGAACGTGAAGCCCAGATAGTCGCCTTCGACGTAAGCTCCGAGCACGGGCTGCGCTCTGCCGCGCAACGTCAGCGTGCCCCCGACGCGCTGGAACCGCTGGGTGAGCTCGAGCTCGCCCGTAAGAATCCACGTTCATCCCGCAAGGCCCATCGGCCTTCGACGCGCGCGGGAACGATCCAGAGAAACGCTTCGCTCTCACCGATACGCGCGTCGCATCGGGCTCCCACTCGCCCATGTCCCAGGCATGCGAGACGACGCGCGTGCCCGGCTTCATCGCGAGGAGCTGCGGCCGCAGCTGCTGGTTGAGGTCCGGCAAGAGATAGAGCGTCGACCACCGTCGCGCGCGAGAAATCCTCCTTGAAGATGTCGCCTTGGATGATCGTGACCTTGCCGCCCACGCCGGCGCGCTCCGCGTTGCGCCGCGCAAGCGCCGCGAGTTCGCGGTCGTATTCGATGCCGACGGCTGTGGCGCCGAACTCTTTCGCCGCGGCGATAGGCAGCCGGCCGTCGCCGGCGCCGAGATCGTAGACGACGTCGGCGCTCGTGGTCTTCGCCATCCGCAGCATCCGCTCGACCATCGCGTCCGGCGTGGGCAGCCACATCACGTCCTTTCCGGGCTGCCGCAAGCCGCGGACGATAGAGATCGTCGCCGTATTGCGGGAAATCCTGCGCGGGAAGCGGTGCGGCAACGCCGAGGACGATCAGCGCCGCAAGGCAGAGCCAAGGCAGAGCGGGCATCGTGCGCTCGGCGACTAGGCGGAGGTCTGCGCCACGAACGCCCGGACATCCGTGCACGCGCCGACCGTGGCGCATTGCTCGATCAGCGCGCGGCCCGCGCGGCGGAAAGCACCGGGTCGACCAGGTCATGGAATTTCCGCGCGAGGTCAGCGTCGGTCATCGGCCGCTCGAGGCTGCCGATCGCGTGCTCGGACGAACGTGCGGAATCGGCGGCCGTCCGTGCAAACGATGTCACATCGGCCGACGCTTCGCCGATACCCGGGTCGGCGGTCGCGACTGACGCGGGCCCGCAGGGCGACCAGGTCGGCGCGCGTCACGATTGCGTCGGCGAATTCCGCCTCGCCCGCCTTTCCGAACACGATGCCCGCCGCGGAGGCATGGTAGACGCTGAACTTGCCCTCGAGACCCGTGCGCGGCGCCGTCTTGCCGGTGAGCTCGAGCACCAGCGGATGCACCTTGAGCTCGATGCGCTCGATATCGCCCGGCACGAGCCGGTTCGCGAGCGCCAGTTGCGACGCAGCCGTCGATGCACGGATGAATCACGATGCCGCAGGCGAAGGGCTTGTACGTGTTGAAGCGCGATCTCGAAGCGTTGCGCCGAGCTCGTCGGTGATTTCCGCACCAGTCGCACTTGGTCGAGTAGGTCTGCATGAGCCCGCGCGGGCGCCTCGAGCGCGCGGTCCGAGGCGGTATAGCCGTGTCGCGCCATCAATGCCGACGTGAGCCCGGCGCGCGCGGCGCCGCCGACGTGAAACGGCTTGGTCATCGAACCGAACTGCTCGCGGACGCCGATCGGTTGCGACGCGGCGATGCCGAGCGCCATGGCGGTCTGCTGCGCTTCGAGGCGGAGGAGGCGCGCGGCGGCGGCGGCGGCGCCCAGCATGCCGGTCGAGCCGGTGATGTGCCATCCGCGGTCGTAGTGATCGGGATAGATCGCGTTGCCGACGCGGCACGCGACGTCGATCCCGATCACGATGGCATCCACGAGCTTCCGCCCAGGCGTACCGAGGTGCTCGGCGAGCGCCAGCCCCGCCGACGCGACGGGGCCGGCCGGGTGGATGATCGTCCTCAAGTGGGTGTCGTCGTAATCGAAAGTGTGCGAGGCGATGCCGTTCAGCAGCGCGGCACTCGCGATGTCGATGCGCTCGCTGCGGCCCAGGATCGTCGCCTGGCCGGCGGGTGCCAGCTCCCGACACGGCCGCGAGCGCGGCCTCTACCGCCGGATGGCTGTGACGCGCCGATTGCGCAGCCGACCCAGTTCATGAATGTCCGATGTGCCTCGCGCTCGACGCCTTCATCCCATCCCCTTGCCGGATGGGTCGCGACGAAGTCCGCGAGGATGCGCGTGACGGGCGGCAGTTCAGTCGATGGCACCGTCGTCACGGCATGTAACCGCCGCCGTTGACGTGGATCGCTTGTCCGGTGATGTAGCGTGCATCGGGTCCGCACAGCATGCGCACGATCGCGGCCACTTCCTCGGCGTCCCCAGGTGTCCGATCGGCGGCACGGCCGGCCGGTGCGCGGCTTGCGCCGGGTTGCCGGATCCGGTCCGCACGGTGTCGATGCGGCCCGGCACGACGCAATTGACGGTGATCCGCTGGGCGGCGAGATCGAGCGCGAGCGCCTTCGTCATGCCGGCCAGCCCCGCTTTCGCCGTCACGACGTGGGCGCGGCCCGCGGCGCCGCGGTGGCCGGTCTCACCGCCGATGTTGATGATCGAGCCGCCGCCTGCCCGGGCGATGTGGGGAGCGCATGCCTGCGAGCACAGAAACGCGCCGTCGAGGATCACCGCCAGCACGCTCCGCCAATCGGCGAACGACATCGACGGGAACGACTGCTCCGGCCGCATCGCGGCATTGTTCACGAGCACATCGATTCGGCCGAAGCGCTCGACCGTCGCTTTACCATCGCGGCCACGGCGGCGGGATCGGTCATGTCGGCGATGTGACTCTCCGCTCGGCGACCGGCGGCCTCGAGATCGCGCACCGTCTCGTCCACATCATCGTGCGCATGCAGCGCATTGACCATCACGTCGGCGCCGCCGGCGGCAAGCGCGCGCGCGATCGCGCGGCCGATGTTGCGGGCGCCACCCGTGACGAGCGCGACTTTGCCGGACAATTCGCGGCGCGGCGTGGAATCCATCGGCGTCGTCATCTGGCGGGTTCGCGCCGACTAGATGCTGAATCCGGTGACGGCGACACCGAACAGCACGCGATGCAGCGGCCATCACCGCGAGCGCGACGCCGATGCCTGCAACGACGGCGATCACGTCGTGCTTCGGCTCCGGGACGAACGTCTTGACGGCGCCGCGCCCGACGGCGGAAACGAGGTCGATCGCCGCATAGACGAGGAATGCGCCGAACAGCACGGTGCCCGTGCGATCGCCGTTGGCGAGCAGGTGAACGGTGGCCCAGATCGCGAGCCCCAGCAGCATCGGATGCCGGATGACCCGCCGCAGATGTCCCCGCATGTTCGCTGCGGCGAACAGGATGAACGAAATCGACATGGCGTACGGCGCGATCGCGCGGGCGGCGGGGAAGGGCGCGAAGACTCGCGTGCGATCGTCGGCGACGGCATAGCCGACGACGATCAGCACGAGCCCGATCGCCGAGACCAGCGCGAACACATCCCTTGTAGCGCCGCTCGCCGAAGCGATCCACCACCGCGGCGCGCAGCGACGGCACCGCGGGAACGAGATGTATGCCGAGAAAAAGTGCAAGACCGGCAAGCAGGAGTCGCATTGAAAAGTGAGCCCAGAGCCGCGACGAAACCGCAGTATCGCTCAAGTCGAACGTGGCGCGAAACGAAAATACCCTTTCCGCGGCACGGGATCCGCTGTGGCAATACCGGTTAGAATCGCACGATTCCCTTCGTATCCGTCGAGGCAACACTTCATGCCGAAAACTTCCGATCGAATCCGGGCGCGACTCGCCGCGGCCGGCGAGCGCTTCCGCGCCAACGACAACATCGCGAAGTTCATCGAGCCGGGCGAGCTCGAGGCGCTGACCGACGAGGTGGCGGAACGGGTCCGGGACCTGCTGCAGAGCCTCGTCATCGACACGGAAAACGACCACAACACCCGCGAAACCGGCGCGCGGGTCGCGCGGATGTACATGAGCGAGATCTTCGCGGGACGCTACGAGCCCTCGCCGGACCTGACGGCGTTTCCGAACGTCACGTCGTACGACGAGCTCTACCTCGTCGGCCCGATCACGATCCGCTCGACGTGCGCGCACCACCTGCAGAACATCCGCGGCAACTGCTGGGTCGGCATCTACCCCGGCAAGAACGTCCTCGGGCTCTCGAAGTTCTACCGGCTCGCCGAATGGATCACCGCGCGCCCGCAGATCCAGGAGGAGATGACCATCCAGATCGCGGACCTGGTGGAGGCCGAGACGTGGCCGAGGGTGTGGCCGTCGTGGTGAAGGCGGAGCACATGTGCGTGACGCATCGCGGCGTGCGCGAGCATGCGTCGGACATGACCACCTCGGTGCTTCGCGGCAAGCTTCGCGACAATTCGGACACCCGCGCGGAGTTCTTCCGCCTGCTGCAGGGCATGAAGGGCTTCAGCGGCTAGAACGAGTTCTAGTCGCTGGCCTTGCGCCGCGCGGCGATGCGCCGCCACAGCGGCGGCCCGATCAGCACCAGCGCGGTGATCGCGAACACGGTGGCCGAAATCGGCTGCCGGATGAAGATCGTCAGATCGCCCTGGCTGATTGCGAGCGCGCGGCGGAACTGCTGCTCGGCGAGCGGCCCGAGGATCATCCCCACGAGCACCGGCGCGACGGGAATGTCGAAGCGGCGCATCAGGAAGCCGATCACGCCGATGATGTAGAGGAGTGCCAGGTCGAACCAGGAGTTGCGCAGGCCGTAGGCGCCGAGCGTGGCGAAGATCAGGATGCCGGCATACAGCAGCGGGCGCGGAATCTCGAGCAGCTTGACCCAGATGCCGATCAGCGGGAGGTTCAGGATCAGCAGGATCACGTTGCCCACGTACATGCTGGCGATGAGGCCCCAGATCAAGAGCGGCTGCGTCTCGAACAAGAGCGGCCCGGGCTGCAGTCCCCATTGCTGAAAGGCGGCGAGGATGATCGCCGCGGTCGCGGTCGTCGGCAGCCCGAGCGTGAGGAGCGGCACGAGCGTGCCGGTGGCGGACGCATTGTTCGCCGCTTCGGGTCCGGCGACGCCCTCGATGGCGCCCTTGCCGAATTCCTCCGGATGCGCCGAGAGTTTCTTCTCGATCGCGTAGGAGAGAAAGGTCGGAATCTCGGCGCCGCCGGCCGGAATCGTGCCGAACGGAAACCCCAGTGCCGTACCGCGCAGCCAGGGCTTCCAGCAGCGCTTCCAGTCGGATTTGCTCATCCAGATCGAGCCCTTCATCCTCTCGATCGTGTCCTCCAGGCGATTGAGATACGTCGCGATATAGAGGGTCTCGCCCACGGCGAACAATCCCACCGCGACGACGACGACGTCGATGCCGTCGAGAAGCTCCGGGATCCCCAGCGTGAAGCGCGCCTGACCGGTCTGGCTGTCGAGCCCGATGAGCCCGATCGTGAGGCCGAAGAACAGGCTTGCGAGGCCTCGCGCCGGCGACGCGCCCAGCACCGCCGACACCGTGGTAAACGCCAGCACCATGACGGCAAAGTATTCGGCCGGCCCGAACTTGAGCGCGAAGTCGACGACGATCGGCGCCATCACGGTGAGCAGGATCGTCGCGATCGTTCCCGCGACGAAGGAGCCGATCGCAGAGGTAGCGAGTGCGGGCCCCGCGCGGCCGCGCTTGGCCATCATGTTGCCTTCGAGCGCGGTGACGATGGTCGCCGACTCGCCGGGCGTATTGAGCAGGATCGACGTCGTCGACCCGCCGTACATCGCACCGTAGTAGATGCCTGCGAACATGATCAGCGCGCCGGTCGGATCGAGTCCCGCGGTCGCCGGCAGCAGCAGGGCGATCGTCAGCGCTGGCCCGACTCCCGGCAAGACGCCGATGGCCGTGCCGAGCGTCACGCCGAGAAAACCCCACATCAGGTTCTTGAGCGTGAGCGCGACGGCGAAGCCCGACATCAACGCGCCGAAGGTCTCCATGGCTAGCTTCCCCCGAACGGGCCCTTGGGCAGGCTTAGCCCCAAGGCGAGCGTAAAGATGAAGAACACCACGGTGGCGAGCACGACCGCGATGATCGCATCACGCACGAGCCGCCGGCTGCCGAAGCCGCGCGCGACCATGACGAACAGCACGGTCGAGGCGATGATGAATCCCGCCCAGCCGATGACCACCATGTGCAGGATCACGCCGGCGCTGATGATGACGAACGCCGTCCAGTCCGGAGCGTCGTGGCCTTCCTGATCGAGAGGCACATTGCGCCAGCCCCCGGCTACCGCTTGCCACGCGAGCACCGCGCCGCAGAGCGTCAGCCCGCAACCGATGATGTACGGGAAGAGCCGCGGTCCGATCTGCGCGTACCCCTGGGTTTCGGCAATCGACTGCGTCTCGTAAACGACGAAGGTTCCCAGCGCGATCAGTCCGAGGGAGATCAGGAGCTCTCCCGGATGGATCGCCGCCCGCGCGGTCATTTCTTCACCAGACCGAGGGTGTTGACGAGCGTCAGCACGTTCTTCTGCTCGGATTCCACATAGGCCTTGAACTCGTCTCCCGGCATGAAGAGATCGATCCAGCCGTCCTTTTCCAGGATACTTTTCCACTGCTCGGACTTCGCCATTTTCGTGACCGTCTTGATGAGCTCCTGTCGCTGCGCTTCGCTGATGCCCGGCGCAGCCATCAACCCGCGCCAATTGACGAACTCGACGTTGATCCCTTGCTCCTTCAGCGTCGGGATGTTGACGCCGGGCAGACGCTTGTCGGAGGTGATCGCGAGCGCGCGAAGCTTGCCCGCGGTGATCTGCGATGCGAATTCGTTGTAGCCACCCAGGCCCACGGTGACGTGCCCGCCGAGCGTCTGCGACAGCACCTCGCCGCCGCTGCCGAAGGCGACATAGTTGAACTTGCCGGGATCGCCGCCGACGGCCTGGATGATCATCCCCGCCGTCAATTGATCGACGCCGCCCGCAAGGCCGCCCGCCCACGACACCGAGCCGGGATTGGCTTTGTACATCGCCATGAGGTCGGACATCGTCTTCAGGTTCGAAGACGCCGGCACGACGAGCACTTCGTACTCGCCGCTCAACCTCGCGATGGGCGTGACGTTGGAAAGGCTCACGGGGGATTTGTTGATGTAGATCGCCGAGACCATTCCCTTGCCGGTGACCATCAACACGTTGCCATCGCCCTTGTTGTTGTTGATGAGCTGCGCGAGCCCGATCGTTCCTCCGGCCCCGGCCGCATTGCTGACCTGCACCCGGTCGGCAACCTTGGCTGCCTGCATCGACTGCCCAACCGCGCGCCCCAGCTGATCCCAGCCGCCGCCCGGCGCCGCGGGGACGATGATCTTGATGTCGGCGCTTTGCACCTGGCCCGCAAGCGCCAATCCCAGCAGCGCGCCGGCTAACGTGATGCGCAGCCTCGTCGGGCGAAAACGATCGATGGTCGGACTCGTCATGACGTGCTCTCCAGGAAGAGTGGCGGCCACGCCCCGCGGCTACTTCTTCATGCCCAAGCCCGCGACGATCTTGTCGATCCGCCGCTGGTCGGCATCGAGAAACGTCTTGAACGCATCGCCGGCGAGGTACATGTCGGTCCACTCGTTGCGCTTCAGCGCGTCCTGCCACGACGCCGATTTCACCGCCTTGCCGACGACGTCGATCAGCTCCTTCTTCTGCGCGTCGTTGATGCCCGGGGCGGCGAAGACTGCGCGCCAGTTCACCATTTCGACGTCGACACCCTGTTCCTTGAGCGTCGGAATGTCGATGCCGGGCACCCGCTTGTCGGCGGAGATGCCGAGCGCGCGCAACTTGCCCGATTTGATCTGCGCGGCGAATTCGCCCAATCCGCTGATCCCCGCCGCGACGTGTCCGCCCATGATCGCTGCCTGCGCCTCGCCGCCTCCGGCGTAAGCGATGTAGTTGACCTTCGCCGGTTCCACGCCGGACGCCTGCGCGATCATCCCGGCCAGGATATGGTCGGAGCCGCCCGCGGAACCTCCACCCCAGGCGACGCTGCCGGGGTTGGCCTTGAACTGCGCGATCAGCTCCTTCATCGACTGGATCTTGGAGGTGCCGGGAACGACCACGACCTCGTATTCGCCGGTCAGGCGGGCGATCGGCGTGACCTGCGACAGGCTGACCGGCGACTTGTTGGAAATGATCGCCCCGACCATCACCATGCCGCCCATCATCAGCGCATTGCCGTCACCCTTGCTCGAGCTCACGAATTGCGCGAGGCCGATCGTCCCGCCGGCGCCGCCCTTGTTGTCGACCGTGATCTTCTTGACGGTGCCGTCGCTTTGCAGCGCCGCCTGCAGCGCGCGTCCGGTCTGGTCCCAGCCGCCGCCGGGCGCAGCGGGAACGAGGATCTTCAGGCTTTCGATGGCCATGACCTGGCCGGTGGCGAACAAGCCGATCGCGGCGGCGGTGCACACCAGGGCGTTCCGGGCGGTAGCGGAAAAGCGTCGAACGAAGGTCATGAGTCACTCCGGTAGCAATGAGTTGTCGAAGGGATAAGGCATCGCCGGATTCTGTCCGGTCTCGAGGTCATCGGACGTGCGCCAATTCTAACGGTTGTTGTCCACACGAATCGCCGGCATCAGGCGACGAAGCGGCACTGCGATGCCGGCGTCCGCGTATCCATGTTCCGGCCACGGTTCAAGTGATCGTCGACTTCGGCTGCGCATCCGAGCATCCTTGGATAGAGGAAGATCGTGAATGCCGCCGTTTCCATCGCCTGCTCCGGGAAAGCACCGGTACGGTAGGGTTGCCACAATATCTTCAGCAGCAGCGCGGCGATCACCGCATCGATGTTCACGCAGTAAACGTTGCGCGAGACGCCGGCGTCGAACAGCGCCTGTACCAGCGCGCGATAGTAGTCGTGGAAGACGTTGTACTCGCCGCGCTTGTCGAACAGTTCACGGATGAATACTTCCCGCGGATCGAGGTTGACCGGTCTGTCCTTGAACACCGGGTGATTGACGCCGGGAATCTTCTGGATGTCGAGACTCCCGGCCGATTTCTTGGTCGTCTTGTAGCGCGCGTATTCGTCGACGTAGCGCAGGGCGAGCGCGTTGAGATCGAGGCCATGATTCCGGCTCGTCGGATCGGCAAGATCGGAATCGTGGAACTGTTTGATGAGGAACGCGATGCCCTCGTAACCGTTGCCGCCATGCGTATAGCCGGAATGCGGTCAGGAAGCCGACGAGCGCCTTGTTGAGCTGGACCCGCTCGGGCGTCTCCGGTCCATCCGCGGAGACCGCCCCCTTGGCTCCCTGCGCCGAGATCGCCCCGGGACCATTGGTCAGCAGCAGGCCAACGAGGGTCTGGAAGGCAAAGAGATTCGCGGGTTGCGGCGCGAGCCCGAGGAGGGCAACGTACGCGACCTCGGTGAGCGAGCGCTGCCCGAGGATTTCGGACTCCGGGATTCCGCAGAACCGACCCGGCTCGTGGCGCTCGGCGGCGACCGATGCGCCGATCAACGCGCCGAACAGCCGGATCCACCAAGGCAGGCTTTCCGCGGTCAGCCGCGAGATGCGCTTGTGCATCAGCGGGCCCCATGCCAGCGTCGTCGCAATGGCGGCGAGCACGCCATCCGCGGTGGGATGACCGTCCAGCGTTTCCAGATAGCGAATGAAAACCGAGGTCGCGCCGCGCGCCTTGAGACCTGCCAGCATCGCCTCCGCCTTGGCGTCGCGCTTTGCCGTCGCGAACAGCTTCGCCATCGCGGCGTCGCCCGTCATCGCGTCGGACATCGACGGTCGGATCGAGCGCGCTCGAAAGTCCTGCCTCGGCGAAGCGGTCGATCATCGCGTGCATGGCCTCCCGCGCGCGCTGTGCGCGAACGGGACCGATGATGCTCGCCGCAGCCGCAAGGACGCTGTTCGGGGCGTTGCCGGCATCGCGTGCCGCCTGCGCTGCCGCGAGGGCCGGATCACCGTGGAGATTCAATTCGGCGCCGATTGCGACATTGAGGAGCTTCCGGTCGTTCTCGCCACCCGGCTCGTGCAGCAGCGCGAGGCACACGTTGGCCTCGAGCGGATACTGCGCCGCTTCCAGCATCGACACTGCGTGCAAGCTCGTGACCTGGGTCTTCGCGTCCATTTGCGAGGCACCGGACGCATCCTTCATGTTCTGGCGCGGCACCGCCGCGCCGATCTGCTTGCTGAGTTGCCCAATCTGCTCGTTGTACGGCGCAACGGCCTCGACCACCGGGATGTCGATATCGGGCGGGAGCGCAATGCCCAGGTTCGCGCCGAACCAGGGCTTGAGCTCGGTCGTGCCCTCGGGCGCGAAGTCCGGACGCGTGGCGTTTTCGCGCATCACCGCAGCGAGGGCCAGCGGAATATGGGCGATGTTCGTGACGACTGCGCCCTTGGCCGAGAAAATCGGCCGCTCCGGCGTGAAGATGCCGTCCGCGCCGAACTTGTCCATGAACCAGCGTTCCTTCGCCAGGGCATCGTCGCTGCCGCCGGCCATGGCGCCGGCATGCCCTACGGCGCGGGTCAGCTTGGCCTTCCACCGCCCGACGACGCAAGCGACGATCGGCTTGTTGAAATCAGCGTCGAGCTCGTAGTAGCCCCCGGGTTCCGCGTACAGCACGGCAGCTTTGGTCCGCGCATCGTTGGCAAGCGCGAAGGCGAACTCCGGAGCGGCGTAGTGGATATAGACATCCTTGCCGCTGGAGATCAGCGTCGTCGTGCCCCAGCCGGCCATGCGCAGATACGTCGCGATCGTGGTCGTGAAGTTGCCGGAGTTGGAGAAGATGGCGATCGAGCCCTTGCGCAACGCCTCACCAGGCGTATCGCCGCCCAGCGCTCCACCGATGCGAACCTTGTTCCAGGCGTCGGCGACCCCGAGACAGTTGGCGCCGAAGACATCGACGCCGTTGGCTTGGCCCATCGCGCGGATCTCCCGCGCGTCGTGCACCGATATCTTCTCGGTGACGATGAAGATCTTGGCGAGCTCCGGGTTGAGCCGGATGAGCTCGGCCACGCCATCGCGTGCTCCCAGCGGCGGCAGGTAGACGACGCCGCAGTTGAAGCGGTGGCCGTCGGCCAAGCCCTCGCGCACGTTGTTGTAGACGGGGATGTCGCCGATCTTCGTTTCCAGAACCTGCCCGCGCCGTCCCGGTGAGGTGCCGAACACCACGTTGCCGCCCGAATACTCGTGGCCGACGGGTGTCACCTCGCTGGACTCGCCGCCAAGGATGTTGAGCACGCACACGCGATCCTTGCGGGTGGCGATCTCCGCGAGCGAGCTGATGCCGACGAAGTACTTGAAGTCGCCAACGCCTTGCTTGTACATCGCTCCCTCCGAACCCTTGATCTGCCTGCGCTATAGCCGCCGACTGGCGTCGCCGTCGCGGTTCCCTGGGCCGCCGCGTCACGCCGAGCCTCGTCGCCACCTGTTCCCGCCCGCCGTTCTTCATCCAGTTGTTCACGGTCTTGGCATAGTTGACGACTTCACTCATGTCGGAGTCGAACCCGAAAATGCGGTACGGCAGCCCGAGCGCCTCCATCGTGTCGCGCATCGCCGCCATGCCGCGCACCAGGTTCGGGCCGCCGCGGCCGATGACGACGTAGAGCGGCGTGGGGCCGCGCTCGCTGAAATGCTCGCGCAAGGCGTCGGCCATCGCGCGGAAAGTCTCGAAGATGTCGGTGTTGTTGGACTTGCCGCCGATGATGAACAGGACATTGGCTTGCCGCAGCCAGTGCTTGAAGCAGATGCGCGCCACTTCCTTCATCTTCTCGTACGGCGGATTGCCGCCGAAGTCGGACGAGATGATCGCATCGTCGCCGAGCATTTCGGTGACCAGCGAGTTCGCCCCGCCACCGAACGTCGGCGCGAGTATCGTGCCCGCCGCGTTGATCACGTACACGTCGCTTTGGCCTTGGTAGGTCCGCAGCTGGTTGATCTCCTGCTCGAAGTCGGAATGGTCTACGGCGAACAGGTGCGCGGGCAGGTCGAGACGCTGCCATCGAGGGTCATCGCGATCGAATCCGCACTTGAAGTCGCAGGCGACCGGCGTCAGCCGACCCTGGCGATCCGGACGCATGCGGATCGGGTTCAGTTCGAGCGTCGTCATTCCGAAGTTGTGGTACAGCTCCCACAGCTTGGGCAGCTGCTGGACGAGCGGCGAAATGATCTGCTTGGGCGCGTTGAGCTCGGACAGCGCATTGGCGACTACGAACGCCTTGAGGCCGGTCAGCGGGTCAAACGGGACGTTCGCAACGAGAGCCTTGTCGAGCTCCTCGATATCCATGCCGCCATGGTGCGTGAGCGTCATGGTCGGCGCCCGGAACCGGGTCGAGTCGGTGATCGAAAAATAGACCTCGTGCTCCGCCGGGACCGCACCCTCGAACGTGACTCCGTTCGCCTTGGCCGTCTGATTGCCATGACGGTGCTCGACGAAGTACAGCCGCTCCTTCTCCTTGAGCGCGCTCTTGAGGTCTTTCGCCCGGCCGAGAAGGCCCGCCTTACCCTTCTTGCCGACGCCGCCCTTGAACAGGGGCTTGATGAATACGGAGCCGTGGCGGTCGATGAGCGCCTTGATCGCTTCCTCGCTGGCATCCGGGCCAAGCACTTCCGAGGTCGGAAATCCGGCAAACTGGAGAAGCTTGGAACCGTACAACATGCCTGTGACTTGCATCGCATCCTCCGGGGCATGGGTGCGTGCCTGCGGCGGATTCCGGGTTTCCGTCGGCCGCGTCGCTTTCTTGGGTTCTTATGTTACTCCGGGCCGGCGTCACCAAAAAGGCTGCGGGCCACGCTGGTCCAATCCAGGGAAACAAGAGCGCTGCTGGCAAATCCGTTAAAATTGGCCGTGTGGGCCATCGCCGCTCCCGCCGTGCGCCGGGCTATCCGGGCGGAATCGGCGCGACGGGACATCGATCCCATGCCGAGGCTGCCCATGGGTGGGAAGCGTCGGCGACGACGGCTGATCCCGGGCCGCGCCGCCGCCCGAATTGCCGATCAATTCCTGGAACCATCGAATGCGAGTTTTCAACTTCAGCGCCGGACCCGCGGCACTGCCCGAAAGCGTGCTGGCGCAGGCCGCGGCCGAAATGCTCGACTGGCACGGCAGCGGCATGTCGGTGATGGAGATGAGCCATCGCGGCAAGGAATTCATGGGCATCGCCGACCAAGGCGGAAGCCGATTTCCGCACGCTGCTCGCGATCCCGGACGACTACAGCGTGCTCTTCCTGCAGGGAGGCGCGATCGCGGAGAACGCCATCGTGCCGATGAACCTGCTCGGGGCGCAGAACCGTCGCCGACTATGTCAATACCGGCGAATGGTCGAAGAAGTCGATCAAGGAGGCCAAGAAGTACTGCACGGTGAAGATCGCCGCCTCCTCCGAGGATACGGCAATTCACCAGCATTCCGGCGCTCGGCACCTGGCAGCTCGACCGCAGACGCCGCCTACGTGCACATCTGCACCAACGAGACGATCGGCGGCATCGAATATCAGTGGACGCCGGAGACCGGCGAAGTGCCGCTGGTCGCCGATATGTCGTCGCACATCCTCTCGCGGGTCATCGACGTCTCGAAGTACGGCGTCATCTACGGCGGCGCGCAGAAGAATATCGGGCCCTGCGGGCTTGACGCTCGTGATCGTGCGCAACGATCTGCTCGATCGCGCGCTGCCGATCACGCCCTCGGCGTTCCACTGGAAGGAGCAGGCGGCGGCGGACTCGATGCTCAACACGCCGCCGACCTACGCGATCTACATCGCGGGGCTGGTGTTCGAGTGGCTGCTGGCGCAAGGCGGCGTGCCGGCGATCGAGCAGAAGAACATCGCGAAGGCGACGCTGCTCTACGACTATCTCGATCCAGCAGAGTTCTACCGAGCCCGGCGCGCAAGCATGACCGGTCGCGGATGAACGTGCCGTTTCACGCTGCACGACGAAACGCTCGACGGGCCGTTTCTCGAGGGCGCCAAGGAGCTGGAATGGATGCAGTTGAAAGGCCATCGCGCCGTCGGCGGCATGCGCGCGTCGATCTACAACGCGATGCCGTTCGAAGGCGTCGAGACGCTCGTCGACTACATGAAGGAATTCGAGCGGCAGCACGGCTGAGCGCGCCAACCAATTACCAGATCCTCACGCTGAACCACATCGCGAGGCAGGGCCTCGCATCGCTTTCCGAGCGCGCGTTACGTCGTCGGCAAGAGCGTCGATCGATCCCGACGCTATCCTGGTGCGCTCGCACGACATGCACGCGATGCCGATTCGCGGCGAGCGTCAGGGCCATCGGCCGCGCCGGGCGCCGGGCACCAACAACATTCCGGTGGCGGAGATGTCGAAGCGCGGCGTGCCGGTGTTCAACGCGCCGGGCGCCAACGCCAACGCGGTGAAGGAGCTGGTGCTGGCGGCGCTGCTCCTGCGCGGCGCGCAACGTCGTGCCCGCGCTCGACTTCGTGTCGCGGGCCTCGACCCCGGCGCGAGCGATCTCGAACGACAGGTCGAGGACGGCAAGAAGGCACTTCGCCGGCATCGAGTTGCCGCAACGGACGCTCGGGATCATCGGCCTCGGGCGCGATCGGCAGCCTCGTCGCCGACATCGCGATCAAGCTCGGGATGAAGGTCGTCGGCTTCGATCCGGAGATCACCGTCGATGCCGCCTGGCGGCTGCCGTCGAGCGTGCGCAGGGCGCAAAGCATCGAGGAGCTGCTGAAGCAGTCCGATTTCGTGACGCTGCATGTGCCGCTGCTTCCCGTGACGCGCACCTGATCGATGCGAAGCGGCTCGCGGCGATGAAGCCGGGCGCGGTGCTGCTCAACTTCGCGCGCGACGCGCTCGTCGACGACGAGGCCGTTCGCGCGTCACTGCAGCGCGCGGTCACCTCAAGTACTACCTGTGCG
The DNA here is from genome assembly GCA_963840945.1 of uncultured beta proteobacterium. Lineage (GTDB taxonomy): Bacteria > Pseudomonadota > Gammaproteobacteria > Burkholderiales > Casimicrobiaceae > CAIWHR01. The sequence goes on along the minus strand of CAWJAU010000018.1, from coordinate 92,306 downwards.
ATTTTCCGAGGCCGCGCTGCTGCGCGAGCCGCGCGTCGTGGCGCTCCCGCATCTCGGCGCGTCGACCGAGGAGGCGGAGGCCAACTCGCGCGGTCATGGTCGTCGACCAGGTGCGCGAGTTCCTGGAGAACGGCACGATCGCCAACGCCGTCAACTTTCCCAACGTCGACATGCCGCGCGAATCGCCGTATCGCGTCGCCATCGCCAACGCCAATGTCCCGAACATGCTCGGGCAGATCTCGACGACGATGGCGCATGCCGGGCTCAACATCCACAACATGGTGAACAAGTCGCGCGGCGAGATGGCCTACACGCTGGTCGACGTCGACAGCCCGGTGCAGGATGCGGCGGTCGACGCGCTGGCCGCGATCGAAGGCGTGCTGTCGGTCCGCGCGATGCCGGCGGCCGGGTAGAACAGGAACTTGACCGGCTTCGGTCCAGGTTCCAGAATCCTCCAAGAGTTGCGAGCGGCGCACCCGCCTTCCCGGCAGGAAGAGCCGCCAGTTCCTGGAGGAAACATGAACGCGATTCAATACGCAAGCATTCGGTGTCCTGGCGCTCGCGGCCGCCCTCGTCGCGCCCGCCGCCGCGCAGCAAGTCACGATGATGACCGGTCCGCAGGGCGGGTCGTGGGTGCCGCTGGGCGGGGCGCTCAAGAACATGTGGGAAACGGCGTTCCCGGACTGCAGATCCAGCAGCAGCCGGGCGCCGGTATCGCCAACGTCCGCGGCATCGACGAAGGCAAGGCGCAGATCGGGTTCGCCAACTCGTCCACCACCGTCGACGGCATCGAGGGCCGGGCGCCCGTATCCGAAGAAGACGACCAAGGTCTGCCAGGTGGCGAACCTGTATCCGCAGTACTTCCAGGTCGTGGCGCTGACCGACGCCAAGGTGAATTCGTTCGCCGACCTCAAGGGCAAGGCGCTGGTCACGCAGCCGAAAGGCAACACCGCGGAGCTTCTGACCGAGCGATGTCCTCAAGCTCAACGGGATGACCTACCAGTCGCTCGCCAAGGCGAACTTCCAGGCGTCGTACACCGACGCCGTGGCGATGATGAAGGACGGCCATGCGCAGGTGTTGACGCTCGGCACGACCGCGCCGGCCTCCGCGGTGATGGACCTCGCCAGCGCGCGCGACGTGCAGCTCGTGCCGGTCGACGACAAGACCATGGCCGAGCTGAAGAAGATGAACGCCGGCTACAACAAGCTCGTCGATCAAGGCCGGCACCTATCCCAAGCAGGACAAGGACGTCGCCGCTGATCGGCTACTCGACGCACATCGTGGCCGCGTGCGATCTGCCCGAGGACGTGGTCTACCGGATGACGAAGGCGATGGCGGCCGAACGTCGACGACATGGCGGCGGTGGTGAAGCCTATCGCCGGCCTGACGCCGAAAGACATGGCGGTGGACATCGGCGTGCCGTTCCACAAGGGCGCGGCGAAGTACTACAAGGAAGCGGGCGCGATGTAGCCGGTGGGCGCGAACCCACTAGCGACGGCGGGGCGGCGCGAGACCGCCCCGTTTCGTGTCTGGCCCTCCGACGCCTCCGCTCCCATGTCTTGCCTTCCCACAGGTCGATGACATGAGCCCGCCGGGCCGCCCCAAGGGCGAATACCGGAGCGCAGCCGAGCAACGCGCTGATCGCGCCGGTCGTCGTCTCCGAGGAGGCGCAGCCGACGACGCCGACGAGCGCTACCTGCGCTGGCTGATCACGGCGATCGCGGTGGCGATGTCGCTCTACCACATGTACGTGGCGGCGTTCGGCCCGCCGGAAGCGATCATCTTCCGCGGCACGCACCTCCTGTTCGCGCTGGCGCTTGTCTTCCTGCTGTACCCGACGCGCCCCGGGCGGGAGGCCTGGCGCGTCGTCGATCTCGCGCTCCTGGCGCTGGGCGCCGGGTTCATCCTGCACATCTTTGTCGACTACGACGCGTTCATCAACCGCATCATCTACATCGACGACCTCACGACCGCGGACACGTTCTACGCGGTGACAGCCATAGTGATCGTGATCGAGGGCGACGCGGCGGGTGATCGGGCTCTCGCTGCCGCTGACCGCGATCGCGTTCCTGGTCTACGCGTTCGGTCTTCACGCGGGTGACGCCCCCGGTGCTGCTGGAGCAGCTGTACCTGTCCACCGAGGGCATCTTCGGCTCGACGCTCGGCGTGTCGGCGAGCTACGTGATGCTGTTCGTGCTGTTCGGATCGTTCATGGAGCAAAGCGGCACCGGGCAGCTCTTCATGGACTTCGCCATGTCGATCACCGGCCATTCCGCGGGCGGGCCCGGCAAGGTCGCGGTCGTCTCGTCGAGCCTGTTCGGCACGGTCTCCGGCAGCGCCGTCGCCAACGTGATGGTCGACGGGCCGATCACGATTCCGCTGATGAAGCGCACCGGCTTCCGGCCGCCGTTCGCCGCCGCGGTGGAGGCCGTCGCCTCGACGGGCGGGCAGATCATGCCGCCGGTGATGGGCGCCGCGGCCTTCGTCATGGCCGAGTTCCTGGTCGTGCCCTACGCCCAGGTCGCGCTGTGGGCGCTCGTCCCGGCGCTCTTGTACTACGTCGCCGTGTTCGTCGCCGTGCATTTCGAGGCGAAGCGCTACGGGCTCGCCGGCGTGCCGCGGTCGGAGCTGCCGCGCTTCCTCACGGTCATGGCGCGTGCGAGGGCACCTGTTCCTGCCGGTGCTCGTCGTGCTGTTCGGCCTGATCCTCGGCTATTCGGCGCCGCGCTGCGCGCTGGCCGGCGCGCTGGCCTGCCTGCCCGTCGCGTTGCTGCGGGCAACGACCCGCGAGGGAATCGGCTGGCGCAACGTGCTCGACGCCCTCGTCGACGGGGCGCGCAACACGCTGGCCGTCGCGATGGCGTGCGCCTGCGCCGGCATCGTGATCGGCTGCGTCACGATCACCGGCCTCGGCATCACCTTTACCCAGGTCGTCATCACGCTGTCGCAGAATTCGCTCGCCGCCGGCGCTGGTGCTCACCGCGATCGCGGGCATCGTCCTCGGCATGGGCATGCCGACGACGCCGTCGTACATCGTGATGGTGTCGCTGCTGGTGCCGGCCGTCATCAAGCTGGGCGCCATCCCACCCGCGGCGCACATGTTCGCGTTCTACTTCGCGATCCTGTCGGCGATCACGCCGCCGGTGGCGCTCGCCGTGTTCGCCGCGGCGGGACTCGCCCGGCCGACATGTGGCAGCACCGGCTGGGAGGCGGTGCGGCTGGCGGCGCCGGCGTACATCATGCCGTTCATGTTCGTCTACGAGCCGTCGCTGCTGCTGATCGGCGACTGGTTCACGAGCCTCACCTCGTGCGTTTCTGCCGTGGTCGGCGTGACCTGCCTCGCCGCCGGCTTGCAGGGATACCTCTTGCGCGAGGCGCCGTGGTGGCAGCGCGGCATGCTGCTCGTCGCGGCGATCCTGCTCATCAAGCCGGGCTACATCACCGACGCCATCGGCCTCGCACTGCTCGCGCTGGTCATCATGGCGCAAAGACTGGCGGCAAGGCACTGATCGGTGCGCGCCATACCCCAGGCGCCCCGAAGCAATCAATCCTTGCGCCGGCGTGAGGCGGCGAGACCCAGGAGTCCGAGGCCGACCAGCGCCAGCGATGCCGGCTCGGGCACTACGGCAAAACCGAGCTGCGCGGCGGCAATCTGTTGCAGCACATGCGCGTCGCGTTGGCTGATGCCGAGGTCGCGCGCCGCAATGTCGAACGGGCCGAGGCTCTGCGGATCGAGACCGGTAATGGTTCCGAACAATGTCAGCGCGCTCAAGTAGGAACCGTACTTGCTTGCGTGCAGGTTGTCGTCCCACCAGAGGTCAATCAATCCATCCGTCGTCGCGTCCGGAGCATACGGATTGCGGGTCGCCCAACCGCTCTGCACGGCGAGCATGAACGCGTCGCCCACGGGAGCAACGCCTTGAAGTCGGGATTCGACGCCGCGAGGCCGAAGTAGGCGTTGTGCAGGTCGGTGGTCATCGTTTCCAACGACGCCTGCCAGAGAGTGGCCGCGCCGCTGCCGGGGAGGATTGCTCCGTCACCGGATCGGTCGTCGTATTGGTGTGCGGATAGATCATGTCCGGACGTGCCCACGTCTCGTAGAGGTACACATTCGTGGACGTGCTTTCGTTCGGATTGCCTCTGATCGTTCTGGCGGTATTGCACGCCGTTTGCGACAAGGCGTTCGGATTGGCGGGCCCCCCGGTGCCGGCAATGCACGCTGCGGCCCGCTGCGCCGCTGTTCCGGTGGCGGGGCCTCCCCAGAGCTGGCCTTCGGTAGTCATGAGAACGTCGGTGGCCAGTCTTGTCCCGCGTTGATACCAGTGTGGATATAGTCCTCGAGCTTGCTGGCGTAAAAATCTGAAAATGCCCAGGTTCGCGTTGGCCCCCTTGAGGTTGGGCAACGGTTCGTCGCTCAAGTCCTGCAGCACGACGGCGCCCCACTGCTGGCTGGCGATATTGCCGAGGAGATCCCAACCGGCCGGGTTCGTGTTCAGAAAGTGACCGCGCAGCGAAGCGGCGTTGCGTGCCGATATCGACACGTCGTAGTCGAGCCCCGCCTGAACGGTGAACTGCTTGAAGATTCCGGCAACGCCGCCCCACGGATGCGGTTCGTAAGGATTCGAGCCAGCTCGGATTTGCGACGTTCATCGCCGCGGTAAGGTCATGGACATTGGCCGCGTTATAGCTCATCACCGGATCGACGCGACCGAAGGTGTAGCTATTGCCGACGAACAGGATGGAGATCGGCGCCGCGGAGGCGAATGGCGCACCGGCAAGCGCCGTTATCGCAACCGGCAGCACCCTGGAAAGGAAACGATTCATGACACCCCTCATGGTTGAACACGCACGCCAGCCTCAAGTTCAAGCACGAACTGGGCTAGGCAATGTCAGGACAATGAAAACAATAGATTGCACGTGATGCCAAGCTCTGTACAGACGGTGCTGTCAATATTCTCGACAGAAGCGGTGCGCGCGACCTCCGCGGAAAGACCGATCGCGGCCAGCGACACGCATCGCGGAAGCGCCGACGCAGGCAGCGCCAGCGCAATATGATGCGACGAAGTTTGCTAGCCTTACAATACGACACCTCGGCCGCGCGCGTTCTCGGCGCATCCCGCCCGGGCCCGAGCACCTCCATGATTCGTGCACTGGTCGCCGTCATCCGAAAATTGCCGTCGCGATCCGCGCGATGACGCCGCCGATCCGCGTTCCGCTGGTGGCGCCGGGCACGCGCCCGGAGCTCTCCGCCATCGAGCGCTCGATCGCCGAGCAGCGGGGCAGCATCTCCGTCCTTTATCAGGTGCTGCTGAACAGCGCGCCGCTCGCCTCGGGGTGGGAAAAGCTGCTGACCGCCGTGCGCAACCAGACGAGCGTTCCGGCCGATCTCCGCGAGCTCATCATCCTCCGGGTGGCGGTGTTGAATCGGGCGACGTTCGAGTTCGATGCGCATGTGCCGAACGCCAGGCAGGCGGGTATCGCGGACGCGAAAATGGACGCGGTCCGGCACTGGCGCGCGAAGTCCCCCGATGCCGGTCCGACCGGCGCGACGCCCGGTGTCATTTTCAGCGACGATGAGCAGCTGGTGCTCGAGCTCGCGGACGCGATGACACGCGACATCGAGGTTCCGGACGCGACTGATGGAACGGCTGCGCGCGCGCTTCGACGCTCGGGGAGTCGTCGAGGTCGTCGCCACCGTCGCCGCCTACAACATGGTTTCGCGCTTCCTGGTGGCGTGCGGATCGAGCACTGGGCCCGTGGCGCTGGCATGACAGCGAGCACCTGGCGGGCTCGCGGCGTCCGGGCGACCCGGGCGAGCCGGCACCGCAATCCGGAACGAGTCCCCGGTATCATGCCTGCTATGACATCGCCCCCCATTTCACCGCGGCAGAAAGCACGGATCCTGGCCGAGGCGCTGCCGTTCATCCGGGCGTTCCACGCGTCGACGCTCATCATCCGCTTCGGCGGCGGCGCGATGGCCGATCCGGGGCTGAAGGAGGGCTTCGCGCGCGACGTCGCGCTGCTGCGGCTCGTCGGCATGAACCCGATCATCGTCCACGGCGGCGGATGGCGGATCGACGATCTGCTGCGGACGATGGGCATCGAGATTCGCCAGCACGACGGCGTGCGCGTCACCGACGAGGCGACGCTCAACGTCGTCGAAATGGTGCTGGGCGAGATCAATCAGGAGCTCGTCGGGCTCATCAACAGGTTCGGCGCCAAGGCCGTGGGCCTGAGCGGCCAGGACGGCCGCTTCATCCATGCCCGGCGGATGACGCTGCCGCCCGACGAGACCGGAGGCGCGGCCCGCGACGTCGGTCTCGTCGGCGAGGTGGAGAGCATCGATCCTGACGTCATCCATCTCCTGATGTCGCGCGGCTTCATTCCGGTGATCATGCCCATCGGTGTCGGCGCGGACGGGACCGCCTATCACATCAATTCCGACGCGTTCGCGGGGGCGCTCGCGCGGACGCTGCATGCCGAAAAACTGATCCTCATGACCAACGTGCCCGGCATCCATGACCGCGACGGCAAGCTCGCGTTCGTGCTGAGCGCGGGCGAGGCGGAAGGCGCTGCTGCGCGACGGCGCCGTGCCTGCCGAGCTGCGGCCGCGCGTCGCCGCCGCGCTGTCGGCCGTGCGCGAAGGCGTGCGCTCGGTCCACATCATCGACGGCGGCGTGGGGAGCGCGCTTGCTGCTCGAGGTGCTGACCAATTCCGGCATCGGCACGGCGATGCGTTCCGACGCGGGCCCGCATTTCCTCGCGGACAGCCGCAGCTACTTCGCGGGAACCGTCGAAGGATGACGGCCATGTCCATCGAGATCAGCGAAGAGCGGGGCGTACGCTACCTGCACTTCGGATCGCACTGGATCCAGGGCGCGATGCGCGTCGCGCGGCCTTGGGCGCTCGAGCTCGAATATACGCGGGACATGATGCTGTCCGCTTTTGCTGCGGCCGCAATCGCCGCGGTGGCCGCGCCAGCGTGCTGCTGATCGGGCTGGGCGCCGCATCGTTGCCGAAATTCCTCTACCGGCACCGGCCGAAGGCTGCGCTCACGGTCGTCGAAATCGACGCGGCCGTCGTGAACGCCGCGACGCAGTATTTCAAGTTGCCCGCGGACCCGCGACGGCTCGCCATCGAGATCGCGGATGGCCACGACTACGTGGTGGCGACCGACCGCCGTTTCGACCTGATCGTCGTCGACGGCTACGACGCCAAGTGCCGTGTGGGAATGCTGGACACGCTCCCGTTCTACTGCGGCTGCCGCGCGCGATTGACCGACCAGGGGCTCCTGGTGACGAACTTCCTCAATCGGCGCCGCGGCCTTGCGGCGGGCCTCGAGCGAATGGACGGCGCCTTCGAGATCCAGGACCTGCGCGCTGCCGGCGTGTTCGTCGGGCAACATCGTGGCGCTGGCGGCGACGGGCACGTCCGTCGACGTCTCGCTTGCGACGATTGAAGTCCGGCGCGCTCGCGTTGAAGCGCGACACCGGGCTCAATCTGCTGCCGATCGTCGCGCGAATCGCGACGGCTGCAGGCCGGCATTTCGGACCGTTTCGTGCTTTGACCCGGCGTCGGACCGGGCGCGCTGCCGCGGTCGTCAGGCCGGCTGCGGGGCTTCGGCGAGACCGCGCTGGGCAAGCAACGGCTCGACGCGCGGGTCGCGGCCGCGAAACGAGCGGTACGCCACCGCGGGAGGCAACGTTCCACCGGACGAATAGACGTAGCGCCTGACGCGTTCCGCGACCACCGGGATCGAACGGGTCTGCCCGCTTCGACGAACGCATCGTAGCCGTCGGCGTCGAGCACCTCGGCCCACAGGTAGACGTAATAGCCCGCGGCATATCCGGAGCTCGCGAACAGATGGCCGAAATGCGGAAGCCGGTGCCGCGGCAGGATCTCGCGCGGCATGCCGATACGCTGCATCTCCGCGCGTTCGAACGCGGTGATGTCGACGCCGGCGGGATCGAGCTTCGCAGTGCAGCGCCATGTCGATGAGGGCGCAGGCGGTGTATTCGACGGTCTCGAAGCCCTGGTTGAAGCGCCGCGCCTCGTTCAGGCGTTCGATCAGCTCCTCGGGAATCGGCTTGCCGGTCGCATGATGCAGCGCATGCCGCCGCAGGACCGCGGGCTCGAACGCCCAGTGCTCGAACAATTGCGATGGCAGCTCGACGAAATCCCGCAGCACGTTCGTGCCGGACAGGCGCTCGTAGGTCACCTGCGACAGGAGGCCATGCAGCCCGTGCCCGAACTCGTGGAACAGCGTGCGCACGTCGTCCGCCGACAGAAGCGTCGGCAGTGCCGGGCGGGCCCCTTCGCAAAATTGTTGTTGTTGACGATGATGGGCAGCGTCTCGCCGTCCGTGCGCGATTGCCAGCGATAGGCGCTCATCCACGCGCCGCCGCGCTTGTTCGGGCGCGCGTAGTTGTCGCTCAGGAACACGCCAATCAGCCTGGCATCGGCGCCTCGCACTTCGAACACGCGGACGTCGGGGTGGTAGGTGACAATGTCGGGACGCGGGACGAAGGAGATGCCGAACAGGCGATGCGCGGTGTCGAATGCCGCGGCCAGCATTCGCTCCAGCGAAAAGTAGGGCTTGAGCACCGCATCGTCCAGCCGGTACTGCGCCTTGCGCACCTTTTCCGCGTAGTAGCGCCAGTCCCAGGGCTCGATGGCGTGCGTCGCTCCCTGCGCTTTGGCCAGCACGCGGAGCGCATCGCGCTCCGCTGCCGCGCGGGCCTTGGCCGGTTCCCATACCTGCGCGAGGAGGTTGGCCACCGCGTCGGGCGTGCCGGCCATCCGGTCGACGAGCGCGTAGTCCGCGTAGTTCTTGTAGCCGTGGAGCCTCGCCTGCTCGTTGCGCAAGGCCAGGATCTCGCGCGCGATCGGCCGGTTGTCGCGCGCTCCGTCGTGCTCGCCGCGCGTCGTCCACGCCTTGAACGCCTGCTCGCGCAGGTCGCGCCGGTCCGAGTACGTAAGGAAAGGCACGATGAGTGAACGGGACAGCGTGACGATCCCGGCCGTGTCGACGCCGCGTTCCTCGGCCGCTTCGCGCGCGGCCGCGCGAACGTAGTCGGGCAGCCCCGCGAAGTCGCGTTCGTCGGCGAGCGGCAGACGGTAGTCCGTTTCGTCGGCCAGCACGTTCTGCATGAATCGCGTCGTGAGCTCGGCGAGCCGCTCCATGATCGCCGCGTAACGCGTCTTGGCGCTCGCCGGGAGCCGCGCGCCCTCGCGGACGAAATCGAGATGGATACGCTCGAGCAGCCGTTGCTGTTCGGCATCGAGGGGAAGGCTCTCGCGCTGGCGATGGAGCTGGTCGATGCGCGCGAAAAGAGCCGCGTGCAGGTTGATTGCGCTGTAATGGGCCGCGAGGCGCGGCGAAATATCGCGTTCGATCGCCTGCAGCTCCGCGGAGGTCTCCGAAGCCGTCAAATTGAAGAAGAGCCGCTCGATTCGCCCGAGATCGCGGCCGCTGCGGTCGAGCGCGGCGATGGTGTTATCGAAGGTCGGCGGTTCGCCGCTGTCGGCAATGGCGTCGACTTCGGCGCGGTGCGCATGCATCGCGTGCTCGAACGCCGGAAGGTAATGCTCGGCCCGGACCCGGTCGAACGGCGGAATGCCGTGCGGCGTGTCCCAGGGTTGCAGCAGCGGATTGGACGTGAGATTGGACATTGCGGAGGAGAGCAAAGACGAGGGAGGGAGTGCGATTATCCCCCATTGGCCGAGGCGCGGACAAGCCGCGCCGCGGCGTGCGCCGGATCTTGCGACTGGGTACACTGGACGCACGGGCATGAACGCCATGCGCAAGGAGGGAAGGTGCAATGAACCCGAAATGGGTGGCCACTGTGATCGTCGTCGCTGCGCTCGCCCTCGCTTTGTGGGCGAGCGACAAGATCACCTACGAAGGGGAGCGCACGATCTACACAGTCCGGTGCGAAAACGGAAACTGGGATGGCCTCACGTGCCGGGGGACGATGGTCGCGGGCGACAGGTATCGGTTCCGGGCGAGCGTCAGCAAGCAGGAAGTGCTCTACTGGGTCGTAGCGTCGGCGGAGCCCTCCGGCAAATTCAGCCGCTGCACAGTGAAGGATCGCGGCAACTGGTCATGCGAGGAGAGCGCCGGTCAGCCGCGCACGATCACTCGCGCCATGATCAACGGGCGCCCCGGACGCGAAGACGACGAGTGGCACATTCCGTTCCGTGCGGTGCCCAAGTGGATGTGGTGGGTGCTGGACGCAGGCGTCCACGTCTACAGCAAAGCCGGGTACTAGGGAACCTCTGACCCGGTCCTCGCGGAGCGCGATCTGTTGCTGCTGCGAGATCGATCGCGGCGCGTCAACCGGAACCGAGCTCCTCGAGGATCGCCGCGCTCGCGGACGCTCCGATGCGGTTCGCGCCGGCTTCGATCATCGCGCGCACATCCGCGAGGTTGCGGATGCCGCCCGAGGCCTTGACCCCGATGCCGGGTCCGACCGCGCCGCGCAGAAGCCGCACGTCGGCGACCGTGGCGCCGCCCGCCGGATGAAAGCCGGTGGAGGTCTTGACGAACGCCGCGCCGGCCGAGAGCGCCAGCCGGCACGCCACGAGCTTTTCCTCATCGGTCAACGCCGCGGTTTCCAGGATCACCTTGACGGGGATGCCGGGCACGGCGCGGACGACGGCTTCGATGTCGGCCGCGACCATCGTCGCGCGGCTGCTTTTCAGCGCACCGAAATTCTGCACCATGTCGATCTCGGCGGCGCCATCCGTCACGGCAAGCAGGGCGGCATGCGCCTTCACCTCCGCGCGATCGTTGCCGTGCGGAAAGCCCACGACGCTGACCACTTTGGCGCCCGTGCCCGCGAGCGACTGTGCGGCGAGCGTCACCCAGCAGGGCTGCACGCAGTAGAAGCCGATCGACCACTTGCGCACGGTATCGGCGCCGGACAGGACGTCACGCTCCGTTGCTTCCGGTTTCAGCACCGAATGGTCGAGCATCGCGGCGAGTTCGATGGGGGTCATGGCGCCTTGCTCCCGGTGCCGTCGCGCGCGCGGGCGATGCGCGCGGCGAGGTAGCTTTCGAGTGCCACCGCGGATGGAAACTCCGGCGCGGTATCGGGCACGCCGAGGTAGAAGACGACGAGCTTCGGCGCCTCATCGGGGGCCGGGTTGGCGGATCCGAACAGGCGAATTTCGGTGCGCGGAAAATCGGCGAAATGCGCGCGCGGAACACGGACGTCGCGGCTGGTCGCTGTCGGCGTGACCGGCAGGATCGACTGCTCCCCCTTGGTGAACGGATCGCTGCCGATGACGGCCAGCGCCGCGAACGCATTGCGATCCGTTGCGATGCGAATGACGACCCGCGTGTCGGCTTCGGTGGCGCCACGCAGCACGCCCCACGCGAGCGCCACGCCGGGCGCCGAAAAGACATCGGCCGAACCGTGGACCTCCCGTGGACCGTCGGCGGCGATGACTCCCATCGCGCCGCAGCCGGCGAGCCACAACAGCGCCGCCAGGATCCGTCCGATCGAATCACGCATGGGATTTGCCGGCGACCTCGGGCAGCACGGTCACGGCATCCTGCGCGAAGCGGACCGCGACGTTCGACCCTTCCGGCATGACCGCGCCGGGTCCGGCGTCGTAGCGCACGACCTGCAGCGTCTCGCCCGCACAGCGCAGCAGGTATTCGATCTTTTCGCCGAGGAACGTCCGCGCGATCACCGTGGCCTGCAACGATCCGTCCGCGCCGCCGCCCGCGGCGATCGCGATGGACTCCGGGCGCACGACCAGGCGCACCGGGTCGCCTGGCGCAAGGCTCGCGCCGCACGCGCCGCACGCGCGCCGATCGTCGTCCCGAGCGCCGCCACGGTCACCGCCTCGCCCGCCACCGCCGCCACGCGGCCGGCGACGAGGTTCACGCGGCCGACGAATTGCGCGACGAACTGCGATGCGGGGCGATGGTAGAGATCCTCGGCTGACCCTTCCTGGACGACACTGCCCTCGTTCATCACCGCGATCCGGTCGGACACTGCCATCGCCTCTTCCTGATCGTGCGTCACGTAGACGGTCGTGATCGCGAGCCGCCGCTGCAGGTCGCGGATCTCGTGGCGCATCTGCACGCGCAGCTTGGCGTCGAGGTTCGACAGCGGTTCGTCGAACAGCAGGACGCGCGGGCGGATGACGATCGCCCGCGCCAGCGCGACGCGCTGCTGCTCGCCGCCGGACAGCTGGCCGGAGAACTGTCCCTCGTAGCCCGCGAGTCCGACGAGCGACAGCACTTCGCCGACGCGCTGCCGGACCTCCGCGGCGGGGAGGTTGCGAACATTGAGGCCGTACGCGACGTTGTCGAAGATCGACAGATGAGGAAACAGCGCATAGTTCTGGAACACGAAGCCGATGTTGCGCCGGTTGGCGGGCTCCGCGGTGACATCCTGCCCGCCGAAGCGGATGCGTCCGGCATCCGGCATCTCGTACCCTGCAATCATCCGCAGCGTGGTCGTCTTGCCGCAGCCCGACGGCCCCAGGAGTGTCAGGAACTCGCCGGGGCGCACGTTGAGCACGACATCGCGGGCGGCGTAGACCTCGCCCTTCACGCGGTGGGCATAACGCTTGGATATCCTGTCGACATCCACGCCGATCGGAATTTCGCGTCGTCACATGGTGCACCCTTGGCGCTGCGCGCCGTCCCTCCGAGAGGGAGCAATTCGCGCTTGGGACGGCCCGGCGCGCTCATAGCCTCATCCTCCGAGCAGGCTCGTCATCGGCACCGCGCCCGGCGCCCGGAAGAGGCGCAGCAGGCGGCCGATGACGGCGACCACGACGAACACGATCACGACCACGAACACGGAAAACGCCGCGGCGGGGCCGAGCGACAGTTCCGTGATGTTCTCGAGGATCTTGACGGTGATGAGCGTCCAGCCGATCGAGACGAGAAAGATCGTCGCGCTGATGGCCGTCATCGACCGGATGAACACCACGCCGAGGCCGGCGAAGAACGCCGGCAGGATGAGCGGCAGCGTGATGCGCCGGAAGGTCGTCGCCGTCCCCGCGCCCAACCCGTGCGAAGCTTCCTCGAGGCTCTTGTCGATCTGCTGCAGCAGCGCAACCGTCGCCCGGATGCCCGTCGGACCGTAGCGGAAGACGTAGCAGGCGACGATGATGAGCGCGGTGCCGGTGAGCTCGATGGGTGGATCGTTGAAGGCGATGAGATAGGCGATGCCCACGATCGTTCCGGGAAGCGCGTAGTTGATCATCGACACGAGCTCCATCGTGCGCCGGCCGACGAAATTTCGCTTGGCGACGAGGTAGCCCAGCAACACGCCGTAGAGTCCGCCGAGCGGCATGGCGAAGGCCGCGATGATCAGCGTGTCGCGGATCGCCTTCACGCCGTCCGTGAAGATCGCGCGGTAGTGCTGCAGCGTGAAGGTGTGATTGGCACCGAGCGCCATCACCAGCGACGCGTAGAGCAGCAGCGCGTAGAAATAGACGATCACGACGGCGACCGCCGCGCAGGCTAGGAGCAGCACGTTGCGCGCACCGGGTGACAGGCTGTTGAACGGCGTCTGCCCGGCGCCCTTGCCCGTGATCGTGACGTAGAAGCGCCGGCTCACCCAGTAACGCTGCAGCAGGAATACGATGAGCGCGGGCAGAAGCAGCGCGAACGACAGCGCCGCGCCGCCGCGCAGATCGAAGAGGCCGGTGATCTGCAGATACGCCTGGGTCGGCAGCACGGGAAACTGGTTGCCGCCCAGGATGAGCGGCGTAGCGAAGTCGGCGAGCGAGGCGGCGAACAGGAGGAGGAAGGCATTGGCAAGGCCCGGGACAGCGAGCGGGAGCGTCACGGTGCGAAACACGCGAAAACGCGACGCGCCGAGGGAGAAAGCCATGCCCTCGATGTTCGAATCGATCGCGGCCAGGATCGGTCGCAGCGTCAGATAGGCGATCGGGAAGTAGGTGAGCGTCTCCGAACACAGCGTGCTCGTGAGGCCGTAGACCGTCACGCCTTTCATCCCGAGAAGGTCGTAGGTGATGAGCCCGCGCGGCCCGAACGAGAAGATCATCGCGATCGCCGTCGTGAACGGCGGAGAGACGAGCGGCAACAGCACGCTCGCGTCGACGATGCCCAGGAGCCAGCGCGGCAACCGGCCGCGCGCCGCCGTGAAGGCGAACAGGAAACCGACGACGGTCCCGGCGACGCCGACCAGCGTGGCGAGCAGCAGGCTGTTCCAGAACGCGCGAACCTGATGCCGGTCGGTCAGGATGGCGGCGATGCCGGCGGTCGTGAATGTGCCATGATCGGTCAGCATCCGCACGAACAGCATCGCAAGCGGATAGACGACGAAAAGCCCCAGCAGCAGCCACAGCGCCAGCACGGCCGCGGCGACGACGGGGTCCCGACGGACGCCCGCAGGACCGGCCGCCAGCACGCCGTGCGGTGGCGCCGGTCACGGTGCCCGCTTACGGATTCAGGACTTCCGCAATCCAGCGGTCGACGATGCGCTTCCGGTTGGCGCCGGCGTAATCGGCATCGATCGGGAAGATCTTCGCGCCCTTCAGCACTTCGGCGAGGCTCGGCTCCATCGCCACCGCGGGATTCGCGGGCACGAAGTTGATCTTGTATTTCGCGAACTGTCCCTGCATGGCGGGGGAGGTGGCCCAATCGATGAGCTTCTTGCCGAGTTCCGGATTCTTGGCGCCCTTGATGAGCGCGATGCCCTCGGCCGCCGTGCCGATGCCTTCCTTGGGAAAGCTGATCGTCACGTCGTAGCCCTTCGCCTTGGTGTCGAGCGCGTCGACGATGAAGAAGATGCCGCCGCCGGCCTGGCCCAGACCCACGGGCAGCGTGCCGCCGCCGCCGCTCTTGGTGTAGAGCTGGACATTGGGGCGCAGCTTCTTCATGTAGTCGAAGGCCTTGGCCTCGTCGCGGCCGTTGACTTCCAGGATCGAGAAGATGCGCGTGACCGCGGTGCCGGAGGTCCGCGCGTCCGCCATCTGCAGCATGTTCTTGTACGGTGGCGCGAGGAGATCGCTCCAGGACGCCGGCGCCTTGAGCCCGTGCTCCTTCAGGAATTTTTCGTTGGTCATGAACACCAGCGGATCGTCGGCGATGGCGATCCATTGCCCGTCGGCGTGCTTGAAGCGCGGCGGCAGCGCGGCGTAGGCGGGCGGCTTGTACGATTCGAATACGCCCTCGCCGATTCCGGCCGCGAACGTCTCCACCGGGCCGCCGAAGAGCACGTCGACGCGGGGATTGCCCTTCTCGGCGATGACGCGGGCGAGCGCTTCGCCGGACGAGAAGCGGACGAAATTCACCTTGATGCCGGTCGCCTTCTCGAACTCCTCGAACATCGGCCGGGCCCAGTTTTCCGGCCAGATCGAATAGGCGTTCACGACATCCGCCGCGCGGGCGCACATCGCGCTCCCCAAGGCGATGGCCAGCAGCGGGACGAACGTGGCGGCACGCGCGGTGCGGCGCAGCAGCGATTGGGTCATCGGTTTCCTCCGGTTCACGGTGCGCATTTGCCGACGTAGCCTTCCGACACTACCGACTCGGAGTCCGAGGGGTTGACCCCGCGGCCGTCGAAGAGCACCGGTATCTGTCCCGGCGTGCCGATCTTGCTGTCGGCGCGGCGACGCTCGTTGATCATGCGGAAGATGTTCCACTCGTCGTGCGCGCCGCGGCTCACGGTCGACGACGCGCGCAGCGCGTAATAGCGGCGGAAGGCCGGCTTGGTAAGTCCGCCTTGCACTGCCTTGTCGAAATCGGGGTCGGACTTGACGCGCTTGTCGAAGTACTGCCTCGAGCTTCGCCATGTCGGCGTTGCCGTCGAAACCGAAGTAACGCGCGAAGTCCTGCGGCCCGGCGAAATAGACGAAATCGAAATCGCCGAGGCCGTCCGGACCTTCGAGCAGCGTGGTCCACATCAGCATGTAATCGGCGCCGGCGCCCTTCGGCAGGTCGGCGTCGAGCGTGCCGGGATTGAGCACGTAGATGTACTCGGCGCCGAAGCGTTTCTCGATCGCGACCTTGGCGCTCTCGGCGACTTCCTTATTGATGTTGAAGTTCCCGCCGCCCGCCGACGTGAGCGGCACGCTCAGGTAACCGACGGCCTTGCCCGCCTTGCGCTGCTCGGCAAGGATCTGCCGGAAACGCTCGACCTTGGTTGCGATGGTGGCCTTGAGCTCGTCGTTGACGCAGTAGCAGATGCCGAGCTTGGTGCACTCGGAGATTTTCGCGGCCAGCGCGACGCGGGGATGCGCGGCGAGCGCGGCGGCGAGGACGAGCGCGAGCGCGGAAATGACGAACCGGGGGGCGGGTAGCACGGCGAGGTCCTCCGCTGGGCGATGAACGGGATTCGGCGCTGGTCGCGGCACCCGGGCGGCGAACGATTGCCAGAGGCACGACCCCAGCGCGCATCATATGACGTCACCCGCACGCGCAGCAATGGGGCCGCCCCGCGCGGCGCGGCGGCGGATTCGGCGCGTCAGCGGCGCTGTGCGCTAGCGGGCGCGCTGGCGCTTTGCCGACGAGGCGCTGCCGCCTGCTGGAACGTCGCGTCCCGTTGTGTGGAGACTCGCGAGTCGATGCACCGTGAGCGCGGCGATCGAGGCGCCCAACGCCGCGATCGTGGCCGAGTCGCGCGCGAGGAGCTCGAGGAGGTTATTGAAGACTTGCGGATTACTCTGCTCGATGTAGCGCACGATCTCCTGAATCTGGCCCGACGTGGCGCGGGCCGCGTCCTCCAGCGACACGGGAATTTCCGGCCAGCGTGCATGGGTCGCGTACTTGGCGAACGCGCCGCCACCGAGGACCGCGAGCGCAAGGGGCCCCACCGACGCGAGCAGTCGGCCGAGCATCCGGGCGCGCTGCCGGATTGCGAGACGGTCGAACGATGCCGCGACGATCATCGGCAGCGTGGCCCGCGCGTCGGGATTCCCCGACAGGCGGGACGTCGCTCCGTCCGTGGGAGGCAAATCAGGTGCCGGACTCGAGGCCTTGCCCATATGCGAACTCCTTCAATTGACGCGAATTTCCTGCGAATGGATGCGCGATGCGATGGTGGGACGCAGAGTGACGGAACGTGCAAATCGCTCGGCCACGCGAGACGCACCGGAACTCGGCGCGGAGCATTGCGGGCACGAGGATCCAAGATGCGACTCGCGGCGAACAGCAAAGTTCCGCGGTCCGAATGTTGCAGTGCGCATTGATTTTCGCCGCTGCGAGGTGTTTACTGCAACAAGCGTTGGCACATCACGCCTGCGCTGGCGCGCGTTGCGTTTCTTGCCGCGGCCAAGTTCGATCGCAGCGCGAATTGCCATGAAGCGCAAAACGTCGACTCCGGACCCCACGCACGCGGCGATCGCCGCGTTCCTCAAAGCGCATTACGCGGACGTCCACGTGAACGACGTCGGTCCGCTGCTGGGCCGGCTCGCGTCGCTATGCGACGAGCATAGTGCCGCGGCCATCCCGCAGCGGCAATGGAACGCGGCGATCAGTCTTGCGCTGACGGGCCAGGCGCCGCCGGGTCCGC
This sequence comes from uncultured beta proteobacterium, assembly GCA_963840945.1. Classification (GTDB taxonomy): domain Bacteria; phylum Pseudomonadota; class Gammaproteobacteria; order Burkholderiales; family Casimicrobiaceae; genus CAIWHR01. The sequence goes on along the minus strand of CAWJAU010000018.1, from coordinate 74,795 downwards.
ACTGACCGGCCCCTCGCCGCATCGCGACGGCGCGCAGTTCGCCGTCAGAGGATCCGGTTGAACCAGAGCAAGGACAGGAGCCCCGACACGAGCGCGATCCCCGCCGCGACGGCGGCGAACAACGCCGAGATCTCGGTTTCCTTCTGCTCGAAGAACAGCTTGGTGTTGAGGCTCTTGTAGATCTTCTGCAGGTCGGGCGCCGTTCCGGCGTAGAAGTACTCGCCCTGCGTGAGGTTGGCGATCGTCTTGAGCGACTGCTCGTCGAGTCGCACGCGCATCGACCAGCCTTCGGCGCCGATCGTCTCGCCGCCCTGCGTGCCGATACCGACGGTGTACACACGGATGCCCCGGTCGGCCGCCATGCGCGCCGATTCGATCGGGTCGGGGCCGGTCGTCGTCTGCCCGTCGGTCAGGAGGATGATCGCGGCGGACGAATACGACCCCGGCGGCACGGTCTTGACTTCCGATTTGTCGGTCGCCTTGGCGGGATCGAGCGGGCTCGCGCGCGCCGCCTCCCGCCGCGGGTTCGACGAGCGCAAATCGAATTCGGCATCGGGGAAGATCATCTTCAGCGCGACCAGGATGCCGCTACCGACCGCCGTACCGCGCTGCAGCTGGAACCGCTCGATGGCGGCGAGGATGTCCTCGCGGCTGTGCGTCGGCGATTGGACGACCGACGCCGTGGCGGCAAACGAGACGACACCGATGCGCGTGGTCTTCGGCTGTTCGGCGACGAACGCTCGCGCCGCCTCCTGCGCCGCCACAATGCGGCTCGGCTTGACGTCGGTGGCGCGCATGCTGCCCGAGACGTCCATCGCCATGATCACGGTCTCGTGCTGCGACGGCAGTGTCACCACCGCCGCCGGACGCGCGATCGCGAGGATCATCAAGGTGAAGGCGACGAGGAACATCGCCGGCGGGACGTGCCGGCGCAGGCGGTGGCCGGTGCCGAGCGCGTCCCTCATGATCGAAAGGCTCGCATACCGGAGCGCGCTCTTCTTCTTGCGGCGCAGGAGAACGAGGTATATCGCGACGACTGCCGGAACGAGCAGCAGAAGCCACAGCATTTCCGGCCACAGCCAGGTCACGCGTGCAGTCCGAGATGTTGGGGGATGCCGCCGCCCGTGGCGAGCTGGCTCCTGCGCTTCCGAAGATCGGCGAAACGCAGAATCGCGTCGACGAGATCGTCGTTCGTCGACAGCTCGAGCGCGTCGACGCCCGCGTTGCCGAACGCGGAGTGGAGGGCCGCCTCGCGCTCCTTGGCCGCCGCCTCGAACCGCCGGCGAAACCCGCGGTCGTGCGTGTCGACGAAAATCTGCTCACCCGTCTCGGCATCCTGCACGACGAGCATCCCCAGATCCGGCAGCTCCATTTCCAGCGGATCGTACAGGCGCACGGCGACGACGTCGTGCCGCTGCGCGAGGTGAGCGAGCGGTTCCGCCCAGCCGGGCGCGCTGATGAAATCCGAGACGATAAAGATAAGCGAGCGCCGCGGCGCCATCGCATAGGCGGACCGCAGCAGCTCGCCAAGCTCCGTGGCGCCGGTTTGCGCGCGCGCCGGACGGTTCAACATCATGTGCAGCAGATGCAGCACCTGGCGCCGGCCGCTTCTCGTCGGGACGACCGTGTCCACGCGATCCCCGTAGAACAGCGCGCCGACGCGATTGCCATGGCGCGTCAGGATGCGGGCGAGCACGGCCACGAACTCGCTCGACACGGCCTGCTTCTTCGTGTCGCGCGAACCGAAATCGACCGACGCGCTCAAATCGAGCAGGAACCAGGCGGCGACTTCGCGCTCCTCGTTGTACTCGCGGACGTAGGGCACGGTGAGGCGCGCCGTGACATTCCAGTCGATGTGCCGGACGTCGTCGCCGTACTGGTACTCGCGCAGGTCGGCCAGGTCGAGCCCGTAGCCGCGAAAGAGCGTCCGGTAATCACCGTGCAGCACGCCGTCCAGCCGCCGGATCACCGTCCACTCGAGACGGCGCAGGACCGCCTCAGGCGTTCGCGTCGGGTTTGGGATCGATTCGGACATGGCTCTCGAGCGGCTTCTCGGGCCTCGGCACCTGCTGCATGATGCGCTGGATGAGCGCATCGGCCGACTGCGCGTCGGCGAGCGCCTCGTACGACAGCGACAACCGGTGCCGCAGCACATCGGGCGCGAGATCGGAAACGTCCTCGGGCAGCACATAGGTCCGCCCGCGCAGATAGGCGAGCGCCCGGGCGCCCTCGATGAGATGGATCGTCGCGCGCGGACTCGCGCCGTACGTGAGATAGCGGGCGAGATCCTTGATGCCGAACTTGTCGGGATTGCGCGTCGCCGCGACGAGTCGCACCGCGTACTGGATCAGCGACGGATCCACGTAGCCGGTGCGGCACTCCCGCTGCAATGCGGCGAGCTCGTCGGTCGTGGCGACGGCGGAGACTTCCTGCGCGACGCCCGTCACCCGCTCGACGATGACGAACTCCTCCTCCTCGGTCGGATAGCCGACCAGCACTTTCATCATGAAGCGGTCGACCTGCGCTTCGGGCAACGGATAGGTGCCTTCGGTCTCGATCGGATTCTGGGTCGCCATCACGAGAAACGGCGCCGGCACCCGGTGCGTATCGCCGGCGATCGTGACCTGGTATTCCTGCATCACTTCGAGCAGCGCGCTCTGGACCTTGGCCGGCGCGCGGTTGATTTCGTCGGCGAGCAGCAGGTTGGTGAACACCGGGCCGAGCGACGTGTTGAACTCGCCGGTCTTCTGGTTGTAGATGCGCGTACCGACGAGGTCGGCCGGCACGAGATCGGGCGTGAACTGGATGCGCTTGAAGCTGCCGCGAATCGTCCGCGCCAGCGTCTTGACGGTCAGCGTCTTGGCGAGACCGGGCACGCCCTCGACGAGGAGGTGTCCCTGCGCGAGGATCGCCACCAGAACGCGTTCGAGAAAATGGTCCTGGCCGACGACGATCCTCTTCACTTCGTAGAGGATGCGCTCCATCAGCGGCTTGACCTCGGAGTGCGCGGTGGCGGTGTCGTTCATGCGTTTCAACCTCTGGTGATGCCGCGTCAGAACGGCGAGATGCCGACCGCGGCGGCCGCGCTCTCGATCGGGACCGCGAAGCCGATGCCGATGAAGACGTGCTCTTCCGTCGGATTGAGAATGGCCGTCACGATGCCCACGACCTCGCCGTCGGCGGTGACGAGCGGACCGCCGGAGTTGCCGGGGTTGGCCGCGGCGTCGAACTGGATGAGGTTGGTGAGCTGGCGCTTGCCCTGCGGGGACCGGTACTCGCGATGCAATCCGGAGATGACGCCGGAGGACACCGACGGCCCGATGCCGAACGGGAATCCGACGGCGATCACCTCGTCCCCGGGGGCCAGGTCGTTGGTCGAGCGCAGCGTGGCGGCCTGGAGATCGTCGGGCAGCTTCTTCGCCTGCAGCACGGCGAGATCGTGCTCGGGCCGCACGCCGATGACGACGGCTTCGGATTCGAGTCCGTCGAAGAACTCGATCTGCACCTGGTCGGCGCCGTTGACCACGTGGAGGTTGGTCAGGATGATGCCCGTGTCAACGATGACGACGCCGGTGCCCACGCCCTCGGTCTGGTATCCGTCCTCGCGCTGGTCGTTCGACCTGCCGCGCACCCGGACGACGGACCGCTGCACGGCGGCGAACGCCTTGGCCGCGTGCGAGGGCATGGGGACGTTCTCCAGCGTGTACAGGACCGCGGCGTCGATTTCCTTCTGGGTGAGCGTCGCGGGCGCCGGCGAATAGGCGGCATGGACCGCGACCAGGACCAGCGCGAACAAGGCGCCGCCGACGACGAGCAGCGCACGTTCGTAGCGCGAGCCCGCCGTGCGCCAGCGGGAGCGGCCGCCCGGCGCGGGCGCCGCATCGGGCTGCGCCGTGGCCGTCCCGGACGGCGCGACACGCTGCGGCGGCGGGGCGCTCGAAGGACGCGTCCGCCCGGACCTGCTGTAAAGCGCTACCTTCTTCATCGGCTACCTACCCCGTTACGTTTCAGGTCTATCCCACCAGATAAACGGTATCACGAAAAAGCGGCGGAAGGAGTCGTGCGCGGCGCTTGACTTTCGCCCGGCGCGTGGCGCCCAATGTCGCAATTCGAAAAGTCACGTGGAGCCCGACATGTCGCTTCGATCGCTTCGGTCCATCGTTTCAGGGCAGCCTCCTGCCGTCGCGGAAAAGACCCTGACGGTGCTGGAGGCTGCGATCCTCATGAAGGAAAAGGGCAAGGGGGCGCTTCTCGTCGTGGAGGCATCGCGGCTCAGCGGCATCTTCACCGAGCGGGACGCGCTCTTTCGCGTGATCGCCGCCGGACGCGACCCCGCCACCACGTTGCTTGCCGACGTCATGACCCCGCAGCCTCAGACAATCCATCCGGACGAGCCGTTCGTCAAAGCGCTCCGCGTGATGCACAAGCGCGGATTCCGCCATCTGCCGGTGGTCGAGCACGGCAGGCCGCTCGGCGTCGTGTCCGCGCGCGATGCGCTCGACGACGACCTGTACGAGCTTCGTGTCGAGCTCGAGACACGGGGAGACGAGCGGGACTGATCGCGCGCGCGAGGTCGCGCTCAGGTCGCGATCAAGCGCGACACGCGCACTGGCACGCCCGGCCGCTGCAATCCTTCGACCCGGTCCTGCATCTCCCGGTCGGCCATCGTCAGCCGGGTCCGCAGCCGGACGTATTCGGCCCAGGACCGGATGATGAAACGCTCGACGAAGCGACCCTCCTCCCCAAGATCCCGGAAGACGAGCCAGTCGCTCGCCCCGTTGCGCCGCCGGATCGTCTCCACGCTTGTGAATGGCGTCGATGAACTGGTCGAGGTTTTCGGGCTCGATCCGGTATTCGATCTGGATCAGGACCGGCCCATCGTCGGGTTGCAGGTTCGACGCGATCGCGAGGTCAGGCAGATGCATGCTGGGCGTCACGTCGGCCTCGTCCCCCATCCGCAGCCGGACGCGCCGATTCACTGCCAGCAGCACGAGCATCGTGCCGGCCGCGGCAGCCAGCGCGACGCGGCGTGCCAGCGAGCGACGCGAGCCAGCCCCAGAAAGCGCTGCCCAGCGCCATGGCCGCCTGCACGGCGATCGAGTTCATCGCGACCGCGCGGGCCCGCACCCAGGCCGGCGCCGAGGTCTGGGTCCCCGCGGACAGGCTGGAAAAGACGCCGGTCCAGGCTGCGCCGGTGCAGAACGCCCCGAGGAGCGCGACCGTCGTGTAGCCCGCCGCGGCGATGAGCAACGCGCCGGCGATCCACAGCAGCACGAAGAAGGTGACCATCGTGTTGAGCGATGCCCGATGCAGGCCGCGCGGAACCAACAGCGCGCTGACGACCGCGCCGATCCCGAAGCTCGCCGACAGTAAGCCGAAGCCCCCGGCGCCGAGTGCGAGCTGGTCGCGGGCGATGACGGGCATGAGCGCCAGCACCACGCACGCGCAAAGAGCGAAGCTCACGTTGTGGACGATAAACGCCCGCATCGGTGGCGAATGCCGGGTGTAGCGAAGGCCGCTTTCGATGCCCGACAACAGCGTTTCCGGCATCGCCCGGTGAGCGCGCGCCGGACTCTTCCAGCCGCGCATGGTGACGATCATCACGACGAAGAAGAACGCGCAGGCAACGAGCGCGCTTCCCGAGCTCAACCATGCGACCAACGCGCCAGCGAGCGCGGGCCCGACGGCGCGCGCGACGTTGAAGGCGACCGCGCCCAGCGCGACTGCGCGCGGCACATCGATGCGCGCGACGAGATCGTTGATGCTCGCCGATTGTGCCGGCAGGTAGAATGTGAAACAGGCGCCGATCAGGAAGGTGAAGGCGAGGAGCGTGACCGGAGTGGTGGCGCCGAGCAAGCGTGATGATGCCGAGCGTCGCGGTGGCCGCGAACAGGACGATTTGCGTGACCAGAATGACCCGCCGCCGGTCGACGAGGTCCGCCAGCGCGCCGGCGAAAAGCCCCAGCAGCAGCGACGGCGCAGTGCTCGCCGACTGCACCAGCGCCACCATGAGCGCCGAAGGCGTCAGCGTGGCCATGAGCCAGGCGACGATGGTCGTCTGGGTCGTGTAGCCGAGCGCCGCACCGACGGATCCGATGTAGAACTGCCGGAAGGCGGTGTGCCGGAGCGGGGACGAACGAAAGACCTGCGAGGCCAGTGAGGTGATGCGGTTGGACACGGCGCAAGTGTAGCGTGGCGCCGAAACGCCGGGTTGCGGCACGCAGCGGCGCCCATCGCCGCCGTTACCGCGATGGTCGGTGCGTCGATCCCGATCCACTCCTTGTCGATAGGAAAACGATGAAACATCGAACATTGCCCGGCACCGACCTCAACGTTTCCGAGGTCTGCCTCGGCACGATGACGTGGGGCGAGCAGAACAGCGAAGCCGATGCGCATGCGCAACTCGACTACGCGCTCTCGCAAAGGCGTCAACTTCATCGATACCGCGGAGATGTATCCGGCCCCGCCGAACGCCACCACGCAGGGCCGTACCGAGCGGCATCTCGGCAGTTGGCTCGCGCGTCGCGGCCGCGAGGACGTCGTCATCGCGACCAAGGTGGCGGGACCGGGCCGTCGGGACTGGATTCGCAACGGCCGGACCGATCTGACGCGCGACGTGATCGCCGAGGCCGTCGACACGAGCCTCGCGCGGCTCAACATCGACTGCATCGATCTCTATCAGATCCACTGGCCGCAGCGCAACGTGCCGATGTTCGGCGCGACCGGAGTTCGAGCCGGCGAAGGAGCGCGGAGGGCCGTCGATCGACGAGCAGGTCGACGCGCTGGCGGGGCTGATCAAGGCCGGCAAGATCCGCCATTACGGACTGTCGAACGAGACGGCGTGGGGCGTCGTGCGAATTCCGGCGCGTTGCGCGCGAGCAGGGCGTGCCGGGCCCGGTGACGATCCAGAACAGCTACAGCCTCGTCTCGCGCGGTGTCGACAACGATCTCGCGGAGACGCTGTTTCGCGAAAAACATGTCGCTCCTTGCTTACAGCCCGCTCGGCGGAGGCGTCCTTACGGGCAAGTATCTCGGCGGCGCGCCGCCCCCCGGCTCGCGCTTTGCGCTGTTCGACGATATGGGATTGCGGTTCAGGAAGCCCATCGTGCACGAGGCCGTCGCTGCCTACGGCGCCCTGGCGAAGCAAGCGGGGCTCTCGCTCGTCGAGCTTGCGCTCGGCTACGTGAAAAGCCGCTGGCATTTGGGCGCGATGATCCTCGGCGCCACGTCGCAAGCGCAGCTCGCGGAGAACATCGCGGCGAGCCAGGTGGAGCTCGATCCTTCGACGCTTGCGGCTATCGCCGCGCTGCAGATCCGCTACCCCAATCCCGCGGGTTGATTCCACGGCGGACGGATGCGCTGGACGCATGAATTCGACCCGGTGTCGGCGATCCTCGAAAATATGAGTTGCGTCGGCTTGCCGCAAAGGGGAACAATGACATTGTCATAACCTGTCCGCGCTCTCGAGGAGACGCCATGCTCAACTTCAGTCGCCGCGATCGGCCCGTCGACACGCACGAGCCCAAAGTCCCGGTCCGACCGGCGCTGCGGCCCGCCGCCATCTACGAGCCGCCGGGATCGCCGGCTGCCGCACCCTCCAACTCCGCGTTGCGCGCACTGCCGCCCGACCCCACCCCTGCGCGGGAGTCCCTTGCCGGATCCGGCGCCGTTGCCCGCCCCGACCCCGCCCACTCCGGCACCGCGCCGGGAGCGAGCGCGGCACCCGCGACGTCGCCGGTGGAAGCGCCGGGCAGCAAACTATTCGTCGGCGTCAACATCAAGCTCAAGGGCGTGGAGATATCCGATTGCGATCTCCTCGTGGTCGAGGGCCATGTTGAAGCGACCGTGCACAGCAAGGTGATGCAGATCGCCAAGCCGGGAACGTTGCAAGGAACGGCGCACATCGATGTCGCGGAAATCCACGGCGAGTTCACGGGCGAGCTCACGGCGCGGACGCGTCTCGTCGTGCACGGCACCGGCAGCGTGTCGGGGACGATCCGCTATGGGCGGCTGATCGTCGCCGACGGCGGCGCCATCAGCGGCGACATGCAGCAGACCGACGTCGCGGAGCCACCGCGCGCGTCCGCCGAGCGCGCCGACGCGCCGCCGACGGCGCACGAGCGCGTCACGCCACGGCGACGCTACGCGCACGACGAGATCCGGCGCGCGCGTCAGTTCGCCTTGAACGTGACGCGCCGAACCTTCTTGTCGTATTCAGCCTCGGTCACCATCGTTATTTCCGTGCCGTCCGCCGCGAACACACGTCCGCCTTTGCGGCGGCAGACGTTGCGCTCGTATTGGCACGGGCCCATTTCCGGATGCTTGCGGCACATCTGCCCGACTTTCTCCGCATATTCGATGGCCGTCTGCTGGAGCGTTGCTCCCGTTCTGACGACGCATACGTAGAGCGCGCCCGCTGGAACGACGATCGGGGGCATCGGCGCCGATGCCGCGGGTGCGGGAGAAGTCGGGGGCGGGACACCGGGCGGGGGTGGCGTGACTTCAGGGAGGGGTCGCCGCGTCACCGCGGGAGCGCTCGCGCTGGCCGCCGCCGCAGGCGGCGGCTGCTCGGAAGTAGGCGCGCAGGCCGCGAGCGCAACGATCAGCGCGCAGAACGCCGCCACCCGGTTCGGCACGACGACCGCGATCATGCCGAGCCCCGGCGCAATCGGTCCCGCTCGGGTGCCGATGGTTTCATCCCTTCGGGATCGTACCGGTCCCTTGGGGAACACTCAATCCCTCCGCGGATGTTCGCTGCGCCGATGTGCTCCGGTTGCCGTTCCCGCGATGCTCCGGCTAATCCGCTGTGCGCTTTCCGATCACGTATATCGTCGGAAAGAGATACACGGGCAGCCCGTCCTGGTACCTGCCCGAAAATTCTCCGACATGGCTTGCTTCCTTGGCGGTCGCGCCGCTTGCGGCAGTGGCCGGCGCTGATCCGGCATCTCCGGGGACGAGCTGGCAGGCAGGCGTGGCAACGAGACCCATCAATGCGACGCGGAGGAGCGCGGTGCGCAGCCGGCGGACCATGTCCGAAGGTGCGCGACCAAAGGGCTGGCGTGCATCGGCACGCGGGTTTTCAATTGCGAGTGGCATTGACATGTTCGACTGTCCTGGGTGGCGGCGGCATGGAGCTGAATTTAGGCTTCAACGGTTGCGAGACAAGCGATTTGTTTTCCCGGATAATGTGAGTATCGCTCACATATCGGAAGGGTGGGGCATGGGCGTCCGGCTGCCGCCGATGCAGGCCTTGCGGGCGTTCGAAGCCGCCGCGCGCGAAGGGAGCCTGACGCGGGCCGCGGAGGCTCTGAACGTCACGCACGGGGCCATCAGCCACCAGATCAAGTCGCTCGAAGCCGACCTGGGTGTGCGCCTCACGGAGCGCTCGGGCCGCGGGATTCGCCTGACCGACGAGGGCGAACGATTCGCGAGCCGCGTGCGCGCCGCCTTCGCCGAACTGACGGCGGCGGTCAATGAGATCACCGCGCGCGTCAACCCGCGCCTCTTGCGGGTGAGCGTCGTCCCGTCGTTCGCCGCGCGCTGGCTGTTGCCGCGAATCGGCGGCTTTCTCGCAGCGTATCCGGATGTCGATCTCGACGTGCGATCCAACATGTCGAACGTCGATTTCCAGCGCGACGACGCCGATGTCGCTATCCGGTATGGCTACGGCGATTGGCCGGGCGTAGCAGCGGAACATCTGCTGGACGACGGATTTTTCCCGGTATGCAGCCCGCGCCTGCTGCCGGGGCGCCGCCTGAAGCATCCTCGGGATCTCGCGCGATTCACGCTGCTCCGCACGAACGACGAGCCCTGGAAGCCGTGGTTCGAGGCGGCCGGCCTCGATTGGCCCGAGCCGTCAAGAGGACCGATCTTCAACGACTCGTCGCACATGCTGCAGGCCGCGGCCGAGGGGCAGGGGGTGGCACTCGCCCGCCATTCGCTGCTCGGCAACGACGTTCGCAACGGCATTCTGGTGCGCCTCTTCGACATCGTGGCGCCGGCGTCGCGGAAGTTCTGGCTCGTCTATCCGCCGCGGATGGCGGGCACGGCCAAGCTCGCGCTGTTCCGGCGCTGGCTGCACGACGAGATCGCGGCCGAGCCGGACGCCGTGCCGCGGGAGGTGCCTCGCAAGGGACGCGGTCGCGCGTCGGGCGCCCGACCCCACCGGAGTTGAATGGCGCCTCGGGCTCCTAGCAGCCGGCGACGCACTTGGCGTTGCCGTCGAATCCCATCGTCTTGCCCCTCAACGCGAGGTACACCGGGCGGCCCTTGACCAGAGCCATGAACGCCGCGGTGCGCGACCCGGGCCGGACCTTGCCGTCGACCGTCGCGCCCTCGTTCACATGGGTCGCGATGACGCTCGCGGGTCGGATGTATTCGTTGATCGCGTAAGCCGCCGAGGCGCTCGTCACCGCGCTCGGGCCAAGATTGAACATCGCGAGGTTCACCTTGTGGAACTCGTTGACGATGGCCTGCATTTCCGAATGAAGGCCGGTGTCGCCGGAGAGGTAAACCTTCAGTCCGTTGGTGAATTGGACCACGTACCCGGTCGGCGGTCCGAGCGACAGGCTGACGTTGTCCGGCTCCAGGTCCTTCTTCTCGGTGAGGAGGTTGCGCGAGACCGTGCTGTCGTGCGCCGCGTAGACCACCGTGATCTCGACTACGCGCGCGGCGACGGCGGACTTGACGGCGCGCACGCCTCCAAGGTGCACGCCCACCAGGCAGGCTGCTGGCAGCGGTACTACGAGATCGCTGCCAGTCTGCCCGCAGGCGCCGGTGGGCTTGCCTCCTGGGCCTTCAACTTGCGATCCCCCATGTGATCGCCACGCGCATGACTCAGCAGCACGACGTGCACTCACCGAGCCGGGACCGCTCGCCCCCGTCACCGAATGCCCGGCGTCGTAGAGGATCCGCTCGCCTGTCGGATCCTCGAAGATCGTCGCGCGGTCCCGGTCGCACAGCTCTCCGGTGTGCGAGCCGAGCGGCGTGATCTTCACGTTCTGCGCCGACGCCGGTGCACAGGCAAAGGCGACAGCAATCAACAAGGCGGATCCAAGAGGTTTCATAGATGGCACTCCTGCCGGATTGCTGCCAAAAGCCCGTGGCCCTGCTCCGTTTGCCAACGTGCGGGATATTGGCATCGCATCGCACTAAGTATCAATCGTTTTTTGGCCTATAACGTATACATGAGAGTGGACACGGGCTTTCGCTGTCATCCTGCGCGGGCATGAACACGTTACGTCGGCACATTGATCCCCGCCCATCCGACTAGAAGGAGCCAAGGCGTCGTACCACGATGAGTCGCAAACGGCACTCCCGGTTACGTAATTGGGCAGGCAATGGTCCCAATTTCGACGGCAACCCTTTTGGGCGCAGTGACATTCGCGGCGCGCAGGTGGCTCACGGGTGAACCACACCCGCCCCCCGGTCAAGGCAGTCCCCGCGTCCTCCAGGACGACCCGGGAGCAACGCCGGGCCCCGACTCTGGCACGCCTTATGCAGTACAAGTTCCGAGCAGTCTCCCGGATCGGCGGTCCGCCATGCCCCAGCGAGCTTCGACGGGCGCGGCGCCAATTTCCGGCCGCCATCGTCGCGTCCTTTATGCGGCGGGCGAAAGCAGCACATTGGCTGGTGCAGTTGGCAAGAAAACCAAGAAGGTTTGCCGCTCCGTATGCCGGGAGCGGGCTGGAACGGCCCCGGGAATCCGGCATCTTGGTGACTGGCCTTATGGGATTACGACGATGACGACGCTGCTTGACGACTTCCGGTCGAATTATTCGGCCACGCAGGACGAGGAAATGAGTCTCGACGAGTACCTCGATCTGTGCAAGCGCGACCCGGCCGCCTACGCGACCGCCGCGGAGCGCATGCTCGCCGGCATCGGCGAACCCGAGCTGGTCGATACCCGCAATGACCCGCGGCTCGCCCGGCTCTTCGGCAACCGCGTCATCAAGCGCTATCCGGCCTTCCGCGAGTTCTTCGGCATGGAAGACGCGATCGAGCAGATCGTCGCGTTCTTCAAGCATGCGGCGCAGGGCCTCGAGGAGACGAAGCAGATCCTCTATCTGCTGGGCCCGGTCGGCGGCGGCAAGTCGTCGATCGCCGAGCGGCTGAAGGCCGTGATGGAAATGCATCCGATCTACGCGATCAAGGGATCGCCGGTCAACGAATCGCCGCTCGGCTGTTCGCGCCGGAGCGCTTCGGCGCCGTGCTGGAAGACGGATTACGGCATTCCGCGCCGCTATCTGACCGGCATCATGTCGCCGTGGGCGGTCAAGCGGCTGCAGGAATTCGGCGGCGACCTGTCGCAGTTCCGCGTCGTGCGCATCCAGCCGTCGGTGCTGCGCCAGGTGGCGATCACCAAGACCGAGCCGGGCGACGAGAACAACCAGGACATCTCGTCGCTGGTCGGCAAGGTCGACATCCGCAAGCTCGAGCACCTGTCGCAGAACGATCCGGACGCCTACAGCTACTCCGGCGGCCTGTGCCTCGCCAACCAGGGCCTGCTCGAGTTCGTCGAGATGTTCAAGGCGCCGATCAAGATGCTGCATCCGCTGCTGACCGCCACGCAGGAAGGCAACTTCAAGGGCACCGAAGGCTTCTCGGCGATCCCGTTCAACGGCGTCATCGTCGCGCACTCGAACGAATCGGAGTGGCACAGCTTCCGCAACAACAAGAACAACGAGGCGTTCCTCGACCGCATCTACATCGTCAAGGTGCCGTACTGCCTCGCATGTCCGAGGAAGTCAAGATCTACCAGAAGCTGCTGGCCAACTCGTCGCTGGCGGACGCGCCCTGCGCGCCGGGCACGCTCGAGATGATGGCGCAGTTCTCCGTGCTGACGCGGTTGAAGGAGCCCGAGAACTCGAGCATCTATTCCAAGATGCGCGTCTACGACGGCGAAACGCTGAAGGACGTCGATCCCAAGGCCAAGACGCTGCAGGAATACCGCGACTACGCCGGCCCGGACGAAGGCATGACCGGCATGTCGACGCGCTTCGCCTACAAGATCCTGTCCGCGGTGTTCAACCATGACCAGACCGAGATCGCCGCCAACCCGGTGCACCTCATGTACGTGCTCGAGCAGCGGCTCGCCCGCGAGGACCTGCCCGATGAAACGCGCCGCCGCTACATCGAGCACATCAAGGGCTACCTCGCGCCGCGCTACGCGGAATTCATCGGCAAGGAGATCCAGACCGCCTATCTCGAGTCGTATGCCGAGTACGGCCAGAACATCTTCGACCGCTACGTGACGTTCGCCGACTGCTGGATCCAGGAAGAGGACTATCGCGATCCCGAGACCGGCGAGAGCTTCGACCGCGGGGCGCTCAACGGCGAGCTGGAGAAGATCGAAAAGCCCGCGGGCATCGCCAACCCCAAGGATTTCCGCAACGAGATCGTCAACTTCGTGCTGCGCGCGCGCGCCAACAACAGCGGCGCAATCCCGCGTGGAACAGCTACGAGAAGCTGCGCGAGGTGATCGAGAAGAAGATGTTCTCGAACACCGAGGACCTGCTGCCGGTGATCTCGTTCAACGCCAAGGCGTCCGCCGACGAGCAAGCAGAAGCACCAGAATTTCGTCGCGCGCATGGTCGCCAAGGGCTACACCGAGAAGCAGGTGCGCCTGCTTGCCGAGTGGTACCTGCGCGTGCACAAGTCGTCGTGACCGGCGCCAAGACTGAACCGGGACAACGCCGATGCTCCACCTCATCGACCGCCGGCCGAACGGCCGCGGCAAGAGCGCGGTCAACCGCGAGCGCTTCCTGCGCCGGTACAAGGCGCAGATCCGAGACCGCGGTGAAGCAGATGGTCGGCGAGCGCCGCTTCGCCGACATGGAGCAGGGCGGCGAAGTGCGCGTGCCGAAAAAGGACATTTCGGAGCCGTCGTTCGGCTTCGGCCGCGGCGGCGATCGCGAATTCGTGCTGCCGGGCAACCGCGAATATGTCGCCGGCGATCGCATCCCGCGGCCGGAAGGCGCGGGCAGTGGCGGCGGCGACGGCAGCGAGGCGGCGAGGGCGACAGCGAGGACGACTTCGTGTTCTCGCTGTCGCGCGAAGAGTTCATGCAGATCTTCTTCGACGACCTCGAGCTGCCGCGACCTTGCGCGCACCGAAATCGGGCACGCGCGCACGACAGAAGAGCATCCGCGCGGGCTACACGCAAGACTGGCGTGCCGGCGAATCTCGCCGTCATCCGCACGCTGCGGCAGTCGCTCGCGCGGCGGATCGCGCTCGCCGGCGGCATCGCGCGCGAGGCGCGAGGCGCATCGAGGAGGCGTTCGCGGTGGCCGTCGCGGCCGGACGATGCGCTCCGAGGCCGCGGAACTGCACGACGAACTCGATCGCCTGCTGCGGCGCCGCGAGCAGGCTGCCGTTTCTCGACGAACTCGACCTGCGCTACCGCAACCGCGTCTGGCGGCCGGAGCCGATCGCGCGCGCGGTGATGTTCTGCCTGATGGACGTTTCGGCGTCGATGGACGAGGACAAGAAGGACCTCGCCAAGCGCTTCTTCACGCTGCTGTACCTCTTCCTCACCCGCAAGTACGAGCGAGGTGGACCTGATCTTCATCCGCCATACCGACGATGCCGAGGAAGTCGACGAGGACACGTTCTTCCACGACCCGCGCTCGGGCGGCACGGTCGTGCTACTCGGCGCTGGAGCTCGCGGACAAGATTCGCAGCGAGCGCTACGCGAGCGGCTGGAACGTCTACGCGGCGCAGGCGTCCGACGGCGACGCGTTCGGCGCCGATCCGGCGCGGAGCGCGCGGTTCCTGCGCGAGCGCCTGCTGCCGGCGACGCGCTACTACACCTACCTCGAGCTGGCTGCGCCGCGATGCGCCGGACCGCTCGTCGACGCTGTGGGCCGAGTACGAGCGGGTCGCCGAAGCCACGCCGGAATTTCGCGATGCGCCGCGCGACGCGCCGCGACCAGATCTACCCGGTGTTCCGCGAGCTCTTCAGAAGGACAGCGCAATGAGCACTGCCAGCGCCCTCTCGCACGGCGCCGACTGGGATTTCGAGCTGCTCGAGCGCTACGACGCGGCGATCGCCGAGGTCGCCGGCGAGTTCGGGCTCGACACGTATCCCAACCAGATCGAGATCATCACGTCCGAGCAGATGCTCGACGCCTACGCCACCAGCGGACTGCCGGTCGGCTATCCGCACTGGTCGTACGGCAAGGAGTTCATCCGCAACGAGCAGGCCTACCGGCGCGGCATGCAGGGCCTCGCCTACGAGATCGTGATCAACTCCAATCCGTGCATCGCGTACCTGATGGAAGAGAACACGATGACGACGCAGGCGCTGGTCATCGCGCACGCGTGCTACGGCCACAACTCGTTCTTCAAGGGCAACCACCTGTTCCGGCAGTGGACCGCCGCCGACGCGATCCTCGACTACCTGGTGTTCGCGCGCCGCTACGTGATGGAATGCGAGGAGCGGCACGGCGCCGCCGCGGTCGAGGAGGTGCTCGACGCCTGCCACGCGCTGATGCCGCACGGCGTCGACCGCTACCGCCGGCCGGCGCGCGCTGACGCTCAAGGCCGAGGCGGCGCGGCTCGCCGAGCGCGAAGCCCATCGCGAGCGGCAGTTCAACGACCTGTGGCGCACGGTGCCGGACACCGCCGACCGAAGCGAAGCGGCCGCGCGACGCCGGCGTTCCCGGCGGAGCCGCAGGAGAACATCCTCTATTTCGTCGAGAAATACTCGCCGAAGCTCGAGCCGTGGCAGCGCGAGCTGGTGCGCATCGTGCGCAAGCTCGCGCAGTACTTCTATCCGCAGGCCCAGACCAAGGTGATGAACGAGGGCTGGGCGACGTTCTGGCACTACACGATCCTCAACCGGCTGCACGAGAAGGGGCTGGTCGACGACGGCTTCATGCTCGAATTCCTGAAGAGCCACACCAACGTCGTCGCCCAGCCGGCGTTCGATTCGAAGGCGTACAGCGGGCATCAATCCGTATGCGCTGGGATTCGCGATGTTCTCGCGACCTGCGGCGCATCTGCGAGACGCCCGACGCCGAGGACCGCGAGTGGTTTCCCGCAGATCGCCGGCACCGACTGGCAAGACGACGCTCGACTTCGCGATGCGCAACTTCAAGGACGAGTCGTTCATCGCCCAGTACCTGTCGCCGCGGCTGATCCGCGAGTTCCATCTGTTCGCCATCGCCGACCACGTTGCCGAGGACACGCTGCACGTCGACAGCATCCACGACGAACGCGGCTACCGCCGCGTGCGCAAGCTGCTTGCGCGACAGCACGCGCAGGAGATCCGCGTTCCCGATGTCCAGGTCGTGCGCTACGACCGCGATGGCGACCGCTCGCTGACGCTGCGCCACCTGCGCCGTCGCGGGCGTCCGCTCACCGAGGCGACGGCGGAAGTCGTCCTGCATCTCAGACGGCTGTGGGGATTCCCCGTGCGGCTCGAGACCTGGGAGAACGACTTTCGCGTCGGCGACGTCGTGGAGTGTCCGGCGTGACCGCTGCGTAAGCAATTGTATCGGCGCTGGATTCCAGCAGGTGTCCGCGGGACGTAGGTTCTGTCCGACGTCCGAATGGGACGCCGGACGACTGTCCCACGATCGGCACACCGCTATCGTGCCAGCAGGGCACAACTTCCGCGAGGGCGTGTCTTTTCAAGGAGGCCGCTATGGAAAAGGTGCAAACAGAAACTTCAGGCAAGCTTGCCGCGCTGGCCAAGTGCGCTCATTCCGCCTGCGTGTGTACGGTTGTGTCGGGCGAGCGCTATTGCAGTGATCACTGTGCGGAACGTGCAGCCACCAGCAAGGCCGGGGTGGACGACGAGTGTGGTTGTGGCCATGCCGAATGCGTCGCAACGGTCGGCGCGCACGTGGTGCTGGACGGATTTGATCCCCATTGATTCTGGACGGAAACGCACCCCTCGCCGGGTGGGAAGATCGGAGGCTAGAATGCACACGAAAGTGACGAGGGTGAAAGTGACGAGGGTATTGGGTGTGGCCTGCATCGCCTTGGCCACGCAGGCGGCCGCACAGGTCACCCTTTACGAAGGCGAAGGTTTTCGCGGTCGCGCGATGTCCGCGTCCGGGGAGGTGCGCAACCTTGCTAAGAGCGGATTCAACGACCGCGCGTCGTCGGCGGTCGTCGAACGGCGGCCGTTGGGAAGTGTGCGAACACGCGCAATTCGGAGGCAACTGCGTGGTCTTGCGCAGAGGAAGCTACGACACGTTGGCGGCAATGGGCCTCGATAATTCGATATCTTCGGTGCGCCCGCTCTCGCGCAATGCGCGCAACATCTACGAGGCGCCACCGGCGATGGCTGTGCCTACTTACCAGTATCGCCAACGCCCGAATGAACGGCTCTACCAGGCGAACGTGACGTCGGTACGCGCGGTCGTCGGCCCGCCGGAGAACCGCTGCTGGGTCGAGCGCCAGCAGGTTGTCGACGACCGATCTGGTAGTCCCAATGTTCCGGGCGCGATCATCGGCGGGATCATCGGGGGTGTGCTCGGCCATCAGGTCGGCGGTGGACGCGGCCAGGATGTGGCCACCGCAGGTGGTGCGGTCGCCGGCGCCGCGATCGGGGCCAATGTGGGACGCGGCGGCGGCGGTGGAGGCGTCTATACACAGGACGTCCAGCGCTGCGCGAGCGTACCCGGCAGCGCCCGACCCGAATTCTGGGAGGTGACGTACAACTTCCGCGGTATCGAGCATCGCGCGCAAATGAGCACGCCGCCAGGACCGACGATCGCCGTCAACGGTAACGGCGAACCGCGCGGGTAATCAGTGGGCGTGCGCAACTAGCGGCCGCGGTGAATCACGCGGCCGCTAGTCTTTTGGGTCCGTCGGCAGCCGCATGCGGCGGAAGGAAATCAGAAGCGCGAGGTCGTACGTGATCTTCAATGCGCCGCAGGCCACCAGCGGCATGCTCAGCAGGCCCGCCGCCAGCAAAGCTCCGGCGAGCGTGGGGCTCACGGCAGAGGAGAGGCTGCGCGGCACGGCGGTGAAGCTAGCCGCTGCGGCGCGCTCAGCAGGCGTCACAGCCGCCATCACGAACGCAGTGCGGGTAGGCACGTCCATCTGCGACAACGCGCTGCGCGCAAACAGCAAGCCGAGGGCAAGCGGCAGGCTCGGCGCGAGTGCGGCCAGGATCAGGAACACATTCGCCGGGATATGCGTGAACACCATGGTGTTGAGTAGCCCGATCTTCTTTGCAACGATCGGCGCCGCGAGCTGCGAGAACGCCGAGAGCAGCCCCGACCAGAAGAAGAACAAACCTGCTTCACCGAGGGAGAGCCCGAAGCGCTCGAACAGCCATAGCGTCAGGAGCGAGTTGACCACCAGCCCGCCGGCGAACGCGTCGACGCTGAACAATGCCGCCAGTCTGAAAACGACGCCTCGCGAGGGACCGAGGGGCATCGCGCTTCGCGCCGCCGCGCCGTTGGCGCGCGGGAGTCGCCGATACAGCCACCAGATCGTGACGCCGATTGCGGCGTAAAGCAGGAACATCGCCCGCAGTCCCGTCAGCAGCGGCACGTGTGCGTACGCCATCAGCCACGTGGGCACACCCGAGGCCAGCGCGCCCACGGCTCCGCAGAGCGAACCGGTGAGCGAATAGCGTGCGAAAAGCGCGGTGCGAGCGTTGCCTTCGGCGGCGTGCGCGAGGCGAGCATGCTCGAGCGGCAGGAACACGCTGACATCGCCCGAGCCCGGATTGATCGTGCCGAAGAACGCGACGATCAGCAGTGGCCAGAACGCCGTGACCGCCGCGAAACCCAGCCCTGTGGCGAGCATGAGCAGCGCAGCGCCGAGCAACAACGTTTGCTGCGACCAGCGATGACCGATGGCGCCGACAGCCAGTGTCGCGAGCGCCGACCCCGCGAGCGTTGCCGTGCTGAGTAGCCCGACGTCGAACTGCCCGAAGCCGAGTGCAAGGAGGTAGGCGGGCAACAGCACCGCGACATAACCGTCCGTGAATGCGCGCAGTGCGCGCCCGACGAGCAGCGAAAAAACGGCAGGATCGACGCCTGACGGCAGAAGAAATCCGGCTAGGGCCAACGCGGTTCGCTTGGACAGGTCCTGAGCGCCTTATCCCTTGCGCAACGCATCGAGGCTCCACGGCCCGCCACCCGCGGCGGAGAAGTAGAGAAAGAGGAAGCTGTAAAGCGCAGCCAATTCGCCCTTGTTGACGATCGGCCAGAAGCCCTGCGGCGCATGCGCGAGGAAATACGCGAACGCCATCAACCCGGAGAGAATGAACGCGGTCGGGCGCGTAAACAGGCCGACGATTATCAACGCGCCACCCACGAGTTCCAGCGCTCCCGCAATCCCTGTCGTTGACCACAATTCAATTGGGCCTTGGCGCGCCACCGGAAACCCAAGCCATTTTTGGGTGCCGTGCTGCAAGAACAGGAAGCCGGTGACGATGCGCAGAATGCTGAGCAGCTGGGGGGACCAGGGGGCGAGATAGGCTTTCATGATAGCGGCTCCTGATAGGAGGGATGTGGAATTCGACGGGAGAGATTGTAAAGGGTTCACGAGCCCGCAGAGGCGGCACGGTGAGTTCACCGATTGCAAACAGTGCGAACAGTCCGGTCGCGCGATTATTTCGTCGGACCGGCCAGCGCCATCGCCTTACGATAGGCCGGACGCGACTCGATCCGCTTCAGGTAAGCGACGATGTTCGGGTACGGCGCGAGATCGTAATCAAGGAAGAGGCGCGTCGTCGTGAACGGAAACGTCATCATGATATCGGCAGCCGTGAAAGTCTCGCCGACGAAGTAGGGCCCGTCGCCGAGCTCCGAGTCGACGAAGGAAAGCATCTGCTTCATCCGGACCTGCACGCGGATTCCGGCCGGGCTCGCGGTCCCCTCGGGCACGCGCGTCAGCACGAGGGCCATGACCAGAAGCGACATCAGGCTGCCCTCGGCAAAATGGAACCAATACAGATAGCGCGCGTACGCCGGCGCCGTGGGTGGCACGGCGAGCTGATCGGCGCCGTAGCGGTGAACGATGTAGTCGACGATGGCGCCCGACTCCGCGAGGACCGTATCGCCGTCACGGATCACCGGAGCCTTGCCGAGGGGATGGATCTCCCGCAGTGCGTCGGGAGCGGTGCCGTTCTGCTCGCGCTGAAATGGCTCGAGGTAATATTCGAGGCCGAGCTCCTCCATCAGCCAGACGATGCGCTCGGAGCGTGACGTGGAAAGATGGCAGATGGTGATCATGTCGGTGGTCTCCGGCGCGTGGCTCGAACGGCTCAGTGTAGCGACGAAGGGAATGCGTTGCACATCGAAGTGCCGGCCGCGCTGCGCTCGAACGAAGCGACGTCGTTGCTCTACTCGTTATTGACAAGGGGCAGGGGCAGCGCTAAAGTGCGTTATGACGCTGTCATAGCTACCTATCTCCTTCCCGGCAGGACCGGGCAGTGTGCAGCCCTTCTGAAAGGACCCATAACATGCAAAGGCACAGCAAGGCCGTTGAGCCCATTTCCCCGAGCGCTGAAGCGATGTGGAGCATGGATCCCCAATCGATCGCGACCGTGGCGAAGGCGTATGGGGCGTGGGTTAGCCAAGCAAACAAGATGCGAGATGAAACAATGCGATTCGCGCACGAACGATTCACGAAGGAGCTCGACGCGGCCGTGCAACTTGCCCGCTGCACGAATGCGAACGAGGCGCTTGCGGTGCAGACGGAATTCGCCAACAAGATGGCGGAAGACTACCTTGCAGAAGGGAAAAAACTTGTCAAGCTCATAGGCGAGATAGCCAAAGAGTTCACCTCGAGTCCCAAGTCCAGCAGGGCGCATCACTGATACGAAGCGCGTCGCCGCGATTCGTTCGCGCCGCTCGGAGACGATCGCCGACTCCGAACGCGGCGTGCCCTTTCCGCGGCGGGACGATCCGCGTGAAGCGGAAATCGAAACGTCAGGCGTTGCGACGAGGTATGGCTCAATTCCCACACGCGGCCCAAGGCGGGCTGCCCGTTCATGAAGCGCCGTCATTGCCAATGCTGGTGGCAGGTATTTTCACGAAACTTCGCCTCGCGCAGCGCGTACGTGTGCTTCGACGGCTGCTGATGCCCGTTGGCCCGATGGCGCTGGCGGTGCTGGGTGGCGGCGCATTCGTCAAGTTCGTGGCCCAGGCCCACTGGCCGCGGATGTCCATATCGCTCGCAGACGCCGCGCGCGTCACGTCGAATCAGATTTACGAGCTGGTGCGCTATGTCGAGCAAAGCAATCCGCAGGCGCTGCACCAGGTGGTGGCGGTTCTTGCGCGTGACGCGCCGACGGTGGCCGCCGTTGGCGCTTCCGTTGCGGTAGTTTTGGTGCGGCATGTGTCGAATCGTGCGACATTGCGCGCGCGATTCTCGTTGCGGGGGTGGAGCGACGAGAACTAGCGACGCCGTATTTGTCCTTCACGCTGCCTCAATTCGAGGTTACCAGGCGGCCGAGCAGCGCCTGTTGCACTTCGGGCCGGACGCGGCTTTGGCGTAATCCAGCATGGTAGATCCGTCCGACGCGCGTTGCTCCGGGTCGGCGCCCAGCGCCACGAGTTGCACGACCGCCGAGATCACCCGCTGCGGCGCGACCTGCGGCAGACCGCAGTGCTGTAGGAATCGTCTGACGCGATGTCGGGACATTGTCTGGTTTCGGCCCACGGTCGACCTCATCATAATGAAGCCGTCAGTGATAGACATCCAATGCTCGCAAAGGTCTTAACACGAACCGGAGCAATCCGATCATCGTGAGAGCCTCCAAAGCTCAGTAAGACATTTTCGGGCAAAGGGACGGGAGCTTGCTCCTGAAATTGCTGACACCGCGGCCGCCTCAGCGGCCGCGTCTTTTTTAGGGGCGCGTTTGCCAGCAGTCCCTACCTACCCCGAAGCCAGTTGACGATGAGGCTTGCGGCTCCCGCGTCGTACGTCCCGTTTTCTTCCGCGAACGCCTTGCGCAGATCGGCGTACATGTCGAAATGATGGTCCATGCCGGGACGCACGACGTAGGTGACGAGTGTGGGATCGCGCGCCTTCAGCAGCGCCGCGGCCCGTTCGGCTTCGTCGCGCCCCATGATCCAGTCGTATTCGCCCCAGACGATGAGCGTGGGCACGGTGACGCGCTCCCACGCCCCTTCCACGTCGAGTGCCTGGACCTGCTGGTAGTAGCGCATTGGTCGGCCATATTGGTGCGCGGGTGCGTCGTACCATAACTTGCCGAGCGCGGGATTGCGCTCGATTGCCTGCGCGGGAGTCAGGCCGTTGCGCAGCGTGAGATCGTAGAACTGGGCGAAGCCCTTCATCCCGGCGTTGACCTCGCTCGCTTTCGAACCCGACAGCGTGAGGCGCCGCCGCTCGATGTCGAGCATGTGCTCATACCAGGTGCGAGAGAAGCCGCCCGTCGCGATGACGCCGCGCGCAGTGAATTCCTGCGCAAGGATCGGGACGAAGGCAGCGCCGATGCTGCCTCCGAAGAGATACAGCCGCGCGGGGTCGGCGCCCGGGTCGGCCAATGCGGCGCGGATACCCGCCCGGAACGCGGCAAGGTCGTCGTCCAAGTCGGCGCTGGAACAATCCGGCCCGGCGCTATCGCCCAAGCCCGGCTTCTCGATACGCACGACCTGCATCTTGGATTCGCGCATGACCGTCTCGAGCATCTTCCCCCAGCCGTCGCGGGCGCCGAAGGGATTCTCGATCGGACCGCACGACAACCACGGGATGAAGACGACGACGGGAAGCTTCCCCGGAACGCCTGCGGGACGTGTCGTGTAGGTGCGGACCAGATACCCCTTGGTGCTCGCCGCGACGCCGTAGCGGACGTCGAGTCCCTCGATCCGCTCGCGGCGCATCTCCGGCACGACCACCTCGATGCGCATCGGGTTTTCGCCACGCTTTGCGACGAGTCGCACGGGATCGCCGCCGCGCAGCGCGCGGATCGCGGCGCCAAAGGCGATGTCGTCGGGAAGGGCGCGCCCGTTCAGCTCGACGATCGCGTCGCCGACGGCGAGACCGGCCATCTCGAGCACCGAGTCGGCACGGAACCTGACGATGCGCGCGGGCCGACTCCCCTCCGGCGGGGCGATAGCCGCACCGAGATCCGCTCGCCGGCGCAGTGCATCCTCCGCAGCGCCGGCGAGCGCCGCGATCGAAAGCAGCAACGATGCCAATGCCAGACGAAGCATGCGACCCTCCTCTAACGTTGAGAAGGTCCCACGCTAAGCGCATGCGCGAGATGCGGCTCGCCGAATTCAGCGGGAAATACGGCCGATTTCGGAGATGGCGATATCTTTGCCGCGAAACTCGCGAAACTGGGACGGCGTCAGGCCGAAGCGCGCCTTGAATGCGCGGTTGAACGGCCCGATCGAGCCATAACCGCAGTCGAGGGCGATGGTCAGCACCGGCAGATGCCGCTCGGCGGGATCGCCCAGGCGCCGCGCCACTTCGCCCAATCGGTAGTCATGCAGGAAATCGTTGAAGTTCCGGTAGCCGAGGCGCCGGTTGATCGCGCGGCGCAGCAGATATTCCTGCGTTCGGAGCTCTTGCGCGAGGTCCGCGATGCCGAGGCCTTCACGCTTCCAGAGCCGATCCGTCTCCATGGCCGCAGTCACCCGCCGGGCGAGCGCGATTTCCGCGCCGTCGTTGCGGTGCGCCACGGAAGCAGGGCGCGGCGCTGCGCCTGGCCCGTCGTCGGGGCCGATCACCGTCAAGCGGGGGGCTGCGGGGACGGCGTCGGGCACCGACAGCAACTCGTCGAGCCCGCCGCGCGTGACAACTTGCAGCGCGGCGAACGCGAATGCCAGCAACACGCCGTGCCCGAGCGCGAGCCATCCTGGCGCGACGCCGGCGGGTCCGAAAACGAAGTCCGACGCCGCGAGGGCCGCGAACAACGCACACATCATCCCCACGAAGACCGCCCGCGCGCGCCGCCGTGTCTCGACAAGATCGGCGCGCCAGTGCGCGATCGCGAATCCGCAGGCGGCCGCGAGGAGGAGCAGCGCCGCCACCCGCCCGGCCAGAAACAGTGACCTGGCAAGCTCGGGATCCGCGGCCAATGGCCCCAGGCGATAGCGCCCCCAGTCGCCGGCGAACGTGACTATCACGATTGCGCCGACGATGACGAGGTGCCATGGTCCCGGGCGGAAATCGTCGCGGAAGAGCGTGCCGGCCAGCATCCAGACGATGCCCGGCGTCGCCAGGCACCACGCGTCCAACGCAAACACCGCCGGGCCGACGGTCGATAGCCCGGAAGGAAGCGACGCGACGATGAAGGCTCCGATGCCGGCAACCGCGAATGCCGCCAGTGCCGCGGGCCAACCCGGGCGACGTCGAGCGAGGATCGCTACGGCGGCGGCCGTCGCCACTCCGAAGGTCGCGCCGCGCACGAGGAGATCGAGCGTGGGCAGGTCCATGGGGTAAAGTATCCTAATGCCGGCGCCGGAATCTAGCCGAATTCGAAGGATGCGACGCCGATTTCGGATATGGCCCAGTTGCCTGTCCTCAGCGGTCCCCGAAAGCGGCCCCGATGGAATAGGCGGCCCCCATTTTGGTTTGCGGTGATGAGAGTCCGATTGATGTACACCGGCAACAATTTCCGTCCGCCCCGCGGGCAAGGCTCTGCCGAGCCCAGCCACGCTCGGAGGTTTCCGCGCGGCCGGCGTTCCGATAACCCAGCCGGGGCCGCATGACCGGACGCGTGCTTCCCCTCAATGCGTCCGAGCATGCCGCGGTGGACGCGCTTCTGCCGTGGTACGTCAACGGGACCCTGCGGGGCGAAGAGCTCGATCGGGTCGAGCGGCACGTGGCGGCCTGCGAGCAGTGCCGCCACGAGGTCGATTGGCTGCGCGACGTGTTTGCGGCCTGCGCCGCGATTGCGCCGATCCCGGACGCGCCGGCGTTCGGGGGCGCCCCGTGGAATTCCGGGGTTCGACGGCCGGATTCGGCCGCGGACCTGGCGGACTCGAATTTCCCACGGCTGGCGATCGACGCAACCATGGACGCGCATGCTCATCGCCGCGCAACTCGCTGGCCTCGTCGTCCTGGGTACGCTGCTCGCCCTCGAACCCCGCCACGAACCGGGTTACCAGACGCTCGGCGTCTCCGCGCGCCCGGCGCCGAGCCGCGACGCGATTGCCGTGATGTTCGACCCTGCGATCACCGAGGCGGAGCTGCGGCGGGTGGTTACGGGCGCCGGCGCCCGGATCGTCGACGGGCCCACGGCCACCCATGCGTTCGTGCTGGAAGTGCCGGCGGCGCAATCGGGTGAGGCCGTGCAAAAGTTGCGCGCCGAGCGCATGGTGCGCTTTGCCGAGCCCTTGGGCGCGCGGGCGGAGCGATGACGATCCGTGCAGCGTGCGCTGTCGCGCGTTGCTGGTCGTGGCGTTGTGCGTGCTCGCCTTCGCGGCTCGCAGCGAGGGTATCGACCCGACGGCCGAGCCGCAAGCGGCAGCTCGCGAAGTGCTGGTGATGCTTCGTCTGCCGCCGCTCCATTTTCGTCCCGATGCCGGCTATGTCGGCGGCTATCGCAACGCAGTCCGGTAGCGCGGCCAGGCAGCGGATTGCCGAGGAGCTTGCAGCACGATTCAAGTTGCGGATCCTGGGAAACTGGCCGATGCCGGCGCTCGGCGTCGATTGCTTCGTCATGGAGGCTCCGGAAAGCCTCCCGCTCGGACCGCTGATCGAGCGCATGGCGCTCGATGCTCGCGTCGAGTCCGTGCAGGCTGTGAATGTCTTCCGGGTTCTTGCGCACGATGATCCGCTCTATCGTCTGCAGCCCACGGCGGGCCTCTGGCACTTGGACGAGCTGCACCGCGTCGCGACGGGCAAGAACGTTCGCGTCGCAGCGATCGATTCGGGTGTGGAGCTCGATCATCCGGACCTCAACGGTCGCGTCGCGCTGGCGCGCAATTTTGTCGATGCGCGCGACTGCGGTCGCGGAACGGCATGGAACCGCCATTGCCGGAATCATCGGCGCACGCGCCGACAATCGGCGTGGGGATCGTCGGCGTCGCGCCGGGCGCGCAGTTGCTGGCGTTGCGCGCGTGCTGGCAGGCGCCGGCCGATGAAAGTGCCGCCGTTTGCAGCAGCTTCACCCTGGCGAAGGCGCTTCAGTTCGCGATCGACAGCAACGCCAAAGTGATCAACCTGAGCCTCGGCGGTCCGCGCGATCGTCTTTTGGAGCGCCTGCTGGCGATCGCCGCATCGCGCGGCGCCGTGATCGTCGCCGCAGCGGATCCGCGATTCGCGGATGGCGGCTTCCCCGCGTCCCTTTCCGGCGTACTTGCCGTCGCCGCCGATGACGTGCACGATGCGTCGGAGGCGATCTACCTGGCGCCGGGCCGAGACATCCCGACCACACTCCCCGGACGGCGCTGGGGCCTGGTGGGCGGTTCGTCGTACGCGGCGGCACAGGTAGCAGGACTGGTCGCACTGCTTATCGACCTCGCGCCGGACCAGACTACGCAACAGATACGTGAAACTCTGAGCACGTCCGAACGATCCGCTACATCGCCGCGCCACCGCGCCATCGTCGATGCCTGTGCCGCCGTTGCAAAAACCGTGGGCGCCTGTGCATGCGGATGCAGGATCGCGCGCGGCGGCTCTGCGATCCCGGCCCATTGACGCCTGCGTGGGGCGCGGGGTCGCCACGTTCCTGCTCTGCGCGTGCGCAAGCGGCGCGGCCGCGCAGCTTTCAGGCACGTTGAGCGCAGTCTCCGACTACCGCTATCGCGGCATCACGTTCAGCGACCGAAGGCCGGCGGCGCAAGCCGGGCTCACGTACGACGACCCGAAGGGCTGGTATGCCGGCGCATTCGGATCGACCGTCCGGCTCGCCCCGCCCGGAAGGAGCAGCTCCGACTTTCAGACGATCATCTATGCAGGGTACGCCGACGCGTCTGCCGTCGGGAATCAGCGTGGAAGCCGGTGGCGATTACTCCATGTTTGCCGGCTCCAACGGCCTCAACTACGGAGAAGTCTTTGTCGGTGGCGCAACCGAGAACCTCAACGCGAGGATCTACTATTCGCCGCGATATTTCGGGCAGTCGTCGAATGCCGTTTACGGCGAAATCAACGCGACGCAGCCGTTGATCGACCGCGTGCGCCTGCATCTGCATGCCGGATTCCTGCGCTACCGCTATGACAGCCCGTACTTGGCTCTGTACGGAGTTCAACCCACGACGAACGTGGTCGACGGGCGCCTCGGATTGCGGATCGATCTCGACATGTTTCAGCTCGAGATCGCCTGGGTCGGCGTGAGCAACCATACCGCGGCCTATCTGATCACGGGCAGGAACAGTCCCAACGGCGTCGTCGCGGTGCTGTCGTTCTCCTTCTAGAGGCCGGCTGCGCTGCGGCCCGCGCAACGTTCGATCAGCTTGCGTTATTCGGGGCCGACAGGGGTTTCGGCGGGATCGCACGCAACGCTTCGCGCGCCTGAGAGAGCCGCGAAATGACGGTCGCAACGGGCATGTGGAGCAGGGCGGCAATATCCACGTACGACATCCGCTCGACCGCCACCAGCACGAGGACTTCGCGTTGCTCGAGCGGAAGCTCGCGCAGTTGCGCAAGCATTTGCGCGCCGCGATCGGGAGGCGATTGCCCCAGGCTTCCGCTCGGGTCTGCATTCGAATTCGTATGCCCCGCCAAACGCGCGCCCAGCGGGGTCTCGCGCCGCGTGCTCGGTGCGGTCTGTTCAGCGCTGACGAAGCGCAGCAGCGCCAGAAGTTGCGTGCGGCGGGTCGATTCGGAGATGGAAACGTCCTGCATCTGCCGAGCACGGAGGAGGGTCTCCTCGACCAGGCGGTCGGCGTGCTCGGGGTCGTCGGTCAAGATGCGCGCATATCGGCGCAGCCTGGGTAACTCGGCCAGAAGCTCGGTTGCGCTGAACGGCATGGGCATGCCTTGCGATCTCGGCGGTGCGCGGGTACCAGCCGCCTTTATACCGCCGAAAAACGACAAGGACAATACCCTGGAGCCGCGTTACGCCCCCGGCGTGCATCGCTCGCACCCACGATGCGCTCGCCGCAGCTTGTATGATGATTTCTGCGGCGGCTTCGGAGTTCATGTAACGGGTTGCCGAAGCGACTTTGTGCACTGATTCTCAAGGCATCGCATGCAATCCTTCGTCGAGATCCCGCTCCTTCGCGTTGCCTATGAGGTCGCTGGTCCGGTGGACGGCTTCCCCGTGATCCTGAATCATGGCTGGCCCGACGACGTCCGGACCTGGGACCCCGTGCTGCCTCCGCTCCATCTCGCGGGTTATCGGACATACGTGCCCTGGTTGCGCGGCTATGGCCCGACGCGGTTTGTACGCGACGATACATTGCGCAGCGGGCAGCTCGTCGCCCTGGGGCAGGATCTCGTCGAATTCGCGGCTGCGCTCGGCCTTGGATCGCATGCGCTAGTCGGTCATGACTGGGGCGCACGCGCGGCGTACATCGCCTCGGCGTTGAATGAATCGCAGGTTGCCGCGTGCGTCGC
Source organism: uncultured beta proteobacterium (assembly GCA_963840945.1). Taxonomy (GTDB): domain Bacteria; phylum Pseudomonadota; class Gammaproteobacteria; order Burkholderiales; family Casimicrobiaceae; genus CAIWHR01. The sequence continues at coordinate 46,346 of CAWJAU010000018.1, read as the reverse complement.
GCTGTCGGTCGGTTACGGCACGAATCACCCCGGCCAAGTCCTGAGCTATCGACAAACGCAGAACTACTGGTATCACTGGCTGATGGCCACGGCGCGAGGCGAGAGGCTTGTACGCGAGGACCGGCGCGCCTTCACCCGCCACATCTGGAATGAATGGTTCGTCGCGTACAAGCCGGACGACGCCGAGTTCGAGCGCACGGCGGCGGCATTCGACAATCCGGATTGGGCAGACGTCACGCTGCATTCCTACCGCTCCCGCTGGGGCCACGCAGACGGCGATCCCCGGTATGCCGAGCTCGAAGCGCGCTTCAATCCTGTGCCAACGCAACGGGTGCCCACTCTGACTCTGCACGGCGCGCTCGACCCCGTGAACTCGCCGCAGATGAGCGAAGGCAAGGAAGCGTATTTCATCGGGCCGTACGAGCGGCGGCTGATCGACGGCTCCGGGCATTTTCCGCAGCGAGAATGCGCTGCCGACACCGCAAGCCAAGTGATCGATTGGCTGGGTCGGTACTGCTGACAGATTATCGCTGCAAGGAAAATCCGACCGGCAGATGGCAGAGCGGACGAAAGGCTTGCTGCGGCCGGCCGCGATCCAGCTCTCTTCGTGGCCTTTCAGATCGGCACCGTCATCATGATCGGTGCATGATCGCTGGTCCCGACATCGGCCAAGACTCTGCACTCCGTTGCGCGTTCGGCGATCGTGCGCGAGGCGAGAATATAGTCGATCCGCCAACCGATATTGCGCTTGCGCATATCGCGCCACGGCGGCCACCACGTGAACAGCGCAGTGTTATCGGGATCGAGCGCGCGCGTGACGTCAATCAAGCAATCGCCTAGCAGTGCGTCGAATAGGGTGCGCTCTTCATCGCGTTGACCAATGATGCCGGGCTTGCGCTCCCTCGGATGCACGTCGATGTCCGTACGGGCAATGTTGATGTCACCGCAGAGGATGAGCTCACGTCCCTGCGCATGTAACGCTCGTACCCAATCGACGAGGCTTTGCAGGAAGCGCAGCTTCGCAGCGTAGTCTTTCCCGCCGTTAGGCACGTAAACCGACGCCAGCACGACATTGTCGAGCGCCACCTGCACGATGCGCGTCTCGATGTCGAACTCGGGATGGGCGAATTCGGGCGCTTGCAGAAGCTCTCGTCGCAGGTGCAGCGACACGCCGGAATATCCGCCGGCGCCGTGCCAAAGCGCGTGGTAATCGGCGAGCTTGCAGCGCTCGGGCACCTGGTCGGGCCGCGCCTTGATCTCCTGCAGGCACAGGACGTCCGGCCGGTCGCGTTCCAGCCAGTCGCAGAGCTGCGCCTCGCGTGCGCGAATGCCGTTGACGTTCCAGGTGCCGATCTTCATGTGGGCGCTGCGGACATTTTATCGCGCCGAGCATGCCGCATCCCACAAGTCACGCTGCGTGCGGACGCGTCAGCAAGTAATCGTCCGCTCATCGTGGGGCCGAGCGGCCCAGCAGGACTTCCATGTCGGTCGCCGGCAGTCCCCGCGAAAAGTAATATCCCTGTGCCTGATCACACTGGTGCTGACGCAGCAAGTCGAGCTGGGCGCCGGTTTCGACACCTTCGGCAACCACCGTCAGGCGCAGCGTGTGGGCCAGATTGACGATCGCGCCGACAATCGCCAGGTTGTCCGGGTCGTGATCGATATCGTGGACAAACGATTGGTCCACCTTGAGCTTGTCGAGCGGGAAACGCTTGAGGTAGGAGAGCGACGAGTAGCCGGTGCCGAAATCGTCGATGGCGAGCGAAACGCCCTGATCCCGCAGGTCCGACAGGATGGCGACGGTATCGCTGCTCCCTTCCATCAGCGTGCCTTCGGTCATTTCCAGCGTCAGCCATTGCGGCGCCAGACGGGCTTCGCCGAGCGCACTTGCGACCAGGGCGGTCAGTCCGGCGCGCTGAAACTGGCGGGCGACGACGTTGACCGCCATGTGCACCGGCGTCAGGCCATTTGCCAGCCAACGCTGGGCCTGGCGGCAGGCCTCGAAGAGCACCCACTCGCCGATTGCCTCGATCAGGCCGATCTCCTCGGCGATCGCAATGAAACGATACGGCTCGAGCAGCCCCAATCGCGGGTTGTGCCACCGCACCAGAGCTTCGACGCCGACAATCCGGTTGCTCTGCAATTCCACCTGCGGCTGGTAATGCAGAACGAATTGCCGGCGCGCGAGCGCCGTGCGCAACTCGCTTTCGAGCTGCCAGCGATCGCGCATTCCCGCATTCATCGTTTCGGCGAACATCTGCCAGCCGCCGACTCCGTTCTCGCGCGCGACATTCATCGCCGTCGTCGCCTGCTGCATCACGCCTTCCAGGCTCTGCTCAGGCGTGCCAAGACAGGCAACGCCCACGCTGACCGAAACGTTGAACCGATGATCGCCGACGGTGACCGGCTGCTCCTGCTCGGCAACCAGGCGGCGGGCGACCTCTGCGGCTTCATCGGCGCTGCAAGCGGTGAGGAGCAAGGCGAATTCGTCGCTGCCCAGACGAGCCAACAAGTCAGCCGGGCCGACGAAGCGGCGCAGGCGCTCGCCGACCGCGCGCAACGCGCCATCGCCGACTGCCTCCCCCAGCGCCTCGTTGACTCGTCGGAAATTGTCGACATCGACGCACAGCAGGCAGACACGGTCCGGCTGACGGATCGCGTCGATCCGGCGCTGGCCCTCTTCCAGAAACAGCGTCCGGTTGGGGAGCCCCGTAAGTGTATCCTGCCGCGACAGATGCCGCAGGCTGCCTTCCGCCGCCGACCGCGCAATGTCAAGCTCGCGCGCCGCCAGGCGCTGCACCGTCATGTCGCGGAGAATTCCGTGCACGACTTCGCCGCCGCCCATGTGGACGGCATGCAGAATCACATCGAGCAGCAGCGTCTCGCCGTCCGGGCGCTGAAATTGCCAATCGAAACGTTCGACGCCCGCCTCGATGACCCTTTGTCTCCCTTCGGCAAAGACCTCGGCCGACGGCCGACCGTCCGCCTGAGTCCGCGGCGCGAAGGCATGCAGCGGTAGTCCGATCGCATGTTCATGCGAATCGATGCCCAAGAGCCGCAGCGCCGCGTCATTGCAGTCGAGCAGCCCCTCTTCATCGAGAAAGACCATGGCATCGCCGGCGAGCTCCCAGATGGCTTTGAGCTTTTGCTCGCTAGAGCTCGGCATGCCGTGGCTCATGTCCACTCCTCGGTCAGAACCCGATTCGTCGCTTACACAGATCCGCGAGCCAAAAAAGAAGGGCGACACCCCGTCGCCCTTCTGAGCTATTGCGCTTGTCTTATCGGTGCATCTAGAAGCGGCAACCACCCACACTAAGGAATCAAGGGCCGAGAATACTTTGTGCACCATTAGTCGATTCCAATACTAGTATAAGCCGCAACTGACCTTGGCTAGGCACTGGATAGCTGCAACTAGACTGATTTTTTGGCGCCTGAGGGTTCGAATGGTTCTCAATATGGCCAGTTGCGACTAATGGGTAACCGGGAAACACTCGTACGGCAGTCGGCCGCATCGCGCTGCATGAGCGTTGGGGGAATGCGAACTATTGGCCAAAGTTCGCGCAGTTGCACGCGCACGGCCTGCCCTTCAGCTATTACCAGGACGTGTCGTCGCGATAGACGCCGCGCCGAATTGCTATTTCACGACATCCTTCGGCTTCTTCGCATGCAGTGTTTCGCCGAGGCGCAGCGCTTTCCTTTGCAGCTTCGCGCGTCGCGCATCGATCGCTTTGCGCAGCCTCGCCTTCGCTCGAGGCGTCAGGGCACGACGGTCGCGGCGCACTGCGTCCGCCAGCATGGCGAGGTCGTGCTCTTCGCCGAGCCAGTCGCCCAGCCGAGCGGCGTCCTTCGCGAGCGCGACGGCACGCGATGGAGCATGCTTGCCGAGCACGTCCACGGCGTTGGCGAAATACTTGGTTCTCTTTCTCCACTCATGCAGTGACGCCGTCGCAGGACGACGTTTCGCGACGGCGAATGCCTTGCGCGATTGCCGATAGATTTTGCGCAGGCTTGCGGCGGCGTCGTTCGGATCGGCGCCGCGGCGCCTCAGAGCGCTCAATCGTCGCCGTGACGCGCTCATCAGGCGTATCGCGGCGCGCACGCGAGGCGACGCTTCGTGCAGCGTGTTCCGCAGGCGCTCGAGCCGCTCGCGCGCCTTGCTCTCCAACGCGTGCCATCCGCTCGCCGACCGCTTCGGGTACCGTTTGCGAAGCGAAGCGACGATATCGGCCTGCGCCTTCGCATCACGCAACCGCGATATCGAGCGCGACGCGTTGCGAAGCGCGGTGTTTTCGCGCCGATAGACGACGTCACCGATCGTCGGGCGCAGCAGCCGCAGCGCCGCGCGCGCCTTCTTGAGCAGCTTGCGCGCGCTGTGCGCGTCCTCGTCGGAGATCGCTTTCGATTTCGTGATGCCGTCCAGAGCGCTGTCGATGGACTGCAGCAGCACCTGCAACGGGCCGGTCCTGGCGCTTCTCGTCATCGCTGACGTTTGCGGGCGTAGCGTTGCTGCGCCGCCCGAAGTGCCCCCGCGGCCTCGCGCGGGCCGTAGCGCCCGGTCGGCGTGAACTCTCTGCCGTGCGCCGCGTTGTACGAGACGAAGAAGTGCTCGATCTCGGCGAGACGAGTCTCGCCGATCTGGTCGATGTGCTCGAACGACGCCGGATTGACCTCGGTCACAGGCGCGCCGAGCAGCCGATCGTTCTTGATCGTCTTGCCGGATTCTCGCTGCCGCGCCATTAGAATGCCGATCAGCTTGACCTTCACCACACATCCGACGAACAACGGACCCGGCGCGAGCACCACGATATCGAGCGGATCGCCGTCGGCAGCAGCCGTGCGAGGGATCGAGCCGAAATTGTACGGAAAGAAAGCGCCGGACGGCAGGAACCGGCTGACGCGATAGCAGCGATGGTCTTCGTCGTACTTGAACTTGGTCGTACTGCCGCTCGGCGTGTCGATGACGACATTGACCAGGCCGTCGGCGGTCGTGCTGTCCAATCGATCGAGCGGGTCACTCATCGGCGGCCGGGAACGATGTGCGCGATGTGAGTTCGCATCGTTATCTTACGCCGTCTTGCGGGCCAACGACCGCCCGATGTGTGTCCTGTGCCGCCGGTGGGTCAGCGGCCGCAATTGGCCCGAACTAGGACCTTCGACGATCAGCCCGTTCGCGGCCAACAGCGGCCCGAGCAGATATGCTTTGCCCTACGATTTCTTTGGATAGTCGAGCGCCACTCTTGCGGGCTTGGTCTTGCCGATGTTTGACCACGACTCGGCACCGAACGTGAACTCGGCGACGGCGCAGGTCGGCATGCGGGCGATCTCGCTTGAGAGGCGATGCGCGAGTTCGGTCAACTCGGGGTTGTGGCCAAAAAGCATCACTCGCTCCAACTTGTCGTCGAGCTTGTGAATGACGTTGAGCAGATCATCCGCCTCGCCGGCGTACAGCCGATCATCCACCACGATATCCTTGCGCTTGTAATCCAGCTTCTTGGCAATAATCTCCGCCGTCGTGAGCGCGCGCATCGCCGGACTCGACAGGATCAAATCGGGCTTCACATCGCGCGCCGCCAATCGCTTACCCATCCTCGGCGCGTCGCGTTTGCCGCGATCGGCCAAGGGCCGGTCTTTGTCGGGCAACGCAGTGTCATCCCAACTTGATTTGGCATGGCGAATGAGAAATAGCGTTTTCATGTCACATGGGTCGATTAATTTGGACTGGTTTGCATTTCGACATTTCCGTGGCTGCACAACAGGCGCATTAGCGGGACCCCGCGCACGTCCTACGGCCACGCGTAGTCCGGCTTCACCGCGCGGACCCGCCGAGATATGTCGGAACGACCTCCTCGACCGCCTTAGGGTCGGATGTTGAGATCCTCCAAACCCGGCAGGGTCTCGCCCGCCACATTGTCCGCCTTGAGCAGGTCAACCTGGCCGGTGGTGAGCGGCGAGTTCAGAGCCAGGACCTCGAACAACCGCGCCTGAGCCTCGGCCACCGCGAAGGGTACCGGCACGAGCAAACGTTGTTTGCCGACGAGGTGCAGCACGATCTCGACAAGCTCGCGCAGCGTGTACACGCGAGGGCCGGCGAGCTCGTAGGTCCGGCCAGCGCTCCCGGAGTCGGTGAGCATGAGGGCAATCGCCTCTGCCACGTCCTCCACATAAACAGGCTGCAGGCGGGTGTGGCCACCGCCGATCAGGGGCAGCACCGGAAGTCGCCGGGCGAGCTGGGCGAGCGTGCCGAAAAGTGCGTCGCCGGGGCCGAACATGGCACTCGGCCGGACGATAGTCGCGCCGGGGAACTCTTGCCGCACCACCTGTTCGCCGCATCCACGCGCACGGATGTACGGCGAGCCGGATGCGGGATCGGCGCCGATGCCGGAGACGAGCACGAAGCGCGGAACACCGGCAGCGGCCGCCTCCCGCGCTAGTGTCTTGGCGCCCTGCTCGTGCACTGCCTCGAACGTTACACCGCCGGTCTCGACATAGGCGGAGACCGCATTGACGACGGCGTCGACCCCCGCGACGGCGCCGGCGACCGCGGCTTGATCGCGCACGTCGGCGCGGATCACTGCGACCCGCTCCAAGCCCACTGCGCGTAGCGCGCTGCGCGCCTGGTCGGGATGCCGGACCGCGACACGCACAGCCGCTCCGTCTGCCAAGAGGCGCTGTACGAGACGCCGGCCGAGGAATCCCGTACCGCCGAACACGCAGACTGCGGTCATGCGACCGGCGGCTCAAGGTTGAGAGCCGCGATAGGTTCTTGTCCGTCAACCACCGGCCCAGGAGCGGACATTGCGCGCAGCCGGCGGTGCTGGATCAAACCTCAATTGCTGGGGCGTCGCTGGCCACATCCGCCGCCTCCAACTCCCTGCAAAGCGCGATTACTCCACGGCGTCCACGCATGAGAGCGGAGGCGCAACCTGTTCAAGCGACTTGCACTCGGCCGCCACACCAAGCTTTAACGTGACCGCGGCAGCCGTCATCATCAATAGCGCGCCCAGCGCATAGCCCCATGCGATCGCCACCGGTTCACCGCTGCCGATAAGGACACCGAACAACCACGGCGCACCGATTCCGCCTATGGCTGTGCCCAGGGCAAAGAAGAGCGCAATGCAAAGGGCTCGCACCTCGACGGGAAAGCTTTCGCTAACCACGAGGTAGGCTGAACTCGCCGCAGCGGAAGCGAAGAAGAACACGAGAGTCCATGCCAGCGTCTGAGTGGCGGCGCTTAACATGCCGGCGGCGAAGAGGGCGGCCGTCAGGCCGAGCAGCAGACCAGACAGTGCGTACGTGGTACTGATCATTTGTCGGCGGCCCCATGTGTCGAAGTAGCGGCCGAGAACGAGGGGACCAAGGAAGTTGCTCACGGCGAAAGGCAATAGGTACCACCCCACCATCTCCGGCGGAACGGCGTAGAAGCGACCCAGTACCAGCGCGTACGTGAAAAAGATCGCGTTGTAGCAAAAAGCTTGTGCCGTCATCAACACGAGACCAAGCACCGCTCTGCGCGGATATTGGCGAAAGAGGCTCGTGCCGAGATCCACGAAACTTACGCTGCGGGCGCGAATGCGCAAGCGTAGTTGTGGCAGCAACTGCGACGCTGTGACGCAGCCGCGCACTTCGTTTTCCACCGCCGCAGCGATGCGTTCGGCCTCTTCGGTCCGCCCGTGCAGTAGCAGCCACCGCGGACTCTCTGGCAGATAGCGCCTCAGGAAGAGGATTCCGAGGCCGAGCACTGCGCCCGAGCCGAATGCCAAGCGCCAGCCCACGTCTACGGGCAAGCGGCCAGGCTGCAACAGCAGGCTCGAGGCAATCGCGCCCAGCACGGCGCCGAGCCAGAAGCTTCCGTTGACACCCAGATCAGTGCGACCGCGGTAGCGTGCCGGGATCAGCTCCTGGATTGCCGAATTGATCGCCGAATATTCGCCGCCGATGCCGGCGCCGGTTATGAAGCGGCAGATCGCGAATGTAGCGAAGTCATCGGAGAACGCGGTCGCGCCGGTCCCCAGGATATACACGCCGAGCGTCACGAAGAAAAGACGTTTGCGGCCGAATAGGTCTGTGAGCCAACCAAATAGGAGAGCACCTAGTACGGCACCGGTGAGGTACGCGCTCGCCGAGAGCCCCACCTGCGCATCGCTGAACTGCAGTGAGGGACTCGTCTTGAGGGCCCCAGAGACAGCGCCGGCCAGCGTCACCTCGAGCCCATCGAGCACCCATGTGATGCCGAGTGCGACGATGACCCGCGTATGAAAGTATGACCACGGCAAAGCGTCCAGCCGCGCCGGGACCGAGCTCTCGACGATCTTTCCTACGTGGCGCGCCGTCTTTTTCATGGAGGGCAAGCCTACTACGTCGATGGCGGTAGAAAGTCTAGTCGAGACCGTGCCGTCTGTGCATCCGAATCAGGAGTACGATGGTCCAATAGTTGAGCCATGCGTCCCATCCTGTCCGCCGTATTTCTACCAAACCTTGTGCTGTCAACGTGCGCGGACGCATCGATTCCGTTCGCCCCGCTTCGTCAGCTTGAGTGGGGACGGCGTGACAGAACCAGCGGCGGCAAGTTGGTCGAAGGCAACTTGTTGAAGTGCATTGATTTGCTCCAGCGAAAACCCGAGCTCAAAGCCGGAGCACTCGTTTTCGCCCAGAGATCGGGGGTCTCGGCCCGTGATGCTACCGAAGAGGACGAGCGCTTCCAGGTAGTAGCCGTATGAGCTGGCGTGATAGTTATCGTAGGTCCACAAGTTAACCTTGCCTGCCTCAATACCATCGTACGGGTTGGAATCCGCAACGCCAGCTTGCATCGCCCTGACCCAAGCCTCGCCGACAGGAACCACGCTCCTGATAATCGGCGTGCTGGCGGCCGCTTTGTCATAGCCTGCGCGGACGTCGTGCGCCATGGCCTCGATAGGCTTCCCATACCAGGTGCCTTTCGGATCGTAGGTCTGGTCCGCCCGGGGCCAGGTTGCCATCAGGTGCATATTGACTGCAGGGTTCTTGCTGTGCAAGAACTCTGCCATCTCCTTTGCAGTGCTCGTCAGGACGGCAGGGTCGCCGGGCTTCCTCGGATCGAGGGTGCTATAGCCGTGGACGACCACCGTGTCCCATTGCCGCTGACCGATCACGCCTAGCTTGTTTTCGATGTGCCAGTCAATGCCGACGCCGGGTTGGGTCTCGAGATACACGTCATAGTTCAGGCCCACTTGATCCGTGAAGGACTTGAAGAGCGCCGGGACACCTCCAATCCCTTGACTGTTGAGATCTGTCACTGAATCCGCTCTGTAGAACCGTACCGCGGAGCCCCAGCCATACGTAAAGCTGTTGCCCACGAAGAGGATACTTCCGGCAGATGCATTCGTCGCCAGCAAACCGATGATCAACGCGACTCCCGCAAGCGTGCTGAACCGCCGGTGCTCTAGCGAGGCACTTTCTACGTTTCGAGCTAAACGAGAGGTTATGAGCGAAATCTTCATGTGGGTGGCATCCCGCGATGTGGGGCGACGCTGCAAATGAGGGAACGCTGTAAGTCTGGCGGTCGCGGGGGTAGCAAGCAAGGCGTTTCATTAGCGCATCCCGGCAGCTTATTGTCGGCGGCCGAAAGTCCGCTTTCCGGCGCCAAACCTGTACCGGCGTATGTCGCCTGTGGGTCGATAGCTCCACTTCGATTGCTCAACCAGCTGACGTTCGCGAATCACCTTTCGTGCTCACTCGCTTCCCTGCGTTTTTAGGGTCGGCGTGGGATCTGCTCGCCGAGCGTGCGATGTCGTGCCGAGTTTGCTGCTTCGTGAAGGTGCCGGCGCTCCGACAGGGCGAGTTGCGGTCCGGTACCTCCTGTTGCGCACACCGCGCGCGGTTCAGCTGACTTGGTGCGGGCGCCCCCACCTCGGACTATCGCCTGCGAATGTTGGTCGCGCACAGGTTCTTCCATCGTCCCGGCGGGAAGAAGCGACTCGCAGGGTTATGGCCGAAAAGTTACTGCGCTGCGCTTGCACATTATCGAACCCGTAAGCCGCAACTGGACTTTCTGACCCTACCAAAAGCCCAGTTGCGGCTTATGGGGTCTACTAGGTGCAACTTATGGGTTCACAGTTACAACTTATGGGTGCGCCGACATTGTGTCTGGGCTCAATCCCAACTCAGCGCGCCACCCGTCTGATACTCGGTGACCCGCGTCTCGAAGAAATTTTTCTCCTTCTTGAGATCGATCATCTCCGCCATCCACGGGAACGGGTTGTCCGCCTTGTCGAACAGCGCATCGACGCCGATCTGCTGGCAGCGGCGGTTGGCGATGAAGCGCAGGTACTCCTTGAACATCGTCGCGTTGAGGCCCAGCACGCCGCGCGGCATCGTGTCCTCGGCGTAGGCGTACTCGAGGTCCACGCCCTTCTTCATCAGCGTGCGGATCTCTTCGCGGAATTCCGGCGTCCACAGGTGCGGGTTCTCCAGCTTGATCGTATTGATGAGGTCGATGCCGAAATTGCAGTGCATCGACTCGTCGCGCAGGATGTACTGGTACTGCTCGCTCGATCCCGTCATCTTGTTCTGCCGGCCCATCGCCAGGATCTGTACGAAGCCGACGTAGAAGAAGAGGCCTTCCATGATGCAGGCGAACACGATCAGGCTCTTCAGGAGCGCCTGGTCGGCCTCCGGCGTGCCGGTCTTGAACGTCGGGTTGGTGAGCACGTCGATGTACGGGATCAGGAATTCGTCCTTGTCGCGGATCGACTTGATCTCGTGATAGGCGTTGAAGATCTCCGCTTCGTCCAGGCCCAGGCTCTCGACGATGTACTGGTAGGCGTGCGTGTGGATCGCCTCCTCGAATGCCTGGCGCAGCAGGTATTGCCGGCACTCGGGCGCGGTGATGTGGCGGTAGGTGCCGAGCACGATGTTGTTGGCGGCGAGGCTGTCGGCGGTGACGAAGAAGCCGAGGTTGCGCTTGACGATCATCCGCTCGTCGTCGGTCAAGCCGTTCGGGTTCTTCCACAGCTCGATGTCGCGCTGCATGTTCACTTCCTGCGGCATCCAGTGGTTGGCGCAGGCGGCGAGGTACTTGTCCCAGGCCCAGCGGTACTTGAACGGCACGAGCTGGTTGACGTCGGACGAGCCGTTGATGACGCGCTTGTCCTCCATGCGGACGCGGCGGAAGCCATTGTCCATAGCCTGCTTTTCGACATCGATGTCGCGCGCGGGTTCGCGGTCCGGACTCGTCGCCTTCATGGCCTGCGCCAAGATGCCGGGCGAGCGGGCGCGGCTCGCCTCCGGGAGGGTCGGCGGGCGTCGCTGCGGCAGTGCCGTGGCGAATTCATCTTCGAAGCTCAGCATGTTGGTCCTCTCCAGTGCTGCATATGCGGCTGCGAGGCGCGAATTTCTAGTGCATCGCGCTCAGCTTGTCGTACAGGTAATCCGGCGCGAAATCCACGCCGTGGTGCCACGCGATGGTCGCCAGGCCGTAGTCCAGGTAGAAGTCGGCGAAGCGGCGCGTATCGCGCAGCGCCTCGAAGTTCTCCCCGTAGAGGTCGTCGGCAAGATCGACCACGCCTTTGCGTCCATCGTTGAATTCCAGCCAGATCTTGTAGTCTCCGAGATACCGCGCTTCCGTCACATGTCGCTGCACATTCTCGTAATGGGCCAACTCGACCTCCAGCGGGCAGGTTGACGAACGCACCGCGGGGTTTCGTCTTGCGCACCAACGCGCGCGGCGCCCCGCAGCATGAACCGGACCGACCGATGCCCCGGCCGGTGCCGTGTTGCCGGCTATTTGCCTCGCATCAGCAGCGGCGAAAACGACACCTGCTGCGGCAATGGCAAACCAGTTCGCTGCCGGGAATCCGCCTCGACATCGCGGCCGTCGCGTTCCGACGCCGCGTTGATGGCCGGCCAGCGCCAGTGGCGCCGGCCGGTCTTGTCGGTGTAGGACTCCCACCGGTCTATTTTTGCGTTCATCGCGTGCCCTCCTGTCCGGGTTTGCGGGATCTCGATCCTCGGCTGCGCAATCCGCTCATGACTGTCTCGACGAATCGTTCGCAGATGGTGCCAACGGTAGTGCGTGCTTCTACAAAGGTTGCCTCGCGCCGTGCGTCACTCGCAGGCTTCGCACGACGGGTCGTCGATCTTGCAGTACTTCAGTTCTGGTTCGGCTGCCTTCGGCGCGGGTGCGGGCGCAGCGTTGCGGCTGGAGGCGCCCGTTGCGGTCATCCCGCTCGATGTCGGCACGGCGTTCAATTCGCCGCCTTCGCCGGTGGACTTCTCGGCCTGGGTCGCCGCCAGCGTGCGCAGGTAGTAGGTGGTCTTGAGGCCGCGCAGCCACGCGAGCTTGTACGTTTCGTCGAGCTTCTTGCCCGACGCGCCCGCCATGTAGATGTTGAGGCTCTGCGCCTGGTCGATCCACTTCTGGCGCCGCGCGCCGGCTTCGACGATCCATTTGGCGTCGACCTCGAACGCCGTGGCGTAGAGGTGGCGCAGGTCGGCAGGCACGCGGTCGATCTTCGCGAGCGAGCCGTCGAAGTACTTGAGGTCGGCGACCATCACTTCGTCCCACAGGTTCTGCTTCTTCAACTCGGCGACGAGGTGCTCGTTGACGACCGTGAACTCGCCGGAGAGGTTCGACTTCACGTAGATGTTCTGATACTCGGGCTCGATCGATGCACTGACGCCGATGATGTTGGAGATCGTCGCCGTCGGCGCGATCGCCACGCAGTTCGAGTTGCGCATGCCATGGATGCGGATGCGCGAGCGCAGCGCCTCCCAGTCCATCGTCGCGGACTCGTCGATGTCGACGTAGCCGCCGCGCTCTTCGCGCAGCATCTTGAGCGTGTCCTGCGGCAGGATGCCGCGCTCCCACAGGCTGCCCTTGTACGACGTATAGCGGCCGCGCTCCGCGGCGAGCTCGGTCGATGCCCAGTAGGCGTAGTAGCAGACGGCCTCCATCGTCGCATCGGCGATCTTCATCGCGGCGTCCGACGCGTAGGGCGTGTGCGTGAGGTGCAGGCAGTCCTGGAACCCCATGATGCCGAGGCCCACGGGGCGGTGCTTCAGGTTCGAATTGCGCGCCTTGACGACGGCGTAATAGTTGATGTCGATGACGTTGTCGAGCATGCGCATCGCGGTGCGCACCGTCTGCTGCAGCTTGGCGTGGTCGAGCTCCCAGTCGGCACCATTGGCGCCGTCGCCGCCGGCCCTGGGCTTCATGTGCGCGAGCAGATTGACCGAGCCCAGGTTGCACACGGCGATCTCGGTGGCGCTCGTGTTGAGCGTGATCTCGGTGCACAGATTCGAGCTGTGCACCGTGCCGGTGTGCTGCTGCGGCGAGCGGACGTTGCAGGCGTCCTTGAACGTGACCCACGGGTGGCCGGTCTCGAACAGCATCGACAGCATCTTCCGCCACAGCTGGACCGCCGGCAGGCGCTTATGGAGTTTGATCTGGCCCTTGGCCGCGAGCGCCTCGTAGTGCGTGTAGGCCTTCTCGAACGCGCGGCCCCACTTGTCGTGGAGGTCGGGCGTGTCGGCGGGCGAGAACAGCGTCCAGTCGCCGCCTTCGATCACGCGCTTCATGAAGAGATCGGGAATCCAGTTCGCCGTGTTCATGTCGTGCGTGCGGCGGCGGTCGTCGCCGGTGTTCTTGCGGAGCTCCAGGAATTCCTCGATGTCGAGGTGCCAGGTCTCGAGATAGGTGCAGACGGCGCCCTTGCGCTTGCCGCCCTGGTTGACCGCCACCGCCGTGTCGTTGACGACCTTGAGGAACGGCACCACCCCTTGCGACTTGCCGTTGGTGCCCTTGATGTGCGAGCCCATCGCGCGGACGTTGGTCCAGTCGTTGCCGAGGCCGCCGGCGAATTTGGACAGCAGCGCGTTTTCCTTGATCGCCTCGTAGATGCCGTCGAGATCGTCCGACACCGTCGTGAGGTAGCACGACGACAGCTGCGAGCGGTGCGTGCCGGCGTTGAACAACGTGGGCGTCGAGCTCATGAAATCGAACGTCGAGAGCACGTTGTAGAACTCGATCGCGCGCGCCTCGCGCTCGACCTCGTTCAGCGCGAGGCCCATGGCGACGCGCATGAAGAAGCACTGGGGCAGCTCGAACCGGCGCCCCGCATTGGCGTACATCGCGTACTGGTCGACGAGGAAATAGCGGTCGTAGAGCGTCTGCAGCCCGAGATAGCCGAACTGGAGGTCGCGCTCGGGCTTCAGTGCCGCGCCGAGGACCTTCAGGTCGTATTGCAGCAGCGCTTCGTTGAGGAGACCGATCTTGACTCCGTGCTGCACGAAAACCGGGAAGTGCTCCGCGTATTTCGTCGCCATGTCCTGCTGCGTGGCTTCCTCGCCGAGGGCTTCGTGACGCAGCGCGTCGAGGAGCAGGCGCGCGGTGACGAAGCTGTACGCGGGGTCTTTCTCGATCAGCGTGCGCGCGGCCAGCACGACGCACTTGCGCACTTCCTCCATCGCCACGCCGTTGTAGAGGTCCTTCAGCGTGGCCTTGAGGATGCGCTCCGGGTCGACGTCGGCGAGACCCTCGCAGGACTCCTTGACGAGCCCGACCATCCGCTCGAGGTCGAGCGGCTTCGACACGCCGTTGTCGATCACCGTGATCGTCGTGCTCTCGGGCTTGCCGCGCTTCTGCGACTTTTCCTGCGCGCGCTCCTGCGAGCGGCGCTCGCGGTACAGCACGTAGGCGCGGGCGACTTCGTGTTCGCCGCCGCGCATCAGGGCGAGCTCGACCTGGTCCTGGATTTCCTCGATGTGGATCGCGCCGCCTTCCGGCTTGCGCTTCATCAGCGCGTGGACGACGGCGTCGGTGAGCTTCACCACCTCGTCGCGCACCCGCGCGCTCGCCGCGCCCTGGCCGCCGTTGACCGCGAGGAACGCCTTGGTGACCGCGATCGTGATCTTCGCGGGCTCGAAACCGACCACCGCGCCGTTGCGACGGATCACCTTGTATTGGTCGTAACGGGTGTCGGTCGGGGTTCATGACGCTTCCGGTTTCGCCAGCCAGGAGGTCGCGCCGGGGCTGGGACGTCGATGCGGCGGAAGCGCTCGTGAGTTGCATGGAAGGGTCTCCTGTTGGAATCTTGTCGTTGTGAATGCCATCAGCGGGTTTTCGCCCTTATGAGCGCTTTCGCACAATGCGCGGCGCGCTACGGGTTTAGGGACTGCGCGCTGGGTGTTTCCCTGTAGGCGTCGCTCCGGGTTGGCGTGATCGCCAGGAGAGGATCCCGTTTCTTCTTGCAAATCAAAATCTACTACATCTTGTGTTGATGTGCCTGATGAGCACCAAGCATAGTAGGGTGGGGAGCGCTTGGCAAGCGCTTTTTGATGCACAAGAGAGGGGTCGAAAAACGACAGCAAAAACAGCCCATTGCGGCGCCTTTCGCGGCCTATTCACGCACGTTCCACCGCATATTCACCGCCTTGTCCACAGGACGCCCGGCCGACGAACGGTTGCCGGAACGTTGCAGTTTTGCGACAAACGCCCGGCGTGGGAATAAGGGTCGCCGCTACCTTGCGGCCCGCGCCTGCCGCCGCGCAAACTCGACCGGAGCATCTTGCCAAGTGACGCATGCCGCGCCTGTCCGCCAACCTGAGTTTTCTGTTCAACGAAGTGCCATTCCTCGATCGGTTCGGCGCGGCGGCGCGCGCCGGCTTTCGCGCGGTGGAGTTTGCGTTTGCGTATGACGTGCCGCCACCGGAAATCGCCGCGCGGCTGACCGAGCACGCGTTGGAATGCGTGCTGATCAACGCGCCGCCCGGTGATCTCGACGCCGGCGAGCGCGGCATCGCATCGCTGCCGGCGCGCGAGGGCGAGTTCGCCGCCAGCATCGCGGAAGCGCTGCGCTATGCGCGCGCCCTTGGCTGTCCCCGCATCCATGTGCTGTCGGGCATCGTGCCGCCCGGAGCCGATCGCGAGCAAAGGGCGATCAGGCGATCGCTACTGGTGCGCAATCTGCGTGCGGCATGCGCCGAGGCGAGCCGGCATGACGTAACGCTCCTCGTCGAAGCGCTCAACCCGCGCGATACTCCGAATTACCTCTTCTCGACGCAGGCGGAAGCGCACGCGATCCGCGACGAAGTGGGCGCCGCGAACCTCAAGGTGCAAATGGATTTCTATCACACGCAGGTCGTCGAGGGCGATATCGCGTCGAAACTCGAACATTGGCTGCCGCACATCGGCCACATTCAGATCGCCGGCGTGCCCGGGCGGCATGAGCCCGACATCGGCGAGATCAACTACGCGTGGCTGCTGCGGCATGTGGACGAGCTCGGCTACGGCGGGTGGGTCGGCTGCGAGTACCGGCCCTTGCGCGACACCGCTGTCGGGCCTCGCCTGGCGCGAGCGATTGGTTGTTTAGAAAGTCGTAATCCCCCACTGCGAGCGGGTTATGATGCAAATCCATTGCCTCCGCGCCGTTTTGGCGCTAGCCTTGACCCCCCTTCCCCACGATAGGACAACGTCATGGCCATCTGGAAAGACAATACCGCTCCTCGCCTGACTCCTACGCCGGCGCCGGAACCGAGGGAAACGCCCCGGTACGACGCTCCGCCGAAACCCGAACTCGCACCCAGCCCCGCCGCCGCGCCGCCGATGGCGCGCGCCGATCCCGGCCTGCCACGCAAGGAGTCGCTGATCGCCTCCGACATCACCATCGAAGGCAAGATCGAAGGCGGCGGCAGCGTACGCATCGCCGGCAAGTTCAAGGGTGACGTCAGCGTGCAGGGCGATCTCACGATCGAAGCCGGCGCCAAGCTGACGGGGGGCGTGCGCGCCAGCAAGGTCACGATCGCCGGCGAGCTCGAAGGCAACGTCGAGCAAGCTTCGCACGTCGACTTGCTGCAGTCCGGCGTGGTGCTCGGCGATCTCAAGACCGGCTCGCTGACGGTCGCGGCCGGTGCCCGCATGCGCGGTCAGGCCGAGTTCGGCTGGGACGACGGCAAGGGCCCGAAAGTCGGCAAGCACATCGGTCTCGGCGCGGAGAGCGGCGCCGGTTCATGAGCACCGTGCGCCCGGGCGAGCCCGGGGCGACGCGCCATTGTCCGCACTGTCGGGAGACCATCCTCGAGAGTGCAGTCGTGTGCCCGGCCTGCCGGCACTACCTGCGCTATGGGGTGGGCGCCGATGTGCCCACAGCGCCCGCCCGCGCTCACGCCGCTGTGCATCGAAGGCAGCATCCGGCATCCGCCCGAGGGCGAACCCTGGGAATACACCGTCGTCGTGTCGATTCTCAACGATCGCGGCGTGGAAATCGCACGCAAGCTGATCGGCGTGGGCGCGATGAACCCGAACGAGCAGCGCACGTTCACGCTGTCGGTGGAAGCGGTGTCGGCCAAGGCGAAGAATCCCGGAAGGGGCGGCACGCGGCACTGAGCGGCGCGGCCTCGCACGCTCACAAGCGCCACGCTCATCCCGCCATCGATCGTGATGAGCTGCCCGGTGATGTAGTTCGCCGCGGCGGAGGACAGGAACACCGCCAGGCCGGCGATCTCCGGCGGCTCGCCCCACCGCCCCGCCGGCGTGCGCTTGCAGACCCACGCGTTGAACTCGACGTTGTCGATCAGCGCGCGATTCATTTCCGTGGCGAAGTATCCGGGTGAGATGGCGTTCACCTGGATGTTGTGCGGCGCGAGCTCGACCGCCATCCCGCGCGTCAGCTGCCGCACGCCGCCCTTCGCCGCCGTGTACGGGACGACGGTCGGCCGCGCGAGCTCGCTCATCAGCGACGCGATGTTGATGATCTTCCCGCTCTTGCGCGCGATCATTCCCGGCAGCACGGCCTGCGCGACGAGGAAGGGCGCCGTGAGATTGGTCGCGATGACGTCGTCCCAGTCCTGCTGCTTGAAATCGACGAGCGGATTGCGGCGCTGGATGCCGGCATTGTTGACGAGGATGTCAAGCGGCCGTGATCGCGCTCGATGGCGCCGATGCCGGCGCGCACCGCGTCGCCGCTTGGCCACGTCGAACACCGCACGTCGACGCGCGCAGGCCGATGTCGGTGAGCGCTCTTGGCCGCCGCGGCGAGCGGTTCCGCCTTGCGTCCGTTCAGCACGACGGTGGCGCCGGCTTCGGCGAGACCCTGCGCGATCGCGAAACCGAGGCCGCGATACGCGCCGGTGACGAGCGCGATCTTGCCGCGAGATCGAACGGGTGTGCGGCCACGGGAAGGTCCTTGGTCAGACGAGCGCCTGCAGTATCGCGCGTCGACCGGCAGCGCGTGCCCGGAGATGTTGATGCCGGACGGCGAGGCGAGAAACACGATGGCGTTCGCGATGTCATCGGCGGAGACGAGCCTGTGCAGCGACGTCTTGGCGAGCGCCTCGTCCCGCACGACCTCCGGCGTGCACGCCGCGCGCCGCCGCCTTGTGCGCAAAGACGCTGTCGATGCGCGCGCCCGCGACGGAGCCGGGGCAGATCGCGTTGACGCGGACGCCGAAGGTTCCGAGCTCGATCGGCCAGCGATTTCGTCAACCCGATGACGCCCCATTTCGCCGCGGCGTAGGGCGTGCGCATCGGAAAGCCGAAACGGCCTGCCGCGGAGGAGAGATTCGCGATGCTCGGATTGCGGCTCGCCTTGAGCAGCGGAATCGCGCGCTGCGCGCAGAGGAACTGACTCGGTCAGGTTGACCGCGAGCGTGCGCTCCCAATCGGCGAGCGCGACGTTCTCGCACGCGCGCCGTCGGCCCGGCGATGCCGGCATTGTTGACGAGCGTGTCGAGGCCGCCGAGCCTCGAGGTCGACCGCCGCGAAGAGCTCGATCGACGGCCGCGGGCTCCGCGACGTCGCACTCGATCTGCGCCGAGGCCGGGTCGCTCGCCGCGACCGCCGCGAGCGCTTTCTCGTCGACGTCGCAGATGAGGACGCGCGCGCCTTCGGCGAAGCGAAAGCGCGCGCCGTGGCGAGGCCGATGCCCGAGGCCCCCGCCGTCACGAGCACGCGCAGCCCTTGTATCTTCATGTCCATCGCAAATCTCGGCGGATGCGCTCGCACGTCGCGGGTGTCGCCGCGATGCCGGGTTCGCAGATCTCGTTCGAGCTCGTCGCGTTGGACAGCGGAAGGCGCTTGGATTATAACTGCCGTCGCAGCTGGGTGCGCTTTGGGCGATGTGCGCCGTGAAGTTGCAGCCTCGAGCCGCGCGCCCGTCGTGCCGTCAATCTCAGGAGGAGTCATGGATCGTTCGCCGGTCAGCCGTCGTCGTCGCGACTGTTGAAGGGAGCGGGGGCCGTCACCGCGCTTTCCACGTTGGGCTTTCCCGCCATTGTCAGCGGCCAGTCGGACGCCGTTCGCTTCGGCCACCTGACGCCGCGCACCGGGTTTCCTCGGTCCGCTCGGCGAATACGCGGTGATGGGTGTCACACTCGCCGTCGAGGAGATCAATGCGGCGGGCGGCGTCATGGGCCGCAAGATCGAGCTCATCGCCGAGGACAGCGTCAATCCGCAGACGGCGTCGACCAAGGCCGAGCGGCTGATCGAACGCGACAAGGTGGCGGTGATCATCGGCGAGATCAGCTCGGCGTCCGGCCTTGCGATCGCGCAGGTGGCGCAGCGCAACCGCACGCTGTTTTTCAACACGGGCTGCAATTCCGACGAGCTCCGCGGCAAGGCCTGCAATCGCTACATGTTCCACACCGAAGCCGCGAACAGCATGTATGTGGGCGCGGCGGGGCAAGCGCTGCTGCGCGACGGCATGGTCAAGGGCAAGCGCTGGTACAGCCTGACGGCCGACTACGCGTTCGGGCACGACCTCCTCAAGGTCGCCAAGCGCTTCATGGCCGCGAACGGCGGAACGTTCGCCGCCGACGAGCTGGTCCCGACCGACGTCGCCGATTTCTCGCCGTTCCTGCTCAAGATCCGCAATGCGAAGCCCGATCTCGTCGTGTCGAACTTGGCCGGCGCGCAGATCACCAATTTCATGAAGCAGTACCTGGAATTCGGCCTCCCGTTTCCGGTCGCCGGCTTTGGCTTCGACACCGCCGTCGCGTGGGGAGCGGGCAAGGGCAACGTGCTCGGCATCTGGCCGCTCGTCTGGGATTCGCAGGTGCAGACGCCTCGTCGAAGCGATTCGTCGACGCATTCGTGAAGAAATACGGCAAGCCGCCCGAAAACCAGGCGTGGGGCGACTACATGTCGACGAAGCACGTGGCGCAGGCGATGAACGAGATCAAGTCGACCGATTCGACGAAGATCGTCGAGCACCTCGAAAAGGGCGCGAAGTTCGACATCATGAAGACGCGCGAAGGGTATTACCGCAACTGGGATCACCAGCTGATGCAGGAGATGTATACGATCACGTTCAAGCCGCGCGGCGGAGGTCAAGGACAAGTGGGACCTCTTCACGGTTTCCGCGCCCGTTCCCGCGGCAAACCAGAGCCTCGAGGTGATCGCGCCGACGCGCGAGGAGAACAACTGCACGATGCCGGCCTGATCGGCAAGCCGCCGCGCGGGGCGCCACGTCCTGCGCAGCGCGGATGCTCATGCTGATCCAGATCCTCGAGCAGGTGCTGAACGGCCTGCTCGCCGGCGCGTACTACCTGCTGATCGCGCTCGGCCTGACGCTCATCTTCTCGCTGGGCGGCCTCGTCAACCTCGCGCACGGCGCGTTCTATGCGCTCGGCGCGTACTTCGCGGTCAAGCTCGCCGACACTTTCGGCTTCGCCGGCGCGCTCGTCCTGTCGCCGCTGGCGGTCGCGCTGATCGGGCTCGTCGTCGAGCGGTTCCTCTTCCGGCGCTTCTATCGCGAAGATCCCGCGCTGGGGCTCCTGCTGACGTTCGGCCTCGCGATGGTCGCCGAGCAGGCGCTGCGCTGGATTTTCGGCGCGTCGCCGATCCCGTTTTCGATCCCGCCGGAGCTGAAAGGGCAGGTCTTCGTCGGCGACTTCGTCTACTCGAAGTACCGTCTGCTCATGCTCGCGGTCGCCGTGACGGCGGTCGGCGGGATTGTGGCTGCTCTTGCGGCGGACGCCGTTCGGACGCGTGGTCCGGGCAGGCGTGCAGAACCCGGACATGGTCGCGGCGCTCGGAATTTCGCTCGCTCCCGTACATGGCGAGCGTCGTCGCGCTGGCGGTCGCGCTGGCCGCGCTTGCCGGCGTGCTGCTCGCGGCGATTTCCGGCGTCCATCCGGCGATGGGCGCCGACATCCTCACCGCCTCGTTCGTCGTCGTCGTGATCGGCGGCCTCGGCTCGTTCTGGGGCGTGGTGCTTGCGGCGTTGATCGTGGGCGTCGTGCGCGGCCTCACCGTGTACTTCTTTCCGTCGGCGGCCGAGGCGTCGATGTACCTGCTGATGCTGCTCGTGCTGCTGTTCCGGCCGCGGGGACTCTTCGGCGAGCGGATCCAGCGGTTCGAATAGGAAATGAAAGCGCTGCGCTCGCCTGTCGTGATCGCCCTGCTGGCGTGCGCCGTGCTGCCGTTCGCGCTCCGCGCAGGCGGTCTCACCCTGACCAGCGCGACCGACGTCGTGATCTTCTCGATCGCCTGCATGGCGCTCAACCTGCTCGTCGGCAACACCGGACTGGTCTCGTTCGGGCACGGCGCGTGGTTCGGCCTCGGCGCCTACGCCGCGGCCCTTGCGCAGCGCCATTGGTTCGCGGGCTCGATCGTCTGGCCCTCGCTTTTCGCCGTCGCGTTCCTGCTCGTGGCTTCGCCCTCGTCGGGTTCCTGGTGCTGCGCCGGCGCGGCGTCTATTTTTCGCTGCTCACGCTGGCGTTTTCCGCACTCACCTACGCCGTCGCCTTTCGCTGGACCGCGTTCACCGGCGGCGAGAACGGCTTGGGCGGTGTCACGCGAGCGGTCTGGCTGGGCGTCGATCTCGCCAATCCGTGGGTGTATTACGTCATCGTCGCCATGATCGGCCTTTCGGTCGTCTACGCGCTCTTCCGGTTTCACGCCTCGCCCATCGGCACCGTGCTCAATCGCCATCCGCGAGAACGAGCAGCGCGCTCAATTCATCGGCTATGCGACGCAGCGCTACAAGCAGATCGCCTATATGATTTCGGCGACGCTCACCGGCTTCGCGGGCGTGCTGTTCGCGTTTCATCACCGTTTCGCCTCCGCCGATCCCACCGCGATCTCGTTCTCGGGCGAGCTCCTGGCGATGGTGATCATCGGCGGCATGCGAAGCCTGCTCGGCCCGGCATTGGGCGCGCTCTTCTACATCCTGTTTCGCGAATACCTGTCGATCTGGACGCCCAACTGGCTGCTGTTCTTCGGGCTCCTGTTCGTCGGTTTCGTCGTGTTCTCGCCGACCGGACTCGTCGGCGTCTGGCGGCGCATGACCGCGCCGCTGCGCGCCAAGGTGGTCGAGGCGGCGGCGATGGCGGGGCGCACGATCGAGCAGGGGATGCCGATGCCAGAATTCCTGTGCCGCGAGCGAAGGGTGTGGTACACTCTTTCACGGCGCAGGGGCTCGCCAAGAAGCTTCGGCGGCATCCACGCGGTCGAGGAGGCGAGCATCGCGGTGGCGGATCGTTCGTTGCACGCGCTGATCGGTCCCGAACGGCGCGGGCAAGACGACCGTCTTCAATCTCATATCCGGCCTGTACGCGCCCGACCGCGGACGCGTCGTCCTCGACGGCCGGGAGCTCACGGGACAGCCTCCGCATCAGATCGTCGCGGCGGGGCTCGCGCGCTCGTTCCAGATCACGAACCTGTTCCCGTCGCTCTCGATCGAGGAGAACCTGCGGCTCGCCGTGCAGGCGCGCGATGCCAGTCATTTCGACGGTTGGAGGCGCGCCGCATCGATTCCGTCCGTGACCGGCAAGACCTCCGAGCTCATCCGTTTCCTGGGACTCACCGGCATCGAACGCGCGGAGGCCGGGGAATTGTCGTACGGCGGGCAGCGGCTCCTCGACATGGGACTCGCGCTGGCCTCGGCGCCGCGGCTCCTCTGCTCGACGAGCCGCTGGCGGGACTCGCCGCGGCGGAGCGCGAGCGCGTGAGCCAGCTCGTCAAGCGCATTTCGACTAGACATTCCGGTGCTGCTGGTCGAGCACGACATCGATCGCGTCTTCGCGCTCGCCGATCGCGTGACGGTGATGAACGAAGGCCGCGTGCTGGTCGACGGCACCGCCGCCGACGCGCGCGGCAGCCGCGCGGTGCAGGAAATCTACATCGGCACGGGCACGGCCGTGCTGGCGGCGAGCGCCCGGGGTCGCGAGCGCTCCGACAAGGGCCCCGCCGCTCCTGACGCTCGAGCGCGTGGAGACGTACTACGGCAAGAGCCACATCCTGCGCGAGGCTTCCCTCGTGGCGCACGAGCAGGAGATCGTCGCGCTGCTGGGCCGCAACGGCGCCGGCAAATCGACGCTGCTGAAGACGATCATCGGGATCGCCCGCGCGAGCGGCGGCCGGATTTCGACTCGGGAAGGAAGATCTGCACGACCTTCCCGCGGCTGCAATCGCGCGCCTCGGCATCGGCTACGTGCCGCAAGGTCGCGGGCTGTTCGCGGGGATGAGCGTGCGCGACAACCTCGAGCTCGGTCGCCTCAAGCGTCGCGCCGGCGCCGGCGTCGCATGGAGCGACGACAAGATCCTGGAATTCTTCCCGCGGCTGAAATCGCGCCTCGACACGCCGGCGGATTTCCTGTCGGGAGGCGAGCAGCAGATGGTGGCGGTCGCGCGCGCGCTGTCGGGCCACGTGCGTGTGCTCCTCCTCGACGAGCCGTTCGAAGGTCTCGCGCCGGCGGTGGTCGAGGAACTGTTCGAGGCGTTCGACAAACTGCGCGGCGAAGTCGCCATGATCATTGTCGAGCATAATCTCGATCTCGTGCTCGCGCTGGCCGACCGAGCCTATGTGCTGGAGCGCGGCAGCGTCGTGCATCAGGGCGCGGCCTCGGCCTTGCGCCTGGATCTCGACCTCCGCCGCAGCGTGCTTTGGATGTGAGGACATGGAAAAGATCGTAGCCGTCATCGGCGCCGGCCTCATCGGGCGGGCCTGGGCGATGGTGTTCGCGCGCGCGGGCTGGCGCGTGCGGCTCCACGACCGCGATTGCGCGCAGCTTGATGCGGCGCACGCGTTCATCGCGGCGAGCCTCGACGAGCAGGCGGGATACGGGCTCGTCACCGATCCCGAGGCGGCATTGGCGCGCATCGACCGTGTGCCCGCATTGGCCGACGCGCTCGCCGGCGTCGATTGGGTACAGGAAAACCTGCCGGAGACCCTGGACGTCAAGCGCGAAGTGTTCGCGCTGCTCGACCGGCACACCCCGGCGGAGGCCGTGCTCGCGAGCTCGACGTCGGCGATCCCGGCGTCGCAGTTCACCGCAGCGTTGCCCGGTCGCGCGCGCTGCCTCGTCGCGCATCCGGTGAATCCGCCGCATCTCGTGCCGGTCGTCGAGCTGTGCGGCGCGCCGTGGACCGCGCCTGCCGTCATCGAGCGCGCGAAACGCGTCTACGCCGAGCGTCGGACAAGTGCCCATTGTCGTGCAATCGCGAAATCGACGGCTTCATCCTCAACCGATTGCAGGGCGCCCTGCTGGCCGAAGCGATGCGGCTCGTCGGCGAGGGTTACGTTTCGGCCGCAGACCTCGACAAGACGGTACGCGACGGCCTCGGTCTCGCGCTGGTCGTTCATGGGGCCGCTGGCGACGATCGAGTTGAATGCGCCGAGTGGCATCGCGGACTATTGCGCCCGCTACGGCGGATTCTATCGCCGCCTCGCCGAGGCGCCGCCCGCGCCCTCCGTGTGGGATGCGGACAGCGCCGCCCGGGTCGCCGGCACGCTCGGCCCGCCCGCGGACGCGCACGCATTCGAGGCTCGCACGCGATGGCGCGACCGCCGGCTGATGGCACTGGCGCAACACAAGCGGCGATCAAACCGAAAGTCGAATGAAGGAGCGAACGTGAGCGCCAACCGCAAAGTCATCATCACCTGCGCCGTGACGGGCTCGATCCACACGCCGTCGATGTCGCCGCATCTGCCGATCACGCCGCGCGAAATCGCCGATGCCGCGGTGGGCGCGGCCGACGCGGGCGCGGCCATCGTTCATCTGCATGCGCGCGATCCCGTCGACGGGCACCCGACGCAGGATCCGAAGTATTTCCGCGAGTTCGCCGCCGACATCGCGCGGCGCAGCGACGTGGTCATCAATTTCACGACCGGCGGCGCCGCGACCATGACGATCGAGGAACGGCTGCAGCCCGCGTTGCAGCTCCAGCCGGAGGTCGCCTCGCTCAACATGGGCTCGATGAACTTCGGGCTGTATCCGATGCTGAAGCGCTTCCCGACGTTCAAGTTCGACTGGGAGCGCCCGTATCTCGCAGGCTCGGAGGATCGGATCTTCAAGAATACCTTCAAGGACATCGAATACATCCTGACGTCGTGCGCCGACAACGGCACCCGGTTCGAGATCGAGTGCTACGACATCGGGCATCTGTACACTGCGGCGCACTTCTTCGAGCGCGGTGTCGTGAAGCCGCCGCTCTTCATCCAGAGCGTGTTCGGGATCCTGGGCGGCATCGGACCGCACCCGGACGATGTCGCGCACATGAAGCGCACGGCCGACCGCCTCTTCGGCGATCAGTACCGGTGGAGCGTGCTTGGCGCCGGGCGCAACCAGCTCCCCATCGCGTCGATGTCGGCGGCAATGGGCGGCAATGTGCGGGTCGGACTGGAGGACAGCCTCTGGCTCGGGCCCGGCAAGCTCGCCGAATCCAACGCCGCGCAGGTACGCGCCGTGCGTCAGATCATCGAAGCAATGGGTCTCGACCGTCGCGTCGCCCGACGAGGCGCGCGAAATACTGGCCCTCAAGGGCCGCGCCAACGTCGCGTTTTAGGGAGCGGGCGTCAGGCTTGCCGGCGGGGTGACAGGGCGGGAATCTTGCCGCTTCACGCGCACTGGCACGACTTATGCGTTACACCCCGCATAGATACCGAGCCCGGCTACGACTCCCATGTTTGGATTCCTCACCCCCGCCCGCCGCGAAGTAACGGGTCCGCTGGCCAACGTGGCCGCGGCGGACCATTTTTGGCGCTCTTTGCCGCGCAACGACCCCTTGGCGGCGCAGAAGTGCGATGTGCGAGGCCCTGTCGGACCTGGCGGCGCGCAAGGATCTGAACCGCGAGCTCACTGCGCGCGCTGCTCGCCCTTGACCAACGGTCGCGCTCGCTCCGCGACGCCTTGCTCGTCAATTACGCCAGCCGCAACCCGCAGGCGAAGCCGTTCGAGCGGCGCTACTGGCGGGCGGCCATCGAGTTGAGCCAATCGTTCGCCTTGGCCTTTGCCCGATTCCTGGCCCACATGCGGAACGAGCCAAGCGCCAGAGGCTGGCGCGAGTACGCGCCGGCGGTGGTCCTGCGGCTGTTCCGGCACCGGCAGGTCGAGTTCCTGCTGCGGCCGTTCCTCAGTGAAGCGGCGATTCCACAAGTTTGGACCGAGCTCCATTCGGCCTATCAGTTCGCGGACGCCCAGGGCTGGTCGCATCATCCGATCCCCGCGGCGAGCAACCCGGACCCGGCCGGCATCGAAACCACGCTGCAGAAAGAGTATGTCCATATCCTGCTGCTCGAACTGATGAACGGCGGGCAATTCTCCCCGTACGACGCGTTCTGGCTGAGCCGGTGGATTCCGCAGTGGTGCCAAGTGACGTCGCTGGTCGAGGAGCCCGGTGGCGTCGGTCCGGACGGCCATCATTTCGTCGTCGATTTGGACAGCGCCGAAGGATTGAAGCGCGTGTCGCCCGGGGCGTTGGGACACGCGCTCTATCTCGACGCGTCGCCGCTCCTGGAAGCGATCGATGCCGAAATCGAGGCGTTGCGCGATCCGGCGGGCGGGGTCCGCATCGCGTCGACGTTCGGGCGCGCCCGGCAGGTCAAATTGCTCCGCAAGCTCGCCGCCAACCACACGCCGCGCCCGCCTCGCGTCAATCGTCGCGGCGAACGGAAACCCACGGCGTCGACGGTCAAGGCCGTCATCGGTCTCGGGCACATCGTGCGGATGCTGCGGCATGAGGAGAAGAAGAAGCACGCGGCCGTTCCGCAGGCGGTCCCGGAAGTGGAGGAGATCACCATTACGGTCGACGGTGGATACACCAAGTCGTCGGCGGAAGTCGATACCCGCGACGGACCACGCGCGAATACGCTCGGGACTGGAATTCGGCGTCCCCCATCAATTCTGGCAGCTCAAGGACCGCAGCGCTTCCGGCTGCCGCCTGCGCGCCCCCGTCGCCGACGCCTCGAAGGTGTCTCCCGGCACGCTCGTCGCGATCCGCGACGAGGAAACCATGCGTTGGTCGCTCGTCGTCGTGCGGCGGCTCAAGACACGCATCGGCGACCGCATCGATATCGGTGTCGAATACGTCGGACAGAATCCGCGAGGCGTGACGATGGCCGTCGAAGGCGCACATTCCGCCCGCTCCGCCGCATCGGCCACGGACAAGGGCGGCCTGTTCACCGCTCTCTATCTGCGCGAAAGCGCGAAGCAGCCCGCAATGCCGTTCAAGACGCTCATCATGGCGAGCACCGCGACCGAAGGCATCGCCTGCCTGACGCTGCGCTCGGCCACGGCCGAGTACACCGTTCGCCTGAAGGAGCCGATCGAGGAGCAGGACGACTTCGTGTGGCTGCCCTACGAGGTCCTCGAGCGCCGCGCGGCGGACCGCCCGGCGGAGGACGGCAGGTCGACGCCATGGATCGAAACCCCGTCCGCCGCCGGTGACGCAGCGACCCCGCGCCGCCGACGGACTGGCTGATTCCCCAGCTCGGGAAACGCGCCAGAACCGCCGCCTGAGTCGGGCCCCCTGTCGCGGGTTCAGTCGGCGGCGAGCGCCATCGTCTTTGGTCCGACGGGAGTCGCCGAGCGGAAGGCCGCCAGGAGCTCCGCTTCCTTCTTCTTCGCCGCAACGACGTGCCGATCCTTGACGTGGCCGTACCCGCGGATGTGCTCGGGAACCTGCGCGAGCTCGACGGCGAGCGAGTGATTGTGCGGCGCCAGCGCGACCAAGAGTTCGGCGACGAGCGTTTCGTACTCGCCGATCAGCGCGCGCTCCATCCTGCGCTCGGCCGTCTTGCCGAAGATGTCGAAGCGGCGTTCCGCGGAAACGGCGTAACTTCGCGAGCACGCCGAAGGCGCGCATCATCCACGGGCCGTAGACGCTCTTCTTCGCCTCGCCGGTCACCGGGTCGGGCTTGTTGAAGACCGGCGGCGCGAGGTGGAAGGTGAGCTTGTAGTCGCCCTCGAACTGTGCGGCAACGCGCGCCGCGAAGTCGGTTTCCGCGTAGAGGCGCGCGACTTCGTATTCGTCCTTGATCGCGAGCAGCTTGAAGTAGTAGCGCGCGACGGCTTCGGTCAGCGTCGTCATGCCGGCGACCTTCGCCTTTTCCGCTGCGCGGACCTTCGCGACGAAATCCGTGTAGCGCTTGGCGTACGCAGCATCCTGGTACGCGGTCAGGAATTCGGCGCGGCGCGCAATGATCTCGTCGAGCGAATCCGACAGCCGCTGCGACTCGGGCTTCGCCGAGGGAATCGCCGCGGCCGTCACGCGCGCCGGATCGACCGCGGCGAGCCGCCCCCAGATGAAAGCTCTGCTTGTTCGCCTCGACTGCCGTGCCGTTCAATTCGATCGCGCGGACGATCGCCTGCTCGCTGATCGGCAGGAGGCCCCGCTGGTACGCGAAGCCGACCATGAAGAGGTTGGTCGCGATCGAATCGCCCATGAGGCCGGTCGCGAGCTTCGTCGCGTCGAGAAACTCGGCGTCGCCCGGGGCGACCGCGTCCTCGATTTCGCGCTCCATCGAGCCGCGCGGAAAGGCGAGGTCGGGATCGCGCGTGAAGCCCGCGGGCATCACGAGCGCGGTATTGACGAGCGCCCTGGTGACGCCTTTCTGCATCTTGGCGAGCTGCTCGTAGCCGACGCCGGTCAGGATGTCGCAGGCGAGCACGAGCTTCGCCTCGCCAGCGGCGATCCGCGTCGCGTGGATCTGCTCCGGCGTGTCGGCGATCGCGCACGTGCGAGACGACGGCGCCGTTCTTCTGCGCGAGGCCCGTCATGTCGAGCACGCTGCAGCCTTTGCCTTCGAGATGCGCGGCCATGCCGATGAGCGCACCGATCGTCACGACGCCGGTACCGCCGATGCCGGTGACCAGGATGCCGTAGGGCTCGGCGGTCGTCGGCCGTACCGGATCGGGCAAGTCGGGAAACTCACCGGCCGCCGGCCTTCTTCGGCTTCCGCAGCGTGCCGCCTTCGACGGTGACGAAGCTCGGGCAGAAGCCGTTGACGCAGGAGTAGTCCTTGTTGCACGAGCTCTGGTCGATCGTGCGCTTCCTGCCGAACTCGGTCTCGACCGGCGCGACCGACACGCAATTCGACTTGATGCCGCAGTCGCCGCAGCCCTCGCACACGAGCTCGTTGATGACCACGCGCTTGGCCGGATCGGGAAACTTGCCGCGCTTCCTGCCGCCGGCGCTTCTCCGCGGCGCAGGTCTGGTCGTAGAGCAGCACCGTGCAGCCCGGCGTGTCGCGCAGCTTGCGCTGGACCGCGTCGAGCTCGTCGCGGTCGTGGACCTCGATGTCGCTCGGCGAAATAGCCGGACGGGTACTTGTCGGGCTCGTCGGAGACGACGACGATCTTCGCCACGCCTTCGGCGGCGCACCTGGCTGCGCGATGTCCTGCCGGCGAGATCGGGCCGTCGACCGGCTGGCCGCCCGTCATCGCGACGGCGTCGTTGTAGAGAATCTTGTACGTGATGTTGACCTTGGCCGCGACCGCCGCGCGAATCGCGAGGCTGCCGCTGTGGTAATAGGTGCCGTCGCCGAGGTTCGCGAAGATGTGCTTCTCGTCGGTGAACGGCGCCTGGCCGATCCACGGCACGCCTTCGCCGCCCATGTGCGTGAACGTCGACGTCTTGCGGTCCATCCAGATCGCCATCACGTGGCAGCCGATGCCCGCGGTCGACGCGGCTGCCTTCGGGCACGTTGGTCGACGTGTTGTGCGGGCAGCCCGAGCAGAAATATGGAATGCGCTCGAGCGTGATCTTCGGTCTTCGCGAGCGCCTTCTCCTTGGCGTTGATCCAGTCGACGCGCGCGTTGAGCTTCTCGATGGCGCGCGGATGCAGATCCAAGCGGCGGATCCGCTGCGCGATCACGCGGGCGATCATCGCCGGGGTCAGCTCCGAGAGCGCGGGCAGCAGCCAGTCGCCATGCGGGCGCACCCATTCGCCCTTCTCGTCGAACTTGCCGACCACGCGCGGGCGCACGTCGTCGCGCCAGTTGTAGAGCTGCTCCTTCAGCTGGTATTCGACGATCTGCCGCTTCTCCTCGACGACGAGGATCTCCTCCAGTCCTTCGGCGAACTGCCGGACGCCTTCGGGCTCGAGCGGCCACGTCATCGCGATCTTGTAGACGCGCAGGCCGATCTCCGCGGCGTCAGCTTCGGTGATGCCGAGGTCGTCCAGCGCCTGCCGCACGTCGAGATAGCTCTTGCCGCTCGTGATGATGCCGAGCCGCGGCTTCGGCGAATCGATGACGATGCGGTTCAGCTGGTTCACGCGGCAGTAGTGGAGCGCCGCGTAGACCTTGTAGTCCTGCATCCGGGCTTCGGTCTCGAGGAAGCCGTCGGGCCAGCGGATCGACAGGCCGGAAGGCGGCATGGGAAAATCGTCCGGCACGATGATCTTCGTGCGGTCCGGATCGATGTACACCGACGACGAGCTCTCGACGGTGTCGGCGACGCATTTGAAGCCGACCCAGCAGCCGGAGTAGCGGGACATCGCCCAGCCGTGCAGGCCGAGGTCGAGGATCTCCTGCACCGACGAGGGATAGAGCACCGGGATCATCGCTGCGGAGAACTGGTGATCCGATTGATGCGGCAGCGTGGACGATTTCGCGCCGTGATCGTCGCCGGCCAACACCAGCACGCCGCCGTGCTTCGACGTTCCCGCGTGATTCGCGTGCTTGAACACGTCGCCGCAGCGGTCCACGCCGGGCCCCTTGCCGTACCACATTCGCGAATACGCCGTCGTACTTCGCCTTCGCGTAGAGGTTGACCTGCTGCGATCCCCACAGTGCCGTCGCGGCGAGATCCTCGTTCAATCCGGGCTGGAACTTGATGTGCGCGCGCTCGAGGAACTTCTGCCGCCTTCCACAGCGACTGGTCGAGGGCGCCCAGCGGCGAGCCGCGATACCCCGAGACGAATCCGGCGGTGTTGAGTCCGGCCAGCACGTCGCGCTGGCGCTGGAGGATCAGGAGGCGGACGAACGCCTGTGCGCCGGTGAGATAAACGCGTCCGGATTCGAGCGCGTACTTGTCGTCGAGGGAAACGTCACGCAGGGCGGGTGAGGCGGCGGCCATGAACATTGCTCCACAAAATCGTGTCTTGGGAACGCGCGATCACCCGGTAGGGCACGCGACGCACGCGGCGGGAATTGTGTCCCCGGCGCGTTCAGGTTTGGGCGCGCAGTTTACGCCGCCGGCACCATTACGGCAATTTCGGTGGGTCGAGCGGTTCCACCTCGGAGCCGATTTTCGCCGCATTGCCCTCACTACGGGCATGGGCTACAGTTCGCCGGTATCGGCAATGGAGGAGTCGCGACCGATGGAACTCCGCAAGCAAGCGGCACACCGCGCATGAGCGCGCCGGGCCGTCCCAAGCGCGAATTGCTCCCTCTCGGAGGGAAGGCGCACAGCGCCCAGGGTGCACACGAAAGCGCGCCGGGCCGTCCCAAGCGCGAATTGCTCCCTCTCGGGGAAGGCGCGCAGCGCCAGGGTGCCGAAGCGCGCCGGGCCGCCAAGCGCGAATTGCTCCCTCGGGAGGTAAGGCGCACAGCGCCAAGCGTGCACACCAATGAACGACGCCGCGCGCGATATTTCCACGACGCATTCCGTCGCCGGATGGGGCAGCGACGTGATCGCGGACCTGCTGCGCGCGCTCGAGATTCCCTACATCGCGCTCACGCCGGGCGCGAGCTTCCGCGGCCTGCACGACAGCCTCGTCAATCATCTCGGCAACACGCGGCCGGAGCTGCTGCTGTGCATCCACGAGGAGACGGCGGTCGCGCTCGCGCACGGCTATGCGCGGGTCACGGGCAGAGCCGCTCGCGGTCGCGCTGCACGCCAACGTCGGCCTCATGCACGCGACGATGGCGATCTTCAACGCGTGGTGCGATCGCATTCCGATGCTGCTGCTGGGCGGCGTCGGGCCGCTCGATGCGATGAAGCGGCGCCCGTGGGTCGACTGGATCCATACGTCGCGCGATCTCGGCGCGCTCGTGCGCGGCTACACCAAGTGGGACGATCTGCCGGGATCGGTGCCCGCGGCGCTCGAAGCGATGCTGCGCGCGCTACCGGATCGCGATGACGCTGCCGCAGGGCCCGACGTACGTGGCGCTCGACGCCGCGCTGCAGGAAGAAGCGCTGGCGGCGCCGGTGCCGTTGCCCGACGCTCGAGCGTTTCCGCGCCGCGGTGCCGGGCACGCCGCGCAGAGGAAACTGTGCGTGAGGTCGCGCAACTGCTCGAAGGCGCTACGCGTCCGCTGATCATGATCGGCCGCGTGTCGAGCGATCCCGCGGACTTCGCGCGGCGCGTCGCGCTGGCCGAGCGCATCGGCGCCGTCGTGCTGACCGACATCAAGACCGGCGCGACGTTTCCGACGCAGCATCCGCTGCATCCGTTTCCGCCGAGCCTGTACGTGACGGGCGACGCGACGCGGCTCATCCGCGACGCCGACGTGATCCTGAGTCTCGACTGGATCGACCTCGGCGGCACGCTGCGCCAGGCCTGCGACGGCGAGTTGCCGCGCGGCAAAGTCATCCAGTGCTCGCTGGACCAGTACGTCCACAACGGCTGGAACATGGACTACCAGGCGCTGCCGCCGGCGGATCTGTCGATGCTCGCCGCGCCCGACGCGATGGTCGCGGCGCTCGTGGCCTCGCTCGGCGCCCGCGCCGCGGCGCCGGTCCAGTCGTGGTTCGCGCCAGCCGTGGCACGGACGCGGCGGCGCCGGGCGATCGCCGCGGCACCGCGCGGCCACGCGATCGGATGCCGCTTGCCGATCTCGCGCGCGTGACGACGGAGTCGCTCGCACCGCATCGTCCTTCGTACATCCGCCTGCCGCTCGGCTGGCCGGGCGAGCACTGCCGCTTCGCGCATCCGCTCGACTACATCGGCTTCGACGGCGGCGGCGGCATCGGCTCGGGCCCCGGCATGGCGGTCGGCGCGGCGCTGGCGATGCGCGGCGGCGATCGGCTGCCGGTCGCGGTGCTCGGCGACGGCGATTACCTGATGGGCTCACCGCACTGTGGACCGGCGTCCACTACCGCGTCCCGGTGCTGATCGTCGTCGCCAACAACGAATCGTTCTTCAACGACGAGCTGCATCAGGAGCGCATGGCGCGCGTGCGCGGCCGGCCCGTCGAGAATCGCTGGATCGGCTTGCGCATGAGCGATCCCGACATGGACCTCGCGGGACTCGCGCGCGACCAGGGCGCCAAGGGCTACGGTCCCGTGCGCACCGTGGACGCCCTCGAGGCGGCGATCGCGCAGGGCGTCGCCGACGTGCGCGCGGGCGCGGTGGCCGTGATCGACGCGCGCGTTGCGCCCGAATATTCGCGCGCGGTTTCGTCGGCGCTGATGCGCCACATTCCGGCGCGAACGTGACGCTGCACTCGATGCTCGAAACTGCCGCACGCACATTCGACTCGCGCCTGCCGCAGCATCGCGGCCTCTACTACGGCGGCGGCTGGCACGAGTCGGAGGGCGGACGCACGATCGCGGTCACGGCGCCGGCGACGCGGCGAATCGCTCGGCACGACGGTCGACGCCACCGCCGAAGATGTCGACCGCGCGGTCATCGCGGCGCGCGCGGCGTTTCTCCGCGTGGCGCGATACGCCCGCGCAGGAACGCGCGAAGGCGATCCGCGCGGCCGCCGCGATCCTGCTCCAGCACGCCGACGAGCTCGCCTGGCTCGAAGCGCTCGACACCGGCAATCCGTTCCAGGCGATGCGCTTCGACGTCGAGATCAGCGCCGCGTACATGGAGTATTTCGCCGGGCTCGTCACCGAGATCAAGGGCAGCACGATCCCGATCGGCGCCGGCACGCTCAACTACACGCTGCGCGAGCCGCTGGGCGTGGTCGGCACGGATCGGCGCCTTCAACCATCCGCTGCTCTTCACCGCCGGCAAGTGCGGCGCGCCGCTCGTCACCGGCAACACGCTCGTCGTCAAGCCGGCCGACCAGACGCCGCTGTCCTCGCTGCGCATCGCCGAGCTCTGGCACGACGTCTTTCCGCCGGGCGTGTTCAACGTCGTGACCGGCGGCCGCGACGCCGGCGTCGCGCTGGTCGCGCATCCGAAGGTGGCGAAGATCGGCTTCATCGGCAGCGTGGCCGCCGGCCGCGCGGTGATGAACGGCGCCAGCGCGACGCTCAAGGCGCTGACGCTCGAGCTGGGCGGCAAGAACGCGCTGATCGCGTGCGCGGACGCGACGCCGGACGAGGTCGCCGAAGGCGTGGTGCGCGGGATGAATTTCCGCTACGTCACCGGGCAGTCGTGCAACTCGACGCAGCCGCGTCTACCTGCACGACGCGATCTACGACAAGGACGCTGCCCGAGATCGTCGAAGCGCGTGGCGGCAGATCAAGGTCGGGCTGCCGACCGAGCGCGACACCGAGATGTCGTGCCTCACGAGCCAGGCCCAGTACGACAAGACGATGAGCTACATCAAGCTCGGCCTCGAAGGCGGCGCGCGGCTCGCCTACGGCGGCAAGCGGCCGGCCGATCCGAAGCTCGCGCGGGGCTTCTTCGTCGAGCCGACGGTCTTCGCCGACGTGACCGACGACATGCGCATCGCGCGCGAGGAGATCTTCGGGCCGGTGGTGAGCATCCTGCGCTGGTCGGACGAGGACGACCTGCTCGCGCGCGTGAACGCGCTCGACGTCGGGCTCACTGCTCGATCTGGACGCACGACCTCGACCGCGCGCATCGCCTCGCGTCGAGGGTCGAGGCGGGCTACGTCTGGATCAACGGCGCGAGCACGCATCACGTCGGCGTGCCGTTCGGCGGCTACAAGCAGTCGGGCATCGGCCGCGAGGAGTCGATCGAGGAGCTTCTGGCCTGCACGCAGATCAAGAACGTCAACGTCACGCTTGCGCATGTAGTCGCAGTTCTTGGACAACCGGCCAGGAGGATGCAATGCTGCAATCGACACAGAAAGCTGCATCGTGCTCGCTGGTCGTGCCCGTGGCGGGCGCTGCTTCGCGACGCCTGGTCCGGCCACCGCCGAAGAACTCGCGGTCGGCAACTACGGCGTCTCGGCCAACGGCATGCCGTTCGGCGTCGCGATGGCCAAGGGCTACTTCAAGGAGGAAGGGCTCAACGTCACCGGCCTCATCGCGTCGGCGGGCGGCGGCACGTCGCTGCGCAACATGCTGGCCGGCGGCGGCGTGCCCTATGGCGAAGTGAATCCCGGGCGTCGTCGTGTCGGCGATCCTCGCCGGCGCCGACCTCAAGATCATCAGCGACAACGTGCTCACCGTCGCCGAATTCGTGTGGGCGGTGAAGCCGGATTCGCCGATCAAGTCGATCAAGGACTTCAAGGGCAAGAAGATCGGCTACACGAATCCGCGCTCGACGAGCCAGGCGCTCGCGCGACATGCTGCTGCAGCAGGCGGGCTACACGGAAGCCGACGCCGAGCTCGTGAAGACCGGCGGCTTCGGCGAAGGCATCGCGGCGCTCGATCTCCGGCCAGATCGACGTCGCCGCGATCACCGAGCCGCTGTGGTCGAAGGTCAAGCACAAGTACCGCGCGGTGGTGCGTGGCGAGCGAAGTGCTGCCGCCGCTCGACAACGTCGTCGGCGTGACGACCGTGCGAGATGGCGGAGAAGAAGGGCGATTTCCTGCGCGCGCGTCATCCGCGCGCGGCGCAAGGCGGTGCAGTTCATGATCGCCAACCCCGACGAAGCCGCCGACGATCGTCGCCAAGGAATACAAGCTCGACGCTCGACGTCGCGAAGAGCGCCGTGCGCAACCTGAGACCAGCAAGACGCAGGGCGTTCCGTACTGGGGCGAAGGGCAGATCCACCTGACGGGCCTGAAGCGGATGATCGAAGCGCAGAAGGCGGTCGGCGCGATCACCGGCGAAGTCGATCTACAGCAAGATCATCGACACGCGATTCCTGCCCGACGACATCAAGACGCCGAAGTGACCGCAACGCCCGTGACCGGCGCGCCTGCGGCGCACGTCGCGCTCCGACTGGACGTCGGCAAGCGCTTTCATGACGGGGCGCCCGCCGGCGCCGCTGCATGCGGTCGGGCCCATCGATCTCGAGATCCGCAAGGGCGAGTTCTTCGCCGTCGTCGGGCCCTCCGGCTGCGGCAAGTCGACGCTGCTCGAGCTGATCGCGGGGCTCACGCCCGCGACCGAGGGCAGGATCGAGTTCGAAGGACAGCCGATCGCGGGCGAGGCGCCCGAAGGCATCGGCGTCGTGTTCCAGGAGGACGCGTCGCTTGCCTGGCTCGACGTCGACGGACAACGTCGCGTTCGGCCTGCGCCGGTCCGACCTTGAGCGCGGACGAGAAGAACAAGCGCGTGCGCGACGTGCTGAAGCTCGTCGGCCTGTCCGATTTCGCGACGACCTACCCGGCGCAGCTCTCGGGCGGCATGCGCCAGCGCGTGTGCATCGCGCGCACGCTGGTGATGCAGCCGCGCCTGATCCTGCTCGACGAGCCGTTCGGCGCGCTCGACCAGCAGACGCGGCTGCTGATGGGCGACGAGCTCCTGCGCCTGTGGCGCGAGACCTCGGCGACGGTCTTCCTCATCACCCACGCGCTCGACGAGGCGACGATGCTCGCCGACCGGATCGGCGTGATGTCGGCGCGCCCGGGCCGCATCATCGACGTGGTCGAGACGCACTGGCCGCGCGAGCGCGACAGCCGCATCGTCGAGCGCGCGAGTTCGGCGCGATCACCGCGCGCCTGTGGCACACGCTGCGCGAGGAGTCGATGAAGACCATCGGGCGGACGGTGACGGCACCATGAGCGCGCGTCGCTCTGTACCAGTATCGCGGTCGTCGTCGGCGGGCCGTCGCGCTGCTCGAGGTGCTGTGCCTCGCCGGCGTCATCGACAAGATCACGATGCAGGCGCCGCATCTCATCGTGCGCGACCTGTACCGCATGATGGTCTCCGGCACGCATGAACGGCGCGATCGTGCAAGACGCTCGCCAACACGCTGCTGGCGCTCGGGCTGGCGCTCGGCGTCGGGCATCATCGACCGGCGCCCTGCTGCATCGGCTGCGCGCGCTGCGCGACACGCTCGATCCGCTGTTCGCCACGTACTACGCGGTGCCGGTGTTCGCCTTCTATCCGTTCTTCATCGTCGTGTTCGGCCTGGGCGACCTGCCGCAGGTGCTGATCGCGTTCATGCTGGGCGTGGTCGCGGTCATCGTGAACACGCTGAACGGCCTCGACCGGGTGCCGACGCGTGCTCGCTGAAGACGGCGCGCATCATGCGCCTGTCGCCGACCGACACGGCGCTGCGCATGACGCTGCCGTTCGCGGGCCCGTACCTTCTGACCGGCGTCAAGCTTGCCGTCGCGTATGCGTTCATCGGCGTCATCGGCTCCGAGTTCATCATGTCGCGCGGCGGCATCGGCTACGAGATCAGCTTCGCGTACGCCAACTTCGACAACGCGACGATGTATCCGCTGATCCTCCTGATCCTGCTCGCTTCGGTCGCGGTCAACGGCCTGCTTACGCGTTGGGAGCAGAGGCTCCTCGCGCGGCGGGGCATGCGATGAGCACGACGCGCTTGGCCGGCTGCGCAACGCGCTCGTCCTGATCGTGGGCGCTGCTCGCTGATCTGGCAGCTCCTGTACTTGTGGATCGGCGACGTCGCGCTCGCCTCGCCGCTGGCAGACGTTGCGCTACACGCTCAATCTCTTCGCCACCGAAGCGTTCGACGCGCAGGTGTGCGAGACGTTGCGCGCGTTCGCGATCGCGCTACGCGCATCGCGGTCGTGCATCGGTCTCCTGGTCGGGCTTCTGGCTCGGGCTTCGACCGGCTCTCGGGCGACGCGCTGGAGCCGATGATCGTTTCGCGTGTACGCGATTCCGAAGCTCACGCTGTATCCGATCCTGCTGCTGGCCTTCGGGCTCGGCCTCTCGGCGAAGGTCGCGTTCGGCGTGATCCACGGCGTGATCCCGATCATCCTGTTCACGCTGTCCGCCGTTCACAACACGAAGCCGATCCTGATCAAGACCGGCCGCGTGCTCAAGCTCTCGCGCTGGCAGATGGTGCGCTGGATCCTGTTTCCGGCGGCGATTCCGGAGATCTTCACCGGACTGCGCGTCGGGTTCGCGCTGACGCTGATCGGGTCGCTGCTGGCCGAGATGTTCGCGTCGCAGCGCGGCCTGGGCTATCTCCTGATGAACGCGCATCGGCCTGCACAACGTCGAGCTCATCATGTCGGTGACGCTCGTCATCGTCGTCTTCGCGGCCACCGTGAGCGCAGTCCTGCTGGACATCGACCACCGGCTGCATTTTCGGGGGTAGCGTACAGCGCCAGGCGCCATCGATCCCCGATTGGGCGGACCGGTCGATCGGTCAGTTGGTCGCTCCCGTTAGTCCGCGCAGAGTAAGCGCTGACGCGCCGCGAACGTTCGTGCCGCGCTTTTGCGCGCATTTCGACGTTTGGGGTGTTATTGAGCGGCGAAAGCTCGGGCCTCCGCCGCGCTTCCTTGGGGCAGTGGCGCGTCGAAAGTACCGACCCACAGGAGTGCGAGCCGTAGACGGTCGGCGACGCCCAGCTTGCGAAAGACTTCGGTCAGGTGGGCCTTCACCGTACGTTCGGTGATCGCCAGCCGTCGAGCAATCTGCTTATTCGACCCGCCGTGTGCAACAAGCGCGGCAATCTCCCGCTCGCGCTGCGTCAGGTAGACAAGACGTCCGACCATCGCGCGCCCGGTTGGGGTCTCGTGCTCCGAATCCGAGCGCAATGCATCGAGCAACTGCGGCATCAAGGATCGCCGAATCCATAGTTCCCCGGTCCGCACAGCCAATACGACGCGTTGCAAGAGTTGCGGATCACTGTCGATTCGGCAGCAGCCTCGCACACCGACTCTGAACAATGCTACTTCCGTCTCGTCGGAAACGGGACCGCTCATGGCGATAATCCTGGTTGCCGGATTCGACTTCCTCAGACCCGCTACTGCAATCGGACCGCTCGCTCCCGGCAAGTCGAGGTCGAGCACGAGTACCTCGGGTGTAAATCGGGCCAAGCTTGTCCCGAGCAAATCGATGGCCGTCGTCTTGCGCAGTGGAGCAAGCCCCTGCAGACCACGTTCCCAGCGGTCGAGCCTATCGGCGATTGCGCTCGCGAGCAGGATCACGGCAGGCTTTTAGCAGTCGCCAAACGCCATTGCTTCGATTGTCCGGACAAGGACCGGCGCCGCTCTTTTGTGGCGTACATGATGAACATCGCTTGTTTGGCAGTCGCTAAAAATCGTCGCAATCAGACATTCCACAAATGCAGTGCCATTTCTTTCCCTTGGGGCAGCCGCGTAATCCCTGCTGGCTTAGGAGCAGTAGCAATGATTGGGCCATCAATGGAATCGGATTGGTGTTTCAGTCCCACGACCCGCGCCACTGTGTTTTGGTCGCGTGGGCTGCGCAGAACGAAGCAAAGAGTATTCGAAGCGGCCGGCGTCAGGTTGAGCTGGTCCAGCGCGGCCTCGTGCGTTGTACCGAACAATCCGGTGTACCAAGGTCCAATGGAATGTGTGGTCGGAATCCGTATGCTCAACAAACGGAAACCAGGGCTGCTCCGTTCGGAGCATTCCCAACACCGAGCTTGAAAAATACTTTCGCTGAGCGTGCGCACTCCGGCATTGCTTTACAGAATCCACAATCATCACGGAATTCACCAATTGCCCATGAAAACCTATGAACTGCGATTGAATAAATATGTCGGCGGTGCCGTACTGCTGCTCTCTGCGGCGCTGTCCTTTGCCGCGACTCCTTCATCATCCGATGACCCGCCCGTGGCGATCATCGACGGGAAGCCTGTCCTCGCGTCCGAACTCACTGCGGCGTCACAAGGCCAGATCTTGAATTTTCGGAAACAAGAATATGACATCAAGCGCCGCGCGCTCGATGCCGTGATCGACCAAAAGTTGCTCGAGGCGGAGGCCGCGCGCCGCAGTATGACCGTGAGTCAGCTGCAGAAAGAAATGGACAACAAGGTCGGAGACCCGACCGATGCGGAGGCCGAGGCGTTCTATCTGGCGCGCCAGGATCAGGGACAACGCCGCTTCGAAGAGGTGCGCGACATGATGCGAAACTCTTTGAAAATGGCGAAGCGAAATGCCGCCCGGGATGCATTCATCAGCAACCTGCGCGCCAACCACGGCGTCGAAGTTTTGCTGGAATCGCCCCGCATCGAGGTTGCCTTCGATCCCGTGCGGCTCAACGGCTCTCCGGATGCACCGGTGCGCATCGTGGAGTTCTCGGATTTCGAATGTCCCTATTGCCGCAGCGTTGAGAAAACGATACAGGCGCTGCTCGTCAAGTATCCAGGGAAAGTCAGCCTAGCGTATCGGGACTTTCCGTTGACCGGCCTTCATCCGGGCGCGCAGCGCGCCGCGGAAGCTTCGCGTTGCGCAGCGGAGCAGGACAAGTACTGGCCGTATCACGCTCGTCTGATGGCGAGCTCGTCGCTCGATGTTGCCAAGCTCAAGGAACATGCCAAGGAGCTCGGCATGGACCAGAAGAAATTCGATTCATGCGTGGACAACGGCAGCCAGCGCGCCGCGGTGGACAAGGACGCGGAGCAGGGCCGTTTGGCGGGCGTAGCGGCTACGCCTGCGTTCTTCATCAACGGCATTCCGCTAAGCGGTGCCCAGCCTGCCGCTGCGTTCGAGAAGATCATCGAGGAAGAGCTGGCGAGAAAGAGTAAACAGACCACGGCCTTGCGGTAGCAGGCAGCGCCGGTCTCAGGGGGAGGGGAAATTATCGATGCCACGACGGAGTGAAAACCAGATGTATACCGAAAACCAGACGTTAACCGGAATGAACGCTACATATCCAAGGGAGTATCTTCATGAACGCGTGTAAACGAACCACAGGGCGAATGCTTGCAATTTTCGCCACAACCACTGCCGGGCTCATGTTCTCGGCGATGCCGGCGTATGCAGCGGACAGCGGTCCGAGCATAGCGAATACCTCCTGCATGCAGAAGGTCTTCGGCGGGCCGACGGTAACCAGCTCCAATCAGCTCAACTGTACGGCGAACGACATCAAACTTTCCGCCGCGACCAGCGTATCTCCAACGAGCTGCGTTGCGGGCATAAAATTCAACCTGACGGCGACGTTCACGACGGTCGTGACCGCCAACTCGCGATACGATGCCGCCTTCTACTTCAACACCGCGGGCGGCGCCAGTGCCAGGGATGTTAACGGGACATGCTCGGTCAGCCAACTTAACAATAGCGGACCCGGACTGAGCCTCGATGGCGACGCCTGCGGCGACCTCAATTCCGGTACGTACAATGTGACCTTCACGATCCCGGACGTCCTGTGTACTGACACCGACGGCGACGGCTTCCTGAACTTGCCCAACTGCACGGCCTGGCACAGCAATGCGGGCACGGCGTGCAACCTGGATAGCAGCCCGAGCGACGCCAACCCGGACACGAAGTCGAAGTGCGTCTGTGACGACAAGTTCCAGGTTCCGGTCACCGTCGAGACGGGGAAACTCGTAGCTACGAAGGATGTGACCACTGGTACCCCGAGCTCGCTACCAGAGCCGGGTGGCCAGTTCAGCTACACGATCAGCGTGCACAACACGTCGACGACCCAGACCATCACGTTGGACAGCATCTGCGATGACAGGTATGGCACGATCGTCAACGTCGCTGGCCCGGCCTGCGCCCAGGGCACCATCGGTACTATCGACAGCACGACGTGCTCGCTCAGCCCTGCCGTTGTTCTCCAGCCCGGCGACAGTACCGTGCCGCCGCCGGCGAACTCGATCTACACGTGTACGTTCACGGCGTCGTTGTCGGGGGGTGTTCAGCAGGTGACGGATATAGTGACATTTACCGGACATGACGGTAACACTCCGCCCAAATCCGTTACTGCCACCGATAGCGCCCAGGTCTCCATCACTGACACGCCGCCAAACGCGACCGTGGTCAAATCGCTGGTCGGGATCGCCTGTGCGGATGTGAACTACGGTGTCAAGATAACCAACACGGACGCGGGTGATGCGTCGATCACGGTGTCGTCAATTGACGATGATGGGTTCGGCAGCCTGACCTCGGTGCACGACAACGTTCTTTCCACGACCTGCAGCGTCCCGCAGATTATCGCCAAGAACGGCGTCTACGAATGTGGCTTCAAGGCGCACTTCTGCGGTGGTTCGCACACGAACACGGCGTCGGGCACGATACACGACGACGACAATCCGACCACCGGCGTTGTCAAGTCCTCCAACACGCTCACGGTCAACGTGAGCGCGACGGTCGGACCGTAGCAAGATTAGTCGTTAGCCCCGGGGCGGTTGTGGCGACTTCGCCGCAACCGCCCCGGGCAAGTCTCGGACCGCTCTGTTTAGCGAGCGACCCGGTCGGCACCCTCCGCACACTGGAGGAGGCCCGACCGGGTCACTTGCTTTGAGGAGAAAGGTGAGCTTCGCGGACGTGTATCAGGCCCCCGCACTCCCATTCCCGGCTGCTGCTCGCGGGACTGCTCCCTCTTGACGAAAAAGGAGATGAAGATGAAAGCTCGTTGCCTTTGGTCTGTTCTCGCCGCGTTCGCGCTCCCGCTGACCGCGACCCCGGTGCATGCCGCAAATACCACGTGTGCCAACGCGGATTATATTTTCCCGGGCGAGAGGGCGCAGTACGGTGCCGCCGCCTCCTCGAGCCTCTTTTTCAAGTCGAGGGTCACGGCCGGCCGATCCTATGCGGTGATGACCTGGGGCCCATTCCAGGATGCCGGCGAGGGCGGCGTCTCGCTCGACATCACTCTCTTCAGCGACTCAACATGCGCGGCTTTCGCCGACGGCGCCGACAGCGGAGATTTCGAGCCGTTC
The DNA here is from genome assembly GCA_963840945.1 of uncultured beta proteobacterium. Classification (GTDB taxonomy): domain Bacteria; phylum Pseudomonadota; class Gammaproteobacteria; order Burkholderiales; family Casimicrobiaceae; genus CAIWHR01. Next base: position 3,334 of record CAWJAU010000018.1, on the reverse strand, counting down.
CTGTTCGGCATCCCCGGCCACAGTGCTGATCACGACAGCATCATCCCGACCACCGACGGAACCGTCTACATCCAAGTCGCGAATGCCGCGGCCGTGGCCTATACCGTTCACACGCTCTTCATCGAAACGACGCTGTTTTCCCCCTGGTGGTTCGTCGGCGGCACGAACAACGCCTTCGCCGAGGTGCGGAACAACATGACCAGCTCGACCACGGCTTTTATGACCTTCTACAGTCGCACAGGCGCGGTATGCGGGACGACCAGCGCGGTTATACCGGGCAATGGAAACACCGCGGTCAACATCAGCGCCGTTGGCACGTGCGCCGCAGCCGTTTCCGGTTCCGCGCAGATCGCCTTCGCCGGCACCCCCGGGGGACTGGTCGCCAACATCACGACCATCGATGGAGTGAACGGTACGTCGTTCGACGCGCCGTTCACCCCGCGCATGGTCTGGTCGACGTTCTCCCGATAAGACGACTGTTTTTCAGTGGACCCCGCCCGGTACTACTGTTGCCCTGCAGAAGAGGGCCCACACCGGTAGGGCTTGTGTCTGTGGCGTCGCGCGGCGCCTCTCGTGAGATCGGGAGCGCCGGTGGTGTTTGACTCGCCAACACCTCTCGTGATCCCGACCCCGCTCGTGGCACTATTGCGAGGATGAGCGTGTCGAATCGACTTGCGCGTAGCGTGGGACGTCCAAAATTGCCGACCCAGAGAGATCGACCGAAACTTGTCGTGACGTTTTTCAATTGGCGGAAAGCAATATGAGTGATCTCGATGCGAGGCGCCTGATTCGGTTTGTGGCGTCCTGCACGTTGGTGTTCTGGGCCGCACTTTCGGCGTTCGCGGATTCCCGATTGCCGCCGCAACGACCCACGCTCGACCCGCCGGCGATTGCCGCCGACGAGCCGAGCGGTACCGCGCCCCGTTCCCGGATCGCCGCCGTCGACGTTGCTCCATACAGTCACGGTGATCCAACGGCCGAAGAGCAGTTCATGCTCGAGATCATCAACCGCGCGCGGGCGAATCCTTCCGCGGAAGGCTTGCGGCTCAAGGCCACCACCGACCCTGACATTCTCCGCGCCTATTCGTTCTTCCAAGTGGACACGGCGAAGATGGTCGCCGAGTTTGCTGGCTATCCTCCGCGCCCCCCGTTGGCTTTCAACGCCAACCTCATCGCTGCTGCTCGCGGTCACAGCCAAGATATGGTGGTCAACGACTACCAGGGCCATACGGGCAGCAATGGCTCCAGCCTGGCTAATCGAATCGACGCCGCCGGCTACACGGGCTGGAACGCAATTGCAGAGAACGTCTACGCGTATGCCGAAAGCGTCTTCTACGGTCATGCGGGCTTCAACGCGGATTGGGGTGTGCCGACTCTCGGCCACCGCCTCAATATCATGAACTATTCCGCCAGCGGTCCCGTTTACGCGGAGATCGGTATCGGAATTCTCGCCGAGACTTCGCCGAGCACGGGGGTTGGCCCGTTGGTGGTCACCGAGGATTTCGGCTCGCGTTTCACTGGCCAGCGCTTCGTGGTCGGCGTCGTCTACCGCGACGATACCCATGATGGTTTCTATAGCATCGGTGAAGGTGTTGCCGGCGTCCTGGTTAGCACCAGCCAAGGCAACTACGCCTATACCTCCGCGTCGGGTGGCTACGCCATTCCGCTCAGCAGCAGCAGCGGCAGCATCACGGTGCGAGCTGAGGGTGCGGGGCTGGGCGCCGCGCAGGAACGCTCCACCGCTCTAGGCGGAAACAATGTCAAGGCCGACTTCATCACTGTGCCCTCGGCCGTGCTCAATTTCGAAGGCCTGTGGTGGAATTCTCCCGGCGGATCCGAATCAGGCTGGGGTATCAACATCGCGCATCAAGGTGACGTGATCTTCGCTACGTGGTTTACGCACGACGCGACGGGCAAGGCATGGTGGCTGTCGATGACCGCCGAAAAGACCGCAGAGAATGTCTACAGCGGGACCCTCTATCAAGCCAATGGACCCGCGTTCAGCGCTGTTCCGTTCGATCCCAACCAGGTGACGCGCACTCCGGTCGGGTCGGGAACCTTGACGTTCAGCGGTGCCGGTAGCGGAACCTTTATCTACACGGTCAATGGCATCACGCAGACCAAGGCGATAGTGTTGCAGCAGTTTGGGCCGTTGCCGAGCTGCGTCTGGGGCGGGCAGCAGAACCCGACCACGGCGACCAATTACCAAGATCTGTGGTGGGCGGCGCCGGCAGGCTCGGAATCCGGCTGGGGCATCCATCTCACCCATCAGGGGACGACGATCTTCGCCACCTGGTTCACCTATGGCGTGAATCGCACTCCGTTGTGGTATTCGATGACGGCGCCGCAGACCGCCCGGAGCACGTTTGCCGGAACGTTGTACCGGACCACCGGGCCGGCCTTCAGTGCGGTGCCGTTCAACCCCGACCTGGTGGAGCGCACGTCCGTCGGCACAGCAACGTTGAGCTTTGCTAACGGCAATGCGGGGACGTTCGCTTATCAGCTCGCAGACGGCGCGAACGTGGCGAGCGGGACGAAGACGATCACGCGCCAAGCGTTCCGGGGCTCGGGCACGGTCTGTCAGTAGCGCGGCCGCCTGTTGGGGTTACGGGTGCCGCACTCCGTCGGCGCGATCGTCCCAACGGAGGTTCTCGCGACCTAGCGGGTCCGTCCGAAGGATTAGGAAATCGAACCGCACGAAGGGCGCACCGATGCAGCGCATCGCGAGCGCATCACGGGTTGGCGCGCCTGGGCCAGCGGGGAGTCGGGGCGCCTCGGGGACGCGGTCGCGCGATTCCATGACCTCGGTATCGGAAAGTCCAACGAGATTGAATGCCAGCGATCGCAGCCAATCCCGGCGCGTTCGGTTTCACGAACGTGACCGATCCCTGTTTCAACGGCGTCACCGTATGCGCAAATCCAAACCAGTATCTGTTTTGGGACGTCGCGCACCCGACGGCGCGCGGGCATCAGTTGCTGGGTGCCCCATTCGCGGCGGCAGTCCCGGAACCCTCGAGCGTGGTGCTGCTCGCAGTCGGAGTCGCGGCGTTGACGGTGTCCTGCGCCGTGCCGCGGGACGGCAATGGAGCGAAGGACATGCACCCGCCCGGCAACAGTAGTACCGGTAGTACCGGGCGGGGTCTACTGAAAAACAGTCGTCTTATCGGGAGAACGTCGACCAGACCATGCGCGGGGTGAACGGCGCGTCGAACGACGTACCGTTCACTCCATCGATGGTCGTGATGTTGGCGACCAGTCCCCCGGGGGTGCCGGCGAAGGCGATCTGCGCGGAACCGGAAACGGCTGCGGCGCACGTGCCAACGGCGCTGATGTT
>CAWJAU010000017.1:0-113801 GCA_963840945.1 uncultured beta proteobacterium | reverse complement strand
CAGCTGCCGCTGGCGTATTCACCAGCGATCTCACCCGCGCGAATTTCGGGTCGTCGCGGCGCTGCAGGCCGGCGTGTGCTGGATCAACAACTACAACATCACGCCGGTGGAGATTCCTTTCGGCGGCATGAAGCAGTCGGGCATCGGCCGCGAGAACGGCCTCGTGACGATCGAGCACTACACGCAACTGAAGAGCGTGTACGTCGAAATGGGCGACGTCGCGTGCCCGTATTGAGTTTGCGGCCGGACGTGTCCGAAACGCCAGCGTAGCGACATGCAGCGGACGCATATCGACGGTTGCTATATGAATTTGGGACAGGCGGCTGCGACATGAATCCGCGAGAGACCGCTCCGATCGGCGGCTCGCCGCTCAAGGTCACGCGGCTGGGATTGGGCACCGCGCCGCTCGGCGGCCTGTACGCGCCCGTCGCGCACGAAGACGCGCTGCGCACGATCGACGCCGCGTGGGATGCCGGCGTGCGTTTCTTTGATACCGCACCGCTCTACGGCCATGGTCTCGCCGAAATGCGCCTGGGCGAGGCGCTGGCGCTTCCTCGCGATTCCTACGTGATCGCGACCAAGGTCGGGCGCCTGCTGCGGCCCGTAGCGCGCGGGGCGCTCGAAGACAGGCACTACAAGGGAACACCGTCCCCTCGAACCGCACTTCGACTTCTCGTACGACGGCGTGATGAGATCGGTCGACGAGAGCCTCGCCCGGCTAAAGCTCGATCGCGTCGACCTTCTCCACATCCACGATCCCGACGATCATTACGCGGCTGCTATCGCCGGCGCGTATCGCGCGCTCGCGAAGCTGCGGCGAGAAGGCGCGATCGGCGCCGTCGGTGCCGGGATGAACCAGTGGCCGATGCTGCAGCGTCTTGCCGAGGACGCGCACTTCGACTGCTTCCTGCTCGCCGGCCGCTACACGCTGCTCGATCGCTCGGCGGAGGCAATCTCCTTTCGCTCTGTGCGCAGAAGTCGATCTCGATCATCGCCGGCGGCGTCTATAACAGCGGCATCCTCGCCGACCCTCACGAAGGCGCCAAGTTCAACTACGAAGCGGCGCCGGCCGAGCTCCTCGCGAGGGCGCGGCGCTGATGCGATCTGCCGCTCACACGGCGTGCCGCTCAAGGCGGCGGCGATCCAGTTTCCGTTCACCCATCCGGCGGTAAGCGCGGTGCTGACGGGCGCGCGTTCGGAAGCCGAGCTCCGCGAAAATATCGCGATGTTCGAGACACCGATCCCGCCTTCGCTCTGGCCAGCCCTGCGATAACGTTCGTTGCGCGCGCCGCCGCGCTCCGTATCCCGCGGCGAGCGCGAGTCCGACGAGCGCGAGGGTGGCGGGCTCAGGCACAGCGACCACCGCGATCACCTCGGCGCAAGACAAAGGAATAGCCGTCACCGGCCCCTGAACCGGTCAGCCCCGGCAGCGTCTTTGTAGCATGTAAGAATTGCGCTAGCTTTTGACGTGCTAAAACGAAACAATGAGCTAGCTCGCCGGGCGAAAACCTGCGCGCCGCCCGCCGCCTCGCACGGACCTGCCTTGTCGCACTACTTCGACTACATCATCGTTGGCGCCGGATCGGCCGGATGCGTGCTCGCGAACCGGCTGACGAAGCAGCCGGAAGTCAGCGTCCTGCTGCTCGAGGCCGGCCCGCCGGACAGCAGCGTGCTGATCCACATGCCATCGGCGTTCGCGTATCCGCTGCAAAACGACGCGTTTAACTGGGCGTACGAGACCGAGCCCGAGCCCTGCATGGATGGGCGTCGCGTGTCGTGCCCGCGCGGCCGTGTCATCGGCGGGTCGTCGTCGATCAACGGGATGGTCTACATTCGCGGTCATCCGAACGATTACGACGGCTGGGCGTCGGCCCGAGGTCTCGAAGCGTGGTCGTACGCGCATTGCCTGCCGTATTTCAAGCGTGCCGAAACGCGACTGAAAGGCGCCGACGCGTACCATGGCGGCGACGGCCCGCTCTACGTGACGACCGGCGCGATGAAGAACCCGCTGTACCGCGCGTTCATCGACGCGGGTGTCGAGGCAGGCTACGCGACGACGGACGACATGAACGGCTACCGGCAGGAAGGGCTGGGCCCGATGGACCGGACGACGTATCGCGGGCGCCGCTGGAGCGCCGCGATGGCTTACCTGCGGCCGGCGCGCGCACGCGCGCCAATTTGCGGATCGAGCCGCGATGCCTCGTCACTCGTGTCATGTTCGAAGGCGCGCGGGCCGCCGGTGTCGAATATCTGCACAACGGCCAACTCGTCAAGATGCGCGCGACCCGCGAAGTGATCGTCGCGGGCGGCGCGATCAATTCGCCGCAGATCCTGATGTTCTCCGGCATCGGCGATCCAGCCGCGCTGGAAGGGCTCGACATCGATGTGGTCGCGGACGTTCCCGGCGTCGGCGCGAATCTGCAGGACCATCTCGAGACCTACGTCCAGCACGCGTGCACGAAGCCGATCACGCTCTACTCGACGCAGAACCTTCTTGCGAAGGGCGCGATCGGCGCCCGATGGCTCTTGTTCGGCACGGGGCGCCCGGCGGCACCAACCATTTCGAAGCGGGCGGCTTCATCAGGAGCCGCGCCGGTGTCGAGCATCCCGATCTGCAATACCACTTCCTGCCGATCGCGATCACCTACGATGGCAAGGAGAAGGTGAACCAGCACGGTTTCCAGGCGCACGTGGGACCGATGCGGCCGACGTCGCGCGGCACGATCACACTCGCGTCGGCGAATCCGCGCGATCCGCCGCGGATCGTGTTCAACTACCTCGCGACCGAAGGCGACCGGCAGGAATTCCGCGATGCGATCCGGCTGACTCGCGAAATCTTCGCGCAGAAGGCGTTCGACGCGTACCGTGGTGCAGAGCTCTCGCCCGGCGCCGAGGTCACGAGCGATGCCGACATCGATGCCCACATCCGGCGCAAGTCCGAGAGCGCCTATCATCCGTCGGGCTCGTGCCGGATGGGTGCGGATGGCGATCCCGCGGCCGTCGTCGACGGTAGCCTGCGCGTGCGCGGCGTCGAAGGCCTGCGCGTCGTCGACGCGTCGATCATGCCGGCGTGGTGAGCGGCAATCTCAACGCGCCGACGATCATGATCGGCGAGAAGGCGGCGGACATGATTCTCGGGAAGGCCCCATTGGCGCCGGAAAGCGTTCCCGTTTTCGTACATCCGGAGTGGCGGACGAAGCAGCGCTAGAGCGCCACACTGGTAGGATTGGTAACGTACCCACCTCGCTCCAGGACCTCGCCACATGACATTTCGCCGCTTCCTCACCGTTATCGCTTGCGCGACCTCCTCGACCGCGGCCGTCACGGCCGGCGCCGCCGACCCGGTGAAGCAGGTCACGATCTACGTCACACCCTATTACGAAGCGGCACCGCCGGGAGCCACGCCGAAGATCGCCGTGGCCCAGCAGTACAATGCGCTCCTCGCTTCGTCGCAGCGCGAGGATGTGGTCAAGGCGCGCGACGAGATCGCGCGCAACAACGCGCTCGTGACGCCGATGACGCTGATGGTGCTCGCGATCCGGCTTTACGACGTCGGCCTCCGCGACGATTCCGTGTTCTGGTTCTACGCGGCGAAGGACCGCTACAAGACGCTCGAGGGAGTGGCGGACGTGAAGGCGCCGCAGCTCGCGCAGGTCGAGAACGCCGTAAAGACTTTCGCGATTCTCGCGGGCCCGACGATCAACGGCTACGCGTTCTGCAGCATCGCGCGGCAGAAGGAGATCCGGGCAAAGGCGATGCAGTGGGTGATCGACAATCCCTACAAGGCGATGTTCTTGCCGGAAGTTCCGGCGCGCCCCGGCGACCGCGAGGAGAACCTCAAGAAAGCGGTCGCGGAAATCACCGCGGCCGCCGCCAAGGAGCGCGAATACCTAGGCAAGCCCGCGAACGTCGCGTACGCCAAGGCGACGCGAAAGCAGAACGACGCCGACGGCAAGTACTGCTGGAAATGACCGCCGACAACGGCCTCCTGGCGGAGCCGCACAGAGCGAGCGTGGGGGCCCAACTGGACCTCCCGCCGGGTCGCCCCAAGGGAGACCATGCGCCCCCTCGGGGGGCAGAGAGCGAAGCGAGCGTGGGGGCCCAGCAGCACTCCGGCGACAAGGACCTTCCGCTGAGGGAAGACACGCGCCTGCTCGGCCGCGTGCTCGGCGACGTGCTGCGCGCACAGACGGGCGAGTCGAGCTTTGAGCGCATCGAGGCGATCCGGCAGACCGCCGTCCGCTTTCGCCGCGCCGTGGACGACGACGCGCCCGCGGTCCGCACGAACTGGCCGCGCTGCTCAATCCGCTGCCGATCGCGGAGACGCTCAACGTCGTGCGCGCGTTCAGCTATTTCTCGCACCTCGCCAACATCGCCGAGGACGTGCACCAGAACCGCCGCCGCCGCGCCCACGCGCTCGCGGCTCGCCGCCGCAGCGCGGCAGCATCGCGCATGCGCTCGAGCGGCTCGCGAGCCGCGGCGTCGACGGCGCGACGGATGCGCCGCTGGTTCGACGACGCGCTCGTGGCCCGGTGCTGACCGCGCATCCGACCGAAGTGCAGCGCAAGAGCATCCTCGACGCCGAGCGCGAGATCGCGCGGCTGCTGCGTCTGGCGCGACCGCATCGAGCTCGACGCCGACGAAGCCGCCGAGTTCGACGCGCGCTCCACCGGCAGGTGCTCGAGCTGTGGCAGACGGCGATGCTGCGGCTGTCGCAAGCTGCAGGTGGAGGACGAGATCGACAACGGGCTCGCGTACTACCGCTACACGTTCCTCGACCGAGATGCCGAAGCTCTACGCTGACGCTCGGCGCGCGGCTCGCGCGCGACTTCGGCCCTCGAGCGCAGCGCGCGCTGCCGCCATTCCTGCGCATGGGCTCGTGGATCGGCGGCGACCGCGACGGCAATCCGTTCGTCGACCGCGCGACACGCTCGCGTACGCGATCGCGCGCGCAGGCGGCGCTGGCGTTCGAGCACTACCTCGACGAGGTCCACCGGCTCGGCGCCGAGCTGTCGCTGTCGTCGCGGCTCGTCCAGCCGACGCCGGAGCTCCTCGCGCTCGCCGAAGCACGCGCACGACGAGAACCCGCACCGCGCAGGACGAGCCGTATCGGCAGGCGCTGATCGGCATCTATGGCGCGCGCTTGCCGCCACCGCGCGGGCGCTCGCCGGCTACGTGCCGCCGCGCGCGCCGCATGCGTCGACCTGCGCGCCGTACGCGACGCCGGGCGAGCTTCGCGCCGATCTTGCCACGATCGCCGCGTCGCTGGCGCGCACGGCGCGACGCCGCTCGCGGACGGGCGACTCGAGCCGCTGCGGCGCGCCGTCGAAGTGTTCGGCTTCCACCTCGCGCCGCTCGACCTGCGGCAGAACACGCGACGTGCACGAGGCCGTGGTCGCGGAGCTGCTGGCGCGCGCCGGCGTGGCAGCCGACTATGCGTCGCTCGACGAGGCCGCGCGGATCGCGCTGCTCGCGGCGGAGCTCGCAGCGCCGCGGCTGCTGCACGTCGCCGCATCGTCGACTACTCGACGCGCACGCAGCCGAGCTCGCGATCGCTGCGAGGCCGCCGCCGACGTCCATCGCCGCTTCGGCGCGGCGGCGCTGCCGAACTACGTGATCTCGAAGTGCCAGTCGGTCGTCCGACCTGCTCGAAGTCGCGCGTGCTGCTCAAGGAGGTCGGCCTGCTGCGCGGCGACCGCGCTCGCGGTCAACATCATGCCGCTGTTCGAGACGATCGACGATCTCGCAGCGCTGCGCCGACATCATGCGCGCCGCATTCGCGCTGCCGGTCTATCGCGCGCTGGCTCGCCGGCCGCGGTCGATCGGCAGGAGGTGATGCTCGGCTACTCGGACAGCAACAAGGACGGCGGCTACCTCACCGCCAACTGGGCGCTCTACCGCGCGCGAGCTCGCGCTGGTCGACGCGTTTCGCGAGCACGGCGTCAAGCTGCGGTTCTTCCACGGCCGCGGCGGCACCGTCGGCCGCGGCGGCGGGCCGAGCTACGAGGCGATCCTCGCGCAGCCGGCGGGCGCGGTCGAGCGGCGGCCTTCGCATCACCGAGCAGGGCGAGATCATCGCGAGCAAGTACTCCGACCCCGAGCTCGGCCGGCGCAACCTCGAGACGCTCGTCGCCGCGACGCTCGAAGCCAGCCTCGATGACGCCGAGCGTCTCGGCGAGCCGGCGCGCCGATCTACTTCGCGCGCGATGGACGAGCTCGTCGGCGCACGCGCTCACGGCCTACCGCGCGCTCGTCTACGACACGCCGCGGTTTCGTCGACTATTTCCGCGCGCGCGACGCCGATCGCCGAGATCGCCGAGCTCAACATCGGCAGCCGGCCGGCGTCGCGCACCGCATCGACCGCGCATCGAGGACCTGCGGGCGATCCCCTGGGTGTTCAGCTGGGGGCAGTGCCGGCTGATGCTGCCGGGCTGGTACGGCTTCGGCACGCGCCGTCGACGCGTGGCTCGCCGAACATCCGGCGCGGACTCGGCCCAGCTGCGCCGAGATGCACGCGCGCTGGCCGTTCTTCCGCAGCGTGCTCGTCGAACATGGCGATGGTGCTCGCCAAGACCGATCTCGCCATCGCGTCGCGCTACGCCGAGCTCGTCCCCGACGTCGCCGCTGCGCGAGCGCGATCTTCGACGCGCATCGCCGCCGAGCACGCGCGCACCATTCGCGCACGTGCTCGCGATCACGCAGCAGTCGACGCTGCTCGACGACAACCCGACGCTCGCGCGCAGCATCCGCAACCGCTTCCCGTATCTCGATCCGCTCAATCACCTGCAGGTCGAGCTGCTGCGCCGCTACCGCGGCGGCAGACCGACGAGCGGACGCGGCGCGCGATCCACCTGACGATCAACGGCCTCGCGGCCGGGCTGCGCAACAGCGGCTGACCGGGGTACGTTCCTCCGCGCGCTTCGGGTTCCACGCTAAAAGATCGCTTGGTGCCGTCGCGTACGGACTGTGGCGTAGAATTCTGCCTACCCTCCGCCACGCGTCGGTCGCGTTCGCCTCCGCTCCAAGCTCAAAACATGCTTACTGCGAATACGCTCGATCCCCGAACTGCGGAGCGACAGGAATCTAACGACCGCATCGGCGTGCGTGATTTCCTTGTCGTGGCCGTGCAGCTCGTTCTGGTGCTTGTCCTCCTGGCCGGAGCCGAACGATTTAGCACATTTATTGCATAATTCGACGGCTGACGATCGCCCTTCCCCGCCCTAACCCGCAACCGACCCACAGCACTTTCGCTACGGACGCCGTGAACGAAACCATAGCTACCTCGATCGGCCCTGATTCCGCCAAGATGAACGGATTGCGCGGCCGGATCACGGTCCTCGATTTCGCGACCGTGGCGCTGCAGCTCGTTCTGGTGCTGGTTCTGCTGCGCCAGTTCCAGATCGAAAGCAGCGCTTTCCGCCTGCTGGCGATGCTGGCGTTTGCAGGATTTGCCATTCACGCGTTCCTGCCGCTCCAGGCGCGCCTGCCGTTCTTCACCGTCTTGAGCCTCGCCTCCATTCCGGTGGTGCTCGGCACCGTCAACAGCGTGTGGCTGGTCGGGATCGGTCTGGCGCTGGTCGCGATCTGTCATCTGCCGGTGTCGTTTCGCCTGCGCGGGCTCCTGCTGCTGGCCGCTGGCGCGCTGCTGATCGCGCAGCGCGCGAAGCTGCTGCCGGTGCCGTGGTCCGAGGCGATCTGGCCGATCCTCGGTTCGATGTTCATGTTCCGGATGATTGTCTACTTCTACGATCTGCGCCACGACAAGGCTCCGGTCACGGCGGCGCAATCGTTGAGCTATTTCTTCATGCTGCCCAACGCGTGCTTTCCGCTGTTCCCGGTGATCGACTTCAAGACCTACCGGCGCAGCCACTACAGCGCCGACGCCTACCTCACGTATCAGAAGGGCGTCGACTGGATCCTCCGCGGCATCGTGCACCTCATCCTGTACCGTTACATCTACTACCACGTGACGCTGGCACCGTCGGAAGTCACCGCTCCGGCGGAGTTTCTGCAATACCTGGTCTCGAATTTCCTGCTCTACCTGCGCGTTTCGGGCCTGTTTCACATGGTCGTCGGGATGCTGTATCTCTTCGGGTTTCACCTGCCCGAGACGCACCACCGCTACCTGCTCGCCGCGAGCTTCACCGACTTCTGGCGCCGCATCAACATCTACTGGAAAGACTTCATGCAGAAGATCTTCTACTTTCCATTGGTATTCGCGTTGAAGCGCCTGGGCACCAACCGTGCCATCATCGTCGCGACGATGATCGTCTTCCTGCTGACCTGGCTGCTGCATTCGTACCAATGGTTCTGGCTGCGCGGCACCTGGCTCCTCGCTTGGAATGACATGCTGTTCTGGGCCGTGCTCGGCGTACTGGTCGTGGCGAATTCGCTCTACGAGATCAAATACGGCCGCAAGCGCAGCCTGGGCAAGTCGACGTCGACCTGGCAGCAAAGCCTCGTCACCATCGCCAAGACCTATGCGACCTTCTGGTGCATCTGCATCCTCTGGTCGTTCTGGACCAGCGAGTCGATCGCCGACGGACTCGCGCTCTGGACGGCGTTGAAGGGACCGTACACCGCCGAGGCGCTGCTGTTCCCGGTCCTGAGCCTGACCGTCATTGCCCTCGGCAGCGTAACCGATCCGGGTGCGCAGGCGGGCGCGGTGCCGGGCACTGCGCCGCGCGCATGGGGCCGCGAGCGCGCGATCACGATCGCGTCGCTGCTGGCGCTCGTGCTGATCTCGATCGAAAGCGTGCACACGCGCGTCGGCCCCGAATTCGCGACGATGGTCCACTCCCTGCGCTCGGCGCACTTGAGCCGCCTCGACAACGCCAAGCTCGAGCGCGGCTACTACGAGGGGCTGCTCTCGGTCGATCGCTTCAATTCGCAGCTGTGGGAGGTGTACGCGAAGAAGCCGTCGAATTGGCTCGATGTCGAGAGCGCCGGACTCAAGCGCTTCGTTGGCGGCTTCGCCCAGACCGACCTCATTCCGTCCTTCGTCTTGACCACCAGGTACGGCACGGTGACGATCAGCCGCTGGGGAATGCGCGACCAGGATTACGCGCAGGAACCGCCGGCGGGCACGTGGCGGGCCGCGATGCTTGGCGCGTCGTCGGTCATGGGCTGGGGCGTGGGCGACGGCGAGACGTTCGAGGCGTTGCTCGAGAACCGTCTCAACGAGGAACCGTTGAACGTCGGGATCAAGCGTGTCGAGATTCTGAACTTCGGCGTTGCCGGGTATCAGCCTCCGGCGCAACTCGTGGCGTTCGACCGGGCGCTGGGCTTTCGGCCCAACGCTGTCATGTTCGTCGCCACGGGGCGCGAGATCAGCCGTTCCGCCGCCTACCTGGCCGAGGTCGTGCACAAGGGCCTGGAGATTCCGTACCCGGATCTGGCCGCGATTGTCGAGAAATCCGGTGCGCAACCGCGGATGTCGGAGGAGGCGGCGTTGAAGCTCCTGCGGCCGCACGGCGCGGCGATCCTGCGTGTGGTCTACGAGCGGATCGCCCACCGTTGCGCCGAACTGGGCCTGCGCCCCATCTGGGTCTTCCTGCCGCAGGTCCGGGCTGGGGTCTGGCAGGAAGAGACTCCGGAAACCGTGGCCATCGCCACGGCAGCCGGTTTCGCGGTCGTCAACCTCGCCGACGTCTTCCAGGGTCACGAGCTGGAAACGTTGCAACTTGCCGAGTGGGACGACCACCCCAACCAGCTCGGCCATCGCCTGGTCGCCGACGCGCTGTACCGCGCCTTGGCCGCAAATCCCGCGACCCTCTTCGGCGCCGGCCCATCCGGAAGGTGACCATGAGCACTTTTAACGAGGGTTTTGAATTCGATTGGATGACCCAGCGACCAATGTACGAAGCTTGTCCCCGCTGGCTGATCGAGCACTGCAAGATCGGCGAGCGTTCGACGGTGGTCGACCTTGGATGTGGATCCGGCATCCTCACGCAGTTGCTGCTGGAGCGGTACAAAAGTGCGCCGGATTTTCGTGTCATCGCAATCGACCCGTCTGAATGGGAGTTGAACATCGCCCGGTCGAGGATTTCCGACGAACGCGTGACGTTCGTCCAGGGCAGGGCGCAGGACGCATTGAGAATCGTCAACGCCAACGTCGATGCCGTACTCTTGTGCAACGTGCTTCATCAGGTGCCGCTGACCGAACGGCGCTCCGTCCTCCAAGGAGCATTCTCGCTCGTGCGCCCAGGTGGACTCGTGGGGGTGAACACTTTGTTCTACGACGGCGGAATAGGGCCAGAGAGCCGTCCGTTCTATTTGCGCTGGATGGCGGAGACTCGTGAATGCCTGGCTCGTGCCGCTGTCCCCTGGAGCATGCCCACGCAGACTGCTGTCGCTCTACAACGACTCAGCCCGACGCAACACTACGATCTGTTTCAATCCCTCGGCTACGAAGGCATTCAAATCGAGGAAGTGCCGTTTGATTGGCACCTGGAAGACTGGGAAGCGTTGAGCAAGTACTCGGTCTTCATCCAAGGGGCGCTGGCACCGGACATCGATCTCGAAATGGGTAGCAGGGCGCTGATCGAAGGGGCTCGGAAGGCGTACAGGGCATTGGGGATCGAAACGGTGCAACGCGCCTGGTTGCACTGCGTAGCACGGCGCCCCGGGAGCGCGACATGCGCCTGAGCCGCCGAGCATTGCCAAACATAGGCAGCAGACCGAACCCAGCCCTTATAGGAGCCGACCCATGACCGACGCCCTCATGCAGAGAGTCAAGAACTTCATCATGACGGAGTTTCTTCCGGGCGAGAATCCGGATGAGCTCACCGAGACCACGCCGCTCATCAGCGGCGGCATCCTCGATTCGATCGCGACGTTGAAGCTCGTCATGTTCTTGGAAGAGGAGTACGGCGTGAGCTTCGCGCCCCACGAGATCGACAAAGAGAACCTGGATGACCTCGCCCGAATCGTGCGGCTCCTCCGCTCCAAGAATCCAACGGTTGCGTGATGGCCGTCGGCGCCGCGCTGCATGAAGCCTTTGTCGCCAGCGCGCGGCGAACGCCGGGGGCGGTGGCCGTCGTCGAGCCCGGCAGGGGAACGATCACGTACGGCGAGCTCGACGCCCTGTCCGATCGCGTGCGCGATCGTCTCGCCGCACTCGGTGTCGACCGCGGCGACCGGATCGGCATTTACCTGCGCAAATCGATCGATTCGGTAGCGACCCTTCTCGGCGCGCTCACGGCGGGGGCCGCTTACGTTCCGGTCGATCCCGGCGCCCCGGCGACGCGTGGGGCCTACATCCTGCACAACTGCGGGGTCAAGGTCGTCGTCGTCGAAGCGGCCCTGGCGGACAAGCTTGGCGCGGAGCTCCAGAACCTGGGGGCCGCGCCTGCGATGATCGCGGTCGACGGTCCTCCGGACGGCGGCGCGGGCCTGCGCGCGGCGCTCGACGCGGCCGACGCGGAGGCCAAGGCGCCGCCCGTCGCCACCGTGCCAAGCAAGCCCTCCGACCTCGCCTATATCCTCTACACGTCGGGTTCGACCGGCAAGCCGAAGGGCGTGATGCTGTCGCACGAAAATGCGGTGAGCTTCGTCGACTGGTGCTCGGAGTCTTTCGAACCAACGGCCGCCGACCGCTTTTCGTCGCATGCGCCGTTTCACTTCGACCTGTCGATCCTCGACATTCACGTCTGCCTCAAACACGGCGCGACGCTGGTGCTGATCGGCGAAGACATCGGCAAGGATGCACCGCGACTAGCAGCGCTCATCGCCGACGAGCGGATCTCGATCTGGTACTCGGCGCCGTCGATCCTCGCGCTGCTGGCGCAATTCGGCAGCCTGGCCGACGCATGACTACTCCGCGTTGCGCCAGGTGCTGTTTGCCGGCGAGGTGTTTCCCGTCAAGCATTTGCGCGCACTGTCGCTGCTCTGGCCCGCACCCCGCTACTTCAATCTCTACGGCCCGACCGAGACCAACGTCTGCACCTACTACGAAGTCGGGCTGCCGGTTCCGCAGGAGCGCAGCACGCCTTACCCGATCGGCAACGTCTGCTCGCATCTGCGCGGCCGCGTGGTCGACGAGCAAGGTGCCGACGTGGCCCATGGCAGCGAAGGCGAGCTCTGCATCGCCGGCCCCGGCGTCATGCAGGGATACTGGGCGCTGCCCGAGCAGACGGCAAAGGGATTTTTCGTCGCCGCAGACGGAACCCGCTGGTACAGGACCGGCGACATCGTCACCGAAGACCAGGACGGCTGCTACACGTACCGCGGCCGGCGCGACCGGATGGTCAAGCGCCGCGGCTATCGGGTCGAGCTCGGCGAAATCGAGGCGGGCCTGTACGGCCATTCCAACATCAAGGAGGCGGCCGTCGTCGCCTTTGCGGACGAACAGGGCGAGTTGAGCATCGCGGCGTTCTTGAGCTGCCGCGAGGCGAAACGGCCGTCGCTGATCGAGATCAAGCGCTTTTGCGCGGAGCATCTGCCCCTGTACATGATTCCGGACCGGTTCGTCTGGCTCGAAAGCCTGCCCAAGACGTCGACCGACAAGATCGACTACCAGCGCCTGAAAGAGATGCGCTGATGGCGCCGAGGGAAATGCGCTGATGGACTTCACCTTCACGGGCGAGCAGAAGATGCTGCGCGACAGCATCGTCAAGTTCGCGCGGGGCGAGCTCAATCGACGATGTGATCGAGCGCGACCGCAACGAGACCTTCTCGCGCGAGCTCTGGCGCCAGTGCGCCGCCGTCGGTCTCCTCGGCCTGCCCGCGCCCGCCGAGTACGGCGGAACGGACGCCGACCCGCTGACCTGCGCGATCGCGCTCGAGGCGCTGGGCTACGGCTGCCGTGACGGCGGCCTCGTGTTCTCGATCTGCGCTCACGTCCTGGCCTGCGTCGTGCCCGTCTGGCAGCACGGCAGCGAGGCGCAGAAGCAACGCTACCTCGGGGGGCTCTGCGGCGGCACGCTGGTCGGTGCGCACGCCATCACCGAACCCGACTCGGGCTCGGACACGTTTGCGATGCGCCTCAAAGCCGAGCGTGCCGACGGCGGTTGGCGCCTCAATGGCAACAAGACCTTCATCTCCAACGGGCCGGTGGCCGACGTCGTGGTGGTGTTCGCCATCACTGATGCCGAGAAGGGCTTTCACGGCGGTGTCACGGCGTTCCTCGTCGAACGCGGCGTCCCCGGTTTTGCGGCGGGCCAGAAGTTCGGAAAGATGGGCCTGCGCACCGCCCCGGTCGGGGAGCTGGTGTTCGACAATGCGTTCCTGGGCGACGACGCGGTACTCGGCACGGTCGGTGGCGGCGCGGGCGTGTTCGGCACGGCCATGGACTGGGAGCGCTCGCTGCTCGTTGCGGCGCACGTCGGCACGATCGAGCGCCTGCTCGAAACCTCGATCGCCTACGCGCGAACCCGTTCGCAGTTCGGCCAGACCATCGGCAAGTTCCAGGCGGTCGCGCACAAGATCGCCGACATGAAAGTGCAGCTCGAGGCCGCGCGCCTTCTGGTCTACCGCACGGCGTCGCGGCTCACGGTCTCGCGCAGCATCGCGCTCGACGCGGCGATCACCAAGCTCTTCGTCAGCGAAACGCTGGTCAAGACCGCGCTCGATGCGGTGCAGCTGCATGGCGGCTACGGCTTCATGGAAGAATACGAGGTCGAACGCGCGCTGCGCGACGCGATCGGCTCCACGATTTACTCGGGGACGAGCGAAATGCAGCGCAACATCATCGGGCGCTGGCTCGGGCTTTGAATCGTCGGCCGCCGTGGCCGCTGCCGGCTGGAGTACCCTGATCTGCGATGGCCTCCGGGAACGAATTCGATTACATCATCGTCGGCGCGGGGTCGGCGGGATGCGTCCTCGCGAACCGGTTGACGGAGCAAGCGGACGTCAGCGTCCTGCTGCTCGAAGCCGGCCCGCCGGATTCCAGCGTGCTGATAGATACGACGGCTGGGCCGCGGCGCGCGGCCTCCAGCCTCTCCCCGGTCGAGATTCCGTTTGGCGGCGTGAAGCAATCGGGCGTCGGCCGCGAGAACGGCCTCGTCACGATCGGGCACTACACGCAGTTGAAGAGCATCTATGTCGAAATGGGGGACGTCGCGTGCCGGTATTAACGTCGCGGCCGCACGCTTCGGCAGTGCCGCGGCTCACTTTTCGGCGAGGGCGAGGTTGAATCCCCGGGAGACGGTGCGACTGGGTCGCACCAAAGTGAACGTAACGCGGCTCGGCCTCGGTACGGCGCCGCTGGGCGGGCTGTACGCGCCGGTCACCGACGAGGCCGCGCTCCGCACGATCGACGCCGCCTGGCAGGCCGGCGTGCGTTTTTTCGACACCGCGCCGCTCTACGGACACGGCCTCGCCGAATCGCGGCTGGGCGAGGCGCTCGCCGCCCGCCCGCGCGATTCGTACGTCCTCGCGACCAAGGTCGGCCGGCTGCTGCGCCCAGTCGCCGCAGGTTCCGTCGCTAGCCCCTACTACAAGGGCACGCGTTCGGTCGAGCCGCATTTCGACTTTTCGTACGACGGCGTGATGACATCGCTGGAGGAGAGCCTCGCCCGTCTCAAAGTGGATCGGGTCGACATTCTCCACATCCACGATCCGGACGCGCATTACGATGCCGCGCGGAGCGACGCGTGTCGCGCGCTCGCAAAGCTCAGGCAGGAGGGCGTGATCGGTGCGGTCGGGGCCGGAATGAACCATTGGAAGCTACTGGAGCGATTCGCCGAAGACGGGGATTTCGACTGTTTCCTGCTGGCGGGGCGCTACACGCTCCTCGACCGCTCGGCAGCGGACAGCTTCCTTCCGCTTTGCGTGCAGAAGTCGATCGCCGTCATCGCCGGAGGCGTGTACAACAGCGGCATCCTGGCCGATCCGCGGGACGGGGCAAAATTCGACTACGACGATGCTCCCGTCGGGCTCGTCGCGCAGGCGTTACGGCTCGAAAGCGTGTGCAAGGCACGCGGCGTGCCGCTCAAGGCCGCGGCGATCCAGTTTCCGTTCACGCATCCCGCGGTGGCCGCGGTGCTGACGGGCGCGCGCATCGGCAGCGGAGTTCAACGAGAATCTCGCGATGCTGCAAACGCCGATCGCGCCCGCGCTCTGGGGCGCGTTGCGCGACACGCATTGACGGCACGATGCGGGAAATTTCGGCCCGCGCGCAAGGTAAGATGGTGCCGAAGCCGCCATCGCACGGAACCCGTCTTGTCGAACTACTCGGAATTCGATTACATCATCGTCGGTGCGGGGTCGGCGGGATGCGTCCTCGCGAACCGGTTGACGGAGCAAGCGGACGTCAGCGTCCTGCTGCTCGAAGCCGGCCCGCCGGATTCCAGCGTGCTGATCCACATGCCCTCGGCGTTCGCCTATCCGCTGCAGGGCGACACGTACAACTGGGCGTACGAGACGGAGCCCGAGCCGCATATGGACGGGCGCCGCGTGTCGTGTCCGCGCGGCCGCGTCATCGGCGGGTCGTCGTCGATCAACGGGATGGTCTACATTCGCGGCCACGCGAAGGACTACGACGGCTGGGCCGCGGCGCGCGGCCTCGAACCGTGGTCGTACGCGCATTGCCTGCCGTACTTCAAGCGCTCGGAAACGCGGCTGAATGGCGCCGACGACTACCACGGCGGCGACGGTCCGCTCTACGTCACCACCGGCGAAATGAAGAATCCGCTGTATCGCGCGTTCATCGAGGCCGGTCGGCAGGCGGGCTACGCGACGACCGACGACATGAACGGCTACCGGCAGGAAGGCTTCGGCCCGATGGACCGCACGACCTATCGCGGACGCCGCTGGAGCGTCGCGATGGCGTATCTGCGGCCAGCGATGACGCGGCCCAATCTCAGGGTCGAGCCACGGTGCCTCGTCACCCGCGTGCTGTTCGAGGGCACGCGCGTCGTGGGCGTCGAATACCTGCACAACGGGCAGATCGTGCGGATGCGCTCCCGCCGCGAGGTCATCGTGTCCGGCGGCGCGATCAATTCGCCGCAGATCCTGCTCCTGTCCGGCATCGGCGATGCCAAGGCGCTCGCCAAACTCGACATCGACGTGGTCGCGGACGTCCCGGGGGTGGGCGCGAATCTCCAGGATCATCTCGAGACCTACGTGCAGCACGCGTGCACGCAGCCGATCACGCTGTACTCATCGCAGAATCTCATCGCGATGGGCGCCATAGGCATCGAATGGCTGCTGTTGCGCACGGGCCTCGGCGCGACCAACCATTTCGAATCCGGCGGCTTCATCCGGAGCCGCGCCGGCGTCGAGCATCCCGACCTGCAATACCATTTCCTGCCGATCGCGATCAGCTACGACGGCAAGGACAAGGTCGACCAGCACGGCTTCCAGGCGCACGTGGGCCCGATGCGGGCAACCTCGCGCGGCAGCGTCACCCTGGCGTCGGAGAATCCGCGGGAGGCGCCGCGCATCCTGTTCAACTACCTCGCGACCGAAGGCGATCGCCAGGAATTCCGCGATGCGATCCGCCTCACGCGCGAGATCTTCGCGCAGAAGGCGTTCGATCCGTACCGCGGCGCGGAGCTCTCGCCCGGACCCGCCGTCACCACCGACGCCGACATCGACGCCCACATCCGGCGCAAGGCGGAAAGCGCGTTCCATCCGTCGTGCTCCTGCAAGATGGGTGCGGAAGACGATCCCATGGCCGTGGTCGACGGCAGCTTGCGCGTGCGCGGCACCGAGGGCCTGCGCGTCGTCGACGCGTCGATCATGCCGGCGGTGGTGAGCGGCAACCTCAATGCACCGACGATCATGATCGGCGAGAAAGCCGCCGACATCATTCGCGCAAGAGCGCCGCTGCCGCCGCTCGACGTGCCGGTGTTCGTCCAACCGGAATGGCGGACGAAACAGCGCTGAGTTCCATGACTAGCATCAGGAGTATCCGCGTGACCCCGACCGACGGCGACAAGGATCTGCCTCTGCGCGAAGACACTCGCCTTCTCGGCCGCCTGTTGGGCGACGTCCTGCGGGCGCAGACCGGCGAATCAGGCTACGCGCGGATCGAAGCGATCCGGCAGACCGCCGTCCGCTTCCGGCGCTCGGTCATGGACGACGCGCCCGGCGTCAAGCGGGAACTCGACGCGCTCCTCGCCGACCTCCCCATCGCGCAGACGCTCGATATCGTCCGCGCGTTCAGCTATTTCTCGCATCTCGTCAACATCGCCGAGGACGTGCACCAGAACCGGCGCCGCCGCAGCCATGCGCTCGCCGGCTCAAAACCGCAGCGCGGCAGCATCGCCGACGCGCTCGATTGCGTCGCCAAGGAGGGCATCGACGGCGCGCGGATCGCGGCGTGGTTCGCCGACGCGCTGGTGAGTCCCCGTTTTGACGGCGCACCCGACCGAAGTCCAGCGCAAGAGCATCCTCGATTGCGAACGCGAGGTCGCGCGGCTCCTGCAGTGGCGCGACCGCGTGGAGCTCACCGCCGACGAAACCGCCGAATTCGAGACGGGGCTCTACCGGCAGGTGCTCGCCCTGTGGCAGACGGCGATGATCCGCCTCGTCAAGCTCAAGGTCGAAGACGAGATCGAGAATGGGCTCGCGTATTACCGCTACACGTTTCTCGCCGAGGTGCCGAAGTTCTACCTGGCGCTCGCCGCGAAGGTCCGCGCGAAGTTCGACCTGGAGCACGACGTCGTGCTGCCGCCCTTTCTGCGGCTCGGCTCGTGGATCGGCGGCGACCGCGACGGCAATCCGCTCGTCAACGGCGCGACGCTCGCCTATGCGATCGACCGGCAGGCCTCGGTCGCGTTCGCCCCATTATCTGGAGGAGATCCACCGGCTGGGCGCGGAGCTTTCGCTCTCCTCGCGCCTCGTCACACCCTTCGCCCGATCTCATGGCGCTTGCCGCGGCGCCGGCGACACGAATCCGCACCGCAACGACGAGCCATATCGGCAGGCGCTGATCGGCATCTACGCCCGCGCTCGCCGCGACCGCCGCCGCGCTTTCAAGCAACGTTCCGCGCGCGCGCCACACGCCCAGCTGCCGCCGTATGCGACTGCGCACGAGCTCCTCACGGACCTGCGCGCGATCGAGGGCTCGCTCGCGTTGCATGGCGCCGCACCGCTCGCCACCGGGCGGCTCGTGCCTCTGATCCGCGCAGTCGAAGTATTCGGCTTTCACCTCGCGGTGCTCGATCTGCGCCAGAACTCGGATGTGCACGAAGCGGTGATCGCCGAGCTTTTCGCGAGTGCCGGCGTCACGGCCGACTACGCCGCGCTTTCCTGAGCGAGAGCGGATCGCGGTGCTGCAACGCGAGCTCGCGAGCCCGCGCCTCCTGCTTCGCCGCATCTCGCGTATTCCGACCAGGCCCGCTCCGAGCTGGCGGTGCTCGCGATCGCCGCGGACATCCATCGCCGCTACGGCGCCGCGGCGCTGCCGAATTACGTGATCTCGAAATGCCAGTCGGTCTCCGACCTCTCGAAGTCGCGATCCTGCTCAAGGAAGTCGGCCTCCTGCGCGGCGAGTTCGCTCGCGGTCAACATCGTGCCGCTGTTCGAGACCATCGACGATCTCGCAGCGTTCGGCCACGATCATGCGCGACGCATTCGCCCTCCCCTTCTACCGCCGCTGGCTCGAAGGCCGGGACGGCTGGCAGGAGGTGATGCTCGGCTATTCCGACAGCAACAAGGACGGCGGCTACCTGACCGCCAACTGGTCGCTCTATCGCGGCGGAGCTCGCTCTCGTCGACGCGTTTCGCGACGCACGGCATCGAGCTGCGCCTCTTCCACGGCCGCGGCGGCACCGTCGGCCGGGGCGGCGGGCCGAGCTTCGAGGCGATTCTCGCGCAGCCGGCGGGCAGCGTCAGCGGCGGTCTGCGCATCACCGAGCAGGGCGAGATCATCGCCAGCAAATATTCCGATCCCGATCTCGGCCGGCGCAATCTGGAGACGCTGGTCGCGGCGACGCTCGAGGCGAGCCTCGTCGACGGCGAACGGCTCGAGGACCGCGCTGCCACGTACTACGGCGCGCTCGACGCCCTGTCGAAGCACGCCCACGCGGCCTACCGCGCGCTGGTCTACGAAACGCCGGGCTTCGTCGAATATTTCCGGGCAGCGACGCCGATCGCCGAAATCGCCGGGCTCAACATCGGCAGCCGGCCGGCGTCACGCACGGCATCGACGCGGATCGAGGACCTGCGCGCGATCCCGTGGGTGTTCAGCTGGGGACAATGCCGGCTGATGCTGCCTGGCTGGTACGGCTTCGGTTTGGCGGTGGACGCGTGGCTCGCCGAGCACGGCGGCGGACGCGGCAGGATGGCGCTTCTCACCGAGATGCACGCGCGCTGGCCGTTCTTCCGCAGCATGCTGTCGAACATGGCCATGGTGCTCGCGAAGACCGATCTCGCGATCGCCTCGCGCTATGCGGAGCTCGTCCCCGACGCGGAGCTGCGCGAGTCGATCTTCCAGCGGATCGCCGCCGAGCACGCGCGCACGGTTGGGCA
Organism: uncultured beta proteobacterium; assembly: GCA_963840945.1. GTDB lineage: Bacteria > Pseudomonadota > Gammaproteobacteria > Burkholderiales > Casimicrobiaceae > CAIWHR01. The sequence continues at coordinate 94,382 of CAWJAU010000017.1, read as the reverse complement.
CGTGCTCGCGATCGCGAAGCAGGAGACCCTTCTCGACGACAACCCGATCCTCGCGCGGAGCATCCGCAACCGCTTTCCCTACCTCGATCCGCTCAACCACCTGCAGGTGGAGTTGCTGCGGCGGCATCGCGGGGGACAGACCGACGAGCGCACGCAACGCGCGATCCATCTCACGATCAACGGGCTCGCGGCCGGACTACGGAACAGCGGGTAGCGTGGGCTCGGGCGCGGGCGGCACGTGCTCGCCGGCTACGCGTCGAATCGCGAGCACGGCATCGGCCGGGAGCAGCCGCTCGACGTAGCGCTCCCACGTGCGCGTGTGTTCGTCCAGATGCAGCGCACCGTCGGCGTCCACGCGGACGAGGCCGGTCTCCTGCAGCGTGTCGATGTAGGACGCAAACGTCGAGCGCTCGTAGAAATCCGGCGGCGCGAACTCGAACAGCAGCGACAGGCGCTGCGTGAGGAGCTGCATCAGTTCCTCCAGCCGGGCCCGCGTCAGCTTGCCCGAACCGATGCGCGTCACGAGCGCGATCGTCAGGTAGTTGCGGCGTAAGAGGTGCCGCAACGAACGCGCGAGGAGCTCGAGCCCCGCGTGCTCGGGACTGTAGCGATCCGCGGCGCGCAGACGACCTTCCGCGTCGGCGCGTGCGAGCCCGAGCTCGACGAAGAGATCGGCGATGCGTCCCGACCCGGCGACGGCCTCCTCCGGCGTGTGGCGCAGCATCAGCTCCGCGCGCAGGAAGGGCAGTCCGCCGCCGACGAACTCAGCAACGCGCTCCGGCGTGACGTCGCGCAGCGCGACGAGCAGGTTCGCGACCAGCGCGGGCAGCGCATAGACGTGCAACACGTTGTTGCGGAGATAGCTGAGCGTGGACACTTCCTCGTCGGGAACCTTGATGATGTCGCCCAACGGGTGCGCAATGCGGGCGGCGAAGCCGAGCGCGATGGCCTGCGCAATCGCCGCTGCCGGTTCGTCGGCGGTGAGCACCGCCTCTGGTGAGTACGGCAGGCGCGCCGCAATGGTCGTCAGCCACTCGATCTGCTGCGCGAGCCCGCGCTCGTCCAGCGCCTGGCGCGGGCTGGGCACGATGGCCATGGCGTAAAGGTTGATGGGGTTCACGACAACCGCAGCGTTGATTCGCTGCGCCATCTCGAGTGCGAGCACCGGCGTCAACCGTCGCGCCGTGTCCCGCTGCGCGTCTCCTGGCAACGCATGCCAGCCGGGCGCCTCCCGATCGAGAAACTGGTCGACGGAAAGCGGCGCGCCGAAATTGACGTGCACGCTCCCGTATTTGTGCCGGAGATGGCGCGCCATCCGCACGAGAGCACCCAGCGACTCGCCCTGCTTCGGCTGCCCTTCGAGCTCGGCGACGAGCGTGCGGCCCTCGAGCAGCTTTTCGTAGCTGAAATTCACCGGCACCAGCAGCACTGGCCGCGGATGCTCGCGCATGAAGCTCTCGACCGTCATGCCGAGTAGCCCGCCCCTCGGCGCGAGCGTGCGCCCGCTGCGACTGCGGCCGCCCTCGATGAAGTACGCGATCGGAAAACCCTTGGCGAGCATCGCGTGCAGATATTCGCGGAACACCGCCGCGTACAGCGGCTCGCCCTTGAAGCTGCGGCGCAGGAAGAAGGCTCCGCCGCGCCGCAGGAGCGGACCCACGAGCGGGAAATTCAGATTGGCGCCCGCGGCGATGTGCGGCGGTGCGAGCCCCTGCGCGTGGACGAGGTACGAGAGCAGCAGGTAATCGATGTGGCTGCGATGGTTGGGCAGGTAGACGAGCCCCTTGCCGGGCGCGACCTTGGCGAGCTCCTTTCCATGGTGGACGTCGATCCGGCCGTAGAGGCGGCCCCACAGCCGTGCGAGCAGCAGCTCCATCGCGCGCACGACGGGATAGCTGAAGTCGGAGGCGATCTCCCACGCGAATTTGCGCGCCCGGCCTTCCGCCGCCTCCGTGGAAACGCGAAGCCGCGCGGACTCTTCCGCAATCGCTTCCTGCAGGGCAACCGAAGTCACCATCGCCTGGATCAGGTTGCGCCGGTGGGAAAGATCCGGGCCGATCGACGACTCGCGCATCCGGCGAAAGTAGAAGCGCAGGAAACGATTGGCCTTGCGCCCGGCCATGGCTTCGTCGGTCTCTTCGTCGATCAGCCGCCGGAGCGACATCGGCTCGCCGAAAGTGACATGCGTTTGCCGGCCATGCAGCAGGATGATGAGGAGCTGACGCAGCGGGCCGACGCTCGCCCACGCATCGGCGAGCAGCGCCTTGACGAGGGAATCCTGCGATTTCGGCGATCGACCCCAGAGGACGGTGACCGGCATGAGCTGCGCATCGAGCGCGGGCTCGCGCAACAGCGCCGCAGTCATTTGCGCGAGCGTGACGGACGGCTCCGTGGTGCGGGTGCTCAACGGATTCCGGTTGAGGATCACCGAGAACACCGCACGCTCGCCGTCCGGAAATCCGGGGCCGATCGGCGTCAGGGCGGAGGGGAGCCCAAGGCGCTGCGCCTCCTCCTCCAGCACCAGGAGGCTCGACAGATGCCGGTCCTGGAGCACGTAGCAGAGCGGGAGTTGCGGATCGACGTGCAGCGGCGGGGACGCTTCCGGCGTGACCCGGGTCCGCACGACGAGATAGAGCAAGCGGCGCAGCGCCGCGAGGAAGAAGTTGCCGAGGCGAATGAGGCCGCTCGAGCGCGGCGGCGGACGGGGCGGCGAGTCGGTCATCGTCGGGGCGAGGCCGGTTCCGCGGACCTCGTCCCCATTTTCGATGCGCAGGCGGACTTAGTAAAGTTCGCCGTCCGCGCTAAAAAAGGCATTGACCTAAGTATCGGACCAGGGTATAGTAAGGCATATGCCTCACCAATATGCCTAGTCCATCAACTCCGCTCGATCGCGTCTTCCGCGCGCTGGCCGACCCGACGCGGCGGGCGGTACTGCAGCGGCTGAGCCGGGGCCCCGCTCCCGTGTCCGAGCTCTCGCAACCGTTCCCCATGGCGCTGCCGTCCTTCTCGCAGCACCTCGCCGTGCTCGAACGCTGCGGTCTCGTCCGGTCCCGGAAGATGGGCCGCGTTCGAACCTACCGGCTCGTGCCGCGGCCGCTCAAGGCTGCGGAGCAGTGGATGGTCGAGCAACGCACGATCTGGGAGTGCCGCCTCGATCAACTGGACAATGTCCTCAAAGCCATGAAGGAGCAGAAGCGATGACGCGCCCGATCGTGCCCCAACCCGACCCCAAGCTCGACCTCAGCTTCGAGCGGGTCGTCGATGTCCCGCCGGAGCTGGTGTGGCTAGCGTGGACAACCCCGAAGCTCCTCAAGCAATGGTTCACGCCTGCGCCCTGGACCACGGTGGACTGCGAGATCGATCTTCGCCCCGGCGGCATCTTTCGCACTGTGATGCGCTCCCCCGAAGGCCAGGAGATTTCGAACCTCGGTTGCTACCTCGAAGTCGTCAAGGGCGAAAGGCTCGTGTGGACCAATGTGCTCGCCGCGGGCTATCGGCCAACCAACCGGCCAGCCGACGGTTCCTGTGTCGAGTTCGCATTCACGGCGGTGATTTCGTTCGAGCCGCACGCGACGGGGACGAAATATTCCGCGCTCGTCATCCATGGCGACGAAGAGACTCGCAAAAAACACGACGCGATGGGCTTCCAGGACGGCTGGGGCAAGGCCCTCGACCAGCTCGTCGCGCTCGCCAAGAGCATGTGAATGGCCCGCGAGCCCGGGAGCCCGCGCGCCGCGACGTGCAGCGCATGCTGCCAACGCTTCACGCCGGCACCCGTGCGCGCCACCGCGGCAGGGCCCAGTCGACCAACGCGCGGACGTTCGACGACAGCAGCCGCGCAGAGGGGTAGATCGCGTGGATCGGCAGCGGCGGCGGCTCGAAATCGGCGAGCACCCGCTTCAGCGCTCCCGCCTCGAGCAACGCCGCGACCTGATAACTCAGGAACTGCCCCAGCCCAGCACCTTGCACGCACGCATCGAGCACCGCATCGATCTGGTTCGACGACAGCGCCGCCGTGATCGTCACGCGCGCGGCCTTGCCGCCGGTCGCAAATGTCCATTCGCTGCCGGGCGCGAGGCCGCCGAAACTCATGCAGCGGTGCGCAGCGAGGTCCCCGGGCGCGACGGGCGTGCCGGCGCGCTTCAGGTACGCGGGACTGGCGCAAACGACGCGACGGGTCTCGCCGATCGGCAATGCGACGAGCGACGAATCGGGCAGATGCGCGATGCGCACGCCGACATCGATGCCTTCCTCCACAAGGTCGACCACGCGGTCGAGCAGGATCAGCTCCACCCGCACCGCGGGATACTTGCCGACGAATTCCGTGATCACCGGAGCAACATGCATCCGCCCGAACATCACCGGCGCAGTCACGCGCAGCCCGCCCTTGGGCACCACGCGTCGCGCGGATAACGCGGCTTCGGCATCGTCGACGTCGGCCAGCACCCGCTGGCACCGAGCGTAGTACTCGCGGCCCTCATCGGTCAGCGCCATCCGGCGCGTGGTGCGGTTCAAAAGCCGCACGTCGAGCGTCGCCTCGAGCGCGGCCAACGTGCGCACGACCGAAGGCAGCGAGGTGCGCAGCGATTCCGCGGCGGCAGTGAGGCTGCCGCGATCGACGATCCGGACGAAAGTCGCCATCGCCTGCAGTTTGTCCATTCGACTATATTACTTCATTTATTGCAGTAATAAATTGCCTAAACAGCTATTTATTACCCAAACGGCAGGAATCATCATTGGCTCGTCGTCCCAAGTTCCACGACCAAGGCTCACACCATGACTCACCGTTTCGCCGACATCGCCTTCACGACCCAATGTGAAGCTCACGCAGGAGCGCTACGGCTCGCGTGCCCAATACGCGCGGCTGCAGGAAAACGGCGGGCCGAACGACGCGCTCGGACCGCAGGAGGCGGCTTTTCTGGCGCGAGCCGACAGCTTCTATCTGTCGACGGTCAGCGAGACCGGCTGGCCCTACGTGCAGCATCGCGGCGGGCCGGCCGGCTTCCTCAAGGTGCTCTCGCCGACGCGGATCGCGTTCGCCGACTTTCGCGGCAACGTGCAATACTCAGCGCCGGAAACGCCCTCCACGACGACCGTGCGGCGATCCTCGTGATGGACTATGCGAATCGCCGGCGGCTGAAGCTCCTAGGCCACCTCACGTTCGTCGCGGTGTCCGACGCGGATCCGGACCTCTCCGCCAAGTGGAGCTGCCCGGCTACCGTGCCCGCGTCGAGCGCGTGGCATTGATCGACGCCGTCGCTTTCGACTGGAACTGCCCGCAGCACATCACGGTACGGTTCACCGAGGCGCAAGTGGAAGCCGCGACACAGCCGCTGCGCGACCGGATCGCCGAGCTGGAAGCGCGTCTCGCGGCGATGCCGGCCTGACGCGGAGAGCTGCCCTCCGGCCCGCGTTAGGGATTCCGTTCTGTCGCCGCACGCGTTACCTCGCGCCGGCCAAGCTGCGCTTCGTCGCTTGCACCTTGAGGAGGTGATCGGCGCTGCCTACGATGCCGCATTACTACGACGGCAGACAGCAGTGTGCTTTCGGAACGCGGCGAATCCGGATTGCCGTCTGCCGCATCCAAGCACAGGACAGCAGCAATCCCACCCAGGAGACCGACGATGATCCGCTACGAAGCTTCTATTCCCCGCGCCGCCTGCGGCTTGGCCGCCATTGCCATGACCGCGCTCGTCTTCGGCCTCGCGGTCGTCCTGCCTGCCACGATCGACACCGACGTCGATGTCGCTACGGCCGGATGTACGCCCACCCCTGCTGCTGACTCTGCATGATCTCGACCACGCCGGCGGGGACGTAGCTGATCTTGCCCAGCATGTCGCCCTGCGTGAGCTTCTGGGCGCGCATCGTGTTTTCGCACGCGACGACTTTCACGCCCGCGGCCATCGCCTCGTCGACCCGGTTGCCGACGATGGAATCGGCCTTGAGCATCCCGATGCCGGGTCCGTAGGCGACGAGCTCGATGTCGACGTTCGCCGCGCCGAGGTCGGTCTGGATGTTCTTCGCGTTGTTGAGCGCGAGGTTCCATTTCGCCGGATCGGACTCGCTCACCTGCAGCACTACTTTCGAGCGGGCAGGACGCCTGCGGCGCTTGCGCGGACGCCGCCATCGCCACGGCAAGGGACAGGCGACGAGCCGTCAGGACACCGGCGATACGAAAGGCGCATGGCTCCTTCGAAAGCGGGCCCCCTGGCGCGTTCCGCGCCTTCCCCGAGGGGAGCGAGCGTCCTTGGGGCGGCCCGGCGATCGCTCATATCCGGCAGACGGCACGGCGATTATCCGCCCTTTGGCCATCGCCGCGAACATGCGCTCGCTCCGTTGCCGGTCGCGCGCATCGGCAACACCCGGCTGCGCGCACCAGCCGAGCAGGAGCTCGAGCGGCGTCTTCACGCCGCCGGTTGCCGCGCTGCTGAAGCGATCCTTCAACTGCTTGATCTGCAAGGCGAGCCTCATCGCCTGCAGCTCGGCGGGCGTGTCCAGCTTCAATGCCATTTCGAGCTCCAGCAGGCATTCGTGCCGCGCGGGTCGCGCCCTTTTCGATCCGCGCCGCGTAGTCGGCCATCGCGGCGGCGTCCGCGAGTGCGCGCAATGCACCGTCCCGGCGCGCGATCATCTTCTTCTCGGACGCCGCAGGCAGCGCCGGCAACGCCGACCAGGCGCCTTGCATCGTCGCCTCGCTCGTCGCCTCCCGTCCTTCGCCGCCCGCCACGATCGCGCGGTCGAGGTCCTCGCACAGGCGCTCCTTCGCGGCCAGGGTCTGCCACACGGCCGCTTCACGCGATCGGGAGCGCGTCGCGAGCATCGTCTCCACCGCCGTTTTCGCGTTCCGGAATCGCGCTTCGAGGCCGGAAGGCGGCGGCGCGGTTCGGCCGGTCGCCTGCTTCCATTGATCCTGGACTTCGCGCAGCGCGCGGCGAACCTCCGCGTCGTCCTTGTCCGTCGCTAACGCAAGCTGCTCGAGCGCGACACAGGTCTCCTCCAGCGCGCGCCGGTTGCCATGGCGGCGGTCGTCCTCTTCCTTGCGCTTGGCGTGGCGCGCGTTGAACACCGCGTCGCACGCCGCGCGGAAGGCCTCCCAGAGGCGCGCTCGTCGCGATGCGCCAGCGGCCGGGCCTTGGCCTCGGCCTGCCATTTGGCCTGAATCGCCTTCACCTGCGCAGGCGTGTCGCGTTCCATCGCTTTGTGCCGCGAGCGCGACGGCCTCGGCGATCAGCGCCTCGCGCCCCGTCTTCGCCTGATCGCGTGCCGCGGACAACGCGTCGCGCAGCGGCAGCGAGTGCCGCCTTGAAGCGCGCGTCGAGCTTCTTCCACGCTCCGGGCTCGACGCTGCCGAGATCGCCTTCGCGCCAGCCCTTGTCGGTCTCGCGCAGCCAGCGCTCGATCGCGCGCCAGTCGCGCGGCTCGACCAGCAGTGTCGGCACATGCGCTGCAGCGGCGGCGATGAATTCTTCGCGCTTCCTGCGCCCTTCCTTGCGTTGCGCGGCCATTTCGGCGAAATGCCGCGCCGCCGGCGCATACGCTTTCTCGCACGCGCCGTCGAAGCGCTCCCAGACCGCCTTCGGCACGCCCGCATGCTGCTCGTCGAGCGCTTTCCATTCGTTGCGCAGCTTCTGGACTTCGACGCGAGCTTGGACGCTTCCATGCGTCGCCGTCGCCAGCGCCTCGGCGCGCTCGCAGAGCTGAATGCGCGCCTGGCGCTGGCCGAACGATTCCCAGCGCTCGAGCTCGGTCAGTTGCTGCACGAGACGGCCCAACCGCTGCACCGTCGGCTTCGGCAGCACGCCGGCGGCGGCCTTGGCGGTCCTGATCTCGTCGGCGGCCGCGCGCGCCGCCTGCAATTGTCCCGCGGCGAGCGCCTGCTCGGCGGTGTGCAAGAGACTGTGCACATGCTGCCGCGCCGCGCCCGCGAGCTGCTGCGCGGCCTGGATCTGCGCCAGCCGGCGCTGCTCGATGATGATCAGCGCAGCCTCGAAGCGCTGCGTCAGCGCGGGCGTTCGCATCGCCCGATCCAGCGCCGCCCAGCGCGCGGGGAGATCCGCATGGTCGATCGACGTTCCTGCCGCGAGCTGCTCGGCTTCGACGACCAGCGCTTCGGCGCCCGCCAGCGCGTGGCGGTCGCGCTCCCAGGCCGCTATCCGCTGTTCCGCCTCCTCCAGCAGCGCAGAGCGCGGCGCCGTGGTGGTGGCCCTGCGCCTTCTCGCGCAACGCCGCGAGCTCGCCGCGCAGCGCATCGAATTCGTTCGCGTGCAGGCGGCCGCAGCGCCGCGAGCCATTCGCGCAACCGGCGCTCGAACTGCGCGCGCGCGCGCTGCTCGTCCTGCTCCCGGTCGAAGCGGGCCTGCACCGCCTCGCGGGCCGCGTCCAGCGGGCGCGGCGTGGCTCATCGGCGCCTCATCGAGACGCCTGCCAGCGCCGGTCGATGTCGACCATGGCGCTGACGATCGGTCCCGGCTTGCGTCGCCAGCGCCTCCAGCTCCGCGAGAATCGCGTCGGCGTTCCGCTGGTCCGCACGCGTCGGCCATCGCATCGAGGCGCTGCCGGGCGAGACGCGCGACGCCGCGATCCTTGTTCTTCGCCGCGTCGGCGAGCTTGCGCAGGCCCTCCGGCGAGTGCACCCGTTCGGCCGCGTCCTGCCGCGTTTCCGCGATCTCGGCGGTCAAGGCAAGCTCGACCAGCAGCTTTTCGTCGCGGACGAGCGCCATCGCGGCGCGACGCCGATCGGGATCCGCGGTGCGGCGCGCCACGTCGGCGCGGATCGCGTCGGTGCAGGGCTCGGCCTCGAGCCATGCGGCTACGCTGCGCCATCCGCGGATTCGGCGAGCACCGTGCCGAGCGCGGCGGCGAGCGCCGCACGAACGGCCGGATCGGTCTCCGTCGCCAAGGCCGTGGCAAGCGCGGCAATCTCGGAACACCGTTGCGCCGCCGCGATGCGGACTTCCGGCGCGGGATCGGCGGCGATAAGGCGCGCGAGGTCGCCGGAATTCGCCGGCAGCGCGGCGACCCCCTGCACTCGCTGCGCGGGGTCGGCATGCTCGTGCAGGGCGGAACGCGAGAATATCCTGGCGATCATTCAGATCGATCCATTCAGCAAATTCGACGGCGAATACTGGTCGGTGAGGACGCCGCGTGCCCTTGGGCCAGCCGGATTCCACCGCGAAGAGCGGCAGGAGCCATTCCTTGCCCACGCCGAAGGGCCGCAACCGCTCCTCGACGCTGTCCGCATTGCGCCCAAGCTCCTCGCGATCCGGCAGCCCGCCTTCGCGGGCGAGGATCACCCGGTTGCCCCGCTTCAACCGGTAGAAGTCCCCGAACACGCTGAAGTAGGTCGCCGACTCGAAATCATACAGGCGGCTCGACGCAAAGGTATTCGCGGCGAGCACTCCGCGCTCGGCCAGGAGTCCCTTGATTTCCAGCAGGAACTCCCGGGTAAGCAGATGCTCGGGGATGTACTCGTGGTCGAACGCGTCGAGCATCACGAGATCGTACCTGACCCGCTGCTTGCCCATCCGCTTGGCGAACACCCGTCCGTCTTCCTCGAACACCTGCGTATCCGCGGCCGGGCGCGAACTCGAAGTACTTGCGCGCGACCCGCACCACGGCGGGATCGACCTCGACGGCGTCGATTCTCGCGGTGGGGAGGATTTTCTGCAGCGTCCGTGCCAGCGTGCCGCCGCCGAGGCCGATGATCAGGATGCGCCGCGGCGACGGGGTCAGATACAGCGCCGCCATCATCATCCGCGTGTAATCGAAGACCAGATGGTCGGGATCGGCAAGCGACTGGCAGGTTTGTCGTCCGGCCGCCTGCCGCCCGAACTTCATGCAGCGAATGTCCGCCCTCCTCGTACACGATGATGTTGCGGTAGAGCGATCGCTCGGCGTGCAGCTCGTTGGCGAACGCCGCCGTCCCGCCGCACGCAAGCAGCCCCGCGAGTGCCAACGCAGGCGCAACCCTCAAGGCGCCGGCTCCCGAAACAGGACGGCCATGAGCCCCAGGACGATCGATACCGCCATCAATCCCATCAGGATCGCGTTGACCTCGAACAGGAGGACGAGATAGAACGAGGTCATGAGCGTACCCGCCGCGCTGCCGAACGTCGAGACGAAATAGAGCGAACCGGCCGATTTTCCGCTGGCATTGAGGGTGGAAACCACAAGTCGAACCGCGTACGGCGACACCGCGCCGGAAATTGCCGTCGGCACGAAGAACAGGAGCGCCGGACGCGATGAGCGACCCGTAGCGGGGGTCGTTGACGCGGTCGAAGATCGCGTCGAGCGCGGCAGTCCCGAAGAGGACCACGGGGAGCGTCATCAGGCCGGCCGCGATCAACAGCGCGCCGAGGCGACGCAGGCTGGGCGAGTGAACGGAAAAGTGGCCGCCGAGGAGATAGCCCACCGCCAGCGCCAGCATGAAGACCGTGATCACTGCGCCCCAGACGTAGATGCTGTTCCCGAATGTAGGCGCGAGAATGCGCCCGCTCAGCAGTTCGACGGCCATGACGAAGAAGCCGGACCATCCCGCCAAGGTGAAGACAAGCACCTTCGCGATTCGGTTCAATTGCGCAGCCGCCGGTTCTCCGGATCGTGCGGCGATTCGCCGAGCACGGTGGCATTCTTGAGCTCGCCGAGTATTTCGATGTCCATCGTCGCACCGACTTCGGCGTGCGCCGGCTTGACGTAGGCGAGCGCGAGACTCTTGCCGAGCACGTGCCCGTACGCTCCGGCCGTGGCGCGGCCCACCAGCGCGCCGCCGGCGAACAGCGGCTCGTTGCCGAGCGGATCGGCGTCGGTCACGCCATGGACTTCGAGCGTGACGAAGCGATGCGGGACGCCGGCCGCCAATTGTCGCGCGAGCGCGGCCTTGCCGATGAATTCGCCCTTCTCCATGTGCACGAAGCGGTCGAGTCCCGCCTCGAACGGTGTGTAGTCGGGCGTGAGATCGGAACCCCACATCCGGTACGACTTCTCGATGCGCAGCGACTCCATCGCGCGCATGCCGACCATGCCGATGCCGAATTCGCGGCCGGCTTCGAAGAGGGCGTCGAACAAACCGTTCGCGTATTCGATCGGAAAATGCAGCTCCCAGCCCAGCTCGCCGATGAAGTTGACGCGCAACGCGTAGACGTCCGCGGCCAATCCGACTTCGATCGCCTGGCCGGTGAGCCACGGGAAGCTCGTGTTGTCGAGCGGCGTGTCGGTCAGGCGCGCCAGCACGTCGCGCGCCTTCGGGCCGGCGACGACGAACGTGCCGCGACTCGTGGTGACGTTGCGCAGCTCGACGCTCCGATCGGCCGGCAGCATCTTGTGCAGATAGTCGCTGTCGTAGCGCTCGCCGGCGCCGGCGCTGACGACATAGAAATGCCCGTCGGCGAGCCGCGTGATCGTGAATTCGGAGCGGATGCCGCCGCGATTCGTGAGCGCGTGGCACAACGCGATGCGACCGGTCTTTACCGGCACCTTGTTCGCGACGAGCGAGTCGAGCCACGACTCCGCACCCAGGCCTGTCACTTCGTGCTTGGTGAACGGCGTGAGATCGATCACACCCACGCTCCCGCGCATCCGCCGACACTCGTTGCCGATGTGCTCGAAGTAGTTGCTGCGCCGGAAGCTCCATGCGTCCTTCCTCGGCACTCCGGGCGGCGCGAACCAGTTCGCGCGCTCCCAGCCGTAGCGTTGCCCCCACACCGCGCCCATCCCGTTCAGTTTCTCGTAGACCGCGCTCGTCTTGGCGGGCCGCGCATCCTCGCGCTCCTCGTCTGGATAGTGGATCGTGAAGACGTTGCGATAGGTCTCCTCGTTCTTGCGAACGGTATAACGCTTGCTCGTGTACGCCCCGTACCGGCGCGGGTCGACGGCGAGCATGTCGATGCCCGGCTCGCCTTCGACGATCCATTCCGCGAGCTGCCATCCGGCGCCGCCTGCGGCAGTGACGCCGAAACTGTGGCCTTCGTTGAGCCAGACGTTGGAGAGCCCCCACGCCGGACCGACCAATGGACTGCCGTCGGGCGTATACGAGATGGGACCGTTGACGATCGTCTTGATGCCGCAATGCTCGAGGCACGGTACGCGCTTCATCGCGGCTTCGACGTGCGGCAGCAACCGGTCGAGATCGCCGGGGAAGAGCTCTTTGCCGAACTGACCGGGGACCCCATCGGCGAAGCGCGCGGGTGCGCCCCGCTCGTAGGGGCCGAGGATCCAGCCCATGCGCTCCTCGCGCAGATAGTAGGACGCGTCCGATTCGCGGAGCACGGCAAGCTCACGCCCGCCGCCGGCGCCGGACCCCTTACGATAGGCCTTCAGCTCGGCGGATTCGTCGTAGACGATGTACTGATGCTCGACCGGAATGGCCGGCACGTTGAGGCCGAATTTGCGGCCGGTTTCGCGGGCGTAATTGCCGGTAGCGCACACGACGTGCTCGCAGACGATGTCGCCCTTGTCGGTCGCGATCTTCCATTCGCCCGACGCCGTGCGCTCGACGCTGCGCACTTCCGTCTGCTCGCAAATCTCGGCGCCCGCCGCGCGCGCGCCTCGCCGCAGCGCCATCGTGAGGTCCACCGGAGCGATGTGGCCATCGTCGGGATGGTAGAGCGCGCCGACGATGTTCGGCGTGTCGACGCCGTCGCCCAGGTCCACGAGCGGCCAGAGCGCCTTCACTTCCGCGGGGCTGATGATCTGGAAAGGAACTCCAATCGTGTTTGCGGTACCACAGTACTTGTGATATTCGTCCATGCGGTCGCGGCACGTCGCGAGGCGCAGGTTGCCCGTGACATGGAAGCTCACCTCCTGCCCGGTTTCCTCAGGCAGGCGCTTGTAGAGATCGACCGAGTATTTGTGCAGCTGGCCGACGGTATAGCTCATGTTGAACAGCGGCAGGAGCCCGGCGGCGTGCCACGTCGATCCCGCCGTCAGCTCGGTGCGCTCGACGAGCACGACGTCCGACCAGCCTTTCCTGGCCAGATGGTAGAGCGTGCTGACGCCGACGACCCCGCCGCCGATCACCACCACGCGTGCATGCGTCCTCATGTTTCCGCTTCCCGATCCGCGCCGCCGACGGTGCAAAAGCGGCAAGTTTAATGCACTATTCTTCGCCCATGTCGCTCGTGACCTTGCAGGACGCCGAGCTCGCCTTCGGACTCCATCCGTTGCTCGACCGCGCCAATTTCATCGTGAGCGAAGGGGAGCGCATCGGGCTCATCGGCAGGAACGGCACCGGCAAGTCGTCGCTGCTGCAGGTGATCGCGGGACAACGCCAGCTCGACGACGGGCAGATGCAGACACGCGACGGACTCTCGGTCGTGCTGGTCGAACAGGAACCGGAGCTGCCGCGCGCCTCGTCGTTGCGCGAGTGCCTCGCGCTTCGCGGCAAGCTCGAATCGATTCACGACGAGCGCGACCGCTGGCGCACGGAAGCGCGGCTCGTCGAATATCTGCATCGCTTCGGGCTGGACGAGGCGAGCGCACCCGAATCCGCCTCCGGCGGCGAGAAGAAGCGCGCCGCCCTGGCGCTCGCCCTCGCCATGGCGCCGGACCTCCTGCTCCTGGACGAACCGACCAATCACCTCGATCTCGACGGCATCGCGCGAGTCGAGGATCTCGTCGCCAAGGCGCCCGCCGCGATCGTGATCACGCACGACCGCGCGTTCCTCGATCGCGTCGCGACCCGCATCGTCGAGTTGGATCGCGGCCTGCTGCGCTCCTATCCCGGCAACTTCGCCGCCTATGAAGCGCGCAAGGCGAGCGAGCTTGCCGCCGAGGCGACGGCCAATCGCAAGTTCGACCAGTTCTGGGCGCAGGAAGAAGCGTGGATCCGCAAAGGGATCGAGGCGCGCCGCACGCGCGACGAGGGCCGCGTGCGCAGGCTCGAATCGCTGCGGCGAGAGCGCAGCGAGCGCCGGGCCCGGCTCGGCAACGTGAAGCTCGCGATCGATGCCGGCGAGCGTTCGGGACGGCTCGTCGCGGAGCTCGCGCACGTCACCAAGGCGTTTGGCGGACGCACGCTGGTGCGCGACCTCACGCTGCGCATCATGCGCGGCGACCGGCTGGGGCTCATCGGCGCCAACGGCGCGGGCAAGTCGACGCTCCTGAAGCTGATCCTCGGCACGCTGCCGCCGGATTCGGGCACGGTCAAGCCGGGCACGCGGCTCCAGATCGCGTACTTCGACCAATTGCGCGAGCAGCTCGACGGCGAGCGCACGCTCGCCGAAACGATCAGCCCGGGTTCGGAATGGGTCGAAACCGCGGGCGGGCGCAAGCACGTGCTCTCCTATCTCGGCGACTTCCTGTTTCCGCCGCAGCGAGCCGACACGCCGGTCCGGGCGCTGTCGGGCGGCGAGCGCAACCGGCTACTCTTGGCGCGGCTCTTCGCGCGGCCGGCGAATCTCCTGGTGCTGGACGAGCCGACGAACGATCTCGACATCGAATCGCTCGAGCTTCTCGAGTCCACGCTGCAAACGTATCCGGGCACGCTGCTGCTCGTGAGCCATGACCGCACCTTCCTCGACAACGTCGTGACCCAAACGCTGGTGGCGGAGTCGCGCGCCGGCGATGAAGCGGGAACGTGGCACGAGTACCTCGGCGGCTACAGCGACTGGGTGGCGCAACGGCCGAAAGCGACGGCACCGCCCGTGTCCACCCCCGGTGGGCCGTTGAAGGCCGCCGCCGTCGAATCGGCGGCGAAGTCATCGGCACCAGCCAACGCGCCGCAGGGCAAGCTCACGTTCGCCGAGCGGCGCGAGCTCGCGGCGCTGCCGGACGAGCTCGAGGCGCTGGAGCGCGAACAGCACGCGCTCACCGAACGCATGTGCCGCGCCGACTATCATCGGGAGGGCGTCGAGACGATCAAGGCGGACCGGCGGCGCGCCGAGGAAATCGAGCACGCCCTCGCGCAGAAGTTCGAGCGTTGGGGCGACCTCGACGGCCGCAATCGCGGCTTGGGGACGGCGTAGCGCCGGCCTCCCCCGAAGTGGCCGGCAATCCGGCGGTCGGAGCGGTCGGAATGCGACCTTAAGTGTCGCCCTGCGACATGCCCGGGTCGCTACCCTGCCAGCCGGGGACGGGCACACCGTTTACCATCCGCGATGGTCCACCGTCCGCCGGGCCTTTCGCGGGCGGACGACCCATCGAAAGGGAGACACGGGTGCCCGACAACGTCGACGACGATTCTGGATTTGACCAGCCTCAACGACGAGGACCTCACGCTGCAGGTCCACGACGACCTCTACAACGGCCTTCGGAAGAGGTCATGGAGGCGACGAACATCCTGCTGTCGCGCGGCTGGGGGCCCGAGCGGTGCTGAACGATGCGCTGGTCGAGGGCATGCGCATCGTCGGCATCGATTTCCGCGACGGCATCCTGTTCGTGCCCGAAGTGCTGCTCGCCGCGAATGCGATGAAGGGCGGCATGGAGATCCTGCGGCCGCTCCTCGCCGAGACCGGCGTCGAGCCCATCGGCAAAATGGTGATCGGCACCGTCAAGGGCGACATCCACGACATCGGCAAGAACCTGGTCGCGATGATGATGGAAGGCGCCGGCTTCGAAGTGATCGATCTCGGCATCAACAACTCGGTCGAGAAATACCTGGCGGCGCTGGCCGAGCACAAGCCGGACATCCTAGGGCTTTCCGCGCTCCTCACGACGACGATGCCGTACATGAAGGTCGTGATCGACACGCATGAAGGACCAGGGCATCCGCGACGACTACATCGTGCTGGTCGGCGGCGCGCCGCTGAACGAGGCGTTCGGCAAGGCCGTCGGGCGCCGACGCCTATTGCCGCGATGCGGCGATCGCCGTGGAGACCGCCAAGGCGCTGATCGCCATGCGGCGCGCGATGCGCGTCGCCCAATGACCGGATGACGCGCGTGGGCGACTGTCCTTCCGTATTGGTCATCGCCTGCGGTGCGCTGGCCCGCGAAATCGCGGCGTTGCGCGCAGGCGAACGGCTGGCCGCATCTCGACGTGCGGTGCCTCCCCGCGGAATTGCACAATCGCCCGGAGCGCATTCCCGGCGCCGTGCGCGACGCGATTCGCGCGAATCGCGACCGGTACGCCACGATCTTCGTCGCCTATGGCGATTGCGGCACCGGCGGCGCGCTGGACGCGGTGCTGCGCGACGAGAACGTCGAGCGCATTCCCGGCGCCCACTGCTACGAATTCTTCGCCGGCAGCCCACACCTTCGAGGCGATGGCCGACGACGAGCCGGGCACGTTCTACCTCACCGATTTCCTGCTCCGCCATTTCGACCGGCTCGTGATCCGCGGCCTCGGCCTCGACCGCCATCCCGAGCTCGCGCCGCAGTATTTCGGCAATTACCGGCGTCTCGTCTACCTGGCGCAGGTCGCAGCCCCGGAGCGCATCACCGCGGCGCGCGCCGCCGCCGACCGGCTTGGGACTCGCGTTCGCATACCGGCTTACGGGCTATGGCGGATTGGAGCGAAGCCTGCGCGTCGCATCGTCGACCGGGTGCCGGCATGGCAAAGCTGATCATCATCTCGTGGCGCGACGTGCCCTCGCAGGTCGTCGTCAAGCAGGGCCGCGACACCGTTCGCGTGCAGCTTTCGGCGCGGTTCCAGGAGGCCGTCGATCGTGCGGCGATGCGCGCGGGAAAGGGCAAGTCGGACGCCTACATCGCCGATTGGAAGCGCGGCGAGCCGCGCGAATGCGGCAACGACATGAAGGCCGAGGCGATCGCCGAAGTCGCGCGGCTGGAAGCGCACTACAGCGACGCCGACCTCGAGCGGCTGATCCGCGCGAAAGGCCTCGCGGCGCCGGCGGAAGGGGAGCCCCAGGCAGATACGGGATCGAAGGCGGAGCCCTGATGCGCGCCGCGCGGCACTGGTCGGTGCGGCATGCGCGCGGGCTGGAGACCACGTATCACGCTGTTCGAGCGCGCCATGGTTGCGCTGGATCCGTTGTGGCGGCGGGTGGGCTACGCGCGCGCCGAACGGCCCGTGGCGGCCGTGGAACGCGTCGTAAAGGGATTTCTGTTCGACTGCCGGATGTGCGGGCAGTGCGTGCTGAGCTCGACCGGCATGTCCTGTCCGATGAACTGTCCCAAGGAGCTGCGCAACGGACCTTGCGGCGGCGTGCGCGCCGATGGCCGGTGCGAAGTGGACCCGCAGATGCAATGCGTCTGGGTCGAGGCGATCGCCGGCAGCGCCCGGATGCGCGACGGCAGCGCCGCCGTGCATGTGTGCAGTTCGCGGTCGACCGCAGGCTCGCCGGCCGCTCGTCGTGGCTCGCGGTCGCGCGCGAAAAATCGGCGCGGCCGCCGGCTGGAGGAACGCAATGATCTTCGAAGACGAGCCGGTGCCCGGCTATCCGCTGCCGATCCTGCCGGGCCACACGTCGCCCGGCCGCCTCGAGCGCGTGCTGCGCGCCGGCGCCTTCGCCGTGACGACCGAGCTCGACCCGCCGGATTCCGCCGATCCCGAAGACGTCTACCGCCGCGCCCGCGTGTTCGACGGCTACGTCGACGCGATCAACGCCACCGACGGCAGCGGCGCCAATTGCCACATGTCGAGCCTCGCCGTCTGCGCGCTCCTGACCCGCGTCGGCTACGCGCCCGTGATGCAGATCTCCTGCCGCGACCGCAACCGCATCGCGATCCAGGGCGACATCCTCGGCGGCGCCGCGATGGGCGTCTGCAACATGCTGTGCCTCACCGGCGACGGTGTGGGCAACGGCGACCATCCGCAGGCCAAGCCCGTGTTCGATCTCGACTGCATGACGCTGCTCGAGATCGGCACGACGCTGCGCGACGCGCATCGTTTCCAGAGCGGCCGCAAGGTGACTTTCGCACCGCGCGTCTTCTTCGGCGCGGCCGAGAATCCGTTCGCGCCCCCGTTCGAGTGGCGCGCCGTTTCGGCTCGCGAAAAAGATCGCGGCCGGGGCGCAGTTCATCCAGACGCAATACTGCTACGACGTGCCGCGCCTGGCGGCCTTCATGGCGCGCGCCGGCGATCTCGGCTTGGCCGAGCGCGCCTTCATCCTCGTGGGCGTCGGGCCGCTGCGCTCGGCGAAGGCGGCGGAATGGATGCGCACGCACGTACCGGGCGTCCATATCCCCGACGAGATCATCCGGCGCATGGCCGGCGCCGAAGACCAGGCCAGCGAAGGCCGGCGGATCTGCATCGATCTCATCCGCGAAATCCGCACGATCAAAGGCGTGTCCGGCATCCACGTGATGGCCTATCGGCAGGAAGAGGCCGTGGCCGAGGTGATCACCGAATCCGGTGCGCTCAACGGCCGCGTACCGTGGCATCCCGACCGCAGCGCCGACCTTCAACCCAAGCAGAGCCGCCTCATGACCGACACCGTCGTCAGTTCCGCCACCCGGGAAGTCGTCATCGGCTTCGACCGGCCTTTCGTGATCATCGGCGAGCGCATCAATCCGACCGGACGCAAGATCCTCGCCGCCGAGATGGCAGCCGGAGACTTCACACGCGTAACCGCCGATGCGCTCGCGCAGGTCGAAGCCGGCGCGCACATGCTCGACGTCAACGCGGGCATCCCGCTCGCCGACGAGCCGCGGATCCTCGCGCAGACGATTACGCTCGTGCAATCGATCACCGACGTGCCGCTGTCGATCGATTCGTCCATTGTCGCCGCGCTCGCCGCAGGGCTCGCGGTGTACAAGGGCAAGGCGCTCGTCAACTCGGTCACCGGCGAGGAAGATCGCCTCGAGTCGGTGCTGCCGCTGGTGAAGAAGTACGGCGCCGCGGTCGTCGCCATCTCCAACGACGAGACCGGCATTTCGCAGGATCCCGACGTCCGTTTCGCGGTGGCGAAGAAGATCGTCGAGCGCGCCGCGGACTACGGCATTCCCGCGAGCGACATCGTCATCGATCCGCTGGTGATGCCCATCGGCGCGATCCGCTTGGCCGGCGTGCAGGTGATGCAGCTCGCGCATCGGCTGCGCACCGAGTTGAAGGTCAACACCACGTGCGGCGCGTCCAACGTGAGCTTCGGCCTGCCGCAGCGCGACGGCATCAACACGGCGTTCCTGACGATGGCCATCGCGTCGGGCCTCACTTCGGCGATCACCAATCCGCTGCATGCGGACATCGTCAAGGCCTGCATGGCCGCCGACGTGATGATGGGCCACGATGCCGATTGCACGCAGTGGATCCGGAAGTTCCGCGAGACGCCGCCCATAGGCGCGGATGGCGAAGCCGGGCGCGGACGGCGCGAAGTCGGACGGCGGAGCGCGCATGAGCGCCGCCGGCCGTCCAGGCGCGAATAGTGCTCTCGGAGGGACGGCGCGCAGCGCCAAGGGTGCACCAATGAGCGCGACGGAGAAAGGCGCGCTCGTCGTCTTCACGCCGTCGGGCCGGCGTGGTCGCGTCCCGATCGGCACGCCGCTCCTGCAGGCGGCGCGCTCGCTCGGCGTGGATATCGACTCGGTCTGCGGCGGGCGCGGACTGTGCGGCCGCTGCCAGGTCCTGCTGGCCGAAGGCGATTTCGCGAAGCACGGCGTGACCTCGCGCGCGACGAATCTGTCGCCGTTCGGCGCGGTCGAGCAGGAATACTGCCGCCACCAGACGATGGCGCCCGGACGCCGGCTGTCGTGCTCCGCGCTCGTCCTGGGCGACCTCGTCATCGATGTGCCGTCGGACAGCCAGGTGCACCGGCAAGTGGTGCGCAAGGCCGCCGAAGCGCACGACATCGAGCTCGATCCGGTCGTCCGCCTGCATTACGTCGAAGTGCAGCAGCCCGACATGCACGATCCTTCCGGCGATCTGCGCCGGCTGGAGGATGCGCTCGACTTCGAGTGGCGGTTGACGGGCCTGGCCTGCGACGTCCGCGTGCTGCAGCAGTTGCAGCCCGCGCTGCGCAAGGGCGGCTGGAAGGTTACGGTGGCCGTGCACGGCGGCAGCCAGATCATCGCCGTGTGGCCGGGTTTCCGCGAGCGGGTCTACGGCATCGCGATCGATGTCGGCTCGACGACGATCGCCGCGCATCTTTGCGACCTGTCGAGCGGCGAGGTCGTGGCGGCCGCCGGAGCGATGAATCCGCAGATCCGGTTCGGCGAAGACCTGATGAGCCGCGTGTCCTGGGTAATGATGAATCCCGGCGGCGAAAAGGAGCTGACCGACATCGTGCGCGGCGCGATCAACGACCTCGCCGCAGAGGTCGCGCGGCAGGCGGGCATCTCGCGCGAGGACATCCTCGAGGCGACGTTCGTCGGCAACCCGATCATGCATCATCTGCTCCTCGGCATCAGTCCGGTCGAGTTGGGCGGCGCGCCGTTCGCGCTCGCGACCGATTCCGCGCTGACCCTGTGGGCGACCGAGATCGATTTCGCCATTCACCGGAATGCGCGCATCTACGTGCTGCCGTGCATCGCGGGGCATGTGGGCGCGGATGCCGCGGGCGTGGTGCTAGCCGAGCGGCCCGATCTGTCGGATGCGATGACGTTATTGGTCGACATCGGCACCAATGCCGAAATCATCCTCGGCAACCGCAGCCGGCTCCTCGCGTGCTCGAGCCCCACCGGTCCCGCCTTCGAAGGCGCGCAGATCAGCTGCGGCCAGCGCGCCGCCCCCGGGGCCATCGAGCGCGTGCGCATCGACGCAGCGACGCTCGAGCCGCGCGTGAAAGTCATCGGCTGCGACCTTTGGTCCGATGAGCCCGGCTTCGCGGCGGCAACTGCCGCCACCGGCGTCACGGGCATCTGCGGCTCGGGGATCATCGAGGTCATCGCGGAGCTCTATCTCGCCGGCGTGATAAGGCACGACGGCACCGTCGACGGCGGGCTCGCTGCGCGCACGCCGCGCATCCGGAGCGACGGGCGCACGTTTGCCTACCATCTCCACCCCGGCGCCGAAGGTCGCGCTCCGCTTTGCATCACGCAAAACGACGTGCGCGCGATCCAGCTCGCCAAGGCGGCGCTCTACGCGGGCGTGCGGCTCCTGATGGAGCGCCTGGCCATCGACCACGTCGATCGCATCCGGCTCGCCGGCGCCTTCGGCAGCCACATCGACGTCAAGTACGCGATGGTGCTCGGAATGATTCCCGACTGCGCGCTCGACCAGGTGAGCTCGGCCGGCAACGCCGCCGGCACCGGCGCCCGCATCGCGCTCCTCGACCAGCGCACGCGCACGACCGTCGAAGGGCTCGTGCGCCGGATCGAGAAGATCGAGACGGCCGTGGCGCCCCGATTCCAGGAGTTTTTCGTCGAGGCCATGGCGATTCCGCATCTGTCCGCGCCGTATCCGCAGCTGAGGAAAGTGGTCACGCTGCCCGAGGTCCCGCCCGCCACAAGCGGAGCGGGCCGGCGAGCCCGGCGCGGAAGCCGCGTCGCCTAGCTGCTCCTCGCTTTGTTGCCCTCGGCCCCGGGGGCTTGACCGGCGCTGCAGCAATAAGTTCGTGCTGCCGAAGCGCACACGCAGCGAGCATTGGCCGCTTTGACGCCCGCCCGGCCAACAAGGAGACCGACAAATGACCACCACCACGAAGTGCACGCTGATAGCGCTGCTGGCGAGCGTCCTGCTTCTCCCCGACTTCGCGCTTCGGGCGGAGCCGGCGGGCAAGCGCCCGCAGTTCATTTATGTGCTGCGCGTCACGCCAGGTTTCCACGAGTCGCGCAACTGGACCGACAGGGAGTCGGCCGTCATCGCTCGACACTTCGAGCGGCTGGCCAAAGCCGCCGAGACGGGACAGGTCATTCTCGCCGGCCGAACCAACGAAGCCCTGGCCGAAACCTTCGGCGTCGTGATCTTCGAGGCCGACGATGCCGAGGCGGCGCGGCGATTCATGGAAACCGATCCCTCGGTCGTGTCCGGTCTCATGTCGGCAACGCTTCACCCCTATGCGGTGGCGTTGCAGCGCAAGAGATAACGGGCGCTCCCTAGAATTTCGCCTTCTCGGAGGATCGCGAGACGCCCGCGCAGCGCTCCGCGTAGCGCGCCGTCATCGTTTGCCGCTGCTTCGCGTGGTCTGCCGTTTCGGCACGACCGCGCTTGCGCGTCGCGCTCGGCCTCGGCATCGAGCCGGTGCGTTTCATCCAGCAGCTGGGCGCACATGTGCGGATTCGTCGTCGTATTGCTTCTGATGGGGTCTTCCGGAAGCTTGTGGGGTTTGGCCGCGGCATCGCACGGCGCGTCCGAATAGGTCGTCTTGCCGGTGGCGTCCGCGCATTTGTATACCTGGCCCCACGCAAGGGATGCGGTGGCGAACACCGCCAGGGCGACGATCATTTTTGTGACGTGGCGGAGCGAATGGATGCGCATGCCTGAAATTATACTTGGGGTCCTAGCCTCGGCAGTAGTCGGGTGATGGTGGCAGGCACCGCCGGGCTTCATACCCCAGGCGCCCGGCAGTGCCTGCCACCATCACCTGACGCGGAGGTGCCGCCAAAAATCGGAGGTTGAAGATGCAGGGCGAGCGAACGGCCCAGAGCGAATATCTGTTGCGGATGGGACGGCAGATCCTGGCGCCGTACACGAGATTGCCCGCCGCGCGGGCGGCGATGATCACGGGTTCGGCAGCGGAAGGCATATCGGACCACTATTCCGACCTCGACATGACCGTCTACTACGACGGCGAGCTGCCGAGCGAGGAAACGCTAGCGCAGATCCGCGAAGCCACGGCGCGCCGGAGCGCGCGTGGTTCATGGGCGAGCGTACGGACGGCAACATCGCCGAGGCGTACGAGCTCGATGGCGTGCAGGCGCAAATCGGACACGCGACGCTCCAGGCATGGGAAAACGACATTGCGGAAGTGCTCGAGCGATGGAACGCGGACACGCCGCTGCACAAGGCGATGTCGGGAACGCTCGATTGCGTTGCGGTGCACGGCGACGAGCACATCACGCGCTGGAAAGCGAAGATCCGCAACTACCCCGACGGGCTGGCGCGTGCCATGGTGGAGCGGTGGCTCAAGATCTTTCCCGTGTGGTACGTGCAGGACGCGTTGGACGAGCGCGACGCGACGCTATGGCATTTTCAGATCCGCACCGAGACGGCCTACAACCTCCTCGGCATCCTGGCGGGATTGAATCGGCAGTACTTCACGACGTTCCAGTTCAAGAAGATGCGGCGCTTCCTCGACCAGATGCCGGTCAAGCCGGAGCGATTGGCCGACCGGCTGGAGGAAGTGTTCCGCCAGTGTCCTTCTGCCGCGGCGGTTTCCCTCGAAACGCTGATGCGCGAGGTGCTGGCGCTCGTCGGGCGCGAAATGCCCCAGGTGGACGTGAGCGCGTTGACGCGGCGGATCGGAAGTCGGCGGCCCCGCTGGGACTACGTCGCCAGCCGACGTTGAGCGCTGGACAGGTCGCGGGCGCTGGCGGCTCACGGTGCGCGACTGACCGTTATGGTGCACTGCAATAGGGCGCTTTTGGGTTGGCGCGCCTGGTTTTCTGGCAGGACTGAATCGCATGTCGACCGAAGCGCAGCAACGCTGTCATCAATTCCCTTTACTGTCCGATCCGTTTCGGGTGGAATGGCGGTCGGGGGAACCGACTCCGGCACGAGATGCCCGGAGCGGGACGGATTGATTTCACTGGCAGAGGAGCTCTCGCAATGTCCAAATCGATATTCCACAGCGTGATCACGTGTGTCGCGGCAGTCGCCGTGTCCGCTTTGATCGCGGGTCCCGCGTTTGCGCAAAAGACCAAGCTCACCGTCTACTCCGCGCTCGAGGATGACCAAGCTCGGACCGTACAAGCAGGCCTTCGAAGCGGCGAATCCCGACGTCGAAATCAACTTCGTCCGCGATTCGACCGGCGTGATGACGGCGCGCGTCCTCGCGGAAAAGGACAATCCGCGCGCCGACATCATCTGGGGCCTCGGCGCTTCGAGCGTCGCGCTGTTCGATTCGATGGGCATGCTCGAGCCGTACACGCCGAAGGGCGTCGACCAGATCAAACCGGTGTTCCGGAGCACCAAGAACCCGCCGACCTGGACGGGCATGGACGCGTGGCTCGCGGTCATGTGCTACAACACGGTCGAAGGCGGCAAGAAGAACACTGCCGAAGCCCGTGGCGTGGACCGATCTCGGAAACCCGGTCTACAAGGACTCGATCGTGATGCCCAACCCGGCGTCGTCGGGAACGGGCTACCAGGCGGTCTATGCGTGGATCCAGCTCATGGGCGAAAAGCAGGCGTGGGAGTTCATGGACAAGCTGCACCAGAACATCGCCGTTTACACCCACTCCGGTTCGGCGCCCTGCGTGCAGGCGGCGAAAGGGCGAGCGCGTGATCGGCATCGGCTTCGACATGCGCGGCGCCAAGGAAAAGACCGGCGGCGCCCCGATCGACATCATCCTGCCAAGGAAGGCGCGCCGCTGGGACATGGAAGCCACCGGCGATCCTCAAAGGCACAAGAACATGGCCGCCGCGCAGAAGCTCGCCGATTTCGCCGTCAGCAAGCAGGCCTACGAGCTCTACGGCAAGTATTACGCGATCGTCGGCTACCCCGGCATGAACCCCGCGCCGCCGAACTATCCGCCGAGCGCGGACGCGGCGATGGCCAAGATCGACCTCGCCAAGATGGGCCAGGATCGCGCGAGGATCCTCGCGGAGTGGACGAAGCGCTACGATTCCAAGTCGGCGCCGAAGTAACGCGCGTTACCGCTCACTGAACGCGAACCCGATGCGGCCCTCGCCTTCGCCGAGGCGAGGTGCGGGCCGCTTTCGTTGCACATGTCCGTAAGACGACGCCCACGACGGACCCGCGCGCCCGTACCTGCGCATCGAGCGGCTGCGCAAGCAGTTCGGCTCGTTCGCCGCGCTGAAGGACATCTCCCTCGAGATCTTCCCGGGGGAGTTCGTCTGCTTTCTCGGCCCCTCCGGCTGCGGCAAGACCACGCTGCTGCGGGCCATCGCCGGGCTCGACATCCAGACCTCGGGCCGCATCTTCCAGGCCGACAAGGAGATCTCCAACCTGCCGGCGTCGCACCGCGATTTCGGCATCGTGTTCCAGTCCTATGCGCTGTTCCCGAACCTGACGGTCGCCGCCAATGTCGGCTATGGCCTCGTCAGCCGCGGCCTGCCCAAAGTCGAGATCGCGACGCGCGTGCGCGATTTGCTGCGCTCGTCGGCTTGCCCGAGCCGGGCCGCAAATATCCGGCGCAGCTTTCCGGCGGCCAGCAGCAGCGCGTGGCCCTGGCGCGCGCGCTGGCGCTGTCGCCCGGCCTGCTGCTGCTGGACGAGCCGCTGTCCGCGCTCGATGCCCGCGTGCGCGCGCATCTGCGCACCGAGATCCGGCGCCTGCACCACGCATCGGCGTCACGACGATCATGGTCACGCACGACCAGGAGGAGGCGCTGACGATGGCCGATCGCATCGTCGTGATGAACCACGGCGTGATCGAGCAGGTCGGCACGCCGACCGAGGTCTACCGCAAGCCGGCCAGCGCATTCGTCGCCGATTTCGTCGGCACCACCAATTTCCTTCCCGGCGTGGTGGTCCGGCCGGGCATCGTGCGCTTCCGCGACATCGACCTCGCCTGCGAGCTCGACATCCAGCCCGGGCGCCGGCAGTGACGTCACGCTCGCGATCCGGCCCGAGGACGTCGTGGTGCGCAACATCGGTCGCCGACCAATGCCCAACACGTTCACGGCGCGTGTCGCCGATATCGAGTTCCTGGGCTCGTTCTGCCGCGTCGGCCTCGCGCTCAACGGCGGCGATCCCGTGCTCGTGGCCGACTTCTCGATCAACGTCGTGCGCGATCTGTCGATCGAGGAGGACAAGGAGATGCTCGATCGCGCTGCCGCCGGAGCGCCTGCGCGTCTTTCCGCGCGCGCCGCAACGACGCGCGTGCAGCGCGTTGCTCGCGACGGCGCGAGCGCGGACCGTGACCGGCCGCAGCGCACCGCCGCCGCTTCCCCGCGACCCGTCGCCGGCTCGATCGCGACGACCTGCTGATGCGCGGGGGCATCTGCCTCCTGATCGGCTGGATGCTCATCACGCTCGTGTTGCCGCTGTGGGCGCTCCTGTCGAAGAGCTTCGAGAACCAGGACGGCGAGTTCGTCGGCCTCGCGAACTACGTCCACTACTTCTCGACGCCCGCGCTGTTCGCAGTCGGTGTGGAACAGCCTGCTCGTCTCCGTCGTTTCCACCGTGATCGTGCTGCCGCTGGCGTTCGTCTACGCGTACGCGCTGCAGCGGAGCTGCATGCGCTGGAAGGGCGCTGTTCCAGGCGCTGGCGCTCATTCCGATCCTCGCGCCCTCGCTGCTGCCGGCGATCTCGTTCATCTATCTTTTCGGCAACCAGGGATTCCTCAAGGGCCTGCTGTTCGGCGGCCAGATCTATGGGCTCGCCGGCATCGTGATCTCGCAGGTCTTCTACTGCTTCCCGCACGCGCTGATGATCCTCGTCGCGGCGCTGTCGATGGCCGATGCGCGGCTCTACGAGGCGGCCGATGCGCTGGGCGCCTCCAAGACGCGCGTGTTCTTCACGGTCACGCTGCCCGGCGCCAAATACGGCGTGATCAGCGCGGCCTTCGTGATCTTCACGCTGGTGATCACCGATTTCGGCATTGCCAAGGTGATCGGCGGGCAATTCAACGTGCTCGCGACCGACATCTACAAGCAGGTGATCGGCCAGCAGAATTTCGAGATGGGCGCGGTGGTCGGCTTCGTCCTGCTGATCCCGGCGGTGTTCGCGTTCATCGCCGACCGCATCATCCAGCGCCGCCAGGTGGCGCTGCTCTCGGCGCGGGCCGTGCCGCTCATCTCCAAGCCGGCGCCGCGGCGCGACTGGAGCCTGTTCGCGTTCTGCGCCATCGTCGGCGGCCTGATCCTCGGCATGCTCCTGATGGCGGCCTGGGCCTCGCTGGTCACGCGCTGGCCCTACAACCTGTCGCTCACGCTCAAGAACTACGCGTTCGCCGATTTCGACAGCAACGGCTGGGGCGCGTACTGGAACTCGCTGGTCGTGGCGACCTGGACGGCGGTGATCGGCACGGTGGTCGTCTTCCTCGGCGCCTACCTGCTGGAGAAGACGCGCGGCTTCGCGTGGGGACGCGGCGTCGCGCAGCTCATGGCCATGCTGCCGATGGCGGTGCCGGGCCTGGTGCTCGGCCTCGCCTACATCTTCTTCTTCAACGCGCAGGGGCAACCCGCTCGGCTTCATCTACGCGACGCTGATCATCCTGGTCGTCAACTCGATCACCCACTTCTACACCGTCAGCCATCTCACCGCCACGACGGCGTTGAAGCAGCTCGACCCGGAGTTCGAAGCGGTGTCCGCATCGCTCAAGGTGTCGCTGCTGCGCACGATGGCGAGAGTCACCGTGCCGATCTGCCTGCCGGCGGTGCTCGACGTCAGCATCTATCTGTTCGTCAATGCGATGACCACCGTATCGGCGGTGATCTTCCTCTATTCGACCGACACCAAGCTCGCGGCGATCTCGATCATCCACATGGACGAGGCCGGCTTCACCGCCGCCGCCGCGGCGATGGCCATGACGATCGTGGCCACCTCGGCCGCGCGTGAAGATCACCCATGTCCTGCTGACGCGCCGGTTCGAGCGCACCACGCAGGCGTGGCGCAAGCGCTAAGTCCTCTTCAGCGCCGGCTTCAGCGAGACGTTCGGATCGGCCCAGTCGCTGTTGGGGACGTGGGCGAACCAGCCGGGCCGCCCAGGATCGCGATCGTACGGATAGCCCCCAAGCTCGCGATAGAGCTCGTGGTAGCGCGCTAACTTGTTCGCGGTCGAGCGTGATCCCCAGGCCCGGAGCGTCGGGCACGCGGATGGCGCCATTCTCGTAGCGCATCGGCCCGCCCACGATCACGTCGTCCGTCAGATGATGGTAGTGCGCGTCCGCGGCGTAGCCGAGGTTCGGCACGACGGCGCCCATGTGCAGCATCGTTGCGAGCTGGACTCCGAGTTCGCCGGAGCTGTGGACGGCCACACCGAGTCCCATCGTCTCGCAGACGCCGGCGGCCTTGATGCACGGACGGATGCCGCCCCAGAACGTGGTGTCGAGCAGGATCACGTCGACGGCGCCGGACTGGATGTTGGCCGCGAGCTGCTCGAAGTTGACGACCACCGTGTTGGTCGCGATCGGCAGCGGCACGAATTCCTTCAGCCGCTTCAGTTGCGGCATCCCCCAGACCGGATCCTCGAAATAGTCGTTGCGAAGGTCGAGGATGCCGCGGCCGAACTCGATGGCGTCCGCGAGCGACAGCGCGGAATTCGGGTCGTAGCGGAAGCGGTCGCCCGGCAATGACGCCGCCAGCGCGCGATAGCACGCGAGCTCATGCGCAGGCGGATAGACGCCGCCCTTCAGCTTGTGCGACGTGAATCCGTGCGTGGCCTTGAGCGCCGCCGCTTGCGCGACGAGCTGCTCCGCGGTGCGCACCTCGCCCTTGCCCGTCACCGGATCGGCATAGCGGAAGAAGAGATAGCTCGCGAACTCGACGGCGTCGCGCAGCTTGCCGCCCAGCAGCGCATGCACGGGAACGCCGAGCTTCTGGCCCATGATGTCGAGGCAGGCGAACTCGATCGCCGCATGGAGCTGCGTGCGATTGTTGTAGAGGCTCGCGGTCGGATTGCAGATCTTGAGCCGCAGCGCCTCGAGCGCGAACACGTCGTGGCCGCGGAGGTAGTCGAGGAGACCCGCGAACGCGCGCGTCGCGTCCTCGCCGCCGCCGCCCATCTCTCCCAGCCCGACGAAGCCGTCGGCGGTCTCGACTTCGACGATCGTGCGCACGAAGCGGCCCCAATGGGCGCCGTTGCTGTGCAAGAGCGGCGCTTCGAGCGGAACAGTGACGGGTGTAGCGCGAATCGCGGCAATCGTGGTGGCCATGGCGGGAATGGGAAGTCAGAAGGCGGTTGGCTTGCGGTGCCGGCGGTCCACGGCTCGCGTTATTCGATCGGCGCTTCGAGCAGGCATCCGAACTCGCGCGCAAAGTCGACGGACACCCGCGCGTGCACCGCGCCCTGCTGGTCGAAGAATCGCTGCGTCCCGGCCGTGGCGAACACGCCTTCGTGCCAGATGTTCGGATGAATGTAGAGGCCTTGGTGCCCGTCGAAGCGGAAGCAGACGAATTTCGCGGGCTCGATGTCGTCGCCAGGAAGCGCGAGCGGGACGAGGAACGGTTTCCTGTCGAGCGGGAAGAAGAGCTGGCCCCCGTCCGGATGGTAGTTCGCATGCCAGAGCAGGATGCGCTTCGGATCGCGCGCGTGGCCGGGATCGGCGCGGCCGGGCTCGTCGCCGTACGCGAGGATGTAGTGGCCACCGACGGCGGCGTTGCGGCCATAGAGGATGTCGCCCCTCCATTCGCTGATGAACGTGCCCTCGGTCGTGCCGCCCTGATCGCCCGTATCGAGGTCGACGGGCCGCGAACCTTGCGCCGGCCAACGCACGATCTCGATCTTGCAGCTCGCGGGATCATCGACGAGATGACCGTAACCTTCGAGCGCCGTTGGCGTCGCGTCGATCACGCGCATCGTGACGCGCGCCAGGTTCGCCGGGAGGTCGGGATTCAGATAGTCGATGACAGCCGCCAAAGGAAGCTCTCCCGCTCGATGTCAGATTCGCGAGCCCCGCCCATGCGTCGGGAATGGGGCACGATTCCCGCGAGCTTGCGAATTATCCTACACACAACGCTGCTGATGAGACCGAAGTGGGATGCGACTCCGGAGACCTGACGGGGCGTTCCGGGCGGCGCCTGCAGACACTGTCCGGAGACGAACGAACGATGCTACGCCGCCTGATCGATGTGTCAAATCGCGCAGTGAGGATCTCGGCCCCCGTTACCGTCGCCGCAGGTGGAATCGACGCAACGGCGTCCGGATCGCATCTGTGCCATCGCCGCGACGCCTATAATCCGCCGGAGGCAAACGGACCGCGCCAGCGGCACACTCCTATGGAATGGCTGATCGCCGTCATTGCTATCGCCATCGGCGTCCCCGCAGCCGCATGGCTCGCGCAGGATAGCCTGATCTTCTTCCCGCAGCCCGCAAGGTCGACGGCGCATCTGCCCGCGCACGCTACGCCGTTCACCGTCACGGCCGCGGACGGTACCCGCCTTCACGGCTGGATCGCCCAAAGCAGCATCGCGCCGGCGCCCGCGGTCATCTACTTCGGCGGCAACGCCGAAGAGGTTTCGCATACGCTCGCCGACCCGCGCTGGCCACGCGAGTGGTCGATCGTTGCGGTCAACTATCGCGGTTACGGCACCAGCGAGGGCAAGCCTGGCGAGCGCGACCTTACCGCCGATGCGTTGGCGATCTACGACGCCGTCGCGACGCGGGACGGGATCGACGGCAAGCGCATCGTCGTATTCGGGCGCAGCCTGGGGACGGCGCTGGCCGCGCACGTCGCCGCGGAACGGCCGGTCGCAGGGGTCATCCTGGTGTCGCCGTACGACAGCCTCGCCGCCATCGGCAACCACCACTACCCGTGGCTTCCGGTTTCGCTGCTGCTGAAGCACCGCTTCGACGCGCAGGCCGATGCGCGTCGCTGCCGCGTGCCGATGCTCACGATCGTGGCGAGCTCGGACACGATCATCCCGGTCGGGCGCTCTCGCGCGCTGTACGACGCGTGGGCGGGACCCAAGAACTGGCAAGTCGTGCCTGGATCCGACCACAACTCGCTGGGGAGCGGGTCCGACTTCTGGACTGGCGTGAGAGATTTTCTCGCGGGGAAGTAGGGTCAGATGTCCATCGATCCGCAGATGTCGACGTCCCCAGTTCGGGAAGAGGCGCCAACCGCGACCGACGATCTCGTCGAACTTTCGGGCATACGTTTTTCGTGGCACGCGGCTTCACCGCCAGTAGTCGCTATCGACTCGCTGCGCGTTGCCCGCGGAGAGCGCCTAATGCTGCGCGGCCCGAGCGGCAGCGGCAAATCGACTCTCTTGAGCCTGCTGGCGGGAGTTCTGAAACCGCAGAGCGGGTCGGTGCGGGTGCTGGGGCATGAATTGGGGGCGCTCACCGACTCCGCACGCGACCGCTTCCGCGCCGACCACATCGGCGTCATCTTCCAGATGTTCAATCTCATCCCCTATCTATCGGTGCGGGAAAACGTGTGCCTGCCCTGCGCCTTCTCGGCCCGCCGCCGCAACCGCTGCGAGCAATCCGGAACCAGTGTCCGGGAAGTCGCGACGCGCCTTCTGGATCACCTCGACATGGGGGATGGCGAGATGCTGGGCCGCCAGGTGACCGAGCTCAGCGTCGGCCAGCAGCAGCGCGTGGCCGCGGCCCGCTCGCTGATGGGTGCTCCGGAGCTCGTGCTCGCGGACGAGCCTACGTCGTCGCTCGATGGCGATCGCCGCGCAGCATTCCTGGAGCTCCTGTTTCGTGAATGCGAGCGAGAACGCACGACGCTGATTTTCGTCACCCATGATGCAACGCTCGCTCCCCTGTTTGACCGGGCGGTGGAATTTGCCGACCTCAATCGCATTGCCGGCGCGTCGCCGACCACAGCGCTCAGCAGGGACGAGCGATGATCCTTCCCTTGGCCATAAAGAGCTTGCGTAATCGCAGGTTGACCGCCGGGCTGACGGTGCTGTCGATCGCTCTTTCGGTTGCGCTGCTGCTTGGCGTGGAGCGCATTCGCCAGGAATCCCGAGAGACGTTCGCGAATTCGGTCTCCGGAACCGATCTCATCGTCGGCGCGCGCAGCAGCCCCGTGCACCTGCTGCTGTCGTCCGTGTTCAGGATCGGCAACGCCACCAACAACGTGAGTTGGGACAGCTACCGACGGATCGCTGCCTTGCCGGAGGTCGCGTGGACGATTCCCCTCTCGCTGGGTGATTCCCACCGCGGGTTCCGTGTGCTCGGCACGACGCAGGATTACTTCGACCACTACCGGTTCAGCCAAGACCGCAAGCTGGAGTTGGTCGAGGGCGAGCGCTTCACCGATGCGAATGGAACGGTCCTCGGCGCCGAAGTCGCGGCGGCGCTGGGCTATCGCCTTGGCCAGCAGATCGTCATCGCGCATGGCTCCGGCGACGTGGCCTTTGCGCTCCACAAGGATCATCCGTTTCGAGTGGTGGGGATACTGGCACGCACAGGCACGCCGGTCGATCGCGCTATCCATGTGTCGCTGGAAGGAATGGATGCGGTGCACGCGGACGCAGCGACGGAAGGCGGCGGCGACCCACTGCTCGCCGCAGTGCGAAATGCGAAGCAACGCGAGGCGCAAAGCGCCGGACGGCGTGACCACGACCGCGAGCACGATCATGGCCACGGGGCGAGCGAGACATCGAAACGCACGATCACCGCATTCCTCGTAGGGCTCAAGTCGCGTGGCGGTGCGCTGTTCTTGCAACGGCGCGTGAATGAGTCGCGAGATGAACCGCTCACCGCGATTCTGCCCGGCGTGACACTGCTGGAAGTTTGGGACATCGTGGCCGGTGCCGAAAAAGCACTGATCGCGATCTCCGCTCTGGTAGTAGTCATGGGGCTCGCCGGGATGCTGATCGCGCTTCTCACCAGCTTGAGCGAGCGCCGCCGGGAGATGGCGGTGTTGCGTGCACTGGGCGCGCGACCGTGGCATGTATTCGCGCTCCTGCTCGGCGAGGCCACGTTTCTGACGCTGCTCGGAATCGTGCTCGGAATTGCCGCACTTTACCTCGGGCTAGGCGTAGGGAAGCCTTGGCTGGAGCAGGGTCTCGGGTTGTTCATCGCGCTCCGCTGGCCCTCGGTCGCCGAATTTGGGCTTATGATGCTGGTTGCAGTGTCCGGAGTCCTTATTGGTCTAATCCCTGCGTACAGAATCTACCGCCTGTCGCTCGCCGACGGCATGACGGTTCGAATTTGACGAGGTGCGCTTCATCATGACGAAGAGATTTCTTTGGCGTGCCCTAATTCCGGTCTGCGCACTATGGATGGCAGGCGCATACGCCGAGGAGCCGCGCACACTAAGCTGGGACGACCTCTCCGTTAAAGTGTCCGCTGCCGACAATCCCTTCGCGACGCTGTCCACCGAGCAGCTCATCGCGTTGAGTGACGTCGCTGGTCTTGCGCGCCCGCAAAGCACGCGGCATTACGCTGACGCCCGAGGAAATCGCCGTAGAGAAGAAGGCATTGACCAAGCTGCGGCAGGACGGCATCGACGCGGATGGCCTGCTGGCCAAACGCGACTCGATCGCCGAGAAAAAGCGTGCCGCGGCCAGCGCCGTGAATCCCGCGCTCGACGGGAAAACGATACGCCTGCCCGGTTACGTACTGCCGCTCGAGTTCTCGGGCACCAAGGTCACCGAATTCCTGCTGGTGCCCTGGGTGGGGGCTTGCATCCATACGCCGCCGCCCGAGCCCAATCAGATAGTCTACGTCAAGCCCGACAAGGCCTTCGACCTCCGGCGCATGTTCGACGCCGTGTGGGTCACAGGCCGCATAGCCGCGGCCGGGAGCAAGAGGTCGGTGCAGATCGTCGACGGGTCGGCCGATATCGACGTCGGGTACTCGCTGCGCGCAAGCGCTCGTGGAGCCCTATCAGGAGTAAGTCAGCCGCGCGCCAACCGCGCCATGCAACCGGCGCGCTTCGCCGCCGCAGAAAAAAGCCCGCGCGAGCGCGGGCTTTTCTTGAGCGGCGTCCGTCAGGTCGTCGAGCGGCGCCGCCTCGAGAGGCCGGCGGCCCCCAGGCCACCAAGCAATAGTGCGACAGTGGCGGGTTCGGGGACTTGCCGGACCGAGATGTCGTCCACATTCAGGAAGAAGACGTCGTCCCGCAGCCCGATCGACAGCATGGTATTTGTGGAAGTGGCGATCGGATCGATGATGATTTCCCTATAGCCAAAACCCAGGATGTCGGTCGCCGAATAGACCACGTTGCCGCGCCAGCGAACTTCAACCGCCGTATCGTCGGAGAAACCGCTGAGACTCGCGAGCCAAAGGTGGATGTTGTAACTCGCCACCACAACGGTCGCCAAGTTCTGGGAAACAAAGCCGAGCCCCCCAATCGCGCGGCCGGCAAACGAACGGTTCCCACTCTGAGCATCGGCCGGATTTGAGTCGATGAAGTGTCGAAGCCCTCGGCAATGAAAGCTCCGGACACCGCCCAACCCGAACCGGCGACGCCCGGCGTCTTCTCGAAACCGCCGTTCGTGACGATATTAGGGCCCGTTTCGTGGGCCACCGGGCCCGCGAAAGCCGTCGGACCCAAGGCCGCGATCGATGCTGCAACGCGCCCGCCACCGAGCGTTTGTTTCAATTCACGAGCACCACCGAAAAAGATTGGTCGCCTTAAATAGCGCCGAAACGTGAACGCAAATTTCACGCCATCTGATCCTTTTTTTACCAAATATTCAATTGGCCTGCGAGAAGTAGCCCAGCGGGCGGGGAGGAAAATGTAAGGAAATAGCGACAGCGCTGGTCATCCGAAGAAATGCCGATTCCGGTGGGCGTTTTCGTTCTGGCATGTCTTTGACCCGAAGCCGGCAGGTCGTTGTCGCACACATGTGTGCCCGGCTGCTCGTTGCAGTGCAGCAAATCGCGGCGTTGAAGTCCTTTTCAGGTTTCCGTTGTCGTTTGCAACCGTTGAAACTATGATAACGGTTCGTGGCGAACATTTTGTGGGACACCAATCGTGAAGCACAAATGTGAGCGCAGCCGGTTACCCGTCGAGCGGTGGCAGTTGCAGCCATCGAACCCGGGATGAGGTAGGGAGCAAAAAAGCGATCCGCTTAGTTCTCCCATGTCAGCGCGGTCATCGAACCTAACAGAGGAGGTCATGTCATGAATCGCAGACGGATGGCGTTCGCCGGTGTGTCGATGGCGATGTGTTTGTGCACTTCTGCCGCATTGGCAGCGGTCGATCCCGCCATGCTCAAGGCACGGCAGAAGTTTTTCGGAATCGAGAACGTCGATGTCGATACGGGCGCGGTGAAGAAGGACAAGGTCATCACCTCCTGGCTGACGAACACGACCTATATCACCTCCATTATGGGAAACGTCATCCTGCTGGACAGCTACATTTCGCGGCCCGAGCTGCCGACCACACCTCTCGACCGGCGCTACGCGCCGTTCCTGCCGCAGGACCTCGTCGACGCCAAACCGGTCGCGATTTTTCTTGGGCATGGACATGGCGACCATGCGCATAACGGGGCATTTATCGCGAAATGGACCGGTGCGACGATTTACGCCTCGCCGGAGACCTGCTTTTCGATGCAGGCCGACGTCACGAGGATGTTCAACGACCCCAACTTGATCAATGGCGGTGCGAAGATCGTTCCGGATGGCGATCCGGTCAACTGCGTTGGTGTGGTGCCCGCCGGGTCGAGGCCGGGCCAGTGGAACGAGGGCCCGAACGCGGGGTTGCTGAAGAGCAGCGCCACCAAACTTTCCACTCCACTGGATTTTGGGGTCTGCGTTCTTGCGTTCAAGCACATCCATTCCGGAACGGCGCCCGTGGATACGTCCTTTACGCATGCGACGCTCAGCAATCTCGGCGATCCACGTTACCCGGGGCGGGTAATCGACACGCCCACGCCGGCGGTCACGTATCCGGCGATGTACCCCACCCTAACGCCGTTTACTCCGCCGGCTTGCGACTGCCGTGCCGGGACAGATGAACACGAATACGGGCGGCGCAACCGCCCCCGGCATGGCAACAATGGCGGTGCGATCATCATCTTCTATCAATTCATTGTGAAGTACCCCCCTTACTTCACCCTTGCCTGGGTAAACTCGTCCGGGCCCGCCAAAGAAGGGATCGGCAGCGATCCAGGCTGGTTTCCCTCGCCACATACACCAATCCGGCCACCCCAGCCGCGACGCTCGAGCTTGCCCGGAACATTGGTCAAGGCCAGTGGGCGTTGATGGATACGCTCCCCAACGTGGATGTATTCAACGGCTCGATCGTCAGTCTTGGCGCAGCCAACAACCAGGCGCGGGACATCATCAGCGTGATCCAGCATCTGAAGCCCAAGGTCTATATTCCGGGCCACATCACGGACGTTGCGCAGAGGGGTTCGGGGATTTATCACATGCTGGCTTGGCGTGAAACCGCGCTCAACATGGGCTTTCCGCAAAGTGAGTGGCCGGAGTTCAGGTTGCTGCTCGACCCGATCGACTTCGCAGTGCCGCAGGTGTATTCGATTTTCGACCAGCGCTGGATCAACCCGGCAAAAGCGGCGCGCGTTGCGCAGTTCTGTAACTAGGTATTCTGATCCCGGGACGCGCAGGCAACAACAGGCCAGCGTAGCCGCTGCCGCCAGCAGCGTCCCGGTTGACTCCCGTAGCGGGCCGAATTATTGGCCCGATTAATTGGAGGAGGCATGAAGCGTAAGACTTGGATATTCGCAAGCTTGTCGATAGCGATGGGCTTGTGCACTTCAGCCGCATTGGCGGCAGCGGATCCTGCCATGCTCAAGGCGCGGCAGACGTTTTTCGGAATCGACAACGTGGACGTCAATACGGCAGCCGTCAAGAACGACAAGGTCATTGCCTCCTGGGCGACGAACACGACCTATGTCGTGTCGATCCTGGGCCGCGTCGTCCTGCTCGACAGCTACATCACCACGCCCCAGCTACCCACCTCGCCGATCGACAGGCGTTATGCCCCGGTGCTGCCGCAGGACTTCATCGACGTGCGCCCGGAAGCTATTTTCCTCGGGCACGGCCACGGCGACCACGCGGACAACGCCGCCTACATTGCGAAGTGGACCAATGCGACGATCTACGCGTCGCCCGAAACTTGCCTTGTCATGCTAAGGCCAGCCGCGTCCCGCGTTGACTACCACGTCTGTAGATCCACCACGTGCTGCGTACGATCGAACTGGACGCTCCTGTTGACGTAGCGCCAGGTCTCGATGCCTTCGGTAGGATGATCCTGAACGATCTCCATCGGCTCGCCCAGGATCGCTCTGACTTCGTCCTGCGCCATGCCGACGCTGGGCTCGCCTGGATCGGCTGGTTTGACGGCCGATGCAACCTTGACGGGTGCCGCCTTGGGCTTTGCCCGGCTCGCATCGGCAGGCATCAAACTCATCTTCGCGGCCGCCTGTAGACTCGATGGCACCGAGTCAATCGAGTCGAACTGGCACGGGAAATTCTGGTAGAGCGGCGTCCTGTCCTTGGCGAAGCACTTGAAGATCTCCGCGGAGGCTGGAGGCGTGGCACAAAGCGCGGTAGCGAGAATCGATGCGATGAGCCCCCGACTACACCCGTTGAGTAATGGATGGTGCATGTGGTTTCCTCCTCGAACGCCGTCAGATCGAGAATTGGCACGTCCCCCAGTTTACTGAATCTGCGCTCCGCCGCAAGCGATCAGTACTTCGAATCGGCGAATGTCGCCTTGCGCCGGGTCATGTAATCCTGCAGGGCTTCGTCGATCGCCGGATCGAGCGGCGGCGCCTCGTAGCTCGCGAGCTGCTTTTTCCAGCTTGCGTTGGCGCGCTGCGCGAGGTCCTGGCTGCCTTCGGCTTCCCATTGCTCGACGCTGTTGTTGTCGGCGATGGGCGAGCGGTAGAACGCCGTCTCGAAGTTGGCCTGCGTATGCGCGCAGCCGAGGAAGTGCTTGCCGGGGCCGACTTCGCGAATCGCATCCATCGCCTGGCCGTTCTCGGAGAGATCGACGCCGGCGAGCAGTGTGTGCATCATGCCGGCCTGGTCGACGTCCATGACGAACTTCTCGTAGCCCATCGAGAGCCCCCCCTCCAGCCAGCCGGCGGTATGGAGCACGAAATTCACGCCGCCGAGGCACGTCGGCAGCAGCGTGTTCGCGGATTCGTACGCGGCCTGCGCATCGGGGATCTTCGAGCCGCACAGCGCGCCACCCGACCGGAAGGGGACCCCCAGGCGCCGCGCGAGCGCTGCCATTGCGAACAGCACCAGCGCCGGCTCGGGAGTGCCGAACGTCGGCGCGCCGGACTGCATCGAGATCGATGACGCGAAGCTGCCGAGCACCACCGGCGCGCCCGGCGCCACGAGCTGGACGAACGCCATGCCGGACAGCGCCTCGGCCAGCGTCTGCGCGGCAGTGCCCGCCACCGTGACCGGCGACATCGCGCCCGCGAGAATGAACGGCGTGATGATCGTCGCCTGGTTGGCGCGCGCATAGACCTTGGCGGCGCCCAGCATCGTGGCGTCGTAGGTCATCGGCGAGTTCGCGTTGATGAGGTTGATGATCACCGTCTTCGGCTTGGCCGTAGCGGGATCGATGAACTGGTCGCCGAACAGGATCTTCGCCATCTCGACCGAATCCTGCGCGCGTTCCGGGTGCGTGACGGACCCCATGAACGGCTTGTCGCTGTACTTCATGTGGCTGTACACCATGTCGAAATGCCGCTTGTTCACGGGCAGGTCGACGGGCTCGCAGATCGTGCCGCCGGAGTGATGCAGCGACGGCGCCAGGTACGCGAGCTTGACGAAGTTGCGGAAGTCCTCGATGGTCGCGTAGCGGCGGCCCTCGTCGAGGCTGCGCACGAACGGCGAACCGTACGCCGGAGCGAACACCGTGTGCTTGCCGCCGATCGGGAACGCTCCTTGCCGGATTGCGCGCGTGCTGGATGAAATCGCGCGGCGCGCTCGCCTGGACGATGCTGCGGCACATGCCGGGCGGACAGCGCACGCGCGCGCCGTCGACCTCGGCGCCGGCCGCCTTCCACACGGCCAGCGCTTCCGGGTCGTCGCGGTACTCGATGCCGATTTCCGCGAGGATGATGTCGGCATTGCGCTCGATCGTCGCGAGCCCCTCCTCGTCCAGCACCTCGTAGACGCCGATCTTGCGCGTGATGTAGGGCATCGAAACGCCCGCGCGCGCCGAACGGGCCGCGCGCTTGGCTTCGCGTCCCCCGCTGGCGCGATGGGTGCGAGGTGACGGTGCCTGCGGTTCGTCCATGATCTCTTTCGGTTGAGGCTTCGCTGCCAGTATGGTGGGCGCAGGGGTCCGCGGCTGATCCCGATGCGACGCCGCTTTGCGCGTCGACGCCATTGGCGAGGGCGGTGCGCGCAGGGATGCCGGCCGCCATTATGCTAGATTCGCTCTCCTATGCCATTACCGCAGAAAGCCCGCATCGTCATCATCGGCGGCGGCGTCATCGGGTGCAGCATCGCGTATCACCTCGCCAAGCGCGGCGAACGCGACGTGCGTGTTGCTCGAGCGCCTGCAGCTCACGCATGGCGCGACGTGGCACGCGGCGGGGTTGGTCGGCCAGCTCCGCAGCAGCAGCAACCTGACGCGCCTCATGCGCTACGGCGCCGAGCTGTACGGCAAGCTCGAGGCCGAAACGGGGCAGGCAACGGGATGGCACGGTGTGGGCAGCCTGCGCCTCGCGTCCTCCCCTGCCCGTTGGCTCGAGTTCAAGCGCTCCGCGACGATGGCGAAGGGCTTCGGCTTTCACGTCGAGCTCGTCTCGCGCGCTCGAAGCGCGAGACCTCTTCCCGCTGCTCGACGCGAAAGGCGTGGTGGGCGCCGCCTGGATCGAGGGCGACGGCTACGTCGACCCGGCGAGCCTCACCAACGCCTACGCGGCAGGCGCCCGGGCCGGCGGCGTAACGCTGGCATCCAAGGCGTTCGCGTGACCGCCCTCGAGCGCCGCGGCCGGCGGGTGACGACCGTCGTCACCGACTCCGGAGACATCGAGGCCGAGTGCGTCATCAACGCGACCGGCATGTGGGGCCGCGAGATCGCGGCGATGGTCGGCACGCGCGTTCCGGCGTGCGCCGTCGAGCACCAATATTTCGTCACCGAGAAAACGGACCGCATTCCCGCCGGCTTGCCCACGCTGCGCGATCCCGACGGCAATTTCTACGTGAAGCCGGAGCCCGGCGCGTTGGCCGTCGGCGGCTGGGAAACGAACACGCGTCCCTGGGGCGCCGATGGCATTGCGCATGGCTTCGGACCTGAACTGCTGCAGCCCGATTTCGATCGCTTCGCGCCGCTCGCCGAGGAGGCGGCAGCGCGTATCCCGATGCTCGACCGATGTCGGGATTCGGCAGATGATCAACGGCCCGATCCCGATCACCGCGGATGGCGAGCCGATCATCGGCCTCTCGCCCGAGCTCGACAATTTCTACCTGTGCTGCGGCTTCACCTCGGGCATCGCCGCGTCGGGCGGCGCCGGATGGGTGATGGCGAACTGGATCGTCGACGGCGATCCTGGCCTCGACCTGTGGCCGTTCGACGTGCGCCGCTTCGGCGCTCCGCATTCGGTCAAGGCGTTCATGTACGAGCGCGCCGTCGAGAGCTACGGGCGTTACTACCACATCGCATGGCCGAATTACGATCCCGACGCAGGCCGCGGCGCGCGGCGCAGTCCGCTGCATGCGACGCTGCTCGAATTCGGCGCCGTCTACGGCAACAAGTTCGGCTGGGAGCGGCCCAACTGGTTCGGAGAACCCGGAACGAGAGCGGTCGATGTGCCGTCGTTCGAGCGCGGACCGGCGTTCGAGGCCATCGGCGACGAGCATCGCGCGGTACGCGAGCGCGTCGCCATAATCGACATGAGCTCGTTCTCCAAATACGAGGTGCGCGGTCCCGGCGCGCTCGCGCTCTTGCAGAAGCTCGCGGGCAACGATATCGATCGTCCGGTGGGCACCATCGTCTACACGCAGCTTTGCAACGACCGCGGCGGCATCGAGGCCGACGTCACGATCACGCGGCTTGCGGAGGACCGCTTCTATTTCGTCACCGGGAGCGCGTTGGGCGTGCGCGATCGCTCGACGATCGAGCGCCACATCCCGGCCGCCGGCGGTGTCACGATCGACGACCTCACGTCCGCGAGGGCCGTGCTGAACCTCTGCGGCCCGCGCTCCCGCGACGTGCTCGCGCGGCTGACCGACGCGCCGCTTGGGAATGCCGACTTCCCCTACATGAGCGCGCGCCAGCTCGATCTCGGGTTATGCCCCCGTCCTGGCGCTGCGGGTGACGTATCTCGGCGAGCTGGGCTACGAGCTGCACGTTCCGGTCGAGTACGCGCTCGATCTCTACGAAAAGCTCTGGAGCGCCGGCATGCCCTTCGGCATCGCCAACGCGGGCTATCGCGCCGTCAACAGCCTGCGCCTCGAGAAGCACTATCTGGCCTGGGGCTCCGACATCACGCCGGACTACAACCCCTACGAGGCGGGTCTGGGCTTCTGTGTGGCGCCGGACAAGGGCGAATTTCTCGCCCGCGCCGCGTTGGCCGCCGTCAAGGCAAGCGGGCCGCGGCAGAAGCTGGCGTGGTTCACCGCGCCCCCCGAGGTCAACCTCTTCGGCGGTGAAATCGTGCTGGCGGGCGGCCGCGTGCTGGGACGCGTCACGAGCGGAGGCTATGGGTACACCGTCGGCCGCAATCTGCTGTGCGCCTACCTCGCCGCCGCACGAGCCCGCGCACGCCGCGTACGAGGTCGAAGCGATGGGCGAGCGCTATCTCGCCGTCCGCCACTTGCGACCGCTGTACGATCCCGACCGTCACGCGATTCTCGCGCTAATCGCTGCGAGGAAACCACGATGTCCAGCGCCGTCTCGCCCTTCGGCACCGATCTCGCGCCGCTCCTTGATCTGCGGCGCGACGGTCACGGAATGCCGCGGCGCGTTCTACCTCGACGATGCGCTGTATGCGGCCGAGATGGAGAGGATCTGGCGGCAAGGCTGGATCTTCGCCGGGTTCGCGTTCGAGATCCCGAATCCGGGCGATTTCCTGACCCTCGCGGTGGACACGTCCCCCGTGCTGGTGATCCGCGGCGACGATGGCCGCGTGCGCGCGTTTCACAACGTCTGCCGGCATCGGGGTTCGCAGATCTGCCGGACCGATACCGGCCACGCGCGCGCGCTCGTCTGCCCGTATCACAGCTGGACGTACTCGCGCCAGGGCGAGCTCGTCGCCTGCCACGGCATGCAGGACGGCATCGACAAGTCGCAGCTGGGATTGCGGCCGCTGCACGCGGAAGTGTGCGCCGATCTCGTCTACATTTCGCTGGCTTTGAGGCCGCCCGCCTTCGACGGCTTGCGCGCGCGGTTCGAAGCGGCGGGTGCGCCGCAAGGGTTCGATCGCGCGCGCATCGCGCACGTGACCGACTACGAAGTCGAGGCGAACTGGAAGCTCGTCTGGGAGAACAACCGCGAGTGCTACCACTGCACGCCGCGCCATCCGCAATACGTGAAGTCGAACTTCGACGTCTACGAGGAGGACCATGCCTCCGAGGCCGTGCGGCAGAAGATCGCCGCCGCGATCGCGCGCATCGAGGCGAAATGGGACGTTCCGGGCGACGGCGTCGCGCATCCGGCGGGCGGCCTCGCGACCTTTCCCGATCCCGACAACGACATCTGGTACACGTGCAACCGCACCGCGCTCGCCGAGGGATTCGCCACCGAATCGATGGATGGCGCGCGGGTCGCCCCGCTGATGGGCGACTATCCCGATGCCGACGTCGGCGTGCTGCGCATGCGCAGCCTGCCGAACTTCTGGGTCCACGCGAGCTGCGACCACGCGGTCGTGACGCGAATGCTGCCCGCCGGGCTGCGCAAGACGCGGATGCGCAGCTACTGGCTCGTGCATCGGGACGCCCGCGAAGGCGAGGACTACCAGATCGACCGCCTGCTGCCCTTCTGGCATCTCACCAACGAGCAGGACTGGGAGATCTGCAAGTGGCAGCAGAAGGGGGTCGAATCGGTCGGCTTCGTCCCCGGCCCGCTGTCGGAGCGCAAGGAATACAACGTCGACGCGTTCATCCGCTGGTACCTGCGGGCGCTGCGGACGGCGGAGCACCCCGCGCGAGCGGGAGCCACCGCGGGGGCTTGAAATTCCGCTGCCCGGCGCCAAGATAAAAGAGTCGCCATTCGAGGGAGTATTGCCGTGACCGAACCTACCGCTGCCCAAGCCGACCGCCAAACCCTGGGCTTCCAAGCCGAGGTCCGGCAGCTCCTGCAGCTCATGATCCATTCGTTGTACTCGAATCGCGAGATTTTCCTGCGCGAATTGATCTCCAACGCGTCGGACGCCTGCGACAAGCTGCGCTTCGAGGCGCTGCACAACCAGGCGCTGTTCGAAGATGACTTCGAGCTCCAGATCCACATCGATTACGATCCGGCGGCGAGGACACTCTCCATCGCCGACAACGGCGTCGGCATGAGCCGCGACGAAGTGATCACGAATCTCGGCACGATCGCGAAGTCGGGCACGCGGGAGTTCTTCTCGCAGCTCACCGGCGACCAGCAGAAGGACGCCCACCTCATCGGCCAGTTCGGCGTCGGCTTCTATTCGTCGTTCATCGTCGCGGACAAGGTGACCGTCCACACCCGTCGCGCCGGCGAAAAACCCGATCAGGGCGTCCTCTGGGAATCGGACGGCGGCGGCGAGTTCACCATCGCCATGACGGAAAAGGCGGCGCGCGGCACGGCCATCACGCTTCACCTCAAGGAAGGCCAGGACGACCTTCTCGCCGGGTTCAAGCTGCGCTCGATCATCCGCAAGTACTCGGACCACATCGCGCAGCCGATCCTGATGCCGAAGGAGGAATGGAAGGACGGCAAGCAGGAAA
Organism: uncultured beta proteobacterium; assembly: GCA_963840945.1. Taxonomy (GTDB): domain Bacteria; phylum Pseudomonadota; class Gammaproteobacteria; order Burkholderiales; family Casimicrobiaceae; genus CAIWHR01. Next base: position 51,005 of record CAWJAU010000017.1, on the reverse strand, counting down.
AGCAAACCGAGGAAGAAACGGTCAACCAGGCCTCCGCGTTATGGTCGCGCGCAAAGGCCGACATCAGCGACGAGCAGTACAAGGAGTTTTACAAGCACGTCGGCCACGATTTCGAAGACCCGCTGGCATGGAGCCATGCGCGCGTCGAAGGCCGGCAGGAGTTCACGCATCTGCTGTACGTTCCCTCGCGCGCGCCGTTCGACCTGTGGGACCGCGACGCGCGCCACGGCATCAAGCTTTACGTGCGCCGCGTGTTCATCATGGACGATGCCGAGCAGCTTCTGCCGGCGTACCTGCGCTTCGTCCGCGGCGTCGTCGATTCGAACGACCTGCCGCTCAACGTGTCCCGCGAGATCTTGCAGGAGTCGAAGGACATCGAGGCGATCCGCGGCGGTTGCACGCGGAAAGTGCTCGCCCTGCTGGAGGACCTCGCGGCGAACGACAAGGAGAAATTCGCCAAGTTCTGGGACGCCTTCGGCAAGGTGCTGAAGGAAGGTACCGGCGAGGATGCCGCCAACCGGGACCGCATCGCCGGCCTGCTGCGCTTCGCGTCGACGCAGACGGACGCCGCCGATCCGACCGTGTCGCTCGCCGACTACATCGGCCGGATGAAGCCTGGACAGGACAAGATCTATTACGTGACCGCGGACTCGTTCAACGCGGCGCGGAACAGCCCGCATCTCGAGGTGTTCCGCAAGAAGGGCATCGAGGTGCTGCTCCTGTCCGATCGCGTCGACGAGTGGGTCGTGGGCCATGTGACCGAATTCGACGGCAAGGCGCTCGTCTCGGTCGCCAAAGGCGGCCTCGATCTCGGCGCGCTCGAGGACGAGGCGGAGAAAAAGGAAAGGGAGCACGAAGCAACCGAATTGGGCGATCTCCTCGGCCGCATCAAGGCGAGCCTGGGCGAGCGCGTCAAGGATGTCCGCGTGACGCATCGGCTGACCGAGTCGCCGGCCTGCCTCGTAGCCGACGAGCACGACATGAGCGGCAATCTCGCGCGACTGTTGAAAGCCGCCGGACAGCCGGGTCCTGCGGTGAAGCCGATCCTCGAAATCAATCCGAAACATCCCGTGGTGCTTCGGTTGCAAAACGAGGACCAGAAGTTCGACGACTGGTCGGCGGTGCTGCTCGATCAGGCGCTGCTCGCCGAAGGCGGACAACTCGACGATCCCGCGACGTTCGTCAAGCGCATCAACGCGCTCATGCTGGAAATGAGCGGCGGCGCGTCACGGATCATCCTTCCCGGGTGAACGACGTCGTTGATGCGCGGCGCTGAGGGCATGGCGCGCAGTAGGCATGCATTCGGAAAAGTCAAAGGACGGCTACTAACCGTGTGATTTGCGCCCAAAAACGGCGTCCATCGCGGCTTTCCAATCGGCCGAATCCTGCAGTCGTGACAGCGATTCGGTGGCCGATTTGAGCGCCTTGAGCCGCGCGCCGTTGACGGCGTCGACGATGGCTTTCTCGATTTCGCTGCTCGGCGTCGGTCCCACTTCGGTCCCACAAGTGGGCGTCGAAAATAGCCCTTTGCATTCTCTTCGTGGGGCGAGTAAATTTGTCTGCGGGAGCGCATTCCCGCACCGCGTTCTTCGGGGGAAGAGAACAATGCGTCGAATCGACGTACTCATCCGCACAGCCACGCCGGCGCTCTTGTTCCACTCGCCGAGAGTATCGGTGGGCTTTACGCCTCCAGGTTCGCTGGCTTATCGCGGCACCTAGTCACAAGGAGTCAGGGCTTCGACATAATTTCGGCTGTTTGAGGGAAAAACAAAGGAGGAGGGACCCATGAACGCGAGAACCATCGGCATTGCGTTGCTGGCAGGTGCGGCCGCCCTGCTTGCTTCCATCGGCGCGTCCGCCGCGCCTGTGGTCTACGACGGAGCTCTTTTTCGGGGATTCACCCGGGCGGGGAGCGTCCCCACCGGCGACGGCTGGATCAACAACCGGGGCAGCGAGGTCGACTACTGGTTCTTCCTCGCGGCGACGGGCGACATGGTCACGATGCGCGTCCATCCGCTCGACCCGAGGCTCGATCCGGCCTTCTCGTTCTACCGAGGCCTGACCGCGGCCGACACATCCCAGTTCAGTAACTTCGATGACTGGGGCGGAATGACGTTCATCGACTTCGGCGCCACGCTCACGGGCGCAGGCGCGGACGCGGAGTGGAGCTTTACCGCCCCGAGTGCCGGCCTCTACACGATCGCGGTCGGTGGCTGGGACAGCCTCGGATGTCCGGCGGCATGCGGCGCCGCGTTCGGGCCGTATGCGTACGCGATCACGGTCACGGGGAACACGCCCGAGCCGATGACACTTGCGCTGGTGGGCATCGGCATCGCGGGCCTCGGGTTCGCGCGTCGCAAGAGCTCGAACAACGGCCGACAAGCCTCTTGATGGCGCTGGCGGCTTTGCGCCGCCGCCTGATCATCCGTTATCCGTGGAGGAACGCTATGCACGCATACCGATTGCATTCTGAGCGCTTCACGCTGGCTGCACGCGCGCTGCTGGTCGCCGGGCTCGCTGCGGCGATGCCCGTTCTGGCCCAGACGCCGCCCGAGTACCTGAGCAACTTCTCGGCGGCCACGGTGCCGCCGCCCGACTACTGCATCCGCCTGGAAAACGGCGTGATCCACACGATGGACGCGGCCAACACCATCGTGTCCTCGGTCATGATCCAGGATGGCAAGTTCACCGTGATCGGCCCGGGCCCGAGCCCCAACAACTGCGTGCCCGGCAAGGTGATCGACCTGGGCGGGCGCACCGTGGTGCCGGGCATCATCGACAACCACAACCACATCATCCTTCTCGGGCTGCGCCCCGGCCACGACGTGCGCATCGAGAACTCGGTCAGCGTGCGCGAGGTGCTCGGCGCGTTCGAAGCGCGCGCCGCGGAGATTCCCGCCGGCGAGTGGCTGACCGCGCTGGGCGGGTTCAACATCAACCAGTTCGTGCCGCCGCCGGGCACGCCGCGCTTTCCGACGCTGAACGAGCTGAACCTGGTCACGCCCAAGCACCCGGTGCTCCTCATGCAGAGCTTCACCGGGCCGGCGCAGACCAACGGCAGGGGCAAGCCGCTGCTCGAGGCGATGGGGGTCACGGTCGGCGCCGACGGCAGCATCGCCGCAGGCACCAATACGCTGATCGCGCTCAACCAGCTGCGGCGCATGGACGAGACGAACCGGCTCCCCAACTGGAAGCGCGGCACGGTGTACGCGATGACGTACGCCTCGGCCATGGGCATCACCACGCACCTCGACCAGGGCGGCTTCCCCGCGGTCGGAGACGACACCGACGGCCTGGCGCATTTCGATCGCTACCGTGCCTTCGACGCGATCCTCGAGCTCAACAAGGAGAAGAAGCTCACCAATCGGATCCGGGTCAACTTCCTGCATCTCGAGGACGCCCTGAACACACCGGAATTGCTGGATCGGCTGAAGAACACGCATCCCGGTTTCGGCGACGACTGGCTGAGAATCGCACGGCATCGGCGAGTTCACCGCCAACGGTACTGCCGAGGTCGCAGCAGTGGAAGAACGCCACGCGCCTGGTGGCGAAGCCCTTCCCGGACGTGTTCCGCGCGGCGCCCGAGGGAAGCAAGTGGACCAACGAGAACCACTCGCTCACCACCACCGACTTCATGACCATCATCGATGAGTGGACGCTGGTGCACCAAGAGCTCATCGCGGCTGGAGAGCCCGACGGCCTGTCGAAGCGGCGCTGGGTCGTCGCGCACGTGCCTTTCATTACCCAGGAATACGTCGACAAGCTGAAAGCGATCGGTGGCGGCATTAGCCTGGTTGGCGGCTGGCGCTACATCTCGGGAGCCGCGGTCACGTCGGGCCCGCCGTTCCGAATGATCCTGGATAGCGGCATCCGCTCGGGCCTGAGCTCCGACGGCATGCAGATCTCGCCGATGAATCCGTGGCTCGGCATGTACTACGCCATCACCGGCAAGAACGCGCGCGGCGTGCTCATCAACCCCGGCCAGCAGATCACGCGGCAGGAGGCGCTGCGCCTCTACACCGCCGACAACGGCTGGTTCATCAAAGAGGAAGCCACGCTCGGCAGCATCGAGCTCGGCAAGAAGGCCGACCTCACCGTGCTGAGCGAGGACTACTTCGATCCGATCGCCGTGCCCGACGAGAAGATCAAGGACATCCACTCCAAGTTCACCATGGTGAACGGCACGGCGGTCTGGGACGATCTCAACGACCAGCAGAAGAAGCACTGGAATCGCGACTGGCGCAGGGCCAACGGGTTCCATTGGTAGATCGCACAGGAAGGAGAGAGCCAATGAAAAGCAAATCCGTGTCGCGCAGGAAAGTCCTCAAGGCCGGCGCCGCCGGACTCGCCGCCGCGCTGACGGCGAAGCATGCCGGACTCGCTTCCGCGATCGACTTGACCTCGGATCCCGACGTCATCCTGGTGAACGGCGAGATCTACACGATGGACAGCCCGTTCGCCGACCAGGCGACCTTCGCGACTTCCGCCAGCATCCGCGCCGGTCGCTTCGTCCAGGTGGGCAACGTCACGCAGGCCCCCGGGCCGAACACCAAGGTCATCGACCTGCAGGGCAAAACGGTCATCCCGGGGATCATCGACGGCCACAACCACATCGTGCTCGTCGGCAACCGGCCCGGCTACCACGTCCTCATGGAGGATCTCAACCGGGTCGAGGACGTGATCGCGCGTTACGTCGCCAAGTTCAACGCGCTCGGCATGACCGCGGACGATTTCAGGACCAACCCCAACTACGGGGTCATGACGACCATCGGTCCGATCACCGCTCAGCAGATGACGTTCGGCGTGACCGGCGGAAACGAGGCAGGGAACCGACTGCCGAGCGTCGCGGAGCTGAACGCCGCGCTGCCGGGCGTTCCAATCTATATTCAAGGGGCGCAGGGCGGCACGGTCAATGCGGCCGCGAACTGGTTCGCAGATCATCCACCGGCGAACCAGCTTCTCCTGGCGCTGCGCCGCGACCTCCTCACGCCGGAAACGAGGAAGCGCAGCGCGCTGGAAGCGCTGCGCTACTACACCGAGATCGGCATCACCACGCACGGGGACAAGGGCGCATTCCTGTCGGAAGCGCCCAACAACGGCATTGCGAACGAAAACTACTACACGATGCACTACCCCTTCTTCCAGCTCTGGAACGAAGGCAAGATGCCGGCGCGGTTGCGCATCGACTACCTCCACCAGGACGCAGGTACCGATGTGAACCTGACGACGCTCGGGCCGCGGCTGCGCAACTCCTGGCAGTTCCACGGCGACGACATGATGAAGACGAGCTCCATCGGCGAGTTCACCGGCGGCGGGCTCAACGGCTTGCGGGCAATCGCGCGAGCGGGATGGAGCGGTGAAGACCACATCGTGGCCGGCAGTCCCAACGCGCTCATCACGAACCGCGAAGCCGTACAGAACGGCAGCGCTGGGGTTCCCGGGATCGATATCCGCGGCTTGCGCTGGATCATCGCGCACATCCCGCAGATGAACCCGACCGATGCGGCGCGCTGGAACGCTCTCGGCGGCGGCGTATGGGTCGGCTGGGGACCGACCCGAACGGGCGTCAACGTCGGGCCGCCCTACAGGTCGCTCTTCGGCACCACCGGCACCGATGTGATTCACGTGGGGTGGCACTCGGACGGCGGAGACATCACCCGCATCTCGCCGTGGCTCAACCTCTACACGACGATATCGGGCCGAAACCTGTTGGGCGCCCTGATCCTCGGGACCGAGAACCTCACGCGCCACCAGGCCATCTGGATCGCCACCGCGGCGCAGAAATGGTTCTTCCGCGAGGAGGACATCGGCACCATCGAGCCGGGCAACCATGCCGACCTCGTGGTGCTCGACCGGAACCTGTTCGACGAAGAGGAGACCCCCGAGCTCGCGATCAAGGACATCAAGTCGCTCCTCACGCTGGTCGCCGGCAAAGTGGTGTACAACCGGGGCGTCCTGTCCGCCTAGCCTGGGTCCGCCATGGCACTTCGACCATCGGCGGCCCTCCGGCCGCCGATTGTTCTTTGCGCTCTGCTGCTTTTGCTTGGCGCCAAGCCGGCGCCTGAGATCTGCGATGTAGCCGTGACGCTCGACCCTGCCTCCGGCGCGGTCGTCACCTGGTCCGGCGGCACGCCGCCTTTCCTGATCGTGCGCGGAAACGCTGCGCGCTTCGACCGAGCATCGGAGCTCGACTACATCGAGCGCATAAGAGAGCACCGCTACGTCGATTCGAGCGTGCGCCAGCCCGACCGCCGCTATTACTATCAGGTCTACGACAACTTCTCGGCACGCGAGCTCTTCTCGGGACCCGAGCATTCGCACGACACGGGGCACGAGCGCGAGCCCGGTCACGACGACGAGAAGCCGCCGCCCGACAACAACTATTGCAAGGGCGTGCTGAGACGGCCCGCCACCTGGAAATGAGCCATCCGATCCAGCCGCTGCTGCACGATGCCGGCGACCGGGTGCTGGTGTACGGGCAGCCCATCTGCATGGAGTGCGGCCACACCATCGAGGCGATCGGCCCCGATCGCTGGCGGCACGCCGCCGCGGGACACACGCCGTCCCGCCCTTCGAAGTGGCTCTCGCCTTCGATCAACGACCTGCGCGCGTGCCGCACCTACGAGGACTTCGCGGCACGCTACCCCTGGGCCGTACGCTCGAGCACGCACAGCGTTCTCGCCACGTCGCTCGCCACTTCCCGGGGCCAGTGGCGCGAAGGCATGAGTCGGCTCGAGCGCTACCGGCTCGAGCTCGCCGCGCTCATGCGCCGGCGGAGCCTCGCCCAAGAAGCGAATCCCTATCGAGACCTGTTCGAGATCCTCGCGGCGTCGCCGGCCGAGCCCGAGGATCCGGAAGAGGCCGCCGCGATCACGCAGCAGCCGACGTATTGGGGCCTCCCCTACGGGCTTTATCAGATACTCGGCCTGCGTGGGCGCCGCCAGGAACTGGTGCAGGTCTGCGCCTGGGCAATACCCAACCAGCAGGCGCTAGACGCGCTCGCACGCCATGCGCCGCTTCTCGATTGCGGTGCGGGCATGGGGTACTGGGCCGCGCTGCTCCAGGCAGCGGGCGTGGACACGATCGCCTACGACCTGCATCCACCGGGTGGCGGAGCGTCGAACGCGTTCCATCGGAGGAAGCGCGAGCCGTGGACCGAGGTGAGGCAGTCCTCCGCCGTCGACGCGGTGCGACGGCATGGCGAACGAACGCTCATGCTCTGCTGGCCTCCCTACGAGGACGACGCCGCGAGCTACGAGGCGCTGCGCGCCTACCGCGGCGAGGTCGTGATTCATATCGGCGAGCGCGACGGCGCGTCCGGCTCGGTGCGCTTTCACCGCGAACTCGCGCTAAACTGGACTGTGCTCGAGGAGGTCGATCTGCCCCACTGGCCGCGCCTCGACGACCGGCTGCGCGTCTACCGCCGCAATCCGGTGCGGCGCGCGCAGCTCCAGCGCGATCGCTGCGACGAGTGCCGCCGGTTCGTGCCCACAGGAGCGCTCGGGCCGCTGCCAGGCCTGCTTCAGGCGCCGCCCGCCCGCGCTCGCGCTGCGCTCGGGGCGCCACCGCGCCGAGTTCTCGCAGGCGATGCTCGATGCCTTGCCGCCGGCGTTGCGCAAGGCCTACGAGGCGAGCCCGTACCGGATCTAGCTAGCCGCCGGCCGCGCCGGCGCGCACGATCTTCAGGCGGTGCTCCTGCGGCGGGTTGACGCCAGACGTACCCGCTCCTGAACGCCGTAACCGATGCAGATCGAGCTTGGCGCGGCCCGCCAAGTAGCATCACCCGGCAATCGTTGATTGCGGTCAGCACCGCCGCATAAGCAGTCAGCACCGCGGTAAGTCCGGAGACGGCGATCAGGGCCCAGCAAAAGGACCCGGTTGCCACACCCAACGCCAGCGCCACTCCGTACTTTCGGCCTGCGCCCATCGACGTCCCGATAACCGCAAGGATGTTTGGCCCCGGGCTCATCAGGGCAAGAAGGACCGCAGAAAGGGCCAGAAGAATCCCTGGGGTGTAGGTGGCAAGTTCGGTCATGGAATTGATCCTTCGAAAGTCTTCTATAAGCCTGGCATTCAGCGCGCGATCAATCTGACCGCTTCCACCGCAAGGGTCACCGCGTCGTAGCGCGTGTACTCGGCAGCGAGCGCTCGCGCCCGCTCGCGATACCGGGGCTGGTGGAGCAATACATCCACCGCCCTGCGGACCTGTTCCGGCTTGGGTGCCGCCGTCTTTAGATTCATGCCGGCACCCGAACAAGCGACGCGCGTAGCCACCTCCGGTTTGTCTTCGGACGTCCCGGCCACGACCAGTGGAACGCCGTGTGCGAGCGCCATCTGCACGCCACCGTAACCTCCGTTCGTGACCATGACCGAGGTCTTAGGCAACAACTCGGGGTAGGAGAGAAACTGTCTACGCGCGCATTGCGCGGCACTTTGCGCAGTCCGAGGCTGTCGGGCGCGCGGCCACCGGTGGCAACCACGACGAGAAGGTCTTCGTTCGCCAGGCCCTCGAGCGCCGCGGCGATCAGCACCGGTTCTGCATTCGAGATCGTGCCCTGGGTGACATGCACGATCGGACGCGTGCCATCGAGCTCATGCCAGAACGGAGGCGCGACCCAGTCACGCGGGGCCTCGGCGGGAATCATTCCGATGAAGCGCACATTATCCGGCAGGTCGCTGCGCGGGTGCTCGAGGGAGGGAATTGTCGGCTGCAGGTACACCGTCGCGAGATCCCCGGCGTTCAACCACCAGCCGGTGGGTCGGCAGCCCGAGCCGCTTGCGTGTCTGGTTCCAATGCTGCTGCACGTCGCGAAACAGAACGTGTTCAACGGCCCAGTTGAGCGCACGGTTGCGAATGCGTCCAAGCGCCGATGCGTTCGGCGCAAGCCCGAGTCCAAACGGCGCGGTATCGATGCTGCTCCGCGCGATCGGGATGACGCCGAGGACCGCAAGCGGTACGCCGCTCAACTCGGAGTAGAACAATCCACCGAAAGTGCCCGCCTCGCCGAACAGTACGTCGGGGGCGAATGTCTGCGCAATCTGTTGGATGTCGCGCAATTGGCCCGGCGCGTTATCGATGAACACGTGCTTCATGTCGAACTTGAGCTGCGCGATGCCGCGCAAATTCGCGCGGCCAGGAAACTCGCGGTCGATCTGCGCGTCGTCGTAATCGCGCGCGTGGCTAAGCCCCACGAACCGCGCACCTGTCGCCTCGACCTTCGATCGATACTTGGCACCCGTGTACCAGCGCACCTCATGGCCGCGTGCGCAAAGCGCACGCACGATCGGCACGAGCGGATTGATATGGCCTACGACCGGAATGCTGCCGACGAGAATTCGCGCCATGACCAACGCATTCTCGCGGCAGCGGGACGCGCTCGCAAGCGGCCTCGTTACTTTTCCATAGCGTGACAGTCGACCTCGACGCTGCGCGAATCGCGAACAATCCGGAGCGCTCAATTATTGGATCACCTCTTTACGCTCGGTTCCTGCCCGCCCCACCCAGAGGATTCCGTGCGGACATCCCATCAGCGCCGTCCAGGTCCTTTTCGCTCCAAACAGGAGAAACGCCATGACGCATACGTGCAGTCCCTCGCCAGCACGACGGAGTGGAATCGCGGTCGGGAAGGTGCTGTTTGCAAGCCTGGGTTTGGTCCTTTTCGCTCCAAACAGGAGAAACGCCATGACGCATACGTGCAGTCCCTCGCCAGCACGACGGAATGGAATCGCGGTCGGGAAGGTGCTGTTTGCAAGCTTGGTTTTGGTCCTGCTGGCACTTACAGCAAGGCCGGCGCACGGGCAGGTCTTGCTCACCGAGACGACATGGGGTGGGACTGGAGCCGAAGTCGCAACCGCTGTCGCCACGGCCGCCGACGGCAGCGCGTACCTCGTCGGCTCGACGGATAGCTTTGCCTTGGACCAGTTCGGCCAGCCCGCGACGCGGATGTTCATCGTCAAGCTCTCGAATGGAGCGGTCGTCTGGCAGCGGATCTGGAACGGCCCGACCATCGTCGGGGTGACGGATACGTCAGTGGCGGTCGCTGCCGACGGTTCAGTTTACGTGGCCGGCATCACCGCAGACGGTGGCGGAGACGCCGTGTTGCTGAAATTCGATCCGAACGGCAACCTGCTCTGGGAGCGGGCCTGGGGCGGTACCGAGTTCGATAGCGCCGGCGCGGTGGCGACGCACAGCGACGGCTCCGTCTACGTCGCGGGCCGGGCAACCAGCTTCGGCCCGAGCTCCGCCGGGGTGTTCGTCCTGAAGTTCGATCCGATGGGCAATCTTGTCTGGCAACGGCTCTGGGACGATGCCGCCGGCTTCGAGGCGATGGCCGTCACGCCGGACGGCAGTGTCTACGCGGCCAGCTCGAGACTGCGGCCCAACAGCAATTTTTCCCAGTTCGACGTGATGGTGCTGAAGCTGACGCCAGCGGGCGACCTGGTCTGGGCACGGACGTACGGGGCAGGCGAGGTCGTGGATGCGCGCGGCGGAATGGCCGCCGCCGCGGATGGGTCCATATACACGGCTGGCGCCATCCAGGCGGCGAAGGGCGGCATCGTCGGCATCGCCGCGCTGGTCCTGAAGATCGGGTCCGATGGCAGCTTGTTGTTCGGCAAGGAATGCTGCACCAAGGGCGGCGACACCGGTGAAGGCATCGCGGTGGCGCCCGACGGCTCGGTTCTTCTCGCCGGAACGACGACGGTGTTGGGCGTCGGCTTCCAGGATGCATTCGTCGCGCGCCTGGAATCGACGGGCAAGAAGGTGACGGCCGCGGCAACCTGGGGTGGCACCGGCTTCGAGACCGGCGGCGGGGTCGCGGCTGCGGCCGACAACACGGTGCGGCTTGCGGCGACGACGAGCCAAGGCCCGCCGTATTCGCTGCTGGCGGCGTCGCTGAAACTGTCCGCGCCGAAATTCACCGTCGCGACCCCTGCGGGAGAGCTCGTGGATCCGGAAGGCACGGTTTCGATTCCGCAACACGGGGCGTCCGCACCGGCCGGCAGCACGACCTACAGCGGAAACTTCGAGGCGGCACTCATCGGGCTCACGCTGCCGTAACGGGTCAGCGTCGCCAGAACCGTGCGGGCGGATGTGAGCGCCCGCCGGTCAATCGCTCGCCAATGCCGACGAGACGCCGGCACCGCCTTGACGGCCGATTCGATCCGCGTGGTCAACTTGTCGATGCTGCGGGGGGCGGCCACCTTGATGCCCACCGGCTCTGATGCCCGTCGCGAGATGTCGATGCGGCGCGGATCGGCGGCACCCAGACGTTGGAAACACGTTGACGGCGTCGACGGTCAGCGCCGCAATATCCATCGCGCGGCACTCCGGGAGTCATGCCTTCCAGAACCGGCGCGACGCGATGCGCGCGCCTTCGGCCATCGCCGCCATCTTCGCCCACACGACGTCGGGGTCGACCGCGGATTGGCCGACCCATGTTCCGAAGCCGCAGTCGCTGCCGGCCATGACGTTCTCGCGGCCGACGAGGTTCGCGTAGCGTCCGATCCGTTGCGCGATCAACTCGGGGTGCTCGACGAAGTTCGACTTGGATTCGATTACGCCGGGGATAAGCACCTTCCCGTCGGGGACCTTGACCGTCTCGAACAGCGCCCACTCGTGCGCATGGCGCGGGTTGGCGGCTTCCAGCGCGACCGCGCTCGGCTTGGCCTTGAACACGATGTCGATGACGTCCTCGAGTGCGACGTCGCAATGATGCGGCCCTTCGTAATTTCCCCAGCAAAGATGCATCCGTACGTTTTCTGGTGAAACATTGGCGAGCGCATGGTTCAGCGCCTCGACATGGAGTTCCGCCTTCTTGCGCCACTCGGCGAGACTCAGGTCCGCATGCTGGATGTGTCGCCCCATGCCGAGATCGGGACAGTCGATCTGCAGCGTGATGCCCGCCCTCGTGACCGTCTCGTATTCGTAGCGCATCGCCTCGGCGATCGCCGCGAGATAGGCTTCCTCGGTCGGATAGTATTCGTTGCGGAAAAAGAGCGACACGACGCCCGGCGATGCCGCCGTCATGAATGCGCCTTCGACCTTGACCTTCGCAAGCGCCGCCTTGAGATGTTCGACGTCGGCGACCACGGCTCCCGGATCGCGGACGCCGATGGGCCCATTGCACGCGGGTGTCTTACGCCGCGATCGACCCGGATCGCCGAACACCCGCTTCGCGAGGCGAGGAAAATCCGTGAGATCCTGATACACGAACGTGTTGCCTTCGCCGCCGAAGCCGGCCAGGCGATCCTTGATGTAGGTCGCGTAACTCGGCTTGCTCATCTCGCCGTCGTCGATCACGTCGACGCCGGCCTGCGCCTGTTTGCCGACGACCTCCTCGACCGCCAGCGCGACACGCTCCGCCAGCGCGGCGGCGTCGACCGGCACGCCCTCCTCCTTCGCGAACATGGTGCGGATCAGATCGTCGGGTCGCGGCAGGCTCCCGGTGTGCGTGGTCAGAAATCGGTCGATGCTTCGATTCATCGCGAATCTCCAGACAGTGAAACCCGCGCGCCGCGGGTGCATGATTCTACTTGGCGTTTGCCGTCCCGTCGGCCTCGACGTCCGCGCCGAGATAGGCACGGCGTATATGCGGCTCGCGCAGAAGCGCCTCCGGAGTGCCGGTCGCGACGATGCAGCCCTGCTCCAGGACGTAGGCCCGCGCGGCGATGTCGAGCGCCATCGCGACGTTCTGCTCGACGAGCAAGACGGCGACACCCTCGGCGTTGACGCGCTTGATGATCTCGAACAGCTCCAGCACGATGACCGGGGCGAGGCCGAGGGACGGCTCGTCGAGCAGCAAGAGGCGTGGGCCCGCCATGAGCGCGCGCGCGATCGCCACCATTTGCTGCTGTCCGCCGGAAAGCGTCCCCGCCGCGCGATCGAACCAATCGGAGAGCCGCGGAAACATCGTGACCACATGCGCAAGCGACTCGTGCCTCGCCGCCCGCGTGCCCGAGCGGTAGCTCCCGAGCTCCAGGTTTTCGCGCACGGTCATCGTGGTGAAGAGGCGGCGGCCTTCCGGCACGATGGCGACCCCCTCTGCGCAGAAACGCCAGGCAGGCAGGTGCGTCACGTCACGCGAGCCAAGCGTGAGCGTGCCCGACACGGCTCGATGAATGCCGGCGATGACGTTGATCAGCGTGGATTTTCCCGCTCCGTTCGGACCGACCACACACACGAGCTCGCCCGGGTCGATGCGCAACGACACGTCCCGCAGCGCAACGGCGGCGCCATACCGCACCTCGACCGACCGGAGTTCAAGCATGCGCTTTCCCCAGAAACGCAGTCACGACGTCGCTCCGGCGCATCACGTCATCGGCGGCGCCTTCCGCGATGACCTGGCCGTGATCGAGCACCACGATGCGGTCCGTCAGCGCCCAGACGGCGCGCATCACGTGCTCGACGAAGACGATCGTCGCGCCGTCGTCGCGAATCCTGCGGATCAGCCCGATCGCGCCGTCGATTTCAGCGGGCGTCAAGCCCGAGAGCACTTCGTCCAGCAGCAGCAGACGCGGGCGCGACGCGAGCGCGCGGGCAAGTTCGAGAAACTTCCGCTGGTGGAGGTTGAGGTCTTCCGGCAGCCAATCCGCCTTGTCCGCCAGGTCCGTGAACTCCAGCCAGCGTCGGGCCTCGCGCAGTGCGGCGCGGCGATCCAGATGTGCGGCTCCGAACATCGCCGGCACTGCGGCGTTGTCGATGACGGTCAGGTGCTCGAAGGGCCGCGGGATCTGGTAGGTGCGCGCGACGCCGGCCCGGGCAATCCGGTGCGCACTGCAATGCAGGATGTCCTCGCCCCCAAGGACGAGCGTGCCGCCGTCTGGCCGGTAATGACCGCTCACGAGATTGATGAACGTCGATTTGCCGGAGCCATTGGGTCCCAGCAGGCCGAGAATTTCTCCCGCCCGCACGTCGATGTCGACCCCGTCCAATGCGCGCACGCCCCGAAACGCCTTCCGGATGCCGCGCGCCACCAGGATGCGGTCGGCGTCGACTGCCGTTCGCCTGGGCACGATCTCCGCCGCGGTCGCCGCATCGCCCATAACGGCCGGAATCACCGGCACGTGCACTTTGCGCCGCCGGCGCGCGATGAGGCCCCCGAGCACCCCTTGCGGCATGAACAGGATGACGACGATCAGCACCGCGCCGAAGACAGCCTTGCCGGCGACGGCAAGATTGCCCGCCGTGAAAGCATAGAGCAGCGCCGTGATGATGGTGGCTCCGACGGCGGGGCCGGCCCATTGGCGCGTGCCCCCGAGCACGCTCATCAGCACCACCGTGAGCGGCACCGTGATCGTGAACGTATCGCCCGCCGTCACATAGGAGACGAACAGCGCGTGCATGCCGCCGGCGATGCCGGCGAGGCCGCACGACACCGCGAACGCCGCCATCTTGCACTGGAAGGTCGGCACCCCCAATACTTCCGCGACGTCTTCGTCATCGTGAATCGCGAAGAGCCCGACGCCAAGTCGCGAGCGATAGATGCCGTAGGCGATCGCCAGCGTCCCCAGCGCCGCGGCGAGTCCCATCAGGTAGAACGTGGACGCCGGCGACGGACCTACCTTGGGAACGGGAACCGCGCTGAGATAGACGCCCGGCCCGCCGTCGATCGGCGTATTGAGGACGATCGTGCCGACGACGAACGTGAACGCGAGCGTCACGAGCGCAAAGAGCTCGCCTCGCACGCCCCTGACGCGGAAAACGACGGCGCCCAGCGCCACGCCCATGAGGATCGCCACGATCGCCGCCGCCGGCAACGTCCACAGGAACGGCACATCGAAGCGCGACGCGAGAGTCGCCGTCGTATACATCCCGGCGCCGAAGAACGCGCCGTGCCCGAAGGAAAAGTAGCCCGAATATCCCGAGAGGATGTTCCAGGACGTGGCAAGGACGATCCAATGGAAAACGAGGTACAGAAACGATTCGTAGAAGAGCGGCAGCCCGAGCAGGGGAAACGTCGCCAGCACGCCGCCCACGATCAGCATCGTGGCGTAGACCCTTGTCACTGCAGCTTTCCGGGCCGGACGAGGAGAACGAGGATGAGGAGCGAGAACGACACGAGCGGCGCCCACGACGGCGAGGTCAGCGCCATCGTCACCGACTCGCTCACGCCGATGACGATGCCGGCGACGAGAGGCCCGAGCGGGCGCCCCAACCCGCCCATCATCACCGCGGCGAAGACGACGCCGATCCACGCATAGATCTGCGCCGGAGCAAGCGTGTAGCTCAACGCGATGCACACGCCGGCCACACCTGCGAGCGCGGCGCAGACGCCGGAAAGCAGCAAGGCGAGCGCCTGTCGGTTCACGCCGAAGGCGACCGCGATGGGGCCATCCTCGGCCGCCGCGCGCAGCGCCTTGCCGACGTCGGTATAGCGCAGGCCCGACCAGATCGCGAGCGACAGGACCACCGACAACGCCAGCGTCAGGAGCTCCGGCGCGGGAACGTACAGGAACCCGATGCGAAACTTGGCGTTCCCATATACCGACTCGAGTCGCCGGAAATCCGCCGTCCAGATCGACTGGATCAGCGACTCGACGATGACCGTCAACCCGAACGTGACGAGGAGCGAGTTGAAGGCGCTGATGTCGAAGCGGGCAAAGACCCACTGCAGCGCGACACCGAGCACGAAGAACCCGGGCACGATCAGCGCCAGCGTCAGAAGCGGATCGACGCCTCCCACCGCCGAGAGCTGATAGCAAAGGTAGGCGGCGAGGAATGCGAGCGCAAAATGCGCCAGGTTGATCTGGCGCAGGAGCCCCCACGACAGGCTGAGACCCAGCCCCAGGAGCCCGTAGAGGGCCCCGATGAAGACTCCCGAGAGCACCGACTGTGCGAGGAGCGAAAGGCTCGGGAGCCCCATTACGGTCTACTTCGTCATGAGAGCCGTACCGGGCGCCGCGGCAGTCTTCGGCCAGACGGTGACCCAGCGGCCGTTCTGCACCTGCTTCACCACCATCAGGTCGTCGCCGTAGTTGCTGGGCCCGTCGAAGCGCAGCTTGCCCTGAATCGTATCGACGCGATTCTTCCGCAGCCAATCCGCGAGCACCTTGTCGTCGAGGCTCTTCGTTGCCGTGACCGCGGCATCGAGCACCTGCCACGCCGAATACGACGCCGCGGCCTGCGTCTCGACACCGGTGTAGGGAAGCCCGGCCTTGGCGGCCCGCTCGTTGAAGAGCTTCACGAACTCGGCCGCACCTGGATTGTTGAGGTACGGTTGATTCTCCTCGAAGATCGTGGCCGCCAGCGCATTCTTGCCCTCGGGTGCCTGCGCCATCGGGCCGGGCGCCGGGTACATGTGGAAGTGCAACGGCGGCGCGTAGTCGATCTTCTTCATCGCATCGAGCAACTGGTTGCCTTCGAGCCCGATCGCGCCTACCCACACGAAATCGGGGTTCGCATCCTTCACACGCGCCGCGATGGCGCCGAAATCGCGGTTGCCGAAGTCCCACTCCAGGAACACGACCTCCTGCAGACCGCGCTTCTTCGCCACTTCGCGCGCGCCGAGCGACATGAAGTGGACCGAAGGAAACTTGCTCGTGACGACCGCGATGGTCTTCGGCGGCTTCGGCGTCGCGGCCAGCGCATCGAGCAGCGTATTCGGGAACGTCGCGGCCGGGTCGGCCCCCAGCGACCACGTCGGAAAGTGCGCGTCGTACTTGGCGAGGCTCGGAATGCCGAACGTGTGGTGGATGAGGATCTTGTTGTAGCGTTGCGCGACGCCCATCGCGGAAAGGATCGCGCCGGTCGCATACGGCCCCATCAGCAAGTCGACCTTGTCGACCGTGATGAGCTGCTCGTACAGCGTGCGCGCGAGCTCGGGCTTCGACTGGTCGTCCTTGACGATCCACTCGACCGGGCGGCCCAGCAGACCGTTCTTCTTGTTGATCTGCTCGACGTAGATTTCGCCGACGAGCTGATGGACGAGCGCCGTGGACGCGAGCGGCCCGGTAAGCGCGAGCGTGCTGCCGATGCGGATCGGCGCACCCGACGCGGCGCGCCCGAACGCAGACCCGACCGCAACGGCGATGGCGCCCACGAGCGCCGAGGATGACCGCGGTGGCACGGCGGACAGTGTGATTCATGATGGTCTCCTCGCGGTCTCGTGGTTGATGATGAAGTCATCCGGGACGGGCGGTCCCCAGACATAGAACGAATCCTCCGGCGGATGATCCTTGGCTTGCCAGTCGATCGTCGCCGGAATGAAATCGATGTCGTACGAATACTCGGCGAAGCTGCCCCACGGATCGCGAATATAGCGGAAATAATTGGACCCGAGCACATGGCGGCCCACGCCCCAGCCGTGCGCGTGACCGCGGTCGATCATCTGCTGCATCCCGAGGCCGACCTCGTCGAACGTCGCGACGTCCCAGCTCGAGTGATGCAATCCGGGGCCGTCCGACTTGGCGAAGGCGATCAGGTGATGGTCGCTGGCATGCGCGCCATGCAGGAAGGCGATGATCTCGCCGGAGTGATCCGACAGGCGCAACCCGAGCGTGTCCGAATAGAACCGCACCGATCGCGGCACGTCGGAGCTGAACAGCAGGATGTGCGAAAGCCGCCGCGGCCGGACCGTGCCGGCCCTGGAGCGCGACGGCGCGGCGCCGCTCCCGCACCGTGGGCGCGCCCGCGGTCGCGACCGTTTTTTCCGCCGGGGTCACCTTGCGCGAGACGACGAGCTGCACCGGCGTGCCGTCGGGATCGGCGAACCACGTCCCGTCCTCGTCCGCCAGGGGATGCGGCTTGGTCCTTTCAACGCCCAGCGCGTTGACGCGCTCCACGATCCGGTCATAGTCGTCCGCATAGGCGCCGAAGCTCACGTATTGAAGGCGTTTCGGCCCGGGCGCCTGGTAGATCGAGCCCCACCGATGTTCGTGACCGAAAGTGCAAAGATCGAGGCGTCCGCCCTGCCGGCGCACATCGAGGCCGAAATCCGCATAGAACGCGGACGCGACATCGAGATCGGGAACCGTGAAGACGAAGCGATGCAACGAATGCACCGCCACCGCGCCGTCGCGGCGCGGCGCGGACCTGGCTGATCCTTCCATAGCTCCTCCTTCGTTCGTGTTGCCGCTACGCCTGCCGCTGCATGCTCGCGTCGACGACGGTCAGCGCCGTCATGTTGACGATCCGCCGCACGGTCGCCGACGGCGTGAGGATGTGCACCGGCTTCGCGACGCCGAGCAGGATCGGTCCGAGCGTCACGCCCGCCGCCCGCGGCGACCTTGAGCAGGTTGAACGCGATGTTCGCGGCATCGACCGTCGGCATGATCAGCAGGTTCGCCTCGCCCTTGAGCCTCGAGTTGGGAAACGCGCGCATCCGCACTTCCTCGTCCAGCGCGGCGTCGCCGTGCATCTCGCCTTCGACCTCGAGCTCGGGATCCATCGCGTTGATGAGCGCGAGCGCCGCCTGCATCTTCTTCGCCTGCGGGTGCTCGCTGCTGCCGAAGCTCGAGTGCGACAGCAGCGCGACCTTCGGGCGTGATGCCGAAGCGGCGGATCTCCTCCGCGGCGAGCAGCGTGATCTCGGCGATGCTCCTCGGCCGTGGGGTCGGGGTTGACGTAGGTGTCGGCGATGAACATCGTGCGGTTCGGCAGCATCACCGCGTTCATCGCCGCGTAGACCTTGCTTCCGCGGCGCAGTGCCGATCACCTGGTCGATGTAGCCGCAGATGCAGCGCGTGCGTGCCGAACGTGCCGCACAGCATGCCGTCGGCCTCGCCCATGTGAATCATCATCGCGCCGATCAGCGTAAGCCGCCGCCGCATCTCGATCTTCGCGTACTGCTGCGACACGCCCTTGCGCTCCGTCGAGCGCGTAGTACTCGGTCCAGTAGTCGCGGTAACGCGGATCCTGCTCGGGATTGACGACCTGGAAGTCCGTTTCCGGGCCGGATGCGCAAGCCGAAGCGCTCGACCTGGCGCTGCGATCACCGCGGGCCGGCCGATGAGGATCGGCCGGGCGAGGCCTTCGTCGACCACGACCTGCACCGCGCGCAGCACGCGCTCGTCCTCGCCTTCGGCGAAGACGATCCGCTTCGGCGATCCTTCTTGGCCGCGGCGAAGATCGGCTTCATCAGCAGGCCGGAGTGTATAGACGAACTGCATGAGCCGTTCGCGGTACGCGGCGAAATCCGCGATCGGGCGCGTGGCCACGCCCGAGTCCATCGCCGCCTTGGCCACCGCGGGCGCGATCATCACGATGAGGCGCGGATCGAACGGCTTCGGGATCAGGTACTCGGGACCGAAGTGCAGATCCTGCTCGCCGTACGCATTGGCGACGATGTCCGATTGCTCCGCCATCGCGAGATCGGCGATCGCCCGCACCGTCGCGAGCTTCATCGCCTCGTTGATCGTCGTGGCGCCGACGTCGAGCGCGCCGCGGAAGATGAACGGAAAGCACAGGACGTTGTTGACCTGGTTCGGAAAGTCCGAGCGGCCGGTGGCGATGACGGCGTCGGGCCGCGCCGCCTTGGCGACGTCCGGCATGATCTCGGGCTCGGGATTGGCGAGCGCCAGGATGAGCGGCTTGTCGGCCATCTGCGCGAGCCATTCGGGCTTCGAGCACCTTCGCCGCCGACAGGCCGAGGAAGACGTCGGCACCCGGCAGGATGTCGGCGAGCTTGCGCGCCTCCGTCGCCTGCGCGTAGCGCGCCTTGTTGTCGTCCATCTCCTCGCGTGCGGCCGCGGTAGACGACGCCCTCGATGTCGGCGACCCAGATGTTCTGCTGCGGTATGCCGAGCAGCACGAGGAGATCGAGGCACGCGAGCGCGGCAGCGCCGGCGCCGGAGCAGACGAGCTTGACGTCCTTCAGCTCCTTGCCGACGACGCGCAGGCCGTTCGTGATCGCGGCGCCGACGATGATCGCCGTGCCGTGCTGGTCGTCGTGGAACACCGGGATCTTCATCCGCTCGCGGCAGCTTCTTCTCGATGTAGAAGCATTCGGGCGCCTTGATGTCCTCGAGGTTGATGCCGCCGAACGTCGGCTCGAGCGCGGCGATGATGTCGACCAGCTTGTCCGGGTCGCGCTCGTCGATCTCGATGTCGAAGCAGTCGATGCCGGCGAACTTCTTGAACAGGACCGCCTTGCCCTCCATCACCGGCTTGGCGGCGAGCGGTCCGATCGCGCCCAGACCCAGCACCGCGGTGCCGTTGGTCACGACGCCCACCAGATTGCCGCGCGCCGTCAGGTTGCGCGCCTCGGCCGGATCGCGGACGATCTCGTCGCAGGCGGCCGCCACCCCGGGCGTGTAGGCGAGCGCGAGGTCGCGCTGATTGGTGAGATGCTTGGTCGCCTGGATCGCGATCTTGCCCGGCGGGAACTGCCGGTGATACTCGAGCGAGGCGGCGCGGATTTCCTTGTCGGGCATGGGGGCTCCCGGGCGGGATGGGCGAGTGCCATGATAGCAAGCCCGCTCGGGAGCTTGTGGGACAGGCTCCCAGGTTGATGCCGCGCAAAGGTCACGAGGGGGGTCGGCTATAATTGCCCCGGATTTTCCACTCCGGCGGTGTGTGTCTGTTCGACCGACCCGACCCGATGCCACCGTCCACGACCTGACCGCACAACCCGGATCGTTCATCGTTGATGCTGGAAGCGCAGAAACTCGCCGCGCGTCGCGGTTTTTCGAGGCTTTTCACGGGCATCTCGTTTCGCGTCGGCGCCGGGGAGGCCTTGGTCGTGACGGGCGCGAACGGCACGGGCAAGACCACACTGCTGCGCATGCTTGCCGGCTTGTGCGCCCCCGAATCCGGCGAAATCCGCTGGCAGGGCAAAAAGGCCGGACCCTTCGACGCTGCGCTCCGCGCGTCGATTGCCTTCGCCGGGCACCTGCCGTCGCTCAAGGACGAGCTCAGCGCCGAGGAGAATCTCGCCTCGCTCGTCGCGCTCGAAGGGACCGCGCATTCGCGCGAGGCCATCGGCGACGCACTCGACAATGTCGCGTTGTCGCGCCAGCGCGCACTTCCCGCGCGGGTGCTTTCGCAGGGTCAGCGCCGGCGCATCGGGCTCGCGCGACTGTCGCTCATCTCCCGGCCGCTGTGGCTCCTGGACGAGCCGCTGGCCGCCCTCGACGCTGCCGGTGCGGAGCTCCTCGCGCGCTTGCTGACCGGCCATCTCGCCAAAGGCGGACTCGCCGTCGCAGCGACCCACGCGCCGCTCGGCCTTGGCGGGTCGCGTGTCGCCGTGCTCGCTGCTGGACTGATCGCGGATGTCGACCGCCAGCGCCTTCGCCCCGAACCCGCCGATGCCGTCTGGCCGGCGATCCGCTGGGCAGTCGCGCGGGATCTGAAGCTTGCGCTTCGCTCGCGGGCGGAACTCGGCGTCCAATTGCTTTTCTACGTGATCGTGGCCTCGCTCTTTCCCCTCGCGACGACTCCCGAGCGCAACACCCTCGCCTCCATCGGTCCAGGCGTGCTGTGGGTCGCGGCATTGCTCGCCTCGCTCCTGTCGCTGCCACGACTTTTCGCCGGCGATCACGCCGACGGCACGCTCGAACAGATCGCGCTGTCCCCGTATCCGCTCGTGGCGCTCGTCTCGGGCAAGATCATCGCGCACTGGCTTACGACCGGACTGCCGGTGGTGCTGATCGCCCCACTGCTCGGCCTCCAGTACGCGCTGGACGGCGAAGCACTGGCCGTGCTCGCTGCGACACTCCTCATCGGCACGCCGATCCTGTCGCTGCTGGGCGCGATCGGCGCCGCGCTGACGCTGGGCTCTGCGCGCGAGCGGGAGCCTCCTCGCTTTGCTGACCCTGCCGCTTTACGTTCCGGTGCTGATCTTCGGCGCCGGCGCGGTGGATGCGGCGCGCACGGGGCTTGGCCCGTCCGCGCATTTGTCGCTGCTTGGCGCCGGATTGCTGGCGGCATGCGTCGGGGCGCCGTTCGCCTCCGCTGCCGCCGTGCGGATTGCTCTGGACTAAGCATGAACTACCCCACGCTCACTATGTTCGCTGCCCACCGGGACCTCCATGCGAGCGGGGCGAAGCCCAGGCCCGAAGGGCGCGTCCGCGAGCGTCGAGGACGGCCGACGCGCAATCGCCTCACTCGGCAACCGCTGTGATGAGGCCGCGGCGCACAGTGCCCTTCGGGCGGCCGCGCGGGCACTGAGCATGGCGTCCAACTGGTTCAAGTTCGCGTCCCCCGCCACGTTCTACCCGCTGGCGGGCAGGCTGATCCCGTGGTTCGCCGCCGCCGCAGCCGTGCTCGCGATCGTCGGCCTGTACATCGGGCTCATCGCCGCGCCGACGGACGCCCAGCAGGGCGATGCCTACCGGATCATCTTCATTCACGTGCCCGCGGCGTGGATGAGCATGTTCCTCTACGTCGTGATGGCAGGCTGGAGCGCGGCGGCCCTCGGATTCAACACGCGGCTGTCGGCGATGATGGCGCAGGCGATCGCGCCGACCGGCGCGGTGATGACCTTCATCGCGCTGTGGACGGGCGCGTTCTGGGGCCGTCCGACGTGGGGAACCTACTGGGCGTGGGACGCGCGGATGACGTCCGAGCTCATCCTGCTTTTCCTCTATCTTGGCGTCATCGCGCTGCGCAATGCCATCGACGATCCCCGGCGCGCCGATCGCGCGTGCGGCGTGCTGGCGCTGACCGGTGTCGTCAACATACCGATCATCTACTTCTCCGTCCATTGGTGGAATACGCTGCATCAGGGGTCGTCGGTCAGCCTCACGAAGGCGCCCGCGATGGCGGCGATCATGCTGACGGGTATGCTGATCATGTCTTTCGCCGCCTGGTTCTATGCCATCGCCGTCTCGCTCGCCCGCGTGCGCACCATCATGCTCGAGCGCGAGCGCGGTGCCGGCTGGGTCGCCACGTTGCGGGAGGTCCGCACCGCATGAGCAGCGAGACCGCAAAGTGAGCTCGTTCTTGGCGATGAACGGCTACGGCTTCTACGTCTGGAGCGCGTATGGCGTTGCTGCATTGGCGCTCGCCATCGAGCTCTTCGGGCTGCGGTCGCGCCGCAGGGCCGCGCTCGAGGAAGCTCGACTCGCCGAACCAGAAGCTCCACCCGTACCGGGAGCGGCTGAGTGAAACCGCGTCATCGCCGCTTTTTGTGGATCGGTGCCGGTGTGCTCCTCCTCGCGGCCGCCGTGGGGCTCGTGCTCAACGCGTTCCAGTCGAACCTCGTTTTCTTCTTCTCGCCGACCGACGTCGCCGAGCATCGCGCGCCGCAAGGTCGCGCGTTCCGTATCGGCGGGCTGGTCGAGGAGCGGAGCCTCACGCGCGCGCCCGACGGCCTCACGGTGCGCTTCAAGGTGACGGATACCGCGCAGACCGTCCCCGTCGTCTTCACCGGCATCCTTCCGGACCTGTTCAAGGAGGGCAAGGGCGTCGTGGCTCAGGGCAAGATCGGCCCGGACGGCGTGTTTCACGCGACCGAGGTACTGGCGAAGCACGACGAAAACTACATGCCGCCCGAGGCCGCGGCCGCGCTCGACCAGGCGAATTCGCGCGCGGCGATGGACAAGGCCGCCAAGACACTGAAGCCATGAAGCGAAGGATCCCCCGATGATTCCCGAGCTCGGACATTTCGCCCTGATCCTCGCCTTGCTCCTCGCGACCCTGCTCGCGACGCTGCCCATCGTCGGCGCGCAGCGCGGCATCGCCGTCTGGATGGCGCTCGCGCGACCGCTGGCGACGGGACAGTTCCTGTTCATCGCCTTCGCGTTCGGCTGCCTCGCCTACTCGTTCGTCGCCAACGATTTCTCCGTGCTGAACGTCGCGACCAACTCCAACTCGCAGCTTCCGCTCGAATATCGGATCGCCGCCACATGGGGCTCGCACGAGGGCTCGATGCTGCTGTGGGTGTTCATGCTCGGCGCATGGACCATGGCGGTGGCGCTCAAGAGCCGCCACCTGCCCGACGAGATGGTGGCGAGGGTGCTCGGCGTGATGGGATTCGTCGCCTTTGGTTTCCTGCTGTTCCTGTTGCTCACGTCCAACCCGTTCGACCGCCTGTTTCCGCCGGCCGCGGACGGCCGCGACCTGAATCCCCTGTTGCAGGATCCAGGGATGGTGTTCCATCCGCCATTGCTCTACATGGGCTACGTCGGTTTCTCGGTGGCGTTCGCATTCGCGATCGCCGCGCTGATCGGCGGCCGGCTGGACGCGACGTGGGCGCGCTGGTCGCGGCCGTGGACCACGCTCGCCTGGAGCTTTCTCACCTGCGGCATCATGCTCGGCAGCGCATGGGCGTACTACGAGCTGGGCTGGGGCGGCTGGTGGTTCTGGGATCCGGTCGAGAATGCGTCGTTCATGCCGTGGCTCATCGGGACCGCGCTCGTTCATTCGCTCGCGGTCACGGAAAAGCGCGGAACGTTCAAGGCTTGGACGGTGCTGCTCGCGATCTCCGCCTTCTCGCTTTCGCTCCTCGGCACGTTCCTCGTTCGTTCCGGCGTGCTCACTTCGGTGCATGCTTTCGCCACCGATCCGCGCCGGGGCGTCTTCATCCTGGCTTTCCTGGCGCTCGTCATCGGCGGTTCGCTCGTGCTCTTCGCGCTGCGGGCGCCGAAGGTAGGTGGCGGGGGCCGCTTCGAGGCTGTTTCGCGCGAGACGATGCTCCTCGCCAACAACGTATTGCTGATCGCCGCCGCGGGCTCGGTATTGCTCGGCACGCTGTACCCGCTCTTTCTCGACGCGCTCAACCTCGGGAAGATCTCGGTCGGCCCGCCGTACTTCGACACCGTGTTCGTGCCGCTCACCACGCCGCTCATTTTCCTGATGGGCGTCGGACCGCTCGCCCGGTGGAAGCAGGCGAAGGTGCCCGACCTGTGGCAGCGCCTCAAATGGGCGCTCGCCGTCAGCGTGGTCACGGCGCTCGTCCTGCCGCTCGCGGCCGGGAAGTGGACCCCGATGGTGAGCTTCGGCTTCCTCCTCGCTACGTGGATCGTTACGACGACCGTGGTCAATCTCAGGGAGCGCGGACGTGGCGTGCGCGGCGGCGTGATCACGCATTTCGCGCGGCAGCCAAGGAGTTACTGGGGAATGATCGTCGCGCACCTCGGCATCGCCACTTTCATCATCGGCGTGACGATGGTCAAGGGCTACGAGACCGAGCGTGATATGCGGATGGCGGTCGGCGACACGGTCACCGTCGGCGGCTTCACGTTGCGCTTCGACGGCACCACCGATACCCGGGGGCCGAACTACCGCGCCGCGCGGGGCGCCTTCGATGTGAGCCGGAATGGACAGCATGTGACCACGCAGTTCCCCGAGAAGCGCGTGTACGACGCGAGTGGCATGCCGATGACCGAGGCAGCCATCGAAAGCATGCTGACAGGGGACCTCTACGTGTCGCTCGGCGAGCCGGTCGACGGCGGCGCCTGGAGCGTGCGCGTCTACCACAAGCCTTTCGTCAACTGGATCTGGGCCGGCTGCCTCATGATGGCGCTGGGCGGATTGCTCGCAATTTCCGACCGGCGCTATCGCATCGCGAAACGGCGAGAGGCCGGCGTTGCCGGCAGCGCTGTGGCGCAACCCTAGGACGCGGACGATGAGCAAGAAACTGCTGATCCCGCTCGGCGTATTCATCGTACTCTGCGCGTTCCTGCTGGTCGGGTTGTGGCGCGATCCGCGCGAAGTGCCTTCGCCGCTGATCGGCAAGCCGGCGCCCGAGTTCAAGCTCGCGCAGTTGCACGAACCGTCGAAAACGCTCGGCCCCGCCGACCTCAAGGGACAGGTCTGGCTGCTGAACGTCTGGGCCTCCTGGTGCGTGTCCTGCCGCGAGGAGCATCCGCTGCTGGTCGGCCTCGCCAAAGCGAAGCTCGTGCCGATCGTCGGGCTCGATTACAAGGACGATACCGCGGCCGGCAAGCGCTGGCTCGCGCAACACGGCGACCCGTACACCGTCTCGGTCGTCGATCGCGATGGGCGCGTCGGCATCGACTGGGGCGTCTATGGCGTGCCCGAGACATTCGTGGTCGACAAGGCCGGCACGATTCGCTACAAGCAGATCGGACCGGTCACCGCGGAAGCGCTCGAACAGAAGATCCTGCCGCTGATCCGCGAGCTGCAGAAGTCATGAGCCTTCCGCAGGCCGCCCGAGGAAGGCAACGTCCCTCTCGGAGGGAAGGCGCGAAGCGCCAAGGGTGCGCACGTGGAGGGCTACCGCGGCTTGGGCGATGATGGCGATCGCGGTGCTCGCGTGGCAGCCCTTGGCCGTGCTCGCGGCCGGCGCGGTCCCCACCGAAAAGGATGCGGTCGCGGCCTCGCGCGCCGTCAAGCTGTCCGAGAAACTCCGTTGTCTCGTCTGCCAGAACCAGACGATCGCCGACTCCAACGCCGAGCTCGCGCAGGACCTGCGGCGACAGATTCACGAGCAGATCGCCGCCGGCCGGAGTGACGACGAAATCCTTGCCTACATGGTCGCCCGGTACGGCGATTTCGTTCTCTACCAGCCGCCGGTCAAGTCGACGACGGCCCTGCTCTGGGCAGGCCCGGCACTCCTGGTGGTCATCGGCTTCGCGGGGCTCATCCATCTGGTGCGCGCGCGTCGCGCCGAGCCCGAAGCGCCACCGCTCACCGCCGAAGAACGCGATCGCGCAGCGAGGCTTCTCACTGGCGATGGTGGAAAGGATCTCGCGTGACTCCCTTCGTGCTCATCGCCGTCGCCATGGTGGCGATCGCGCTGGCCTGGGTTCTGGTGCCCCTGCTGCGGCGCGGCACGCCCGGCATCGCGCGCGAGGCATCCAACGTCGCGATCTTGCGCGACCAGCTCCGCGAGCTCGACGCCGATCTCGCCACCGGCACGATGCCGCGCGATCGCTACGAGCAGTCGAAGCGCGAGCTCGAAGACAGGGCAATCGAGGAGTCGCGCGAGATCCGCGGCGCCGCGGCGCCCCCCTCGCAATCGGCGGCCTGGACGGCCGCGATCATCGCCGGCGCGATCCCCATTGCGGCCCTGCTGCTCTATGTCGTCCTGGGCAATCACGAGGCGTTCGCGCCGATCGCGGCGCAACGTGCGAAAGGCGCCGCCGAACACGAGGTCACGCCACAGGAGGTCGAGGCGATGGCGGCAAAGCTCGCGGCCCGGCTGGAGAAGGAGCCCGACAATGTCGACGGCTGGGTGATGCTCGCGCGCACTTATTACGCGCTCAACCGTCATGCCGATGCGGCGCGCGCCTTCGATCGCGCGATCGCGATCATTCCCGCCAACGCCGATCTGCTGGCCGACTATGCCGATTCCCTCGGCGCCGCGGAGGGCGGACTGCGTGGCAAGTCGCTCGAGCTCATCGAGCGCGCGCTCAAGGCCGATCCGACGCACTGGAAGGCGCTGGCGCTCGCCGGCACGGCGGCGTTCAATCGCAAGGACTACAAGGGCGCGGTCGCGTATTGGGAGCGGATGAAGGCGACCGTTCCGCCGGGCTCTCCCATTGCCGGATCTATCGACTCCAGCATCGCCGAGGCGCGCGAGCTGGGTGGCCTCAAGGCAGGTCCGGTGGCCGCAAATCCGCCCCCGGCGATCGCAACGTCGAAGGCACCCTCGGGCCCTGCCCCTGCCACGCAAGCCGCCGCGCTGCCCGGCGCGACGGTCGGCGGCACGGTGAGCCTCGCTCCCGCGCTCGCGGCCCAAGTGGCGCCGACTGACACGGTCTTCATTTTCGCGCGCGCGAGCGAGGGCCCGCGGATGCCGCTCGCGATTCTCCGGAAACAGGTGAGGGATCTTCCCCTCGCCTTCACGCTCGACGACTCGATGGCGATGGCGCCGAATTTCGCGCTTTCCAAATTCCCTTCGGTCATTGTCGGCGCGCGCGTGTCGAAATCGGGAAACGCTTCGCCGCAGAGCGGAGATCTCGAAGGGCTGTCCCCCGCGGTCAGAATCGGCGCGACCGGTCTCGCCGTCGTCATCGATCGCACCCTGCCCTGACGCCGTCGGCGAAGAAGCGCGTCGATGAGCACGCCCGGCAATACCGATGTCGACGTGGTCGTCGTCGGCGCCGGCATTTCCGGGCTCGCGACGGCGTTCGATCTGCAGCGGCGCGGCCTGGCGGTCGACGTGCTCGACGCCGCAACGCCGTGCAGGCGGCGTGATCGGCACGATCCACCGCGACGGCGCGCTCGTCGAAACCGGTCCGAACAGCGCGCTCGACACCACGCCCCGCATCAACGAGCTCCTCGACGCGCTCGGCATCCGCAATGAGCGTGCCGAGGCGAACGCCGTGGCCAGCACGCGATACGTCGTGCGCGACGGCAGGCTTCTTCCGTTGCCCACATCGCCGGGCGCGTTCCTTGCCACCTCGGCGTTCACGCCGGGCGCAAAGTTCCGCCTCTGGCGTGAACCGTTCGTTCCGCCTGCGCCGCCCGACGTCGAGGAGTCCGTCGCCACGTTCGTCCGCCGCCGGCTCGGGACCGAGTTTCTGGACTACGCCATCGACCCGTTCGTGGCGGGAATCTATGCTGGGGATCCGGAGCGGATCTCGGTTTCCGCGGCATTCCCCCGACTCCACGCGCTCGAGCAGAAATACGGCAGCCTGATCAAGGGCCAGTTCCAGGGTGCACGCGAACGCCGGCGAGCTGCCGGGAAGGCGGCGAACGCGGCTGGAAGCTTCTCCTTCCGCAACGGCATGCAAACGCTGACCGATGCGCTCGCACGGGCCGTGACGCGCGTCACGACCGGCGTGAGCATCGGGCAACTCGAGCGGGATTCCGACGGCAGTTGGACCATTGCGGGCACGCGCGGCGGCGAACCCTTCGTGCGGCACGCGAGAAGCGTCGTGCTTGCCACTCCGGCGTACGAGGCGGCCAAACTCGTGCACCTCCTCGCTCCGCCCGCGAAGCAAGGTCTCGTCGCGATTCCCTATGCGGCGATCGCGAGCATCGCCACCGTCTATCGACGCTCGGACATCGCCCATTCGCTCGCGGGTTTCGGTTTCCTGGTGCCGCGGCGGGAGCAGCGAAAGCTCCTGGGCTGCCTCTTCTCCAGCAGCATGTTCGACGGCCGTGCCCCGGACGGGACCGTTCTACTCACGTCCTTCGTCGGAGGAGAGCGTCATCCGGAGCTTCCGGCCGAATCAGACGCGCAGCTCGCGGCAATCGTACACGGTGACCTCCAGGCGCTCCTCGGCGCTGGCGGCGATCCGGAGTGGACCGCGATCACGCGCTGGACGCATGCGATTCCGCAATACAACCTCGGCCACCGCGAGCGGCTGCGCCCCGTGGAGGACGCGGAGCGCGCGCTGCCCGGACTTTTCTTCTGCGCTAGCTACCGCGGCGGCGTTTCCGTCGGCGACCGCATCCAATCGGCGCACACCGCGGCGGATGCCGTGACACGATTTCTCGGCCCTTAGTCTATGCCAAGGTTCGCACCGATTTCTCCCGATCCCATTGGCGCGTCTTTGCCGCCGCAAGGAATGCGTCTTTATCCTTGCAATCCACTACACCCGCGTCTTGTCCGACATTCGCCACCTTCAACAGCGCCCGCCCGCCGTCGTCGACCGCAATCGCCTTGAGGTGACCGAAGGCGTCGCGAACGAAATCGATCGCCGCACTCTCTTTCGACAGCGCCTTTGCACCCTCCGCGGAGAGGATGACGGCGACCGCATCAAATAGCACGGACGGAGTCCCCGCCAGTTGTCCATCGGCGGCCAGCATCGAACCATCCGCAAGCTTCGCGCCGCCCACCTTGGGGGCAACGATCTTCACAGTGGCGTCGGCGTCGGTCGCCGCCTTCTTGATCTTTCTGATGGCAGCACCATCCGATCCATCTGCAATCAGGATCCCTATCGCGCGACCCGCGAGCGTGCTTTTCATCTTGCCGATGATCTGCAATGCGGGCGAAGGCTCCATCTTCCGCACCGGCGCTGCAGCCCTCGGGGGATCAGGCAGGCTGCCAAACGCAAGACCCGACGCGACCCGTTTGGCCAGGTCCTGATCAATATGTAGAAGGTGCCCGACCATCGCCTCGCGTATGTGCAAATGTCCGACCTTGGAAAGCTCGAACACCAACGCCGAGGCGATGTGCGCCTGCTCATGCGTAGTTTGGCTAAGGTAGAACTGCCGCGCCTGGCTGTAATGATCCGCGAAACTCTCGGCCCGGATGCGACCTTTCTCGCCCGTCTCGACTGAGGCCGCGCTGCGAAAGCCTATTGCAGGCGCTTCGCGTGGCGAGGTCGTGGACAGGGAGTTCGGCTCATACGCAACACGCCCCGTCGGTTGCGCCATCTGCATGTGGCCGTCGCGCTGGTGATTGGCGAACGGGCACTTGGGCGCGTTGACCGGGATCTGGTGAAAATTGGCCGACCCCAGGCGCGAAAGCTGCGTGTCGAGATACGAGAATAAACGCCCCTGCAACAGCGGATCATTGGAGAAATCGATGCCTGGCACGATATGCGACGGACAGTATGCCACCTGTTCCGTTTCCGCGAAGAAATTGTTCGGCCAACGATCCAGCACCATACGGCCGATCACTTTCAATGGCACCAGTTCTTCCGGAATTAGCTTGGTCGCGTCCAGATGATCGAACGGAAATTGATCCGCTTCCTCCTGCGTGAACAGTTGAACCGCAAATTCCCACTCGGGGAAATTGCCGGCTTCAATGGCCTCGAACATGTCGCGGCGGTGGAAGTCCTGATCGGCGCCGGCAATCTTGACGGCCTCATCCCAGAGGGTGGACTGCAAGCCGAGCTTGGGACGCCAATGGAATTTGACAAAGGTCGATTCGCCGGCATCGTTGATCAGCCGGAAGCTATGGACGCCAAAAGCTTCGATCATGCGCAGCGAACGCGGTATCGTGCGATCGGACATGATCCACATCACCATGTGCATGGATTCGGGCGTGAGCGAAATGAAATCCCAGAAGGTGTCGTGCGCGGTCGCCGATTGCGGAAAACCGCGGTCGGGCTCCATCTTTACGGCATGAATGAGGTCGGGGAATTTGATGGCGTCCTGGATGAAGAAAACCGGGATGTTGTTGCCGACGAGGTCCCAGTTGCCTTCCTTGGTGTAAAACTTGACGGCAAAGCCGCGCACGTCACGAGGAGTATCCACCGAGCCCGCGCCACCCGCGACAGTCGACAGGCGCGTAAACACGGGCGTCTTCTCACCCACCTCGGTCAGTATCTTGGCGGTGGTGTATTGCTTGAACGAGGCGGTCAGCTCGAAGAAGCCATGCACGCCCGTTGCGCGCGCATGAACGATCCGCTCCGGAATACGCTCGTGATCGAAATGGGTGATCTTCTCGCGGAGGATGAAATCCTCCAATAGCGTAGGACCGCGCGGATTGGCCCGGAGCGAGTTTTGATTGTCGGAAATTGCGACCCCCTGGTTCGTGGTCAGCGCAGGGTGCCCTCCACCAGCGATCTGATGCAGCTCGCCGCCTCCGGTTGCTGGTTTTCCGCGCGTGGCGCGTCCGGTTGTCCGTCCGGGATTGCTCGGCGCTTTTTCCTTGCCCATGATCGATTTCCTTGAAGAATAATGCCCGCTGCCGAGGCGCGGGTCCCGCACTCGAGCCGGAAGTCTGTCTTACAAGTGCCGGTTATTCAGTGCGGTGGCTAACGTCCACGCTTCGCGGGCGGGCGCACTCGCGTCCCATTGCATCGCGAACATCGACCCGAAACCGCCGTATAGGATTGCCGAAGACGCCGTTCATCGTTCCGCGTGCTAGGATTTCCCCTGGACGACTTCGGTCTACTCCTGTGCCTACGCGCATCCCCCTGCCGACCCGCTCGCGCCCCTTCCGGAGGGTACTCTGCGCGCGATTGCGTCATCAGGGGTCGTCCGCCAGTTCCCGAAAAACGTGGTGCTAATCCACGAGGGCGACCAGGGTGATTCGCTGTTCATCGTGGTGTCGGGCAAGGTGAAGGTGTTCTCGAGCAGTGGCCTCGGCAAGGAAGTGGTCATCGATTTCCACGGCCCAGGCGAATACATCGGCGAGATGGCACTCGACGGTGCTCCGCGCTCGGCGTCGGTGGTCACCGTCGAGCCGACAACCTGCGCCGTCGTAAGCCGCGCACATTTCCGCGATTTCATCCTCGCGCATCCGGATTTCGCGCTGCATCTCATAGAGCAATTGATCAAACGCCTACGAGCCACGACCGAAAATGTAAAGAGTCTTGCGCTCTCCGATGTCTACGGTCGGCTGGTGCGTTTGCTCCTGTCGCTGGCGCAGGAGCGCGAGGGGCAGCTGATCATCACGGAGAAGCTGACGCAGCAGGACATCGCCGAACGTATTGGCGCGTCGCGCGACATGATCAGCCGCGTGATGAAGGACCTCGTCCGAGGCGGCTACCTTGCGATCGAGGACCACTCCATCCGAATCCTGCAAAAGCTCCCGCCGGCCTGGTAGACCGCCCCGTCTTCCGCGGCGGTGATGTTGTGGCGGGGTACCGCTTCGTCCGGGGGGCGAGCTCCACGTGCCAGCGTCGGAGTGGGACCGCGGGGCTCACCGTCCTGAGCGCCGTGGCGATCGCGGCCCAGGGCGTGAATTTTCTGCAGACCGGGTGCCGAATCGTCCGTCTCGCAACGTCTCGGCGGTGACTAAAGTGACCCCACGACCAGCGCCCGGTAGCGGCTGGCAAGCGGCAGGCGGAGGGCCGACGCTCTCCGCACGGTGCCGCAGGTGGGGGGCCCACAATTGCGCGGAGGTTCAGATGAGCAGGAAGGAACGTTTCGCAAGGGAATCCCACTTTACGACGTGCGCGAAGGCCGTGTCGGTCGTATTTACCGTCGGCGTCGTCGTGTTGTTGATGGCGCGGGCGCCGCTTCACTTGACCGAGGCATCCGTGCTGCCGGCGCCGACGGCGGTCGAGCGACCGGATCGTCAAGCGGGAACTTTTTCATTGACGCTGTCGGCGCAGCAATCCGAGGCAGCCGCCAGAACCGCCGTGCAGGACGATCCTCCGATCCCCACGTTCTAGACCGGTCTGCTCATAGCGAGTGGGTTCATCGCTAGTGAGGACCATCTTGAGGATCACGGGTCCGGTCGGCAGCGGGAATGCACTCGATTGGCGGGTTGCTCGTTGCCGCATTCTCGGTGTTCGGTACGGATGCCGCCGCGTTCGAGTCCCAAATTTGGGCAGGCAGTTTGCCGTCGGCGTCCGCGGCAGTCTCTGTGCGATCGTCGAATCCGGTAGAAGGATCCCCCTTCACCGCGGAGGGTTGGGTTCTGATCAACTATGCGATGTCGGTCGATTGTTCGCCACCGCGAGCCTGTTACGCCTCCTCCCAGTGGGTTTACTCTTACGCGTACTGCTCGATGGGAGCAATCCGCGAGATAAAGCGAGTTTCTCTGGATCTGAATGGAAATGTCGTCGCGGAATCCGGCGAGCGGGTCGCCTACATCCCGGCTCGCGGCAGCGTGGACCGCGCGGTGGTGCGTACTTTGTGCGAGGCGTTCGGGCTCGCCGTTCGAGGCCCGTGGCGAGGCCGCGATGGGGATCCGGACACGGATGACTAGGTGTAGCTGAGCCACGCATCCTGGCGCGGCGGGGCCGGACAGCGGGATTCCTGCCCGGAAAGCGGCTCCCGGAGCTCGAGAGCAGCCTCGCGGGATCACACGAACTGAGAAGTCCAGCCCGGGGTCTGTTACAGTGCCTACCCCCACCACAGGTGCCTACCGTGCCCGAAATCCTGAATTGCCTCAAGCAATACGGTCAGCGACTCGACTCGGAACTCGCCAAGGAGACCGGCGTGCCGATAGCGAAAGTGCGACAGCGTCTCGCCGAGCTGGCCGCGACGGGCGCCATCATTACCTGCAACCTGACCCGCTTCGAGCACGGCAAACGAATCGACGGTTTGCTGTATCGCATGTCGGGTTGGGTGCCACCTCCAGCGCCCGGTCGAAAAGCGAAGGCGCCGGGATAGCTGGCGGTCAGACTCCTGCTTCAGAGTCACGGAAGCATCGGGCGACGGATTGCGGTCGCCGAGTCGTCCGAACGCGTTCCTTGCTGAACCAGGAACCGTCTTCGTGGTATTCGGGCTTTCTTCTACCAGCTCGCCATACCTACCTTGTGGCTGAGAACTAGATGACGCCCGCGTCGTAGACGATCTCACCGTCCACCACGGTGAGCACGGGGCGCGTCCTGCGCATGTCCGCATCGCTGACGCTGAAGTAGTCGCGATCGAGCACGACGAGGTCGGCGAGCTTGCCTTCTTCGATCGAACCGAGATCGTTCTCGCGATTGAGATACCAGGCGTTGCCGCGCGTGTAGGCGTAGAGCGCTTGGTGGCGCGTGATCTGTTGCCCGGGATTGATCTGTTGGCCGAGGACGTTGAGGCCGGTCGTCGCGTAGTGCAGCGCGAACCAGGGATTGTGCGGTGCGATATGAACGCCGTCCTCGTGCAGGCCGGCGTTGATGCCGCTCGCGAGGATCTGCGGAAAAAGCGGCCCGACCGGCAGGCCGTCAGCGCGCGGAACGCCGTTCAGCCAACGGAAGCCGGACATCGAAACGCCGCAGTTCATGTTCTTGAGGCGGGCGAGCTGGTCCGGCGTCGCGAAGTCCGCGTGCTGCAAGCCCCAGCGCAAGTCCTTGATGCCGAATTCCTGCGTCCATCGCCTCGTAGGTCGCGACGACCTGCTCGATGCTGGCTGAGCTGGTCGGGCTGCCGCCCTGTGCGTTCTCGTTGCGCCAGCGCGCCTTGGCGACAAGACGCTGCGACTCGAACCAGACCGGATAGTTCGCACTCCCAGGCGCCGCGAAGGGCGCGGCCCACTCGCCGATGCCGCCGGTACGCAGCATCTCGTCGCCGAAGAACGGAAACTGGTTCTTGAGCCGTTCGCGCAACTCGGGCAGCTGATGGTCGAGATCGCCGAGCTCGGGGATGAATCCCTGGTTGTGCAGGAAGTTGATCTGCAGCCGAACGAACGCCCTGTCCTCGCGGTGCAGCGCGAGCCAGGCGTCGTACATCCGGTAGTGGTTGAGATTGAACAGCGCATGGGTCGGCTGCGGGTCGAGAGTCGCCGGGTCGAGCGTACCCGTGGCCACCGCCACGAGCGTCTGGTCGAGATTCGTGGTGAGGCCGACGCTCGCCGAGTACGCCATCGCGTCGAGCGCGCTGCGCTTCTTGTCCTCGAAGGTCTGCCGGATGCGCAGGTGGTATAGCGCGCGGTTCGCATGGTTCACGCCCGCAACCGTGGCGAGCGAGCCGTCGGCGCCGACGACGCAGGGCCCGGCGAGCGGGGCTGTCGCGGTCTCGAAGAACTGCTTGCCCAGTGTGTTGGTCCGAGCGGGTCCGCCGCCGCCTTGGTAGAGGAACACCGGCCTGTCGGGCACGGCCGCGTCGATCTCGGCGAGCGTCGGCAGGCGCAACTCGGCGAACATCCGCGGCGTGCCGGCGCCCATTGCAGTGATGAACTGACCCTCGGGCACGGACGCGCGGCGCGCCGCGAGCAACGCCAAGACCTCGGCGAGGTTCGAAGCAAGTTCCCACTGCGCTACGTGATAGCCGGGACGGTTCGCGAGGCTGACGAAGTGCGTATGGCTCTCGATGAGCCCCGGCACTACGGTACGTCCGCGCAGATTGATGACGTTCTGTCCCGGTCCGGGATTCGACGCATTTATTCCGACCGAAACGAAGCGGCCGTTGCGGATCGCCACCGCCTTCACCACGGGCTTCCGGTCATCCATCGTGTGGATGCGCCCGTTGACGAAGGTGAGTCCGTCGTCTCCGGAAGCGCTGTTTCCGTTGTCCTGTGCCTGCGCGTTGGAGCCTGGTAGCGCGGCGCCGACGCCCGCGGCGAGGCCTGCCTTGAAGAAATCTCGCCGTGACTGGCGCTTGTCTTCCTTCATACGTTCCTCCTTTATGAACAGTCACGCACCGCAACCCTACACCTCGATCGCGATCCTTACAAAATAGTTTCGCCGACGCGACCGTGGCCGAGAGCTGCCTGATCGTCGACAGTCCCAGACCGACCCGTTGCTGACTGTCGTACGCCAGAGAAGGGGACGTTCGCGGATGTGCTGACGGTGGGCGTAGCTGCGTACAGATCGCTATCCCGACGTGGATCAGGTTCGAGTCTCGGCAGGTCATGGTTGCTCGACCGTCTCTGACAATGCGAGCGCGATTGCCTGCCCGATCGCCAAGGCGCGGCCTTCCTGCCAAGCTCGGTAGAAAGTGGCGTCATCTCGCAGGGCCGCGCGGACCACGCCTACACGCCGGTCGTACCGGGGCCGTTCATTGGGCGGCAGCGGCGCTCCGATCTCTTCCCGTAGTCGCTCCGCCGCGCCCCAGATGCGCGCGGCCCGCAAGGAGCTGCCGAGGGCCGCGATCACTGCCGCCAGTCCCTCCAGAGCGATTGCGATCCCCCGCCGATCTCCCAGTTCGCGCCGGATCGTCAGGCTCTCCTCGTACAATACCCGGGCGCCCGGATAGTCACCCTGCTCGGCGCCCACATTCCCCAGTCCGTTCAGCGCAAAGGCAATTCCCAATCGATCGCCCAACTCACGGGCGATCGCCAAGCACTCCTCGAGCAGGGCTCGGGAAGAGACGTAATCGCCCTCTTCGCAGAGCACGTCCCCCAGGTTGCTCAGCGTGCGTGGCTATGTCCCCCCGATCACCCAGTTCACGCATGATTGCCAGGCACTCCTTGTAGAGCGCCCTGGCAGAGGCAAAATCGCACCGACCCAAGGCCACATTCCCGAGGTTGTTCAGCGAGGCGGCTATGCCCCACCGGTTTCCCAATTCCCGCTCGGATGGCACAGCTGCGCGACGGCGGGCGCCCGGTCCGCGGTCAATGCGAAATCGGGCAATTGCCGCCGGGAACGCTCGACGAAGAGTTGCACTGCCTCCGAGCGTGCCACCGCCTCGGCGCTCGCCGAGGGCACTGGCAGCGATAGCGTCTGCAGCGGATAGATCTGCTCGCCCGCGACGTGCAGCGGTTCGCGACTGGTCGCGATGATCGTCGCGTCCGCGACGCTGCGGAGCACTGCGTCGGCAAGCCTCGCGCACGCATCGAGTAGGTGCTCGCAGTTGTCCAGGATCAGGAGCAACTGGCGCGTCTTGAGATGCGCGCACAGCGTATCGATGAGCGGTGCGCCCGTTCGTTCCGGTATGCCGAGGGCTTGCGCGACCGACGTCGGTACGAGCAACGGATTGCCGATCGATCCAAGCTCGATGAGCCACACCCCGTCGCGGTAAGCATCCATCGCTTCTGCCGCTACCTGCAACGCGAGTCGCGTCTTGCCGATCCCGCCGACGCCGACGAGCGTCAGCAACCGTTTGCCCGGCAACAGCCTCTTGATCTCCACCAGCTCACGCTCGCGGCCAATGAACGACGTCAGCGGCTCGGGCAGGTTCGAGGGCTTGCGGCTACGAGGGTCTTGGCGGTCGTCCGCGAGCGCGGTGACAGGTCCGACGAAGCGATACCCCCGCCGTGCCAGCGTCTCGATCCAACGCTTCCCTCCGGGAGCCTGCGAGAGCACCGGCGGATCGCCGAGATCTGCACGGCGAGATTGCTCGAACCTCCCGCCGCACGTGGACCGTGAGATCGCTTCGCGACCGATGCATCGCGCTGTTCGCTGCGCAAGCTGCGTCGATGTCAATCCGCGCCGGGACAGTAGGTCGCAAGGATGCACCGGCAGCCAATGCCTATTCCACAGGCCTCCGTATCGACCTCGAACGAGCGCCTAGCGTTAGGTCCATTGAACCTCAGTCCCGGCCTGATTTTGAGATCTCGCTATCCAGGGCCGCAACCTCTGTTCGAATCAGCTCAATCGCACGAGCACGAGACTCGTCCGCCGGAACACCACCAACGAGCTCCTTGAACTCGCGATCAAAATCTTGGATTGCTCGCAATGCGGTGGGAGCGTGCCAATTGAAAACGGTTTGCCTGTACCCACCCGGTCCCGGAACCAGCGACTCCGCGACCCACCAATCGCCGAGAACCGTAAGATTTCGTCCCTGGGCGCGGTTCGATATCGCGACCTTGACGTCGTCGACGGTCGGTGCTTCGAGAAAGTCTAACAGCGTAGCGAGGCGAATGCGCGTTGCACCTTGCCCCCGTCCTCGCAGCCGAAGATAGGGGTTGATAATCAGGTCACACCCTTGCTGCCTTGCGTGCCCCTCAAGGGCCTGTCGTTCCTTTGATTGGAGTTCGTGATAGTACGGCGATCGCGGGTTGTCGCCGTCACGGATATGCCAGTCTGGATGTTCGGGTGGCAGAGTTGGGATGCTGAAGCTTGAATAGGTTCCTCGCTGCCGTACGCGAGCGGCTCCCTGAAGCTCGCATTACCTTAGCCGCAAGTTCTGAAATCAGACGCGTTCGTTCCTCTGGCCAGCCCGCCACTTGAACAAGGGACGCCGGGGTGCTTGCATCTCGTTCGATAATTCGACCGAAGTCGATACTCAGTAGCCGGGCCGTTAGGTTGGAAAAGCTGGGATCAACTTGGAGAGACTGGATCTCAGCGCTCATCTCTCCTGGCACTCGATCGACCGTAATCGGAAGCACCGGAATGCCAAGCGCAATCGCGAATCCAGTCTCCTGGTGAACCCAGGGACGGCCTTGGGATCGCTCGGTGAGCAGCGGTACAAAAAGGTGACTGTGCGAGATCAATGTCTTGATCTGATCTTTGAAGTGCTCTCCTGGCTGAATCTGCGGATCCCAGAGGGGCTTTAACCCGAGCTGCGCTAAAGCGCTATCCAGCTCGCGAGCGAGGGAAATATCCTCTCGCGAATAGCTTATGAAAACTCGGTACGGATGCACTTTTCTCTCTCACGCGGGGCGACGGTTCCGCCGCGATCCTCGCACGCTGCCAAAGGCGGCTCAGAGAGCAGTCTCGTCCCCAGAGATGGGCAGCCAATGGGCAAGAGCGAAGTTTTCCGCGGTCGATGCATGATCATCGTCGCAGATTCCGGTCGCCCTGCCGGCCCTGCCCAGTCGCACGCGTCTAGCATAGGTGTTTCTGCCGGGGAAGTCATCCAGGCAAATCACCTGCCTGCCGTCGCAACAACCCCCGCGCAATTCATCCTCAGTTGTTCCACTGACAATCCATTTCTGCCCGCTCCAGCCACCGGCAGACCTGTAATATGATGCCGCCCCCGTAGATGCGAAGTGGCTTGCGGCGGGATCACCGAAAGGACAGGAAGCTGCGTTGGCAAGAGGCAGATACGAGGAATCGTCGATCCGCGTGCTCAAGGGCCTGCAACCGGTCCGCGAGCGACCGGGCATGTACACGCGCACCAGCGATCCGACCCACATCATTCACGAGGTTATCGACAACGCCGCGGATGAGGCGCTGGCCGGTTCCGCCACGCGTATCGACGTGCGGGTGAACGCCGATCAGTCGGTCAGCGTCGAGGACGATGGGCGCGGCATTCCGGTCGGCATCCATCCGGTGGAGAAGGTCTCCACCGTCGAGGTGGTGTTCACGCGTCTGCACGCCGGGGGCAAGTTCGACAAGAAGGATGGCGAAGGCGCATACGCATTCTCGGGCGGGCTCCACGGCGTCGGTGTCTCCGTGACCAACGCGTTGTCGCGGCGCTTGGAAGTAGAAGTAAAGCGCGACGGCAAGGTGCATCGCATCGTGTTTGCCGGCGGCGAGGTGGCGGAGAAGCTCAAGGTGATCGGGGCCTGCGGGCAGCGCGCGTCCGGCACCCTGGTCCGTGCCTATCCGGATCCTAAGTACTTCGATTCGCCAACGATCTCGCTGCCGGACCTCGAACGGACGCTACGCGCCAAGGCAGTGCTCTTGCCCGGCGTGAAGATCACGCTGCATGTCGAGAAGGGCAAGGATTGGAAGGCGCAGTCCTGGACCTATTCGGGGGGCCTGGAGCAATACCTGCAGGAGCTGGGCGAGGGCCTGACGCCGGTCGCGCCGATTTTTGCCGGCGAGAATTATCTGGGCAAGCCGAAGGACGGGGACACGTTCGCCGAGGGCGAGGGAGCCGCCTGGGCGTTCGCCTGGTATGACGAGGGCACTGCGGTCGCCGAGAGCTATGTCAACCTCATTCCGACGCCCGCGGGGGGTACCCACGAGGCCGGCCTGCGGGCGGCGCTGTTCGACGCGGTGAAAGCATTCGTCGAGCATCACAGCCTGCTGCCGCGCGGCGCTCGCCTGCAGGCGGAGGATGTGGCAGCGAGGCTCCACTTCGTGCTTGCGGCGCGCATCCTCGATCCGCAGTTCCAAGGGCAGGTCAAAGAGAAGCTCACGAGCCGCGATGCGCTGAAGCTGGTCGCGCAGGTCGTCCGCGACCCGCTCGAAGTCTGGCTCAACGCGCATGTCGACTACGGCAAGCGAATTGCCGAGCTCGCGATCCAACAGGCGCTGACGCGAATGAAGTCGGCGCAGAAGGTCGAGAAACGAAAGGGTTCCGGCGTCGCGGTCCTGCCGGGGAAGCTCACCGACTGCGAGTCCGACGACGTCTCGCGGCGGGAGGTGTTCCTGGTCGAAGGCGATTCCGCCGGCGGTTCGGCAAAGCTTGCGCGCGATAAGCAGTACCAGGCCATCTTGCCCCTGCGCGGCAAGGTGCTGAACACCTTCGAGGTTGAGCGCGACCGGCTGTTCGCGAATACCGAGATCCACGACATCGCCGTGGCGATCGGCGTCGATCCCCACCGCTCGTCCGCGGAAGCCGACCTTAAAGGCTTGCGGTATTCAAAGATCATCATCATGGCGGACGCCGACGTCGACGGCAGTCACATCAAGGTTCTGCTGTTGACCCTGTTCTTCCGTCATTTCCCGGCGCTGATCGAACGTGGCCACGTCTGTGTCGCCAGCCCGCCGCTCTACCGAATCGATGTGCCACCCTCGGGCAAGCGCCCGGCGCGCAAGCTCTATGCGCTCGACGACGGCGAGCTCGAAGTGATCGACGACCGGCTGACAAAGGAAGGCGTGAAGCCCGGCTCCTGGTCGGTGGGACGCTTCAAGGGTCTGGGCGAGATGAATCCGGAGCAGTTGTGGGAAACCACGATGAGCCCGGAAACCCGCCGTGTCCTGCCCGTGCGCGTCGCGCCCGACGCGACCGACGAAGCCCTGCGGATGTTCGCCAAGCTGATGGGCAAGGCCGAGGCCGCGAGCCGCCGGGAATGGATGGAGCAGTCCGGCAATTCGGTCGAAGTCGATGTATGAGTTTCGCCGGCCCCCAACCGCCCGATTGGAACGCTGAATGGCAGGAAAGAAGAAGCCCGCCCGGCCGATCGCCCGTCGTGGCGTCGATGCGCTGACCGGCGAGCTGTTCGCCGCCGACGGGGACGCCGCCCCACCCGCGCCGCCGCCCGTCAGTGTTCAGGGCGGCGAAGGGGGCCCGGACGAGTCGTTGCCGCTGGCGCAGTTCGCCGAACGCAGCTATCTCGAGTACGCGATGAGCGTCGTAATGGGTCGCGCGCTGCCGGATGTGGCGGACGGCCAGAAGCCGGTGCAGCGGCGAATCCTCTACGCGATGCACGAATTGGGGCTCTACGCGCCCGCGCGGCACGTCAAATCGGCGCGCGTGGTCGGCGATGTGCTGGGCAAATACCACCCGCACGGAGACACCGCCGCTTACGATGCGCTCGTGCGCCAGGCGCAGGATTTCAGCTTGCGCTACCCGCTGATCGACGGGCAGGGCAATTTCGGCTCGCGCGACGGCGACAACGCCGCGGCGATGCGCTACACCGAGTGTCGCCTGACCCCGATCGCGGAGTTGCTGCTGGCGGAAATCGGCCGGGACACGGTCGACTTCGCGCCGAACTACGACGGTGCGTTCAAGGAGCCGAAGCTCCTGCCGGCGCGCTTGCCCATGCTGCTGCTCAACGGCACCTCGGGCATCGGCGTCGGCATGGCGACCGACATTCCTTCGCACAACCTTGGCGAAGTGGTCCGGGCCGTGATTGCCACGGTCCGCGATCCGGCGATCACGCTCGACCAGCTGCTGGCGCACATCCCGGGGCCCGACCTGCCGGGCGGCGGCCAGATCACCTCGGAGGCCGAGGCGATCCGCGCCGTCTACGAAACCGGTCGCGGCAGCCTGCGCGTGCGCGCGCGTTGGACCGTCGAGGAGCTTGCGCGGGGGCAATGGCAGATTGCGGTGACGGAGCTGCCACTCGGCGTGTCGACCCGCGTCGTACTGGAAGACATCGAGCGCGCGACCAATCCGAAGCCGAAGGAAGGCAAGAAGGCACTTTCGCAGGAGCAGCTCAACCTCAAGAACCTGATGCTCTCCGCACTCGACACGGTGCGCGACGAGTCGGACAAGTCGTCGCCGGTGCGTCTCGTGCTGGAGCCGAGATCGAGCCGCCAGGACCCGGCGGAGTTCATGCAGCTGCTGCTCGCCAACACGCGGCTCGAGGCAAGCCTGCCGATCAACCTCGTGCTGCTGGGCCGCGACGGGCGGCCGCGGTCGAAGCACCTGAAGCAGATCATCGAGGAGTGGATCGCTTTCCGCTTCGCCACGGTCACGCGGCGAACGCGGCATCGGCTGGGCGAAGTCGAGCGGCGCATCCACATTCTCGAAGGCCGGTCGCTGGCACTGCTGTCGATCGACAAGGTGATCCGCATCATTCGCAAGGCGGACGAGCCCAAGGCCGAC
Source organism: uncultured beta proteobacterium (assembly GCA_963840945.1). Taxonomy (GTDB): domain Bacteria; phylum Pseudomonadota; class Gammaproteobacteria; order Burkholderiales; family Casimicrobiaceae; genus CAIWHR01. The sequence continues at coordinate 8,554 of CAWJAU010000017.1, read as the reverse complement.
CTGATGGCCGAGTTCGGGTTGACCGACATTCAGGCCGAGGACATCCTCGAGATCCGCCTGCGCCAACTGGCGCGGTTGGAGGGCATCAAGCTCGAAACCGAGCTCAAGGCGCTGAAGACCGAGCGCAAGGGGTTGAAGCATCTGCTCGCCGACCCGAAAGCGCTCTCGGCTCTGATCGTGTCGGAGATCGAGGCCGATGCCAAGCGCTTCGGTGACAAGCGCCGCACGCTGATCGAGGCCGTTGCGCCTGTCGTCTTGAGCCGGAACGTTGCGGACGAACCACTGACCGTGACCTTATCGCGCCACGGCTGGATTCGCTCGCGGCAGGGGCACGGGCTTGACGCGACGCAGTTCGCCTGGAAGACCGGCGACGGTCCGTTGGCGATCCTCGAGACCCGCACCGTGCATCCGGTTGTGGTGCTCGATACGCTGGGCCGCTCGTACACGATCCGCGCGTCCGACATTCCCGGCGGCCGTGGCGACGGCGTGCCGGTGACCACGCTGATCGAGCTGCCGCCGGGCGCGAAGATCGCACAGGTGGTTTCGGGCCCGCCCGAGCAGAAGTACCTCGTCGCGGGGACGGGCGGCTATGGCTTCGTCGCAACACTGGAGGACATGGTGTCGCGGTCACGTTCCGGCAAGACCTTCATGACGCTGGATCCGGACGAGGAGCCCGTCTCGCCTGTCGCGCTCGCGCCCGGGCTCGACCACGTCACCGCGCTGTCATCGCGTGGCCGGCTGCTTGTGTTCCCGCTAGCGGATATGCGCGAAGTCCCGCGCGGTCGCGGCGTCATCATTATCGGTCTTGACGGTGAGGAGAAGCTCGTTGCGGTCGGTCTCGCAACGGCGAGCAAGGTGACCCTGCAAGGCACTAACCGCCTGGGTCGCGCCGTTACGGTGGCGATCGAGGGTGAGGCGCTCGGAAAGCATCTGCATCGCCGCGCCCGCAAGGGCGCGCTGGTCGCGCCAAAGATCAAAGTCACCGGTTTCGTGCGCGACGCTTGAGATGGATTTCGTCACGTGCGGAGGATTTGTCGAAGTTCTTTCGCCAGCGCGACCGGGTCGACCCCGGTTGACCGGCGTCCGGAGGTCATCCAAGATGTTCGCTTGCAGGCCGGCATCACGCGACGCGGCATGGACACTCTCCCGAGCGGCACCGTCACCTTCCTGTTCACCGACATCGAAGGTTCGACGCGGCTGTTCCAGCAGCACCCCGGCGCGATGCCGGAGGCGCTGGCGCGCCATCACGCGCTGCTGCAGGACGCGATCGACTTTCACCACGGCCGCGTCTTCAACATCGTCGGCGACGCCTTCTGCTCGGTGTTCGAGCGCGCCGATGACGCGGCGGCCGCGGCTCTTCGCGCGCAGCGTGCGCTGCATCGAGAGCCCTGGAGCGGGATCAGCGCCCTGCGCGTGCGCATGGGGTTGCATACGGGCTCGGCCGAGCCGAAGGACGGTGAGTATGCGTCGTCACTCACGCTCGCACGCGCGCACCGCGTCATGAACGCCGGGCACGGCGGTCAGACCCTCCTGTCGGCGGCGGCGGCGGAGCGCGTGCGACCCACCATGCCGCCAGGGACGACGCTGCGGATTCTGGGCGCGCACAAGCTCCGCGGACTCGCCGAACCGGAAACGCTGTTCCAGCTAGTCGCCGCCGACCTGCCATCGGAGTTCGCGCCTCTGCGCGTCGAGGACATGGGTAGCGCAGCCGGAGCGCCGCTGCACGACCTCGTACGCGGCAAGCTCGTCGGACGCGCCGCCGAGCTTACACAACTGAAGCAGCACTGGGACCAGGCGCAGCAGGCGCGCGGGCATCTGGTTCTGCTGTCCGGAGAGCCGGGTGTGGGCAAGACGCGGCTCGCGCAGGAATTGATCGCGCATGCCCGCCAGAGCGGCGCAACGATTCTGCGCGGCGGTTGCTACGAGTACGAAGCGACCACACCTTATCTGCCGCTCGTCGAGGCGTTGCGTGAGTGGGTGCACGGACAAGGGATAGAACAGCTCCGCGCCAAGCTGGGGACGACGGCGGCGGAAATGGCTAAGCTCGCGCCCGAAATCGAATCGAAGCTCGGAACGCTCGTCCCCAACGCCCCCCTGTCGCCCGGCGAAGAGCGGCTGCGACTGTTCGACAACGTCGGCCGCCTCTTGCAATCGCTCGCGGCGGACTGCGGCCTGCTCGTGTTCGTCGACGATATCCATTGGGCGGACCGTGGGACCCTGTCCTTGCTGCACTATGTGTTGCGTCACCTGCGCAACGACCGCGTGCTCGTACTCGCGACGTACCGCGAGATCGAGCTCGATCGTACGCATCCACTCGCGGCCGTGCTGGTCGACTGGAACCGCGAGCGCCTGGCGACGCGCGTTGCGCTCGGACGCTTGTCACAGGCGGACACGGGCGCGCTGATCGCTATGCTGTTTGGGCAGGAAACCGTGTCCGACGAGTTTGTCGACGCGCTGTACCGCGAGACCGAAGGTAATCCGTTCTTCCTCGAAGAGGTCGTCAAGTCGCTGATCGAGCAAGGGCAGATCTATCGCGAGGACGGCGGCTGGGGGCGGAAGGAGACGCACGAGCTCGCCATCCCGCAAAGCGTCAAGGAGGCGATCGGCCGGCGGCTGACGCGGCTGACCGATGCGACGGTGGATGCGCTGCGGACGGCCGCGGCTCTCGGCAAGATCTTCTCGTTCGACGAGCTGGCCGCCGTGACTTCCGGCAATGTCGACGAGCTGCTCGACGCGCTCGACGAGGCCACCGCCGCGCAACTCGTGCGCGCGAACGGCGGCGACGCGACAACGTCGTCGGAAGGCCACGACAAGTTCGCGTTTACCCACGACAAGATCCGCGAAGTCCTCTACGAAGAGTTGAACCCGATCCGCCAACGCCGCCTGCACCAGCGAATCGGCGAAGTACTCGAGAGACTCAATGGTGCGTCGGCCGCGCCCGACGCGGCGACGACGGCGCGAGCGGACGATCACGCGCAGGATCTCGCCCATCATTTCACGCAGGCGGGCGATCTCGCGCGCGCGCTCGCGTACTCGCGCCGTGCGGCGGCCAACGCGGAGCGGGTCTTCGCTCACGACGAGGCGCTCAAGTTCCTGGAGCAGGCGCGCGAGTCCGCCGAGGCGCTGAAGCGCTCCGACGATCTGGCCGCCGTCGACGAGCAGATCGGCGACATCCACGAAATGCGCGGCGTGATCCGCGATGCCGTCGACAGCTACGAGCGCGCACTGACCGCTGCGACCAATCGCGAAGCGCGCGCCGCGCTTAAGGCGAAGATAGGGAATGCGTATATGCCTCTCGGCGATCCGCGGGGACTGGCTCGATTGGAAGAATCGCTAGTCGAGCTCGATCCCGCGACCCAGACGAATGCGCTGGCGCTCGCGACGGCGCTCGTCGGCCGCTATTACCACTATCGAACCGAGCACACCAAGGCAATCGAATTCCTCGAACGGGCGCGGCAGCTGGCCGAACCGCTCGATGACCCGGCGACGCTGTCCAATATTTGTACGATGCTGGCCGGGGCGCATCAGCATCTGATGCAGTACGGCGAGAGCGACCGCTGGGCGCGGGCGAGCATCGCCATCGGCGAGCGCAAGCAGTTCCCGTCGGCGATTGCGTCGGGCAACGAGTTCCTGGCGGAGAATGCGGCGGGCCGCGGCCTATGGAACGACGCGCTCGCGTTCGCCGCCCTCGACGCGCAGGAAGGCCACAAGATCGGATCGCTGGCGCGCGTCGCGTGGAGCGAATTCTGCCGCGTGCAAGCGCTCCACGGCATGGGCGAGCTCGCCGAGGCCCACGATGCGGCACTCCAGGCACTCGCGATGTGCGAGCGGATCGGCGAGGAGCGGCTCGCGACCTGGATCGAGCCGCTGGCGGCGCAAATCGCCGCGGACCTCGGCGACGATGCGGCAGCGCGCGGGCACGCCGAGCGCGGGTGGGCGCGGGCGGAAGCGCTCAACCAGCTGGTGCTGTCGGCGTGGGCGCTCAATGGACTTGGCCAAGCGGCGATGCGGCGCGACGACATCGGCGCGGCGCTGGAGTCGTACGAACGGTACGTCACGCTCGTGCGCGACACCGAGAATGCCATCGCGTGGAACCAGATCGTTGCGCGCGCCGCGGAAACGTACTTGCACGCCGGCCGCATCGACGAAGCGGCGCGGCTGGCCGAACGGGCGGTGACATTCGCCGAGTTTGGCGACGCGCCCCACTATCGCGCACTCGCCCGCCGAGTCCAAGGCCAGATACTTCTCGCCCGAGGCCAAGCGGACTACGCGCTGCGTTCGTTCGACGCGGCGTTGGCGGAGTTCGGGCACATTGGCAGCCGGCTCGAGGTTGCGCGCGTGCTCTACCATCGGGCCGTGCTTCGATTTGCCCACCGAGAGCAAGCCGCGGGGCGCGCCGATGCCGAACGCGCCCGCGATGCGTTCACGGTTGTGGGCGCGGTCCACGACCGCGCGCGGGTGGAGCGTTTGCTCAATGAGGCGGATCATACGAAGCCGTAAATGAGGTGTCGGAGAGGTTTTTGCGGGTCTGTACCGGAACCCGGCGAGAAGTCGCGGAATGGGCTTCAGAGCGCATTGGAGAGATCATTTTGTGGGTTGGACGGCCGAATGTCTGCAATCAGGTTGGCCCTCCGATGTCTGGTATTGGCCGCATTGGGACCTTCGCAATGCGCTTGGAGCCGAGCGCAGCGGTAGGCATCGGCCGCAAGACAGTGTAGCGTCTGCGGATGAACGCAATTGTCCATCCGATTCTGCTCGCGTGCTTATGCGCCGTCGCAGGATGCGCAATCTTGCCCGCTGCCGCCCTTAGCGTGGCCGCGCAGGGCGCGCCGGGCCTGGTCGCACTCACCCTCGGCCCATTGGTGAACATGCAAGACCGATCGGAGAACGATCGCTGCGTGGCGTACACCAACAAGGGCATCTCGGTCACCGAGTCGCTGGAGACCGCAATCCCGAATGACGAGGGAGTAGTAACGATATTTGAGTCAGCATCTTGGCGACCCGAGTTTGCACTCGATGGGTACCCCCAAGTCGAGCGATCCAGGACTCCGACCGAAGGAACGCTCGCAATCAGTGAACGGGCGGCCTTATTACTGCCTCCGCCAGGCACGACAAGTGTTCGTATCCCCTACGAGCTGGTGCAGAACGTCGAAGTCCGCCGAAGTGATGGCACCGGAGAGCCTCGTTACATGATCGTCAACTCCTGTTTCGGGCGTTTCGATATCGTCACGTTTTCGCGGCGACAACCGAATAATTTGGATCCAGAGGCGACGATGGCTGCAGCAGCCCAACTCAAGTCGCGGGTGGCCGCGTTTCAGACGGCCGCAGACAATTAAGTCGGCTAGAGCGACCAGCCGCACTTCCAGCACAGCTCGAACGTGGCGGGATTCTCTTCGCCGCATTTCGCGCAGATGATGCTGCCGGCACGATTGCGCTCCTCCTGATAGGCAAGAAGCACCGTGTCGGCCCGCGCCCGGTCGGCATCGCGCTCGAGCCAGACCTGCGGCTGCGCGACGTCGGGCGGGCACTTCGCCGACGATGCTCGACGCGTGCTGGTTGAACACGTGCGCCTTGATGCCGGCCTGCGCGAGCCGGTCCGCGACGAGCCATGCGTCGTAGCGCTGCCGCGCGATGTAGTATGCGGATCATGTCACGCCAGGCCGCCAGTCGCGAGCAGTGCGGCGCCAAGCCGCCCCAGCAACCGCCACGAGCGCTCGCCGCGCGCGCCGGATCCCACGGGTACGGCGGCGCCTCGTCCATGTAGCACGCTGCGCGATCTCGAGCTGCAGCGCGTGGACGCCGCGCGCCGGCCGCCCGTAGTGTCGGGTGATCCTAGCCGCCCTTGAAACGGCCGTTGACGACACTGGAAAGCCGGCGGCGCCCGCCAGCACAAGCGCCGCGCAACTTCTGCACGCGCCGGCGCGCAGCTCGCACCGTCGGCAGTGCCGAGATTGAGATCGGGCAGGCGTCCCGCGAAAAAGCGCGGCACCTCGCTGCGGATCGAATGGCCGTCCAGCAGGATCGCGTAGCCATGGCGCGCGCGCACGCGCTCGATCTCGGCGGCAGCAGCGCGTGATACGGTACGAAATACTCGGTGCGCCGCGCTGCTACTTCGGCGGCATCCGGCGCGTCGCCTTCCGCCATAGATCGGCTCGTCGGCGAACGTGCGCGTCGGGCAAAGCTCGGTGTTGTCGGCGCCTGGGTACAGCGCCGCCCCGCTACGGGTCGCGGTTCAGGTCGACGACGTAGCGCGAATGCGTCGCGGACAGCAGCGTCGCGCCCGTCCTCGCGCGCGAACGCGTAGAGCTTCTCGACGTGCCAGTCGGTGTCGGGCAACGCGCGCGCGGCCGGCGTGAGCCGCGCCGCGACGGCGTCCGGCACGAGCGTCCCCGCGTGCGGGACGTCGACGACGAGCGGCGCGTCCCCGCGATGCGATCTCGCACAGCGCCATCCATCACTCCCAATGCGCGACGCGCCCCGCGCGCACGATCGCCGCGGCTCGCGTTGCCGCCGATGCGGTAGCAAGCTCCGCCGGCTCCGCGATCTCCCAGCAGCGCGATGTCGGCGCGTTGGCCCGGCGCGATCGATGCCGCGGTCGGGCAAGCCCGAGCGCGCGCGCCGCATGCACGGTGACGCCGGCCAGCGCCTCCTCCGGCGTCAGCCGGAACAGCGTGCACGCCATGTTGAGCATCAGCAGCGAGCGACGTCGACAGGCGACGTGCCGGGATTGCAGTCGGTGGCGATGGCCATGGGCACGCCCGCGCGCGCGCAACGCGGCGATCGGCGGCACTTTCGTCTCGCGCAAGCGCGTAGAAAGCGCCGGGCAGCAGGACGGCGACCGTCCCGGCGCGTGCCATCGCCGCGACGCCCGCGTCGCTCGTGTATTCGAGGTGATCGGCCGACAGCGCGCCGAATTCGGCGGCCAGCGCGCGCGCCGTCCATGTCCGAGAGCTGGTCGGCGTGCAGCTTGACCGGCAACCCTTGCGCGCGCGCGGCGGCGAACACGCGTTGCGTCTGCGCCTGCGTGAAGCCGATCGTCTCGCAAAACGCATCGACGGCGTCCGCGAGCCCTTCGCGCGCAACGGCCGGGAATCGTTTCGCGGCAAACGTAGTCGATGTAATCGTCGGCGCGCCCGGCGAATTCCGGCGGCAGCGCGTGCGCCGCGAGCAGCGTCGTGCGCACGTCGACACCGATCTCGGCCGCGAGCGCGCGCGCCACCCGGAGCTGCTTCACCTCGTTTGCCGTGTCGAGCCCGTAGCCGGACTTGATCTCGACCGTCGTCACGCCCTCCGCCGCGAGCGCCGCGAGGCGCGGCCGGCTCTGCGCCGCAAGCTCGTCCTCGCTCGCGGCGCGCGTCGCGCGCACCGTCGCCGCGATGCCGCCGCCTTCGCGCGCGATGTCGGCGTACGTCGCGCCGTTGCAGGCGCCGCTTCGAATTCGTTCGCGCGATTGCCCGCGTAGACGAGATGCGTGTGGCAATCGACGAGCCCGGGCGTCAGCCACGCCGCCGTGCGCGTCGAGCGTCGTGCGCCGACGCGTCGCGCGGCAAATCGCGCTCGGCGCCCGACCCATGCGATCGTGCTCGCCGCGTGATGCCGACCGCGCCGTCGCGGATCGCGCCATAGGCGTCTCGCCGCGCATCGTCGCGAGATGCGCGTCGGTGAGCAGCAGATCGAACGCGTCGGATTCATGCGCTGCGCAAATCCGCGCGAGCGCCGCGCGATAGCGAGCGAGCACCGCTTCCTCCTGCGGTGACGCCCGTCGCGCACGATGCAGCGCCCGCCCACCATGACGTCGCGCACCGGCTCGCGCGCAGGGCCGAAAATCGCGGCATCGAGCACGTCCTCGGTGGCGCTGCATCGGCCAGCGCCGGGATCGTCGGTTCGAGCACCACGAGATCGGCGCGGCATCCCGGGGCGATGGCACCCGTCGGCTGGCGCCAGCGCCTGCGCGCCGCCGCGCGCCGCCGCGCGCCCACAGCGACGTGCCCGACCGGCACATCGCCGCCGCCGCAGCACGTTGCGCGCGGCGCGCGCGCATGCGCTGCGACCACTCGAGCTGCCGCAACTCCGCGAACGGTCGAGATCAGCGTGTTGGAATCGCTGCCGACGCCGAAGCGCCCGCTGGCCGCGAGGTAGGACGCGCCGGGGAACGTGCCGTCGCCCAGATCCGCCTCGGTCGTCGGCGCGAGCCCCGCCACCGCGCCGCTCGCGGCGAGCGCCGCGGTCTCGCGCTCGGTCATGTGCGTCGCGTGCACGATGCACCAGCGCGCATCGAGTCCCGCGTGCGTCAGCAGCCATTCGACCGGCCGCACGCCGCTCCACGCGAAGCACTCGTCCACCTCGCGCGTCTGCTCGGCGGCGTGGATGTGGATCGGCGCCCCTCGCGGCACCAGGGCGACGATCGCCGCCAGCTCGTCCGCCGTCACGGCGCGCAGGCTGTGCGGCGCGACGCCGACACTCCACCCGGCCGCTGCGGCGTCGCGCGCCAGCGACGCCACGACGAGCGCGAAGGAATCGACCGTATGCACGAACCGCCGTTGGCCGTCGGTGG